>NZ_JADPKX010000024.1:0-11783 GCF_023074155.1 Bradyrhizobium sp. 134 | reverse complement strand
CCAGCGCAGTCGGTCGGCCCCGAGCGCGGAGACCGTCGTGTCCAACGACGCGACGCGGTCGGACAGCGTTCCGAAGGCCGGCCCGAGGGCCGACACGTCGAGGGTGAGGGTACGAGGTTTTGCAGCCGCCATCTCGGCCGCCTGTGCGGCCTTGAGCGTCCCCTGCATGTCCTGCCCGAGTCGGTCCACGTCGCGGCGGACTGCCTTGAGCGTGTCGAGCAACTCAATGACGGGGTCGGTTGAGTTCGCGCCGTCCATTGTCGGCAGGGTCCTACGAGTGCTCCGTCTCGGTGGGCGGAACAGGATCCTGTCTCATGGAGAAGATGTGCAGGCGGCCGAGAAGGTCGGTGACCCTTCGGAGGTCCACATCCGGAAGACCGTCGTTGTCGATGATCGAGACCAGCTGCTTGGCATTGGCAGGGCTGTCGTAGGCCCATCGGATCACAACAGCGCCGACGACCTTCGCCTCCCGTTCATCCCTGGCTTGGATTTCTGCCTCCACACGTGCGGTCTCAGCGGCAAGCGCCGTCAGCCTCTGTTCCGGGGTGCGCTTGATGCGCTTCGGCTTGGTCTCGGTCGTGTCCATGTTCGAAGCTCGCTTTTTGAGAGTTGCATTCGAGGGGCGGGCAAAGCTAGGGTTGAGTCCCGAAGGGCGCGGTTACGTCTCGGACTGCGTCCGACACCCGCGGTCCTCAGGGGCTGCGCCCCGCCGGACGGCTTCCCCCCAGTCCGGCGCTTAGGCGCCGGACGTCAGGGTTCCTCACCCTGAAACCGAGCCAGCGTCGGGCCGCTGGACCACGTATGTGCGCACAGGGCGCGGTGACGGGATGGCGCTGTACCGCTTCGAGCTGAAGGTGATCGGCCGCTCCGGCGGGCGTTCGGCCGTCGCCGCAGCCGCCTATCGCTCCGGCACCCGGATGGTCTGCGCCCGCCGCGGCCAAGTCTTCGACTACAGGCGGCGCAAGGGCGTCTCGTCGCGCGAACTCCTCGCTCCCCCAAGCGCACCGGCATGGGCTCGCACGGATCGCCAGAAGCTCTGGCAGATGGTGGAGGCGAGCGAACGCCGGGTCGACAGTAGGCTCGCGAAAGAGGCCGTACTCTCGTTGCCGCGCGAGCTGAGCGTCGAGGATCGCGTCCGGCTGGTCCGCGCGTTCGTCGAGCGGGAGATTGTCGCGCTCGGTCTTGTCGCGGACATCGCGCACCACGACGGACGGACGGGAAAAGACGATCCGGACGGCGGCAATCCGCACGCTCACGTGCTGATCTCGACTCGTCGCGTCGGTCCCGATGGGTTCGAAGGCAAGGAAAAAGCTCTCGACGCTCGAGACACCCTGTTGCATCTCCGTGAAGCGTGGGCTTCGCATCTGAACGAAGCGCTCGAGCGTGCCGGAGCGCCGACGCGGGTCAGCCACCTCTCGCTCGCGGCACAATGCGAGGACGCCAAGGCTGAGGCTGCCGATGCGCGCGCCAGCGGTGACACGGAGAAGGCGGACGAAGCCGACGCAGCGGTTTTCGTGCTTGATCGGAAGCCGGAGCCGAAGCTCGGGCGGGGACACCACCTCCGAACCCGCGCTGGCATTCAGACCGACCAAGGCGAGGCCGTAGACGCGCTCCGGATTGAGCGTGCCCGCCGACAAACGCTGACCGCGACCCTGCGCACGCTGCTCCGAAAGGCCGCGCAGTTTCGGTTGCAACTCGGCGACCGCCTGCGTCAAAGCTTGAGCGAAGGTGCCATGGCCTCGCTGCGGGATACCAACCTCGCGGTGTCGGTGGGTCGCTTGGCACGCGGCGAAGGGGAGCGCCTGACTCCCGATGAGCGCATCAAGGCACAGGAACGACAGCGCGCGTTGAGGCACGAACAAGCTGAGCGGCGCTTGGCTTTGGGAGATGGTGAGCAGGCCTCGGCACGTGAGCGCGACCTGCGTCGAGAGGAGATTGAGCGCCATCGTATCGAACAGGAGTTACTGAGGGTCCGCGCCGTGATGCGGCGAGATCGTGGACGTGGGATCGGCCGCTGAGCGGCCGATCCACGGGCCGGCGCGCTAGTCCCTGCCCCACCCATCGTTCCGAACCGGCTTGCGGGACTTGGGCTTGCGCTTCTGTTCGGCCTTCGGGGTGAGGTTCGGCGGCACCGGAGCCGGAGCCGGCTGAGGAACGACGGGAGCGGGCTTGGCCTCCGCGTCTTTCTTGGCGCGCGCGTCGATGATGAGATCGCCGATGGTACGGTCGAAATTCGGCCCGTCATCGACGTTCGGTGGGACCTTGCACCGACAGGTCAGACACCGGTCAACGCGCACCCGGATCCGCTCAAACGCGCGTTCGTCCTCGGGCGTGATTTCCTTGTTGTCACGCTTGAGGAGCCGCACGCGGTCCCAGGTATCGATCTCGAAATCCTCGATCTCGCATTCCCAGAGTTCGATCCGCACGTCTTCCGGAACGGGGACGCCCGCAACGTACGTCGCGGTACTCAGAAGAAGGGCATTCTCCTTGCGGCACTCCCATGAAAGGTGACCGGCTCTCCTGACCTGTACGAGATATCGACAATCATGAGGGCGCAGCGGGTTTGAAGCTTCCGGCGCAGCGGAGGCATTCTGATCTTTGCGGTCTTCGTTCTGATTGGAGTTGGACATGTGAGGCCCCGGCATTTCCAGTTGCGAGGCCGTCTATGAATATCGCTCTTTGCCGAAAGTACAGAGCGGAGACCATTGGATAAGTGGGCCGGACCGGCAGACAGTATCTTGAAAAAGCTGAGAAATACTGCTACAAGGAGCAAGAACGACATCATAAAGACGGGAGAGACCCGTCACATGTGGAGGGGCATTCGCCACCCCAGTGAAGTCGATGGACTTCACTGGCCACATGTGAATACATTCTTAAAAGTAACCTAATGGAATTTGGCGGCTCGCCAAAGCCCGAATTGGCGGCAATTCACAGTTTCGTGAAGGAGCTGCCTAGGGTGTGGGCAGCCGCGGGGTGGCGTCTTCTGGGCTGTGATAATGACGCTTATCGGAGGTCAAGACGGAGTCGGTCATGGTGGCGCTGTTGGAGCAGATGCTCCGGGACGTGCGCCGGGAGATCGCCGCGATCGAGATGCGCTCGGCCGCGCGGACTGCTGGGCTCCTCGCCCTAATCCGGGATGGGGCCGACACCGCCGAGCAGGACCGGCTGATGTCGGAGGACATGCGCACCCTGGACGGCCTGCGTCAGGAACAGCGGGTGCTGAAGGAGGCCCTGGAACGCCCCGACCTCCCGGCGAGCGCCCAGGATCTGCTCGATCTCGCCGACGCGAAACTACGCCTTGTCCTTGAGGCCCGACTCCAGCTCCAGGACCTGAGGGGTCAGGGATGACCGTCGCGCCCGTCCCGGCCTCATCGCTCCTCGATGACGCGCTCGCGGACGCAGATCGGGAGATCGCCGAGACTGAGCGGCGGCGCGAACGGCAAGTTCACCTCCTCCACGGCCTCGACCCCGGCACGAAGGCGCGGACCTGCGCCGAGCGCCTCCTGTGCGAGATCGACTGGACCCTCTCAATCAACCACACGCACCGAACGCTCATCCAGAACCTGCTGGCGACCGAAACCTCCAACGACGTGGGTTCCCCGTGACCACCCTTCCTACCCCTGTCGCAGAGACCGCAATCGGCCCCGCGCTCGACTTGGAAGCGGTCGCCGCCCGCGCCGCCGGACTCGCTCGGCAGGCGCGCGCCGCTAACACGCTCCGCGCCTACGAGGCCGACTGGCGGGAATTCGCGGGGTGGTGCGCCGCCCGCGGCCTCGAACCGCTGCCCGCCGCCCCGGCCGTGGTCGGGCTCTACCTCGCCGACTGCGCCGACCGGCTGTCGCTCGCGACCCTCGCCCGGCGGGTGAGCAGCCTCGCCGCCCGGCACCGCCGGGCCGGGCTCGGCCTCGACGTGCGCCACCCGGCCGTGGCCGACGTGCTGGCGGGCCTCCGGCGCGAGCGCGGCTCCGCCCAGCGCCGCGCCGAGGCCCTGACCGTGCCGCGCCTGAAGCAGGTGCTCGCCGGGCTCGGCGACGGCCTCGCCGACCGGCGCGACCGCGCCCTGCTCCTGGTCGGCACCGCCGCCGCGTTGCGGCGCTCCGAGCTGGCCGCCCTCGACGTGGCCGACATCGCCGTCCTGCCCGAGGGCCTGCGGGTCACGATCCGGCGCAGCAAGACCGACGCCGAGGGTCGCGGCGCGGTGCTCGCGGTCGGGCGCACGGGACAGGCGACGTGTCCGGCCGCCGCCTACACGGCGTGGCTTGCCGCGACCGGGATCGCCGAGGGGGCGGCGTTCCGCGCCGTCGACCGTCACGGCCGCCTCGGCGGGCGGCTGTCCGGCAACGCCGTCGCGCTGATCGTCCAGCGCCGCGCTGGCGCCGCCGGGCTCGACGCGGCGGCCTATGCGGGCCACTCCATGCGGGCGGGGTTCGCGACCTCGGCCGCCCATGCCGGGGTTGGCGAGATCCGGATCGCTCACCAGACCCGTCACGCCTCGCTCAGCACCCTGCGCCGGTACGTCCGTGAGGGGGCCCTGTTCGCCGACAATCTCGCTGTCGAGATCGGATTGTAGCGCTTCCAGGGCTCTCGTCTGGGACGCCCAGGAGTCCAAAGCGTAAGGCCCGACAAGGAGTTGCGGCTCGGTTATTGAAACGGTTATATTTTCCGCCATATCCTTCCAAGGGCGCGACGTGCTGCCGGATGGAGAGGGCCTTATGGACGTGGAAGAAGACCAGTCGCGCCAGATGGCGATCATCGAGCCCCTGCTGCTCGGCATCCACGACGCCTTGTACGAGGCGGTCGCCACCTACAACGGTGACGGGTACTCGGATGCGGTTCGTGCGCAGCACAGTGATCGCGCTGCCGCGTGCTGCATCTACGACCACGCCGAACGAGCGCTGATGGACCGCTTCGACGGCACGCCTGGGGTGAACTTCCTGGATCGCCGGGGGCTTCACCTGCTCAACTACCGGGATCAGGCGCTGATCCGGGTCAAGAAGGTGAACGGGTTAGGCCAACACGCTAACTACCAGACCCTGCAACAGCAGGATTATGACGACGAGATGCCCCTCCTCGATCTGCCCGAGGCGGCCGTGCGTCTGTATGCGGGCTACCAAATGGATGCCGCCGGGGCCGCGATCGAGCGGGTGATGATTGTCAGGCAGATCGGCAAGGACGTGATCTGGACGGCGCAGGTCACCGCTACGGAAGCCCAGGCTGCGTGGGTGGACATCACGCCGGAGCGGATCCCTGACACTGGTCGGACCGACTTTGAGGCGGCGCGTGCGAGACGAGGACGCTAAGTGACCGACGCGGTCTTCAACGCTGACATGCTGAGACTCGCGCGTGAGGCGCGCGAGATGACCCAGGCTGATCTGGCGAGAGAGGCGTCTGTCACGCAGGCGCTCATCTCGAAGCTCGAACACGGCCTGATCGGCCAACCCTCCGACGAGGTGCTGGGCAACCTCGCGAAGGCACTCCGCTTCCCTACAGCCTTCTTCCATCAGCGCGAGCGCGCGATCGGGTTCCCCGCCTTTCACTACCGCAAGCGCACGAAGCTCGGCGCGAAGCCACTCGCGCGGATCGGTGCGGTCATCAACATCCGGCGTCAGCACGTGGCGAGGCTCTTGCGCTCCTACGACCTGGAAGTCGCCAAGCCGATCCCTCAGATCGACCTGGACGAGAGCGGCCTCACGCCAGAGAAGGTCGCCGAGCGGCTGCGCGCGTACTGGATGCTGCCGCGTGGGCCGGTCGCCTGCGTGGTTGATACGATTGAGCAGGCGGGCGGCATCGTCATCATGACGAGCTTCCACACCAAGCTTCTGGACGGCATCAGCTTCCGTTCGGAGGGCATGCCACCGCTCTTCTTCATGAACAAGGATGTTGCCGGGGACCGCTTCCGTTTCTCGCTCGCGCACGAGCTTGGACACATCGTTATGCACACCGTGCCTGACGACGATCAGAAGATGGAAGAGGAGGCGCACCGCTTCGCTGCGGCTTTCCTCATGCCTGCCTCGGATATCAAATCATATTTGATATCTCCTAAGATTACTGCTCTCGGTAGAGTGAAAGCGTACTGGAAGGTCTCTATAAAAAGCTTGATTAAAAGAACTTACGACCTAAAATTAATTACTGATTCTCAGTACAAAAACATGAATGTTCAGTATAATAAATCTTTCAACGAGGGTGAGCCATACGAAATACAGGTAGAAGAACCTTGGCGCCTTAGAGATATCATCAAGTATCACTGCAACGAGCTTGGATACAGCTTGTCTGACTTGGCGCGCCTTCTGGCTGCGAACGAAGCCGACGTTGAGCGCGCGTATCTCCCGCGCCAGGGCCTACGCCTCGTGGTTTCGAACTGAGTTTTGGGTCCCCTTCTACGTGACGAGGACGCGTGTCCAGTAGGCGTTGTCTCCGCCGCCCTCGACTACGAGAACCCCATGGGTGAGGATATTCACGACGCTGCCACAGCGCTTGCCACGGCATATGCGAACGGCGATGTCTACCGTGCATCGGGCATGGTCCAGCGGGAACATAATGTCTCTGTACAAAAAACTACAAGATGTCCGCAGCGAGGAAGACGTCAAAGATGTTTACATTCAGGCGTTAGGCTTGAAGAAATATACCAAAGGGCTAATTGATATTCGTACGAAGGAAATGTGGTTCGAGGCTAAACATCACGGCAAGGACTCAAGTTATAAGATGTTCACCCAGCTTCTGCATTATGTGCAGGATGGGTTGAATAAAGGGGACGAGTTACCACCGTTCCTGGCAGTAATGGATACTGAGAAGGCGGCTCTGATGAAGACCGCTGATGTTATTCCATTTTTGAAAAAGAAGACGATAAAATGGGGCAAGTCGGCTACTAAATTCCCGAAGGAGGCGCTCGACCAAGTATCCGCGTTCATTGGAACAAGGATGGTCTCGTTCAGGATAGCGACGCACGAAGATGAATTCATCAGTACTGTAAAAGCCGCTCTGACAAAGGGCGATATTATCCGCATTTCGATCACGCCAGATAATTTGAAGCAAGTTTTCGATAAATGGGTCGAGATGATCGGTCGGGAAATCGGCGGTGCTCCGGTAGATAAATATGCCCTTCTCTTTTTCGCCGACATCATGCATGACGGAACCAAGGCGACTCATGAAAACTTGCCGGCCGAACTTCTCCATCAAGGAGAAGCGCCCGTATTTTCCCTCGACGGTAAACTTTATAAACTAGGTAATCGTGAGGGTTACCGTCAGTTCTGGTCAATTTATCACCGCCCACCAGATGAGGAGTATCGCAATTACTTATTAGAGCGTCGCGACTCCCTAATCCCGCTAGACGAGCGTAGCTTCAAGGGCGCTTTCTATACTCCACTCCACGTGGTTGATAAAGCCTACGATAAGTTAGCCGACGTTCTTGGGAAGAACTGGCAGAAGAACTACATAGTTTGGGACATGTGCTGCGGCGTTGGGAACTTGGAAACCAAGCATTCCAACCCGCGAAACGTTTTTATGAGTACATTAGATCAAGCTGACGTCGATGTTATGAAAGCTACTAGAACCTGCGTTTCCGCCACTCGGTTTCAATATGATTATCTCAATGATGACATTACGGCTGATGGCAGAATTGACTATAGCCTCACCAACAAAGTGCCGCCCGCTCTGCGGCAGGCAATCGCCGAAGGTCGAAAGATCCTGATACTTATCAATCCGCCATATGCAGAAGCTGCAAACATAGATAACATCACAAGTTCTCGTGGGAAAAATTCAGAGAGCAAAAAAAGCGTTTCAAAGACGCAGATTGCTAAAACGATCAGTGATTTTGGATACGCTTCGCGCGAACTATTCGTGCAATTTCTAGTGCGGATCGCCAAAGAGATACCAAACGCTACCTTGGCTATGTTCAGTACCTTGAAATATGTAAATGCTCCAAATTTTGAGCCATTCAGGTCGTTTTGGAATGCATCTTATCTCGGCGGTTTCTTGGTGCCTAGCAAAGCATTCGATGGTCTAAATGGGAATTTCCCTATTGGCTTCCTTATTTGGGAAACCGATAATTCCGCAAAAAAGAAGACACCAATTACAAACATAGTTGCGGAGGTTCTTAATAAAAAAGGCGAAGCAATTGGCGAAAAGCAATTCTATAATCTACCAAGTGAGCGATTTCTGAGCAATTGGATTAAGCGGGCAAGGTCTAATAAGGATGACGCCCTGCCCTTGAAAGGCGCGCTCGTGCCAACGACTAGTATTAAAGATGTGCGTGGCACTAAATGGGCAGACGGAGCGATCGGCGGAATGATTGCGCCCGGTGGTGATGTTCAACACGCAAATCTTACCGCCTTGCTATCATCAGGGTACTGTAGCGCAGGCGGTTTTTTCGTCACCAAGGAAAATCTCTGGAAATCGGCAGTTGTGTTTGCGGTACGGCGTCTAGTTAAGCCGTCGTGGCTCAATGATCGGGATCAGTTCTTACAGCCTGATGAGCCTCTTACTGAAGAATTTAAGATGGACTGCTTAGTCTGGATGTTGTTCAGCACACAAAATCTGACGGCTGGCGCGAACGGATTGGAGTGGAATGGTCGCCAATGGAGTCTGGTCAATCACTTTATTCCGTTCACCGAGGCTGAAGTTAATGCACCTGACCGATTTGAATCAGATTTTATGGTTCAATACCTACATAAAAAGAAGTTTTCGGTTGAGGCTTCCGCAGTCTTACGAGCAGGTAAAATCCTTTGGCAAACGTATTTCTCCATCACCGATGTATATAGCGTTCGTCAAAGCCTCAAACTCAATCGCCCCGATGTTGGATGGTATCAGATCCGATCCGCTCTTGGTCGACGCGAGGAACAGAAAGACAAAATCGAAACCGAATTTGCTGTCTTTGACTCAACCTACGAGACGCTGACATCGAAGCTAGCACCGATGATTTATGATCTTGGCTTCCTAAAAACTTAGCGTGCAGCAGCGGCTCATGCTGGTAAGCAAGCAGGCGAGATCTCGGGACACGAGGCGGAGAGAGAACGTTCGTCTCCGCGCTGTCAATCTGCATAGGTATGGGCGCTTAGCGTACGTTTTCGAACATCCTCTGCGATGACCCCGAGTTGGCGTAGACGAAATACCAAAGGTCCAAACCGGGTGAACGACGACGCCTTCACAGATGAGCTGAGATCGGCCCTGGAGGCCCTGATCTCGGAAGCCCGTGCAGCAGGCCCAGGGCGGGTTGTGACCGCGGCCGAGCGCGCTGCGATAATCTGGGTCACGGACCGCCAGGAAGCCCCCGAGGCCGCCCGCCGCGATCTGCCGGTACCAGAGACCGCACGCCGCTTGCAGTAGGATCCCGGCCGCCCTGGCTCCTGTGGTGGGCGACGCGATCTCTCGTTCATGACGGACACCCGTACCCACGACGATCTACGAACTTACAGCCTCCCAGATCCGGACTGGTGCACAACTGCGGTTCAGCCGGCGAGCCGACGCCACCATGGGCGTGCTTTCCAGGCTTCCAGCTCGGCGCGGGCCTGGGCGGTCTCCGCTTCGGCTCTCTTCTCCAAAGCACTCAACTCTACCCGTGATTGAGCCGCTGCGGCATCGGCCAATGCTAATCGCGCTTGCAGCTCGCGCTCGCGACCCCCGGCCTCCTCAACGACCTGGGCGAGTTGCCGAGCGAGAGCGGCGACCTCCCCGACTAAGTGATCGGATTTCTCAGTCTCGGCGCTCCTGTCAGCTACCGCCTGCGACAGAGCTTGCTGCGCCTCTGTGAGAGCCCGCTCGAGCCGTTCGATATGGGCGGTTAGGAAGGCAACGAAGGTCCTTTCGAGAGGGCCTTCGACAGGAGGCTCAGCATCGATTTCGCTTTCATCGAGAGGGGTTTCGACACCTCTCTTGAGAGCCCGCTCAAACTCTTCGATAGGGATCTCTATCCGGGTCCTACCGTCGTTACCGGGGAGCCTACGCCAGCCCTGTCGGCGCACGAGCTGCCGAGCTGAAGCCGGTTTCAGAGAGAATGCTTCCTCGATCTCCGCATACGTCATGATGCGGGACGAAACCCCCTTCGACACCTCGCTCATGACAGCCCCTCGGTCACTCGGAATGAGACGGACGAGAGGGTGTGTCCATAACTCTTTCGAAAGGGTATCTGACCGCCCTTTCGAGACCCCCGTCGAGGGAGGGCTTACCGTAGCCGTGTTGACTGCCTGTGTCGGTACGGGGATGGTGGGCGAATGCCGGACTCGTGCCGGTTCGAGGAGATAACCGCCACGACGGCAACGTAGAAAAAGCAACGGCCCCTCAGGCGCCAACCTGAGAGGCCGTGGACCGATCTCATAGAGACCGGCGGGGGATCAAACACCTCCCGACAGTCTCACGAGCACCCTTAGGGGTCAAGACGGGACGCCAATCCCGTCAACGGTCTTGCTCGTTCTGTGGAAGGGTGTCGCCCGCTAAGGCGATGCTCGCTGCTGTGCCGTGGCCCGCAAGGGCTGGGACATGTTCGCTGAAGAACTTAGGCGCGCCGTCGAGGTTGCGCCCCGGGGCGCGCTGCCCGAGGTGGCGGCGCTGCTGTGGCGCGCCTTCGGGGCGGGCCAGGTGAGTGAGGCCGAGGCCGAGGCGCTGTCGGCGCTGATCGAGGGGCGGACGGTCATCCCGGCCGCGCCCGTGCCGCCGCGAAGGCCTGCTAGCTCCCGGCCGCGGAGCGACGCCCCGCCGGGCCGACCGTCCATCTTCCCCCCGAAACGCCATCAGCGCTCGCCGGATCGCGCTCGGTCACTAGAGCGACGGCGGACCTTGGCTGCCTCTGGTCCAATGCCCCCGGCGCTCGCGGCCCGGCACACGACTGGCGAACTCGCCGCGTTACGGATCATCGCCGACGAGGTGCGGGCGCGCGGCGCATGTGAACTGTGCGTGTCGGCCATCGCGGCGCGAGCCGGGGTGTCGGCCTCGACGGCACGCAACGCGATCCGGACGGCTGCCCGTTCCGGGCTTCTCCACGTCGAGGAGCGCCGCCTTCTCGGCCGGCGCAATGATCCCAACCGCATCACCATCGTGGATGCCGCTTGGCGGGCTTGGATCGCGAAGGGCGGCCGAACCGGGGGGGGTGCCTTCAAAAAACTCGAGCCCACGGACAGAGGATCTCAGAAAGCGCAATCTTGGAGCGGTCAGCGGCCAGCGGAAACGTCGCAAAGAGCTGCCGGGAGGCAGGGTCGGGCGAGGGCAAGGCCACCTTCCGATTCCGGACCGGGTCCGTCACGGCGAGTGCCATCCATGCGGTAGGCTCATGCACCCGATCGTCATTCCGAACGGCCCGCTGCGCACTCAGTAGCCGTCGAGCACGGCGTACTCGCCACGCGGGCCGAACCGCGGCGCGCTCAGGTCGATGCGGACGCACAGGCGCGTGCGCCTGTCATCGGACTGGCAGTTCGTCAGCACCACGCGGCCTGCGCGGCGTTGCCAGTCCTCGGCCCGCGCCTGGAGCGTCGGCAATGCGACGCGCAGGCGCTCGACTTCGGCGGCGAGGCGGGCGCGTTCCGCCTGACCCCAGAAGGTAGACGCGGCGACGCCGGCAAACTGTGCGCCGGTGGCGCCCAGCACGACGAGGCTCAGAACTGCGGTGAGGCGAAGTGTCAGCCGAGCCGTTGCCTGTCGAACCCCGTGCGTCGCTGCGTCGATCTCACCGCGCGCGTCGTGCAGCGCGGCCACGACCTCGCTGCGCAGTCGGTCGGCCCCGAGCGCGGAGACCGTCGTGTCCAACGACGCGACGCGGTCGGACAGCGTTCCGAAGGCCGGCCCGAGGGCCGACACGT
>NZ_JADPKX010000037.1:0-12747 GCF_023074155.1 Bradyrhizobium sp. 134 | reverse complement strand
GCTG
Source organism: Bradyrhizobium sp. 134 (assembly GCF_023074155.1). Lineage (NCBI taxonomy): Bacteria > Pseudomonadati > Pseudomonadota > Alphaproteobacteria > Hyphomicrobiales > Nitrobacteraceae > Bradyrhizobium > Bradyrhizobium sp. 134. The sequence continues at coordinate 12,743 of NZ_JADPKX010000037.1, read as the reverse complement.
CTGCCGATCCTTTACCTGAAGGGTATCTCGACCGGCGACTTCTCTGAGGCGCTGGCTGCGCTGCTCGGCAAGGATGCTGCCGGGTTGTCGGCATCGATCCAGTCGAATTGTCGGTTTCGCTCGGCTGAGGCTTGACCTTTGCCGCAGCTGTCCGTTTGCCTGCGCTCCTTGCTCCACCGCCTGCCCAAACATGAATGCCAGCGGATCTGGGCATTACATAAAGTCACCATCCTCTTCGGAATCTGCTGCAACCTCCGTATCACTATCGACCTTGGAGAGATAAAGCTGAGATTTAGTTGCGCGCTGCCATTCACCGAGGCTGTTTTTTGTCCACTGGGCGGACTGAGTGGGGTCAAGTACCATGTCGTCCTCGTCCACTTCAACGAAGCCCATTGTCTCTGCGCGGGCCTTCGCTTCTGCATTAGCAGGACGCCAGTTCACCAATGGTCGTTCGCCGTCTTGCCGAAGCTGATGTTCGAGCAGAATATCGCCGGCGTTCGCGACAAGCGGATGAGCAACCTGAAAATCAACAATTGAGGTGACTTCACTGCGTCCAGGGAACTGTTTTCGCCACTTATCGCTTTCGAACTCAGTCATGTTGAATCCGGCCTCCGTTCTTTGGAGGCCAACGCTCACATTTCCTAATTGGTAGCTGTAATATCGGGCGTCTTCTGAATCTCTTCTGATACCGTATTCCTTAGCGACCTCTGCTGTGCGCTTAGCTCTTGCGGATACAAATTCCGAGTACTCGTGTGGATTGTTGGCGATGCGGTTGATTGCGTCGCCATGAAAGGTCCTCACTTCTGTCCTGAAGGTAGCTCTGTCGATCTCGACCACAGGAGGTTTTCGAACGAGGGAATAACTCGGTTGCGAAGGTGAGCTGCCAGCGGACTCCTGCAATCGCGTTCTAGCGAACGCATCCGCGAAGCCCTGGCTTTCGGCACCCGCTTCCTCAGCGTTTGCTGCCCGATGATATCTTTCTTCGGCCGGAATATCGGGCCAATTGTTAACTCGACCGTACATGACGACTGCACCTGGATCATACGTCTTGCATTGCTTCAGGTCGTTAGACCTTACCCGATTGATAGACAGCTTAGCTGTCCGTAAGCTGACGCCAGCGCATAAAGGGAAAATCCGACCCCTTTGGGCAGCTCGACCGCGTATCGTCGAGGCGTTGCGCGATGCAGGCTTCCACGTTATCCACCCAGCACGAGGCGAGGAGGTGCTGGACTGGTGCAAGCGGCACGTCGCAAGGGGAACATGATGCGGGGCACTCGGACCCGCCGAGGCGTCGAGCTCGCCGCGAGGAAAGCGACTTCCACCGCCGCCCGAGCGTCTCGTGCGCTGGATGGCTTGCTCGACCTGGTGGCACTCCCAGTCCGAGGCAGCGAACTGCACGCAGTGTCGACTGGATGGTGGGCGCGTGGCGCGCAACGCGATCGCGAGAGTGACTCCGGATGACGTCGCCTACTACGTGGCACTGCCGTTCGACGAGCGCCTGAACGGCGGTTGGCGTAGGAAGGGGCGCGCCGTGCTCGAACTCATGGAAGCTCCGCCTTCCGAAGCCGAGTCGAGAAGACAGGCAGCCGGAGCTGAGCCATCGACTACCACGCCCGCGGCTCGTCTTCCGGTCTCGAGCCAGCTCTGCTGGATCAGTGGCGGACGACGGTCTGGCCGCCGGCGAAGTGGTAGATTACCTGAGCGCAAACGCAGCTCTTGTGCTCGCCGAAGCGCTCTCGCGGAAGCCGCGCACTGCTCGTGGCGATCGCCTTCGCGGCCAAGATGGTTGGGACGATTTGGGCCATGGCCACCCGGAAGGTGGATTATCGGAACCCAGCGCAGGCAGTGACGGCATCATGACGAATGCAGCACGAAATAGCCTGACGTTGGTGAAGGGTGTGAGAAGGGGACGACCCTAATGGGCGGAACGATCGAACAGATCTGGATCAGGAAAACCAGTTAGAGCTGAAGAGCCGAGGTGCTCGGAGATGAGAATTGGACTTGATCCGCGGATCACCGTACCGGCCAGCGGCTTCTGAGGACGCCGTAAAGGAAGGCCTGACAGAAGAGCGCATCGTCCACACGCCGAACGGGTCAGAAACTTCTTGCATCACGGGCGGCAACGACAGAAGGCTCTACACGAAGTACCGTCAGCCCGCCAGTGGCCGCCGCCAAGGCGTCGTTTAGTCCGTCAACCGCGTATCGGACCCAGAACAACCCCGCCTACCATCGCAGAAGAAGGGTGGCGCGGCCGTCGCCGGCCGGACCGGTTGGCCGATGTGTTTTGAGTCAGAAGTGGTGCCGATGCTCGAGGTAGCCCGATATCACCGATGCGCAGTGGCTGCAGCGGCTCCATTCGTTTGGGCTGTCGCGAGCCAGCTTTCGGCCCAAAGGACAGATTGCGGAGCTGCGAGCCTACGTGCGCCAGCGCGAGCGTCTGATTGGGTACGCGGCCTCCCACATCAAGCATATGCACAAGGCCTTGACGGAGATAATCTTCAACTCCACCAGATCTCGCCGACATCACCGGCGCCACCGGCTGCGCCTCATCCGCGCGATCCTGAGGCGCTGGCGTGCTTGCGCCCATTACAGTTGCCACGCTAGCGCGGAGACGATCGTGAACGCGCTCACCGGAAGCTATCGCGCCGAGCGTCTGTTTGCGCTCGAGCAGGCACTTGCGCTTTAGGACGCCTACCACGAGAAAGCATCTGTCTGCGACGCCCCGGATCGAAGCCGTGTTGAAGGCGCGTCGGAATCGAACCGATCAGGCGAACGCTCTAGCTTACGAACGTCCGCGTGGCGCTGTTCCGTTGCTCGGAAAGGACATCACCACGCTCGACGGCCTCGGTCCTTACCTCTCGCTGAAGCTGATCGCTGAATGGGGCGACGACCTCTCCTCGTGGCGAAGTGCAAAGCATTTTACCTCCTGGCTGGGACTGGCGCCGAACGACAAGGTCTCCGGCGGCAGAATGCTCTCGTCCCGAACGCGCGGATCCGGCGGTAGGGCGGCGGCAATTCTGCGCCTTGCTGCCGTAACCGTGGGCCGTACAGACACCGCGCTCGGCGGCTTTTACAGGCGACTTTCATCGCGCGTGGGGTGCGCCTCGAGTGCAGCGCGCGTTCTTCCGCCGCTTGCCGAGCGGCGGCTTCGCCCTGATGACGTGGCACATACCGCGGCCGTACTGTCGAGCGGCGCAGAAGTTGCAAGCGTCCGTCCCTGAAAAGGTAGATACGAATCGCACCTTACCCGCAACTGGCCTTTCAGGCCAACTTCTGAGACGACGGCGGCGTAGCGACCTAACTCGGAACGCCTGCGGCCTGCATGGGCTCGGTAAGGCGTGCCTTCAGGTCGTCCAAATGGTCCTCGGCATAGGACTGCACTTTCGAGATCGCCGTATCGAGGCCGAACTGCACGGTCTGTTCGAGCATCTCCTTTGCGAGGCCCTCGCGCAGCGCGAATTTGACCTCGGGCCCAGCAACAAAGCTAATGGCCTGCCCCGCAAGATTAAGGCCAACCTCTTTCAGAGCCTGTTTCATATCACCTCCGCTAATGCCCGTATGCAGAAGGCTCAATGCTTGCGACTCGAGCTCGAGCACCATCGATATGCCATCGGCCAACTCGCCCAGTCCCGGAATGACGCCGAGCAGGCCTACTGCCGTGGCCTCCCAGTCGAGCACCTTCGAGCCCACCTTGGCTACGTCATCGACCGCATGCATGAGGACCCCGCCATTCTTCTTCGGAGACGCGACATCGGGTTGGTCGGATACCCCCATCAACATGTCTGTGACTGCATTTTGTTCAGCGGCGGTCTTGGGGACATGGGTCTTGATCTGCTGAACGGTATGGTTCGCAGGTGACATGTTGCTATAGAAGTGCCTGAAGTCGTTGTTGCTGATATTACCGGAGTCGACCGTATGCCCGCCGCCTAAATCGAAGAACTCCTGATGGGTCTTGTAGCCCGTAATCGAATTGTTTAGCAAACGGAACAAGATCGGGTCCGAGAGCAGTTGCGATGCCGCTTCTCGTATCTTCGGGTCGAGAGTCTTGTCCTCGACCATACTCGCCAACTTGTGTCGTGTCAGGTCACCGTCCCCGAAGAAGGCGTTCTGATTCTTGTTGATCGTGTCGAGCGTGTTCAGCTCGCTTTGCGTGGAATTCATCGACGAGGAGGCGACTTGCAAGAAGTCTTCCTTGTGGATTTTATCAGTCGCACCACCGCACAACTGCTCCCAGGCGTCCGGGTGCTCGAGGAAGTGTTGAGCCGCCGCGATCAGCTGAGGCGGACACTTACCAGTGTCGGCTTTGCCGTCGACGATCCGCTTGAAATCGTCCAGGCTCAAATTCTTGGGCAGGTAGTCAGAATACTTGTAAAGCTCGCGCAATGCATCATTCAACGTCATGACCGATGCTTGTCCATTCGAGGTGCCGTCGGATGGAATATAGTTCTGCTCGTAGCTTTGCGCTTGCTGCTCCTGGAATGTAGCAACCTGCGAATGGCTGGCGGAAAACTCTGACAGATCCTTGGCCTTGATCTTGCCGCCGCAGCGGCCGTCCCCTTGGGAGCCAATCGCATAGAAGAGCTCTGGATCGCGTCGCAATCCTTCGATCGCCTCCTTCAGATCCGGGGGCGTCGACGGATCGCTGGCCTTGGCTGCCAGCGAGTCCCAGCTGAGTGGGCATTGGTCCTTATGCCGGTTCAGCACTGCCACGATCTGCAACTCGGCATTGGTGAGCGTGCCGCCGTTCCACGTGATCCTAGAGCTTGGCACCGGAGTGCTCGGTACGTCAGGCGATGGAGCAGCCGTCGACGATGCGTCTGCACCAGGGGTGTCGACCGAGGAGGAATCGACCGAGGAAGAAAAAACCGGATCCTTCATCACCGCCTCGATCGCCGCCTTCGAGTGCGCTGACAACTGGTCCAGCGAATCCTGCGGGATCTGTCGTTCTGATTGCAGCAGATCCGGTGGCGTGGAGGGAACGTCGGATTTCTCTTCCCGCGAGCAGATGGACACGATCGCCTCGAACATCGAAGGTTCGCCTTCCCGAATCTGGCCGGGGGTCTGCGCGGATGATTCCAAGGCCGACGAAGCCCCCGGGACAAGCCCGAACAGAGCTGGATCTGCACTGGCGGGCAGCGAAACGCTGTTGAGCTGCATTAGGTTCATTTCCATTCCATTGCGGTAAATACTTGGCATCGACATCGTAAGATCGAGGCTTTCACGTTAAGGGGGCGAGCTTTCGAGAAGCTGACGACTTTTAGACGGAGCAGGACGAGCCAGTGTCGGTCGTCTTAATATCCCGGAGAGGCGTCATCGTGCTCATGAAACTCATCTCCGGCTCAGAGCATGTGCAGGCACGACGCTGCTCTGACGCTTTCGCAAAGCAGGTGCCTGCGGTCGTCAGTCCCGAGTGACGATCGCTGTGGGGCCACGAAACAACATCACCACCGATTCCCGCGGTAGCATTTTTAACTGCGCACGGTTTTGCCTCCGACTTGCCATCACACCATTGCTGATCGAGCGATGTGATGAGGTGCGTTGGGCCGGCGCCGCGATCTGGCGCTCGTCGGCATTATGTAGAGATTGAAAGTGGGGCCGAGAAATTCGCGCGGTGGCAGTCGCGGCATGTACCTGCGAATGCGCGCTCTCAGCTGGGTTCACTTGACGATAGTGAGGTTGTTCTCATTCTCGTCAGCTTCTCGACAGCTAATCCCAGTAGCGTGAGCAATGTGAATCGCTCGGTGGTGATACCACCGTTTTGGCGGAACTGAAGTGAGAGGCACCAGATGGCCGGGGCAATCGAAGGCGTGATCCATACCAATTCTGACACTGGCAGCTCGCAGTCGGTAGCTGATCGTCAGAAGTTCGAATCGGCTTTCGGTTCGGTTCTTGCCAACGTCGCGATGCAGGCGATGGAGCGAAACATGTCAAATCTTCGCGAAGCTATAGCTGAAACAGAAGAGGATACCTGACGCCGGTTCTTCGACGTCAGTGGAGTGTTGCCATTGATGGCAGCAAAAAAATGGAAGGTGAAGCGATATGACCAAAACAAGCTCTACTAGCCCTTCTACTGGTGGTGTCCACGACTCCCATGATAGCAAGAATGCTAGCAAGACTGATAACAAGACTGATACCAAGTCCGCGGGTCCCGGCGTCGGTAACTCGGCGACCGATAACGTTGGTGGGACGGGTACTTTCGAGAAACTGATCGACGAATTGAAGGCGGTTAACCAGCAGGCCATGGTGCAGGACATAAAGTTGCGTGCACTGACGACCGAGCTCTCGAGTGAGAGGAAGGCGGCCAGCGAGCGCGTCAACGGATAACGGTGAAAGGCGGGGCGAATCTCGCCCCGCCGTTCCCGTCGTCGGGGTGATGTGAGTGGTGCGGCCTAGGAATGAGTCGTGCGACCAATCGCCCTGCCGTGCTCCTCATAGTTCGGAGAATTGTCCGTGAATGAGGCCGCCTCCTTACATTTCGAGGTACTGTCGGGACCTTATGCTGGGCTAAGCGGGAAGGCGGCTGTCGGAACGAGTCTTATCGGTAGCGGCCTCGACGCGGATATGGTTTTCGTCGAACAAGGGCTTGAGCCGCATCACCTACGTATCACCCTCGTTGGCAATTCAATCGAGCTTGAGGCTCTTGCGACCGTAAGCACCCCAGAGGGCGAAGGGGATATCGCCGCAGGTGAGCGTGTTGTTCTTTTTCTTCCCGCCGTCATTCGTGCGGGCGCCATGTCTATTCGCTGGTCGATGCAGAATGCGATTGAGGCTCGGTCGATCAGCCTCTCGCGCGTTTGGATCTCAGCTCTCGCCCTCGTGCTCCTCAGCTTTCTTGGCGTAGGCAGTCTCTCGACGATTTTCTTCAAGGCCAGCGGAAGTGCACCGACCGGCATTGCTCCGCCTGCCGCAGAGCTTGTACCCAAGCTGGGTATGAACCGGCCTGACGATCGGCGAGCTCAGGCTGCGGCCGAAGTGCTGAAACAGGAAATTGATAAGGCGGGCCTGCTCGATATCAGGGTTGGTTCGGGGCCGGGTTTTGTTAGCGCTGAGGGAAAAGTCACGCCTGCAACCGTTGCGAAATGGCAGGAGCTCCAGCAATGGTTCGATGGTCGTACATACGGTGCGGTGACACTGGTGAACGGAGTGATCGTCAAGGAGGAAAAGCAGCCATCCTCAATCGCGATCGAAGCTGTTTCGCGCGGACCCCAGCCCTATCTCCTTGTCGGTGGGCAGAAGTATTTCGTCGGCGCTCTCTTGGCCGACGGATGGGCGGTCACTCGAATCGAGGATGGGCGTGTGCTGCTAAGCCGCAATGGCCGCGTTGTTGCCGTTCCGTATTAGGGTTTCCGGGCCCGAAGGAAGGATAAGGAGATCGTCATGTCAAAGGTGTCCCGCTACGATGTCGGGCCTGGCACTGCTTCGCAGAGACTCAGCGAGCACCATCATCAACCAGTGATAGGGCCGACAATCCAACCCAATAAAGGTGAGGCGGACGGTGCTCGTGCAAACGGCGAGAAGGAGCTGGCGTCGATCTGGGGCGAGCTGAACACGCGCTATATGCCGCTGGATCTAGCGATCGAAGCCGCATCGGAGGCCAAAGGTATTGATGCAGTCGGGCGTGTCAGTCTCAACGAGATGCGCACTCGCATTTATGAGCTCGAGCAACGCGCTGGGATGGCATCGCTCTACGGGCGCGATATCGCGCACGATCTACTCTCCTTCGTCACGCCAAGCCTTCGTCATCCGGACATGCTGCGGGCGGAGCGGTATAGCATTGTTCTGGAAGGTCTCGTCCATAAGCTGGCGGCCGCGCCTGCGGATCCGATAGCTGGGGGCGGTATCGTCGTCCTACGGCAGGGACTGCACTGGCTAGCGCTGCTCCGCCGGAATCGGAATAGCTTGATCGAAGCCTAACAATGTTCAACTCCGATGGAGCGCAACGGACGACCAACGTTTCCAAATCCGATAACGACTCACTGAGTTCCGGGCAGGAGCGCGATTTGCTCTGTACACTTTCGTATCTTCACCTTGCATGTGGGCAGAGCGCAGAATGCGTGGCTCTCTTACGACTCATCGTCGGCAAGGACTCGCGAGATGTCGATCTATTACGGATTCTCGCCTATGCCCTCATCTTGGAAGGTCTCGGAGGTGAGGCGTTGCAGGTCATAGATAGGCTGAACACACTTGATGACGAACCCTCGGCGCGTATCTCTCTGATGCTGTTGCGTAGCCACGCCCTGCGGAGGGCCGGCCTCATAGACGAGGCGCTCGCCGCTTTCCAACGCTATGTCTCCTTGCGTGACGGCACTGGCCTGATCAATCAACGATCGGAAGGTCCCCATGACCAGCGTCCTGCGTAAGATCATTGCGCGCGCGTCGGCCAGCTCCGATTTGATGGTCGCGTTGATGCTGCTTCTGACGGTCGGCATGATGATCATGCCGATCCCGATAGTGGCGATCGATACGCTCGTCGGCTTCAATCTGGGCTTCGCCATATTGCTGCTGATGGTCGCTCTCTATATTAGCACTCCACTTGATTTCTCGTCCTTGCCAGGCGTCATTCTGATTTCCACGGTATTCCGTCTGGCGCTCACCGTATCAACGACGCGGCTGATCTTGGCTGAGGGGGATGCGGGCAGCATCATTCGCACGTTCGGTGATTTCGTCATATCGGGGAATATCGTCGTTGGTATTGTCATATTTTTAGTCGTGACCATGGTGCAGTTCATCGTCGTGGCCAAGGGGGCTGAACGCGTGGCGGAGGTGGCGGCGCGGTTCACGCTCGATGCTCTGCCAGGCAAGCAGATGGGAATCGATGCGGAATTGCGCAATGGCCATATCGATCAGAACGAAGCCCGCAGCCGGCGCGCTACATTGGAGAAAGAAAGCCAGCTTTACGGGGCTATGGATGGCGCCATGAAATTCGTAAAGGGCGACGCCATCGCAGGATTGGTAGTTATCTGCGTCAACATGCTGGGCGGGATCACCATCGGCCTGCTCTCCAAGGGCATGTCTTTCCAGGCGGCGCTGCATCAATATACCCTGCTGACCATAGGTGATGCGTTAATCTCACAAATTCCCTCGCTGCTGCTCTCGATTACAGCTGCGACAATCATCACTCGTGTAAATGGGGTCGTAAGGCTCAATCTTGGGACCGACATCGTTAACCAGCTCACAGCAAACTCGCACGCATTGCGGCTGTCTGCCTGCGTCCTCGTTGTAATGGGGGCTATTCCAGGTTTTCCGCTCCCTGTCTTTCTCGTCTTGGCTGCAGTCTTTGCGGCAGCGAGCTTTGCCGACGGTGGGACCCAAAGCGGCAAGAAAAGCGCTGATGTCTCTCGCCCGGCTCCCACAGAGTCTAACAAGGAAATCGTGCCTGCGGAGGCGCTTCCCATCGCGTTGTTCCTTGCGTCAAGTCTGACACGGGCGATCGACAGAGAAGAATTGCAACAGCACATTGCACGCGTTTCGGGACTGATCTCGTCTGATCTCGGCATCACAATTCCGCGCATCCCCATCGAGGTCGACGAGCGCTTGCCAGACCTGCAGTACAGGGTGGATGTCGAGGGCGTGCCCGTCGAGCAGGAGTTAATTGATCCAACCCAGCTCGCACTCCACGACGATCCGGCCAACATTGAATTGAGTGGCATCCCGTTTCGGCATGACCGGGAGACGGATCAAATCTGGATTGAACAGAGCAATGCACCGGCTCTCAAAGCAGCCGGCATCGGGCACCACCGTCCCATTGAAATCCTGGCCTTGCGCGTCCATTCGGCGTTGACCCGCTATGCACAGTGCTTGGTGGGTATCCAGGAGACGCGCCAGTTGCTGGGCCGCATGGAGACGGAATATTCCGATCTGGTCAAGGAGGTGTTGCGTACGACGCCGATCCCTAAAGTAGCCGACGTCTTGCGGCGCCTCCTGGAGGAGGGTATTCCGATCCGGAACACACGGCTGGTTCTGGAGGCATTGGCCGAATGGAGCGGACGTGAACAAAACGTCGTCTTGCTCACGGAACATGTTCGCTCCGGTCTGAGACGGCAAATCTGCCACCGGTATGCCAACGCACACCGCGTCGTGCCGGTCTTTGTCATCGAACGTCAAACCGAGGATATCGTGCGCAGCGCGGTTCGAGAGACTGCCAAAGGACCCTACTTGGTTTTGAGCGACGGGCAAAGCGAGGCGCTGCTCTCAAAAATGCGTCACATCCATTCGAACGTAGTTCGGGCGCAGATCAAGCCGGTTATCCTTGCTTCGATGGATATTCGACGCTTTGTCCGCGGCTTTCTCACCCGTAATGGGATCGATCTTGCTGTTCTATCCTATCAGGACCTTGCCTCGGACTTCACAATCCAGCCTGTTGGATCCATTACACTCGCAGCTGCAAAGGACGACGACGCCCCGTCCGAGGAACTCAGCAACACGCTCCTTGCGCCCGATTCACAGGCGCAGCAGTCAATTTAAGAAGGACCGCATGAATTCACCTCGTAAGGCAGCGCGGTGGCGCTTGGGTTCACTTTGTCTGCTTTCGTGCTCGGCTCTCTTCGCCACTCTGGGGCTCTGCAGTTGCGCTAGCTGGGATAGACCAGCTCTTCAAATGCAAGAGCGGCCGGCGCCAAAGTTGCTCGGCGCCAAAGATATCGATCCAGCTATGCGCGAACGCATTGAGTGCGCGATCGGCCGGACTCCTGACCAGGAGCTTTGCGCGACGCGTTGAAGCAAAAAAGCTCGGAAGATCAACGCAGCGGATCGGTCTTGCGTGTCGATGCGAAAGCGCCTCGCATTGATTGCTCGTCAACGTCTGCCTGGACCTGCGACCTATATGCGCTCAAGACTAAATGCGTTAACTTGAGAACGTGGGACGCTTCGTGAGCCACAACCGCAATACAAGCAATCGCGTCAGCGCAGCGTATTCCGATTGCGCGGACCAAATCACGTTGTCCGCAACGATCGGTGCACGATATCGCGCAATGCAAAGCACCCGCCCGCTGCGCTGGCGCTGCCGCCCTACACAAGTGACCCGGGCATACCTAATAGTAGCGGACGTATTGGTTCTGTTGTCTCTTGCTCGAGGTCTCGCCGGCCGGCTATCACGCCTGGCGCGAGCGTCCGGACAGAGCACGCACGACGACCAATGCTGCGCTCTCGACTGATATCTCATCAGGACAGCGGCGCTCGGGGACGGCAACCCACGGGTCTATGCCGCGCTGCGGGCACAAGGACCTGGCGCCAGCCATGGCCGGATCGAATGCCTAATGCATCGGCAAGGCATCGGCGCCATGATGGCCCGGCCGCACCGCGTTGCCGACAGCCGTCATGGCCTGCCGATCGCGCCAAACCTCATCGATCGCAACTTTAGGGCCGCAGCAGCGAACCGGATCTGGCTCGCCGACATCACTTTCGTTTCGACTGCAGATGGCTGTTGTACCTGGTGGCGATCATGGACCTCTGTCAACGGGCAGCGAACTTTCCGTGAGAATGTCCAGATTTCCCTGGGTGACGGCGATTGTGCTTCGGGGATCAGCCGCTAAGTCATTGGTCCTTCCAGGCGGGCGGCCGCGGCGCTTGGGCTGCGGCGGGTTGGCGAGCGGACGTTTTCCGGGACGAGAGCGGCGTGCTGGCGGAGCCGATAGCTCGATCCCTCGATGTGATAACAATTGCGTGGGGAAGCAGTCCATCAAGCACTGCTGTGGCCAGTTTGAATTGAGGATCATCGCGCCCTTGTCATAGCGGGCGTCTTCCAACTGGAAGAACAGATTGCCGCCGCCAGGCGCGACCGGGAGGTAACCGATTTCGTCGACGACAAGGAGGGAGGCGCGGGCGAGGAACCGCAGGTGCTCGCGCACGGTGGTCGTCACGATGTCCGCGATCGTGGCGAACGCGACGCTCTTTCCCGCCTTCACGGCCTCGACCGCGAGTGCCGGCGTGAGATCGCTCTTGCCGGTGTCGCAAGCAGATGAATTTCAATTGGGCAAGCGCCAGAATGCGATTGCGATCGAGCTGGAATGCGAAGTCGAAGCCAGCGAGCCTTTTTGACCGTGGTCAGGCGAGACATTCTCAGCGCGGTGCTGACACCGCGACTGTCGCGCACGGTCAGCTCCTCGATAAGCGTTTCGAGCGCCTCAATCCAGGTGACCTCACCCTCTTTCAATCCGCCGCAGCGTGGTGTCCAGCATTCTGAGCGCACCTGGCATGTTGAGTGCGATTAGGCCTTTCTTGACGCTGTCGATCGCTGCCGGCTGCGCGTGGATGGTTATGGCCGGCCTTCCGATTGGGGGAGGCGCTTGCGACACCTCGGTAACGCCCAGCGACCGCCTTGGCGTGTGATCGCCGGCCCGATCGACGAGGGCTTCGGATACGCCTGGTCGCGACCTAGACCGGTTGACCGCCTGTCGATGCTCGGGCGCGACGCGAGTTCGCCGGCGGCCTTCTCTAGAACGGGATGGACGGCAACGATTGCGCTTGATCGAGAATGGGATTACATCGGGCAATTGCTGCACCTCGACACTGCGCCGCGTATGGTCGGGTATGCTGTAATAGTTCCCACTGATCCACACGAGCCCGTCGTGGCTGACACGGGTGGCGTTCGGCATTGGACTGGACCCCCGATCGGCATCCAAAAGGGGCTCTGACTCATGTGTGGAACGTATATGGACCCCGCCCGATTGCAACGACTGGCTTGATCAGGATCGACGGCCACAACTGCTGACGTATATCCGGCTTCTTGATGCGGCTGGACAACG
>NZ_JADPKX010000032.1:0-13873 GCF_023074155.1 Bradyrhizobium sp. 134 | reverse complement strand
ACCCGCCCCGTCCTCTCAGTCAGACTGAGTTGGCTTTTGAAAGGAGGAAGCAATGAGGACACGGAACAAGCCCAGGCCGGCAACGGTGTTTGGGATCGACATTGGCAAGAACCTTTTCCACGTCGTTGGGCTCGACGCCGCCGGAATGCCGATCCAGAAGGCGACCTTTCGGCGCGATACGCTCTTGCAGTTCTTCGAACGTGCAGGACCGGCTTTGGTGGGGATGGAGGCCTGCTCCGGCTCGCAATGGTTGGCCCGCAAGATCGCCGCCATGGGGCACACCGTTCGCATTATCCCAGCTCAATTCGTGAAGCCATATGTGAAGTCCAACAAAAATGACATCATCGATGCCGCGGCGATCGCCGAAGCCGTGACGAGACCAACGATGCGCTTCGTCGAGCTAAGGTCGCCTGAGCACATTGACCTGCAAGCGCTGCATCGTGTTCGCGATCGGATGATGTCGCAACGGACGTGCCTCATCAATCAGATGCGCGCTTTTTGCCTGGAATATGGGATCGCTATTCACCAGGGCGCCGGCAAGTTCAAGGCTGATCTGCCGAGGGTTTTGGCCGATCAGTCGAATGATCTAACCTCGGCGATGCGTCGCATTCTTGCATCTACATTTGACGAGCTGCGGCAGCTGGAGCTGCGGATTGCCGAGGTCAACCGCGAGATTGAGGCAATTGCCTCTCAAAGCGATACCGCACGTCGATTGATGACCATCCCGGGCATTGGTCCGCTGGCCGCGACGGCGCTTTTGGCAGCAGCTGGATCTGCCCGCCAGTTCAAAAAGGCCCGCGATATGGCAGCTTGGCTAGGTCTTGTCCCGAGAGAATATTCTACGGGAGGCAGAACGAAGCTGCTGGGGATAAGCAAGCGCGGCAATCGATATCTGCGCCGGATGATCATCCATGGCGCCCGTTCCTGCGTGACTCATCTTGATCGCTCGCGATACCGCCTTGGCGCGTGGCTTGATGGACTTCAGGCACGCATGCACACTAACAAGGTCACCGTGGCCTTGGCGGCCAAGATTGCGCGGATCGCATGGGTGGTGATGACCAAGCCCGGCGCAAGCTATGAACGGCGGGATCCGGCCTTTAGCTGATCCCGTTTGTTCCAGACTGCGAGGTTCGTGAAGGTGATGACGAAACAGTCGATCGGCGCGCCGTAAACCCTGTGCAAAAAAGCGGGCTTCGAGCCCGAACCATTTATCTGGGAACGGCACGCGCGGATCTCATCATGGCTTGGCCGCAACAGCGGCCCACTTGCAAGAGGCCGGATACATTTGTGCAGACTGCATTGTCCTCATCAAACGACCTTGCACGGGCGGGGCGGGTCATACATTCTTTCCGACGAGGTCCTTCAGCGCCGCATTGTCCAGCATGGCGTCGGCCAGGAGCCGCTTCAGCTTCGTGTTCTCGTCCTCCAGCGTTCTCAGCCACTTGACCTCGGAGACGTTCATCCCGCCGAACCCCGCCTTCCATTTTGTAGATGGCGGCGTCGCTGACGCCGTCCTTGCGGCACAGATCGGCCACCGAAACACCGGCCTCGTGCTCCTTCAAGATCCCGATGATCTGCTCTTCCGTAAAACGACTGCGCTTATGCTCTGGTCCTCGTCTTGGGCCAGAGCGAACTTCAAACTGGATTAAGCCCGGGGGCAAGGTCACGGGTTCTCAACGGAGAGAAGATCAACATTGATTGCTGGCCTAACACGTACGTTTCAATGTTCTGCCATTTAGCATCTTTCGATTGTAAGGACTTAGCCGCGGCTTTGCGTCAACCGTTAACGAGATGCAAGAGTTTGCGTCCGGCCAACTGCCAACCTTAGTAGTTGGTCTGGATCATGGAAACATACTAGTCATCGGTTGGTGAACTTCGCGTTGGTCAATTTTCATCTGCAAGGAGGCCGGCATGCAGCATCGACCACAATCGGTTCTCTCTCAAGCGGTACTGATGGGTACGCTGACTCGCCGGCCGCATGCTGCGCTCTCAGGTTTGCTCCAACGTAACCTCTCTATCCTGGTGGAAGCGCTGGCGCGGCAACGCCGAGCGCGCAAGTATGGGCTTTGGGACGTCCGACCTGTCAAGTGCTTGCCGTCCTGGCTAGCGCGAACGAAGTCTCACAAACCGCGGAAATATATGCCGATCGGCATCTTCGCGGTTAAGCATGCTGCGGACAGGTCAATCGAGATTTACGGAGGCAAGCATGATCATAGCAAGTGAAATATATCGTGGTGCGGCGCATTACTACCCGAGGTATGTGATGCCGTATCCAGAAGATATCTTCCGATCATTGGTTCGGGTTTGCAGGCTCGCCAGCAGCAGTCGTGCACTCGATCTTGGTGCCGGCACCGGACTGTTCGGCATCCCGCTAGCGCGATCGGTTTCGGAGGTGCTTTCCGTCGATCCAAGCGACGAACTGATCCAGCAAGGAAGGCGAGTCGCGGAGGCCCAAGGAGTCAAGAATATAGAGTTCTTGCTCTCGAAATCTGAAGACCTAAACGAACCAATGTCGTCATTTGATATAGCAACAATTGCAGGCTCATTCTTTTGGATGGACCGCGCGACAGTATTAGGAAAGCTAGCCCAAATGCTCAAATCAGATGGCTGCGTTGCGATCGTCAATCGCGAGCGGGCTGGCTCGGAACCTGGAGAATGGTTTAGTGCGATGTGGAGCGACATCAAGAAGTTCTGGGGAGGATGCCTTCCGGCAGGTCCCGGAGGGGTCCGACCTGTACTCACGGTGTCCGATCGAGAAGTCCTTGGCGCTTCCGCTTTTAGTGAAATCACCGAGCTTCGTCACTACTACGAGCATCACTGGACTATCGATGACCTTCTTGGCTATCTCTACTCTACGTCTGCGGGTGCGTCAGGCGTTCTCGGACCTCGTCGTGACGATTTTACGACGCGTATTCGTCGGTTGTTACTGTCGTATTCGCCGTCTGGTTCCTTCGTGGAGCGAGGTCACCACACGACGTTGCTTGGATATAGACCCTAGTCTAGCCTGGATATCTGATGGATTGAGCGCATGTGGGCGGGCAGCGAATTGGCGAGAGTTCTTTTGCGAGAAAGGACTTTCGGACGAGTCGATGGGCGCTCCCGATATCGAGAGCAGAACCTGTTGGTACCGAGCTGGTCGAGTGTGGCCCTGAAGGCCGCACCGTAGTGGTGGGATTTGACGGTGGAGCATCACGTCGGGTGCCGGAGCGTTGCCGGTGGCGCAGCGGATTGAGCGATCTGTTTGTCTGGCTGGTTTGCCAATGCTTTCATCGATCGGTACCCACCCGAGCTTGTCGAGCAGCGGAAATTCGTGAAGATCTCGCACGGGCGAACGAGCTTTTTGAAGCCAACAGGGAGCATGGCCTTGCGAGCACGACCACCCCGAGCGCTCAGGGATTATTGAACTTCGCGAAACTCGGCTATGTCTATCGCACCTGCACAAAGTCGAGCCTCCATTACTACCGCGGCTTGGGCTCCGATGGCTAGCGCCCGCGCCGGTCTGCGAAAGTCGCCCGATGCGCCAAGGATTTGCTGGACAGGTAGAATGGAATGAGATCGCGCGGTTACTTGAAGACCGGAGCCTCATCGAAGACGGACTTGAGCTTCGGCTCAGGGCGGCACGCAACGGCGATTCGACACAGCGCCGGGAGGAAACGGTTCGCCGCGATCTTGCGCGCTCCCGCAAAAACATCGAGCGCCTGCTCACGGCGGAGAGCCTTCTCTCGCTTGAAGAGCTGCGCGGTGGCACGCCCGATTTGGGCAGCCGCGAACAAGCTTGGCTGTTGGACCTGCAAGCGATCGAAGACTCCTGAAGGACGGGAAGTTTTGTCTGCATCTCAACCGAAGCCGTGACAAGCGTCCTCGGCGCGCTCGATATAATCGAACGCCGCCGCGTGCTGCGCCTTCTCGTTGAAGGACAACGAAAGTCGCCCGGCGTCGCCGACAGCTCCGTGACCGCTCCTCCACAGCAAAGTCATTTTGCGTTCAGGGAGCCAGAACGCCGCCTTCTCGAACGCCCAAGGAACAAGCCACGATTGACGTGGCCAGCCTTGAGGAGTCGGCAGGCAGATCAACCAAATCGCAGGTCCCGGAATCGCCGACGTACACATTCTAAGAACAGGACCGGTTATCGACAATATCGAAGTAGCTCGCCAGATCACCTTCGATGATCTAGCGTCACTTCGAATCAGAGTCATCCTGCAACTGCATCCTCACTGTGCGCGAGCCATAATCGCTTTCCAGATCGCCTCCATGGCCATCAGCATCGTCCGCTGGACGATATGGTCCAGCAGGATTGGTATACCCAACGGCCTCAGCTTCCCATTGGCCTTCGGGATATATATTCGCTTGTCTGGTGTCGGACGACAGGTGCCGTCCAGCAGGGGCATCCGCAGCCGCTCCAATGATGGTCCAGTTGAGGTACGATCGGGGCGGCCTCGGCAGGCCAGTTCCTGTCGGTGATGAGCCTGAAGTGCCACGCAGGAGCAGCGCGTCGGCGATCATCCGGTTGAGATGGCCATGCGGAGCGCTCGATCGACTCGCTCTCGTGGCGATTCCACGGCTTTTTGCGAGAAGGCCGCATGAAACCGCATAAGGTGCGCTACTACGTGGAACGTCGCGACCGCCGAGTTCGCAGTAGATGGCGGAGGCCTATGTGTCTATCGTGAGGTCCAGATCCTGAAAAAGGCCGCAGCCAGGTCGAAGAAATCAAAGAAGCTGGTCACGATCGTCTCTTACGATGAGAGCCGGGGATGCAGGCCATCGCGACGACGGCGCCGGATTTGCTGCCAATGCCGGGCGTCCATCCCGCCTTTGCGCGCGGTCATGAGTATAAACCTCATGGCACGCTCAGCCTGTTGGCTGGGATCGATCTACTCACCGGGAAGGCCCGTGCGCTCGTCAGGGACCGCCCCCGCAGCCGCGAGTTTATCGACTTCCTCAAGCTTCTCGATGCCGCCTATCCGGCCGGCACTGCGATCAAGTTGAGGCTCGACAATCATTCTGCGCACATCTCGAGAGAGACCAGAACATGGCTCGACACACGACGGCCAGGGCGCTTCGAACTTGCCTCCATGCCAAAACACGCCTCTTGGCTCAACCTCATCGAGCCTCTTCTCCAAGTTCGCCCGGTCCGTCTTTCGCCACATCCGCGTGAGTTCAAAACACGAGTTCAAGGAGCGCATCATGGCCGGCATCGACGCCATCAATCGCTATCCAGTCGTCCACACCTGGTTCTACAAACTCGCCGAGGCTGTCTGAATTGATTCGAACCACGAAGCCCTGTCCTAGGAATGCCATTTCGCGAAAAGGTGTATCTGGCAACCGGGACTTCTTCTAGGCTTGGCCGGTCTCTCACAACGCACAAATCTTGTCGGGTTCAAAACATCTGCCGGCAGCGGCTGGGCCGCATTTTTGAGAACTCAACCAGTAGCTTACACATCGAGGACAACACTGGCACAGCCGTTGCTACTAGGATGCAATGAGTGATGCTGTTGCTAGATCCCGTGCCCGAATTTTCGCCTGAGAAGCGGCGGGCAGTTCCTCATGTGAAAGGACCAGCGATGTTCCCCGATCTGCTTTACCTATCGAATGCCGATATCGAACGCTTGCAAATTTCGCCTCGGGAGGCGCGGGAGGCAGTTCTTGCCGCGTTTTGCGACAACGCGGCTGGCCGCAATATCGGCTTGCCGAAATCGTTCATCAACATCGGCCCGGATTCCTGGTTGCTGTCGATGAGCTCGGCAGCTGAGGACAGGGGTATCGCGACAGTGAAAATGGTGGCGATTGTTCCAGTCGAAGGGAATCAAGCCAGGTCGAGGGTCAACGGGCTCGTCTGTGTGAGCGATTATAAAACGGGATTACCCGTCGCAGTTCTTGATGGGAACTCCATCACGCTGATAAGGACAGCGGCCACGTCCGCGGCGGCAGCCATCTACCTCGCGCCTGAGGCACCCGCAACCATCGGCTTGATCGGCTGCGGCCTGCAGGCGCTTAGCCATCTTGATGCGTTTGTGGATCTGTTCCCCTCGCTACGCAGGGTCTATCTCTTGAGTCGAAGCGTGCGCTCCGCTGAAAGAATTGCGACCGCCGCCTCCGAAAAGGGGCTCGCCCCAATCATCGTGAACGATCCTGATGAGCTGTTGAGTGAAAGCGAGATCGTCGTCTCCACGGTTCCAAGTTCGCCGGGATTGGAACCCTTTCTTAACGCTCGATCGCTGCCGCCCTCCTCATTTGCATCGGCCGTGGACGGGGGAAGGAGCTGGCGGTCGGAAACCCTGACTGCTTTCGACAGAGTTGTGACCGATACCTTGAAGCAATCCGCAGCGCCCGTGGACGCATCAGAACGACCGGTCGAATCCGTAAAATATCAGGATGATCTTGTGCATCTTGCTGCCGGTTGGTCAAGACCTCGTGCACCAAGTAGAGCCTTGTTCGGCTTTCGAGGTTTCGTGATCTCAGATCTTGCGTTGGTAGAATTGGCGATCCGAAAAGCCCGCTCACTTGGGATCGGAACAATTCTACCGCGGTGACACGAGAAGCTAAAGCCCAAGGTATTACGACTGGGACGCGCCGTTTCGAGGAGCAGCGCAACGGATAATTTTCCTGTTGTCGCAACGCTCCAGTATTGGCGATGGTCGTGCCGCTCTCTGATACTCTAGTTAAACAGCAAAAACTAGTCTCACAGGAGATAAGAAGATGTCGGAAGTGTTCGGCAGTTTCGATTTTTCCCTCAATCCTGAACAACAACGACGCGCCGAGCGTCTGCATCGGGATGCAGTTATCGTAGACACAATGCATCAGGGCCCCTGTGGGAAACGGGCCTTCACTGTTGAGATGATCAACATTCTCAAGGCGCAGTATTTTGAACATCGTGATTCTTCGCGAGCACTTAGAGAAACCTGGACCATGCCCATCCGGCTCGCGCTCAAGGGAGAGTTTCCTCTCCTGGAGCAGAATTGGCGGGACTCCGGACTGACAGTTAGGAACCAGGAAATCTCGGCCGCGGACAGCAGATCCGCGCTAGTGTCGTTCTCTTTCCTGCAGAAGCAATTTGATTCGTTCCCTTGGCTTCATAAGATCCTCGTTGGAGATGACTTTGCCAAGGCGAAGAACGAAGGGCTGCTTGGGTCGTTCATCAGCACTCAAAGCCCTAATGCTCTCGGACGGGATCTTACTTGCTTGGACGCTTACCACGACATGGGTATGCGAATGCTGCAGTTGACGTACAACTCGGTCAATTATATCGGCGGAGGTTGCACGGACAGAACAGACTGCGGAGTAACATCATTTGGCAAGTCTTTCCTCGAGCGCATGAATAGCATTGGCATGATCGTCGACATTAGCCACTGCGGGCGATCAACTACCGTTGATGCGTGCAAGATGTCGTCAAAGCCGGTTGCGGCATCTCACACTGGTTGTTATTCGATCTATGAAGCGCCCCGTAATAAGACCGATGATGAAATAAAGTACATCGCCCACAAGGGGGGGTATATCGGGGTATACTGCCTGCCGAACTTTCTGACTTGCGCGGAACGTCCAACAGTCGAGCATGTGCTCGATCATATTGACTATGTATCACAACTCGTTGGCTGGCAACATGTCGGGATTGGATCGGACTTTCCCTTCGCTGCGCCTGACGAGTGGGGGAACGCGCGCCTAGCGGAGCATCTGCTTGCGTCTGGGTTCAGTGCAAAGGACGGTTTCGCGAACCAGAAATCCGTGGAGGGCTTTGATGACTATCGAGACTTTCCAAATATAACACGCGGGCTGGTTTCGCGCGGCTATAGTGACGAGCAAGTTCGAGGTATTCTCGGTGGCAATTTCATCCGCTTCTTTCGAGAGGTGTGTGGATGAAGGGAAATAGCCGGTGATACGCCGCAACCGTTTCGCAAAAGCTTTTCAACGGAATGATGGATTAAACGGGCGCCGCAACTAAAAGAGGGGGTACGAAATGCCGACCATCCAACGTTTGTGGCCCCCCGCTGAAATTGCAGGATGACGTCGTGATATCTGCGCTAATCGAGCTCTCCTTCAAAGTCTTGGCGGCAGAAATGGTTTGCCGAGAAGACTGAAGACATTCCGAGTCGCCGACTCGTGGCCGGCATCGGCAAGTCCCACCCCATTGGCATCCTCAAAGGGCAGGCGGACTGGCCGGCATGCGCGCCCACATGGACGCGCTGCGGCGTAGCGACAGGACCGCGGTCTGCTTCTACGCCCATGGCAGGTTGCATGCTGCGGTCATCACGGCGTGTGCGGAGAGGAGGCAATTCAACGTCACGTCGGTCGTCATCTTCCGGGCCGGCCGCGGAACTCGTCGGTGGCGTGCCCGATGATGAATGACGGAATGAATAGCGCTCGGCCTCACGCAAGCAAAAACATGGCAACGCACCGGTCGACGAGTTCGTCATAAGTCGCAGGCCCGCTTTTGCGGGCGTCTAGCATTAGCCGTTCGATTGGCTCCTCCGACAAAAGGGGGTTTTTGGAAGGGTAAGGACGCATCGATTTTGCATCGCCGCGAACGTCGAAGTGGCGCGGTTGCACGGCGCAGGGAGAAGGACTGGTCCAGCGCCTCGACACGATGAACGCGCAGATGCTAGATCGCCGTTTTCATCGTCCGGATGACGTTGCCGAGCTGATCGATATGCAACTGATCTGACGGTGCAGGAATGCCGATGTG
This sequence comes from Bradyrhizobium sp. 134, assembly GCF_023074155.1. Classification (NCBI taxonomy): domain Bacteria; kingdom Pseudomonadati; phylum Pseudomonadota; class Alphaproteobacteria; order Hyphomicrobiales; family Nitrobacteraceae; genus Bradyrhizobium; species Bradyrhizobium sp. 134. Next base: position 5,196 of record NZ_JADPKX010000032.1, on the reverse strand, counting down.
GCGATGCGGTATTCTACCGAAATGGTCCCGACCAACGATGAACTGCTTTTCACAGTCAATTCGAGGTTTTTGCCTTCGTTCTGAGTATTACCACAGTGGCCGACAGCATCGCTGACCACTCATCAGCGACTTTTAAGCTCACCAGAGCGGCCGCTTCGGTCGCAAGCCTTTCATGCTACTTGGATGATCTCGCCTGAGCATTCGCTCATAGCAGCCCTCCGGTCCACCGGCTCCAAGTCGCGCATATCCGGTTCAATTCAGGAGCACGACGGCTGCCAGCGCCGGCCAGACCTCAAGCTCGGCTGCAGTTTCGCTGCCGGTGTGGCGCTTTCGTCGTGATACCCCATGGCGGCGGTGCACGTACCCGATGGGTTAGCTTGGCTCCGAGTGGAGCCGTGAGAAACGATCGCCAAGCCACTTGATCACCTGGCGTCCACTTCGCAGTTGTGTTGGGCCGGCGCACGGCCGCCCCCTTGCTTTGACCGCTCGATCGCACTTTTACATCCTGTATCGGCCTCTCGGGCTAGCATTTCTAGGTGTCCCTTCGATTCTCCGACTCCAAAGCTCCCGGTTAGGAGCGAAGAGAGACCCTCCTGAAAGCTCACACATCACTTCGACTTCGAGATCAAGCGTTTCTAATGCCGATGTCAAATTTGCGACGCGGTGTCAGGCCTCCGACAGCCTCGTTGACGAATAGCTTCTACATCTCAAGCTCTCAAGTTGGCATGAGCTTTGAAAGTAGATGGCTTCTAGCATCGTTGCGCGCAAGGAGGTTCGTCCAGCGCCAAATTCCAATCGCGACCTCTCGCGACGAGCACGGCCGAGCAAGCAAGAGATATTAGTGGGTGATGACCAAGACAGTGCAACATCCGCGACGTTCACAGGCGGATCGCAGTGCCGCCGCCAGGGCTGCTTTGGTGGCGGCCGCCACAACCGTGCTAAGTGAACAAGGATACGCGCGCGCCACGAGTGTTGCCATAGCGGAGCAAGCAGACCTCTCTACCGGCGCGCTACATCACCATTTTGCAACCAAGGAAGACCTGTTTATGTCCGTGCTGGACGACGTCACTACGCATGTGATTGCGTTGTTCAGTGATCTTAGAGAGGAGCAGTTCGCTGACGCCGGTCTCGCTGCAGCAACAGTTGAGTCGCTCTGGGCGTTCTATGGTGCGGGGGCTTATCGGGCAGTGTGGGAGATCAATATCGGCTGGCGCAGCGACAAGAGTTTATGTAACCGATTTGCGGATCATCGATGGCGGTCGCGCGATCGGATGAATGCTGTCATTTGCAGCAATTCCTTCCTGTCGGATCGCACGAAGAGCACACTGCTTGCTCTTCTTCCTTTCATCCTTTCAGCAATGCGAGGCATGTTCCTGGAGACCGTTGCGAGCCGCGAAGACCTGTTCCAAAGTCAACTGGACATTCTTGCTGGCCTCCTAATGGATCGGCTGGATGAGGCCAGCGCTGCGCGTCGCCAACGTGGCGCGCGTGCGAGCAAAGTGAGGTGATCAACTCCTGTTGCGGTGCGCCCGAGCGCTGGCCGCAGCCAAAACCCTCGTCCTTCTACTTGCCAGCGCTTCAGCTTTGCTCTGCTGGTTTTGTTTCCGCGAAAATGCCGGTATCGTCAGAAGAGCGTTGACTGCAGCGCGATTGACGATCTCTCGCAGAGCAAGATTGCACTGGACACGAATAAGGGGAAGAATTGTTTCGAACTCTGCGATATTGCGCCGTCAATACGATCAGCAGATAGTCATTGGTCGCTTCTCGATATCAAAAACCAGCGGATCGCTCATGGGCATGTGCGATTCGGCGAGGATTGAGGTCAGGCCGCTCGGATTGAGCGAACCCGCTGTGCGCGCGCGACGTGGAGGAGCCTGCTGGCTGAGGTATGATGTGAATGTGCTCTTCGCACGACCTCCCAAGACAGCAGACGCCAGCTACGGTTAACCGTCTAGGTTTGGCATGCACTTTGACTCGATTGGGATGGCCTGAGGGCTCGGTGATCCTCGGCGCAGTTGAGCACACCGGACTGGGAGACGCGTATGGCAAAACACTCGAATGAGAGCGGTCGTCATCCGGTCCAGCAGGGTGGCAGCTACGATACGTCTGGTTCGATTGAGACGAATGTCGCGGATGGGTTCACGATGGTGGCAGTCGGCGACCTCATCGTCACACGGCCGCTGACGAAATATCAGGGAGCAAGCTTCGCCGCCGCTGTCAAGGTATGGCGGTGCGTATCACCTGAGCCTGCCGGAGCTCGGCCCTGATTTGAAGGCGATGGGATTCAATATCCTGGGTCGTGCGAACAACCATGCCCTTGACTGGGGCGTTGAAGGGATGCACGAGACGAGCGAGGCGCTCGATCAGAGCGGAATCGCGCATGCAGGTGCGGGCGAGAGTCTCGCGCAAGCAGGCGCCGCTCGGTTTCTAGAGACGCCACGCGGGCGCGTCGGGTTGGTGTCATTCGCTTCATCGTTCACCCCGCTATCTCGCGCCGCAGATCCGGCCGGCGAGGCTCCAGGCAGAGCGGGAGTAAACACACTTCGTTTGGCGAAAGCCACCGTTGTTCTGCCGGAGATGCTCGAGAGCTTGGGACGAATACGCGACGCGTTGCCAGGCTTCGAGCCCAGCCGCGAGGATCCGAACCGCGTCGTGCTCTCCGGTGTGACATACAAAGCGGGCAGCACGGCCAGCTACAGCTACGAAGCCGATCCGCGCGATCTTGCCAAGATTGTGCCAAACGTTCGTCAGGGCAAGCAATTCTCCGACTTCTGCATCGTTACGAATCAGGGTCATCAGCCCGGGAATTGGTGTCAGGAGCCGCCTGATTACGAAAAATCGCTTTCGCATGGGCTGATCGACGCCGGTGCGGACGCATATGTTGGGCATGGGCCGCATCAGTTGCGAGGCATCGAAATCTACAAGGGCCGGTCGATCCTTTATGGCTTGGGAAATTTCATTATCGACGACCTCCGGACGCCGGTGGGGCTGACATGTATGCTGTTTACGATAAGAACCCACTAATCGACACAGACGCTGAGGTGACAGCAAATGAGATCACAAGAGGATACGAAACGGATCCCGGATTTTCAGATCCAGCCTTCTATGAGAGCATAGCCACGGCCAGCCGATTTGAGCAAAACCAGCTTGTCGGATTGCGGCTTTTCCCAATCGAGCTCGATCGCTCCAACAGGCTTGCCAGCCGGGGAGTCCCGCGGCGCGCCCCTGCGCCGCAGGCGAGAGCCATTCTGGAGCGTCTACAGAAGCTCTCGAAGCCGTTTAGCACCCAAATCGGTATTGAGAACGACGTTGGGGTCATTAGGCTGCGACCGAGTTCGTCACTAGATACGGCTAATCCATCGCGCCGCCCGCGAGGGGCGATCCTTGAGTGCAGGCGTTGTGGAAAGACTTGGTGCCACTGGAGCATTATTGTCGGCTTGTGGCGATCACTCCGTTGTTCGACAGCGTCGCTGCGGCAGTAGAAGTTCCCCCCCAACTAATGAATCTCGCGGGAGAGGAGCCAATGAACTGAAAGCCCGAGATCTTACTCGCTCGTGTGCCGCCCGAGCAGCCCCTTACGGCCGCGGAATGGGCCGTTGACAATCAACCTAAATGGAAAGACGAAAATGAAGCCGACCTAAGATGAGGTGCTTTCGCCGGCACGCCGCATTAATCCCGATGTATGGTCCGGCCGGCGGTGCAAGAAGAGTTCGACGATCGGGTAGATGCGGTCTTGCATCAATGTATCCGGCCTCTGCTTGGAGCGCAGTGCTCCATGTACCATCATGGATGTCAGCGCGCGCAATGCGAACCGGTTAGCGGACAGGCCTCGTACGGGCCATTTGGGTCACCTGTGTTCGCATGCCGGGGTAAAGGTGTTGTTACGTCAGCGATAGCTCCTCACTTCGCGCTGTTCCTTTATTCGTGCCTGGCGGTCGTTCCTTCGTCCCCGCCTGCACGCGCAGACGTGCCGCTCAAGCGGCCGTCAAGGCCGGCCGTCGCGTTGTCCTGACGTTTTGCTGTCCTGCTGCCAGGGGCTGCGCCTTGACGGCGCCGCGCGCGGCGCGAGGATCACGCAGGTCGGGACACCGTCTCCTCCGTCTCGACGCACATGAAGGCGCGTCCCTTGTTGAAGACCGCCCAGGCGATCCGGGCGAGCTTGTTAGCGGGCGCAACTGCCAGCACGTTGTGGTGCAATCGTGTCTTGGCGGCTTCGATCCAACAGCTGAGGTCATAGCGCTCCCAACACCTTCTCTTGACCAGCACCATCCACGCGGCTCGTACGAATAGCGCACGTAGATAGCGATTGCCGCGCCTTGATATCTTGCCGAGCATCGTGCGATCACCGGTCGATACCTGCTTCGGCAGAACTCCAAGCCAGGCGGCGAAGTCGCGGCAACACGTCTCCAGTGCCGATCGCGGCCACCATTGCGCTTGAGATGATCGGACCCGTGCCAGGCACCGTCATCAGCCGCTCGCACGCCTTATCTTGACGGGCGATTGTTTCGATCTCGCTGGATAGCCCCTCGATACGCGCATCCAGCCGGCGCCAGTCGCCCGCCAGATCCTCGATGATGCGTAACATGCGAGGCCAGAGCGCATCGGTGCGCGTCGCGAGAATACCCGGCAACTCGGACCGCAGGAAATGCAGGCCTTGGCGTACGGTGATGCCCCGCTCTAGCAGGAACGCACGGATCTGATTGATGACGCCGGTACGCTGACCAACCAATCGATCGCGGACGCGGTGCAGCGCCTGAAGGTCGAGCTAATCGGCCGTCTTGGTCGCGACGGACTTCATAGTTGGGCGTTGGATGGCCTCGGCGATGGCTTCGGCATCCCGGAAGTCATTCTTCTGTCCCTTCGAATACGGGCGCACGTATCTCGCCGGCATCAGGCGAGCGTCGCGGCCGATCATTTGGAGTTTGCGGCTCACATGATGGGCGCCTACGCATGCCTCCATACCGATCAAGCACGGCGGTAGGTTGGCGAGCCGCGTTTCCACCTGGCCGCGTGACCACTTCTGCCGCAGCACGACGTCACCGCGGTGATCATCACCCACCACGTGGGACGAGTGTTTGCCGATATCGATACCGATCACGGCGATCGCTGCGTTGAGCTTCCGAGACATGGCGTGCTCCTTGTCTTGACCGCCCCTTACCAGCTTCGCGTGCCGGCAGAGCCGCAGCACGGCCGGAC
>NZ_JADPKX010000063.1:0-16227 GCF_023074155.1 Bradyrhizobium sp. 134 | reverse complement strand
GTAATCGATGTCGAAGCCCAGAGTTTTCGCCGTCGCGTAGAGATTGGCTCCATCGATGAAGAGCGCGATCTTGTCGGAAGAGGAAGGTGACATTCAGTTCACGCTTTCGGTGAAGCAGCGCGGATTGAGCTCGACGTATCGCGGGCGCCTGACGCGGAGTGGGCGGTCGCATTCTATATAGATAACCACCGCAGGTCGTCGAGGAGACGGATGCTTTAAGCTTCAACTATTTCCAAATGGTATCACGCCCAAGAAATATGACATTAGCCCCTGCGAGCGGAAAGCCATAAGCTTCGCCTCGTCCTCGGCGGACCATATTTGTCTGGATCCCGGAGCGCGCGGCATGATCGATTACTCCGAACGTTGACTTAATCCCCAGAAACCAACGCGCGAGCATAAATCGTGAGCGATGGAGCGGGCAACTAGGCTTTCGGCTTGATCTTGAGCGCCCGCGGCATCAGCCTTCGAATAGCTTCCGGCCGAGTTGGTGCGTGGCCTTGCTCTGCAATCGAATCATCAACCGCAGCCAGATCGGTCCGGCTGCAAGCGAGCGCCAACCAGCGTGCCCTTGCCAGTTGCGAGCGGGCACGAATGAACCTAGCCGCCAATCGCAGGGTGGTCGGTGCTGGGGTTTTGGGGTAAAAATTCCCATCGGCGGCGTGATGTTGCCCCAGTTTCACTGCGCCGCTGAGGCCCGCTCTAGCGCAAGCTGGGGCGGGCTTTTTACTTCGGGCAGGTTTCCCAATGGTGCTATGCGCCGTCGCAGCCTTGCTCCGGTCACCCACGGTCGTTAACGCTGAGCCCTAGAGGCCGCCTTGGGGAATACGGTGAGCAAGGTTCGCGAGTTCATAGACTTCTGGACCGAGAACAGCATCCACGCTGCCGAGCAGTACCGGACTGCCGGCGCGTCGCAGGACGTAGCGGAACTCACGCGACGGCTAGTCGAGGCTGCCAAGGGGCAGGACATTTCGGAAGCCGCCCTGCAGGCTGAGATCGGCCAAATCGCCGCATACATCGAAGAGCGGCTGAGGGCTGCGAACAGGGCTGAAAGCGAACGGCGGACATCCACTTAAGGCCGTCCAAAGCTCAGGGCGTGTCTCGCCACCTCCAGCAAGAAGATCTAGCATCTGACAGCAAAAGGCCCGCCGGTTCACACTGGCGGGCCTGTAGCACTCCTGGCGCTCTCATCCGCAATTGGATGGGCTGCCGGGAGCATTGGGGGCTGGAAAGCCAGCCGTGCCATGTTCGCTCTAAAGTGACAAGTGACTACCGGTAGTTGTACGGACTCCATTTTCGGAACGGAGTGTTCTACTGTGAGAACACCGGCGCTATTTAAGTACCCGTAATTTCGAGTTGACCGGGATGGCCGCAGTGAGGCTGGAACCACGCTGCGGCTTTTCCCATGAGCGCACCTGAGGAAACAAGGTTTTCGATGGGGATTTGTGAGCATCCAAATAATTATGGCGACTATATTGGAGCGCGAGCTGGCGGCGCGCGGCGTTCGATCATTGCGGCAATCCGATTGCATGGAGATCGTTGAAAACCTCCTCGTGCGCCTGAAGGAGCTAGATCAGGAATTAGCCGCGCGGAATAGCGACGAAGCTAGACGCTAACCACCCCTTGCCGGCGTAAGTGACCTCGGCGACTCGTCGCCTACCTCTTCCGGAAGAATCCGGCCAAATCCGCCAGTAAGCCGAAGCTGAACCGAAAGCCCGCTGGCGGTCGAGGTCGGTCGGCTTCCGAGGAAGCATTGCAGCGGGGGCAGGGGTCGCCGGCTGCGCCGCAGCCGCAGGCGTGCGGACCATCCCAAGAGCGGTCCGGGTGGGCTTCGCATACCCAACCGGTGTCTTCGCAGGCCGCGCAGTTCATTGGTCAACCTTCGGAGCGTCCGACCTCGGCCTCGGATGCACCCGTGCGTCGACCAGGACCTCGGTGCTGGCGTCCCGCAAGCTGTCGCGGTCAAGGATGCGCGTCAGCCTATCGATGGTGGTCGCCGCGTCGCGCTCTTTCGTCAGGTAGTCCGCAATCGCCATCATGGCGAGGTCGTAGCTCTGCTCGATCTGCTCGGCGGGGTTCAGGCGCGCCATCACAGGTCCTCCCTCAGGCCTTTAAAGGACGGATGCCGGACCTTGCCCTCGGCTTGCCTCGATACCGATCTTGCGGAAGCGCCAGGTCCAGTCGTGGCCGCGCCGGGTGAAGACCTTGATCGCCTCTCCGACGATGTGGATCTGGCCACGATAGCCGTCATATTTGATCTCGTGGATCCAGCGCTCGCCGCGAGGGACGCGATCGGCCTGCTCGGCAAGGACGGGCTCGATGAAACCCGGGAAGGGCGCCTTGGTCCCGATCTCCGTCCGCTTTCCGCGACGCAACGCCACTGACCAACTCCACGCAACACAGACGTGGATTCGAGTCCTTCGCGGCGGAATCGTTCCCGCAGAAATGGTTCCTAGCGCGCGAGCAGATCTTCGCCCCCGTCCAACAAGAGGTCGTTAGTGGTCTCACCTTCCTTGACCCTTTCGCACCGAGGTCCAGTTAGTCCAGATGCCGGCGAAGCAGGCGAGGGGGCGGGTTTCGTCGAGCGCAAACCAGACGTCGCCACCTTCGGCCTTGTTAAACTCGCTGAACGAGTTGAATGGCACCAGGCAGCGATGCTCGGGGCCAAGCCATCGCGCCCAGTGTTTGCTCTTCACGTTGCGGATGTTCGTCGTGCCGCCGTCCGGCTCCATCCGGAGCAATTCCTTGAAGTCGACTGTTTGGCCTTTGGCCTGCAGCTTTTCGGCGCGCTTCCTGGTGGCATCCATGAGCGCCTTAGACGATGACGGCATGCCCCATCGTGCGGTGGCGAGTTCGCGGCCGTTGGTGCCGTTCCGAACGATCGGCGCTTTGTAATCCGGAAAGACGCCAGGCATTGGGGCGAGGTTGCCGACATAGCGGTTGACGACGAAACAGCGCGCTGATCGCTGCCTGATTGGTGGTGATGCTGTAGAGGTTGCACATCGTCAGGACGCTTTCTTGCTGCGCCGGCCTGGCGCGGCTGGTTGCGGATCGGGCGTTGGGCGCAGCCCGATCAGGTCGGGTCTTCGTTTTCTACCGAGCTTTTGCTGGCAGGGACTGCAATAGAGAAAATTGCGCATGAGGGCGACCTGCCGGTCGCGCGGCTGCACGACCAGGGCGAGGTCGATCATCTCGGTGTGCTTGCAGTGTTCGCAACGTACCTCAAGGAGCGGAAAGCCTCCGGCAATGGCCGCCTTGATCGTTGGCGACGCGTGATCGAGCTCCCCAATGAATAGGGCTGTGTTCCAAGCCGCACAATCGAGAGCGAAGGCGGTGGCGCGCGCTGCGTCCGCGGCCGCATGTGCCGTGGCTGCCTGCTCAACGAGATTGGCGAAGGTAACTTCAGCCTTGTGGATCTCACGGGCGTAATATTTGCGGTCGCCGCCAGACATGGGTGGTGGCTTGATGATGCGGGCTGCGGACATGGCACGATGATCGCGCGAAACCGCTCCCGGGAGAAGCCGCTAGGGGTGGGGACAGAAGGTGCAGGGCCACCATCGCTTTGTCAACGCTATCGTTCGCCGGCCTATCACGTCCTGAAGAATATAAACCAGACGACCCCCATCAGTACGATGGCCAGCCCCAGACTTCCAAATAGGACTGCGAATATGCTGCGCCCGGGCTCGGCTTGTCTTGCCTCAGTGGCGGTTTCGACTATGCGCCCCTTCTCATGACGAACCATCTAGACATCTCCCGTTCTCAATTCTTCAGACCTACTCAGTCCTCGCGTGACGAGCCGGAGCGAGAAGGGCTGTTCTGCACTTCCGTGCGTGTTGCTTCCTTCGACGGCGAATTTTCGGACCTCTTTACCTGATCGACAGTCTGCGCGCGTTTTTTATCCGTCGGTTGTTCTTCGCCCCGGCCAGTCCTGGTGATTCCGTGATCGGAGTAAGCCATTCCTTGTTCCTGTCTCGTATTCAAGCAATACGCATTACGCGGGTGACCAACATTCCTGGGGCGACCAACTTCTAAGTCTTCGAGATAGATCGGCGTGAGCTGGGACTTGTCCCAATCACGAATGGATTTTCACGCACCGCCCTGGCACAATCCCGAGGTAAGTCGGCAGTTCCTGTCCGGTGCGTCCGGCCCTCCGTCTGGACATCGCTCCACTCCGGATGACCCAAGCCCATCTTCCCGGTGAAACCAAGCTATCCCGCAACCATCCTGACAGTCTTTACCGCGATCAGGATTTCAAACCCAAGCCGCGCTCACTCCACTATTCGGTCCAGGATCATGGTCGAGTGGAACCGTGCGAGGGCTGACGATGCCCACGAATTATCCTGACCGCGGTGTCACGCACCATCTGAACCGCTCCTACAGCTTTTATCTCAGGCTCCAGCTGCGCAGCGGCCTCGCTAAGCCCGCGCCGCGCCACCCGCAGCGTGCGGTTAGTTGGCGAATTGGAACGTCACAACCGCGGGCCGGTTGGATCTCCATGCCTCGCTATTTCTTCGACCACCATCATGCGGCAGGCATCGCTCTTGACGATGAAGGTATCGATCTAGCCGACGTTGCCGCCGCGAGGAGGCTGGCGATCAAATCATTAGGGCAGGTGATTTTGGACGCCGCAAGCTCTGGCGATTTGAACAGGGTGGCCATAGATGTCAGAGATGAGAAAGGCACGGTTCTACGCGCAAGCGCCGCGGTTGCGCTTGGAGAACTCTAGCCTTGGTGATGCGGCCTTAGAATGATCCCGCTGGGCCCGAAAGATCAGCCCAACCTTGCACACTACGAATCCGGCGCTCTCCGAACGAGACATCTACTTTGATCTGATGCGCAGAGCCGAGCCCAGCAACCAGAGCGGAATCCATTTGCGATGATAATCCCGAGGCCAACAAGGGCGCTAAGCACTCCGCAGCAAGAGGAGATGAGGCCAAGCCATTACGCTGTCGCTTCGACAACGAGCTCGGGGCGAGGGACTTGAACGTTTCCTGGACAAATGTCTTCTGATCTTGGTGGCTTCGGGACGATCCCGATCTATATCAAAGCGACGTCCACGCCCGGATGCCGAGAAAAACCTTCGAGCGTTGATGGCCGAGGCCGGCGCCTAACCAAGCATGCCTTTCAACCCCGCGTAGATGGAGCCGACCGCCGTCGCGGCGACCCCAGCCAGCGGGCCGACGGTTTGCATAAGGTCCTGGATCAAGCGAGCGCGGCGACGCAGCTGTTCCTCACCGACATGCTGCCCTAGCAGGCGGGCCACCCTGAAGGCGAAGGCGTTGGGCTTGCCTCCCCGGCTCAGCACGCGTGGCAGGACTTGGAAGATCACGACGCCCAGCATGTTGCCCGAAACGAAGGCGAGCAAAATACTCGCTCCATATTCAAACACCTCCCGCCACTCGATCCATACAGTTGGCAAGATCGGAACACGATCGTGGAATCCCGTGACGGTCAGCATCGCCAGGATACTGATGCTTGCTGCCAGGAACGCTAACAATAATGCTCCAAGCGCGGAAACACGGTGCAGCGGATAGGCCATCAATCCGAAAAGCAGCGGGAAGACGATCGAGGCAATTCTAAGGGGGATTGGTGAAAGGTTGAATGTGATGGTTACCAGAACATGGGTGACCATTAGGAGAACCGATGGAATGACGACGTAGAGAACGGCATGCGTTCCAAAATAGCGCAGCGGATTCCTGTGTCGCTCAAGCCGCACGTTGACCCGGTCAAGATCGCGCCGCAACTTGTCGAGGTCTGTAACGATCTCATCGATCTCGAGCAGAGTCGGCCGCACGACGCGCAGATCGCGCGAGCAATGCTTGCATGCGATGGCTTCATCCTTGATCGTTTCGGCGCAGAACGGACATTCCATCGTCAGTGCGGCTTCCTGCGTCGCATGATGGCCTCGACCTCGTCTCTTGCCAGGGTCAACTCATCACGCAACTGCTCCCGCTTGCGTAGGAGATCGTCCCGCTCCGCGACCAGCGTGGGGGGAACGGCGACGTCGCGCCCACAAGACGCGCAAACCAGCGCGCCATCCGCAATTTTAGAGTGGCAGTAAGGGCAGCTCACTTTGGTCCGACCTTCAAAGTGAAGATGGTCGTTCCCGGCCGACCATCACTGTCTTTGATGTCAACCCTCACAGTGTATTCGCCAGGTGGCAATTCGGCATCCTGCATATTGATACCATCGGGCTGGATAAACGGCTTTATCCGCGCGGTGAGATCGACGTTTGGGGTACGAAGAAAGAGCACCTTGACCGATTCCGGATCGATCTTTGCTCCACCATACGACTCGAACTTCAATACCAGTTGCAAGGGTGAGCTGACCGAGCCGCCGGGCGAGACGAACTCCACTTTGGGTCCGCGCATAATGCCGCGCCGGTCCGCCGCTACCGCTCCCTTCGGAGGCGGCAGCTTGGCTTCCTCGTCTGTAATCAATGGTGTCGCCTGCGATAGTGCAGAAAACGAGAGCCCAGCACTAACGAGCCCAAGAAGAAAATAGCTCTTCATTAGAAGTCCTGCCCTCCCTCACGAGCCATCAACGCACGCCACCATCGCCAATGATCGTGTACGGTGCCCAGAACAGTGGATGCGCATAGGTAAACTCGGCTTTGCCGTCACCGTTCAGGTAGCCCGGGCCATCCACAAGAGCCATCATGGCCTCGCGCAACGCTTCGCTTCGCGACAGCTTGGGATCGTCCGCTTGCCGCTTGAAGAGGTCGGTAACCAGTTGCCGCGCCGATTGCGAATGCACGGACCAGTTCGTGACCAGCAGCGCACGTGTGCCGGCGTAAAAAAAGGCGCGGCCAAGTCCCGACGCTGCCTCGGCTCCAGCGCCGGCACCTGCACCAGTATTGCAGGCTGAGAGAATAACCCAGTCGGCATCGAGTTTGAGGGTCAGAATTTCCTCCATGGTCAGGAGACCGTCACCGCCTTCGCCCGTCACCGTCGGTGACGATAAAGCCAGCGCAGGCTGCGTCAATCCGTTGAGCTCGCCGGGGACGAGACCGTGCGTGGCAAAGGCGAGAATTTTGAAGCCGGACAGGTTCATCGTCTTGACGGCGCTTTCAGTCGCCCTCTTACCGAGAAACAAAACTTTCGAGGGATCCGCCTGCAGGGCGAGCGCAATCGATCTCAATTCATCGGCGGTGTCGGGAAGCCGGGGCAGCAGACCGAGTTCGGCGCTATCGACCCCATCGAGTTTTGGACTATTACGCCGCTTCAGCGGCCCGCCGCGCATAACACTTCCGCTTGCGTCGGCAACTTGAACCTTGGCTTCAGCGTCTTCGGCCTCAGTTTGCTGATCCCTGTTGAAGTAAGGATCGCCGAACGCCACGAAGTCGCCGCGGCCGGGCTTGCCGGGGGGCAGCTGGCGCAGCGTACGCAGGGCCGCAGCCGACGGGACCGTCGACACGGCATGGGTTCGCGCCAGCCATGGAACATTGCGGTAGCCAGTGAACAGCGGATCCTCATCGTAAGCCACCGCCACGGGCGCCGTGGGCAGTAAGGACAGCGGCAATAGGCCCAGTGCGCCGTTGGTCACAACAATGAGGTTCTTGGCCGGCTTCCACCCGCTCTCGACCGGCTTGAGCAGCAGCTCGTACAGCTCGTAGCCGAGCGGGAGGTCAAAGGGCGGAATATCGGAGATCATTGCGGCCTGAGGCTCGAGGGCTTCGCGCAGCTTGCGAATCTTTGTCTCAATGTCCCCGATCTTCGCTTTGATGGCAGCGAATGCCACCGGTCCCGACTTCGGCACGGCCCAAACGAAGCTGCCGCTCTGACCAAAATAGAAGGACAGCATCGCCTCGTTGTCGCCGAGCGTCGCGCGGATCTCGGCGACGCTTGGGGGCCTGGGCGAGACGAGATCGGCGTAGGTTGGAAACTTATGCTTGATCTCCTGGCGTGCCTTGTCCCGCTCCGTGCGCAAGGCCGCGATCGACGCCTGGATCTGCTGAACGCTTTTTTCATCACGCTCCGTCGCGGAAAGTGCGAGCACATTGTTGAGCGTGCCCAATTGGGCGTTCCCCTGTTTGGTTAGGTCCTGCTCCTTGCGCACGAGCTCGGCCAGCGCAGGATCCTTTGCCGCCGCACGAGCACTGGACGCCGCAAGTGCCTGCTGCACCGACCGGCCGCGGACGGCATCGGCAAGACCGAAGGTCTCTTCGCCAATCCCGCCGGAACCGTCGGCACGGCCGAGCAGCAGCAGATAGCTCTCGACGATCGCCTGCAGCCGCTGGCTGCGCGCGGCCACGATACTCGTGTTCTCGTCATCCGCATTTTCGTTGGCACTCGCCATCAGGACCGGGATGGCTGCCTTGAATTCACGGATCGCGTCGGCATCGCGCCGCGCCCGCATCAAACCGACCCCCAGCGTACCGCGCGCCGAAGCGGTATCGAAATGGTTCTCGCCGACGCGGCCAATCTGCTTCTTCACCAACTGCTCGGCGGCGGCAATGCCTGCGTCCAATTGCCCGGCGCCGTAGAGCGACATGATGCGGGACGGGTTCAGCTCGAATGCCTGGCGGCGCTGCGGCTCCCAATTGGCGATCGCGTTGTCGATCTTGGCAAACATCTGGTTGGCTTCGGCGCCCTTACGCTGAAGCGTCAGAATGCCGGCGAGCTGTGATAGCAATTGCACGGTCGCCTGCGAGTCCTCGGGCACACCGACCGTCTTGTTGATCTCCAGCGCGACACGGCCCAGCTTCTCGGCTTCTTCGTAACGACCTTGATCGACCAGGATGCTCGCCAGCCCTATCACAAAGCGGGGGGTCACGGGATTGAACTTTCCGGTGTCCTTCAGGCGTGACAACAGCGCACGGCGCGCGTCGACCTCGGCTTCGGCGAGTCTTCCCTGCCTGGCTTTCATGCGGGCCTGATTCAACACCATGCCGTCGATTGCTTGCAGCAGAATGGTTTCCGCCGGCGGGTTGTCCGCCTCTAGAATCGCCTTCGTGCTCGACCGCTTGCGCAGCTCGGCGGTGCGATAGGCGGCCTCGGCCTCGGCAAACTGGCCGCGCGCCTCGAATATCTGGGCACGAGAGATCTCCAACTCACTTTCCCAGCTCTGACCAAACCTGGCGTAGGAGGACCGCCAATTGGGATGACCGCTGGTGCGCGCTTCCTGAATCGCAGTCAGGCTCCGGCGCAGATACGCTTCGGCCTGCGCCACGTCGCCCATCTGAATGAGAACGGATGCGATCCCACGGTTCGTGTTGAACTGCAAACCCTTGGCGCCCGGCATGCTGGCCGATTCACGCAAAAGCCTTTGCATAATCCCAAGCGAACGCTTCGGATCGCCCGCAAGGGAGTGCTGTAGCGACTGGAGCTGCATTATCCGCCCAAGCATGTTCGCGCTGACGAGACCGCGCCCCAAGTCCGCGGCCTTGTCCGCATCGGCGATGGACTCGGCGAGTCGGCCAAGCTGCGCGCGCGCATTGGCGCGATCGAAATAGAATTGTGCGAGGTCCTGGCGCGATTCCTTCCCCGTGGGCGCGGCGTCGGCATCCGACCTCAGCTCTCCAAGCATCTTCTCGTCGGGCTTTTCGCCGTCGAGGACTGCCGAGATGTCGGCGACGCTGCGCGGCGGTGCGACAAAGCCCTTCGGCAAAGCAGCCGCGGGATCCAACTTAGGCGCCACTTCTTTGGGAAGCTCGACCGCAACGTTCGCACGGCCGTTCGCGGCATTGAGAGCGGCCATTACGCAGGCCCTTACCTGAGGGGTCGCCTTGGCGCGGCAGGCTTCGAGATTGGCGCCGCCAGCAGCCCCGCCTCCGGCGCGCATGCAGGCCTGCACGATCGGCTTGCCGATGGTCATCCGGCAATTCTCGATCGCCGCCTCTTTGGTGAGCGCCAAGGCTGATCCGTTCGACCCGAGCAAAATGGCGAGGGCCAGCAGCTTCCCGGGCAGGGTGAAATCCAGATCGGTTTCACGCGGAATCATCGCGTCTAAGCTCATCTTGAAAAAACCTTCGGAAAATGACTTGTTATAACGAAATAATCTTATCCTTATGCCTCAGGAGAACAAGCGCTAAGCGTGCGGGTACCCCAAGATGCCTGAGAGGGTCAGCGGCTACCGCAGGCACCGGTTCCCAAGACTCCTGCGCCGGAGCGGTCTGCGCGCTCGCTCGCTGCGGGGCTCAATCTAATGCAACGCCAGCCGGCGCACGCCAGACTGAGCCGACGGACTTCAGTCCTGAGGGTCGTTCCCTTTCGGCTCTTGCAAGAATTTTGGCAAGTGTCCACGCGCTTCGCGATCACGCAGGGCGGGGCATTCGGACGGGTCGCGGCCGAGCTTGGCCTGCAGCTCGACAAGGTCGGTGAAGACGTCGGCCTGGCGGCGCAGCTCGTCGGCGATCATCGGCGGCTGGCTGGCGACGTGGAAATCACGGTGACCCGCACGCCGCGGCGCTGAACGGCCTCGACCAGGGAGGGAACTCGCCGTCACCCGAGAACAGCACCATCTGGTCGATGTGCTCGGCGAGCTCCATGGCTTCACGGCGAGCTCGATGTCCATATTGCCCTTGACCTTACGGCGGCCGGAGGCGTCGATGAACTCCTTGGTCCCCTTGGCGACGACGGTGTAGCCGTTGTAGTCGAGCCAGTCGATCAGCGGCCGGATCGAGGAGTACTCCTGATCATTCCATTAGGATGCCCAGATACTTCTTTCGCGCACATGCCAATCCTCCCCGTATTGACGAGCAAGGCCGGGTGCTATCTGACGACGACGCGGCTTGGCGCGAAGCGGGCAGGTTTGCGGCTGACATGTTCAAGGACATCAACGAGAAGCTTCGACATGGCGAACAGTGGTCGATAGAGGTGACGGACGAAGCCAAGAAGCCGATCTACTTCATCGGCATCAGCTCAAGGAAAATGAGGTAGGCCACCGCGCACATCGGAGTCGAGGAGGGCTGGCGGTTCACGGTGGCGGGCCTTTCTTCTGTTCCTACCCCCGCGCCACCGGGTGCTTGCCTGTTTGCGAGCCCTGTCGCCTAGCTTAAAGTTCGAAGTGGCCTAACTTGAAACACTCGAATAGGCTCAGGTCTTTCGTGACGACGATTGGGAGTTAAAATGCTCAAGATCGTAGCTATTGCGGCCCTCGGGGTATTGCCATTCTTGTTCAACGCTGGTGAGGCGAATGCCCAAGGAAAAATGGGCGCGTCGGGTAGTACCGTCAGGTGTCCAGATGGGACCTGCTCAAAGATGGGTACCGAACGAGCAAAGGATGCCAAATACTGCTCCGCAGCGAACTGCCGAAAGAAAGCGCCGAAATGAAAGGATAACGCCGCCTTAGTTGGCGGCCTCTTTCGCTGGCGGACCGGGTTGTTAGCAGCTGCAACGCCGCGCCGATCGTGCGGAACGTCGCGGCGTTGGTCGCAGGAGACGCCTCGTTGCACTCCTGCGACCTTCACTGCATGCTCCGGCGCTCTGATCCGCAATTGAATCGGCAGCCAAAAGCATTGGGGGCTGGAGACCGAGGCGTGCCATGTTCGCTGCCCCGTTTCATTCATGCGAACGGCGGATTCCGGCAGTTGTCCGGAGTCCATTTTCGGAACGGGGTGTTCTACTGTCGGAACACCGGCGAGATTTGAGTACTCACCAATTTCTGATTGTCCGGGAATGCCGCAGTGGGGCTGGAACCGCACTGCGGCTTTTCGTTACCGCGAAACGCAATTCCGCGTTGGACCGTACCGTGTTGGAGGTATCTCCTGACAGAGGGATTTTTGAGTATCCAAGCCCTTGTAGCGGCACTGTTGAAGCAAGAGCTAGCGGCGCGCGGTGTGCAATCATTGGGGCATTCCGATTGCATGGAGATCGTGGAAAATCTGCTCGGGCGCTTGAAGGATCTGGACCGAGAATTAGCCGCGCGCAGCGTGGAAACAACGCTAGCCCCTTCAGTTGATCCAAATAGCAGTTGCCCGCGTTAAAGTTTGGCGATGGCAAAGAAGCGCGATCAGGAACGCGAAGCTGAGGACGAGGCCCGGACTGACGAGGCCCGGAAGGTCGTCAAGGAACACCCCGACGACCAGCGAGAGCTACAGGACAAGCTCCGCCGCAAGCTCCAGTAAGGCCGCCTCAGTGGGCGGACTCTTTCACGCTGGCGGTTCTGCGATCTAATGGGTCGCAACTAGCGCCGCCATACTGAACGCGACTACGCACGCAACTGCCAAGGACCAGAGCGCTATGGCGATCTCTTTGGGCATCGTGGTGGCCTCCTAACGGACAGCCGCCTGGTCCTTACTGCCGGACGAGCTTAGAGCGCATACCGATCAGCATTGTATAGGCAAGCCGGCGCCAAATCAGGTTGATCAGAACTAGCATGTGGCATCCCCGTATTTGATGCGATCAGCTTCGACCTGCTATGTTTCAAGAAGATTTCGCCGGGGTGCGAAATGGCTTCGTGCCGAAGGGTGGGCGGGCAGCCCCGCCGGTTCACGCTGGCCGGCCGCTACTAGCGTTTTAGAAGCCCGTGGGCCGCCAATGTTTCCGCCACCGCCTTGGCGAGAACGTTGCACTGTTGATAGTCCCCGGCATCGCCAGCGGCTGATCCATCGAGTTCTGGACATGTGCCACCATCGAAGAACCACTTGGTGGTCCCCACAGCAGCTATCACCCGACATTTCGGACACTGCACCTGCATGCCCTAGATATGCCTCACGAAGCGATGATTCTCTAGCAGGGACATTGTCCTATCGGCGACCGCCTCAGTGGGCGGCCTCTTCATCTAAGCCTAATGGCGGAGAGACGGCCCCGGCTGGAGGGTCCTGGGATAGGTTAGGCCGGGGCCGCTCCGCCAGCTTGGGCGAGCCAGCGAGACAGCAAGCCGGGCAACGCGGCTAGGTTCCTACGGGAGCGCCAGCAGATCATGGCCCGGCGTCAACAGCCGCACGTAGGTCCCGCTCTCGTGCAGCTCGAGCCAGCCCTTTTCGACAGCGCACTTGATGCCAGCGCCGAACTCCGCGCCGCTTGCCTTGAGCGTGTAGAGGAAGGGGTAGTTGATCTTCTCGATGTGGATTCGGCCGTCCTGTACCGCCTCGATGCCCGAAGCGAGCTGAAGGAGCTGGCGGGCGGCAGCTTCCGGATTGGCAAAAGGGCGTTCGGTGACGTGCTTCATCGCTGGAATCAAAACCTCGACCCCATGCTTGGCCTGACTTGCCCGCGACTGTCATGCCAGTTCGGGACGATATGCACAGATCCTGCGGCGCCACATGCCGAGCTGACCAGGCGCAAACCGACGCGCGACCAGGGCTGATCCTGCGGGAGTGTATCGAGCCGCACGTCGACCCTGCGATCACAGCGGCCGTTCAGGCATTGGATGCTGCAGGTCATGTGGCCATCAGCCAACCATTCAGCAGGACTGGGGCGGATACTGGCCCGGCCCATTTCGTGTAAGTTGCGCTTTCCATGCTGATGTGGTGCCTGTTGCGCAATGAGATACATGGATGCTCTCGTAAGTGACCAAATGTCCAAATATTCGACCGCCGCAGCACTTGTTTTTCTAGCTTACCTTGCGCCGTGCTTTGCTCAATCTCCTCAGAAGGAAAAATCCTTGAGCTCGTCGTTCGGTGCCGGACCGAACGCTTTTATCGATCTGCTGGCGCTGATGTCCGGGCACTGCAAGACGCTGAAGGTCGACGGGCGCAGTTTCGGATGCAAGACGGTGGCTTACGCCCATGGCTACAAAGGGCGGGTGAATTTTGCGGTAGCCGTCGACGATCCCGACGATGAGAGCCACGTGGTGTCGTTCTCCGGCGAGAACGGCAAACGGGCCGACGACAATTCCTACCAGCTGCCGATTGATCGCATGCTGCTCAATTCCAAGGATCGGCCCAAAGTTGACGGACTGCCGATGCCGGCCGAGCTGTCATCAACCGGTACCTGCCGCCAGACCGGAAATTTTGCTGCGAGGAGGGTGACTGATATCACCTGCTCGGCCACCGACAGTGAGGGCCGCCGATACGAGCTGCTGTTCGTCTCGGACGGCACGCCGGTGAGCGTGCGCCGCATCAGGCAGTCGGCGCCATCGATCCAGGATCCGTTCAACTAGGACGAGGCGACGCGCCGCCATGGCTACCAAGTTAGCGCAACACGATTAGCCATCGCGGATTGGTGACGAGGACCAAGACACACAAGACATAGAGAACCCGCTGGCTGACAAGGCCGGCGGGCTTTTTCTAGAAGGAGTAACTACAGGGCTGTATCCCGACTCCGGCAGCAGCCGGCCGAACAACGCTGGCTAACAATGTGAACTCCGTCGTGCGTAAAGTTCCCAATTGCTTAACTGTTATAAAGAGTTCCGGCCTGCCTTCGATTGCGAGTGTGGCAAGCCAGCTACAGCAAAGCACCTACGAGCGAGTACTATTGAGAGGCAGGTGGGCGAACTAGCGACTCTTGAAACTGATTATCTCTGGGGAGACTCGAATGAAGAAATTTATTGTGGTTGCGGCCGGAACACTGACTCTCGGCCTATCGGCTCCGGCCAGTGCGGCGGATATGGCAGCGCGTCCCTACACCAAGGCGCCTCCGATGGTCGCCGCGATTTATGACTGGAGCGGCTTCTACATCGGCGCCAACGGCGGTTGGGGGTCAAGCCGAAACAGCTGGGATTCGGTTGCGCCATTCCTGGTGGGCCCGGAAGGCTCCCACGATGCGACTGGCGGGGTTGCGGGTGGTCAGGTTGGTTATCGCTGGCAGACTGGGACCTGGGTGTTCGGCCTCGAAGCGCAAGGCGACTGGGCCGACTTGCGAGGCAGCAACCTGAGCACCCTGTTCGGACCGGGCTTCCGCAACGATTCACGGATCAATGCGTTCGGTCTGTTCACGGGTCAGCTCGGCTGGGCCACCAACAACGTCCTGTTCTACGTCAAGGGCGGTGCTGCCGTGACCGATAATCGCAACCGGATCTATTCGACTGCGACTGGCGCTGTGCTTGCCACCACCGGCGATGACACCCGTTGGGGCGGTACCGTCGGGGTGGGCCTGGAATACGGCTTTGCCCCCGGCTGGTCGGCTGGTGTCGAATACGATCATTTGTTCATGCAGGATCGTACCCTCGCATTCGCGGGTCCGGGCGGACTAGCATTCGGTGCGGATCGCATCCGTCAGGACGTCGATCTCGTCACGGTTCGCGTGAACTACAAGTTCGGCGGCCCGAGCATTGGCCGGTACTGAGCAGCATCACTGAAAACAACAAGGGCCGGCTCTTTGAGCCGGTCTTTCTTTTTTTCGGGAGATTAGAATTACGATGCAGCAGGCGGCGCCGAACAGGTCCGGGCAAATGTCCGCTGCCTCGAAGGCGCCACGAACATGCCGCCGGGTCGCCCGCGCAGCAGCCGCGCCAGATTGGCCTTTCGCATCGAGAGCGGCAGATGGCGTAGATCTTCGCCGGCGAGCGCGAGCACGTCGAAGGCGTAGAGCTGCACGTCGTCGTCATGTCGGCGCGAGTGCAGCGCGTTGAAGTCGGACACGCCGGTTGACGCCGAGCACCACGGCCTCGCCGTCGATCACGAATTGCTGCTCGCGGTTCTTCAGCGCCGACTGGACGATTCAAGGGAAGCGATCGGTCCAGTTGTGGCCGTTCTTGGTCATCAGCCGCACGCTCTTGCCGTTACGCTCGACGCGCAGGCGATAGCCGTCGTATTTAATTTCGTGAATCCAGTCGGGGCCGGCAGGGACGGCTTTGACAAGCGTAGGCAGGCAGAACTCGAACGCGGTAGGCATGGCCAACAGATTAGGGTTGCGCCGCAGCTTTTGGTCTTCGGGCTATTTTTGCGGTCTGCGGCGTGGCCTTCCGTCGGGGTTCTTTATCAGCGGGCGCATGGCCTCGATGCTGGTGAAGCTGGTTTCAAAACCCTTCGTGGCAGCTGGTCCGGGCCGGCATCGTTGCAGACGGGGCAAGGTGCGCCGGCGCCGCCACAGCCGCATGCCTTCGGCCCGTCCCACGGGCGATCGTCATGGTTCTCGCAAACCCAGTGGGCGCCGTCGCAGCGGGAACATGCCACGTCTGATCCTCCGTCAATGCGTCGCCGGCTCTTCCTCGATCTCCTGCCCGTGCAGATGATCGAGCACCTGGCCGAGGTCGCGCATGTCCAGCATCTTGCCGCAGATCGTGCAGCGGATGAAGTGGTCGCTTTCGCTTTGCGGGGGCGGGCCGGCGCCGCCCGGCTTTCCTTCCTTGAACATCACGCGGCGCCCTGCAGCGGCAGCGCGAGCTGGACGTCGAAGCGCCGCG
>NZ_JADPKX010000065.1:0-17423 GCF_023074155.1 Bradyrhizobium sp. 134 | reverse complement strand
TCGAGTGCGAGATCAGCGTGCTACAGCGCCAGTGTCTCGGCCGCCGCATCGACGATCCCAAAAGGCTCCGAAACGAGATCGCAGCATGGCAAAAGAGGCCACTAGCCCACCGACTCCGGGCCGACGTTCTGGGCCAACGATCTCGATTTCCACCACGTGATATAGAGCGCAATGAGCCAGAGCACGGGCAGCAGCGTCAGCAGCGACCCTACTGCGGCGATCGTCGGGTCGATCTGGTTGCTTATGTTCTCCCACATCTTCAGCGGAAGCGTACGAACTGAATACCCGCTGACCAGCGACGTAATGACGACCTCGTCGAAGGAATGGATGAACGCGAACACAGCTCCGCCTATGATACCGGGACGGATCAAGGGTACAGTGATCTTCAGGAATGTCTGCAGGGGGCCGGCTCGCATGCTCATTGCCGCTTGCTCCAGCCTCCGGTCGAAATTCGACAGACTGGCCGAGACAATGATCACGACATAGCACATCGAGCCTACGCTATGTGCCAACACCAACCCGGTTGTTGTGCCGACCAATCCGAGTTCAACCAGCCCGAGATAAATCGCCACGCCGACCACAATCAGCGGAAACGTAATCGGCGTCAGGACTGCCATGGTCAGGAACGAGCGCAACCGCGGAGAGGTACGGCTAAGACCGAAGGCTGCGAGCGTGCCGACAATGGTCGACAGAATGGCAACCAAGGCGCCCACCTCAATGCTCGTCCAGAACGCATCGGTCCAGGTCGGGTCACCGAAGAAGGAACGGTACCACTGCAACGAAAGCCCCGACGGCGGGAATTCCAACAACGCCCCGGCGCTGAACGACATCATGACGACAATCAGGCCCGGAAACTGGAGAAAGATCATGACGGCTACGATAAACACAGTGCCGACCACCTTCGACCAGAGGCCTTTACCTGCGGCTTGGTATAGCTGGACCATCCATCGCTTGGCCTTGAAAGGAGCAGCTACTTCATTGAGATGGCCTGTCACCCTCTCGAACGGCAGGAGCCGGTTGCGCCAGGATTTTTGTTCTTGTTGCGCAACGAGGCCGTGTTGGGTGGTAAGATCGAGTCCAAAGACCGAAAGCGCGACAGCGGCGATGCCTAGGAGAACAAAGGCCGATGCGGCGATAGGGGCGAGGTCGATCGACGTCGCCATCTGGGACGCGATGAAATTTGACAGCATGGCATCACGCAACCCGCCGAGAGCGGCTGGCGTGATGTAGAAGCCAAGACAGACGACAAAGACGAGCAAAACTCCGCTGCGCACGCCCGGCAGACTGAGCGGAAAGAACACACGCCAGAAAGCAGCAAATGGCCGAGCTCCCATGCTGCGAGCAGCGGCCATCAGCGACTTGTCAATGCCCATCATGACGCTGAGCAGCGGCAATATCATAACCGGCAGCATGACGTGCACGATTCCGATATAAACTGCCATCCGATTGTAGATGAGTTCCAGCGGACTGGAGATAAACCCGCTCTTGAGCAGCAGATTGTTGATTAGGCCGCGATCTCCGAGAATTACTGTCCAGGCGTAGGTGCGCACTAACCCGCTGGTCAACCACGGGATGAAGATAAGTACGATGAGTACTGTTCGGACGCGCTTGGAACTCGCGGCGATAAGGTAAGCTGTTGGATAGCCGATGATCAGGCAAATCGCTGTCGCCACCACGCTCACTTGGACGGTCTGAAAGAGCACCCGAATGTTCGCGGGTTGACTAAGAAAGGTGTGATAATTGGCAATGGATAGGGCCGGCGCATTGAGGCTCGTCAGGAAGAGCAAAACCATGGGGACGCCGAAGACGACGAGCAGGATGGCAAGCGCGGGCACCACAAGGCCGATAGGCAGTCGGCTAAGCTTCTGAAGGGTTTCCATGTTTGCGACCTCTCAGCGCCTCAGGCCGTAACAAAGCGTACGTCGGACCGCAGCCAATCGAGTCGAACCGCGTCGCCCGGTTGGAATATCTGCCGCCCGGAGGCCACATGCTCACGCACCACGAGGCCGCTATCCCCGACGCGCACATGATATTTGCGCAACGGTCCAGAATAGATCATCTCCTCGATCTTACCAATGACGAACTGCCGCTGATGCGAGTCGGGGCGTTTTGACTCGGGAGAAGCGACGCAGATCCGCTCCGGGCGAATCATCGCCAGCCTGCCGGCCGGTTGCGGGGTATCCGATTCGACCTTGATATCGGCGCTCCCTAGTATATTCGCTTCGCCTAGGAATTTTGCTACGAAGCGCGTTGCCGGCCTGTCGTAGAGAGCCTCCGGCGTATCAGTCTGCTCTATCCTTCCGGCTCGCATCACGACGATGCGATCGGATAATGTGAGCGCCTCATCCTGATCGTGCGTCACGCAGACGGTTGTGATGCCGAACTCCTTGTGCAGGCTCTTGATTTCGCCCTGCATTTGCTCGCGCAGGTTTCGATCGAGCGCGCCCAGGGGCTCGTCGAGCAGAAGGATTGGCGGCTCGGCAATTAGCGCGCGTGCAAGCGCCACTCGTTGTTGCTGGCCGCCACTCAGCTGCGAAGGCAAGCGGCCACTCATATCCGAAAGATGCACGCGCTCGAGTATGCGACCGACTTTCGCTGCCCTCTCGTCGGCCTTGACACCGCGCATCTCGAGCGGAAACTCGAGATTTCGGCGCACCGTGAGATGCGGAAAAAGTGCGTAGCTCTGAAATACGATGCCCTGATCTCGCCGGTAGGACGGGACTGCGCTCACGGATTTTCCGCCAATCAAGATGTCGCCTTGAGTGGGCGCTTCAAACCCGGCGAGCAACATCAGTGTGGTCGTTTTGCCGGAGCCGCTGGGGCCAAGTATCGTCAAAAATTCGCCGCGCTGAACCGTCAAAGAGAGATCCTTGACGGCGACAACAGGCCCATACATTTTGGTGAGGCTGCAAAACTCGATCTGCGCGGGTATCAAGTTGTTCTCCATGACCGTTCGCTAAGAGCATGACAGCGGCAGCGGCGACGATTGCATCGCGGCATTGGTACAGGTGCCGGCGCTTGATCGGCTTACTTAAGAAT
This sequence comes from Bradyrhizobium sp. 134, assembly GCF_023074155.1. Classification (NCBI taxonomy): domain Bacteria; kingdom Pseudomonadati; phylum Pseudomonadota; class Alphaproteobacteria; order Hyphomicrobiales; family Nitrobacteraceae; genus Bradyrhizobium; species Bradyrhizobium sp. 134. The sequence goes on along the minus strand of NZ_JADPKX010000065.1, from coordinate 14,384 downwards.
CCACTGGTTCCAGCGCTGGACGAGCCGCTCCTGATTGGTCAGGCCATCCGATGCGGCTTCGGAAAGCCATTTGATGTTCCGAAAATAGCCTGCATCCTTGTATTCAGGATAGGTACAAAGCTTACGGCCGATCTTCTCGGGCAGATGTTTGTAAGCGTTGCGGTTGCTCGGAGCCTGTGGATATATCTGGGCGAAGGCGGCCTGACGGTCCGACCGAGACGTAAGTTCGACAAATCTCTGCGCGTTTTCAAAATTAGGACTGCCCTTCGGAATAGCCAGATTGTCCCAATACATCTTGGCTTGATTTCTGTTGATTTCGATCGGAGCGCCTTGGTCAATCAGGAAAACCGCTCGACCGTCAAAGCACTGCGAGACGTCCGCAACACCGTCACGCATGATCTGCAAGATCTCGGATCCGTTCCCCCACCATTTGCGGACATGCGCCTTGATCTTGTCCAGGCTGGCAAGGGCACGGTCGATGTCTATGGGATAAAGCTTATCTACCGGCACGCCATCCGCCAACAGAGCTTCCTCCCAACAGCCCCAAGGCATCGATGCTAAAGAGCGTGAGCCAGGAAATTTCGCGAGGTCCCAGAAATCGGCCCAAGTCGCAGGACGTGGCGCGCCTGCCGGAAACTTTGTCGTGTTGTAGACCATGTTCAACGAAACGATATAGGGAGCTATGGCAAACGGATGTTTGCAACCCTCGATGAGACCTTCGAGATCATCCTTGTTGTAGATCGAGTAATCAATCTTCTCGATGTAGCCCTTTCGCGCCAGGGTATCCACGTCGCCCACGATCCCGACGTCGACGGAAACGCTCTTCGTGGACACCATCATCGCGAGCTGCGCATCAGTGATATTTTGTGGAATTGGAGTGACCTTGACTCCCGTCTCGACCTCAAAGGGCTTGACGTAGGCTTCGATGAAAGCCTTGGCGAAATCGCCACCGCCTACAATGACCCGTAATTCGCGTGTGGCCGCTCGGCTTGGGACGGATCTCAGCACTCCGACCGCAGCAGCCGACGAGGTCGCCAGCATGAGACTTCTACGATTGATCATGGAACCCATTGGTCGTTTCTCCTCCATTAACTATGTCCTTGGTCGGACCGGCGCGCGTCAACTATCTCGTGTCACAGTGCAAATTCATTCGGCGCCCAATATTCGTGAGAGGTCTGGTTCTAAAAAATCAGGCGGGGGCTGGTCATTTCGTCCAGTGGCCAGATCGGACGGTTGACGCGTTTGTAAGGAATTTTGCGGTAGTCGACGCTCTGAAGCCCGCCACTATCGACGTAGATCATCTTCCTGGCGATTGAACGATCGGCGATCATGAGAGGCCTCGCGCTCTTGGAGATCAGCATCTTCTTCGCGAGCGGATCGATGCCGACGCTACGGAAGAGTTCTGGGGTCACCGTGCTTGCCCGCTTGCTCACGAGTACAACGTCGAGTCCGTCCATCCGCACTGCGGCACAGTCGCCAAGCGTGCCTCTTCTTGAACCGTAGTACTGCGGGTTATCGCGCTTGAGGCCAATCACGCTTGCAGTCATGTCGACTGGCGCTCCTGACATGGGTCCCGTCTTGCCGCCAATTCTCAGGGACAGTTCGCTTCCCTCTCCCGCCTCAAAGCAGAGCCGTACCGCAATGGGGTCCCAAATTGCCGCCAAGCCTGCGTTCTCGACCCGGCGCTCAATGAGCCGGCGAAGAATCACTGTGTTGTCGGAGGGCGCGCCTGCGCCAGCGGCATCGGCTGTGTCTGCGAGAACCACCGGCCCGCCGTCAAAACCAATGGCAGCGTCGATAGCGTCATCCACGGAAAGGTACTCGTATTGTGATTCGATGCCAGCACGCATAGAGACGAACTCCTCTCCGAGCGTGGTGGCGAGAGCGTCACCCTTTGCTTTATTCTTGTCCATGACGACAAGGACGCGGCCTGACAGCTCGGGCACGTCCGCCCAGGGGAAGCAATGGCAGACGGAAATCGAGAGCACCCCGTCTTTGCCTTCCATCGCCTTAATCCGATCGACGAAGCCTCGCATCAGCGGCAATGTGGTGAGGTAAAGCTGGATTTGCCGACAATCATAGAGCGACATGACCGGCTTGACCTGTCCGCGAAGTGTCTTGAGCACGAGGCTAACCAGCTCTTCAGCTCTTTCGACCGTATCGGTGTGGGGGTATTCCTTGTAGAGAACGATAACGTCAGCAAGGGTCACGCGTTTCACCGTGAGATGGCAATGCGGATCAAGCTCGACTCCGATGACGCAATTCGGGCCGACGAGCGCGCGCACCCGCTCCAGTATGTCGCCTTCGACGTCGTCATAGCCGTGCGCCACCATGGCGCCATGAAGCCCAAGAAGTACGCCATGGACAGGCAGCGCCGCCTCAAGCTGGGCCAGAATTTCATCTCTCATAAACTCATAGTCGCGGCGATTGGTCGTGCCGGCGGGCGTCGCGGCGAAGCAACTTCCTTCGACAAGCGTGAAGCCCTCGGAAGCCGCCCTGCGGCGCGCCACCCAGAGCGGATCGGTACCAAAAAGCGGCTCCTCGGGATGTTCGCCGGGTCGGAGGAAGACACACTCCTTGAAAGAGTCGAGGCTGGTCGGCAGAGGTGACAATGGATTTGTTTCAGTGGCAATCGAGGCAGCGAACAAGCGCATCGAAAAGCTCTCCTTTTTGTGGCCCGCTGTCCTTTGGACGCGCTCCACGCCTGTTGTTAGAACTTCTCAGATACCCACTGATTGCAGGAATGCGTCGTGCAGTTCTGCCGTGAGCGGGCCGATTGTCCCGTCTCCGACCTTGTGCCCGTCGATCATGGTGACCGGTGTAACAAAGTGGATTGCACTTGTTATGAATGCCTCGCGAGCAGCGAGCGCCTCTTCGAGGCGGAAGGCTCGCTCGTCGACATTGAGGCCCCGTAATCTGCAGAGTGAAAGCAGCGCATCTCGAGTGCAGCCACCTAGAATTTCACGTGAGATTGGTCGGGTAACGATGGTGCCATCGCGCTCAACTATGTAAGCGTTAGTTGAGCCGCCCTCCGTCACCATTCCTCCAGAGACGAGCCAAGCTTCTTGGCATTGCTTTGACTTCGCCTCCATCTTGGCCATTACCGGATAGAGTAGTTGTGTAGACTTGATATCGCGCCGCCCCCACCTGAGGTCTTCGACGGAGCACACGGCTATTCCTCGATAAGCCTCACCTCGCTTAATGATGCTGGTCCTGCTGATGCTTAGGATGACGGTCGGAGTCATATCTTGGTTGTAGGTGAAGACACGCTCGCCCACGCCGCGCGTCACTTGAATGTAAACGTAGCCCTCACCTAGATCGTTGAGCTTTATTAGCTCATCAACGCGCTCGTCGAGTTCAGTCCAGAAGCTATCCTGCACGTAAATGCTGATCTCCTTTAGCGAGCGGTGGATGCGCGCACGGTTGAGAGGCCAGTTGATGAGACGGCCCGCAACCACGGGGCAGCAATCATAGATGCTATCTCCGAAGGTAAGCCCGCGGTCGAAGATCGATACTTTCGCCTCTGCCGCAGGCATGAATTGACCATTGAGGTACACGATCTCCGTCATTCTCACCTCCATCTTGCTCTCGTTCACTCGTCCCAATCCGGCGCCCACGAGGGGGAAAACACGCGGCCGTCCGGCCTATGTAGCGCCGTTATCGCGGCCATCTCCTCTGGGGAAAGCGAGATAGTGCCTCTGCGCAAATTGGCAGCAATTCGTTGCGGGTTTGAAGAACGTGGGACTGCCGCTACGCCTTCTTGCTGCATCAGCCATTCGAGAACTATATCCGCGGCAGTTGTACCGTGAGCCACCGCAAGATCTGTAATCGCTGGGTCAGAAAGCAGTGCACCACTGCCAAACGGCGCATACGCAACGAATGTAATTCGCTTGTCTCTACAGAACGATATTAACTTCGATTGGTCCAAGTAAGGGTGATATTCGCACTGAAGCGCCGCGATGGGCTCACAGCTTAGTTGCACAGCCTTTGACAGAGTCCTCAAGGGGAAATTGGAAAGCCCAATATTCCTTATGACGCCCATTGCCTTGGCTTCTGCCATAGCCGCGAGCGTTTTTTTGAGGTCCACCTCGGGGTTCGGCCAGTGCACCAGGAGGAGGTCGAGATACTCGCAGTCGAGAGATTCAACACTGCGCTTGACGGAGGCGAGAACCCGCTCCGGCTCGAGATCCGTCCACCACACTTTTGAGGTGAGAAACAACTGGGAGCGCGCAACTCCGCCGCGCGCAATGGCTTTTCCGATTGCCTCTTCGTTCCCGTAGCGGCTGGCTGTGTCAATATGCTCGTAGCCGGCCTCCAAGGCCGCCAGAACTGCGGACATTGCAGCATCCCCTTCGAGCTTCCAGGTACCCAATCCTATCCGCGGCATGCGGAAACTTCCCGTTGTCGAGATGGCTGCCCTATTCACGTCACCGCATCCATAAACGAGATCGAGCCTGCTGCATTCGCAAGCCGAAGTGCACCGGCCGGTCCGCCGCCAGCCAAGGCACGATGTTTTTCTGTAACATACCGCGTATGCGTTATGTAAATGCGCTTTTTGCATTTGTGTCAAGAATAATATTGGCTGTACCTCAAGAACGTTCGATCCACCGCCCATGCCAAGCTATGGCCCGAACTACAGTCAGACCACCTTTTCGAGCCTGCCATCGGTCGAACCTCGGACCTCATCAGAGCTCAAGCAAAACCTGCCGTTGCGTCGGCTACAGCAAACTCTTAGGAAGAATTAGCAGAGAGCGTGAGGCGACGGCGGATAGCGGGAAGTAAGGGGTGACACAGGCGACCACAACGGGAATTGATAACCTAATTGTTTGCAGCGAAATGCCCCTGACGACGCTGAACGGTAGCCATGCGAGCTTTCAGCAGGCCAGCAAGAATTTCCAATTGACTTTGAAAGAACGCATCCTCGCGGTTCGCAAAGGTCTCAAGAAACATGCCGCGCATTGCCGAAAGGATAAAAGGAAGAAGAGCGATCAGGGTATTCTTAGTGCGATCTGAGAGAAAAGAATTGTCGCGAATAGCGGCGTCCATTTGGGCGCGCGAGTTTTTTCGATGATCCGCCAACTGCTTGCATAAGTTCTTGTCGCTTCGCCAGCCTATGTTGATCTCCCAGACCGCCCAATAAGCCCCCTTGCCATACACCGACCACAGCGAGCCTATTAATGCATCAGCGAGCTTGGAGTCACCGCCCCTTCCTTGCCTGAGATCGGCAAACAACGCAATCACATGCGCGGTGACATCGTCCAGCACGGCAAGAAAAAGGGCCTCTTTGGTCGCGAAGTGGTGATGTAGCGCGCCGGTAGATAGCCCTGCCTGTTCCGCAATCGCGACACTCGTAGCCCGTGCGAACCCCTGTTCACTGAGCACGGTAATAGCGGCGCTCACCAAAGCAGTTCGCGCAGCTGCAGTTCGATCCGCCTGTGATCGTCGTGGACGTTGTACTGTCTTGGACATCACCCACTAATATCTCGTCGCGAGTCAGGCGTGAAGGTGGCTTCGCTATCAAGCTGGTAAACAATTTGCTCAAGTCCGGCCCAGTCGCAGCATCCAACTCGGTCCCAGAGAGCAGGAGCACGATCATGCCGGCCGCAGCCCCCGTCCTGAGGCCAATTCCGGGTACTGCAGAGTAAGTCTGTCGAAAATGTCGTCGACCACCTCCGGACCATTCGGCGCCTCCCCAACGCTGAGGCGGAGATCGAGCGCATCAAAAGCCTGATGCTTCATGAAAAATCGCCAGGTCACCGGCAATTCTGCAAGCCGTCGTGTTAGTGCCGCGTATCTCGCCTCGGTCCATTTCGTCTCGTGCGCGACCCTCACCGTACCATAGCTGAAGTGCTCAAGCGCCCTGCGCTGAGCACGTTCGCGGCGAATGCGTGACGTCTCAGCTTCGTCCAAGAGCCCGTTGCGTATGGACACGCCGTATAGCTCTCGCGCATCGGCCGCCGTCACATACCCGCGGCGCACATCCTCAAACACCTTGGCGGGCACCCGTTCAAACGGATCCTCGTAGCCTCCACCCCCTCCACCTTCACAGCGGATGATATCGCCGGGCCGGCAACTTATTAGATCGATGTTTCCCAGGTTCTCTTCATTGGGTAACCCCGGATTCCGAGTAAAGGTTGAGGTCCGTCCCGCCAATCCACCGAGCACGCCCCATGCGCTGAAGTGCGATCGATCGCGGTTGCGTGCGGTGACGAGCGTGTTAGGCGAGAACACCTGAAATTCCATGACGGTTCCCAACCCGCCGCGGTATTTACCGGGTCCGCCGCTGCTGGGCACCAGACCGTAGCGGCGGATGCGGATCGGTACCTCAGCCTCGTTAATCTCCACTGGGGTGTTACGTAGAAAGGCTGAGTTGGCGCCCGAACCATCAGAACCGTCGACAATTGGCCCGCCACCGGCTCCACCACCGATGGGGCCAATTGAAGCCATGACCGTGCGGCCATCCCTGTCCATTGTTTTGACATTAAGGATCGACATGCCCGACGAGGGGCATGCAGGCAATCGGTGTGGTGCCGCTCGCGAAAAGGCGCCGAGCACCACCACTTGCAGGACCATGCATGTCAGGCTGCGCATCCCTACCGCTGCCGGCGGCTGCGGATTCAAGACTGAACCTTCCGGCAAAATACAACGCGCAATGCGCAACGTGCCGGCATTCAGAAGCAAGTCCGGATTGAGCGAGTAAAGCACGTAGTTCAATCCAACTAGCGGGAGGACGTGACGCTCGCGCCCGCCCGTGGGCACATTTAGAGAGGATGACAGCTGCGGATCACTTCCGGTGAAATCCAATTCCAGCTCGCCATCGCGCACGCGCAGCGTCAAAGCAACGCGCATTGGCTTTCCATCGATAGCGGCGTCCTCGTCGGCGTAGTCGGCAAAGAAATATTCGCCGTCCGGGATGGTGCGTGCCACAGCTCGTGCTTGCTGCTCAGAATAACGCAATAGCGCCTCGATACCATTATGGAATCGCTGAAGCCCAAAACGCTTGGCGACTTCGATGATTTTGCGTTCACCGGTGGCCACGCTCGCCAACTGAGCCTTGATGTCGCCATGGTTCTGCTCGGGCGCGCGAACATTTGTGGCCATCAGCGACAGCAGCGATTCATCGACCACGCCACTCCGCACGATTCTCATTGGCGGAAAACGGATGCCCTCCTGGTGCACTTCAGTCAGGGTTCGGGATAAGGAAGCGGGCACCGCACCGCCCATATCGGTATTATGGATGTGTCCTCCCACGAAGCAGATCAATTGTCCTTCAAGAAACACCGGCTTCCACATCACCACGTCCGGGGTATGTGTGGCTACGTAACCGCTGTAAGCGTCGTTGGTGAACCAGACATCACCGGGCTGGTACGAGCTCACCAACTGCAACAGAGGGCCATAGTCCAACCCAGCGTACCAAGTCGCTCCCAACGTTCGAGGCGACGCGAAAGTCTGGCCGTCCGGGGTCATAATGGTACACGAAAAGTCCTCCGTCTCCTTGACGAATGTAGAATGCGCGGTGCGTGCCAACGTGAAAGCCATGCTTTCCGCTGCCGCGACGCAATAGTTGGCGAAGATCTGTAGTTCTGCTTTATCGAAATCCATGCGGCTCTCATGAACTCTCATTGTAATCCAACGCACAGGTATTTTAATTCCAGGTACTCATCGATGCCGTATTTCGAACCTTCTCGACCAAGGCCGGATTGCTTAACTCCGCCGAACGGGGCCACCTCATTAGAGATTGCACTGGAGTTGATACCGATCATCCCGAACTCCAGAGCCTCAGCAACCCGCCAAGCTCGAGCGAGATCGCGCGTGTAGAGATATGCCGCCAGCCCATATTCTTTGTGATTGGCCATCGCTAGCACTTCTGCCTCCGTCTGGAAGCGAGCGACACCGATCACCGGCCCGAAGGTCTCCTCGCGCGACATCATCATCGCCGGCGTGACTCCGGCGAGCACCGTGGGTTGGAAGAAACCTAGCTGGCCCGGCTTGCCGCCGGTGACTAGCTGGGCCCCATGATGGATCGCGTCGTCCACATGCTGCTGAACCTTTGTCACCGCTTGGGCGTTGATCAGCGGCCCAACGTGGACGCCCGGATCGAAGCCATTGCCTACCCGCAATGCTGCGCTGCGCTCGGAGATGCGCGCAACAAAGCGTTCGTGAATACCAGCCTGTACGTAGAAGCGGTTAGGCGAGATACACGCCTGCCCCGCATTGCGGTATTTGGCTGACAACGCCCCCTGGATGGCGCCTTCCAGATCCGCGTCATCGAACACGATGAACGGCGCATGCCCCCCGAGCTCCAACGACACTTTCTTGATGGTGGACGCGCATTGGCGCATCAGAATGCGACCCACCTCAGTCGAGCCGGTGAAGGACAGATGTGCCACACGCGGATCGTGGGTCAACACTTCACCAACCAATACTGAATTGGCACCATCAGCGGTTAGGATGTTCAGTACGCCGCCCGGTATGCCTGCCCGCAATGCAAGTTCGCCGATCGCGAGCGCCGTCAAAGGAGTTTGCTCGGCGGGCTTGACCACAATTGTACAACCTGCGGCAAGCGCAGGGGCCACTTTCCGCGTGATCATGGCCAGGGGAAAATTCCAGGGAGTAATCGAAACACAGATGCCGATCGGTTGCCTCAAAGCGAGTAGGCGCTGATCGGAGTGCGGGCTCTGGAGCACGTCTCCATCGATCCTTTTGGCTTCCTCTGCGAACCACTCGATGAACGAAACGCCATATTCGACTTCAGCGCGCGCCTCGTTCAGCGGCTTGCCCTCTTCGGCTGATATCAGCACGGCAAGATCCTCAGCGCTCTCGCACAGCAGGTCGTACCAGCCGCGCATCGTACGAGCCCTTTGCTTGCCCGTGAGCGCACGCCAGGATGGCAGGGCTCGCTCGGCCGCATCGATGGCGACAGTTGCATCAGAGGCGTCGGCGTTGGGTACGCTCGCGATCTGGGCGCCAGTAGCCGGATCAACGATCGTGAACTGGGCCGCGGACAACGCAGCCTGCCATTGTCCGTCGCAAAGAAAATGCTGCTTCAGCAGCCCGGCTTCTTTGAGTCGCTCGGAGAGTCTCATGCTGATCACACCGCTCTAATCAACAGGTTGCCGTAGTGGTCAACCTTCACCTTGAAACCTGGCAGTACGCAGGTGGTCGTATCATCCTGCACAACGACCGCAGGGCCATCAAAGCACTGGTTGGCACGCAACGCATTGCGCTGATAAAGTGGCACCTCACGGAAGGTCCCGTCCATGAAGACCTTGACGCAGCGCAACGGCTGCGGTGGTTCGGTCGCTTCTTGGAGCGTCTGCAATGCCGGTTTAGGTGTAGGCGCTGTTATGATGAGGCGAAGTGCGATGACCTGAACCATGGCTGATTCATCGCTGTAACCATAGAGCTTTTCGTGCTCACGATGGAATGCGGCGCGCACGGCGGCGAGATCGCCTGCAGTGATAGAGGCAGGACTGAGCGGAGTATCGATTTCAAAGGATTGGCCACGGTACCGCATGTCGGCCGACAGACTAACCTCAGCCACGGCGTCACTACCGGTCTCCTCGCCGATCCAGCTGCGTGCGAGAGCCTCAAGTTCGGCGCGGTTATGATCGAGTTGGCGAAGCGTGGTGGCATCCAAATTATAATAGGTTGTCTTGACGAAATCATTTTTGGTGTCGGCGATTAGGCCGCCCAAAGCGCTCAACACGCCCGGTGTCGCTGGCACAAGTATCTCATCGATATTCAGTGCCCGTGCCAAGTGGCAGGCGAGCATCGGACCGGCACCGCCGAAAGGAAGCAGCGTAAAGCTGCGCGGGTCAATTCCGAAACGAGAAACCAGCCGGCTGACGCCCGCGTACATGCCAGAAATAGCAACGTTGACGATGGCTTCTGCGATCTTAGGGGGCTCCTGCCCAAGCGATCCGGCCAATTCTGCGATCGCTCGGATAGCTGCGTCGCGGTCCACCTGCACCGTGCTGTAACCAAGGTCAGTTTGGCCTAAAACCCCCATTGCGGCGAAAGCGTCGGTAATTGTAGGGCGCGTACCACCTCGACCGTAGCAGACAGGGCCGGGGTTGGAGCCGGCACTTTCAGGGCCAACCTTTAGGACACCGAACTCGTCAACCCGAGCGACCGAACCGCCGCCATCACCAATCGACGACACGGACACTGATGGGATGTGGATTTGGAAGTCACCGATGTACTCCCCCGTAGCGTATTGCGGCTTTCCGTCGATAACGAGTGCGACGTCGGCAGTCGTACCGCCAATGTCGAGGCTCATGCAGTTGCGGATGCCGCATTGTTGCGCGATGTAGGCTGCACCAATGACGCCAGACGCGGTGCCCGACAGAATCATCTGAACGCAATTGGACTTGCCATGCTCGGCGCTCATGACGCCACCGTTGGATTTAGTGACCTTCAGATCGGCCGGCACGCCGGTTTTCTTGAGCGCAGCTTGTAAACTCGACAGGTAATGCGCCACTTTTGGTTGCACATAACTGCCAATAACAGCTGTCAGGGTTCGTTCGTACTCGCGAATAATCGGCCACACTTCGTGTGAACAAGACACGAATAAATCTGGCTCCGCACGTTGCAGGATCGCCTTGACCTGCTGTTCGTGCGCCTGGTTCCGGTAGGCATGGAGCAATGAGATCACGACGCCCTCGCATTCGGCGTGTTTTATCGCTTCCAAAGCGGCCAACACAGACCCTTCGTCGACTGGAGTGTCCACACTGCCATCGAAATTCAGCCGCTCGTCGACACCAAACACCCGGTCGCGCGGAATTAGCGGCTCTGGTCGAACGGACATCAGGTGGTACATGTCCGGAATCTTGAGCCGCGCGATGTCCAACACATCCTCAAAGTTTCGCGTTGTAATGAGCCCTAACCGCAGACCCCGCCGTTGCACGACCGCGTTGACGCCGACGGTGGTACCATGGGTAAAGTAGGTAACGTCGCGCGCGTCGATGCCGTATCGGCGAGCCAGACCAGCCATACCTTCGAGCACTTCGCTGCCCGGGCTGTCCGGCCGCGAGAAGACCTTTAAGGTGCGAACACTGCGCGTCTGCGGGTCCAGGACGGCGAAATCCGCGAACGATCCGCCGATGTCCACACCAATTCTCAGACTCATTCCGGCATCTCCGAGAAGGGGCTCACTTGTCGAATTGTTTGTTCAACGCGGCGGCAAACCCATTGAGAACAACTTGCGTGGCTTCATACAGCGTCAACTTAAACGAGAGCTGGAGAACCACGTTCATGCGGCACTTCGCGCCGGAGACGAGGCGGTGCGGCGGCGAGAAAGCTTTCCGTCCACCACGTCTCGCAGTTGGAAGTAGGTACCGATCACCGGCATGAACCACGGCCGGCCGTGGTAGAGCGGGTGCGTCGGCAGAGGCGCAGCAAATGCACTCGTTTCAGCTTCTGGCCGGTCGAGGATCTGGCGCGCTACCTTGTGTCCGAGGTAACTCATCATGGTTACGCCGCTCCCGTTGCAGCCGAGCGCGTAGTGTACGCCATCCAACTCGCCGATGTGCGGCAAGAAATCGAACGTCAAAGCGACATAGCCGCCCCAGCTGTGGCTGACCTTCACATCAGCGAGTTGTGGAAAACGGGCGATCATCTGTGTATGCAACACTGTGGCCGACTGGCGCGCGCTGAGCGGATAGAAACGAGCTCGACCACCAAACAGCAGCCGCTTTCCGTCGGGGGACATACAGTAATAGTTGGTCACGCAGCGCGTCTCAACGACGGCACGGTCATTGGGAATGAACGAATGCCGGAGGTCAGATGGCAGTTCCTCTGCGCAGATCTGATGCGAGGTCACTGGCACGACGCGGCGGCGCAGCGCTGGCATCAGCATTCCAGTGTAGCCATTTGTTGCGATAACCACCTCGCGGGCCCGAACGGTGCCGCGATCGGTAGTTACCGCATAGCCCGCGCCTCGACGCTCGATCTTGCTTGCCCGCGCATGGCTGCAGACCACGACTCCGAGGGACTGCGCGGCTCGCAAAAGACCGCGGAAGTATTTGGCGGGATCAATATGCCCGGCGCGCGAAACGAAAACACCACCAGCGTAGTAGTCGCTCGCCAGCTCCCGTCGCATCTCGTCAGGCGACATCTCACGGATGTCCGCGCCTGTTTGCGCGTTGAGCAGCGGGATGCGATCGACCCAGCCCCCCAAACGCTCTGAGGTCCAGAGAGCAGTGATGCGCCCATTTCTACGGTAGCTGCAACCGATGCCGTAAAGATCCAGTGTTCGCTCAAAGAGCCGGTAAGCGTCGGCAGCCTCGGCAAGCATCGCGGGTTCGCGCTTGCTCCATAATTCAGAAGGCGCACCACCTGACGGCTTCTTGCCTTTGTTGACACCACCGGTCACCTGACCGCCATTGCGAGTACTGGCGCCAATGCCCGGCACATCAGCCTCGAGGACGACCACGGACTTGGCATTTCGTGCCAATTCCAGAGCGCAGGACAGACCGGCGTAACCGGCGCCAACTACGACGGCGTCTATTTCTTTGGGAACTTCCACGAGGGGGAACTCGTGAGGGTTCCAATCGCCCCACCAGAACGGCCTGTCAGTAAAGTCGGAAGGGAAGATATTTCGGCTACCCACGGCTTCAGCCCTAAAACATACCGAATATGCGTTATGTAACTTTTGCAATCGTCTTGGGATTGTGTCAAGAAGTATTTCGGGCCAATGGTGGCACCCGACCAATCATCCAATGTCTGGAATTCCTCGATGCCGCCGGGCGCATCGTGAGTGAGAACGGAAGCCATAGCTGCGTGCCTCAAGACCCACTCGCGTGGCGAGAGCGGCCGATTGATCATCGGCATCCATGTTCCCCTCTCGGCCGGCAATCTGCGGGCCACCCTCCTCGATCACCGCTTTCCAGATGTCGATCCACATCTGGTCAACGGAACGAGAGACCAACTGATCTCCAATCTCGTCAATCCACCATTGATATCACCTTCATGGCCGAGCTCAATCCGAAGCTCTATATGGTGACCGGAATGCTTTGGGATCTGTCGCGGGCGACGGCCAACGGACATCTCTCGACGGTCGTCGATTCGGCGCTAATCGGACACGCAATGGAACCGCGTGCTCCATGCGGACTGTTCTAATGCGAAACTGAAGCTTGATGCGCTCGAGGCTCGCTGGCACGCTCCTTGCTATAGTAAACACTGCTTTAGCTGAATTCTAACTGATCGATGCCTCGCCGTTTGAGGAGAAGGAGCAAGATGCGCGACCCCGTCCAATTCTGGAATGATAACGCAGAATTCGCTAATGTCGCTCGCGATCCGAATTCCTTTTTCGCTCGGCGAACTGCCTTGGTCGCGGAGCTCGTATCGCATCTTATCTCGCCAGGGCGAATGCTTGATATCGGGTGTGGAGCTGGCCAACTCTGTTTTGACCTTGCCAGGCGCGGATTTGACGTGCACGGAGCCGATCTGTCTTCAGTGCAAATCGAAATGGCAATCGAAAGCGCACGCGGCTTCCTCGATGTTCCGGAGCAACGGTTCAAGGTGTGCACACCTCACTCTTTGCCGTTTTCAGGACGCTTCGATCTCATTACCGCCATAGGCGTGTTGCCCTATGTAGAGGATCACTCTGCCTTCGTCCAGCGTTCCCGCTCTTTAATGGAGCCGTCCGGCATGTTTGTTGCTTCGTGTACAAACAGACGAAGTCTCTTTACAGTAGTAGCGATGGCCCGCCACGTGCGCTCGTTTCGGCCGGACCGGGCCTGGTTGTCAGTACTTGCAAATCTGGTACGAACAGGTCTGTGGTCGGGTACCTGCGTGGATTTTCGGACCACACGTCAGTGCGGAAGCGCGGCTGCCCTGGACCGGATGTGCGATCAGTTCGGATTAACAAACGTGGGAGAATTGGATCTTTACAACCTCGACCGGGGTTTGTTCGATGGATCGCCTTTTAAAAGAGGAAGGTTCGGTCGAATACTGTCCCGACATCTCGGCTGGACCCACGTCGGGGCTTATCGGCTACTGAACGGTAGTGACGCCTAAACTGAAGCTCTCCCTTGTGGTGAAGGGGCTTTGGCTCATGCATCGCGCAAACTATAATGCTGAAGCCGCAGCGGAGGCGCGCCGGGCAACGGCATTGTTGTCGGCCCGATAGGATTAGCAAAATTGAATAGGCGAGCCGTCCGTGGCAGCATCTTGCTTAGCCGGCTTTTCTCATCGACAAATCTTTGAGTACATTAGGGCAACTTAGTCAGTCGACAGCGCGATCGGACCGCACCGCAGCATTCGCAGTTCGTCGATCGATCGTAAGCGCGAATTTCCCTGCACCTTTTGCTTTTGAGTGCTCTGATGCATGAGGTGTCCACCAAAATAGGTGGACACCTTGTGATGGCAGACGATGATCA
>NZ_JADPKX010000082.1:0-21098 GCF_023074155.1 Bradyrhizobium sp. 134 | reverse complement strand
GACGATGTCGCGCAGGGCATCAGCGTCCCAATCCCCGCGACCCAGGATCGCCTGCTGCCGCCATGGGCCGGGATCGCCAGCCGCCTCCGCGCGCATCCAACCGGTCTTGCGCTGCTCATCTCCGAGCAGACCTTCCAGGAACAGGCCTGCATTCGTCGCCACACGCTCTTGCGTGAACAACGGACGTATCCGCTGCTTGACCTCTCGAAGCGACGCCGCCCACAACGCAAGCGTCTCCTCAATCGACGCGGCGCGCGTCCACGACATTCGAATCATGGTTGCCCATGGATTCAGAAGCCCGCAAACAAAGCAACTGTAATGCTAGGGTCTGTACCTAATTTGCGCCACGTGATTCTCTTCCGCATATTTTGATTCGGGGACGAGCGATGCGTGGCGGCCTGTTTTGGTTGAATGATAAGCAGTGGGCGCGGATAGAACCTCACCTGCCGACGGGACTGACCGGACCGGATCGGGACGACGATCGGCGCATTATCAGCGGCTTCATTCAAATGCTGCAATCGGGTGCGCGGTGGATCTACAATCGCTTCAATCGTTGGGCAAAGCGCGGACGATGGTGCGCGATCTTTGAAGCGCTGGCCAAGCCCGGCAAAGATGCCGTCGCGCTTTCGCTCGACTCGACCTCGATTAAAGCTCACCGGTGTGCCTCCGGCGGAAAAGGGGGGAGCACAATCAAGCAATCGGCCGCTCGCGAGGCGGCCGCACGACAAAACTCCATGCGCTGAGCGATGCCAGGCGGAGCGACGATTACCCGCCCAAGGCGAAAGCGATCGTCCCTGAGCGTCGACGGGCTGAGGCGGGATCGGGGCAGCAGCACGCCATGGATCGCGACGGCGGCGCCGATCTCGATGTGTGCACCCGGGGCCGCACCGACAGTCTTGATGAGCGGCGCGGCGCCGCCGGCGCACGATCCCTTCCGAAAGGGTCCGCGCTCGAGGCCGAAGACGGAAACCGGCCCAGGCGGCGGGCAGACGAACACGAGATCGCCGACGACGACTTGCCGACCGATTGGCACGCCTACCCGGTCTATTTGACGAACGAGAAGAAGCTGGCGCCACGCTCGGTGCAAGTGACCGTCGCGGCGCTTCGATTTCTCTACCGCGCCACGCTCGGCCTCGATTGGGATTTCGACCAGATCATTCAGTGCGCCAAAGGCGCCAAAGACACTGGCCTTCATTCTCAGCCCTGAGGAGGTGCTGCATCGCCAAGCCGACCGACCGTCAGCCCAAAACCGCCGCCGCATGACCGGCCCGTCCGTCACCAAAATTTGGCGATAGCTCATTTCCGGAGCCGGCTCTGCGATCGGGGTTGAAGTCTACGTAGCGTCAGGTTGTACAGTCCGAATCATACATGCGGTGAAGCTTCATGATCGGAAGGAGAGGCTTCAATGTCCTAAGAGCGCAGGTGCGTTGGAGTATTGATTGTGCAGGCACGGCCGGCTGGTTGTAGCTAATGTGAGGACATTGAACTGAAGACGAAGAGAGTTTGCAAGGGAACTTCTCAAACCCCGGACGCCTTCCAACAGCAATGGGGCGGCCCAGTTTCGATCGCGGTGTGGCCGCATGCCCTTCTTGCCTGGAAGGGGGGAGGCGGCACCATGGCTTTTTGGACCGTGCGAGTATTTGGTTTCGTTGGTTTAAGGTTTGGCGATAGCTCAGCTGTTGCCCAGGAATCCGGGGCGCTCTTCTGCGGCAATGCACGAGCTCGGAGCGCGCGCGATAACGGTCCCTTGTTGTTCAATTGGCGATCTTGACGTCTAGCTTTTCGCGCCGGTGTCGCTGCCAGGCGGCTTGAAGAGTCGTCTCATCTAGTAGGAGAGTGGTGTGGAACCGATCTATAACGATCCGGACTATTGGATGCGCTGGCACGCCGAGCTGCAGGAGCTGCAGAGTGCGCGGCAAGAGGCGGATCAAGCTGGCTTCGAGCAGCAATTGGGCGAGCTGCAACTCCGCTCTCCTGAGGAGAGTTCGGGGGGTAGTTCCCCCGACACTCCAGCCGCACGGTCGCATGAAAACATCCAGCGTACGGACGTTGGTGGTTCGATGCGAATGCCGCCAAGGTCCAATCTGCGGAGCAATGCGTTCAGCAGCGCGCGTCACAGCGTCGATGTTCCGCACGCTCATCTTGGTTCGGCTGCAAATAATTACCGGTCTGACTTGCGGGAGGGGCCATTCAGCAGCATGCGCTACGCAGCGCCCTCGGAGGAACAACCTACGGCGCGGACGAAGGACAACAAGCCCCGTGGACTGTTCTCTCGGGTCAAATCAGGACTAAGCAAAGTCTTTGGAGGAAGCCACCGTGAGAAGTGGTCCGGCGGCCCAGCGTTTGATGTCGTCTCCTCGGAGCTTCGCATGGACTTTGCAAAGCGCAGTCGTCCGTCCGAGGCAGACCTGGAGCTGATTGAAGAGTTCAAGACGGCATTGGGCAGCGCGAACCGTACCGCGAAGACGATCGATAATTATGTGATGGCTCTTCGAAAGTTCAGCGAATTCCTCCAACCCAAAGGCGTCACTCTGAACGACCTGCTTGGCAATGCTGAGCTGCTGACAGCCTATAAAGATGAATTTAATAAGGTGGCGAGCGCCAATAGCAGGCACCATGTGGGGCCAGCCTTGAATGCACTCCAGAATTTCCAGGCTGGAAATCCCATATCCGCCCCAGCCTGGGTGGGTACGCGAGCGCAACCGATGCACCCCGAGGACGAGCGGATGATCGGCCAGTTCGTGGAAAACGTCAAAAGCTACAGAGTTGCTCCCGATGGCACCAGAGGCCGCGGGACTGGAACGGTTCCCCCTGATACGATCAGGAACAATATGATAGCGCTCAACGGGTTTGCTCGTTGGCTCCGAGCGCAGAACAAGGATCCCCTGGCTCCTCGGGCGTTCAACGAGCCAAGGTCGCTCGCCGTCGACATCGACGAGTACGTCGAAGCTGGCGGCGATCATGATGATCGCCTCAGCGTGGCATTGTCTCATCTTCGCAGGATCGGGGCTGACGGGCTCCAAGCTGTCGGCGCCGGGCCCCGCCTGATGGGGCGCCAAACATTGGCGGCTCATCCGGAGGACGTCTCCATCATCGATGACTTTTTGACGGACGCTCTATCCAAGCTTGGATCCGACGCGACTCGCAAGGAGAAACACGACGCTTCGACGAAGGCGTCCAGCCTACGCTCTTTTAGTGATTGGCTTCGAAGAGAGGGCAGGCCGAGCATCATGGACCGCATCGAGGGCAATGCTGAGCAGCAGCGGTCATTGAGCGCAGATCATTCGGCGTACCAGAAAGCCACAAAGCCGGGCGCCCCACTCAATCTCTTTCGACAATACCTGGGTCTCGAGACCAGGCGACACAGACAACGACCTCGTGCTTATGACGACGACGCCAGCCTGATCGCGAGCCTGGCTAACGAAGAGCTGAGAAACCTCGACCCAGCTTCCGAACAGAGAAGAAAAATAATTCAACAGACTGCTTCGATCCGACGCAAGTTCAGTGATTGGCTCCGCACAGAGGGTAGGGAGAGCATCGCGAGTCGAATCAACGGCAATAGTGAGCAGCAGCGCTCGCTGGGCGCAGACCTCCGGGCTTTCAGGGAAGCCACAGGGAGAGTTGATAGCGTGGGTCTCAAGAAGCTCAAGCAGTATCTGCTACTCGTTGAGGCAAACAGAGCGCTGGGTGTGAGCTTCCCTGAGCAGAGGGCTGGGTCGAACTCAACCTCAACCTGGGCGCGAGATTTGCCGACTCCGCCGTCCGAAAGTGAGTGGCCGCCGCTGCTAGGTCCGTTTGGGCAGGCCGGCTTGCAGGAACCGGCTAGGTCGAGCTCGACCTGGTCCCCGCGCGTGCCGTCCGACTTCGATCCAAGTGAGTGGCCGGCGCCGCAAGGCCCGGTTGGACCGACCGGTTGGCAGGACCCGGCCGGCTCGAGCTTCACCTGGTCTCCACGAGTGCCGTCCGGCTTCGAGTGGCCAACTCCGGAGGGCGCGCCAGCTCGGTCCTCAGACATCTACCGCGATTTGACTTCTTTCGCTGATCTGCCGTCCACACCGCAGGAAATGCGTGACGACGCCCAGTCAAGGCCGGTGCTCAGCCCGACCGGCAGACCGCCGTTCTTCATCGGTCCATCAGGCAAGCCGCAAGAGCTCGAGGAGATCGGATATCTCGTCGGCGAGGATTGGCAGCATGGCTCACAGGCGGTGCCGGACTTCCTGCTCGATGTACTGGACAATAGAATGCTGTTGCCGAGTTCGCGAATGGCTCCCCAGCCGGTCTCTATCAACGGTGAGACCTACTCCATCGCATTGGGGCCGCGAGGACGCCGCGACGCCCAACTGATCCATCACCCTGGCCCATCCTCGGTTCCTGATGCCCGGATCGGCGCTTCGACGGCGAGTGCCTCTGCCGGCGACCGCAGCGGACGGGTGCTCGGAGCCAGGGAATGGCTGGGTGACGCGCATATCCAGCGGGACTACGAGCTCCTGTCGCAGGAGTTGCGGCAAAGCAATCCAAACCTCGCCGCCCGGACCCGGTTCGTCGATCCTCTTATCGCCTTTCAGGTGGGCCATGGTACGGAGGGCGACGCCCTGAACGCATTCCATCGCATTGTCAACGATCTGAATGGCAACGATACGGCCGACTTCCTGTTCTTGCCGGTGAGTGATGCGAGCGCTACGGACCTCCTTGACCGCGGCTCCCATTGGTCGTTTCTGCTGGTAGATCGCCGCGATCGCGACAGGCCGGTTGCCTATCACTACGACTCCTTAGAGCCATACAATGCCGGACCTGCAGAAACGCTCGCAGCGCGGGTGGGAGCCGATTTGCGAGATGCCCTCATACGCGAGCAGAGGAACGGCTATGATTGCGGTGTCTTTGTGGTCGATGGTACCCGGGAGCTGGTCAGACGGCTCGCGGGAAGACGGCAGGCAGATCTGAACCTCCTCAACCTCGTCGTCGACCGGCAGGCATTGCAAAACCGACTAAGGGGCTGATGTCGGCTTCAACTGAATAGCGCGCGCAGCTGGTTGAAGGGGTTGAAGTGCAACTTCGCCCCGATTGAAGGTCTGCAATCGGCCCGTTCGCAGAGCATGATGGTGTCTCACAACGAGAGCGGAGCCGGAGCTAGCCCGTCTTATTCGCCGGCGTGCTGAGAGGTTGGCGAGCGTGGCGTAAAGCGCTGATGCGGCGTAGGATGTCGTCCGTGAAGTTTCCCGCAACGCGCTGGTTCAAGCGTAGTGCGGCTGGCGGATGATGCACCGGAGCCTCTGCATCAGGGCCGCAAAAGCCGTTCGAACCAGCGCAGCAAAAGGTGGAAGTTGAAGCCGGCGGCGGCAAGGACGGGGTTGATTCGGTCGCGGGCGCGGCCCTTGAGGTGGTTGCGGCTCATGCGGTGTTCGGCCTTGAGGTGACCGATCACCGGCTCGACCGCGGCGCGGCGCTTCATCTCGCGGCGGATGGATGGTCTTGGTGACGCGGCGGACAGAGCTGACCCCGGTTGTTTGGACAGCGCCCCGCGGGGGTTTAAGTGGATTCCTGCCGGGTTATGCTGAACGCGGGGCCTTACGATTTTGTCGTTGCGTCGGGAGGGCGTAGCCCGACCAGAGCGACGACAAAATCGTCGGCGACGGTCATGCGACCATCACCATAGCTTGCGTGCCGAAGTAAGCCTCGTCGGGCGTGCGCCCGTCAAGGCTCGAGTGAGGGCCTCCCTGATTGTAGAAGGCCAGATACTTGGCAATTGACGCTCGCGCCTCGGACACGCTGTCGTAGGCGCGGAGATAAACTTCTTCGTATTTGACCGTGCGCCAGAGCCGCTCGACAAACACGTTGTCGCGCCAGGCGCCCTTGCCGTCCATGCTGATGGCGATCTTCGCGTCCAGCAGCACATCGGTGAACTCGAGGCGGGTGAACCTGGCTGCCCTGGTCCGTGTTGAAAATCTCGGGCCTGCCGTGCTTCGCCAACGCCTCCTGGACCGCTTCGACGCAGAAGGCCGCCTCCATTGTGATCGAGACGCGATGGGCCAGGACCCGTCGGCTGAACACATCGATGACCGCCGCGAGATAGACGAAGCCACGCCGCATCGGAATGTAGGTGATGTCCATTGCCCACGCCTGGTCGGGCCCCTCGATCTTCAATCCGCGCAACAGGTACGGGTAGATCTTGTGACCCGGTGCCGGCTTGCTCGTGTTCGGGCGACGATAGACCGCCTCGATCCCCATGCGCTTCATCAGCGTCGCGATGTGGCGGCGACCGGCGTATACGCCCTCCCGCCGCAGCAACGATCGCAGCATACGCGCTCCCGCGAAGGGATAATCGAGATGCAGCTCATCGAGCCGACGCATCAAGGCAAGGTCCTCGGCCGAAACTGGCCGAGGTTCATAGTAGACCGTGCTGCGAGCCAGCTTCAGGACCTTCGCCTGGCGCACGATAGAAAGATCATGACCGCGGTCGATCATCGCTTTGCGCTCAGCAGGCCCGCCTTGGTGAGCGCGCCGGACAAAAAATCGTTTTCCAACGCCAGCTCGCTGATCTGGCATGTAACGCCTTCAAATCGACCGGCGTCTCGGCCGATGCCTTGTCATGCCCAAACACGCCGGCGGCGCCTTCCAGGAGCTGGTTTTTCCAGATCGTGATCTGGTTCGGATGAACATCAACCAGTTGCGCCAGCTCCGCCAGCGTCTTGTCGCCCTTGACCGCAGCCAAAGCAACCTTCGCCTTGAATGCCGGAGAATGCGTCCGGCGGCTCTTCTTCGTCATCTTCGCTCCTGATTCGCGGCAAGAATCCTCGCCGCTGTCAGGCAGAAAATCCACTCAAACTACTGTCCGAATTTGCGGAGCCAGCTCTCTTGCCGTGGGGCCGTCCGCGTAGCGCGGGGGGAAAGTGAACTGGATCCCATTGTCGGTGAGAACCGTGTGGATCTTGTAGGGGACAGCCGCGATCAGAGCTTCGAGGAAGGTCGAGGCCGAGGTCCTTCCCGTCTTCCTGACCAGTTGCACGAAGGCGACTTTGCTGGTGCGATCGATAGCGACATAGAGGTAGAGCTTGCCTTCAGCGGTCTGGAGCTCAGCAATGTCGATGTGGAAATAGCCGATCGGATAAGCCTCTAATTTTTTCTTCGGAGGCTTGCTGCCTCCGACCTCCGGCAATCGGCTGATCCCGTGGCGCTGGAGACAGCGATGCAGGGATGATCGCGTCAGATGCGGGATGGTCGGCTGGAGCGCATAGAGGCAATCGTCGAGCGGCAATAGCGTATGCCGCCGGAAAGCGACGATGATCGCCTCCTCCTCGATGGAAAGCACGGTCGATTTGGCTTCTTTGGGGCCTGTCGGGAGATCGGCGACGGTCTCGCGCTCCCTCCACTTCGCGACAGTCTTCTGGTTGATCCCGTAGCGCTTGGCGAGCACTCTCAGGCTCTCTTGACTATTTTGTATTGTTCGACGGACCGCCTCCGTCGTCGTGGCGCAGCCGTGTAAAACTTGTCCCATAGCGCATCCTTCGAATCGTGCGATAAGAATGCACCATCAAAACTTGGGACTAAACTCCTAGGCCAGACGTGTTGCACCCCACAGTATTCCTCTGACGGGGCTCTCGAAGGTCGACCGCTGCTCTCATCGGCCGTGATTGGCTCAATGGCTACCCAGATCCATCACAGCTGGTGCGGAGCGTGCGGCTGCACCTGTTGCGTAGCATGGTTCCGATATTCCGATCCTGCCTTCTTGAGGACGATCTGATGGCGTTAACGCCGGATGCTGATGGCCTATTCCAGTTCAGCATTTGAGTTCGAGAGTTCAAGTCCTCGTGCGGGTTTTCCGGGTAAAAGAGAGCACATGCCTATGAGGGACACGATGAAGCACATCAAACGGTCGTTGCGCGTGCTCGGTGGACTTGCTGTCGTCGTCGGCGTCTCTTCCGTGCTCGGATCGAACTATGTACGATCGGAAGCCCTCAATGGCTTTGGCTCTGCAGCGACGGGCGGCCTTGGAGGCGAGGTAGTTCAGGTCAGATCAACCAAAGCTCTGAAGTATGAGTTGTGTCGTTCGTACAGCTTCGGGCGCTGCAATGACAGTAGTCCGCGCGAGATTCAGGTAGCCGGAACCATAGACTTTACCGGTACGGAAGGGCAAGGCGAGGGGCAGGGTTGCCAATACGGCCGTGCTTGTTCGGCACCGTATAAAAGTGAGTCCCTTCTCCTTATAGATGGCAACGATGCGCATTGCGACGGCAAGGAGAAGACATTGGTCGGCTTCGACAGGGCCGGCAAGCACCCGCTGGAGATTGGCTCAAACAAGACGGTGATCGGCGTTGGCCCGAGCGCGACAATCAAAGGGAAGGGGCTGCGCCTAAATGGGGTCAGCAACGTCGTTATTCGCAACCTGACCATCAGTGATATCAATCAAGGCATGATATTTGCCGGCGATGCTATTGCAATTGCACGAGCCGACCTGGTTTGGATCGATCACAACCGGTTTCATAATATCGGGCGGCAGATGATTGCCGGCGGCCTTGGCCCTACGACGAATATTACGATTTCCTGGAACGACTTCGATGGCAGCGATACCTATTCCTCCTATTGTAACGGGGAGCACTATTGGAATCTCCTTTTCTTGGTGTCCCGCAGACGATCACCATCGCAAATAACTATTTCCATGAGATCTCAGGGCGGGCGCCGCACATTGACGGTGCCCAGGCTATTATTCATCTCCTCAACAATTACTTCCACAACACGAATGCGCAACAGAGCGGCGGATTCTTCCATGCAGTGGATGCTGGACCATCTGTGCAAGTGCTGATCGAGGGCAACTACTTTGACAACATTGAAACACCTGTAAAGACTGGTAGTGGACATATCTTTGGCTTGTTGGGCAAATCCAGCCGGACCGTGCAGAACATCTGCCTTACCGTGCTCGGACGTCGGTGCATCGAGAACATCGCGAGCCCAGTGCCGCGGATCAATGGCTTTCGCCTGGATGAAGCCGTAGTTCAATCGTTTGGAGCTCTTCCAGGGTCATCTATTCCTCTCCCATTTCCAGCCGATGCTGTTTCGGCAGTGATCACGGCCAAGGCAGGTCCCGGACACCTTGAGAGCCGGTGATGGTCCGTTCGCAGAGGCGGCTCGAGACTGGCCGATTGCCGCAAACTGTTAAGCGGAGTGCGCATACTGGACGAGAACAGCGCGCAAGGCTGGCTGCCCGACGTTGCACGAGGACCGTATGGCCTTTCTCTTCGAGTGCCGAGCGGTACATTTTCTATCGACTATGCGCCCTATACCTTTCGCCGCCGGCCCGGGTGGGTTGGAAAGAGGGTGGGGGGTGGCATCGAGTTCCTGGCAAACTGTTCGACTCAAACCCGGTCCCGTACCTGAGGGACGTTCACAGCTCCGTTTTCCAACTGGCATGGTGCTTGCTCGAGAGTACCCGTAGCGCGAGGCTCGCCTACGAAACCTAGTCACACGCGCCCTAGTGCGCTTGAAGAATCCGCAAAGCTTGGAAATATTCGCAATGAAACAAACGGCTTCGACCGAGAGGGTCATTCCACTGACCGACGTCGTCAAGCGCGCAGCGCGCATCGGTGTTGAAATCGGAAATATTAAGCTCTCGGGTGATTTACCGCGCCAAACCATCGCTGAGATCACCAGCTTGCTGCTCGAACACAAGGTGATCTTCTTCCGCGATCAGGGGCATCTTGATGACGCGGAGCAGGAGCGATTTGCTGCTTGTTTGGGAAGGCTGGTGCCGCATCCGACACTCGGTACGGTCAATGGAACGGCCTCGATCATCGAGCTTGATTCCGCGCGCGGAGGTAGCCGGGCCGATGTATGGCACGCCGATGGAACCTTTCTCGCGGCGTATCCTAGACTTGCGGTGCTGCGAGCCATTGTGGTCCCATCGTCCGGTGGCGATACGATTTGGTCGAACGCTGTGGCCGCCTATCTGGATCTGCCGCGGCCGCTCCAACGGCTTGCCGACGAACTCTGGACCGTTCACAGCAACGCCTTCGACTACGCTGGGACCTGCCGTGTTCGCGAAATCGACCAGAAGCATTTTGATGAGGTCTTTACCAAAACGATCTATGAGACGGAGCACCCGGTGGTCCGTGTACATCCCGAGACCAGCGAGCGCGCCCTGGTGCTCGGCGATCTGGTGCAAAGGTTTATTGGTATCCCAAAACGCGACGGTCAGAAGCTGTTTGATCTATTCCAGTCTCATATCACGGCACCCGAAAACACCGTACGTTGGAGCTGGAAAGAAGGCGATGTCGCGATCTGGGATAACCGCGCAACGCAGCATTATGCGGTCAACGATTACGGTGACCAGCATCGCGTCGTTCATCGTGCCACAATCGATGGTGACGCGCCCGTCAGCGTCGACGGTCGAAGCAGTGTAACGCGCCTCAAGACGACGAAGCACCCGTCCACGAAGGTTGCCTAGCAAGGCTCGGCAAAATTCACCAATCATGCACTGCTCTTATCGCATGTTCGCGCGAATAGATGTTTGAGAAGAGAAGTGAACCCAGCAGAACGCCACGCGCAATTGGATGGGAGGGCTAACGCGCCGCAGACTCGGGAGGCGACCTCCTTGCTGGAGTAAGATGCTAAAGCTCGTCTCGACCGACGAAAATGAGTCAGCATTCGAGTGGCGCAAGTCATCCGGCCGCGTCCGGTCGATTTGCCGCCGAAGGGGGGGCACGTGTCCGTCGACCTCGCGCATTGCCATTCGGCCAGCGCCACGACCGTCGGACAGATACAGCGATTACCGTAGTTGGGTAGCTTTGGCATCTGTGTCGCGGTTCCGCTTACCACACCTCTTCGGCGTGAACTAAGCTCCGAGGGCACGATTTCGGCCTGTCATGGCAGAGTACGAGCTCGGGCGCGATTCTGACGAGCTGCACCAGCAATCATCCGAAAGCAATGTCGCTGCCGCAAGCTCAGCACTCGATTGAACAAATGAGCATGGGAGATCATTCCGCGGCCGGAGGGTATAGCTCTTGCGCAAGTACGACGTCGGCCTATCGCTCGTAGACCGAAGCAGCAAAGGCTCTAACCTACCATTCCCAACAGCATGCTACGTTGGATATCAAGGCTCAATTTACGCGGTACCCGGCTTCGCGTCAGGAGCAAAGCGGATACCAAAATCGCCGTGATGGGTGGCCCATACCGTTGAAAAGGGCGAGTGGGACATCGACTACATGCCGCTCCGCGCAGTCCTCAGAGCCTAGAAGAATACCGACGTAGATACCAAGATATTCAGGGCGTGTCCTGTTTGCGGCGTGTAGGTAATGCTTGTCGGGTGATTGATGTACGTCAGTCCTACGGTTGTATATATCCCGGGCGCCAGATGCGCCGTATACAGTCCCGAAATTGCTGTGCTGTCCCGGTGCGCCAGCTGCTCTTTCGCCAATGCAGCGTCCACCGCGAAATGGCTCCAGATGGTGTTGTTGACAACAAGACTCATCTGATCAGTGGGCCGGCTGTCAAACAGGCCCTTCGCATACAGGCGAAGCTCGTAGTACTGACTAGCCCTATTTAGGTCAGGCGGAGCGTACATCACAGAGAACCCGCCATAGATTCCGCGAGATGCCGAGCCATGGACGGCAGACTGCCAGAATTGCCTATCCGCAGCTACATAGTAGACGCTGTTCGCCTTGGCCGTCGGTTGCGTCGGATGCTGTAGGTCCGTGTAGCTGCTGTTGTTAAAGCCCACGCCAGCCCGCAGCCAAGTCTCGGGTACGCCGGGAGTAGGCTTGTTCTTATAGCAAACTTCATCAAGCAAAAGAATGCCCGCGTCGCGCGTGCTCCAGTTCAAGCCAGTGGGATTTTCGCTTACATGCGCATATTGACCGGCCGGACTAAGCGAGCGCTGGATTGAGAGCTTGTTATATAAGCGATCGTCAAAGTTGTATTTCAGATTAAGAGCCGGCGTTGGCGCCCAATTGTTGCTCATGCCTGCTTGGAACAGCATCTTCGACGAGGGTCCAAAAACTTTTTCTCCGGCACCCGCAAACTCATGTTGGTTCCTGAGGTAACCCACTTTGAGTTCGATCTTCCTTTCGAACAATGTTTGATAGTAGGAAACTGCATTGATTCCCAGTCGGTCTGGCCCGGCGCTCTTCCATGTCCAATATTGATGCTCGGCTCCCACGACGATCTGACCGTCGGGAATTCCAAACCGAGCGAGGTCATAGGTCACGATCATAGAGTTGACCGTACTAAATGTCGGATTCTGGCCGACATATTGTTGATTGGCGATGGTGCTTCTGGCCGCATTACCGAGTTGATTGTTGATAAACGTGTTTAGGGTCCAGCCAGCGAATCCAATCCCGAGATCCGAAAGCTCGGATCTGACAGAAGCTGTATCCTGATCTACGGTGTCCGCAGGACCAGGACCAGTGAACGCCGCACCTTTTTCGCGGAGCTTCTCGAATTTTGCGAATGGGTCATTCTGCTTTTGACTTCTGCTCTTGGCGGTGACCTCCGCACTATCGCCCGTTGTGGTAGACCTAGCTGCTTTTGGCAGCGAGTTTCCAGAAAGGCGCGCTGCTCCTTTGGGCCTGCCGCTTCGGAAGGTTACAGCCGGATTCGAGATTGTTTGGCTTCTTGCCTCGGCGAGCTCATCGGGGCTGTGACTTCTAGGGCCAGAGATATCACGAGGTTCTGCCTCCGCCGAACTGCAGGCGAGACTAGCTATCAGGGAAAGGAGAATACGCCCTCTTGGCTTCGCACTTGGTCGAGAGATGAAAGCAACTGCGCCAGCCGAGTCTGCCCGCATGGATACTGGCGCTATACCGCAACAATGCATCGTGATTTCCACGTCCGTCGATTTGAATAAGGTGCACGTCCACCTGACGGCCTAGGCCGGTTCGCGATCCTAGCGCTCAAGGCGATGTAGGTGACGCTTGAGGCCAGGCGGCATCTTTATGCCAACGAGACCCGCCCAGCCTTCCGTGCTATCACCACTGCTGGCGCAGCGTGGCCAACCTGGTGGTACCCAGCGCGGCGCAACCCAGCCGCTCGATCGCTAATCGAGTGCAAGCATCTGCTGCACCGTGTCGAGTCGGAGAGTGGCCTGCTCGATGTGACGTTCGCTGGCAAGAGATTGGCGGCCAGCGCACGGAGCCCAGGGAGTCTCGCGACAAATCCGCTGCCACGAGGATGTTCTTCAACAGAGAGCCCCGCCAGTAGCTGAGCTCGCATAAGAACACGCCGGACCCTAGAAACGCCTGCAGCTCGGTCCATGGGATGAAGCACAGGCGGGCAGAAGGGGCTAACATCTTTTGACGCCCGTAAGCTCGCTGAGGCCGGCACGAGGCCTTGATTGGCTCTCATGGGAAGGTGGAGAGCGCGATTGGAGGCGTTTTGATAGCTGCGGGACCAGACAGAACATCCATCAGCTCGATTGGATTTACCGAATCTATATCGCATCGCGACTTCGTCCTTGATGTGGCCCGAGCGAGTTTCACCGGCAATGACTGGCATGTGTCCGTCATCTGCATCAATTGCTAGGTTTAGTAGGTTGACGGGGCGCGGGACGTCGGCCTCGCTGTGCGAATCGTAGGTATCGTGCCGCTCGGCGCGAGACCGTCCCGGCGTCAGTGACGAACTCCGGTATGGCAGCATCGACTAGTGCCATTCGGGAAGGCCTTCGATTCCGGTTGCGCGAGGCTCTTACGGGAAACTTGCTTCGATCCCGCGGGATCCGGTTCTAACTGTGGTGCTCGATTATCGTTGGCGCCGTGTCGCGCCGGCGCTGGTCCTTTTTGTGCTCTTTGGTCTAGCTCATCGCGTCGACCAGCTGTTGCTCTGGATTGCACGCAGCGGACCGTAGCGATCCAGGTCGAGCGGCGACCATGCACATCAATAGGATCCGTCGTGCATCACCACGAAGCGCTCCTCTTTGCTGGGAGTTCCAGCGTAGATCGCAGGCTGATTGCGGTATCCCGCGCTGCCAGCGCTTGAGGAGGTCGAAATATCCTCGTACAGCCGGACGAGCTTGATCAGGTTTTCGATACCGAAGTCGCTGAACGCCTAGATCTCATCTTCTCCGGCGCGCTAGACCCAGATGAAGCCGTCCTCGATCGCCATTTTGTTGGCGGCCTCCCGCAGCCAGTCGTCGTCCTGGTCGAGGTCCGCGGCCACACGGGCAATGGTGGTGATGTGATGAACTTTGTCGGTCACGCCGCTTGAGCGGACTGCGTTGCAGTCGGGGGCGTCCAATTCCCGGCAGCAACTCGCCTAGCCGTCTTCGCGGTAGGGCCGGGTCGGCTCTCGTCGCGCAGCTGCGCACGGCGTCGTTTACGAATTTGGCGCTGTACGTGAGTGCACCAGATGAGCGAAAATCGTTACCCGGGCTTCTGGGCGCATAACGGAAGGTGATGCATTCATACGATCAGCGCTCCTTGGCTGGTCTTAGCAGAGCGGCGCGCCAAGATAAGCATCGAATGCGGCGGCCACAGCGCGAGTTAGAAAACGATGCTCCTGCCTCACGCGGATGAATCCCTTTTCCACCTCCACGATCCCATCCTCGGCGAGCATTGCCAAGCGTTCGGGTGAACCGAGGAAAGGGACCGGGTCAAATCCATGAGTCATGCAAATTGCCGGCACGTCGACTTCGAAATCGCACATCAGTCGCTCGATGATTGCGGCCCGGACGCGGTCTTCGAGGCTGAGACAGTAGCCCTTTGCCGTCGCCAGACGGCGGGCATTGATTTGGTCGCTGTAAGAACCCGCTTCAACTTCGTTCTGGACGTAACCGTCGCCAAGGCGGCCGATGGCCGACGGGCCAAAGCCGATGACTTTATGGCGGGTGTCGGCCGAGTAACCCAGTGAGTTCCGCCGCAGGCGACCGGCTTTCTGCGCCAGCGTGAGCTCATCGTCCGGCAAGGCGAAATGGTCGAGTCCGATTTGGCGGTAGCCCGCAGCAATCAGTGTATTGGCCATCGCCGCGGCCTGTTCTGCACGGGCAGGGCTGTCTGGCAGCGTTGCCTCGTCGATCAGGCGCTGGTTCTTCTTAAAGGAAGGAACGTGCGCGTAGCCAAATACCGCAAGCCGGTCTGGTCGCATGGCCACCGCCGTAGTCGCGGTCTGAACGCAGGACTGCACCGTCTGATTTGGCAGACCGTAGATGAGGTCGAAGTTGATGCGGATTACTCCATGCTGCCGCAGCATTTCGACAGCGCGCTCTGTTTGTGCCTCACTCTGAACGCGGTTAATGGCCTTTTGAACAATTGGATCGAAGCTCTGGACGCCCAGGCTCGCCCGGTTCACGCCGGCAGCCGCTAACGCTTCGGATGTGGCGAGCGTGAACGTGCGCGGGTCGATCTCAACAGCGATGGCGGCCGTTTTCGAAACCGCAAAGCGGCGGCGCAGAAGTTCCATCAGCGCCCCGAACTGCGCGGGCTCGATGAGGGTCGGCGTTCCACCGCCGAAGTGCACGTCGCTCACAGGCAGCCGTTGCGGCACCTGCGCCCCGACCAACTCGATCTCCTTACGAAGAACCGCCAAATATTCTAGGATGGGTGAATCCCGGCGAGTGATGCTTCGAGCGAAGCCGCAATACCAGCAAATCGATCGACAGAACGGAACGTGGAAATAGAGCGACACGGACTCATTAACCGGCAGGCGCTGCAGCCATTTCTCACAGGCTTCGGCGCCGACCACCGTGGAGAACTGGGCTACAGTTGGATAAATGGTGTACCAAGGAAGGCGAGCATCGCAATACTTTTCCAGGACCGAGGTCTGCAACGAT
Source organism: Bradyrhizobium sp. 134 (assembly GCF_023074155.1). Taxonomy (NCBI): domain Bacteria; kingdom Pseudomonadati; phylum Pseudomonadota; class Alphaproteobacteria; order Hyphomicrobiales; family Nitrobacteraceae; genus Bradyrhizobium; species Bradyrhizobium sp. 134. Next base: position 5,350 of record NZ_JADPKX010000082.1, on the reverse strand, counting down.
TGTTATCCTATGTTTACGAAGTTTGTGGTCGCAAGCGAAGTCTTTTGCATTCCTTTTTGCCGATAGTATCCGGAATGTCGCTAGACAATTGGAAGCTTGCGTGACGGCCGATCTGCTGACGAAACGCGGTGTGGGATAGCAAGCCGTTCCTCTCGAAGACAGAGAACAACTGCTGCAGGCGAGATACTCGAATCAACACGGCCACGGCGGGGCCCCAGATTCAACTCCGCTTCGCGAATCTCCGACGTTCGCCAACGAGACATCCGCCGGGGCCGTTGACGCTGCTAGAGCTGGAACTGCTCCACGACCTGACTCGTGAGAGGTTCATCGATCAAATTTGATACGTCGCCTCGCAATCTTCAGCAACTGACCAGGTTTGGTAGTTGACTTCTGCCTGGCGTATTCCCCATCCACCCAGGGATCCTGCGCCGGCTCGGGGACATCCCGGTACGTAGTCGACTTCACCAATGCGCGGATCGTCGGTGTCGCGCGGCGCCACGGCTGTTGGCGTGAGTCTGTTCTCGAGTTGGTATGGAAAAAGTAATCACCGGGTAGGCGAGCGAGAAGTGATCGATGCAATTGAACAGCCGTTTCAGACTTGCCACCGGTTTTGCACAGATCGTCAAGGCACCTATGGTGGGTGGTGGTCGTCTTGTGCCTGGGCACTGCAGGGGTCTATTTCTTCGACCGAGGTCGGACAATATCTCGAGAGCTCGGCGGTCCGTGAAGTTGCTCCAAGGCTGAGCTTGTCACCGACGCCGGGGCGGTACCTGTCGGAGGTTCCATCCGGACAGGCTCACGGTCAAGCGGCTTCACCCGAGCTCGTGTACTTCGTCGGGCAGGCGTGTGCAGAAACTTCCAAACACCGGCGCAAGCCAGGACGTCGGGCGCTTCCCCGAAGACGCATAGCCGAAACCGAGGCTCAAGAACCAGAACGCATTCTTCTTCTAATTCAGAGCATCCAGCCTCTTGAGATTGAATGAATTGACCTACGATCGAGCCTCCGCCGCGAACAGTCTACTCGACGCCACTGTTTGTCCCATAGCCACAAAGCGCGCAAACCAACAAGCAAATCGTCCGAATGGACCATCCGGCGCATAGGCCCGGGAGATCGCGGCGCGCCTGATAGCTCTACGCGGTATTCCTGACTGCCTCAGCTAGCATCGCGTAAAGCTGCCGCTTGCTCATTTCCTGAGGCTGGCTATCTAGCGCCCTTTGCGACAGCTTCTTTCCGACGAAGTCGCGACCAGCCGCCATCGCCGTCGGCCCTCGCTTCGGGGCGGGTCTAATCTTGGGTTTTGCTGTTGGTGGCTTGTGACCTCGAGTGAGGCCCAACCGAGCTAGCCTGCCGCAAACTGCGTTGCGACTGCACTCGAGATGACGCGCGATCTGCGCGGCACTCTGTCCCGCGGCCCAGAGCTTTTCCAGCTGTGCCAATTCTCTTCTATTCCAGCGCATGGAGGATACTTTAGTGCCAGTTGTGACGCCCAGGTTAGTTTACTCTTCGTCCGGCTCGCGCACGATCGCCGGTTTGGTCTCCTGTTCATTCATTCTAAGAAAGCCCGCTCGCGAGTGAAGGAAAACGAGTGTCCTTGGCACACCGCGCTCTCTTCTTAGTCCCTACCGTGATTAGGGTGCCATCTGCTCGCGTAATATAAGTAGTCGAGTGGCAACCGGGCGTGCCGCTGGGTGCCATCGCGGCGAGTGCTTGCGTCCTGATGTTGACTACCACAAAGCGAGTTCGCGCGCCTCCCCAATCTTGATAGGGGAGCTTCGCTCGCCTTTCCACTTTTCTTTATCGACGGGGGCCGAACCAAGTTCCCAAGTAACTTCGGCCGTAAGATAATTTCAGAGAGCTCTCGCGAAGCCGAGCCATGACATCCGTCACACATTGTTACTGTAGGGCCCAGCTCGCTGTGTTTCGACCGAGCTTCCATGCGAGTGCAAAATAGCGCATGAGCCGATCTTTCAAAATTTCACGCCAATGTCCGCGAGACAATCATGACAGCCTTATCGGCAGAGAACGCTTGCGAGGAGGCTGACATCCCGCTGAGCCGTTTTGATGTAAGCGAGCCCAAGCGTTTTGAAGGTGATACCGTTTGGACTTGTTTCGAGCGGCTGCGAAGGGAAGATCCCGTCCATTATTGCGAAGGCAGCCCGTACGGTCCATATTGGTCGATAACAAAATACCGCGACATCGTAGCCGTGGATTCAAATCACACAATATTCTCGTCAGAGCGAAGCGTCACAATTGTGGACCCGCCGCAGAAGTATTAGACTCCCAGTTTTATTAAGATGAAGTCCTCCTGTCCATGCTCAGCAGCGTAAGACTGTCAGTCCGATCGCGGCATCGGAGAACGTGGCGCAACCTCCGAATGGTCATGCGTCGTGAACAGCACCACCGCGATGCCGACCACAGCACGGTCGCGGATATCGTCGCGACGGTGGACAGAACGCTCATTGCCCTGAGAGCGCCTGACCTTGCCCCCAGGTTTTATCCAATCCTGAGTTCGGCCGTGCCGTTGGATTTGCCCGGTTGGGTGGTGGCAGCGACGGGAGCTGGCGCGGAGCCTTCGGCATAGCGCAGCGCCAGATCCCGGCGCGGGTGGCAGGTCATCGCGAACTCGGACGGGGTTCTCCATCCGAGCTGCGAGTGTGGTCTTGTGTCGTTGTAATCGGCCCGCCAACTTCCAAGCGTGACGCGGGCTTGTGCCAGTGACGTGAACAACGTCTCGTTCAACAGCTCATCCCACAGCCGAAGGCGTTCTGCATGGGTTTGCCCGGCGCGATGTCGTGCCATTCGACACGGCTTTGGTCGGCCCACACCAGGATGGCGTTGCTGGTGAGTTCGCTGCCGTTATCGCTGACCACCATCCTGGGCTTGCCGCGCTCGATCATCAGCCGGTCCAGTTCCCGCGCCACACGCCCGTTAGGCCCCTCCTAGACCAATGGATAAACGCCACTGCAAAAAGGATCCTCCAATTCAAAGTAGACCAGCTTCGGGAGGTTCGTACTCCAACTGGTGGATCCAGTCCGGCCCTGAACCGCCAGGCAGAGCTCTAACATTCGACTAGGCCTCGGGCCGCAATTATGCGAGTCTTGCAGCATTTCGAGGCGTGTCGGAAACGGAGGGACCGATGTGCGATCGTTAACTGCGTGTCTCTTTCGGCGTGGTTGGAGTTGGGACGGGTAAAGTCCTGGGACACTCAAAGTGACATGTGCCAGTGAAAGTACGCTCCACGACTGGACCGTAGGTGAACGTGTAGTCGTTTGCGAAGCGGCTGGACCGCGTCTGAGCGGCAAGCAAGGAGTCGTTCTCGGGTTCGGTGCTACGCGCAGCAGGCTTCGCGTGTTGCTCGACGGTTCTAGAGGGCCGATCACGTTGCACATCACCTTCGTGGACCCGGTCGTGCAGCCCGATCGCGCTTGAGAATGGTGCTGCCTACGAGGGGAAAATCCGCCGGCGTAGCACAATCGCAGCGCGGAAGCGGAAATGTGCGCCATTCTGGAGGCCGCCGTGCGTCCCGAGGGCCGGCTGCGCCTCCTGACGGGCGCGCCGGCGTTCCGAGCCAGGCCCCCTGGCCAGGGCGTTGCGGCGGGCCCGCGCAATTAAACCTTCTCCTCAAGGAGTCAAAATCGAGCTGCGTCATCGAAGGCGAGAGCCGCCGCAGGATCTTATCCAGCGGTGGGATAAGGTCATCGGCGAAGCAGGATGGACGCCGCTCGATGAGACGGTGTTCTTGCGCCTGCACCGCATTGTCATCGGTGGATGAGCGTTTCGTGAAGCTCGGCTTTCGGCAGGAAGGCGGTTTCATCGGTGAGCATGACCACGAGACGCAGAGACCCATTCCGGACCATATCAGCGCGCCATCACGAAGATATCGCCTCCCTCGTCCACGGATTGATCGCGTTCGACCAGGCCTCGTCAATTAAGCTTGACCCCGCCGTGGCTGCCGCCGTGCTGGCCTTCGGGTTCGTCTACATCCATCCATTCGAGGACGGCAATGGCCTCACCTGGCACGACGGATTCAATCCGCCGGCATCCACTTTCCGGTTTTCAGCCGCCGTCCTAAGACAAAACCGCCGAATACAAGGACGTATTAGAAAGCTTCGAGTAGATTGCTTCCATGCGTCCAATGGCAGCCTACTCCACAGGGCAACGTCAAGGTCCTGAATGATAGGGCTGACGTTTACCGATTTTTCGATGCAACGCCGCACGCGGAGTTTCTGTACGAATGCGTGCAGAGGACCATCGAACAGGATCTTCCGAAGGAAATCCGGTTCTTGCGGAGCTTCGATACATTCCGAGCGGGCGTCGAAAATATGATGGACTTGCCGGAGCGCACCCTCAACAATCTCTTTTTCTTGCAACAGAATGAAGGGCGACTCTCAAAGCGCGCCCGTGACAACGAATTCTCCCAATTAACGCCAGACGAAGTCGCGAAGATTGAGGAGCTTTATCGAACGGCCTTCTCGAACGACACCGGAACAGCGAGCTAAGCCTGTATCATCTTCATTGGATCATAGCCTGGATGTCGAATCAGAATCCTCGTCGGCGGCCGCCACAGAATATGATCCAAAGGCTCGCCGGGTGCGTGAGTTTTGATCCTAGACGAGACCGACGAGATGGTCGATTCCCTCATCGTATTTTCCGACTACTCGTCGATCGTGCTCCAGAGCGAAAGCGATGAGTTCGAGAAGCTCTGCGCATTGCCGCCCCCTGACGTTCTATCCGATGAGGTGCAGGCTCAGACAGTCGAAGAAATCGACCGGCATCAGGCGCATGGCGGCGGATGGTCCGCGCGTCCCGAACAGATGAAGACCCAGATCGCCGAAACGGAAGCAAGCATTGTGGCCTTTGCTGAACAAGCGAAGTCTGGGGAGACATTCGCGGAGCGCGTGAAGGACGGATTGGTCGCTCACAGGCCAAAGAGCGTTGATCAATGAGCGTTCCGCTCTGAACCGCGAGCTTCCAAGTCGACAGGTCGGGTATCGTCGATCGATCTGTGGAGCAGGGTTGCTCCCATGAGACCAGCCAAGCTGGCGACCGGCATTGAACAGGCCGATGCCGGATGCGCGGTTGCGGTCATTGAGGTTGCTGAAGCGATGAGGGTGATCGACAGGAAAACGAAATGACCGATGCCCCGTACGCAGGAGCATCGGTAGGACACGGATAGGTCGGCGCCGGAGGGCGATACGGGAGCTGGTGTCGGTGCTGGTGCGGCCTATTGGGGTCCACCCGTATACTTGTCAACCGTCGACATGAGCGGCTTCGGGGTCGACAGATTGAACATCAGCCCGAACCGACCATCGGGACCAGTCTTGTCCGGCTCGTCGATCAGCTCGTAGA
>NZ_JADPKX010000080.1:0-21547 GCF_023074155.1 Bradyrhizobium sp. 134 | reverse complement strand
CTCCCGCGTTGCTGAGCCGGTGCAGTGTGCGCAATATTCATCGCGCAGACCATCTGCTCCGCCGCCGCAAGTTCTGCAGGAGACCGATTACGGGCGGCCGTCCTGCCGTCGAGTTTGCCCACTGCTCTCCCCCTTCCGCCAATTGCTCGCTGAAGCACGCCATGACTTGCGAACCCGCCCACCTGGTCATTGCGATGCTCCCGAATCCGATTGAGGGACAAACATGCCAATAGGCTGGGGGACCATGGGCGAAACATCGCGCACTGACATTGCAGTTTTGCCGCTGCTCGAAGGCATGAGCGTCGGCGGCCGATCGCGTGTTTTCATCAGATCGGATCGCGAGACGAACAACGTTGCAGCTGTCGATAACTGCCGGCCGGCGGTCCACGTCGGAGGCAACTCGATGCCAAGCAGAGTTGCAAGCTTGGCTACGTACGCTTGCGTCTCGTCTGGCAATGGGCCGCCCGCGAGATGCTCTTCGTAACGAGATGGTCCCGCATTGTACGCGGCAAACATGCCAGGCGAGCCATAGCGATCGAGCAATTCGCGCAGATACGCCGTGCCGGCCAGAATGTTGTCGTGCGGGTCGTAAGGATCGCCACCGAGTTTATAGCGTTCGCGAAGTTCTACCCAGGTCGCCGGCATGATCTGCATCAGGCCCATTGCGCCTGTAGGCGATCTGGCATGCACGTCTCCAGCGCTTTCGATGTCGATGACTGCAACGATCCAGTTCACCGGCACCGCAAAGCGCTTTGAAGCATCATCCATGAAGCCTGCAAAAGAGTTAGCGGCCTGATGGATCGCCGGAGGGGCGGCTAATCCGCCCTCAGCCAAAACAGCACTGTCGAGCGCGGTCAGGAGAAACATCAGGGGCACGACAGCCCAAACGCGCGCGCCCGATCGAGCCAAGTCGCTTGAAGAAACCAAAGCTTGCGTTGTCGACGAAACCGGTCAACCGCTCTGGCGAGGATGTTGTGCATCGACGCCAGACGAAATCGAGAAACTTGTCTGCAAGCACGCGCCAAATGCTATGCGGGTCGGCCTCGAGACCGGAATGCTTTCCGTGTGGCTCTTCCACGAACTTAAGAAGCGCCGAGTGCCAATTATCTGCATCGACGCCCCTCATGCCAAGGCAGCGTTGTCGCTTCAGATTAACAAAACTGATGCCAACGACGCGCAAGGGATCGCACAGGTCGTTCGCGTTGGCTGGTACCGGCAAGTGCTGGTCAAGAGTATGGATACCTACGCAATCCGCGCGATGATCAGCGCACGCGCCCAGCTCGTCAGCACGGCCTTGAAGATCAAGAATACGGTCCGCGGACTGCTGAAGACTTTCGGTTTGATCCTCAAGATCGGAAGTCAGCGGCGATACATCCAAATTGCCCGGTCGGCGATCCAGGACAATCCGGTGCTGTTGACCATTGTCGAACCAATGTTGATTGCTCTCGGTACCTTGCAGGAGCAAATCGCAGTCTTCGACCGCGCGCTTTGCCGGCGGGCATCGGCCGATCCGATCGCCAAGCGTCTCATGACTGCCCCTGGCGTCGGCGTAATTGTTGCGCTTTCGTACATAGGAACGGTCGAAGATCCACACCGGTTCAAGCGCTCGCGAACCGTCGCTGCATATCTCGGGCTTACTCCTCGGACATTCCAGTCGGGTGAAACCGACAGGGCTGGAGCTATCTCGCGTGCTGGCGACCCAGCTATGCGAACCTTGCTTTACGAGGCTGCTTGCGTCGTGCTGCGCCGCTGCTCTCGACCCTCTCCACTCCAGGAATGGGGACGCGCATTGATCGAACGATTGGGTAGCAAACGGGCAATGGTCGCAGCTGCGAGGAAACTGGCGGTCATGCTGCATCACATGTGGCGTGACGGGACGCCATTCCAGTGGGGTGCCCGCGCCGCGATCGCCTAATAGGTACAAACAACATGGAGATCCGCTGTCAGCGATGGCGGTGAGAGGTCCCTGCCGGGACGAGCGCCGGCGGCCGCGCCATTCCTCCTGCGGCTGCAGAAATGCAGACCGCGCTCGGGACATAGCGGCGCCGACCTTCTGACGCATAAATGCAGCCGTTGAGCCAATCGGACTGCGAAGAGAACCATGGACTCGGCAGCGACTGACACTATGGACAGCAGCTTGGCATAGGATCGAAACTGGCGGAACAGTTTGTTTGTTTGGCCCAGCGAGCTCAAGCCTGGCGCTTTGCGCCCCCGCCTTCGGCGGCTCCGGGCTTGACCTCGCCGTGCCAAACAAACTTTTGCTCGCCATCGGTTCGACGGAAAGAACTAGCATCTTTGGGTGTGCTGAGAATGGGAAAGAAAGGGCTTGCATGATGGGCCGCGATTAGAGAACGGGGGAATGGTCCCGCGATCGATCGAACAGAGGAATGACGAGCTGACCACTTGAGACAAGCACGTTCACTCCTCCCAGGTCCACACCGGGAACGCACGGCCGATCACGGCCGACGCCGGGAGAAATCCAAAATATCGGCCGTCAAGAGAGTCGTCCGACTGCCAGTTCATGAGAAACAGCTCGCCGTCGCCGACAACGCGGCAGCCCTGCCATTTCGGCAGCGGCCGGCCGCGTCCATCGCGATCCCGCGCCTGGCCGACCGCGATGGTATCGACCGAAAGCGTGAGCCCGCTTCTGCAAACCGTCTGCCCGGGCAGTGCCAGCACGCGCTTGAGCATCGGGACGCCGACAGGCAAATAGCCGTTCAGGTCGAGGAAGGTCGCAAGCGGCTCCGGCGGCTGCACGGCGACCAGCTCAGTGACTTGGAAGTGGTCCGCCGGTCGCAGGCGATAGAGACCGATCGGCACGCTCGCGGATGCATTCCAGATGTAGAGCGGAAGCGGCTCCAGAGCGATTGTCGCGACGAGCGCAGCAGCGACTCCAAACGTCGAAGTCAACGTCTTCATGCGACCTGTCATCGTATCACCCTCTGCCGGTGAAGCCAGGCCTGATGCCGCGCCTTCGTGTAGGGACGCGGGTGTTCATTGACGGACAGGCGGCTATGAACATGATGCCAATGATCAGGCGCGACGTCAGCGGGATCGATGCCGAGTGCCTCAACGGCATCGGTCAGCTGCAGCACGCGCTCGACTTTCGGCCAGCCTGACAGGCGCAGCAGAATCTCTCCGCCGGGTGTCACATAAGGTACGGTCGAGCAGCGCTGTCCAGGCGCGACCGTGCGCAAGATGTCGATCCGTGAGATGATCGTGCCAAAGTCGTTAGAGGTCCAACGGACGAAGGCAAAGATGCTGCTGGGTGCAAATGACAGAACACGCCGGTGACGATCAAGCTTGCGTCCCTTGACGATGCGACCGAACCGAATGCGGTTTTCGATCCGCTTCTCGAGCCACAACACTTCCACTTCGGTGAGATCGCTCATGCCGCCGCTCCCTGAAGCTGGAACGGGCAACCGTGAGCTCGAGGCTCGGTGGAGATCGCGTGCGGCTTGCGAAGGCAAGCAGGACTGACGGAACCCTGTTGCCGGACGCCTCCAATGCGGCTTTCCGCCTGGTCCGTTAGAAGAAATCCGAAGGATTTCTGGTTAGCCGGGGTACTGACCGGTGCCCCCTCGCCGGCCGTGCTGCTGCGAAAATGCTTCACAGCGATTCGCGAACGGAACGCGCGGTGCGTGCCGGCGATCGGCGGTGGAGGCGCATGATGGACTTCTATGCAGGGCTCGACGTGTCGCTGGAGGCGACCAACATTTGCATGGTGGACGGTGACGGCAAGGTGGTCCGGGAAGCGAAACTCGAGACCGATCCGGATGCGATCGAGCTGTTCCTGGCGGAATGGGGAATCCCCCTCAAGCGCGTCGGGCTGGAGGCCTTCTCGTACAGCGCCTGGCTGTTCACGGCGCTTGCCGAAAAGGGCCTGCCCGTGATCTGCATCGAAACCCGCCATGCCAAGGCGGCGCTGAACGCCATGCTGAACAAGACCGATCGGAACGACGCCAAAGGCATTGCGCAGATGATGCGGACCGGCTGGTTCCGCGCGGTGCACGTCAAGTCGGAAGGCGCGCAAACGCTGCGCGCGCTGCTGGTCGGGCGCAAGGCGATGCTCGGCAAGGTGCTGGACATGGAGAACATGATCCGCGGCCTGTTGCGCCCGTTCGGCCTCAAGGTCGGCGAGATCTCGGTCGGCCGTTTTGATGCGCGGGTGCGCGAGATCATGGCCGGAAAGAAGGAACTGGAAGCCATTGTCGCGCCGCTGCTGGACGCCCGCAACGCGATGCGGCTGCAGTTGGCAAAACTGCACCGCCTGGCGCTGACGGCGGCGCGCAGCGACAGCGCGGTGCGACGGATGATGACGGTGCCCGGCGTCGGCGCACTCGTGGCGCTGACGTTTCGTGCGACCGTTGACGATCCGGCGCGATTCAGGAAGTCGACCAATGTCGGCGCCCATTTCGGGCTGACGCCGCGGCGCTATCAATCCGGCCAGACCGACCGGATCGGCAGCATCTCCAATGCGGCGATGAGCTGACGCGGGCGATGCTGTATGAGGCAGCGATCGCGATCCTCACGCGCATTCCGAAGAACTTCAAGCTGCGGCTGTGGGGGCTGCGGCTGGCCAGGAAGAAGGGTCTGAAGCGCGCGGCGACCGCGGTGGCGCGAGCGCTCGCGGTGCTGCTGCACAAGATCTGGATCGATGGCACCACGTTCCGGTTTGGCGCCGGCGGCAAGCGCGGCCGGGTCGCTGCGGCGATGTAAGGGCCTCCGCGACCCGGCCGCTTCCACGCGCGCCTTCTCCTTCCGCCACGGCGGAGCGGCGTCTCCCGAGGAGACGGGGATTTGGGTGAGATCGCAACTTTTCTTGCCGGCGGCTTCATAACGACATTTGAAGCCATCACGCACGGCGCTGGTTAGCCTGACCGCCCTTTCCTCAGATTCCGGCTTGTGGTGGCCATCGTGCCAACCACGGATGTTATCGAGTTCTCCTCGACGAGCGAGTGGCCGCAAAAGGACGTGACGCGCACCAGGCGATGATGTCGACGCCAACGATCGCGAAGATTTGCGCGCGATCGCGTTCGCGCGCGCAGATTGGAGATAACAATCGTATTGCAGCGAAGTTTTGCGCGTGACAGAGTGAGCACATGAGGCATCCTCGTTGCACGCGCAGCCGACTTGTTCACAACTTACTGATTCACAACAAGAAGTTAGTGTCAGTATGTTAGTAAAGTTAGAGCGGCGAGAAGGTGCGCAGAAACAAGCTCTTAGTCTCGTTTTCGGTCCCCAATAGCACGAGGATCGGGTCCCCGATCGCACGAGGGTTGCGGTCCCCGATAGCACGAGCTGATTCACAGGTTGTCCTCCGAACTTGGAACGAGACCGCGCCGCGCAGGCGTTGCGTTAAGGGATCGACAGGCTTAGGCGCGAAGTTCAGCCGCTCGGTACCGTTCGGATCGCGCGCGAGCACGAGCTGATAACCGGGCAATGCCTGGCGCTGGACGATCTGACGCACGTCGTAAGCAAAGTGCTTGAGCGGCGAGAGGATGCCGGACTTGGCATGCAGGTGCACAAGGTCAAAGCTCCAGCCGCCATCCTGGCGACCGCCGTGCTTGCGTACGAGACGGTAAAGCCACCGCTCGAGTCCGCCCGTCAGATCGAAATAAGCGCGATCGATCGTCAGCACGAGCGCGTCATCAACGACGCCAGCATAGAACCAATGGGGCAGGATCAGTTCGAGCCCGAACGGCCGGGCATTTGCATCGGCCGTCTCCTTCCACTCGTTGATCCAGGAGAAACGATGCCGGCGCCGTTCTGTCGTCTGGCGGATCGATGTCATCACAGTCGTTGACTGAAGTCTGTCGAGACCTGCCTTCAGCCGGTCATAGTCACGCACGCTGGTGCAGCCATCAGGCGCGACGTCTTCAAGCCGGCATCACGCGCTTCGATGATCTGGGATGCAGCCCAGATCAGAACGTCTGCATCCCAGATGGTTGCCATGCCGTGTTCCGGCACGGCTTCGACACAAATCGCGATCGTACCAGCACGGAATTCGATCGGCGCGACCCGCTTGGTCTTCGCCAGCGAAAAGAACGAATAAGCCATCAGATCCTGCGCGTCGCGCGTGCGAGATCACCGGGCAGCGCCCGAAAGAGCTCCAACCGGTCGCGCTCGGAATGTTGTCTTCGCCGCATGGTCACTGCTCTCTCGCGACGGTCAGCGACGTTCCTGGCCAGCATACGGGCGCAGTACCGGATGCTTCTTGGCCGGCAGCACGGTCCCCTTCCCGGGGTCAGACGTCGAAGTCTTGGCGCCGAGATCGGCCCACGCTTTCAGATCGTCTATGGCGTAGACGACACGTCCGCCGATCTTCCGATACGTCGGCCCGGTGCCGTACGTGCGGTGCTTCTCGAGCGTACGACCGGAGAGGCCGAGGTAACGCGCGGCTTCCGGTGTACGCAGGAAGCGAGGGGGAAGTCCGGCCATGGCATCGGGCATTTGAGAACTCCAAGGTGACAGCGCACCGCGGATGGCGGCGTCGGCGTGTGTGCGGTCATCATGGAGAAGCGCGATGTCGGAGGGGGATGCGGAATGTTGGGGGTATGATTTTCGATACCCCTCGGCCGAGGAGCTATTCGTCCCTGCGGCCGGGCCGCAGAAGTTTGCGGTAACCCCCGCGTACCAACGCGAGGCCGCCTTTCACCAGGCGGACCGTTCGATTGCGCAAATCGTGCGTCTTCCAGGCGCGTTCAGGGATGCGCTTTTTGCCGAACAGCGCTTCGGCCACGGTGAGATAGCTACCGCCGGCGCGGCGAGCATCGAGCGCACGGATGGCGGAGCCCAGACGTTCGCGCCGCTGTTTAGATAGTTTGTGAAATGCAGGTCCGGGCGCACGTCCATTCATCGCGCGCCACAGCCGTCGGGCTGCATACGCGCGAGCTTCCAAATCGCCGTCAAACGGCAATTCGGCTGCGTATGACGCGCCGAGCACCGGCGGTTCTTTGGACCAGACACGGTGCTCCACCGCGCCGATGCGCAGCACGGCGTGCCAGCCGTCGGCGGTGCGCCGCACCTCACCTGCTGTGAGGTCGAGCAGCGGTTGAGACGCTGAACTGCGATCGGTGGCCGAGGCGACCGTGACTGGAACGACCGCGGCTAGAACTTCAGGCGCCCCAAAGATGGTCTGCTCATCGAAGGACCGCTGAGGGTCATGGGCGAAAGCAGATGCCCCACCTCCTCCTGAACTCGGCGGTCGCTTGGCCATCTGGGCTACTGGCGATCATCGCTTCGTAGTCGCGTCGATAGTCCGCGTTGCGGCGAAGACATTCCCAGGCGATGTCCGCGATTTCAGCGTCTTGTAGGCTCCTGTATGAATCCGGCGACCGCCAGTCGAATTCAGGCATTGCTTCCGTCCCATTGCACTCAGCTAACAACGATTGCGGCGCAATAGGTATGAACGAGACGGTTGTAGGAAGCCCCTAGTTTGGCACCACGTGGTGCATGAAAATGACCACGAGTAAGCGAGAGAAGATTATTCGCTCGGCCAAATTTGGCGCGACAATTTCTTCTATTTGGAGCCATCTCCACGCAATAGACGGCCCTGCTCGGTCAGCCACTTAGCGCGCGCCAGGTGACTCTGGTATGCGCGGCGCGCACGACCCCGTTCGCGCTCCGGATCCATATGCAGCACGACCCGAGCCACTTCTGTCCAGTCAGCCCCTTCGCTCTCAGCCTGCAGAAGGCGCATATAGGTCACCAGGTGCTGCTCGTCATAGACCGTCAGAATCTGGTCGGTGGGCGCAGCGTCGGCGACATCGGGATCGAGTGGCGGCTTCCTCATAAGACTCCACGCCTTAGATTAGACAACTTCTAACACGCAGGCCGGAAGAGGCAGAAGCGCTAAAATCTTCTCACGGGCCCCGACCTGATCGCGTTTTGTCGAGAATACTCCGTGGTGAAATACTCTTCAAGGACATGCCCTCTCGCGTATGGATATACGCGAGATACTTGCAATCAATTTGCGGAAGCTGCGACAAGCCCGCGGCTTGTCGCAGGAGGAATTGGCTCACAGAGCCGAAATTGACCGCACCTATATCAGCGCACCGAGCGAAGCGTCTATGCGGCGGGCATCGATGTTGTCGATCGGCTGGCTCGTAGCTTGGGTGTCGAGGCAGCGGACCTGCTTGCTCGGCCGCCCACAACAAGCGCCAAGCGAAAGACTCGAGGCCAGGGCGAGTAGTTGACGTGGCCGGCTCGATTCGGCGGCGACGGCTTCGCTCTGCCCGATGCTCTAAGAAAGAGAGCCCCGCCCGGCGAGCCGGACGGGGCTTGGTGGAGCGATCTTACTCGCCGCTCTTGCGAGGCCGCGACCAGAGGAGCGTGTAGCCCTCGCCGCCTTCGTCGTCGAACAGGTTCGCATAGATCGGCGCGTTGAACGAAGGATCGTCGAGCTTGAGCGAGAGGTAATCGCGGCCCTCTTCGGAGCGCTTCGACCAGGCTGCGCCGATCTCGGCGCGTCCCACGTAGATGCGGTGGCTGGGAGCGTTGTCGTTGGATCGGTTGGTCTCGGCGACGATACGGACGCCCTTGGCTTGCAGGCTCAGGGTGACGATCTCGCCCTGGAAATCGTTGCCGACCTTCTTGAAAGAACCGATGTTAGCCATGTCACTTCTCCTGTTGTGTTTCGAGCCCGCGACCACCGCGGCCTCGATGGCGATCTAGAGGCCGAGGGCGATCGACGACGCACCCGCTCGCGGGCCGGAGCGCAGCGGAGGACGCCGTTGTTGCGACTTTCTTGCCTCGCGAGGAATGGGCGTAAGCCCAGGGGAAGAAAGTCGCATTAACGGCGTTGCGGCTTAGGCGATCGAGGCGAAGCCGGTCTTCGGCCAGATCAAGCCATCAAAGAGGCCACGTGCGTCCGCGTGCTGAACCGCAATCTCAAGGAGAAGACTTGGCGAATCTCGGTTGAGCTGCACAAGAAGTCGGTACGGTTCGGCGCAGAAAGAGAAACAATCTGCCGCAAAGGGCGGTATCGCCCCGGAAGAAATCATCGAGCGCCGCGCGCCGCTCCACCGCAGCAATGTGGACCGGGCGGAGATTGGGGACTTGGTCAAAGCGCTACGAGGAAAAGCGGGGTTACCTCTCGCTCAAGCTCGATGATCCCTCGTTCAACGTGCCGCCCTGTAACCTTGCTCGACCGATGATGGCGACGAAAGGTCATCGCTCATGCGTTGCTGCTGTGAGCACCGGTCGAGGCATATTCTCCGCCACCCCGGCCGGTTCGAACGGACGGATCTCCGCGAAAACGGTCAAGCGCGTCCATGCCGTGCCGCCGATGCAAACCGCACCCAAGCAAGCGAAGGCCTCGCGCCAAGCCAGCGAAGGCACCCCGATCTGCGACATCGCGAACACCACATGATAGCCAGCGATAGCCGCGGGGACGGCGAATGCGGCTGCGATCAGGATGCGCAAGGTCCGGGACCGACAGACCGCGACGGCGACCTGAGCGACAGCGAGCGTCAGTGCGCCGGAGGCCAATCCGATAAGCAGCGCGCCGACGACGCCGGCGCCGCCATGAAATTGCAGCATCCCGACGCTAAGCGCGACGAAAAACGGCATGGCATACACAGCAAGCGCAAAGATCGCCCAGCAGAACAAGCCAATGCCGAGTGTGTTGAGAACAAGCCCAAGGGCGAGCATGGTGGTGGCTCCATGTGCATAGATGTACCAGTCGCGCCTTCCACCACCACCGCGGCGCGGCTTCGGACCTAATATCGAATCGAGGCGGAGTTGCGGCACGCAACTCCACCATGTCTTGAAGTACGCAAGACGGTGCTCATGCGCCGCCGAACTTCCAGACGGGGATGCCGAACCGCTTCGCCTTGTCGGCGAGGTTGTCCTGGATTCCCGTGCCCGGGAAGTGCATGACGCCAATCGGAAGCAATTCGAGCATGGCGTCGTTGCGCTTGAACGGCGCAGCTTTGGCATGCTTGGTCCAGTCCGGCTTGAAGGCGATCTGCGGTACCTTGCGATTGATCGCCCATTTGGAGGCAATGAGTTCGGAGCCTTTCGGTGAGCCGCCATGGAGCAGGACCATGTCGGGATGCTTGGTGTGAACCTTGTCGAGGCGATCCCAGATGAGGTGGTGATCGTTAAAGTCGAGCCCGCCGGTGAGTGCGATCTTCGGGCCTGATGGCAGCATGACCTCGGTCTCGGCGCGGCGTTTTGCTGCGATGAAGTCGCGGGAGTCGATCATTGCCGCGGTGAGCGTGCGGTGATTGACCAATGACCCCGACCGAGGACGCCAGGCCGAGCCGGTGTGGACCTCAAATCGCTCGATGGCCTGATCGCGGAAGAGCTCCAGGCAGTTGCGGCGCTCGATCAGCGTGATGCCTTCAGCCGTGAGGCGCTCGAGTTCGACCGTTCGTACTTCGGAGCCGTTCTGCTCGCGCTGGCTCTTGTGCTGCGCCTGCTCGTTGTCGTCGAGCTGGCGTTCGATGCGATCGACGGCACGATGGAACAAGTTGACGGTCGACCAGAGCAGATCGTCAAGGTCCGGCTCGAGCCGCGTGTCGTTCAGGGTCGCAACCAGGGCGTCGAAGATATCGGCCACGGCACCCGAGATCATCTTGCCTTCGGGAAGCGGTCTCGGATCAGGCTGGTCGTCGAAGGGACGGCAGCCGAAGAGCTGTAGTTCGGTGAGGACATGGTCGGTCGGAGAAGACGCGTGCGGCGGTTCGACGTCGTCATGGTTGGTCATGGAAGGAGGCCCTTTGCCGGATTTGGCCGCGCCCTTCGCGGCCTTCGTGGCGATCACTCAGACGGCGGGCGGAACGGGCCAGAACCCGAAGGGCCGAAGCGGCAGCGTAGGATGGCGGAGGCTGGCTATTTTGCTTCGCGATGCAAAGCGCCGCTGGCTAGACATATGACATATGATGTGTGTTTCAATTGCAGGCGCGCGGCGGAAAATAGCCGGACGCAGCCATTGCCGACCCGGGCCGCTTGCCGTCCGATCGCCCCCTAGAAGGCCGAGGTCGCGTCCTCTTCCGGTATTGGCCTCGCCTATGATCGATCTATCACGGTCGATCGAACCGTTGTGACCTATTCCGCGGACACCGTCGACGAATGCAGGAAGCGGACGACATCCTCAGGCACGAGGTGAATCCGCAAGGCCGCTCGGAGACCGTCAAGACCGAAGACGTGCAGATCTTCGTTGAAATCGCCGAGCCGTGGCGACAACGTGATCGCTTCAATGCCGGCGTCTGTTGCGCGCTGGGTCAGAACGGCGAGCACCGTATCACCAGCGGCATCGGCATCGCGGGCGATATAGAGCCGCCGCAGGCCAGACGGCAGCAACATGGCAGCGAGGTGATTGGCGGAAAGCGCAGCGACCATCGGCAGGGTCGGCAGCACGTAGCGCAGCGACAACATGGTCTCGATGCCCTCGCCGGCGGCGAGCACGTCGTCCACCACGCCAAAACGAACGGCGTTGCCGAGAAGGTCGCCAATCGCGGCTTGGCGCTTGATGATATCGGGCGGCGTGTACAACCAGCCGGTAGTCGCCATGCCGACTTGATCTGAAATCGCCCCGCGAGCAAGGTTGCTCGGCGGATTGCCCACGAACTTGCAGGACGCAGTAGATGGAAGGACCGATCGGTCGATACGCGCGAGCTTCCGAAGATTACACTGGCACCACGAGTGTCGCCCATGTGCTTGGAGCGTGCGTAGCGAACACCATCTCGGCCAGCGGACTTTGTCCGCGCAAACAGGCCGGACATCTGATAGCAAGCGATCTGGCCAGAAGTCTGCTACAATCCTGACAAGTGGGGGGCCGTCCACATCTGCAATCTCTATTCGATCACGACTAACCAGGCCGCGATCAGCGCGCTTTTTCGCGTCGTGAACCGACACGTGGGCAATCTGGCACCGATGCCCGGCGTATTTCCGGACTACCAGGCGCCGATGGTGCGCAACGGAACCGAGGGCCGCGAGCTCGCCACGGCGCGGTGGGGAATGCCATCGTCATCGAAGGCACTCATGGACGCCACCAAGAAGCGGGCCGAAAAGCTGCAGGCCAAGGGCAAGCCGGTCGATTTCAAGGAATTGCTCAGAATGGAACCGGACGGCGGCACGACCAACATCCGCAACGTCAAGAGCAAGCACTGGACGCGATGGCTGGGAACCGAAAATCGCTGCGTGGTGCCGTTCAACTCTTTCAGCGAGTTCAACAAGGCCGAAGGCGGCGACATATGGTTCGCGCTCGATGAGACCCGTCCCCTCGCCTGCTTCGCCGGTATCTGGACCAACTGGACGTCCGTCCGAAAGGCCAAGGAAGGTGAGACGACCAACGACCTCTACGCGTTCCTCACGACGGAGCCAAACACCGAGGTCGCCGCCATCCATCCGAAGGCGATGCCCGTGATCCTAACGACGCCGGACGAGGTAGAGACCTGGATGACGGCACCTCCGGATGAGGCCTTGAAGCTACAGCGGCCGCTTCCTGACAGCAGCCTCCGAGTCGTCGCCCGCGGCGTCAAGGAAGACTCGATCGGGCCGCCAACATAATCACGCCGTGTGGCCGAGCCCGACTGCGATTGCCCACACTGAACGGGATCTAAGGCGGGCTGTTGCTAAACGACCTTGCGCAAAGCGTCGGCCCTGCGTTTCACGCCGACCTTGGGATCAAGTGACAGCGCTTCGTCGTAGCAGGCGAGTGCCTCCCTGAGGTCGGCGAGCGCCTCGAGGCAGGTGCCGCGCGATCGCAACAGCCGCGCCCGAGTGCGATTATCGTCGGCGCGAAGTTTGCCGAGCGCGATGTCGATCGCGGGCAACACTTGGTTGGCAAGTTCTGGGCTCAGCTTGCCATCCATCTCTGCGATTAGGGTCTCGATGACGAAGATGTTGCCTTGCATGAGACCGAATGCCAGCCACTTCATCCGGTCGACGAACGCGCCCCCGAAGTCGCAATCGAACGCGCCGCCATCGTGGTAGAGAAGGCGGATGTGCCTGGTTTCGGGAAAGAATGCATAGTTCTTGGCCCATCCCGATTCCGGCTGGAAACCGCCAATCTCGCGGCCAACCTGTAGATCGAACACGGTGAGCCGGTTGCCATCGGCACCCGGCGCGTTCGCCGTCTGGCAGGCCGCGAAATGACCATCGGCCGAGACGCCGTTGTTGAAAAGGTTAGCCATGAAACGGCGTGACACCAACGTCTTCCCATTGACGTCGAACGCGTGGAAGGTCCCGCTAAGTGTCTCCGACGCGCCCCAGTCATTGAGAATGAAAACGCCGCCATCGGTCACCACCCCATCATTGGGGCGCGGCATCCGGCCCTCGACGATCACCCGTTTGCCGTCGAGCAGGAGATAACGCCCGATCCGCGACTGATCGGGGCCTCCATCGGCCCAGGCCAGCGTGAACCGCCCGTTCGGCGAGCGCGCGCGCAGCCCGATGAAATCATGCGAGGCGATATGGATCGTGTTGCCGAGGTCGAACTCCTCTTCGTCCGCGTCATCGCGCGGCGCATCCTTCGATCCGGTCAGCCAGTTCCACATGCCCATGCCTTGAGATAGTAGGGCGAGCCCTGCCCCGCGGGTAAGCCCTCACGCGGTCTGCGGCTCGGCCGAGACGAGGTGCCGGATCACGTTCGACAGGAATAAATAAAGACTGACCAGGCCCTGGCGCGCTTCTGCCACAGTGACCTCAGCATGGACCCCCTTGGAGGCGAGATCGTTGAGCCGACGGAAGAAGACGTCCAGATGGTCGAGCTCGGCCATCAGCAGGTCCCGCGCGCTGGAATTGCGCAGCTTGACCCGCATGAATTCCTGCAGCCGGTTGAGGTATTGCTGATCGCCGAGCTTGCGTTGCTGCCCATCCGCACAGGTGACCGGATCCTCGCTCGTGACCGGCCAGAACAGATCGGCAGCCGCCTTCATCGCGCGACGCACCTCGGTCAGCACGAGCGCACAATCCTCGCCATCCTTCGAGGTGGCCAGTTGGCTTGCCTTGATCAGCTTCTGCACGACGTCATCGGACCGGCCCTTGAAGTAATTGTGCACTTCCCCCTGTACGCTGTGCAGGAAGTTGTCGTGTTGCCGTCCTGCTTCGAGCTGGCGTTCGATCTCCAGCGCGTAGTTGAGGCAGCGGGTCTTGAGACGGGCCTTGATCGTATGCAGCCCGGCAAGCCGCGTGCGCACGATCCCTTTCTGCTCCATGGCGCTGGCCGTGAACTCCGCCATGTCGTACTGCGACAGGCCGGGTGGTGGCACGAGGTCGGCCAGCGTGTCCTGCCAACGCTTGATCTCGGACTCGATCTCGCCCGCCGCGGCCATCAGGACGTTGGCCCGGTCGCCCTCAGCCTTGCTTGTATCTGGATCGACGCCCTCGATCGTGTGCAACTCGAGGAAACGCTCCAGCGACCGCTCGAAGATGAATTTCTTGGCCTCATCGTTGAGGTGCCGCGTCTCCGTAAAGAGCGCCCGCGCGATCTCGTTCTTGCTGGGGTAAAGCTCGCGAAGGAAGATGGCGGCGAACAAGAAATCCTTGCTTGCCCGCGCGACGCGCAGACAAGCCATGACCGCGTTTTCAACGCGGTCATTCTCGATATGGTCGTGCACGCGTTCGAGCGCGGCAGAAAAGTCCATGGCATCACGAAGACTGGTGACGAATCTTCATATGATCGCACGGATCAGGCTCCGGCGCGACATTTTCGAGCACTGACAGGGCATCCGCGGTCGCAGGGTTTGTTCTAGCTATTCCTCGTCCCCGTGACGCACGGCGGCAATGTCGTAAAGCTCGGCCAACCACGCCGCGACGGCTTCGTCGCGTTCGTCCCGTGATCCCGTGGGCAGCTCCACAGCAATCTGCCGCTCGTCGACCTGGATCGGTTGGCTGATCTGGTGACGGCCGATCCCGAGGCGCTTCCCGCGCAGACCGACGCCGCCCATGATCACGCGCAACGGCGTGCCGGTGCCGTAACCGTTGGACAGTGTCACGAAATTTTCCAGCACGCGACCGAAAATGTTTTGCACGTTCGTGGATCAGATCGTCGCCCTGGTGATGAACGAACATCTCCGTGGTCACGGCCCAGAACTCACCGTTTGGAAAGACTTGCGTGAACGCGCGCGGCTCGGTCGCCGTGCCGTGCGGCTCATAGGTGATGGCGCCATGGGCGTTGCGGTCGCCGACTCCCATATAGAGATTGCGGAGGAGATCGACGCGCCGGTTCAGGACGTCATCGTAAAGCGGGGTGAGCTTGAGCGGTGCAGCGCGTGCCCGAACCGGCATCAGGCGGAGATAGAGCGCCTGGCGCTGGCTGAAACGGTAATCGATCGCATCCGGCGACGGCGCATGATTCTGCGCCAGGATCTCGCCCGGTTGGAAGAACACGGCCTTGGTGAAGGTCGTGGGCGTAGGGACATGCTCCGGCGCCGCGGCCGCGGCCACGGTGAGATAGGGGCGGAGCGCCGCAACGAACTGGGCCTTGAGCTTGTCGCGCTCCGCCCCTGATCTCGGCCTTGGAAGCGCCGGGCGCGAGGGTGTAGCTCAGCGGCCAGGATTTTTGCCGCAGATCGAACGGCAGCGCATCACCATCGCCGTAATGAAGGTTCTGCACCATCAGCACGCGCCGCGCGCCGCGCGCCGGTGCGCATGCCCGTATTCGATCGCGACGTTGGAATTGATGAGCTTCTTGCCGTCGGGTGTCTCGCCGACAAGGGTCACGTCGGCCAGGAAAACATCGGCCTTCTCGATCTTCTCGAAGATCGTTGCCGCAAGATCCGGGCTTCCCGGCACGCCCTGCCGGTCTGAGTCCATCGCAAGGCGCGACGCGGCCTCGCGCTCGACGGGCTCGAGCAGTTCTTGGCCGGTCTTCAGCGTTTGAATGGCTTCGCGCAACGCGTCGCGCACGAAGAAGCGGCCGATCTCCTTTGGGATGCATTCCTGTAAGACGCTCTGGATGCGCTCGATCACCTGATCATCGAAGGTCAGAATGCCGACGGGAATGGGAAACGCACGGGCTGCTTCCACCGGTAAGTGGATGCAAATGGCCGCGATCAGACCTGGAATCAACAATATTTCGAGTCCCGGCGGGATGGTCGCCACGTCATGTCCGGAGACGACGAGGTCGAACGCCTCGCGAAGATGGTTTGGCGGCCTTCCCGCCACAAGGCTATCGAGCGAAGCGCCTCATCCTCCGAGCTCTGCTGATCGTCCACCCCGAGCCGATCCGTTATCTGATCCAGCATGACCGGCAGCGCGCGTGTGGTACCCCAGGCGGCAATTTGCGGCACTAACCAGACACAGGACTTGGGCCGAGCCTTGCGCAAATCGGCTGCATTCCTGAGCGTGTCCATGATCTTGCGGAAGTTCGCATTGGTGAAGAGAGAGCCGGCAACGACGTCGGTGTAGGTCGGAGCCGAAGGAATGTCGGCATTCGCTTTCGTGCCCAGACTCCGTCTCAGCAGGAGGCTCGGGCTTATCTCGCCGCCGCGGGCGAACGACGCCATGAACTCAGGTGCGACGTCGCTCAGGAGGTTGAAGCCGATCGCATCTCCCGGATGCTTGTCTCGCGAAAGACCGGCAAGAAAAGTTGCGCAACTTTCTAGGACCTCTCCTCGGTCCTCAATCTCGTACCCTCATTGACGGCGAATGGGTGATCGCACCTGATGGTGCCGTTGCCGTTGTCACACAACCAAACCGCTTCGGCCGCACAATGGTCAGAGGCATTACAGAGACGGCCATCCGCGCGTCCGATGCTTCATGCCTGGAATCATGACGTGGCGCGCTGTATGCGAACGTCCGCAACGGGCCAAAACCTGAAACCGCAGTGTGTATGAGCAATAACTTGTCATCGGCACTGCCAGTTTTCGGCGTAGGTTGGTACATCCGAAGTTGTTTACAACGCTACGATGCGGCGCAACGTAATTCCGCGTCCAGCCCTGTTAAATTGATTGTCAGTCAACGCGTCCGTGGGCCACCATAATCGGTCTCACTAGGCTGTAGGTTCGGGGGTAAGCCAGGCGCGTACCGGATCATCCTCCCATCTCTGCTGAACCAGAACAAACCTCGTCAAGGAAAGGGAAGAATCGCATGTCTGCAATCAGAATTGCGATAATCCTCAGTCTGATGACCCCGGTATTTACCGGGAAGGTAGCGGCACAAAATGTCGGGCAGTCTGATTTATGTGCTCTAGAAGCGCGGTCCACAGCAACAATGGCCGCAGCAAATGCTCAAACTCAAGCGGAAGAAAATCCTCTGAGAAGAAGTGAGCTTGGTCAAGCAGCGAATAAGATCGCAAATGACGTCATTAGGGCTCGTTTGGATTTCTTTGGCACAAAGTACAGTGGGACAATTTTTATTATGGTCAGCCCGCGCTCTCCCGCGATCGATCAGGGCGGAACAATGTATTGGATAAAGGTCGTTGCCCTTAAGAATAAGATCGGTGCAGACGGGGATGCACAGGCGACGACACCCCGTTCACAGCGGCCGCAGCTTGACAGCCCCCAAGGGCCGATTGGTGGGAAAAGTTGCAGTGGGCCCTGTTCTTATTGCGATACACGCACAGGTGTTTGCCTGGTTGATCAAAACTAGCTGAAAAAGTTGCGATTCCGGGATGATATGTTGCGAAGTACGCGTCGTTAATCGCCGCTCGAATCGCTCCTCCGACTGCGAGTCCGTAGTGTACTCCCGGAGGACCGAGTTGCCCTTGGGTCGGCTTATCTCCTCAAGGCAGACATAGCGGCCCTGCGAAGGTTGGCGACGGGCCCAAGAGCCAGAAGTCGGAGTGCAGAGCCCGCCCACGAGTGCCTTACACTTTGTTCTCGGTCCAGGTTTGCTCACTGCACTGGCACTTGAACATGCGAACGATCCCACCGGTGTCGGGATTGAGCATCTTCACCGCGAGGGCCGGCTTCCGGCCACAGTGATTGCAGGGCTTGGTTGGATTCGGTTGATAGCTGGAGAAGACTCGTTCTTGAAATCGCGGTCCAACTGTACTGCACCGGCGTGCGAGAATGACTAAGTGCCAAACAAAGTGGACATTTGTTCCGAAGTCCGATTTTAGGACGGTCCCCAATTCAGCTTAGCAGGCTCCCGGTGTTTGCCCGTGAGGCGATGACTTCCAGTCTCGGCATAAGCGGACGTTGGTCAGATCGGCCGGCATGCCTCAACGAGCCATAAGCGGGCGATGCTGGCCGCCTAATTGCAATCGGCCACAGACTGCGCGGGCTCACCTCTTGAGCCGCCGGGCGTTGGCGGTCGCTCTAAAACCAATTGCGCCCAGTTAAAGTCTTCTATGCCCATATCGGATTACGCGGCAGAAGAAGTAGAAGGTAACTGCCAAGACATCTGAGCGGAAGGGGCCGCGACGGCCCGGAAACATGCAGCCGGCGCGTCCCTTAAGGCCAGGCCTTCCCGGAAGTACAAGACCGAGCTTGCGCTTATGAAGGCTCAGAATATCGACATCACCCAGTTTGAAAGCCAGCTGGAAAAATTTAAGACGGCATTCTCGAAGAACTACGATCTTGCTTCCAAGCACTTCCTAACCGCGATCGCTGAGATCGATAAGTCCATCGATCACCTGCAGAAGACCAAGGATGTGCCGCTTTCATCGACGTCGGCATGGGTCTCGAGCTCGACGATGGCTCGCTTGGCGGCATCCTGCGGGTGACCGCAAGCACGCCGGCGAAGCGGGATCACGTGCGGCAGCGGCGCCTTTGGCTCGTCGCGCGGTCGAGACTTCGACAACCGAGTACGATCGAACCGGATCTCTCCGACTGGAGGGTAGGATAACGGCCCCGACTGGACTCCCAGTCGGCATCGGACACTATGTATCCATCGGCATCGGTACAGCACTTTCCAAATTCGCTCTGCAAGCTTTCAAACCACGACTACAGCGGAGACTGGTCGTACCGGCCGTCGTCACGTGCAAGTACTGGTGTCAGTAGCAACGCTGACTGTAGACTGCATCCTGGTCTCACTGCTTGAACCCGACAACGAACTCTACAATACCGGCATCGTCGATGTCTTTCACCGTTACCCTAAAATGTATGTCATCCGGCCCCAGTTCTTCCTGCCGATGATTACGCTGTTGCGGAACGCGGCCATCAACTCGCTGAACCGCGCCGCTCCGGGACGCTCTACGGGCTTCCCTACGGCGTGCCCCTTCGATACCCGGCTAATACTTGGTCGGAGCGACCGAACGCGGCGGCAAATTCGTCTAAGTTATTGAAAAAATTGGCGAGCCATTCAGAATATCTTATATCATTGAAATATCTATATAATTTATGACCGTTATTGAGTTTCCGTCGCTGTATGGCCACTTTGTGCCATGAGCAGCAGCATCCGGAACCGTTCGGAAGCGATGTCCGCTATTGTCCGGATTTTGTTGAAAAACTCTCCCGTTGAAGCGGTGCACCTTGGCTGATTCAATCGCGGTATCGGCGGAGGCTGAATCGATGATGGTCCAAAGCAGACTGATCAGGCGGCTCTGTTCTACGAGTTCTTGCTGGAGCGCCACGTTCTGGCCCCTCATTCTCTGAGGAACATCGACGTAAGAAAGTCGTCGGCATAGCGGCAGTAGCGGAGCCTTTTGAAGTTGGGGTCCATCGGATCGACGGAAGGCACTTTCCGTCTCTCCTTGTTGATGGCTTTGATCTCCGCAAATGCAGCATCGATGGGCGTAGGGATATCCTCTTCGAGGTGTCCCGCGCTACCCTACCGAGACGCATCCGCGGCTCGGTTTACGAGAGCCCGCCCGGCACCGGCCGGACGCGCCATAAAAGTGAAGACATCGATAAAAGATAATCCGTCCGCGCATCGCAAGGCTTGGCATGTGCCTGAATGCACCTGTCACATTTTCGCAGCGCGCCGCATGGGATTCGACAACTTTTAGATGTATTGGTATGGATGGGTATGATGATGAGCACGCCCATTTGGATGCCCTCCGTTTCCACCGATCTCGGTGATGCCTTCAGTCGCCATCTGGCTTTGTTCCGAGGGCAACGAGCTTATGCGCTCGGCGGTATCGAGCTGGACTGGCTCAATGCCCTTCGGGATCGCGCTCTGCGGCGGCGCGAGCAGCCGCTTGTCGATAGCACTGACAAGATGCTCGTCTTGCTTGCGCACCCTTCGGCGAATCCTTCTTTCAAAACGGAATTCGAAACGACGTTCGCTGCGGCGTGGCGTTCAGCCTATCCTCTCAGCGCATTGTTCCAGGACGAGCGCCGCTTTCTCAGCGGCACAACGATGGACTACACGCTTAACTGTATCGACCCCGGCCAGGTGCGCGCGATCGAAGACGCCGCTCTGGCGGACCCCTCGATGCAGACCTTTGTGCAGGACATGATAACAAAATTGACAGCGACATCGGCGCAGCCGCGCTACGGCGTCTATCGCGGTGTCTTTGATATTTATTCAGAGGCGCTCGTGTGCCTTTTCCTTCGCGTGCGCACCGGAGGAAGGCTGACGATCACAAAGATACCTGAGACGAAACTGGCGGGGCCTGACTTCGAATGCTCGCTTGATGTGGAGATTAACGGCAAAACAGAGACGCTTGCGTTTTTTATCGAAGTCAAATCGCTCGATATCGTCCATGCGCCACAGCGCCTCCCCGAAATGCTCGATGAGGGCATGGAGGTGCAGATCGACGTGGATCGTCAGATCGCGGACGGCCAGCGCGTGGCGGTGGGAGTCGGAGAGATTGCGCCGCACCGCCCCTATGGGAACGATCCCGATTACGATCCAAGATCGGTGAGAGGAACGATCGAAACCCTCATTGAGAAGGCCGCCGGAAACTTCAAGAATACACAGTTCAAGCGTGGGCCGACTTTTGCGCTGGCGAACATACTCCGCTTGCCAAGGCCAGAAAGCGGAACCGGCACGCTGGCACCATTCTACTATGATCGGGCAATGGGCGGCGCTTGCGTGAGCGGCGTTCTTTGGAATATGGCGTTTGGAGAAGTCGGCGCACCCATCCACAGGACACCTGATTTCGAAGGAAAAGGTACAGCGGATAGAACGCTAAAACGGGCGGGAATTCTGGTCGACCCGTCTCTTGGGCTTGAGACCCCCGGCCTTATCGTTCTTCACTACGATCAACGGGCCTACCGCTTCGACGGCTTCTACGATCCGCACTGGACGTCAAAAGAGTGGGTCTGGAGCGATGTCCAGGTGGAGGCAGTGCTGTATGCGCTTTGCGGCGAATACAACGACCGAAGCAATGGGCATGCGCATGAGTACGCCATGAACCGCGACCGCACTTAACGCTTCGGCTTATTCCCGGGCTCTTCGAGATAGCGCGGCGGCAATCCATTCACGAGACTGCTCACGACACGGCCGATTTCATAGGTGCCGACTTTCTCGAAACGCCCCTCGATCGGCTCGACCCAGAAACGCGCCGCCATCGAAGCCGGGAAGCTCGGGTCGTCTAGCTTGACCGACGGGTAGTCACGGCCGCTCTGCTCGGAGTGCTTCTGCCAGGCCGCGCCCAGCTCGAGAGCTATCGCCCAAAGTTGGTGACGGCGGGAATCGGAAAGGCGGCATATCGTGGGGGTGCTTGACGCCTCCACTTCTCCACCGAAGGAGCGATATGCCG
>NZ_JADPKX010000077.1:0-25762 GCF_023074155.1 Bradyrhizobium sp. 134 | reverse complement strand
TGCCCGCACATCGTGCTCCCGGTGCCTCTGTCCCGATGGTCGCACCATACGCCACGACGCAGAACACCGCAGCGGAACGTTGGCACCGAGAAATCTCATGTTACCAACCCCATCGAAAGCACCTTCGCCACCGTTCGCCACCGCACCATCCGATCGAAGGGCTGCCTGTCCAACAAGACGGCACTCGCGATGGTCTTCAAACTGCTCGAGGCCGCGCAGAGAAGCTGCCGTCGTCTCGATGGCCACAACCAGTTGCCAAAACTCGTTGTCGGTGTGACATTCAATGATGGGATCGAGGTCATCGCCAAGCCGACCGACCGTCAGCCCATAACCGCCCGCCTGACCGGCTCCGGCCGTCACCAAAATTTGGCGATAGCTCCAGCTCGACGGCGCCGGAGTAAACGCGGAAGTGCGGGCCCGTGCTCGGGGCGTTCTCGAAGCGCACCAGCTTGACGTTCAGCGTCAGCGTGCGGATCGAGCCGGTGAAGCCATTCTCGGTGGAGGTGAAGGTGCCGATGGTCGCCGTGGTCGTCGTCCTTTAGGGTTGCTCGGGTCGCGCCTGTCGCGACGTCGATAGCGGTCGACAGACTGGAGGCGATCGGCCCGCACCCGAAGGGCCGGAACGTCAGTGGGGGTGGCCGGCAGAGACCTTTTTTTGCGTCGCGAGGAATGCGGCGCAGCCGCAGAGGAAAAAAGCTGGCGACGGCCGTTGCGGGATCAAGATCGAGACGGCGCGATAGCGCCATCGCGCTTCAGTCAGACCAGCCACATCGAGGACGTGATCGGGGCGCCCCTCGGACAAACCGGCGACGACGTCTGCTCGCCTCCCGTGTCGGCCTCACCCCCGCCGCCGCCAGCTCCACGATGTCAAGGCCGCAAGCGTTCGCCGACGCCGCCGAATGGGCCGTAGCTGTCTGCAGGTTCGGAGAGCGCGGCAACGAGCGCCTGCGCAAACTACCAGGGCGAGTGGATGTGGATGCCGGTCCGATCGCCGAGCCACTTGCCGGCCTTCTCGGTTTCACGGGCTATGTTGCCGGGAGCCTCCTTGATGGTGTCGATCGGCTTCTCCCGCAGCTTGTTGATCTGGTCAACCGTCTGTTGTCCGACCCGGATGCCCGCCTTCACGGAGTCGTCGAGGAATTTCACGATCTCATTGTGCGGACCGATCTCCGCATTATCGACCAGAAGAGCGAGCTCCTGCTCCGGCGCGCACGGCGCCTCTTTCGATTGCTCACGCAGTGCGTCCGCAAGGGCGCTCCGATCGCTATCGGGGGGCCCGCCTGGCTGCGTATCGGAGCCGCTCATCGACAAGCGAGCCTGGATCCTGAGTCCGTCATTTTCCATGACCACGGATGTCGGCGACCACCGGATCTCGACTGCCGGCTTTGGCAAACGCAAACCCTCCGGCTTTCCCGTCGCATTTGGCTGCGGCGCACCTAACCCGTAAACCCGCGGCAGGCTGTCGACCAGGGAAACAGGTGATTGACGGCCACCGCCGACATTCCTCTTCACGCGCACGCCGATTCTACCGACCTTGACCCAGCCGACATTCACCAGCGCAGCCTGACTGTAAATGTCCGCCGCAATTCGCACGCATGACAACTCAGGTTGCAGGATGATGGCCGTTCCCTTCTGTGTTTCCTGTCTGCTGACAGCGATCTGCGACGAGAGAGTACCGCCGGTTGATCCTTCAATCGTCGTATCTCCTCCAACCCCGCCTCCAATTTTTCCGGTCGAGAGGTGGTAATGGATTGCCGCTCGCACTGCGGCCTGAACATCAACACTCACGGTCAGACCCTTATCTGGAGACCAGCTCGGTTGGGCGAAATTCGCGCTGAGCGTGCCTGAGACAAACTCGGCGTGCTGTGGCGTGACCTTGACGCCGGCGTCGCCGAGGAAGTCATCCTTTAGAACATTTCCCTCGGCGATCACGCCGTTGGCGCGTGTGGTGCTGATTGGGATAGCGAACTGACGACCCGAAACCGCCTTCGCGGCATCCAGCAACGGACGGACCGGCAACCGAACCTCGACGTCATTTCCCGCGACGTCGAAAGCGCCGAGAGTGGCGGCCAGTTGATTGCGCTTCAGGTCTATCGCGCTGCGCGCGGCCGCCCGGTCAACCGGCAGTGGGTCTGGAGTCTTGAACGTGACCTTGGCGCCTCCGAGCAGCCAAACCCCTGACGCCGTCATGAGAGGATAGGGTGCCTCGAACGAACCTTTAACGTCGGGGCCATCAAATTTGGCGTGGAGCTGATATCCGCCCTGAAAAGGAAAGACGAGGTCTTGGTCCACCGCCAGGTGCACCGGCAGCTTGAACTCTATCTTCAGCGGCGGCAGCGGAATCGCAAGCTGTTGGGCGAAGCGCTCGATGACGGCATGAGAGAGAACCTCCGAGGCAAGCTTGCCCGCCGCAACGTCGAAAAAATGCAGACCGGTAACCGGGGCAATGCGCGCTGGAACAATCTTCAGCACAGCCGGCGTGTCATTGGCGCCGACCGTGGGAAGAAACTCGGCGTCGACAGCAAACCGCACCGACGCGCCACTCCACCACGTTGAGCCTCCAGCAGGTCGAAACCCCACGGTTATTTCCAGGTGTGGACGAAGACGCGATGCCTCGGTTTCGACCTTGAGGCTATCAAGGCGCGCGACAAAGGCGCCTGCTGGAAGCGCGCCGTCGCTGTTCGCCACCTGAGAGCTAAATTCCGATCCGACGAGGAGTCGGGCCGCATCTCGAAGCGAGCCCGCCGGCAAGAACAGCCGCGTATCCCATGCCGCGGGCTGCGTCCCTGCCTGAACAATGTCCTGTGTGTAAGCGATCGCTTTCGCCTCCTCGTCCAGAGCCGCGTACTCCGCGACGCTGTGTAAGGACGAACGCCATGAAGCGATCGCCACACCTGCCAAGATAAGCAGAAACGCCAACAGGCCAGCCAAAGAACGCAGGCGCATGCCATCCTCCCCTCACAATGACGCGGTGCGCGTTCTTACGACCGGAAAGTCGCGCACCAATCTATCGCTACAGTACCATCTCCTGAACTCGAGCATGTGCGAAGCTCGACGAATTTTTGGATGCTTGGCTCATTTCGATAACGCTCGAGCCTGTGACCATTGCTTCGCGATTGCATAACTCATACGGATGCTGCCGATCAGGCAGATCAGATAGAGGTAAATCTGGAATGGTGGATAGATCCACGGCATATTATCGCTGATGTTCCCAACACAGTAGGTCGAGGCGGTGCCGATCATGAGGTACTCGGGATCGTAGAACTGCTTCCAGAAATATTGATTGCAGGCCGTCCCGTGGGGCACAACGTTCAGCAAATACTGAATGATGAAAAACACCGTACTCATGACCGGCACAAAAAACAGGGCCAAGACCGCAATACCGGGCCGCTTGAGCGAGGCAGGTAGCGAAGTCGCTTCGCTCAAGACGACGTCCCTCGCCACGCGCAGGCTGTCAGCTTCGATTTTCAGGCCAACGAGGAGGAAAACGACAAGCAGTGGTCCGAATATCACGATGATGCCAGGATTGATGTTGAGCGACAGGCCGAGAGCTGAAGCATTCCCGAGCTTTTCGCCAGTTCTGGTTAGGGCACAAAGAAAGATCAACAGCAGGCTTCGGTTACAGAACGCCCGAACAAAAGCAGCTTCGGCTGTAAGATAAGAAAGCATGCCACCCCTCCCCACCGCCACCGGGTCCAATTCTATTATGGCCTGAACGATATAGCACTCGCTGTCGCGTGTTGAGGAGATACTAGGCTGATCTATATCGACGGCACGCAATATTCGCATATGTGCGGCCACGGCACGATCGCAGTCGGCATGGCGACAGCGGTTGTCATCGACGCGCAGAAGATTGACGCTTTCGCGTGGCTCACGAATGAAAAGCTCGATGCAGGCGACACGAATACCCGCAAGACGTACATCCGCTAGATCGTTGAAGCGGTCGAAGTCGACGATCGGGCTATCCGGATTGTGGGCAGCAAGGACATCTTGCAGCCCGTGATTGCCGGCAAACAGAACCAGAACGGAAAAGTTCGCGGTTTTGTACGCAAATGGCGCGCCTGAGTGAATAAAAGTGCGAACACATATGTAATTGAAATTGCTATGTAATTTTTGGAGCGACTGCGCCCTCGCGTGCGCTAATCCTTTATCGCGAGCTTTCTTGTAGATTGTACGTCCGTTTTGTTAGTCTCGTTCGCCCTATGGATTCTGCGTGTTGCTTCCGCTGCGTTTGATTGGAAAGCGTCCCGAATTGGGGGCTGTTTTTTCGGAGCCGGCCATCGCGCGCCTTCGCCCCGCCCGGGGCGCGCGTGGACGGCCTAGACAGACCCGGGGACAGTTTTTTGGTGAGGTCGGAGCCGCTGTGTGACGATGTCCGCGTCACTTTAGGCGGAGAGCGCAACAAGGTGAGAGCGGGCAGGACGTTAGCAAGCTCCATGCCCGACCGTCGTTTGCGTATTGGAGAGCGAGTGCAACCCATCTGCGCCATTTGCGGCCGGGACATTGAGCCTGACAACGACTCCGAGGAGCACGTTCTTCCCGGCGCGATCGGCGGGCGCCAAACAGTTCGCGCATTCCTGCACGGTGACTGCAATAACCGCTCAGGTCACACTTGGGATGCGGCGCTTGAGAAGCAGCTTCGGCCTCTGGCTCTCCATTTCGGCGTAAAGCGTCAACGCGGACGCACTTTGCGCATGGCGGTCATCACCACTGCCGGTGAGAACCTCCTGCTGAATGCCGGCGGTCAGCTGGAAATGGCTCGGCCGGAGATCAATCGCACGCTGACCCCGAGCGGTGAGAGTATCCAGGTGAAGGCGGGGTCGGTCGCCCAAGCGCTCGATGTTCTGAATGGGATAAAGCGCAAATATCCGAAGTTGGACGTCGAAGCGGCCTTGGCCGGCGCCGAGACCCGACAATCATACGCGAATGGTGTGATGCGCATTGATCTGGACTTTGGGGGCCCATTGTCTGGCAGGTCTCTCGTCAAAAGTGCCTTGGCGCTGGCCCACAACGCCCATCTTCCTATCGATCTATGCCGCGATGCCTTGTCTTATCTACGCCAAGCCGATGCGGAGCCTTGCTTCGGATATTATTACGCCGATGATTTGGTGAGTGGCCGGCTACCGGGGACACCCCTACACTGCGTTGCGATTGATGCTAATCCAGAGACAGGTTTGATTCTTGGCTACGTAGAATACTTCGGCATCCATCGCGCCGTCATCTGCCTCGGTCGCAACTATTCCGGGGACCGCCGGACATCCGTCTACGCGTTAGATCCCCGCACCAGCGAGACCCTCAAAGTTGCGGTTCGCCTGGACTTCGACGTCGCGGATGTCCAGGCGATCTATAACTACGAGCGGGACGACGCGGAAAAGCGGCAAGAAGCCTTCGGCGCTGTGTTCGGACCAGCATTGGCAGCGCACCAAGCAGCCGAGCGTGACAGAGTGATCCGCGACAGCCTGAACTTCGCCTGGGCAAACTGCGGCGGCGTGCCGGATCAACCACTGACCGCGGAGCATTTGGAAAAGCTAAAGGAGCTGTTTGCCGATCGTGCGACGCCGTGGTGGAAGCATGTCACTGGGCTGAACGATACCGCCGCACGTCAACTTGCCCTTGCCTATATCAGCCATGTGCTGACGGTAGCGCAATCGCCTCCAGTTTAGTGTGGCGGGTGAGGTACGTAGGATCGCGGAGCGCTGCATTACCATGGCTTGCGTCAAGGGCCGTTTCCCGCCAGGGCGGAGCCCGTCCGAGGCGCCGCCTTCTGCGCCGTAGGACCTGACCGCGCGCCGAGGCGCGCGGGGACGCCCTTGTCGTCGTCACAACATAACCTGTGCGGATTATCCGGTGCCCGCCCCGCCGAGACAAACGTGTTCCGCGAAACCGTCTAAGCGCCTCGCGGTAGCGCCGGATCATCCAAACTACGCAGGCGCAATGTAATAGACGAACGCCTGTTTAGCCCATAAAGCTAAATAACATCAATATCTTATGATCAGACTTACGAACGGGGCGATTTCTTTTCGTCGGATACTAATTTGGTTCGCAGTCGCTTTGGCTGCGCCGGATGGCAAGGAGAAAATCGCCATGACTGAAGAACTGAAGGCCCTCAAGCAACGCCTGCCCGCCATGCGCCTCGATGAGCTCGACAAGCTCGCCGAAGCCCTGAAGACGCTGAAAGTTGCGGTTGCGACCGAACAGCGCAAGAAGCGCGGGCAGCGTGGCGGGGGCGTATTGGGTGTAAACGGCCAGATAAGCCGCTTCTAGGCCTTGTTGCGGGCGGTCACTGCGAGATGCAGTGGCCGCCGTTTTTGCGCTGACCCGGGTCTATGCCTACCGATTTGCCTATCTGCGCATGCGCGACGCAAAGCGATGCAGATCGACGCGGTCACTATCCATCATGACGAACCCATAAGCCGGATAGTCAGGGACATTAGTTTTCGACACGCGCTGGTCGTCGATCTGCGTGAGGATATAGGCGAATGCGGGATTGAAGCGGCGGAGCGGCCATCCAGATTCTTCATGGAGCGCGGTCGCACCGATGAAATCCTTCTTGTCCTTTACTAAATCCACGAGCGTCGCGGCATCGACGGCTGGATCTGTCTGAAGTGCATAAGGATCGAACGTGAAGTACAGGTTGGGAGTCGTGGTGATGCGCGGGAGGCGCGGGCCGATGTACGACGTCGTGTTCACGAAGTCGTCCCTTGCGAGCTCGGCGACCGCAAAACCAAGTTCATCAATCGTGACGTTCGGAAATGCCGCGATCAACTCGTCTTCAGGTACAAAATCGCTGTAGCCATGCGTAGATTCCTTAGACGCCCACAAGCCTATCTTGATAGCCAGCGGGCTGAGTTCACCAATTCTCAACGGGGCAGACTCCCTGGCCGCGAGCGCAACCAC
Organism: Bradyrhizobium sp. 134; assembly: GCF_023074155.1. Taxonomy (NCBI): domain Bacteria; kingdom Pseudomonadati; phylum Pseudomonadota; class Alphaproteobacteria; order Hyphomicrobiales; family Nitrobacteraceae; genus Bradyrhizobium; species Bradyrhizobium sp. 134. The sequence continues at coordinate 18,865 of NZ_JADPKX010000077.1, read as the reverse complement.
CGGACTGCTCGCCACGTTCTCGACTGGCGGCTGCGCGCCATTCGCCAGCCAGCCATCGATGCCGTTGACGACCGTCTGGGCTATCTCCGCGAATTGAAGAATATCATCGCCGACCAGCGGGACCGTCTCGCCCACACGGGCATCGGCCGCGTGCTCGGCAAAGGCGGCATCCGCGACGCCAAGATTATGCCCGATGACATGACGCTTCTGAATATTTAGCGTGAGTACCGCCAACTCGTCCGGCGACAGGGCGCCATACGGATCGAACGCAAACTCACCAAAACGCTTCCGCCCGCGCTCGATGTTCTGAAAGGCATTTCCGACTGGCTTCACCTCGGGCGAGCCTTCCGGACGCGTCGCCACGTTATGATGATAGATCGTCTTCAGCGTGGCCTCGAAAGCGGTCAGTACATCCTCGTGCGCGTTGCCCAGCAATCGATACGCTAATTCGCTCTGATCTTCGCCAAGGCTGTCAGCCAGCTTCACTTGCTCGCGGACCAGCGCAGCCTCGCGGGCGAAGTGGAGATGGATATTCGGTGCGCCGCAATCGGGACAGAAGAGCGAGATGGCGAATACGCCATAGTCCCGTCCGCACTCGTCGCAAACCAGTTCGCGCAAAAGATCGCTGCGCGCGAAGCGCGGAACGGGTTTGGCGACCGGCCGCAGCCCCGTCTCGACCTTAATGAATTTGCTGCTCGAAAATTTCCTTCCGATATCCGCAAACATGTCATGGAATTGCGCAGCAGCGTCGGCACGAAACGCGTGCTCCACCAGCTTTAAGGCAGCGGCGCGATCGTCGGGGTGAGTAAAGTCATCATCCTCTGCGACAATGCCGCTGTAAGGACAGACCGTCTCCGGAAAACCTGGCTGGTGCGTCATCCTCGGCGTCATGTTTTCAGGCAACGGAAAGCCGTCGACCCGCTGCCCGAGCACAAAATGGCGCGGATGCGCATTTTCATTGGGCGAGTATCGATAGACCCGACCGTCAGGCGTTTGAGGTAGCGGGATGCTTAGCTGAAGCGTGCTGCCCGTCTTCCCGGTCTGATATTTTTCAAGGTTGCGAAATCGCATACGCAAAAACTTCTCCCGGCACGCCGGCGGGCCTACTGATTCGCATCCAGAATCCCGCGCTTTCCCGGCCCTGGAGTCAATGGCAGATATCGGCAGTGGCGGTCATGGCTCAGCGCACCCGCTGCGATGGGGTGACCGGTCATGCGCAAGCCCAGGCCGGTTTGCAGCCAAGGGCTATCCATCCGCTGCAATAACAAGAGGCAGCCTCGAAAATTAGTCTTCCGGACCCGCGAGCGCTATTCTCTACTGTCTGACCGATGCCTTTTTGAACCCTTATGGACGATCCCAGTCAAACAGCAGATCTTTCGCGCGAGCAGCAGGACACGACAGCCCTGGTTCGACGACTGCTCGGCAAGCGAATCGCAGACCGCTATGTCGATTTCTGCCGGCTCGCGGCTGGCGGCTTGCCCTTGCGCGTTTCTGCCCCGCTGGCCGCGCACGCCCTACGCGAGCTCGAATCTATTCTGCGGCAGACGCTCGATGTCCCGATGGATGTAGCCATTCAGCCGACGGAAGAAGAGCTCAAAAAATTGGAGGCGGCAAAAACGGCACTGCGGACGCTTGGATATGGAGACGACCTTGTGCTGCGCGCCTCAGGCCAATTGAGGCCGCGCCTCACAAGGAAGAAATAGAGAAAATCGTCACGCGCCTCGACCTCGCACCGGACGGCGATATCGCGCGGGCATGGAAATCCATCTCGCAAGCCCACGGGCAGGCCCATGGGGGGCGCGCGCTGCACCACTCCACGACGGTCGATGACGCTTTTCGCGCCGCGTGGCAGGCACCGATCGATGTGGTGCTTCGCGGCTTGATGATTGCTCTCCAAGGAAAGATGCCGCTTTCATGCACAGGATTGACCAACTGGTGGCGATGCCGAACCGAAGCGCTGCGGTCACCAGCTTTTCCAAGGAGATTCCAGGCGCGCTGCCGTTGCTGTGGCATTTCTTCAACGAGCTCGAAACGCCGGACTGGCTCCCGCAACTCATGCAGCGAAATCTGCTGACTGGGCCTTCGTCCGAGGAAGACGAGACTTCCGGCAACAGCCTCCGGTTGCGCCAGTGGCCGGCAAGCCGCTACTTGCTTCGCATGGCCAAGACAGCCGACGATGCTGGCCGGGCGCAAGTCGCTGAAGCGCTCAAAGGCGTCGCACGTTCCACCCATCCGGATGTGCAACTGGCGGGTATGGCAATCCTGGCCGCCCTTCCTGCCGCTGAAGCCGCGTCTCTCGTTGACGTCGCCGAGGGGTGGCTGACGCCAAAGGCGCGCTTTATCATGGCGCAGAGCCCTTACGATCTGATCCGCAATCTCGCGACGGACGGCCAGGGCGATGCGGCGCTACGGATCGCGCGGGCGCTATTTCAGGTTTTTTCCGAGAATGGCCGGCTCGCCACGCTGTTCAGCCGGCACATGTACGAGCATTTTCTGCCAGAGACCGTCCGCGCCATTGCTCCCGTTTGCAAACTGGAAGCCGTGCATTTGCTCGCTTGGCTGCTCGATCAAGCGCTCCGAGCGTCAGGTAAAGTGTCGAACGAGCCCCCGCACGACTACAGTTACTACCTGTCTGGCGGCGTGACGGAGCACGGCGTGAAGCACGACGTCATCGATGCTCTCGTCGGTGAGTTGACCCGTGCCGCCAAGCTTGTAACCGAAATCGAGCCGTCAAACACAGCCAATGTGGTAGCCTGCATCAAAGGCTATGGATGGAAACTTTTCATCCGCATCGCACTGCACGTGCTCTCGTTCGGGCCCGGCTCGGCGCCAGAGACCGCGCAAGCGCTTCTGGCGGACAAGGAGCTCATCGACGCCACGTGGGCGCGACTGGAGTACGGGGAACTCGCGCGCAGTTGGTTTCCATCGCTATCACCCAAGATACAATCGGATATCCTCGCTTTCGTCGATGCTGTACCTGAGCGCTTCCGTGAACCAATGAACAAGCGCTTCGAGGAAGTCGAGAAGCGACCGCCGACGGCCGAAGAGCAGAATGTGCGCGACGCCTCTATCGTCAGGGACATCATCTGGCATTGGCGCGACGTGGTGCCCGAGGAGCGGCGGCTGGCCGCCGAAAAGCTTGGCGACCCGGATGCATGGCGGCGTAAGTTTGACGAGCCCGATGTGAGCCCGTTGACTGCACCTGATTTCTCTTCGCGTCCGATCGAAGAGATCGTGGCGTTTCTTCAGACATGGCGACCAACTGCGGAAGAAAAACGCGAAACGACGACCGCGCTTGCTCAGCAACTGCGCGAGGCGGTCAATGCCGACCCGCTCCGCTATTCCACAGATGCAGCAACGTTTGCGAGCCTGGCTCCAATCTATGTGCGACGGCTGCTTGAAGGACTTTCACTTGCTTCAAACAATGGAAACAGCATCGCGTGGGCTGGTGTGCTCAACCTCGTTGAGGCGATCACATATTCAGATTCCCGGTCTGGCGCAAATGGCATGGAAGGCGACGATCCCGACTGGTCCTGGGCCCGCAAGGCTGCCATCGACGTGCTTACGTCCGGCCTCGGGCGGGGCAACGAAGGAATCGCCGCCGCCGACGCGTCGCGTGTTCAAAGTCTCATTCTGGCGCTTTACCGCAGCGCGCCGCGCAAACCGGATTCCGATGACTTCGAAGAGAGCTATCGCCAGTTCCCGCATCACGGTGCGCGATCGACGTCACGCGGCGCTGCCGTGCAGCTCCTCATGTACTTCCTGTTCTGGATGAGCAAAGTCGATGAAGCCGCTATCGGCAAACCGCCGCGCGGCATGATTGAGAAGCTGCCGGCAGTTAGGCGGGTCCTGGAAGCAGAGCTGGCCGGTATGTCGGCCGATGGCCGCATTCCACGCGCCATTCTCGGGCGGTTTCTCCAATGGCTCTTCTTTTTCGATGAAGACTGGCTCAAGCGACACCTCGAAACGCTTTTTCCGGAGAAGTCGCGTACGCTAAGCGACGCGGCATGGCATGCGCATCTTAGCGCCGACAATAGCCCGGTGAGTGTCCTCGCTTGCGCGATGCAGCGCTGCTACGAGACCGAGATTGATGCGCTAAACGATCCTGGCTACGCCCGCGACCAGCGGCATGTTGACGACCGGCTCGCCGAGTATCTTGTCATTCTCTACATCGGCGATGCCTTGCCCGACGCGTTGTTTGAGCGCTTCTGGAATACGGCGCCTTCGCGTGCGCTTCAGCACGCCATGTGGTTTCTGGGCGAGCAGCTCGAACTGCCGCCGAAGAATTTGCCCGAGCCGCTTCGCGCGCGTGCGGTGTCGTACTGGGAGAGGCGCCTTGCCGCGGCAGAAGCGTCATCCACACCCGACAGCTTCCGCGACGAAATCGGCGCGCTCGGACAATTCTTTTTCAGGAAGGGCATCTCCGATGAATGGCTTATCGGCCAAATTGCCGCCGCGGCTGAGGCCGGCTTTGCACCAAGCGATCCCTACAGTGTTCTCGACCGGCTGGCAAAGGCCTCGCCCAAGCTCCCGGATTGTGCAGCGCGTGCGCTTGCCGCCCTCATCAAATGCAAGCATGCCGACGCGTGGACGTATATGACGCAGGGAGCCAGCATGCGGGCCATCTTCGTCAACGGCCTCGCGGTGAATGCGCCCGAGATCACAAACCTCATCATACAGGCGATCAATTACCTCGCTTCCATCGGTGACACGGGATATCTGGATCTCTTGCCGAAGCGTTCGTGAAAAGCAACGTTAGCCTAATACTTGATCAGGCTGAGCTAAAGGCTCAGGCTCATTTCCCGGCAATTCCGCCGGCAGTTTGAGCGGCGTCGACCAGCGAAGCCGTTGCTGGACGCAGATTTCGGAACCGATGGTTCAAGATAGTGGACGGCATGTACAGCCGCACCGAAGGCGAGCCGGTCAGCGCGTGCGTTGTCCTACCGGCCTGCTTCGCTTCCAGGCTATCAGCAAGATGGCCATTCCGCGCTATGAGCGCCGAAGCGCATTCTTCTCTTCTGGAATCGTATTGTATTGGCGCGCGGGCGGTAGCGTTCTCGCCATCGCGCCGAAACTCAGCCACACAGATAAATCATCCGACTTCCTTTGACTTACTGCGATGAAGCCTCAGAGGATCACCGTATACGTGCATGGCCAAAGCCTTAGCTGGCTCAGCACCGAGTGCCTTTGCAACATGTTGGTTTGCTAGGAAGTTTGCTTCAATCAAAGTCATACCGGTCATCCAGTTAGCAAGGAATGTTGGCAGCCACTGGTAGGTAACAACAGAATCCAATGGCCAAGGCGATGCCACGACCGCTGAACAACCCTGATCGAGAATGGCCTTCGCCAGTCCTGTCGTGGTGACAGCGTCCGGCACCTTATCCGCCCGCCCACCACTGCAAACGAAGAGAACGACAACACCGACATTACGGAGTGACGCTGCAAGTTCCCGGCCGGTCGTGACAAGGCGACCTTCATCGCTGACCCTCTGGAAAAAACGTCCATCAAGACCAAGTCCTCCGTGGGCCGTGACTATGACAAGCTCTGATTCTGCGAGATTTCTTGGAATGACTGGCCCGGTATCAAGTCCGATCCCGTGTTTCTCTAGCGCCTCGCTTATTCGCGCCGCGATTGCAACGAAGGTCTCGCCAAGCCTATCTTCTTGAGAAATCCAGGCGACCATTCGACCATTTGTAGCGGGTGGATTTGCACGCGCGGCCTTTAGCCAAGAAAGCGAAGGCGCAGAAGCCATCGGTCGTTTCTGGCCCGCAAAGTCGTCACCTATCCGAATAATATTACTGGGCAGTTGTTGCAACTCTGCATCGGCAACAACGACGACGGGGCCGTCTGGCATGTCAGTAACGCGGAGACGATCGGTAGTGTTGTAAAATAGATTGACTGTCTTTTCGTCGATCCCGTAGCGAAAAGGAAACTCACTGGTCCAATCACGATAATCACTGACGGAGAAAACATCGCTCGCTTCCTTCGTAACGCTTTCATGCCCATCAACCCAGTCGATACGTGTTAAACGTTGCTCGGTATCAGTTCCTAACAAGACAACCGATATACCTTCCTGAGAGACGCCTCTCGCGATATCCGCTGCATCCTCGATCTTCTCCAGTCCGGGAAGTGGTTTGGACGTGATTTGCCAACCTGGCGCCGGGATCGCTCTGTCGGTGAGCATTTCCACGGCGAATGTCGATATGACCCCATCCTCTATCGCCGCGTCCGTGGCTAACAGACGATGTGCCGCGATTGCAGTAAAACGCGCATCGAAGCCACTGTCGTCCGCATAGCGTGCGCTTTCGATATTTCGATGGATCTTTCAGGATGCCGTTTGCATCAGGTTGGTTCGACGAAAGACTACGGGCTATCGCTGCGACGGGTTGACTTGCCTTCGGCAAAAGCTTCTCGAATAAACCGACAACAGATTTCGAGATCTCCACGTTCGCTAACCGCGACCAGGCTATCAATTGTCCCAGTAAGATCGTTGCTGGATCGACGATCGATAGCTTGTTGGCCAGCCTGTGCCGCCCGGTCTAGAAGGCCAGGAAGTCTCGCCTCAAGATCGTCGGGCTTCTTTATTGCTTCTGTCACATCCAAAGACAACGACATAAACTCATGGCGATGCGCATTAGCCTTGGCCAATCCCATGCGCTCTAACACTTCACCTCCCTTGGCGTGAATTTGCCGGGCCGTCGGTATCAAACCAATGTCTCTCAACAGACGTACCAACCCGTTGATTTCGTGCCACGCCTCCTCGCTGGTCACAGTTGTATCGCCGGCGACGGCGCACGCGAACGCGATCAAGCTTTCAAGTTTGTTTCCCAACCGTTGGTAGATATCGGCTACGGCAAACCAGCTCATTCGCATCCGGGCTGAGGTGTTTTGACCCAACCTCAGTGCTTGCTCGGCCATGTCTCGCGCAAGTTGAACGCGCCCAGCCGTTGCATAAGCGCCGGCCGCGACGCGGATCATCGGAAGGTCGTAACTTTGCGACGCTGTGTGGACGTTAATCCCGATGCCAAGGCCCACCCACATCATCATTTGATTGACGTCAGCATCGTCTTGAATGTGACCGCTTGTATGTTGAATCATCTGCATGACCGCGGGCGCCAGCTTATCCGCCGGCTCAGTTAGCAACTCTTTTGGCAGCACGATACGGTCGAGAGAGATCGGCGATTGTTCGGATAGCCATCGGAAAACCTGCTTGAGTGCGTCATTTTTGTCGAGAACTCTTCAGCAGAAAAGCCTTGCTCATCGTCGTCATCGATCAGATCGAGCGGCCGTCCTAGGAAATCGAGCACTATAGCTGCGACCAACGCTATGCCTAGAGTACCGGTGACGTCGACAGCAAACGCGTGCGGGTATGCGTGTCGGTCGTATTGCTCGCTAGATATTCGATGACGCGGGCAATCGGGGACTTGAGTTCTTCGGACGAAACCCGAAGCTGGCCGTTTTCGTCACGATCGAGCGCCAACTCTTCAACCACGTCAATAACCGATCGCGCTGTGATTGCCGACACAATCGGTCGACGCGTTGCAATATCCAGTGCGTGGATCGGCAAGCAGCGCAGCCGCGCATCGCGTGTCAAGATAGCATTGATGTGCTGGACTTGGTCTTCGAAGCGTTTCGACAAACCCGCTTCGATCGCGGCCATAGTCAGGAATTCCTTGTTTGGGCAGCAATGCGGAAAGTGCGGTAAAAAGATCGCTTGTTCGCGCGTTGCCTTGGTTCGTCGCCAAAGCCCAAGACCATCGTAGTCTCCTGCACGGCCAAGCTGCCTCCAGGCCCGCTCCACTAGGATCGCGTGTTCCGAGAATAATGTTTCAAGACGAGCGGCCGCTTGTGCTTCAAGATCCGGCTCCGAGATTTTGGCGGCCGTATCGACTGCAAGGGCAAGCTCTTCCACGTTGTTAAGACCATTGATCGCAGGCTCCAGGAATTTGGCAGCTAATAAGATCGCCCCAGCGTCAGCTGCAATGCGAGCCAACTTCGCCAGCACGAATGAATCAGTGGCAGTGATGGGGTATTTCTCGATCTCTTCGAGAGCTTGGCCATGCAAGCCGCCTCGATGAAACACTTGAACGCGCTGGAAGGCCTTTTCTTCCTGGCTCAAATCGAGCGCTTCAATATCGCGGATGACCACACCGATACGCCCTCCTGCAATGAGCTGATCCCACCTAGCGATGTTGTCGCCGAGGATCGATTCCGTGCTATCGGGCATTTCGCCAGCAAGGAGGCCAACATTGTCGAGCGATTTCAAGATTTCGATGTTAGCTGATCGTCTCGGGACGAGCTCGCCCGTATCGAGCACGATGTAGCAACTCATACTCGTCGCTATCGTAAGCAAATCCGAACACAGAGATTGAACCTGCGGAACCCAGAAATCCTCCGGTAGGCTTGTTCCGGAAGATACCGCTTCGACTTTCTGGTTTCTAAATTCAGCGGCATCAAAGACAATGATCGCGCATTTCTCCGGAACGAGCGCATCTATAACTGACTGAGATCGCAAGTCGGACAGTTCGACAAATCGAAACCGTTGGTCAGGATGGTTGGCTTCGGGCGGACGTAGTTCGCCCTTCTCAATTCCGGCATCCAGCTGCGCCTTCAAATGCTCTAACCGCCGGCCAGACCCGGGGGGTGCGATCACAATGATCTGGCTCAATAGCGACTTTTTATGCTCATCGTAAAACGAGAGAAGAAGAAGAATAATCTTACCGACACGCGAGATTATTGATCCGCCGCCGATGCAGAATATGTCTCTGCCACCAAAACCTAATCCGTTTTGCCGAAAGAAGTGTTCGAGAGAGATGTCGGCAGAATTACTTTCTTGATTTTCGATATCTTCGCTCATCTGGCATCGGCTCCATAGATTTCATTGCGGCCGTGCCATTTATTTGCTTATGCACGATCTCGCCGCTGAAAGGGGTTGCTAGCTGTAGTAAACAGCACCGTTGATTGCTTTTGAGCCCGCAGACGAGCGTTTGGTGACTTCGTCGCTTACATGAACAGCCGATACGGATAGACGTTGCGCGGTAAGTCCGGGACGTTCGCGATCGTTCGCGCGAGCCGTTGCGAGTATCGGATGCTGACTGGCACCGGGTCGTAGAGAGCGTCATTATTCCAATCCATCTTTGTCAATGCCAGCGCCTCGTGAGCCGTCAATTCAAGCGGCCCTCTGCCCGCATGACGGATCAGCTGTAGCGGTCGCGGGATGCTCTTCTTACCCTGATAATAATCGCCCTTGGTCGAGACCTCTGGCGCATTGCCGGCAACCCAGACGAGTGCAGAATTGCCGGAACGAATGACCATCGTTCCGCGAGGCACCGGGTAGCCCGACGGCTTGCTCGGTGGTCGTTGTACGCCCGTCTCAATCAGCCAGACGCCACGCCAGCAGGATGCCGAACTGACCTCGACGCACTCGATCTCCGCGACACCAGCCAGCGCATCGAACGCGCCTTCGATCTCGCTGTCCTTGAAGGCCGTAGTTTTGTGTATGACCATCCGCTTAGGCAGATTGCCTCCATTACGCCCTTGGTAAAGTGATAGGCTACGAGCGAGAACGGCGCGCATATCGTCGCGGCTTAGAAACGGATTTCTGCGCGCTTCGATGACATCGGCAACAGGGTCTTGGGCCTCGAAGGCCACGAATTGCATGCCGCCGCCGTCCATGTCGAACACCTGCGAGCAACACGTCACATAATGCGCGTCCCGCTGGTCGCCGCGGAGAGCGTAAGCAAGCCCGATATAGGCTGTGTCTGGAGGCACGCCTTTCAACGGAGCTAGTTTCCACGGCGTGCCGGCGGCCTTAACGTAAAGTGCGGTTGCCAATCGCCATGCAAGCGACGCTTTGTGCGTGAATGTAAAAGCCCGGTCGTTCAACACCTGCGTCGGAATATTATACTTAGCGCCTAGTGCCTTAAGCGAGTCATGGGCGTCAAAATATTTACCGCGTGTGGCCGTGTTCCAGCTGTCCGGAAAGTGGACAAGTACAACGTCAAATTCATTGCGAACCAAATCGAGACGCCGAAGCGCGGCCTCCATTGCGAGAAAGAGCCTCGCTTGAGCATCGCCCTCACCGGGCAGTTCGTGCAGATGCTCGGGCCATTTGATGTGAGCGTCGCGCGGTGCCGCGTCGAGCGCGACATGGAACAGTCGCTCGAACCCTGGATAGTGCGGGACATATTCAGACCTGTCGGTCGGGCGATGCGCGTTGCGCAGCGACAACATCAACTCACCACGTCGCTTGAAGGCGCTGTCCGGGCCCACGGTTGCGATCCTGATGCGCGAAGTGAAGCTGCCGAACGACCCCTTCGAATAGGGTCCGAAATTCGCAAGCCCGCGAAGCGGATGAACATCGACATGCGTTGCGTCAGAGGGCGAAAAGCACAGGTCCGGCTCGTCCAGCAGCGTGAACGGAGGAAGCTTTGTTAAAAGGGCTGGACTGCTCATCACGTAGTCCTATCGAAATAGACGTGGTGATGGCCGGGGCGGCTCCAGCCCGTGATAGATGAGACCTCGAACACGGCATCGATTCCGGTTCCATCTTCCAGCCCAAATGCGCGCTTCGTCCCGCCACTGGTGTTACTGAGCAGCTGTGCCCACTCCGAAATGATACTCGCCCAGTTCCTGTTGTACCGCTGTGCCCAGCGTTCCCGGCGCCAGTCGCCTGCCGGATCGCCACCCCGGTCAGGACGCGCACCCATAGGATCCGCGTCGGGAAATTCCGTATGATCTGGATTGCCATGCTGGGGGATTTCTGGCCGCGGAATATGGACGAAGGTGTAGGGCTCGAAACCGCACCACCATCGCCCATTGACGAGTTCTAGCTTCAAGAAAAGACCTTCCTGAAATGAAAAACCGAGACCGGGAACAATGCCCGTGAGGTCGCTCTTGTAGGCGTTTCGAAGGTTGGACAGCAGCTGTGCATTCCGGCGCGCTCGTTCAGGATCGTCTCCCTCGCGTGGTGACGCTATGACGACGGAATGTCCGGCGCGCTTGTAGCGCGGAATTAGCGGAAGGCGGCGCGCCAAACCTCTGACCAGCGCGTCATATAAAAGACCCATGGCCCAACTGTCGGCGATCGGATCGAGCTCGACTTCGCCGCCTAGCGTTGCTCCAAGCGGCTCAAGCGCATCGAGCATGTCTTGATCCCTGCCAAAAACGGCCAGTTCTCGCCCCTGCGCCGCAACTATCGCTTTGACGCCGTTCTCCTTCAACATCTCCCGGACGACAGGCGAGGTCGTATGCTGCGCGAGTTTCACACGACGGGCGGTACGCGGCATGTTTTCGATTAGTAGCGAGGAATAGCGCAGGACTGGAAAGGCCCGGGCGTCGATGATAGGCAATTGCACCGCCACCAAGCGCGGTGTCGGGCGCGCTTCCATCACTCGATCGAAGAGTGGTTGGGGAAGATCGGTCGTCTTGATAATTTCGGCCGCAAGTTCATCAAAGGTTGCACACTCGACAATTGCCACGTCCACACCGGCCGTCTGCGCCCGGCTTAGGAATTCAGTGACAGCGGGCAGCAAGCGCGAAGCTGACGAAGTGAGCCAATACAATCCGTTGGGAAATGGCGACGGCGCGTCGAGAACCGTGTTCAAGGCTTCCATGATCGAGGCGTCGCGTCCGCTATACCCGACGAAGATCAATCCGAACCGTTTACCAGCTTCCACCAGCACATGCCGCATACGGGCGTCCTGGTTCTCCAATTCCGATCCAGTATTCTTGATTGCGATCGATTGATAATCGCCGTGGAGCTTCGCGACCAACGGCCAATCGGATTCATTGAGACACCGCATGGCGCGGTCGGCGGAATCGATAGCCGCCACCGTGGGGCGGTTTTGGTCGTCATTTGGGAGAATTGCATTTGCCGAAAGCGCCGACTCCTCGATGAGCGGATCGAAGTTCGTTGTGAAAACGCAGTTGATTTTGCCGGCCGCCATCAGGCTTCCAAGCACCTTGTGTCCGAAGCTTGGCGTGCCCCGAGAAATCGAATCGTCGATGTATTGCCTGCGATGGCGGGGCTCCGGATAGACCGCTTCGAAGGCTTTCGCATATTCCGTCGGGTCACCGTCAGGCGGCAACAGCGAGGTTCGTCGGAAGAAGGCGTCGATTCGCTCGATCCAGATTGGATCTCCCGTATCGATCTCACGCTTCGACAGGTTGTTCTCACGACAGAAGATTTGCGCCTTGAAATCCTGGATCATGGCATAGCCTGTCGGAATGCCGGAGGCGGCCGATGCACCAGCGCCGAGGAACCACGCCACCAGGTTTGGCCTGAGATCGAAGGCGGTCGCGAGTTGCGCGGCGGAGATGGATTTAAATGGCTTGATGGTGTTATTCCTTCAACCGATCCCGAAATACGCTCATTGATTCTAAGATGGCAAGTGGCTGTAAAGTCATTCCCTTTAAACTACTTTTGTATCTTATTCGCATACCTACCTTATTCGTCAACACCATTCGCAGCCCAATTTTATTGCTTGAACGGGGCTCCGCGGCTTCACATTCTCGCTTGCATTGTTGACAGCTCGGCCCAGTTCATCAGAAATTATTGGCAGAGCTAACAGCAAACTGACAATCAGCTCCGATCCTCGCGAAGGGAGCCGAACATGTCGGACACGCTCCGCTCGCTGGCGCGTTCGTCACGCCATCGCTCCTTATATTCGTCCTGCATGTGGTCGGCATAGGCGTCCTCATGCTCCTCGAATTCGCCTTTCGCCTCTTCCACTCGTGTCAGTAGCGAAGACACATCAACCCCGAGCTGGTCGCGGAAGAGCTCTAGATCCTCAACGAGACCGTCGAACTGTTCACGCGAGCGGCATTCGCGCAGCTCGTCCTGAAACGTTCCTGCGCAATATGCGTCGAATGCCGCACGGGCTGGCGAAAGCGCGGCATCGGCATCGGCGTCGGAGGTGTCGATCACACCGATCAGCTCGCGCAACTCGTCAGAGCGACACCCATCTTGAACGTCTTCGAGCAAAGCGGCTTTGATCGCGGCCGTCATGGCATCCAAAGTGACGGGATCGACAGAGCGCGCGCCATCGAGCGCGCGAAGCGCGTCAACGCCGTCATTGATGTCGGGCCGCTCGGTGATCCACTCTTGTTGGAGACGCGCGAAAAGCGGCGCGATGAGGGACGCGATCGAGGACGACCCAAGCCGATCTGCCATGTCGATGACGACCGTCAATCGCCGTTCGAATGTCGGACCTCGGTAGCCGACCGCGCCCTTACCCATGTCAATGCGGCGGCCTTCGGTCATGCGTTGCGCGAGCGAGGCGGCAATCGGGCCGTCGTTGTGCCGAAAAGCCTCCAGGACGGCGCCGCTGCTCTGCGCTTTCGCAAAGGTCCACACATGTTCGATCTGATCGAAATTGTGAGCTGCGGCCACCACGTCGATCGCATTCTCCGGGGTTCGACGGACAATTGCGTTCAAGAGGTCGAGAACGGACGGGTCGATGACCTCGACGCCGTGCGTGCCGAACGGCTTGATGAAGGTGCCGGCGATTTCTCGTAGGGCCGACTTGAAGTCCTCCGGTCGCGTCGCGAACCCGTAACGCTTGGCGCGGTGCTCGTGCAGCTTTATGAAAGCCGGCTTCAGCGCGACTCCCGCCGCCTTGCCGCCCATGGAGAAAAGAACCAGCAACATGGACCGTCCGGCGTCGGTGACTTCCTGTTCATAGGCATGACGCCAGATTTCGGAAGGATCGCGCAGCAGATTGTCGATGAATGTCTGATAGTCGCGGACGGCGACGCTGCGAATCCTGCGGAAGCTGGACAACCATTCGATTAGACGCGGATTGAACTTTTCGTGCTTGATGATGCGAAGATAACAGTCGTCCCGAAGAAGCTCATCCTGATATTCTTCCGGCAGGTCGCTGAAATACAGGTGGTTGTAGAGGATGCGGGCCTTCTGCGCGAAGGAGTAGTCTGGCATACGCAGGTAGACACGCAGATCGTCGATGTCGGAGTGGCGCAACCGCTCCGACTTATCCATCGCAAGCGAGTAGATGTGCTCGCGCGTCGTGAGAACCATTCTCGCTGTTTGCGTCGAGCGCACCATCGCGATGAATTCGAGGAGGGCTTTGTCGCTGGTGCTCGTGAGCGCGGACGACCTGTCGCCGAGGAAGGTCGATCCCATAAAGTCATCAAAATAGAAAATCTGTGGCGTGCCGGGCTGAAAGAGCGAGAGGCCTTCTTCAATGTCGCGCTGGATCACCACGGCCTGGAAGCCGCGCGCAAGGTGTTCGTAGAGCAGGAGATTGGCCAGTGTGGTTTTGCCGACGCCGGGCGGCCCTGCCACTACGACGACGCGCTGCTCATTGATCATCTTTTGCGCTTGTGGATACGCACCACTCTGAACGTATCGTCGGGCCTCGTCGTGAACCTGACGGGCCTTGAATTCGCTTCGCGTGACTGCGGCATTGTGCAGGACGCGGTCGAGAACGGCGCGGCTGGCGAGCCAAAGCTTGTAGTGTTTGCCTTCGATCTCGGGGTGCTGGCCGAGCAGATTGTTCAGACCTTCCTGACCGATAACGTCGCTTGGCGTCAGCAGGTCGGCTCCAATGAGCGCGACGATGGCATCCTTGTTAACTGCCGATAGCGGAACCGACGTGACCAGAACATAGCGGGTCGGTTTTAGGCGGCGGACCTTCGCTGCTTCTTTGGACAACTCCCTCATCAGCCCCGCAAGCCCGGTTCTGACGAAGTGCTTCACTTGAACGATGATCTTGCCGGTGCCGACTGCATATCGCAGATCGATTCCGCCGTCCTTACCGGACTTGAAGCTTTCGATCGTGACACCCCAATGCGCCTGCAGCAGGTCGCGCGCGAGGATCTCGAGGTCATCTGGCGAGAGCTGGTGAAAGTCGTAGTCAGCCATTGTGGTCTCGTCATGCCTTTAGGCGCGCTGTCGCACACGGTGCGCGACCTGGATCTCGAAGACAGCCGTCGCACGGGTTTGCAGATATTGGCGGAACGTCTGGAAAATCGGCTTCGTGCCGCTCTCGTATTCCAGTGTCAGGATGAGAGCGAACGGGACGCCCTCAGTGGGATAGGTTGCCTCGGCGCGCGTAAGGCTCGAGATTTCCAGACGCCAGTTTGCGCTGGTGCCCTTGCCGTCGAGATTGGCCACGTATTTTTTAGTCGGCCACCATTTGAGGCCGTGGTCGATCAGGGCGCGTTCACGCACAGTCAGGCCGCTCGTCTGCGGCAATCCGAGCATCGTCGTCTGGTCGGAGAAGGAAGGCTGAACTAAATAGACCAATTTGACCTAGCTCCAACTTGTCTAACGACTGTGTAGGTTCTCGTTAACACCAGAGCCATCTCTCCACGACGCGAACGAAATAAGAACAGCTATTGCAGGTTGTTGTTGTTGGCGGAGCAAAAACTGACTTGCGAATGATTCGCAACTGTCGTGCATCCGGTGATGCACAGGTGTGCCCAGAACAATATGTACCTTTTCGTATGAAAAGAGAGCATTTTGTAGCTGCTAGGGTTTGCTCGGTTTCCTCCAGGTGGGACGTTGGATTATCCGGGAAAGGGTCCTTGCCCGCCACGTCGCGGCTCTCAAGACCATCAACGGCCTGACGTGGAGCGGCATTGCTTCGCTGTTGGTTCGCGCCGGCGCGCGTCGATCCGACGGAAAGCTCATTTCCGCCGATCAGATCAGGGTCGGATATGCCAGGGCGTCACGCTCGGTCAATACCGCGCCCAAGCCCATCGACACCGCCGAACCCGCCTCCAAGCTAGTCGCGCGTCAAAAGCCGGTCGCCTCGGCCAATTCGCGTTCTGGGGCCGCCAGATCCGAACCGATCACTGGGTTTGACACTGCGGTTTCCGGAGGCGAGCCCGGGGAAGTCATTTCAAAGGAAGACGTGTCGAACGGCGAACTGGCGGCAGCCCTCGATCGCCTCAACAAAATCAAATAAGACCACGCCAGGGAACACGATGTCGTTCAGCACGCTTAAGAGAATCTAACAAACGGAACAAGAAATCTACGACATGTTGCCGGAAGATTATTTTCCGGCCCGTCTGGATGACGGTAACCAGTCGCCGGTTCTCTACCCGAGCGATGTAGCGTATCAAATTACGGTATATTATGATAGCACGCTCGCCTTCAGCGACGTCGATCTAGCACGGATATTAGCGATATCCCGCGCACAATACCCGGATCGTACCGTTCATTTGCAGCCTTTGAATCCGGCATTGCTCGAATACTTTAGCTTGTCGCCTTTCGCTGAAATGGAACAACGATTCAAAGATCGGGGGTACGTCGCCGACGTCGAGGGACGCTTGTTCCGTAAGGGAAGCATTCCTTACACCGACTTTGTCAGGCGCAACCTTGCCGCTCTTCAAGCAAACGTCATGGCAATGGCGGCGCTTCTGCACGCCAATCCTCAAGGCTTGATAATTCCACCCGAGCCGGATGACGAGTTGCGAAAGAAAGCCGTTTATCAAGCGATGGGTCCGATTATCGGCAACAAGACCTTCCAACGGGACGAAGGTCAGCCGGATCAAGCCGTGATTTATCCATTGGTCGAACATCAAGGCTTGCTGCTCGGCTGCACGGACTTCAGCCAACGGCGTCGCATTCATTGGGCGCGCGAAATGACGCCCGCCAAGGCCGTCGAACATGGAGAGCGGCGATATTCTCGTGAAAAGCTATTTAGCATCTCGACGGAAGAGACCAAAGCTCAGCTTTTATTCGAAGCAGCGAACGCGCAACATTTGTTTTCACCGCAGTTGCTTGATCCGGCTGCCATCCCGGTCGCGACCAGCCCGACCATGATCCTTGCTTGGTATAGTCAGGCCATCGCCGCCATGCGCAAGGTATGTTGGTTGGTCGCAACCAAGCAGGAAGCCAGCGTCGTCGCGCAATCCCTCTACGAAGAAGCCAAGCTTCATGGAAAAGCGATCGGCAATCCGCGACTGCCTCGAAATCGCAGGACGTGGGAAGACCTCATCGTGGACCTCGTCGACCGGCGAAATGAGTTGATCGCCGAACAATGTCCGCCTGTGCTGGCCGCAAACGGGATGACGTATGAGGTTTCCCGGCGAAACGAGATTTTGGCAGCGTTAATGGGCGCGACCTATGATTCGCAGGTCGACTGCCCGGATAGCCCCTTTGAAAACCCATCAAGGTTCATCCGCCACTTGGCTGATTGGATCGGGCAGCTGAAACGTAAACGGACCGCCACGCTCAACGCGTGGACGGCCGACGGCATCATCGAAATGTGGGATAACAACCAGCAACTCGAGCCGTTGCTCCTCAGCCAATTTCCGCGCGCAACATGGGCGGCGTTGGTCGAGGTCTCAGAGGCGGTGACCCGCGGTCAACGGCCGGACGTCGAGGTTAGCTATACCTGGACGACGGATCTCGCGCGACCTTACGGCTGCGAAGAAGCCGGCAATCAGATTGCTCTTGAGGGACCGTTGCTTTGCTATCCAGCGCTGGAAGCAGATAAATGGAGGGAGAACGCGCAAGTAATGCTCGGGCTGCGCGGGTTTGAATTGAAGCGGAACTAAATTTGGCGAGGTCGTCGCCTTCGGTCGACGCCCGCGGTCGGGCGGTGTACCCGCGCAAGCAAGCAAAGCCGTCCGCACGCGCGCTCCCAAATAGCGCCGTGAGGAATTCCCTCCGAGAAGCCTATCAGGGCTGCCCGTTTTGAGCCGATCGCGTCCATGACTGCGCGGACGTCGTCAATTCGCTCTTCGAGCGAAGGAATGTCTGCTAATCGGTCGGACATGCCCTGTCCTCGCTTGTCGAAAGTGACGACACGCGCGAATTTCGTCAGCCGGCGCAGGAAACGAGTATAACCCGGCAGCTCGTGCTGAAAATCAAATGTGCGAGATGATGCCCGGCACCAGAAGGACATCGACTGGTCCATCGCCCATTACCTGATAGGCGATACTGAAGTCCCCACTCTGGGCGTACTGTGTTTCGGGGAGTTCCGATGCGTTCATTGCTACCCCACGCGACTTGCCGACGCGTATTATTGGAGACTTATGCCGGAAAATGAATCGAGTACGAGTTCCTTCTTGGACTAGCATTACAGTTGCTGTTTTGCTTTGAGATGCGCGCGCTGAGCGGCAGCCTGGTGGGCTCTGCGCCAGAATGACCATGCGATGACATGCGCGGGTTGGATCCGCTTTCGAGCAAGCCTGATGGCGATGCGGCGGATTTCCTGGATTGACCAACGGATCAGCGGCGGCGTGGGTGTGCTTTGGCTTTTGCCGGGTGGCGGCGTTTTGTTTTTTTGGGCGGTGGCGGATTGGCGCGATGGCGGATCGCCGCCATCATGGCGAAGGCGAGCATCACCAGGGAGACGTGGCGATGCCAGCCATGCCAGGACCTGCTTTCGTTGTGATCGAGCCCGAATTCGTTTTTCGCGGTTTCGAAACTGTCCTCGATCGCCCACCGATGGCCTTCGACCGCCACCAGCGTTTCGATGGACGTTCCCGCTGGACACCAGGTGGTGAAGAAGGCGAGATCGCCATCAGCGATATGGCGACGGATCAGCAGACCGCGCGTCCACAGACCTTGATTTGCAGTGTTGGATTCGTCGACCTCGAGATCGGCCAGTTCGAGATAACACCAGTCATGCAGCCTCGGTCCTTTGGTTCCGGCTCCCGCCGACAATCGCTTCCAGTCGGACGGGCGCCGCGTCCGGGCGATGTCTTCGGCCTTGCCGGAGACCGGCTGTCGCTTGCCCCAGGATCGGAAGACATGAGAGCTGCTGACACCGAGCACATAGCCTTTGCGTGCCCGCCGTAGCTGCTGTTCGATATCGCCAACACCGTAGACCGTGTCACCGGCAACCCACTTGAATGGTACAGACGCGGCTATCGCACGTGCGATCAT
>NZ_JADPKX010000025.1:0-26634 GCF_023074155.1 Bradyrhizobium sp. 134 | reverse complement strand
TTTTGTCGCACGTGCGATAGCCGCGTCTGTACCATTCAAGTGGGTTGCCGGTGACACGGTCTACGGTGTTGGCGATATCGAACAGCAGCTACGGCGGGCAGGCAAAGGCTATGTGCTCGGGGTCAGCAGCTCTCATGTCGTCCGATCCTGGGGCAAGCGACAGCCGGTCGCCGGCAAGGCCGAAGACATCGCCCGGACGCGGCGCCCGTCCGACTGGAAGCGCTTGTCGGCGGGAGCCGGAACCAAAGGACCGAGGCTGCATGACTGGTGTTATCTCGAACTGGCCGATCTCGAGGTCGAGCAGTTCAACAGCGCAAATGATGGTTTATGGACGCGCGGTCTGCTGATCCGTCGCCATATCGCCGATGGCGATCTCGCCTTCTTCACCACCTGGTGCCCAGCGGGAACATCCATTGAAACGCTGGTCGCGGTCGAAGGCCATCGATGGGCGATCGAGGACAGCTTTGAAACCGCGAAAAACGAGTTCGGGCTCGATCACAACGAGAGCAGGTCCTGGCATGGCTGGCATCGCCACGTGTCCCTGGTGATGCTCGCCTTCGCCATGATGGCGGCGATCCGCCATCGCGCCAATCCGCCACCGCCCAAAAAAACCAAACGCCGCCCCCCGGCAAAAGCCAAAGCACACCCACGCCGCCGCTGATCCGTTGGTCAATCCAGGAAATCCGCCGCATCGCCATCAGGCTTGCTCGAAAGCGGATCCAACCCGCGCATGTCATCGCATGGTCATTCTGGCGCAGAGCTCACCAGGCTGCCGCTCAGCGCGCGCATCTCAAAGCAAAACGGCAACTGTAATGCTAGGACGCTGGCTGCGCATGCCGGCCATCACCGAGCGCGGGGAGGACGCCGAAATGCTTGCGATCCTAAGGTGCGGCTTCCGCTGACATACCGGAGCGGCCCGCTGGTGATTGAGCTCGAATATCGCGTGGCTTCGGAAAATGCGCGCGCCTTCCACAACGTTATGCAGAATGTGCAGCTCTATCGGCAACGCAACGGCGCCTATGGCTGGTCGATTGGGCGTGATATCGCCGACCCGAGCTGTGGACCGAGCGCTATCACTGCCCGACATGGCTCGATTATTTGCGCCAACGCAACCGCTGGACACGCTCGGAGCGCGCATTAGATGCAAGGCCACGGCTTTCCATATCGGGCCTGAGCCCGTGCGTCTCCGTCCGTATGCTGGAGCGCCGTTTGGATCGGTACGCTGGAAGGATGATGTGCCCGACCGCGCCGCGAGTGAGCTCTAGCTGCGGGTTGGAAGTGCGCACAGGCACTAGCAGTCGTCCCTTCCGTGCCCCCCATTCAAAAAGCCCCGGGCGTGTTGACGCGCTTGCGCTTCGCGAGCCCCTCGCCGTCGCAAGTTGCCTAGAGGACTTCCACCTCCAAGCTGTGGCTGATACTCGGCACAAAAAAGGGGCCACTCTGATGAGTGGCCCAAGTCTGCGAGAGAATGTCCCAGCAGAGCCTCTGGGATCAGGCCGCAGCCTGTTCGATCGGCGAGAAGGGAAGCCCGAGACTCTCGGCGACAGCCTTATAGGTTAGCCGGCCCCGATAGACATTTAGGCCAGCGCGCAGATGCGGATCTTCGAGCACAGCTGCAAATCCTTTACTTGCGAGAGCCACACCAAAAGGTAGCGTAGCGTTGTTGAGTGCCTGGCTTGAGGTGAGCGGCACAGCTCCGGGCATGTTTGCAACGCAATAATGGATCACGCCATCCACCTCATAGGTTGGATCGGCATGTGTCGTCGCCCGCGATGTCTCGAAACATCCGCCCTGATCGATCGCCACGTCCACGATCACGGAGCCTTTGCGCATCGAGCTCAACATACCTCGGCTGACCAGTTTCGGCGCGCTCGCGCCAGGAACGAGAACGGCGCCAATGACAACATCTGCCGCAAATACCTCTTCTTCAACGGCCTCGATCGTCGAGAATCTGGTCCGTACTCGCCCTTGGAACTGCTCATCCAGTTCGCGAAGCCTGGGAATCGAACGGTCGAGGATTGTGACCTCAGCGCCTAAGCCTGCCGCCATCCTTGCAGCGTGAGTGCCGACAACGCCCCCGCCGATCACCACGATGCGAGCGGGTGGCACGCCCGGTACCCCGGCAATCAGCAGTCCCCGTCCGCCGGCGTACCTCTTCAGCGCGGCGCCCGCGGCCTCGATCGCAAGTCGTCCCGCAACCTCGCTCATAGGGGCAAGCAGTGGAAGGCCGCCGTTCGCGTCAGTCACAGTTTCATAGGCAATTGCGGTGCAGCCAGACTTGATAAGGCCCTTCGCCTGCTCCGGATCCGGAGCCAAATGCAGATAAGTGAAGAGGATCTGGTTTTCTCGCAGCTGCGTCCATTCGGAGGGCTGTGGCTCCTTGACTTTCACGATCATTTCGCTCGACGCGAACACCTCGCGAGCAGAGGCCGCAATCGTCGCTCCAGCTTTTCGGTAAATCTCATCTGTCGCGCCAATCCCGGCGCCGGCGTTCGTCTCGAGCAATACGCTGTGGCCAGCGGCCACGTATTCGCGGACGGCCCCAGGCGTCAGGCCGACGCGGTACTCGTGCGTCTTGATTTCCTTGGGAACACCGACCTTCATTTGCAATCTCCATGGTGAGCAGCTCGTTGTAATCGGAAGAGCGTTACAAACCTGCGGGGCGAGAGGCCAAATAGCGCAGTAATCCGGCGATCTTCTCCGCCTGCTTGCAGGATTTCGAACAGGCGACCGAAGACCGCCGAGATGGCAGGGATGCTACCACAGGGTGGCGAGACCTGATGCGGCCCCGGCAGCCAAACCAAACACTCCTGATCAGGATTGATCTACGCCGGATTGGATCGACTTCTTCGTTGTTTTGCCTCATTCGCAACGATGCTCGATTCGCTAACACGAGTAGCGCTTGCGATGGAGGCCCGTTGGTTCATCAAAGGATGGATCGGGTTTTTCAAAGGTCTGCTGAACGATTGATCGAAAGTACGCATCGAGACGCAGCTCAGCAGAGCATGGCTTGGGTCGCCGCTGCGCTCAAACTATCGTGCTTCGCATATCTCGCTCCTCCCGCGAGCCGGGCAGTGCTTGCAACCTGATCTCGACATATCCCCCTCCGGGACCGTCATCCATCTGCAGCGCGGCTACGACTCCGTCGATCCGGTGGTACGTCGGGCAATGCGCCAGCCTAAGCTCTTCCGATCGGGGCCCTGATTTGAAGTGCGAAATCGGCCGAAGCCTGAACGCGCTCTGTTCGAAGAAGCCGACAAATTTGGAATCCGCTGCGGGTTTACATTCGCTATCCTCGATGACAGGTGCGTAATCGCCGCGCTGAGCTTTGCAACTGAACGAGCTCGAAGATCTTCTGCGTTTCCAAGCTCCGAGCTGAGGTCCGCCCAAAAATCTGGCGCCACGACGTCAATCGCGGCATCATCAAAAGCCTGATCAGCATGAACACAGGAATCAGCCTCGTGTTCGAGGCCGACATAGGCGCAAATTTTGCCGGCCTTGTTTACCGGGAGCTGCGCGATGGCGCGGGTGCGAGCCGATTCGAGCTTTCTGCCTATTGGCGCGCCGACAATGAAACCCGGCGCTGCACGAATTCCTGAAGTTGGTCTCTGAGCGCTACCCATCGCCTTCGAGTGGTCGCTGACGCGCGTGGCGCGCTTTCCGGAAGCTCCTGTCGGCTGCCATGAACCGGGCCAGCATGGGCGCGATAAGCTTAGCTGGATCGCCGATCGGCTGAGCGGTCTCCTGCGCAAGGATCTCGGCATATGCCACGAGATCCCTGTGCACGCTCGCGGGCAGTTCATGCGTAATCTTGATCGGCTTGTCGTCGTGGATTGCGCCGAGCTTTAACTTGGGCATCGTTCTCACCCCCTATACGGTTCGAGCACCAGGTCACGGTTGACGATCACCCGCACCGGAAATCCCGGACGGATCGTCAAAGTTGGCTGAATGTTGAGATTGCGGCGGACTATCTGCTGGCCCGCTTGATTGATCGATTCCCCAGCTCCACGGCGGAGCGCGGCAATGAGATCGCTGTTGGTATTGCCGCTATCCGCCCCGGAATTCACCTCCGTGCCGACGGAAAGCAGCGTCGAAAGAGCGGCGGCCCCCAACAATTCCTTCCAATGATTGTCGACTTCGTCCTCAAGACCAGAGTAACCTGCCGCATCTGCGCCGGGCTGCCGTTCCAAAACAATCGACCTCCCATTCGGCATGATAAGGCGCGTCCACACCAGGAGCACGCGCGACTGTCCAAATGCGACCTGGCTATCGTAGCTCCCGATCAGCCTTGCTCCCTGGGGGATAAGGCGAGCTCGCCCGGTAGGAGAATCGTACACCGCTTCTGTGACTTGGGCTGTGATCTGGCCAGGCAGGTCGGAGCGGATTCCTGTGATCAGCGCGGCCGGAATGACCGTTCCGGCCTGAACGACAAAAGGCGAAGCGGGCCTCACAAGGCGATCGGAGCTTGTCGTCCGACGATCGACCGTTGCACTGACGAACGCAAGCTTTCGGTCTTGGCCATTTTGAGCAAATGCTTCGTCGGATGATGGCGCGGCGGATGAACGAGCTTCGCTCGATGAGGTGGCAGGGACCTGTGGCCGGACATTGGTGCTGGCAAATACCTTGCTGATCCGTGCCGCCTCGCTCTCCTGGCTGAGACGCTGCTGTTCGGCATCGATGCCGAGGGAGCTGGATGTCGAAGACCCCTGTGCTGCGACGATCGGCCGGCCGAGATCGCCCGGCAAGGGCGGCCCTAGACGCGGCACGTCCTTCGGGATCTCGGTGTAATCCTTTGGTAAGGTCGCGAGCTGATCGGCGATATTGTGGTGGTCGGTGGCGTAAAGCTCCTCAGGCGCTGAAGTATGAGACCGTTTCTCCTGCAGCGCCCAGAGCACCGCGCCGGTGACCAGCACGAGCACAGAAGCGCTGACGCCTATCAGGACCTTTCGCGAGAGGCGCGCAACTTGCGGAGGATCCGGCCGAAGCCGGAGCGCTTCGGCGATCTCTTCCGGTGGCCTGGCCCGAGGTGGTTCGTTTGGTTCATCGATCGCCTGGTCACTATCGTTCAAAGCGACCTCCCGTCGGTTCGCACGATCCTGACCTTCTGCTGGTGCTCCTCGCCGAGCCTCAGCTCGGCGGCCGCGAACAGCCGGTCAACAATCAGCACATTTCCGTAAGCGCGGTAGTTGACGATCTCGGCTTTACCGTCGGGCCCGATCACGAAAAGCGGCGGCATCTCGCCCTGACTGACGCCGGAGGAGAATTCGACATAGGTTTTGCGGCCGTCATCATAAGCGTTGACGGGACGCCACGGCGGGCTGTCGCCCTCGATCGCGTAACGGTACCGGCGCGCCGGCAGGTCCGGAATAAAGGGTGCCGGCGGTAGAGCTCGCGTTCGCCCGCCACGATCCGCCGGATAGAACCAGGCGACCGAGGGCATATAGGGCTTTTCTTTGGCGCGAAGCTCGATCAGGTAAGTACGGCGATCAGTATTGACGACGAGGTTGGTCTCGATCGAGGGACGGGTGGGCTTGACCATGATGTGAACGCGGCGGGTGTCGCCGCTGCCACTCTCGGTGTCGCCGACCACCCAGCGGACGGTATCGCCTGCGGCGACCGGTCCTGAGCCGATCAGCTGCTCACCGGGCTCGAGGGCAATGTCCGTAATTTGCCCCGGCGCGGCATAGATCTGGTAGAGCGCGCCCGGACTATAGGAAAACACTTGCACCGCATTGTAGTAGCCGGCTTTGCGAGGCTGCACGCGTGCAGCGTCATTTGCGGTTTCGATGCGCTCGACAGGCTCCTTGGGCTCCGCGCTGTTGCCGCCTCGTGCAGCCTTCCAGGCCGGCGGCACATGCAGCGGTCGCGGGCGATCATCGGCAAGCGCCGGCAAGTCCGGTGCCGGCGGGAGCTCGTTGTCGTAGCTGATTTGCGGCGGCCTGAAGGTCGTGCAGCCGCCGAGCGTCGAGACACAGACCAGAAGAGCCAGAGGCAAGCACGGCCGCGCTTTTCGTGACACAATAACGAGACCTGTTGGCATGTTAGCCGAGCTCCTTTGACCAGTTGATCGCGTTGACGTAGATGCCGAGGGGATTTTTGCGTAGGCGATCCAGATCGCGAGGCATTTCCACGACGATGGTGAGGATCGCGCTCCACCGCTCCGTTGCGGCAAGCTGACCGTTCTCGTAGCGCCGCTCGATCCAGGCCAGGCGAAAGCTCTCAGGGGAGGCCCGGATGACGCTAGACACTTCGATCGCGACTTGCGTTTTGCCGAGCTTGGCGAATGGTTCGTTGTTGCGGGCATAATCGTTGAGCGCCGCGGCACCGCGATCAGTCGTGAAATCGTAAGCGCGCAGCCAGTTTTCGCGGAGCACGATGGCGTCCATCGGCAGACCACGCACATGCTCGACGAATCGTGCCAGGTGAAAAGCGACTTGGGGGTCGGTCGGTTGGTAGCTGGCATTTGCCGGAGCGACAGTCTTGGCTTCCCCCAATTGGTCGACCTCAACCACCCACGGCGTGATCGTCCCGTGTGCGGATTGCCAGACCAGAGCGGCGGCAAAACAGCCGGACAAGAAGAGGGAGCCAAACGCCATCAGGCGCCAGTTTTTGGCCTGGACGCGCGCAGACCCAATGCGATCATCCCAGACCTGGGCGGCGCGTTGATACGGAGTGACAGGCTCCGGCATGCGGCCATAGTGAACGGCCGATCGTTTGAACATTGTTTGACCTCAAGATGCTCAGGAATGGAAATGGTCGATGTGAAGCGTCAGCGGTCTTGTTGCGAGAGGTCGACAGATCCGCCGCCCACGCCGTGATCGCCGGAACGGATCGCCTGGGTAGCCGCTGATGCGCCATGGCTGATCGTCTGCGCTCGCTTCATCCGACGAACCCAAGGGGGCGCGTCGGACCCAGCGGCGGAAGAGTCCCCCTCTTCACGACCGGCATGGTTCGGCGCTCCGCCAAGACCAGTGGCGACCGAACGTAAAGGACTAGCCGCACCTGACGCACTTGCCTCTGCGCCGGACATGCTCCCCGCCCGCGACACGCTCATCGTACCATTTGCAATCGCGCTGCCTCCACGTGCCGCGCCAGCAATCGCGCCGCCGGCGAGACCGGCCGCGCCGGCGGCGAGACCTGCGCCAGCCGCAACAACGCCACCGGCGGCGAGGCCTGTCCCGACAGCGCTTCCGGCGCCAAGCTGCGGACCTCCGGAGACGATGCCGTTGGCAATACCGGGCCCGAAAATCCCGAGCCCCAGAAGTGTGAGCGCACCGAGCACCAGCGCCATCGCATTCTCGATGGTCGGCTGGTTGCCGCCGAAGCCTGCCGTGAACTGCGAGAAGAAGGTCGATCCGATGCCGACAATGACGGCCAGGACCAGGACCTTGACGCCGGAAGAGATTACGTTGCCCAGCACTCGCTCGGCCGCAAAGGCCGTCTTGCCGAAGAGGCCAAAGGGGATCAGCACGAAGCCGGCAAGTGTCGTCAGTTTGAACTCGACAAGCGTGACGAAAAGCTGGATCGCGAGAATAAAGAAGGCCAACAGCACCACGATCCAGGCGAACAGCAGGACCACGATCTGCACGAAATTCTCGAAGAAGCTGACGTAACCCATGAGCCCCGAGATCGAGTCGAGGATGGGTCGGCCGGCATCAAGGCCAACTTGGGCGATCCGGCCCGGCCGCAGAAAATCTGTCGACGACAGGCTTGTGCCTGACGCTTTTAGCCCAAGGCCTGCAAAGCTCTCGAAGACGATGCGCGCAAGGCTGTTCCAATTGCTGATCAGATAGGCAAAGACGCCGACAAACAATGTCTTCTTGACGAGCCGGGCAAGAATCTCCTCATCAGTGCCAAAGGACCAGAACAGGCCCGCGAGCGTGAGGTCGATCGCCGCCAGCGTCGTGGCGAGATACCCCACTTCGCCTCCGACGAGGCCAAACCCGGAATCGATGTAGCGGGTGAAGGTTTCCAGGAATTGATCGATGACGGAGGTACCACCCATGGGTCACTCGCTTTGGCTTGGAATGGAGGGAAAACCGGACGGGAGGCGACTTTCGTCCTTGCGCAGGACAGGAGAGAGGAATGGCGCGGCGCCTGTCCGGCTGTCCGGATCACCTGTCGATCTACTTCCTGCCAAGAACTGCCTGCGCTGCTCGGCCCAGATCTTCTGGCATTCGAGAAGAGCCTCTTTCTGCTCGTAGGTGACGGTGCGGCATTGCTCGAGCTTTGCTGCGGTCGCATCGGATTTTGAGGCGAGATAGACGGAAGATTGGGTCGCGCTCCTGTCCTCAGGCAACCGAATGGCGCAGACGCCAACCACCAGGACAGCAAGACCAAGGGCTGCCGCGGCGGGCAGTCGTTCAAGTCGTTTCTTCATGATCAGTGAAACATCTGCACGGTTGTTGGTTGGTAGCCCTGCCCCTGGCTAAGAAAGCGCCGCAGTTGCTCCCTGCCCTGATCCTGCGCAGCTGCGCGCTGGGCAGACTCGAGCGTTTCCGCACGACCTTGCGACGCGACAGTAGCCGTAAGGTCCGCAAGCTGCTGAGCTTGCAACGCAAGGAGCTGGTTGCCGGCCTGACTTGCCTGAAGCGCACCCGATGCGCCCTGGCTCGCCGTCACCAGGGCGGACATTTGGGTGCGGTTGGTGTCGAGATTGCGGACAACACTCGCTTGGAGCCGCATGGCGTCCTGCAGCCCGGCAACGGAGTTCTGCCAACGCGTCTGCGCATTCCCGACAAGGAGCCCATTGGACATGCTGACCGATGCCGGCGCATAGGTGGTGGAAAACGCGCGATCGACCTGCTCGACATCATAGGCAATTCGCTGTGCCTGCGAGAGTAGCTGCTGGGTGCGCTGAATCGATTGCTCGAGCTGTTGTAACGACGAATAAGGCAGGCTGGCCAGGTTCTTCGCCTGATTGATCAGCATCTGCGCTTCGTTCTGCAGCGAGGTGATCTGGTTGTTGATCTGCTGCAGCTCACGCGCGGCGGTCAGCACATTCTGAACGTAGTTGTTGGGATCGAAAACGATCCACTGCGCCTTTGCTCTGCCGGGCGCTTGGACCATGATCATGGCGATGATGCTTGCCGCCAGAATCGGCCGGATCCAGTTCATGAGAGCGCTCCTTGTTGGGCGAGCTGCGGAATGAGATTGCAGGCCCAGCCGAGGTCGCGCGCCATGAGCCAACCGGTCACGAACTCGTCCCTTCCGTGCTCGGCAAGCACCCGGTCGACGAGAGCCTGGTCGGCTTTGGACGAGGCGGCCACGAAGGCGAGGGCGATTTCGCCAAGTCCGAGCTCGAACAGGCGGTTGCCGCGTCGAGATTGGCAGTAGTAGTGTCGCTTGGGGGTGGCGCGGGCGAGGATCTCGGTCTGGCGGTCGTTCAGCCCAAAGCGCCGGTAAATCGCCATGATCTGCGGCTCGACGGCGCGATCGTTTGGCAACAGGATCCGGGTCGGGCAGCTCTCAATGATGGCAGGCGCGATTTTGGAGCCGTCGACATCGGCGAGCGACTGGGTCGCAAAAACGACGGAGGCGTTCTTCTTGCGAAGCGTTTTGAGCCATTCGCGGAGCTTGCCGGCAAAATCGGCATCATCGAGCGCGAGCCAGCCTTCGTCGATGATGAGCAGTGTCGGACGGCCGTCTAAGCGGTCCTCGATCCGGTGAAACAGATACGCCAGAACTGCGGGCGCGACAGAGGTCCCAATCAATCCCTCGGTCTCGAACACCTGGACGGAGGCTTCACCGAGCGTTTCGTGCTCGCCGTCCAGCAACCGCGCGTATGGCCCCCCGAGGCAGTAGGGCTGCAGCGCGCGCTTGAGAGCGTTGGATTGTAGGAGAACGGAGAGCCCAGTCAGCGTCCGCTCGGCAACCGGCGCCGAGGCGAGCGAGGTCAACGCCGACCAGACATGATCCTTAGTCTCAGGCGTGACCTCGATCCGCTCGCGCGACAGGATCGATGCGATCCAGTCGGATGCCCAGCCTCGCTCGCCGAGATCGTCGATGCGCGCGAGCGGCTGGAGGGCGACGAGTTCTGACGGATCGAGCGCGCCGCCGAGATCATGCCAGTCGCCGCCCATGGCGATGGCCGATGCGCGGATCGAGCCGCCGAAGTCAAACGCAATGATCTGCGCCGCGCTGTAGCGGCGGAACTGCAGCGCCATGAGCGCCAGCAGGACCGACTTGCCGGCGCCCGTCGGTCCGATGACCAGCGTGTGGCCGACATCTCCGACATGCAGAGAAAACCGGAATGGCGTGGAACCTTCAGTCTTGCCGAAGAACAATGGGGGCGCCTTGAAGTGGTGATCCCTCACCTCTCCGGCCCATACCGCAGATAGCGGGATCATATGGGCGAGGTTCAGGGTCGAGACCGGCGGCTGGCGGACGTTCGCATAAGTTTGTCCCGGCAGGCTGCCGAGCCAGGCTTCGACGGCATTGACCGTCTCGGCCATGCAGGTGAAGTCTCGGCCCTGGATAACCTTTTCGGCGAGGCGGAGCTTTTCGTCGGCTGCGCGCGGATCCCTGTCCCAGACCGTGACCGTTGCCGTGACGAAGACCTGGCCGATCTGATCCGAACCCAATTCCTGGAGCGCACTGTCCGCATCCATCGCCTTGTTGTGGGCATCGGTATCCAAAAGCGCGGAGGCCTCGTTCGTCATCACCTCCTTCAGGATCGAGGCGATCGACTTGCGCTTGGCAAACCATTGACGCCTGATCCTGGTGAGCAGCTTTGTGGCATCTGTCTTGTCGAGCATGATCGCGCGCGTCGACCAGCGGTACGGGAATGCCAGCCGGTTCAGCTCGTCGAGAATCCCGGGCGTGGTCGCAGTCGGAAACCCCACGAGCGTCAGAACGCGCAGATGCGCGTCGCCCAGCATGGGTTCAAGGCCGCCTACCAGCGATTGATCGGCTAGCAACGCATCGAGATACATCGGGATTTCTGGCACGCGCACCCGGTGCCGTTTGGTCGAGACCGTCGAATGCAGGTAGGTCAGCGTTTGCTCGTTATCAAGCCAACGGCATTCCGGCATGAAACCCTCGACCAGCTGCAGCACGCGGCTGGTCCGGTCACTAAAGCCGGCGAGCAGCTCGCGTGCATCGGCTCCCGCAGCGCGCTGGCTGCCCTCGTACAGCAGGCGCTCTGCTGCGGCCGCACTCTCTGCCGGAGGCAAATAAAGGAAAGTCAGGTAGTAGCTCGACTCGTAATGACTGCCGGCTTCCTCGAATTGCGCCTTCCGCTCCGCATCCACCAGCGCCGAGGCGACGTCCGGGAATGTATCCGGCGGATAGCGTCCGGCCGAATGCCGCTGCGCCTCGACGAACACGGCCCACCCGGATCCGAGACGACGGAGTGCATTGTTGAGGCGGCCAGCGACCGCAACGAGCTCGGCCGGCACGGAGCTGTCGAGATCCGGCCCTCTGAACCGGGCCGTTCGCTGAAACGATCCATCCTTATTGAGAATGATCCCTTCATCGACCAGGGCAGCCCAGGGCAGGAAGTCGGCAAGACGTGTGCTTGAACGGCGGTATTCGGCAAGATTCATCATGGGACGACTTCAGGTTCTGAGGTGAGCGGGAACGCGAACATGCCGGCGCACGACTTCCACGAATTCCGGATCGCGCTTTGCGGCCCAGACCGCAGCCATGTGGCCCACGAAAGCGAGGAGAAGGCCGGCCAGCCACATGCGCAGGCCGAGACCGAGTGCGGCGGCCAGTGTGCCGTTGAGGATGGCAACCGCGCGCGGCGCGCCGCCCATCAGGATCGGTTCGGTGAGCGCGCGGTGGACGGGAGCCACAAATTCCGGGACTGGCTCGTCCATCAGATCACCACTCCGCCGCCGAATGAGAAGAACGAAAGGAAGAAGCTCGATGCGGCGAATGCGATCGACAGGCCGAACACGATCTGGACTAGCCGCCGGAAACCACCCGAGGTGTCGCCAAAGGCGAGCGACAGCCCGGTCACGATGATGATGATGACCGCAATGATCTTTGCGACGGGACCTTCGACCGATTGCAGGATCTGGTTCAGCGGCTGCTCCCAAGGCATGTTCGAGCCGGCGGCCCAGGCCGGCGCGCTGGCTAGGGCAAGGCTGGAGAACGCCACAATTGAGATGAAGCCGCGCCCGAGAGACGATCGTGTGGTCATGACTGATCTCCGATGTTCGAAAGGCTGTAGTCGCCCAATGATCCAAGGCCGTCGACGCTGGCGAGTTCGCTCAACCGCCGTTCGCCGCCACGGCCAGAGAGAACGGCGATGACGTTGATGGTTTCTCCGATCAGGGCGCGCGGGACGGTGATGACGGCTTCCTGGATCAGCTGCTCGAGCCGGCGCAGCGCGCCAAGCGAGGTCCCGGCGTGTATCGTTCCGATGCCGCCGGGATGGCCTGTGCCCCAGGCTTTCAAAAGATCGAGCGCTTCGGCCCCACGGACCTCGCCGATCGGAATGCGATCGGGGCGCAGGCGAAGAGAGGAGCGCACAAGATCAGAGAGCGAGATCACGCCGTCCTTGGTCCGCAGCGCCACCAGGTTCGGTGCCATGCACTGAAGCTCCCGGGTATCTTCGATGAGAACGACACGGTCCGATCCTTTGGCAACCTCGGCAAGCAGCGCATTTGTCAGCGTCGTCTTGCCGGTCGAGGTGCCGCCGGCGACCAGGATGTTCTTCCGTGCGGCGACCGCATTGCGAAGCGCGCTCGCTTGGCTCACGTTCATGATGCCTGCGGCGACATAGTCGTCCAGGCCGAACACGGCGACCGCCGGTTTGCGGATCGCAAACGTCGGCGCCGCAACAACGGGCGGCAGCAATCCTTCGAAACGTTCCCCCGTTTCCGGCAGCTCAGCCGAAATCCTGGGCGAGCCGGGATGAACTTCTGCTCCTACATAGTGCGCGACCAGTCGGACGATTCGTTCGCCATCCGCTGCCGAAAGGCTCTCTCCGGTGTCTGTAAGGCCGCTCGACAGTCCGTCGATCCACAGCCGGCCGTCGGGATTGAGCATCACCTCGACGATTGCCGGATCTTCCAAAAATCCTGCGATGGCGGGCCCCAACGCGGTACGCAGCATACGCGCTCCGCGCAAGTTCGCTTCTGAATCAAAAGAATGGATCGCCACGATTTGCCCCAAGCTGCTGAGGCCGCTTCCGCGCCCTCATCTGAAGGCAAATAAAAGACAGATCACGTGTTACCGCAACGAAGGGAGTATGCCGTTCGTAGTCTAGCGCAGAGAAAGGAGCATTTGAAAAGAGCGGCGGCTTGACGCGCCGCCCCTCGACCGCGAGGCGAGAAATCAGCAATGAGCAATGGTCCGGAGCTTACTATTTTTACGCCTCGTCGCGGTGTTTGCTCAGGCTCCATTGCTTCTCCTGAACCACTGTCGCTCCCTCGCGTGGGCACGATTGAGCTCCCAGTTTTTTAGGAAGCTCAAACCCGGAATGATGAACCACATCAGCCGGCGGGCTGCCGCAGGTACCAATGCCGACGCTGGGTCCCGTGCACCACCCTGAGCGTAACATGCCCCTGCACCATTCCCCCTGGACTCAGGGTGGCCCAGTACTGCACGAGGATTGCCGACGCAGAATGCAGGCGTTCAAAGAGTGATTTCTAGTCCGCAATGGCCGAGCTGAAATCGCAGATCTACTTGAGCTGCGCGTGTAGCGAGACATGGTCGAGTTCACCTTCCCACCACGACACAAACACCGCGGCAATACCGTTCCCGATGATGTTGGTAAGCGCGCGCACCTCGCTCATGAACTTGTCGATCGAGAATACGATCGCAATGCCCGGGACGAGGTCAGGACTGACCACGGTCAACGTTGCGGCCAGGGTGACGAACCCGGCACCGGTAACACCACTCGCGCCCTTCGAGGTGAGCATCGCCACTACGAGTATCGTGAGCTGCTGGCCGAAGTCGAGATCGACCCCGAGCGCCTGCGCGATGAACAAGGTCGCCAACGTCATGTAAATGTTGGTCCCATCCAAATTGAAAGAGTATCCTGTCGGCACCACCAGGCCCACGACCGGCTTGGAACAGCCCAGCCGTTCGAGTTTTTCCATCAACTGCGGCAGCGCGCTTTCGGACGACGACGTTCCGAGCACGATCAACAGCTCATCCTTGATGTAGAAGATGAACTTTAGAATAGAAAAACCGACCAAGCGCGCGACCAGGCCAAGCACAATGATCACGAAGAGCCCGGCTGTCACATAGAACAGAGCAACCAAGCTGATGAGTTTACCGAGCGCGGACGGTCCGAATTCGCCGATAGTGTAGGCCATGGCGCCGAACGCCCCGATTGGCGCTGCCTTCATTACGATCCTAATGACACCAAACACCGCGTGTGCAGCATCGTCGACCAGACTGCGCATCCGCTCACCCCGCTGGCCAAGCGCCATCAGCGAGAACCCGAATAGGATGGCAAACAGCAGCACCTGTAGCACGTCGCCTCGCGCCAGAGCGCCAACTACGCTATCCGGAATAATATTGAGGAGGAAATCGACCGCCTTCTGCCCTTCCGCTCTTTTAACGTAGTTGGCTACCGCCGCGGCATCAGCCCTGGGAGCGAGCCCATGACCGGCCTGAACGAGATTGCCCATCACGAGACCCAGGATCAGCGCAAAGGTTGACACGATCTCGAAGTAAAGCAGCGCCTTGACGCCGACTCGGCCGACCTTTCGTGCATCCTGAACATGCGCAATTCCGGACACAACAGTGCAGAAGATGATCGGGGCGATCACCATTTTGATCAGCTTGATGAATCCGTCACCAAGCGCTTTGACCCAGCTGTTCGTCCCCACAGAAGGCCACAACCAGCCAACGAGAACGCCAATCAGGATCGCGATGAGTACCTGGATATAAAGAACATTGTACCAGGGGCCAGATGGCTGGAACAGGGCGGCGGCTTTAACAGAGCGGCGCTGGCGGTGATTGTACATCACGCTCGACCCGGCGCCGTGGTACCAAAGCGGAGTGACAATGAAGGCACGGCTTCGCTCAGTGTTCCCTTAGCGGGGCACGCACAGCGCACTGACCGCTTTAAAAAACCCCGTCCGTTGCCACCGGTTGCCGGCTCTCCCGAATGGGCTTGCGGCCAACGCGAAACAAAGTCCTGAATCCCTTCTGAAACCAGCGGTAAAAACTTGAGAAAGCTTCCTTGAGAGTTCGAATGCATCAGCGTCACCACCCACTTCAATCTTTTTTGGTTGTTCGAAGATGCGACCAGCATGTTAAATGCCGCCACCCTTAGCAGCCGGCGACCACTCTTCACCTGAGGCATTCTCGCCGTATCGCGCCGGACCGCGACCGTACGTTGAAGAGACATTCACCGTAAAGAACTTGTGGTGGTGCGGCGCGCCTGCGTTCACCCCTCACTCGTCCTATCCTGGCTTCAGGTGAATGCCCGGACATTCCCAAAGGCATCAACTTCGATCGAAAACCACAAGGGCCGAGAAGACATAGCCAGTAGCATTGCTCACGCTGCCTCCATTGGCGATCCCGGTTCCGCCTTTTCGGGAGCTGTGTTTTGCGGTGCCGAACAACACTCCTCGTAACAGAGCTTCTCACTCCTGTAGCTCGCCAAGGCCTGGAGGGAGCACTGCACGAGATCCCGTTTCGCTACATCGGAGGCAGGCGCTGCATCCAGCCATTTCAGCGCCACCTCGACCAATTCGATCGCGCGATCCCTGTTACCGGTCTCGTAATAGTACCGAGCGACCGCCCCGTACGAGAGGAACTTCGCGCCCTCGCTGCCTTGGGGCGGATTCGCCGCGAGGATGTGTTCGGAGAGGTCCCTGCCCATGGCAAAGCGCTCGGCATGTGGGAAACCGGAGTAGTCTTTCGCGGGGTCGAAGAGTTGGCGGATGGCCACGCTCATCCAAACCACAGATTTCTTGTCGATCGCATCGCGAACCAATTGGCGCAATACCGCCAAGCCGGCCCGCATGTCGCGTATCTTGTGAAGCAACAATTCCGCATGAAGCCCACGGATGGTGACATCGTCCGGCATCGCAGCGAGTGCCTCCTCAACCCCTGAAAGGGCTGCCGCCCAATCCTTACTATTCATGGCGGCTTCAAGTCTGGCAAAGATCGGTTCCACCAGCGCTCGCTTCTGCGATAGTTCGCGCTTTCTGCGTCTGCCCGTGGTTATCCTCTCCGCATCCAGGGCTTTGGCTTCGTCGCTCACTGCCCAGGAGCCGTTCAGAACTTTTGGCAACAAGTTATCGAGTTGCGTCGGATGGCCGATAAAGGCGAAGCGGCCGTCACGATCGACCACGAATGACGAGGGAATCCCGACAGAAAAGCTGGGATCCATCCAAAGCTTGTTCATTTCGCCGGAGTAGTCGAATGCGATCGCGAAGTTCAGATCTGGCAAGCTCTTCGTCAACCAAGCGTCCAAGCTGGCTCGCGCTTCATCTGCCGTCGAAACTTGTTCGTGAGCCGCGATGCCCACCACCTCAACTCCGTTGCTCCTGTATTTGCTCTGCAGGGTCACCAAATTCGGCATCGAGGCGATACATGGTCCGCACCACGTCGCCCAAAACTCGATGATGTATACTTTCCCAGGCTCGAACTTTGTAAGGGGTTGGCCACGGAGCCAGTCCTCAACTTTGATGGAGGGAGCCGGCGAACCGACTCTCAGCACATTCTCCGCACCGACTTGACTTGCGCTCTCAGTCACACTGGTCATTGCTCAAATTCGCTTTACCTGGCTCTGTGGAAAACAACAGCAAGTCGCATGCCAGCCAGCGCTCATTCATATTACGCATTTTTCGTATCATTCCTGTCGACCTTGCGACGCATGTCGCATATCCGACCAGCTGTTTGGAGCTTCTTAAGCAATCAGTCGGCCGGACCTCCTTAACGCAGACCGAAGAGGCGGGAAGTCAGGCAGAAGGCCGAGTTCACCACTCCACATCATGATCGGTTTCCAGGATAACCATTTCGGCGCTCGGGATCATGACGTGAACTGACCTGCTTTGGCCCGTCGACTTGCGCTTGACGGCGATCTCAGATTTCCAATTCAACCATTTGAACCAAGGGGCGATGAACCAGACTAGTGCGACCAGCTGCAGCACAACATTCATACTGAACGCCGTCTGATACGCGATTGAGGGGTAGTGTCCGTCCTTTACCGGCCATTGCTCGAGAATTAACCCCGTCCCGTACTGGACGAGGAAAGCCCACCCGAAATGCAGAACGTTGAGCACGCCGTTTGCGCGCGCGATCAGTTGGGCCGGAAAGTAATCTCCGATGATCGCGTAGCTGAGGACGATTGCTGATCCGACCACCGCCACAACGATCCACGACGGTAGCGACGGGAATGGCGGATGCAATATCAGCGCGAGTTCGGCTGCAATGAACACAGCAGCTATGATTGAGAGCAACGTTTCAATGTTCTTGCCATGCCGGCGCAGTGAATCGGCGACCACGCTGAGCAGCAATGCGCCAATGCTTAGGGCTATCGCCATTGCGAGCAATCGAGTGACAAGGCTTGTTCGATCCAACCCTTCCACATCGCTCAGCCAGGACGCTGCCCACAAGGACTGCAGGGCCCACGCGGACCCGATACATGTTGAAGAAATCGGCGCAATTCTCCAGAACCGCCCATCCGTATAGACGGTCTTCAGGCTGACTGTCCCTGGAGGGCTCTTCGCAGTTGCCTCATGCTCTGGAACCAAAAAATAGATCGAAGCGGCCGCGGAGGCGCTGGATGCGGCAAGCACCTCAAATAGACCGCGCCAGCCTATCCAGTTAAGCAATGCCTCGGCTGGTGCGGTTGCCGTTACCGCGCCCAGTGCACCCAGCATGATCATACAGCCGTTGATGAGCGCCACGCGCTCTCTCGGAAACCAGAGCACGACTGTTTTCAGGCCAGACATGAGGGAAGCTGCGGTACCTAATGCTATCATCGCGCGAGCAATCAGAAGCGACAGAAATCCATTCGATAGTCCGAAAAGCGCAGCGCCTGCGGCAGCCAGCAGCAAGAGCGCACCCTGGACTCGGCGCGGACCGAAGCGATCCAAGAGCATGCCCATCGGAATCTGGCTGCCGGTAAGGACTAGAAAGTAGATCGAGCCCAACAGCCCCAAATCGGCCGTACCAAGCCCCAATTCAGAGGCGAGGCGGTCACAAATGAGCGTGTTGATCATCCGAAACAGGTAGGAAAGATAACATCCCGCTGCAAAGGGAAGGAACACGCAAGAGATGATCCGCCAGCTCCAACCCCGGTTGACCGGCTTCTCGCCTGATCTCAGCCCAGCGGCATCGCTGCGCGTGTCGCTCAAAACGCGGCCACTGGCTTTAACACAAGGCGTTTGGCAGCTGTCGAAAGTGGATATTGCTGCCGCCCTCCTCGGCGACAGCACCCGCGTTTGAGTTTTCACCTACGACGGCCACGCAGTGGGTTTCTTCTTCAACTGGCGCTCGTGGAACGGCGCGTGACGCTCCGCCGCCCAATTCAGGCCCGGATCGGCTGGAACTTCCCGAGCTATCAATTGCCTCCTGCAGCAAGGGCCGGCCAAACCGTACGCGACGATCGACCTGCTCGGCAAAAGCCTTGAAGCGCTCGAGGCCCAGTACGCACGCCTCGTCCTGCTTGGATGGCGGCATCGGCGGGGTCAGCGTGAGGTGGTATCGCACATGGAGAGCCACTGTTTCCGCGATCACCGCAATGTCCGTCCGCAGACTGAGCACCTGCTTATTCGTTCGCTCGATCGCCTCGTAAACCAGGCCCTCTATACGCGGCGCCGGATCCAGGAAGCGCTCAAGTGCCGCCTCGACGACGACGCTCTTGCCCATACCAGGGCGGTCAGTCGCGGCTTCGAGTCGCTGGAAAATGCACTCAGAAAGTTGAATTGTTATCTTTCTGGTCTGCTGAGCTTCGCTTGGACTCGGCTGCGCGTCCACCTCAGCTTCATTCCGAGTTGAGCTCGGTTCTTCCCGGCGCCCGCCGCTAATCTGCATACTCCAGCTTCCTTCTTTCTGCGACCGCACACCGCCTGCGCTTGCTCGCGCGTGGTCTGGATGTTTGGTCGAAACAGATGAATCGCCCTGCGATGACGCACGACAAAAGGGCCGAGACCGCATGCCGCTTCAACCGCGGGGACATTCTGGTCGCAGCCTGGCGTACCGAAAGAAAGAAAGGGCGGATTCCTAAAGACCAGCGCCAGACGTCGTAGCCTCTTGTGCCTCTAGACAGCAGGTCGCCGATAGACGCGCGATTTCGGGGACGGTGCGTGCACCCTTACGTCAAATCGACAAAGTTGCCGATCCAAAACGAGGCGCAGGCGCAATCTAGATGCGCCCTCGCGCCCTCGAGGTCGCGAACGACCCGCGCGGACGCACCGGCCTTATTCCCTGTGCGGTGATGCGCCTCGTAAGAAGCGCACCAGCTCATGCGGCGACCAAATACACCCGCGCCTCGCCCGATTTCCGGCATGCATCACCAGCGTGCGATAGGACTTACACCCGTTCGCGTGCCGCACGTCGAGCCCGTCCTACGGCTGTTCAAACGTATCAGCAGGCCCGGTGCGACCACTCACCTGTCAGGAGGCCTCAGGGGAACTGTCGGTCCCGCTGGCAGGCGGGTGGATCGCGCAGCGGGTCCCCCTCGTTATGGCTACAGACGTAGCGCTCGTTGTGCCGGTCCTCGCCAGCCACGCGATTCATGGGTCCGCCGCACCCCGGGCGTCGCTTCCGGATCGATGGAGGACTGAAATGTGAATTGCCCCTGCCGACGGCGAGCTTACTTGCGCCAAATCGGCTGCTACAGCCTCGTTGCAGAACATTCTGCGAAAGGCCCCCCTGTTCGCCCGCCCGATGTACTTAAGTGCAAATCCTGGTGGCGTTGAGTGAGGGCACATCATGGATGTCGAGTTCTACAGGAGCTTTGCAGAGCGGGCCCACGATGGCTGATCAGGCCGATCCGTTCACGCGAAAGCGGCTTCTGGTGCTGGCCGAGAAATACGATGCTAAGCTGGGGAAACCTTCGCCGGCCAGCCGCAATCTTCAACGCACGCTGCCGCTGCACCGCACCGTGCCAGCCGTAAGCACCATTTCTGATGGTGCCGAAGCTTGAGGAAGAGCGCCGGCCGCGAGGGCGACTGCGACGCCTGCAGCGGCAGCAAGCATCACCCCTCTAAGGCGCTGGATTTTCCAGGGATGGTACGCGAACTACGCCGGAAAGGATGCGCACCCAAACCGGAGTGAGCATGCCGGATGGCACCCGTCGACTGCCCTCACCGCACTTCAGAAGCACTGTGGTCACAGCTTGCCGGTGGAGGCATTCACCAAATGGACCGAGGAGCATGCCGGCCAAACGACCGGTAGATGAGTATCGGGACCGATCTGCTCCAGTCCCGTCAGCAGTTGCTGCACGTTCATGCCCGTCTGCGCGGGCACCTGAAAAGTACTGATTGCTCCATCCCGCCAGCATAGGCCTGGATACTGCGCCCTGAAAGTGCGGTTGTTTACTGAGAGCGTGCCAGCGCCGCAGAGCACCGTGCGGCGGCAGTTATGAATTTTCATCGCATCTGGAGGCCGGGTCCAGGACACAGCTTTTCGTACTCTTTGGCCCATTTCTCGAGCCGCGGGCTGGGTCCGGATCGTTGAGCGCAACCGTGGGCACCTTCTCGGCGAGTAATCTGGTTTTTGTCGTCCTCCATAAAATTCCTAACCCGAATGGGCGCTCGTGTTGCGCAGGATTGCCGTTGCATGGAGATCACATAGCTTGAGTGCGCGTTCACCTTCAGACGCCAGCTTCCCCGGCGGGGATCGCCTGGACCTGATCTGTCCGCCGTTTGGCGCCACTCGGAAAGACCTGCCGTGACGAGCCGTCTCGAGCTGACGATGTAGGCTCCCAACATGAGCGGGTCCTCATCGAGGCAACATCCAGATCTCAAGGCGGGGCGCGGCAAGGATGGGCGCGGCGGTCAGCGTAACTTTTCGAACACCTGAAGCGAACTTGCCGCTGCAGTGACCGGGTGCGCTGTAGGCTGAAGGTCATTGGCGAGGCTCCGCAGCTAGTCATTTCTCCAATAGAGAACCGGTCTGGATCATGCCAAGCGGCCCGCATGGCCCTGCTGCAAACAAGCTCTTTCTCTTTGCGCACGTGACTCTCGGGCGATTACCTGATCTCCGGCCGTTCGGGTCGAAGCGGGGATGCGCCATCTCCGGCTCGGGCGGGGAGGACCAAAAAATGTCAAGAGGCGTCCGCAGCACGGTCCTCGCGATGAAGGCCGGCAGTCGCCACGCTCCTCGGAGGAATAGTCCGTTCATGGACGTGCGAAGAAGGTGTTCGGTCGATCAGGAGGCTGATCAGTTCAGGGCGACTGTAGTGACCGCTTGCATCCATCACTCTCTTGCGCCCGTCGATTTCGATGAAGTCGAGATCGGCAATCACCTCTCCTTCACCTTCCTTCAGGGGCTCGCCTATCAATTGACCATCGGGGGCAACGATAGCCGTGAAGCAACCGCCGGAAATCGGGGCGATAGCAGCGCCCGTGTCATTGGCAATTTGGGCTTGTTGGTCGGCGTTGAGCCATGCGGTTGCGCTGACGACGAAGCAGGCCGATTCAAGGGCATGCTGTCGGGTGCTCACTTCCGTTTGCTGGGAGAAAAGAGGGCCGAAGATTGAGCCGGGGTACATCGCGGAGTGGATCTGCTCGCCATCGGCAATCAAGGCGTATCTTGCCAGCGGGAGATAATGTTCCCAGCACGCAAGCTGGCCGATCCGGCCAACGGCGCTGTCTACGGCGCGAAGGCCGGCACCGTCGCCTTGGCCCCAGACCATCCGCTCATGATAGGTGGGGGTGATCTTGCGGCGACGCTGGATCAGCGTGCCGTCCGCATCGAACAGGAGCTGAGTGTTATAGATCGATCCTCCGTCCCGCTCATTGGCGCCGACCGAAACGACCATTTGGGCGTCCTTGGCCGCATCACCGATCGCATGCGTCTCCGCAGAGGGTACCGTAAGGGACTGCTCAAGCAGCCTCTGATGCTCCTTGGCAAGCGTGAAGGGCGGCTGGACGAACGAGAAATACGGGTAGTAGGGAATGATGGTCTCGGGAAACGTGGCGAAACGCACCCCCTTTTTGCCCAATTCGCGAATCTTTCTGGTGATCTTCTCGACTGTCCCCTCTCGGCTGTACAACACGGGGCTGATCTGTACGGCGGCTGCCTTAATGATTTTTCTCATTCTGTTCTCTGCACATTGTGAGTATCCGCGTTGCACTGCAACTGGTGTAGAGGATGACGGATGACTCTCACGGGGGCTCTTCGAGCCCATGGGGGCTTGTTGGGCTCAAGGCTGTGTGCGTCTGCCATCGACAGCCACGTCGATGCCGGTGATGTAGGATGCGTCGCCCAAAGCGAGGAAGCTCACGCGCCGCGATCTTCCGTGGCTTACCGAAGTGTTTCGCGGCTATCTGCTCCAGCGGGACCGTTCCGCGGTCTTGCACGCTGGTCTCGAAAATGCCGATGTTTCTAAACAGCGGACTTTCGGTGACGCCCGAGCTCTCGGCGTTTATCCGAGCGCTTCGGCGGATCAGTTGGGTGCCAAGGGCTCGCGTCAAGTGGCACAGTTCGGCCTTGGATGCCGACACAACCGATGTTCCCGCGATTCCGACCTGATTGGACGAAGAAGCCGTGAAGACGATCTCGCTCGGGTTGCGCGCGAGAGGCAGCGCCTTGTGAGTATTGAAATAGAATCCGGGGAAATTGACGAAGACGTCAACGCTCTGCTGAGTTGTTTGCGCGAGCGAGCCGAGTTTCGCGATTTCGGCATTGGCATCGAAATGGGCTATAACAGTTTCGCGCTTTCCTCCGAAGCGGGATAGCCGGCGCGAAAAATAGCCGAGCCTCGCTGTCGGGATAGCTTCGCGATTCCCTGCAGGACTTTGGCTCATGACGCGTTTTCCGCATCACTTGGCTTATGCATTGACGGATAGGGCTTTCTGCCCACTGTGTCGGTAGTCGCGTCGGCGACTGCCGTAGTCAAATGATGCGCCATCATGTAGTACGTGGTGAAGTGGCCCCTCTTGCTCGCGATCTTACCGTTCTTGCGAGTGACGCTGCCCTTCTCACGTTTGGTAATCAGCTTCATCTTGCACCGCTTCGCGATCAGGGGCATCGGGACAAGCTTCCATCCTGTGGCCTTGCGCAACTCTGCTTGCGTAACGCCGTCTTGTCGCGAGGCCATCGAGCTGATCAGATTGATCTTGGTGTGAGGATGCTTGGCCATCATCGCCATCCGGCGGGATTGGGTCTCATTCAACGGCTCCAAGCCAATGTGCTTCTCCAGTTGTCCTTCCATCGAAAGTGGACGATGTAGTTCCGTTCCTCTGGAATTGTGGAAACATATTGCAGGCGGTCTCAGGGGTTGCCTCATTGCAATCTGACGTAAACGGATAACGTTACACCAGTTTGCTGAAGTTTGGGGCAGTGCAAGTTCTCGCATTTTCGACAGGATTTCGCAGACTAAGACCGTGCAAGGTGGATTGCTAACACAGAGGCCCTGCGATGCAATCCGCAAAAACTGGTAGGCCAACTTTTGAGAAGAGCTTCCGGAACTCTGGAGAGGCTTCCGCTTGCTCAAGCAAGCAGCGTTACCCCATCGAGCGGCAGCTCGAATGCAGGCCGTACCTCGTCTCAACTCGCTTCAGATTTCAGCATTCATGTCATGCGGCCTCCCAGCCCTCAGATATCTGCCGTCGGTCCCGATCTAAGGCGCTCGGTCCGTTCGATTTGGCCCTGTCGTTATCGGGTCCTCGTGATAACGAACCTTGGTGGCACGCAGCGGGTGGAGGCCCGACACCATCACAATCGCCTCTTTCGATGAGAGCTGCATGACTTCGCCAGGCGTCAGGAGAGGACAGGACGTTTCTTGGCGGCTCACACCATCAAGTGTCCAAGCCAGGGGGCTTATGCGATGCCCGGCATAGTTTTTCATCGCGCGCAGTTCGGTCGCGGTCCCCAGCGCATCCGAGACGCGCTTAGCGGTGCGCTCGTCATTGTGGAGACGGCTATCCGGATGTGACGATTGTCGAGGTCGCGTGGTTCGGTCCATAGGCGCGTTCTAACTGGTTCAAGCTCTGAGTGATCAGGAAACTGCGAATGCCATAGCCGGCCATGAAGGCAAGCTGGCTCTCGAACAAATCGAGGCGGCCCAGAGCTGCATGACTCGTGGAGCATCAGGAGGAGCTTTTGACGGCGCCGGTCGGGATCCAGGCTCTCGGTCAGGCGCCGTCCGATCTGATTGAGGATGAGCCACATCAGGAACTTTGTGTGGACGATGTCGGATGGCGGCACGACGAGATAGAGTGAAACGGGCTGCGGTTTGTCGACGAGATCGAGAATGCGCCAATCGCTCCGCGCGGTGACCTTAGCAACGACCGGATCGCGATAAAGGCGCAAGAAGCTCATTGTGGTCGACAGCACGCCCGACCGCTCGTTCTCGCTCGCAGCTCTCGCGCTGCTGAAGCGACGACGGGATGAACGCGATCACCAAGTTGAGCCCCGGCAAGTGTCTTGTCAGCTTCAGCGTAGAGGACATGCAGGATAGCGCCGACGAGCAGAGAATGGCTGGTTTTTCCCAATGGTTGCGGCGCTCGAGCGCCCCTTCGGGATCAACCAGGATATGCAGACATTTTGCGCTTCTCGTACTTCCCAAGTTGTAGGCGGCGCTTGCCGTGTTTGTCGGTCGAATAAGATTACATCTCCAAGGCGCGCGCGCCATCCCGAGGTCAACTGGAAATTCTCGCGCTTGATTTCGTGGACGATCACCGAACGCGGCCACTCCCGCTCGAGCGAAGGCGACCAGGGCACAAGCTGAAAGCCGAGGCCGTTCTCGATCATCGCGAAGCGTGCGGACGCCACTGACAGACGTCCACGATAATCCCCTCAGATCTGCTCACCTACATCAGATGATAAGTGCGGAAGCCCCGCTTGCTCCATGAGCCGTCGTGTAACGACGTCGAGTTCGCGGTCGCGGAGGCTTTCGATCACGTTGCGGCTTAGCCGGACCTTGTTGCCATCGCGCCGGGCGGGTCCTTGGTCGGCCAAAACATCGATGCGCCGTTCAAGTGCGCACGGACCTCGGCGCCAAACGCAATGCGCGAGAGCTCGGCAGGATCTCGCGCGACGAGCTGCCGGTCTAGCCACGTTGCTCCATCCGCCGCGACCTGCTGGTCCAGAAAGAGCTCCGAGCGAACCGCGAGCCCAATCCGTGTTCGACCACGGGTGTCCGCAAACCGGCGCAGTTCCACGATCCCACCGATCGGCGCATCGCCGGCCGCCTCGACAGCAGGAAGCTTCACGTGATGCACACGCCCGTCAATCCCGTCGACAACGGCAAAGGCTGTGCCCTTCATCAAGCCCGCGCCCGATGAGACGGCCAACGATTGGTTCGCCATGAGTTTCGCCCTCCAGTGCCCAGGATGCGGGGGTGCGGCTGGCGCCGTCCGCGTGAGGGCTTTGTGCAGCCGCTTGATGATATCACCGCGCTCGCCCAGCGCGCGCAAGCTCGCCTCCGCATCGGGGGCCAGAACCCGGACGGCGGGGCCCGCAGGTTCCGCCAAACCGCGCCGCGCGAGCGTCCGCATGCGCCCGATCCGCTTTCCCGCAATGGATCGCGCCCGGCATCCCGCTCGGACCTCAAATTGATAACGCCGTCCGCCGTCCCCGCTTCCCGGGCAAGCGTCCGATCGAGTGTGGTCCAGCGTTCGGCTGTCGTGTCCGCCTCAAGGCTCTGGCGAGTCTCGAGCTCCGAACGAGGGCCAAGTTCGCGCATGACAAGGTCGCTGGCGCCGGCGCGCAAGCCCATAGCGAAATAACCGCGACTGATGATGA
This sequence comes from Bradyrhizobium sp. 134, assembly GCF_023074155.1. Taxonomy (NCBI): domain Bacteria; kingdom Pseudomonadati; phylum Pseudomonadota; class Alphaproteobacteria; order Hyphomicrobiales; family Nitrobacteraceae; genus Bradyrhizobium; species Bradyrhizobium sp. 134. The sequence continues at coordinate 795 of NZ_JADPKX010000025.1, read as the reverse complement.
GGTCGGCACCATCATCGGTACGGCCCCGCACGAGGATGTGAATGTGCGGATGCTCTGTATTCGAGTGGTCGACCGCCACCAGTCAAGCCGTGTGCCAGGGTCGCGCGAGGCTTGGTCCATCAGCTCCCGACTGAAGCTACGCAGGCTGGCAAATTCACCCGCATCATCAGGCGAGACAATGAACCTAAAATGATGGCGGTCACCCTCGCAACGCCTGACGAAGGCGCAACCGTCCGCATCATCCGCCTCGGCGTCGAATAGTTTGCCCTGAGCGCCGTCTCGTGTGATTCCGTCGCGCTGCAGGTAACCAATATCGGCGCGCAACGCGCCCGGCGAACGCATCCGCCGCACCACCCGCGCCTTGACCATAGCACCGCGGCCGCTGGCGTTGAGCCGTGCCGCAGCGATGCTCGCGGCGCGGCCGCGTCCAAACTTTCCGCCACGGCCATCCTTGCCTCGCGAGAGGCCGCCGGACTTCTGAGCGGCTGTGAGTACCTGCGCCACAAACGGCTTTGTCCGGGGCGCGCGCGTGGAGCGGATACGGCCGGGACGGGTCCGAAGATCATCCTTGCGCGTCATTCCGGCCGCCGCAAGGCATCGAAAGCCGTGTAAGAACAGCGCCTTGGGGAAAGCTGAACTTTGCTCCGAGTCGCCGCAATGTTTAGTCGATCATTGAAATCCATACACTTTCTGTCACAACCGACCGGCCGCACCTTGCGGCTTTTATCCTGCCGTCTTAATCGGTCGTGTCGTCTGTCTGACCTCAGCCATTCTCGCTTCCTTTCTCGCTTGCGA
>NZ_JADPKX010000035.1:0-26715 GCF_023074155.1 Bradyrhizobium sp. 134 | reverse complement strand
TCGGAGCCGAAAACTGGGCCTTGCTCGCCTCGATCGTCGCCACCTGCAAGCTCAACGACGTCAACCCGGCCGCCTACATCGCCGAAACACTCGAGACGATCATCGACGGCCATCCCCATAGCCGCATCGAAGACCTCATGCCGTGGCGATTCCGCAAAACGTCAAGCCAGCCTCAATAGGGTTGCGGCTAAGCGCTTACGATCAATCGGCAGCCCGTTAACCTGGTCAAAGAGCCAAGCTCCCGTCAGGTAACCCAACAATGACTTCGCCGTTCTAGATAACCTTGAACTATGGACGAGCTCGAAAGGCGTCGTCAGGTGCAGGCCACGCCGGGTTGATCATCGCGGATTCGATATTTGTGGGAAGATTTGCCGAGCGTCACGTTGGAAGGCCTAAGCGGTACTCAGCCCTGGTCCCATTGAGAGCATCGCGGCTCGAGTCCAGATTGGCGCGTTTGCTACAATCGTGTTGGTATTGAAGACTTGCTACGCCGACTACTCCAGGTCGGTCGGGGGAAAGACCGCGGTTTTGCAGGCAATCAAATGGCTGTTGGAACGAGCGGCGCAGTTGGCAATGCTCTCTGATGGATGGCCGGGGCCTTGTAGCGGGCGCCGATCGGCGTCCTCCCATTCATCTTGAGGCGCGAGCGATTGTTAGGCCGGCATTCTCCAGCACATCCAAAATCGTTTCAGCAACCGCCCGCGGATCTCGCTCGTCCTCTTTGCTAACGTTACAGGCCAAGGTAGCTGCGATGATCGCGTGCGCTGTTTTGCGCTGGAGGCAATCGTATTCGGCATACTCACCGCAAGTATTGCAGTTGATCACTGGTCGGCCGCTCCAGGGATCGTGCATTGCGATCTCGCACCAGTTATCTGTGTGACATTTCGGACAGAGCATAGATCGAGATTTCCTTGTGGTCTGACCTCGCGCGCTCGCCATGGCCATCAGTTGAACGGCCACTTGCTAGCCAAAGCTGTAGAAGTCATTGCTACTCCGAAGGCCGTGTTGCCCGTCTTTGGATACGAAAAACGTGATGGAGGCGGCGGCGGAGGCAATCCAGGCACCCGAAGGCGGCTTCGGCATGAGCGACCAGTCGACGCATCTCTGGCGAGAATGCTGGCAACCGTGTATGCCTGGAGCTACCTGTTTTGGCGTGAGCAAGCTATTGCAGGTTCGCCGCGGCCGCATCACGGCTACGTAAGATGAGTATGGCCTCCAACTTCCATTCCACTCTGAGCTGCGAGGCCCCGATCTCCGGACGGCGACCTTCTGCGTGAGCAATCTGTCAAATCGGGCAACCGCCACGCGAGGATGCTGCTGCGATCTTAGAATCCGGTTCCCCTGCAGCCTGGCTTAGTCGCCACACGTGCAATGATTCGCCGAGGCAACTTCACTGCGGCGCCCGGGACAAGGCGGGCGTTCTGCAATCTGGGCGCCAAATGATACACTCGAAATTGTGTCGCCCGGAAGCTGTTGTACGGCCAAGCACGCTTGCCAACTGTAAGAGACCCTACAATCTGACGCTACGTACGATTCAAGCCCTAATGTCGAGAGTCGCGCATTCGCGCCCTTTGCCGCGCTTGCTGCGAGCGGCTTGTCGCATCGCAGACATCAACAGAGTGGTCGGCAGATAACCGCAAATGAGGTGCTTTTGCGAAAGCCAACCTACGGGATCTTACGTAGGGCATGTGTCGCATTTTCGTGATCTAAAAATTGCATCGTCTTCCGCATGAAGGAAAAAAAGCTGTTCTCAGACGCCAAACATTGGAGAAGCCGTGCTGAAGCGACCCGAAGAAAAGCGGAGTCGCTCGAGGACGACACATCCAGATGCAGGCTCCTCAAGGTCGCTGAAGAATATGATAAGCTGGCTCGCCTCGCGGAGGGGCGGCAAAGAAATGAGCTTGACGGGCAGTTCTGATCGCCACCGGGCGGACGGTTGCACCGATCGTCAACGCCTTGTGACCCCGGCGCGGGTGTCTCTCCGTTGGAGCTCACAGCCCGTTAGCTGAACTGCGAAACTGCGTCATGCGGTAAGGCCAATGAGCTAGGCTGCTGAACGAGTGCGGTCCGCGCGTCCGAGCCTCTGACCATGAATCCATTCTGAGTCGCGGGGCCGGCCACATAGATGACGCATTGACGGTGTCTCAGGCGGCAAGCCGGCTAACCGCTAGACATGAGAAGGATGAGATGAAAGCCCACCGTCAGCTCGTCGAATCAAAAGCCTCTCGCTCGATGAACTGGCGAGGCATTGGCGTCGCGCTTTGCATCATGTTGCTGAAGCCAGGACGTTTGTTTGGGTGACAAAGTAGCCGGTTCGCCGGATCATGCCACGCGAATTGGCTTCCGCCGCCATTTTGGCGTGAGGCGTTTCAGTCGAATTCTGGCATCTTGCACCAAGCACTGCTGAACTCAACGCCATACATTGCGGACATGTTCAGGCGAAGAGGCGAGCAGAAGCTCCTGCTGGCACGGCTTGCCAAGACGGGCCATCATAGATCTCTGCGCAGATTGTCTGCATGAGGCCGGGTTCGCAACGAAGGCGCGAATGACAAGAAAATTGAAGAGACGATCAGATGTCGAAAGACAAACCGAAGAGAACTCCCCGGTGAACGGTGCGGATAGAACCGATGATCTTCATCCAAGTAGGTTCGGTGCAGATGATCAGCGGTAGCTGGGGCTGCCCATGCCCGGGTGCCCGTTCGATGTGCGACTCGGACAAGACGAGTGGTGCCGAATGCAACTCTATCGGCCAAATGGAGGACGCATGAGGAGGCACAGTGTAGAAAGACTGGAAGCGGGGCGCGTTCGCGAGGGCCAATTCGCCACTGCACCAGGGTCTGGCCCTTCTGGTCTCTTCTTCGTGCAGGGGCCTTGTGGCTGCCAACTCAAGATCATCGGCTTAATCCGTCCGGGATGGGAGCATGTCTCAGTGTCGACGCCACGGCGATCTCCAAACTGGGAGGAGATGTGCCTCGCTAAAGATATGTTTTGGGATGAAGAGGAATGCGTGATGCAGCTGCATCCTCCTCATTCGCAGTATGTGAACAATAGTCGCTATTGCCTGCATCTCTGGAGGCCGACGCGTCAGGTCATTCCGATGCCTCCGGCAGCCTTCGTGGGCATCGTCGGGCTCGGGCCGTCTGAAGCGGCAATTCTGTTTGCGCAGATGAGTGCGACACCTTAGCGGATCTCGCCCCGCCGACGCCAAGTCGGGCGGCGGCGACATAATCGAGAGTCCCGCGGAGTTGCTCACCACAGCCAGGGACGACGAGCACAGCGGCGAGCGAGCCTAGGTGGCCAAGGCCCGCCAAGGGGCCGTCAGCCACTACTCTGCGCCCCAGAGCCCAACCCGCTGCACTTCTGAAAGGGGCGGAAGGTAACGCTCGCAGAGTCGGCTTGTTGAGGCCGCCGTTTGTTGTGCGGAATGTGACGCGCATAACAACACCATTGAGGATTCAGCCAGGTGAGCAGATCTGTCGCTCCGTTATACACGGCGCGCGGCCAAATACATTTGCATCGGAAGAGTCTCCTAGGGGGCGCAACTACCGGACGCACCGCTTAGTTACCTGAGTGAGGCGCGCCCGCGGGGAAATCCTGCATGAGGGGGCGGCGATTAGCCTGATATCAGCGCCATGCCCGCGCAACTCGGCGATATTTCTCGTTCAATACAGGGCAAGAGTGTTGCTTTGCGGAGCTACGCACGACGTTGTCGTCTGTACGATCGAGCGAAAATCTTGAGGGTGCTGTGGAAGTCGAAGGCAATAGCGGCCGCAACGGCGCGCCGGTCCGCCGCGACTGCGAACGTGCCGAGGCGGAGGGGGTTTACGTGCAGCCAATTCCCGAGCTCCTAGTTCAGGCCCAGACCGTTCCTCGCGGTAATTTTGACCCACGTCGAAACCGCAAGCCTGCTCAGATCAAGACCGGCGGCTGTCCTGAAGACTGCGCCTATTGCGCACAGAGCGTGCATTACGACACTGGCCTGAAGGCGACTCGCTTGACGGATCGCGCTGATGTGGTCGCCGCCGCGCAGCGCGACAAGGCGGCCGGGGCGAGTCGCTTCTGCATGGCCGCGGCGTGGCGCAGTCCAAAGGACCGCGACCTCGATAAGGTCTGCGACATGATTGCCGCCGTTAAACGTGTTGGCATGGAGACGTGCGTAACGCTCGGCATGCTCACGCCAAAGCAAGCCGCACGCCTCGCCGACGCCGGCCTCGACTTCTACAATCATAACGTGGACACTTCACCCGAGGATCAACCTGTGGAACGAGGTGAATGGCGTGCCGGTGAAGGTCACGGCGGAGCGTCCCGATCCGATTGCACTGGTGCGCCTGGTGGCGACCGCGCGGATCATGATGCCCAAGAGCGTCGTACGGTTGGCCGCCGGGCGCCAGTACATGAGTGATGAACTCCAAGCCCTATGCTTCTTGGCGGGTGCGAACTCCATCTTTGTCGGCGATGTGTTGCTGACTACCAAAAACCCGCAATTTGACGGTGATGCAAGTTTGTTAGCTCGGCTCGGCATTACGTCTGGACTCGCTTAAGCCATCAGAAGAACGGCGTGCTGCGCGCAAGCCACTAGCGTAGGTAAGAAATGCAGATTGTCTTGATGAAGGGAAAGATTCATTGCGCCTCGGTAACTGAATCCGACCTGCACTTTGAAGGCTCGATCTCGATTGATCGCGCACTTTTGGACGCGGCCGGTATCCTGATTAACGAACGCGTCGAACTCTACAACCTCGAGACGGGGGCACGCTTTGCAACGTTTGCGACAGAAGCGCCGCGAGGGTCCGGCACGGTAGACGTGAACGGTGCGGCGGCGCGACTGGCGATGCCCGGCGATAGGATAAGCATCGTTGCATACGCCTCAGTTGACGAGGCGGAGGCAAGAATCTTCAGGCCGCGCATTGTGCTGGTTGATCGACAAAATCGCATCGTGCCGATTTGAATCCAACAAGCTAATCGCGTAGAGCCCTGTCGTTGGTGGCCAGTTAGGAGTTTTGCGGCGTCGATCCTTGGCTCAGCGAGTGAAGAATGAATACCATCATTGCGGGTAAAGTCACCAGCTATGCGGCAGGCTTGGATGCGCTTAAACACGAGAACCGCCTGCAGAGTCTCAGGCCGCGCACCGGGATTGACTTTTCATCCAACGATTATCTGGCCCTGGCGAGCGCGCCGCGGATGAAAAAAGCGATCGTCACCGCGCTTGAAGCCGGTACTTCGATCAGAGCCGGCGGATCACGGCTTCTGGGCGGCAACTGCGAGGAGCACGAATGCCTCGAAGCAGCAGCGGCGCGGTTCTTCGGCGCGCAGACCGCGCTCTTCTTCGGTTGTGGCTATGTTGCAAAGGTTGCGGTGCTGACAACGTTGCCGCAACGGGATGACCTGCTCGTCCTTGATTCCCTGGTTCACGCCAGCATTCACGAAGGAGCACGAGCTGGCCGAGCCGCGTTTCGAATCACCGCCCATAACGACCCGCAGGTTATCGAAAGCGCAATTTGCGACTGGCGTGCCGCGGGCGGAGCGGGGCAGGTCTGGATCGTAGTCGAGAGCCTCTATAGCATGGATGGCGATTTCGCACCACTTGAAGACCTGCTCGCGATCGCGGACCGGCACGATGCGTTCTTGGTTGTGGACGAAGCTCATGCCACCGGCGTTTACGGCGAGCAGGGGCGAGGGCTCACAGGGCCGTTTGAAGGACGCGAAAATCTCCTGGTTGTTCATACCTGCGGCAAGGCGCTGGGAGCTGCCGGCGCGCTTGTCACCGCCTCTGGCGTGCTGCGCGATTTCATGATCAATCGCTGTCGCCCGTTTATCTTCGCGACCGCCCCTTCGCCGTTAATGGCGGTGGCCGTACGGGAGGCTCTGTTGATCCTGCAGGAGGAGCCGGAGCGCCAACAGCGGCTGGCGAAGCTTGTCGCGTTCACGCATCAGGAGATGGTTGCGCGAGGCGAGAGAAGTCCTTCGAACTCGCAGATCCTTCCCTATATCGTTGGCGAGAATGCCCGCGCCATGAGGCTAGCGTCCGCGCTACAGGCTCGCGGATTTGACATCCGAGGAATCAGACCGCCAACAGTGCCGACCGGCACGGCCCGTTTACGAATTTCACTGACGGTCAACGTCGGAGAGGATGAGGTGCGTGCGATGCTCGATGCCCTCGCTGAGGAGACGGGGGGCGAATCTCGATGAGCCAGCGGATCGTGGTGACCGGCACAGATGCAGGGATCGGCAAATCTGTCTTTTCGGCAGGCCTTGCCCATCTTCTCGGCGCGAATTATTGGAAGCCAATTCAGGCCGGTGTTGAAGGAGAGACCGATAGCGAGCAGGTCGCACGACTGAGCGGTCTTCCGGCCGATCGGATCGTTCCGGAGCGTTACCGCCTTAAAACGTCCGCCTTGCCGCACCATGCCGCCGAAATAGACGGAATTCGCATCGACCCCGATTCGCTCGTCCTGCCGCAAACCGGGGAGCGACCGCTCGTCATCGAAGGCGCTGGCGGGTTGATGGTGCCGCTGAATTCTAGTGCACTCTACATCGACATCTTCGAGCGGTGGCGACTTCCCGTCGTGCTTTGCGCGCGCACGCTACTCGGAACCATCAATCACTCCCTGCTCTCGATAGAGGCCTTGCGAAAGCGCCAGATCGACATTCTTGGGATCGCATTCATCGGAGAAAGAAATTCGGAGACTGAGAGCGCAATTTGTGACATCGCGCGGGTGCGTTGGTTAGGACGGCTGCCCTGGATTTCTCCTTTGACGGCAGAGAGCCTGCAGGCTGTCTTCAAAGGCTCGTTTATTCGCGGCGATTTCACGCCATGAAGCCAAACAAGAGGTCGCCAATTTGGCATCCATTCACGCAGCATGCTCTTCACAACGAGATGACCAAGGTTGTGCGTGGCGATGGTGCTTAACTCTACACTGCGGATGCATAATCGAATCATAGATGCAATCTCACCCTGGTGGGTCGTCACTCACGGCCATTGCCATCCGTAGATCGTGAGCGCGATTCAGGAACAGGCCGGCAAGCTAAACCAAGTCATTTTCGCCGGCTACACGCATGATCCGGCTGAGGAGGTCGCTCGGCTCCTTTTGAAACTCACACCCCAAGGCTTGGACCACGTGTTCTACTCGGACAGCGGGTCAGCCAGCGTGGAAGTAGCCTTGAAGATGGCACTCGGTTATTGGCACAATATAGGCGAAGAGCGAACACGCATCATTGTAGCAGCACTCCTATCACGGGGACACGTTCGGCGCGATGTCAGTTGGTGCCCGCGGTGTCTTCAACGCGGCGTACGGACCTCTCCTGTTCGACGTGACCTCAATCCCGTTCCCTGCGAGCGGTCGTGAGCGGGCGACGCTCGATGCGCTTGAGTCGGAACGAAAATCCCGCAGCCTTTATTGTCGAGCCTCTGATGTTAGGGGCAGGCGGAATGCTGATGTACCCAGCTTGGGTGCTAAGAGAGATGAAGCGGATCTGCGGAGGCGTCGGACGTTCTGTTCATTGCCGATGAGGTCATGACGGGCTGACGGGCTGGGGCCGCACCGGAACAATCTTCGCCTGTGAGCAGGCCAATGTTGTGCCAGATATAGCGTGCTATTCCAAGGGTCTCACGGGGGGGGGCGCTGCCGCTCGCGGTGACACTCTGCCGGGCAGAGATTTTCGATGCCCATTATTCAAAAGACCGTACGCGCACATTCTTTCATTCGAGTTCGTATACGGCAAATCCGGTGGCCTGTGCCGCCGCCAAAGCTAACCTGGATCTGTGGAAAGGCCAGGAATGTCACCGGCGCATCGCTGCGGTCGCAACCATGCAAGAGCAGGCAATTGAAGGATTCCGCGCCGATCCGCGCTTTGCAAACGTTCGCCGTAGCGGCACCATCACAGCACTCGACCTGAAGACGAGAGATACCGGCTATCTCGCAGGCGTCGGCCCGAGGCTTCACGCCTTCTTAACGACCGCAATCTCTTGCTGCGTCCACTCGGTAATACGATTTATGTGATGCCGCCATATTGTGTAACAGCAGGTGACCTGGACGAAATTTATGCACGCATCTGTGACGCTGCCGATGCGCTGGCCTGAAGACGCGCGCGGTAGCGCAAGATGAAGGATCCTGAGCTGTCGTCGGCTTCCCGAACGACTTGAGAGAGCCTTGCCATAGACTTTCGAAATGGGCGATTGTGACCTCGCATCTGCAATGTGGGTTCCAAGGGGAAGGCCGTTTCCAGAGACATGCGGAGGCCGGATCAGATCGAACAGAGCCACATTTCGCAGCTGTCAGTTGAACGCGTCACGATTCCAGTTCTGCAATGATGCAAGGAGGAAAGGCACACCATCGTCATGAGCACGGGTTATGATGCGGTGACGGCATGTATCGCCGATCCTGTCGTCGACGTCATTCTTGTCGGCGATAGCGTCGGCAATGTATGCCTTGGGTGTGATGACACTTTACCCGTCAGCATGGGATGATGAATCACCACTTGGAGGCGGTCGCGCGAACAAGGCCTCGCGCCCTGCTTGTAGCTGACATGCCGTTTCTCAGCTTTCATATCAGTCCCGAGGACACGATACGCAACGCTAGAGATGTCCTGCAGCTTGGCACAGACGCAGGCTATGTAGAGGACCGTCAGCTGCTGCAGGAGGGCCTCTCGCGCTGGGCAGCTGATGTCCTTAACGCAGCATTCCCCGCGTCGCAGGAGTCATGTCGTCTTCCGGACGGTTTGCGCGACTCGATCGTAAACTGGACGCCTTCCAAGTCAAGGTAGTGCATGGGCAACTGCGGGCCGAGACGGAGATTCGAACGACTGGGACGTCTCGGATTCAGTACGGCACTCGAAGAAACATTTCGCCAAGTGTGATTGGATTACGTTCGATCGCCAGATCTGGGTCGAAACCCGGCGGCTAGAGGACTGGTACAGCGAAGCTCATCTCACGACTCTCGATTGAACAGACGGACGCAATGGGCTGAGTTCGCCGGTGCCATACAAACCTGAGCAATACACGCTTCGATGGGGTTGCTCTTATGCCGATCACCGGCTCGACGGGCGGCACGCCGTCGCCGTCGACCGCTGTTCCGGGCGTCACAAGTCGATGCCATCGCAATACCCTGCCGTACTCAAACAATTAAATGCAATACAGCTAGTTTATTGCAGGTTTGGCCTGCGGGAGACCTGAGCGTGGCGGCATTCCAACGACGAGCTGAGATAGATATGGAACGCCGCGAACAATCGAGCGCACCATTAGCGCGATCGCAATAATCGAGGCACCGAGCAGACCCGCGATGATCAACCGGGTCGTGAGATCCCAAAGTTCTCCGAATTGTACGAAATCCATGAGACGGAACACGGTACCCTGGACCAGGTAGAGCAGCAGCGTGGTCTGGCCCAACTCCACAGCGATAAAGCGGGCCATCCGATTTGAATGGCCAAGGCTCCAGCATTGCAGCAGGAGTTCGATAACGATTGCTGAGGCAGCTGCAGAGCCAACAAACATCAGAAGCACGTCTTTAGCCGACCGAAGATCGTGAATTACCCCAAGATTATTGTAGACATAGGTGTCCTTGCCCCACGCTAGAAAGCATACGCAAGTCACTATCGAGAGAAATAAGACCAGGAGCGGCTTGTGACGTCGCCATGTACTCGTCCATCGTTCTCTCGATTGAGCAAGCAAGAAGCCGAAGCAGAAGAATGGGTAAGTGAATCTGATCAGGGGTGATATGGAGAATGTCAGAGGCGCGAGTGCGACCAGTATGGCTACGCCAGATATGACCCACGATCGCTGGTCGAGCCTGCTAGAAATCTTGATGAGAAGGTAGGAAACAAACGTGGCCCAGATGAACCAGTAGGTGCCAGCGAAATCGTCTAAAAATCCCAAAAGTCCGCTCGTTAGGCTGGTCGCGCGCCACAATGCCGCCAGCTTAACGGTCTCCATGAACGTCCACCAAAACAGCATCGGCAGCAAGAGCTGCTTCGCACGGTCGCTGGCGGCTCGAGTGAACGACTTTTGCAGCAGCGATCGAGAAGAAAGATATCCGCTTATCGCCATAAAGAGTGGCATGTGAAACATATAGATCGATTTGTAGTACGGCGAATACCAAAACCCGTCGTCTCGGTAGATGACATACTGGATCAGGTGCCCAACGATCACCAAAAGAATGAGCGCACCTTTCGCGAAGTCTAAGCTCAGATCTCGATCGTTAGCCTCTGTCGTGCGCGAGCTCGGGGCGATCGTTCCAGTCACGCGTAGCAATGTATGAAACATCTAGATATCTGTTGTTGATGAGCCGGCGGCCCGTTGTTCGGTTCTTCTGCCTCATTTTTGATCCAAACGAAAGGTGATGGCGGGACTTTTTGGAAGGGAGTAAGCTCAGCTTGTTTTAGCCTTCAAGAACGAGCTGTGGGCCGAGCCTCTCTGAATGCCTCAAGGAACTTCGCGGCAGAACAGATATCTAGGTCAAGGTAGTGATGTAGCAGTACGGGCGCGGCATACTATTTGCAGAGGCAGGTTCTGGGAGGAAGACTGTCGCACTCAGTCTCCCACTCAGCCCGACGCATTTCAGACCCGGCAGATGCGTCGGGCTTCTTCCGTCCGCCCAGCATACTTGACATTTGGCCGTCACCTTCGGTTGCCGCCGAGGCGCTCACGCCAATAGGCGCTTCTGATGCTGAACTCGGGCACGCCAACATTGGGGTTGCGGCAGTGTGCTACGCGCGCACACGGAGAGCGGTGCTCTGCAGACTGGGGCAAAAGCCGAGGACCGACCCTTTCTGATTGAGATGCTGGCTCGGTTAGCGTAGCTGACGCCGTGAACAGCGCCGGGGATCTCCCGATGGCTGTTCAACCGGGCCGACGCTGCCGGAATGAATGCCACGCGGCCGTCGTGACGTGGGCAACGGGCTTGATCGTCCTGCGATCGTGGCCGCACGCAGAACCGATCATTGCTTATGCGCCTTCAATCGTCCGACGCCCTTGTTGACCTCGAGCGCCAGCCGTGACCCGTCGCAGGGCCATCCCGCCCGCGTTTGATGTTGCGCGTGACACCGCGAATGGTGCGCATCATGTTCTCGGTGATGTTGTACAGGCAAGCGATGAACGAAGCTCCTTCGGCAACTTCAACCGGACGACAGTCAGGATTTCGTCGAGGCCCGCGAGGATGCTCACAGCTACGCCGAGCCATGCCGATCGACTCGACGCGCGACATTGCGGATCAATTCTTCAGCCATTTCGGCGTCATCGAGCTCCCAGGTTGGCGCAGCACCCGACGGGTGGCCGCATGATGCTCTTTCGGCAGGCGTTCCATGATGTTTGCGCACCTTGTAGATCTGGCAGCGCTGGGTCGTGGCGACCGAACCGAAGGTGCGGCAGATCGCCTTCGACAACGCTCAACAGTCTTGGCACCGCCGGGTCGCGCCCGCGCGAAACCAGATCGTCCAGTAGGGCCTGAAACGTTGCGGCAATCCGGTCGCCCCTTCCACCAGCGCCACGGATGCTTTTTGACTTCGCCGTCGACCCCGATCGCGGTGGCCAGCACAAGATCGTCGCCGAGATGCAGCCCGTCGATTTGGACCACCAGAAGGTCGAGCGCCGACAGATCGGCCGCCATGAAGTCGGCCAGCCGCGCCGTCGGCAGCGCTACGAACCTCCGCGAGGCAGCCGACTTTGACACCCCCCGATCCGGCCGATGCCTGCACGTCACCCTCCGGCAGCCGGACAGCGCGGGCGAACCGGCGCGTCAACACATTGATCAGCATCAAGTCCATCGCCCAGCGAGCGAGCCAGTGCTCCTGCGCCGCCATTGTCCCAGGACGGAATCGTGACCTCGCGGGCGTTCACGCCCTAACCCGTTCGCAGGCCGCCGTCACATCCGCCTCCGTCATCGTGCCGAGCGCCTCGATCCCTGCCGGAAGGCAGAACCGGTCAAAGCTCGCCTGCACTTTCGCAAACGCTTCGTCCACAGCCCGGTCGCCGGCCAACCAGCCGGTGTGATATCTCTCGTCATCACGTCGCTCTCCTTTGTGGAATCAGCACGCCGAGCCTACCGGCTCAACGGCAACCCCGACCTCTTCAGGAATTCAACAGAACCCGGGACATCCCCACCGCGCGTTCCTTGACGGCTTTCGTCGCAAAGCCGGCCGCGGGATGATTGCTGCTGCGCCTATGTGGCCGCCAAGAAGCCATACACAAATTGGACTCCATTCCGCACAACGAGCTGACCTTCGGCCGACCTCAGACTGGAAAACTTAAATAAGCCACCCCGACCAGAGTCGCTCGCGAGGGCGAGGTTCTATGGTCAAAGGTGCTGCTCGCACTCACGTTGTGGACCGAGGAGGGCAGCAGGCGCTCTCCGCGGATAAGCCGACTCGGCCGATCTCGAATAGCCTTGGCCTTCAGACGTCACCTTCATGATCATCGCTTCAAAACTCCTGACCATTTCGGCGGCAAGCAAGGGCTCACGCCAGTGACTTGTGCGGCGATGCTGTCGGTAGCAACAGTTTCTCTCGTGTGCCTACAAGTTTAGCTTGCTCGGGCTGAATTCAATGTTTCGGTCAATGACTCCTCAAATATATCTAGGCCTTGTCCCAACGTTTCTTGATCGATCGTAAGTGCAGGCAAGAACTTGACAACCTGATCGGTCGGTCCGCATCGCTCGATAATCAATCCCTTTTTAAAAGCTCTATGTGACGTTGCCTCTGCGATTTCGGTCGTTTTGCAATCGAATCCACATACCAAGCCCCGTCCACGAACAGCAAACTTGTTTCCGTGCTGGTGCGCGATAGCATCGAGTCTACGCCGCATAAATGCGCCCAAGCGTCGGACCTGTTGCGAGAGCGTCTGGTTGCGCCAATACAGATTCAAAGCCGCTTTGCCAGAAACGAGTGCAAGGTTGTTTCCTCGAAACGTCCCCGTGTGCTCGCCTGGTTCCCATGCGTCAATCGCTTCTTTGATCAGGAGCATCGATAGTGGCAAACCGTACCCACTCAGCGATTTCGACATTACAACAATGTCTGGCGACAACGCGGCGAACTCGAAACTGAAGAACTCGCCTGTACGGCCACAGCCCATTTGGATATCGTCAACTACGAAAATAGCTCCGACCTCTTTTGCCAAAGCCTCAATTGACTGCAACCATTCCTTACCGGCGACGTTAATGCCTCCCTCTCCTTGCACGGTTTCGACGAGAATGGCGGCTGGAAGATCAGTGCCACTGCTCTCATCCATTAATACCTTTCGCACGTAATCCGCCGGACTGTGAGCGGAGCCAAGATACCCATCATAGGGCATGAACGTTGTGCCGGATAAGGGAATGCTGCTGGCTTTGCGGTAAAAGCGGTTACCGCTCGCGGCTATGGCTCCCAAGCTTTGACCGTGATATCCATTCGTGAAAGAAATGACGTTGTGACGTCCTGTGATCTTACGCGAGAGCTTTAGAGCTGCTTCAACAGCGTTAGCTCCCGTAGGCCCTGTAAATTGAAAGCGGTAGGAAAGATTCCGTTCACGAAGGATGACAGAGCTAAAGGTCTCCATAAATTCGACCTTAGCTGGAGTGGCCATGTCCAAGCCGTGGACGACGCCGTCCGAGTCCAGATACTCGCTGATTGCCGCTTTGATCTCCTGATTGTTGTGGCCATAATTTAGCGCTCCAGCGCCGGAGAGAAAGTCAATGACCTTTCGGCCACCCTCTGCGAACATAATCGAGCCGCGCGCCCTGCTGAACACAGCAGGAAAGGAACGTGAGTACGAGCGCACGTTGGACTCTAGCATTTCGACTGTCTTCATTCTGTGCGGCTCGTGTCCTCCAACCATGTCATCGTCTCCTCGACAAGAAAATCTGCCCGACGAACAAGCGCGCGGCCAACATCGTACAGGATTGGCAGACCATGAGCGCACGGTCCCGGCGCCTCTCGGCGTCCTTTGGCTATGCTGGGCGTCTGAAAATCAGCTCCAACGGCTTACCCGAGGAACCAGGCGGAACAAAGCTACTATGTCTAGTAGTTTCGTCCCCATCCAGCGAGGGCCCAGGCTAAGTCGTCTTTCGCGGGCAGGTTTGCTTAGTTGCGCGCGATCGAAGAATTTGCGCATACAGCGCGGTTAGCTTGGAAGCGGGGAAGTATGTGGGCCGAGAAAGTTCATCGCGACCAGAGGGCCGATGCGCTCCCGGCGACCGCGGAGCCCGCCAGCCGGAGGCGTGTGTTGGATGCTCACGCTCAGGGTCCCGGCGAGTAGAAGGGACAGGGCCGCCGCGGATCTGGCCCGGTGCGCGGGCTTATCGCTCGTCCAGAGCCGCCGCTTTGGGCCTTGCGTTTGGCCGGGATCGGCGCGGAGAGTGGTGGCGTGGATGCGTTCGGCAGCAAAGGCGTGGCTTGAAATTGCTTCGACCAGTGGCATTTGTGTTGCCCTGCAACCCGATTGCGTAGGTTCGGGTGCTTCGGCCCGCCAAAGGGTTGCTGGGAGCGAACGCAAATTGGCGAGTTTGGCGTACACCGCTCGATCCTTCGAAAGCTCAACATCGAAAATGCGGCCTTTGGGTTTCCTGTGAATTCTGAAGCGATCGCCTCGACAGACTGCGGGATTTTGGACGCGATCGTCCCGTCCTGCTCCCGCAAACTCGGTGCCAGATTTGTCTGGAGCGGTGGCACAAGTTTCAGGTGAATTCTTTGTTCTAACGACGTCCTGCCGGCAAGCCGCTGCCGTGGCACTTCGCGCTAAGCTCAGCAAGGATCTTAGGAGTGAAGGTAGGGCGCTCGTTAAACCGATGAGGGGCCTCGCCTCCTCTGAGTGCGCGATCATACCAAAGGCGCCTTGTCAGGAGCCCGACGTTGCAAGTGCTTCAACCAGATGCCGAAAGTGCAACAACAACGACAGGAATGCGGCAAGAAAGGCGATGGTCCACTGGCACGCGGTAAGCACGGGCAGTCGCGCATTGATCGACATCGTAAGCGCCGCGCGAGTGCGCTTGGTCCAGACTGCTTCCCCATCTTTCACGCGTTCGTTCCACCCTGCTCGCGAAGCGCTGCATCGAGGCAGGCGCTCAACTCCAGGTCAGCAAACGGCTTGGCAAAAAAACCGGCTACGCCCGCGCTCAACGCGCGAGCTCGCGTGCGATCATCTGCGAAGGCAGTCATCAAGATGAACGGTGCAGCGTGGCCCTGGGCTCG
This sequence comes from Bradyrhizobium sp. 134, assembly GCF_023074155.1. Lineage (NCBI taxonomy): Bacteria > Pseudomonadati > Pseudomonadota > Alphaproteobacteria > Hyphomicrobiales > Nitrobacteraceae > Bradyrhizobium > Bradyrhizobium sp. 134. The sequence goes on along the minus strand of NZ_JADPKX010000035.1, from coordinate 11,565 downwards.
CATCTTTTCCAAAAGTTCAAAGCCGCTCATCATGGGCATCTGCACGTCTGCAATGACACAGGACGTGTGGTTCAATTGAGACGACCGCAAGAATTCCTCAGCCGATGCAAACGTATGAACGATGTGGCCCTGCGATTTCAAAAGATTGTTCAGTGCGGCACGAATCGCAGGATCGTCGTCAATAACGGAAACAGTTGAATACCTAGACAAGACGACCTGTTCTTGGTTGGGCGAAGGCGCTGGCCGACGCATGACGGCCAGCAGAAGGGTGCGCGTGTACGACGAAATTGTAAAATCATACTTAGGTTTGTACCGTGAAACGCTCAGTCCCAATTCCCAGCCTCTCAGCCATCCTGATCAAATCGGCTAGCGATCGAGCTCCCATCTTCTTCATCACGTGGCCGCGATAGATTTTGACTGTAATCTCGGCGAGCCCGAGTTCCGCGGCTACCTGTTTGTTCAATAGCCCGGCGGCGACCAGTTTCAACACATCCTGCTCTCGTGGACTTAGGGCCTCAAACAAGGACTGGAGCCTGCTGACCACCTTGTCTACACCTCGTCTCTTCCGATCCTGTTCGATAGCTGCGACTACGCCATCGAGTAGTTCCTGATCGCGAAACGGCTTGCTGAGAAAATCGATTGCTCCACTCTTCATGGCTTTGACGGTCATCGGAATATCGCCATGAGCGGTGATGAAAATGATGGGAATGTGAATCTTCTGTTTGGCTAACTCATTCTGGAGCTCAAGGCCGCTCAATCCAGGCAGCCTGATGTCAAGCACAAGGCAGCTAGGAACATCAGGGAGCTCGCTCTGGAGCATTTCCCGGGCGGATCCGTAAGCAACGACATCTAGACCGATCGAACGAAATAGGTTGACCAGCGATTCGCGCATTGAGAGGTCATCGTCGACGACGAAGACGCTCGGCCTCACCTCAGGCCCGACGACATTTGGGGCTTCCTTCCGGGGTTCAGAGCGCTTGGTCACGATAAGAGCCTCACTTGTACGATTTACAGTAGACTTATTGCCTCACGACCACCTTCGATTGATCGCATAGGCTTTTGAGGACGTTCGCGCAGTGCAAATCTTTGAAATTTTCAAGGTATGTGACCGGTCAGCCATTCGCGCCAGCGTGACGAAGACAGGAAAGTGTAGCAAAAACCGCCCGACTGGTCGAGAACTGCCTTTGGAGTCTGTCCGCCGTCGCGTTGGATTGGCTCCCAAGGCGCCGATCAAACGATCAGCAGCCGATCGAGAAGCACCGAATCCAGAACTTGAGGCGCTCCCTTTAGCGGCGGCGCGTGTCGCCTGGCCTTCGCGAGTGAGACTGCAGCGGACCGCTCATTATGCGGCTGAACGATCAGAATGCCCGTCGCCTTGGTAGTTGCACGCGGGGGCGCGAGCTGAGCGAATCGGCCCGATTGTGCCTGTGCATGCGCCGATCCCGCCGGCGTTGAGATCGGCAAGCGGAGTAGACTATCGCACCCATGCTAAGGAAAATAGACATCAGAGCGAGTAGCAGCGGCATCAGCAACATGAACTCTTCTTTTCCGTCGTCGGAGCGCCTGTGAGTTGCTCTGTGTGAGGAAAGCACCTTGTACCGATTTCGTACAACCTGACGCAAGGTGCGATTCAAGTCCTTTCCGTCATGTTTGTAGGAAAGATGCTCGAATTCGAGCTGCTGCAGGGGCGCTCACGTGCGTTCGTGGCGTTGTTCCTTCACGAGCCTCGCACCCCAACATGAGGCGGCGTAATCTGAAGGAGAGGCGGGACACACTCCATTCGCTGTCCAGCTGCGGACCGGTTCGCCAAAAGGCAGTTGCATTTGCTCTCCTGCACCAGCCAAACAACCGCTGATCCAGCGAAAGAATCATTCTTCCACCAGAATTTGCGGACATCAGAGGTCCGTGCCCGGCACCTTGAAGGTTCGCTCTTGACCTACATAGGAAGGACAAAACGCGCCCCGAGCGGTCAACCTGTTGTTAGACCTGGCAGTAGCTCATCGATCCGCTAAGGGCCCAGGGCCAGGCAGAAGCATTAAAGGCGAGCCGACGCACTCCGTCGAGAAGAAAGTGCGTCGGGTTCGCCCCACATCGCCAGTACATCCGTGGTGATGCTGCCTCCAATGAAGCAACCAGCGTGGCAAAGCTGAGGCTCGCTCAGCAAGGCAGAGTAGGTCGTGACTCCCCGCTACTTCGTGCCGGCCAGGAAGGGGGGCTTGGTCATTCGTAGCGTCAGTTTGTACGATGCCGGCGCAGATCTATCGAATTGGCAAAGAAGGCGTTCCGCTGTACTTTATTCTAATTCCAATTCTCTTCACCGGTTTTGGGGTAGCCTACGCCTTGCTTGAACAGCGGTTCAAGCAGCGAGAACTCTCTCGGTCATCGGCTTCGCACGGCCGGCGATTGCCCTGCGGCGAACGGCAGCGAGCGGCATTCCGATCAGCGAGGGCCTATACGGGCGCTCGGTGAGCATCAGGGGTGCCTTTGTCCCGGGTCAGTTGCTCCATCATTGGAGGAATGAAGAGAATAGTTATGGGCGCGGTTTCGCTCACACTTGGCTTTCAGATCTGCCCTTGATGCTGTGGTTCAGAGTCGATGACTGCATGGCGCATTCCAACAATGGAGCCAGGAGTGAACGTCGATCTCGAAAACAGCACCGCTCGTGTCGCCGGGATTTCTAGCCTGAGCGCCCTTGCGGCGTTTATGTTCAGCGACTCGAGCGAGCATCTTGCTTCTCCTCGGGTCTTAGAACCGAAGCAGCGATCTGGGCCCTGCTGCACGTCGGGCGGTGCGCCATGGTCGGGTAACGGGCCACGAGCCCACTCCATCGAATACAATCCTTCGCCGACACACTGCGCTAGCGAGAGCGCCGCCGCCGATTCTGTGCAGGCTCGGCCGGCGCGCAGGATTGGGCTGGATCGACACGCTTGGGCCACGTATTGGGTGTGTAAGTCGCATCTCGGCGTGCCGCCGTCCACTCTTTGGCGGCCTTAATCGGTACTCCGGCCCCTTTGCGAAGTCTCTTCACAAGCTCGCCCGATATGTGTCAGCTTCCGGCTCAGTCCTTATTGATCGGGCGGGCAAATGCCGCGGGACCTCAGCCGAACTCTGTTCGGCTCAAGTATCGACAGTGACATCCAGCTCCTGTGGGAGGACGGTGATCGCGCGTTCTGCCGTGGGTGGCACCGGCAAATCCACGGCAGCAGGGCTGTCGTGCTTGTCGTGCGGCCCATCGCGGAACACCCAGCGACGCTCGACCGCCTCGCCCATGAGTACGGGCTGAGGGAGGAGCTAGACGAGGGATGGGCGGTGCGGCCGTTGGAACTCATCCGGGAAGCCGGTCGGACTATGCTGGTCCTGGAGGATCCATGCGGCGAGCCACTGCTAAATTTACTCGGGATCCGTATGGAGCCCAAGCGCTTCCTACGCCTCGCTGTTGGTATCGCGAGGGCCGTGGGCAAGCTTCACCGGCACGGCTTGGTCCACAAGGAGCTGAAACCCGCTCACATTCTGGTCAATTGTCCTGACGAACAGGTGCGACTCACTGGGTTTGGTCTGGCTTCCCGTCTGTCCCGCGAGCGCGTGCCGCCTGAGCCTGCCGAGTTCATCGCCGGCTCGCTGCCCTACATGGCGCCCGAACAGACCGGACGAATGAATCGCTCGGTCGATTGTCGCAGTGATCTCTATTCACTTGGCGTGACATTCTACCAGATGCTGACGGGCGCGCTGCCGTTCACGGGCTCAGATCCCTCGGAATGGATCCATTGTCATATTGCAAGAAAAGCAACACCGCCCGTCGAGAAGTCGCAAACCCTCCCGGAGCCGATATCTCAGATTGTGATGAAACTCCTCGCGAAAACCGCCGAGGAACGCTACCAGACTGCCGCTGGCCTTGAGCACGATCTGCAACACTGTCTCGCAGCATGGGCCAACCACGCTCGCATCGACCCGTTTGAGCTCGGCACAGACGACACACCTGATCGGCTGCTCATCCCCGAGAAGCTCTATGGCAGAGCCCTTCAGATCGAGGTTTTGCTTGCCTCTTTCGATCGCGCGGTGAAGAGCGGCGCGCCGAAGTTGGTGCTCGTCGCCGGTTATTCCGGTGTCGGTAAGTCTTCGCTCGTCCAGGAGCTACACAAAGCACTGGTGCCCTCGCGCGGGCAGTTGGTATCAGGCAAATTCGACCAACTGAAGCGCGACGTTCCTTATGTGACGCTAGTGCAGACGTTTCAGAGTCTTGTCCGTCCTCTTCTCAGCAAAAGTGAGGGCGAACTCGCCACCTGGCGGCAAGCGCTCCTGGAGGCGCTCGGCACGAATGGACGACTGATGGTCGAATTGATCCCCGATCTGAGCCTGATCATTGGCGAGCAGCCCGCAGTTGCTGAGCTTCCAGCCCGGCAAGCGCAAATGCGTTTCCAGCTGGTGCTTCGCCGCTTCATTGGCGTGTTCGCGCGGCGAACCCATCCTTTGGTGCTCTTCCTCGACGATTTGCAGTGGCATGATGCCGCAACGCTCGACTTGATCGAGGATCTCCTGACGCAGTCGGATCTGCACCTGCTGCTGATTGGAGCTTACCGCAGCAACGAACTTGATGCAGGCCATCCACTCAAACGCAAGCTCGACTCCTTCAGGAGAGCCGACGTAAATTTCGAGGAGATCACGCTCTCGCCGCTCGCTGCAGACGATGTCGCGCAGTTAGTCGCGGATACCCTTCGCTGCGGACTAAAACGCGCTGCCCCGCTTGCAAAGTTGGTGCATCAGAAGACGATGGGTAATCCGTTCTTCGCCATTCAATTCCTTTCTGAACTGGCCGAAGAGCAGCTATTGACGTTCGATCACGAGTCGGCGCGCTGGCGGTGGGATCTCGAGCGTATTCACGCAAAAGCGTACACCAAGAATGTCGTGGATCTGATGCTCGGCAAGCTCATCCGCCTGCCTGAGGCAACGCAGGACGCGCTGCAACAGCTGGCCTGTTTCGGCAACATCGCCGGGACGGCGGAGCTTGCGATCGTGCTCGAAATTTCGCAGGAGAAGGTGCATGCGACCCTGTGGCCGGCGATCCGGCAGGAACTCATCGCGCGCCACGGAACAGCCTACCGCTTCCTCCATGATCGCGTTCAAGAGGCGGCCTACTTCCTGGTGCCGGAATCCTCGCGCGCTCCTGCCCATCTGCGGATCGGTCGGTTGCTGGCGGCACACGTTCCTGCGCACAAACGCGAAGAGGCTATCTTCGACATCGTCAGCCAACTCAATCGAGGCGTCGCGCTAATTGCCTCCGGTCATGAGCGTGAGCAGCTCGCAGAGCTGAATTTCGTCGCAGGGCAGCGTGCCAGGGCGTCGGCTGCCTACGCCTCGGCACTCACATATTTCACCGTCGGTGCTGCGCTGCTCGCGGAGCACTCTTGGGGAAGGCGCCACGAACTCGCGTTTGCACTGGAGACAAGCCGGGCTGAATGCGAATTCTTGGTAGGCCAGCTGGACATTGCAGAGAGCCTCCTGTCGGTACTGTCGAAGCGCGCCTTGAACGCGCCCCAGCGAGCAACGGTCGCATGCTTGCGGGTCGATCTTTACTTGGCGCTCGGCCAGCACGGGCGGGCAGTGCTCACAGGGCTCGAATATCTTCACGACGTCGGGATCGAGTGGTCGCAGCATCCGACGGACCAGGAAACATTAACCGAATATCAGCGGATGTGGTCACAGCTGCCCGAGGCAATCGAGGATCTTTCTAGGTTGCCTGCAATGACAGATCAGACCATGCTTGCCACGCTTGCCGTCTTGACGCGCATTCTTCCGCCCGCAGGTTTCACGGACGCCAATTTATCCGCTTTGGTCATCTGCAGAGCTGTCACCATCAGCCTCGAATACGGCAACACTGATGCTTCTTGCGCCCATTACGCATGGCTAGGCCGAATCTTGGCCGGGCGCTTCGGCGACTACCAAGCAGCTGACAAATTTGGTCGTCTTGCTTGCGACCTGGTTGATCGCGGTGAGTTCTCCCGCTTTCGGGCTCCCGTCTATTTGGCCTTCGGGTGCAACGTGATCCCGTGGACGAAGCCCCTAAGAGGTGGCCGAGTTTTGATTCGGCGAGCGCTCGCAGCTGCGGTCAGCAGCGGCGATGTCATCTACGAGGCGTACAGCTTGCTTCATCTAACCTCAAATATGATGATGGCCGGAGATCCCCTGAAAGAGGTGCAGAACGAGATAGAGAAAAGCTTTGCTACGATACGGGATAGAAAGGTTCAGTTTGCTGCTGATACCGTAGCCGCTCAGCTCGCAATCATTAGAAGCATGCGCGGCCTCACGCGCTCATTCGGTTGCTTGGATGACCAACAGTTTGACGAGCTAGAGGTCGAGCGATCGTTGGCTCGGAGTCTGGAGCTGTCACCTAGTGAAACCGTCTACTGGATCCGCAAACTTCAGGCGCGATTTCTAGCCGGCGATTATGCTGCGGCTGTTGATGCTCGCTCCAAGGCGGAGCCAAAATTATGGACTATGCCGACAGAGCCCTTGATCGCGGAGTTTCACTTCTTTGGTGCGCTGTCTCACTCATGTTACTGCGACAAGCTAGGCGAAAGCGAACAACAGCAACATTGGCTTATCATTGATGCCCATTACAGACAGCTGCAGATATGGGCGACGAATTGCCCCGAAAATTTTGAGAATCGGACTGCCCTGGTCGGCGCTGAAATTGCAAGGCTCGAATACCGGGATGCACACGCAATGCGACTGTATGAACACGCAATCCAGACCGCAGCACGTAACGGTTTCGCCCACCACGAGGCGATCGCTTGCGAGCTTGCAGCGCGCTTTTATGCTGCGCGTGGTTTTGACAGAATATCCCGGGTTTACCTGCAGGACGCCCGGCGCGGCTACCTTCGTTGGGGGGCAGATGGCAAAGTGCGTCAGCTCGACGAGCAGAATCCCCACCTCAGCCATGAGGAGACCGCTCCTGCCGTGAATGGCCTGAGGATCGGAGCTCCGGTTGAGCATCTTGATCTCGCGACGGTAACAAAAGTGTCGCAGGCGATTTCCGGCGAGATTGTTCTTCAAAAGCTAATCGACACGCTTATGCGGACTGCCATTGAGCAGGCCGGCGCCGAACGAGGTTTGTTGATTCTGCTACATGGAGGCGAGCCACGGATCGAGGCGGAAGCCACAACGGTAGCGGATGCGCTGCTTGTAAAGGTGAATGAACAGCCCGTAACGCCGATGGCTCTTCCCGAGTCCGTGCTGCATTTCGTCCTGCGTGTCCGCGAAAACGTCATTCTCGAAGATGCTGTCGCCGAGCCTTCATTTGCGGAAGATCCGTATATCCGCGAGCGCAAAGCGCGTTCTATTCTTTGCCTGCCACTGATCACGCAGGGCAAGCTGATCGGCGTACTTTATCTGGAGAATAATCTCGCCGCGCGCATATTCTCGGCTGCCCGCAACTCGGTGCTGAAAATGCTTGCGTCCCAAGCTGCAACAGCGCTGGAAAACAGCCGCTTGTACAGCGAAGTTCAGCAACGGGAGTCGAAAATCCGGCGCTTACTTGACGCTAACATCATTGGAATATTCATCATTCGCGAAGGAGGCGAGATCATCGAAGCAAATCAAAGCTTTCTCACGATGGTTGGATACGACCGAGAGGATCTCGTCGCGGGGCGAGTGAACGGTCTCGACCTGACACCGCCAGAATGGCACGAGCGTACACTGAATGCGCGAACAGAAGCAAAAAGGACCGGAGCGGTTCAGCAGTTCGAGAAAGAGTATGTCCGCAAGGATGGCAGCCGCGTGCCGGTGCTAGTTGGCGTCGCCGTATTCGATGCGCGAGACGACCAAGGTGTTGGCTTCGTCCTCGACCTGACAGAGCGAAAGAGAGCGGAAGCGGAAGCCCGTGAAAGCGAACGACGGTATCGCGAGACTCTGATGGGGCTGGCACACGCCAATCGGATCACGACAATGGGACAGCTGGCCGCCTCAATCGCCCATGAGGTCAACCAGCCGATTGCCGCGATCCGGAGTAATGCGGGGGCGGGGCTAAATTGGCTCGGTGCTCAACCCCCAAATCTGGAAGAAGTTCGGCAGACCTTCGGGTTGATTGTCCGTGACAGTATGCGAGCAGGGAACGTGATCCGCCGGATCCGCGCTCTTATGAATAAGGCTCCTATGCAAACGGAGCTTCTCGCAATTGACGAATTGATTTTAGAGGTGCTGGGCCTAGTTCGGGCGGAACTTGCGAAAAATGATGTATGGGTGCAAACGCGACGGACTGAGGCGTTGCCGCTCGTCCGGGCAGATCGCGTCCAGGTGCGGCAGGTGATTCTCAATTTGATCACGAACGCCATCGAGGCCATGAGCGAGATCAACGAAAGTGATCGCGAGTTACTGATCAGTGCGCGGACAGATGACTCGAATAACGTAGTGGTCACTTTTCGGGATACGGGTCCAGGACTCGATCCGAACTGCGCTGACCGCGTGTTCGATGCGTTTTACACCACCAAGTCCGAAGGCATGGGCATGGGGCTGGCCATTTGCCATTCTATTATTGAGGCGCACGGAGGCCGGATGTGGGCGGGCGCCAATGATCCTCGCGGGGCCGTCTTTCAGTTCAGCATGCCGGTTGCGCCGGAGGGCGTGGATCGGTCGGAACAGGTCTCTTCAACGTCTTAGGCTCGAATTCGACATCGAGCAGGGCGCTCCGGGAGCCCCGATCATCGTGACAGAAGCAACGGCGAGACCTCGAGGATTTGAGACATTCGCGTTTCTTACTGCCCATCGGGGAGTGTTGGAGCGTGCGCAGATTGTCGCGAATTGTCAGAAGATCTGCAATCTGACCCTAACGTCGGATTCAAGACGCTTTGAGGGCTTCCTGCAAGTCTCAGAGGCTTGCAGGGTGTCAAGCGGAATCAGACGAAAGCTGCACACGCAGTGTTCGAGAGAATGACGGCAATCGCCCTCCAAGGCATCTTTTGTTTGAGTCGGGAGGGCGACATGATTTAACTTAATGCATGCAACCGTCGCCTGTGGCAGTGCAGATCTTCAGTGTGGGTGATCAGTTCGGCCCATCGCAACATTCCGTACTAAACTGGTTTCGAAACCGCTTGCTTTGATAACCGTGGAGCCGGGGCAGCCCACTTGAATCCGATCTCAATGCAGAGCATTCTGTCATGCGCCCCGAAGCGCACCTCGGATTGCAACCGGTGTACCGCTCTTCTTCTCCGGAGTTGGCCTCGGGGCCGCGCGCCGCTGTTGGCGGTTGCAATAGCTGACGCGCAAGCGATGGCGTCCTGTATGGTTTTCTCTGCTCTGTGAAAAGCACCTGCCGCGAGCAGGAACCGTCCGCTGCCGGCGCATCGCTGTGCAGAAGGAGAGCAGTCGAGATATGGAGAAATGCAGGTGGTACCGCGTCGTTCACAATACGTCGTTCGGGTTCGTCATCGCAATGAGGTGAGCCACACGACGGTCTTCGTCACGGTCGCTCTTTGATAACCCCTCGATGACGCCGGCGCGATCCGCCGCGTTGCGGTTCTGGCTCATCTTCCGCGTGCCATCGAACCGTGTAATTTGCAATCGCAGGCCGACAATCCCCTTCAGCTCCGTTTTGATGAAATCGGCAGGGGCGTCAGACACCGCCCAGCGGTCTTTGCCCGAGCGCTCATGCACATCGGTCAGCCGCGTGACCACCCTTCGCAGCCGATCGGCATCATCGAAGAATTCGATCGGCCCGTAGGCATGCACAGCGACATAGTTCCACGTCGGTACGGCCTCGCCTCTCTCGTGCTTGGTCACGTACCAGGAGGGGCTGACATAGGCCTCCGGCCCAGCGAAAATGGCCATCGCCTCGCCAGCCGGTGTCAGCTTCCACTGCGGATTCGCACGCGCCACGTGGGCGTAAATCGTGCCCATGGAGCCTTCGCGCTCGTCGAGTACTACGGGCAGCATCGTTCCAACAAGCCCTTCGTGAGTAGCGGTGATCAGTGTCGCCGTGCGTGCCTCGCGCATCGTCCGATGAACGTCGGTGATATCGACAACTTGGAAGGAGGGCGGCGTGTACATCGACGAAGCTCCCCGGCAGCCCGACGGAAAGCCGGGCGACTCATGATTCGGACTAGGGTACGCCTCGTGTCGGATCACAGAAACGATCGGTTTTGGTGGGTATTTTCATTCCTCCGCGCTCTAGGCCCCTGGGCCAGTAAGCCTATGATGAGTCAAAGGTGCAGGTGCAGATCGGAGGGTGCGTTTGCACGCTGGCCAGCCGTTGCCTTCCACGGGCCGCCTGCAGACGAATTCGGCTCTTCGTGCCGATGACTGCAGCACATGAGCAGCTTCACCTTAGAGCTATGAGTGGGACGCCAGAGTTGCGGCTGAGCCCTTGCCGCATCAGCTCGCCGCGCCGCGAGTCGCAGGTTGGCGGTGACTGGTTGTGCTAGATCCGCGCCGGCACTGGACGGACATATCAAAAGCAAGGAAATCTTGGCCATTCCGGCGGCGTGATGATCGCCGGTCAAGAAGTCGATAAGAGGCGTCCGTCTGTGCGATGTGTCTGGCACGCGACATACAGGCCCAATCTGGCCCACCTATATCGCAGACAGGGGCCTAACATCCGACGTGCAATCCAGGATGACGAGGATCCCAGCCGCGCCGCCTATCTGTTTCCCGCGGGATGCGAATGCACCACGCGTTCTGGTGCTGGTCGAAAATGGCGAAGAGCTCAAGCGCCTCCCGCCGGTCCAGCACGTCAAGAGCGACGGCCCATCCTCCTAGCCTAGCATTACAGTTGCTGTTTTGCTTTGAGATGCGCGCGCTGAGCGGCAGCCTGGTGGGCTCTGCGCCAGAATGACCATGCGATGACATGCGCGGGTTGGATCCGCTTTCGAGCAAGCCTGATGGCGATGCGGCGGATTTCCTGGATTGACCAACGGATCAGCGGCGGCGTGGGTGTGCTTTGGCTTTTGCCGGGTGGCGGCGTTTTGTTTTTTTGGGCGGTGGCGGATTGGCGCGATGGCGGATCGCCGCCATCATGGCGAAGGCGAGCATCACCAGGGAGACGTGGCGATGCCAGCCATGCCAGGACCTGCTTTCGTTGTGATCGAGCCCGAATTCGTTTTTCGCGGTTTCGAAACTGTCCTCGATCGCCCACCGATGGCCTTCGACCGCCACCAGCGTTTCGATGGACGTTCCCGCTGGACACCAGGTGGTGAAGAAGGCGAGATCGCCATCAGCGATATGGCGACGGATCAGCAGACCGCGCGTCCACAGACCTTGATTTGCAGTGTTGGATTCGTCGACCTCGAGATCGGCCAGTTCGAGATAACACCAGTCATGCAGCCTCGGTCCTTTGGTTCCGGCTCCCGCCGACAATCGCTTCCAGTCGGACGGGCGCCGCGTCCGGGCGATGTCTTCGGCCTTGCCGGAGACCGGCTGTCGCTTGCCCCAGGATCGGAAGACATGAGAGCTGCTGACACCGAGCACATAGCCTTTGCGTGCCCGCCGTAGCTGCTGTTCGATATCGCCAACACCGTAGACCGTGTCACCGGCAACCCACTTGAATGGTACAGACGCGGCTATCGCACGTGCGATCAT
>NZ_JADPKX010000074.1:0-865435 GCF_023074155.1 Bradyrhizobium sp. 134 | reverse complement strand
ATCACCGCGCCCCGGCGGCGTCAATCATCCCGACCGCGCTATCCAGAGCATTCCGCGCAAGTCAAGCCCGTGCACCGGTGATCCTATCGTGACGCTCACGTTGTTTCGCCCCTTGTGCCTTCAGTTGACCAGCGAGGCGAAGCATCAGATTCAAGCTTAGTTCGCGTCTAAGGAGATTAGCCGCTCGCGCACGGCTCGGCCGATGTCGCCGCAACCGCCGGAAATCACGGCGATGCGTCCTGAGAGACCGAGGCCGTTCATGCCGCAGCCTGGGAGCACATGCTCCCCAGGGGCTCACGCAAGTGCCTGTGAACCCGGTGGTGCGCGTGAAGGGCCGCTTCTCGCCATCTTCGCTACAAGGATGCGGAGTTGGTGCTTGAACGATAAGCCGACCCTCGAAGAACTGCTGGAACTGCTGGAACTCCTGGAAGTGCAGGAGTACTTACTTTGACCTGAGAGTCGAAGACTCGTCGAGAAGGATTCGCAGGGCGCTGAATTTTCAGATTGCAGGAGCTGAGCCCAAAAGCTTGGGCGATTGCTCAGAAAAGCGTCTCTGTGCAAGACGATTCGTTCTCGGAACAGCAATAAGATGAATCGTACTGTGACAGCTTCTCTTGACGGTGAAATTCGCGACGGCCGCCATCACATGCAGGTCCGCGTCTATTTCGCAGATACGGACGCCGGACAGATTGTTTATCACGCCAACTTTTGCGCTTCATCGAACGCGGCAGAACGAATTACTTGCGCTTGCTCGGAACCAATCAGCGAGAACTACTCAAAAAGCCCAGAACGACGCGCCTAGCTTTGCCTTCGTTGTCCGCTCAATGACAATCGATTTCCTAACCGGCGGCCTTGGACGACCGGCTTGACATCATCACAGTCCCCGCAGAGGTGAAAGGAGCGTCGGCTACCCTGCTGCAGGAATGCAGGCGCGGGGACGATCTTTTGGTCAAGGCCCGCGTGCGCGTGGCCTTTATTTCCGGTGGAAAAGCGCAACGTATCCCGAAGGCGCTGCGGTTCGCCATGGGAGGGGCGCCGAAAAATCTGCGCTCGTTTACGCTATAGCCCTCCAACGTCCCAATGAAATCAAGGCGCTGTGTTGCGATTTTGGCAAGCCAGAGTTTTCCGGCATCGTCTATCACGCCAACTATTTGCGCTTCATGGAGCGCGGACGGACCAATCATCTGCGGCTGATGGGCGCCGAGCAGCAGGCATTGTTCGAGCAGGCCGAGACGGAAGACGCAAGCTTCGCCTTCGTGGTGCGCTCGATGCATCTCGATTTCCTCAAGCCTGCCCGGATGGACGATGTGCTCGATGTCGTGACCTGGCCGGTCGCGGTGAAGGGCGCCTCCATCATGCTGGCGCAGGAGGTGCGCCGCGGCGAGGAGGTGTTGGTGAAGGCCGAGGTGCGCGTCGCCTTCATCAGCGGCGGCCGCGCCCAGCCGATCCCGAAATCGATCCGCGCCTTGATGAAGGCTGATCTGATTTCGTGATCGGGCGATAGCGGACGGCCTCTCGACTCCCCCGCGCGCGGCGATAGATTGCACTCCCGCCAACCGATGAGGCCCTCATGTCGCGCCCGCCGCTTCCGCCCTTCACCCGTGAGACCGCCGCGCAGAAGGCGCGTATGGCCGAGGATGCCTGGAATTCGCGCGACCCGGTGCGCGTCTCGCTCGCCTATACCGAGGACAGCCGCTGGCGCAATCGCTCCGAGGTTTTTCAGGGTCGCGAAGCCATCGTCGCGTTCCTCACCCGCAAATGGGAGAAGGAGCACGACTACCGCCTGATCAAGGACCTCTGGGCGTTCGACGATAACCGCATCGCCGTGCGCTTCCAGTACGAATGGCACGATGCGAGCGGCCAGTGGTACCGCTCCTACGGCAACGAGCAGTGGGAGTTCGACGAGCACGGCCTGATGCGGCGGCGCGAGGCTTCGATCAACGACGTGGTGATCGCGGATAAGGACCGGCGGTTTCACTGGCCGGCACCGGGGCCGAGGCCGGCGGATGTGGCGGGGCTGGGAACGGACCCTTTCTGAGCCGAGAAACAACTGTCACCCCTCATGGTGAGGAGCCGCGAGCGGCGTCTCGAACCATGCAGGCCCCGTTGCTGCAGCGGGGCCTATATCCTTCGAGACGCGCGCAAATGGCGCGCTCCTCAGGATGAGGGGATGGATTTGCGTGCCAGAAACCTCGTAATCGCGCCTCCGAGCTTGGCGTGATCCATCGGCTCCGCCAGCGACTCCCTCGCGGTGGTAACGACATCGTCCGGCGCCTTGCCGTCGCGCAGCTCACAGCACACTTGCGCAAACTCTACGTCGAACTCCGGATGCGGCTGCAGGGTGAGCGTCGCGCCGTTGGCGTAGAGCAGGCCGGCATGCGGGGTGAAGTCGGACGAGAGGATGGTCAGCGCATCGTTCGGCGGCTCGATCACCTGGTCCTGATGCGAGCAGGCGATGGCGACCGCTTCGCCGTCGACGACGCCGTTGTCCGGCAGCACCTGATAGACGTGCCGGCCGATGCCCCAGCCCTTCTCCGATTTGCGCACGGTGCCGCCGAGCGCCTGCGCGATCAACTGATGACCGAAGCAGATGCCGACCATCGGTGTCCTGCTGGCGTAGGCCGTGCGCACGAAATCTTCCAGTGGCGCGATCCAGTCGAGCCCGTCATAGACGCCGGCAGCCGCGCCGGTGATCAGCACCGCCTCCAAATTGCGCGGATCCGGAAGCGCATGGCCGTTCGGGATGCTGACGATCTCGACCGTGGCTGTCGGATCCTCGGCGCGGACCATGCGCTCGAACATGTCCGGGAATGAACCGTGGCGCTCGCGATATTTTTGTGGGACCTGCCCGGTCTCGATGATGGTGATGCGTGCCATGTGCCCTCCGGTAAAGGTCAAGCTCAGTCGCTTCCTGCCCCATGTTGCTGGTGTGGCGCTGTGGGCTCCAGCAGCGCACTCTCTTTCCGGACCTCGTTGAGAAACGCCTTGGCCAGGCGCGACAGCGGCTCTGCTTCCGACCATAGCATATAGGCCACCGCGTGCGTCGTCGGCGCGAACGGCCGCACGACGAGGCCGGTCCCGCCGTTCTGCCGCGGCGAGAAGGGATCGACAACCGCGGCGCCGACACCGGCGGCGGCGAGCACGCAGGCCGTGTTGCAGTAGCGCACCTCGACAGTCGGCCGGAACGGCGCGCCGGCACGGGCGAAACTGTCGCGCACGGCTTCACCGAGCCGCGTGCCGCGCTCGAGCCCGATGAAGGGCAGGCCGGACAAGTCGGCGGCCGAGATCACCGGCCGGTCGGCGAGCGGGTGCTGCGGCGGCAGCACGCACACCATCTCGCCGGTGTGCACCACCTCATGGGCGATGCCTGGATGATGTGTCAGCCCGAGCGCGAAGCCGAGCTCGGCGACGCGGTTGAGCACGCCTTCGATGATTCCCTCATAGCGCCGCACGTCGAAGAACACCCGTGTCTCCGGGCGACGGCGCAGGAAACCTGACAGCGCCGAGGGGATGATGCTGTAGGCGAGCGGCGGCGTCGCGACCAGCGCGAGATGCCCGGAGCGGTTCTCGCGCAGATCGCGCACGCGGCTCTCGAGCTTTGCGTGCAGCGCGAAGATCGCCTCGCTCTCCTTGTAGAGCGCCATCGCTTCCGTGGTCGGAAACAGCCGGTTGTTGACGCGTTCGAACAGCGCAAAACCTGCCTGCGCCTCCATCGTCTTCAGCGCGTTGCTGACGGCAGGCTGCGACAACGCCAGTTCGTCGGCGGCCGCAACCGTGGTGCGGTGGCGGATGACGGCGCGGAGAATCTCGAGCTGGCGCAGGTTCATATCACTGCCAATTATACTCTGGGCCAAAACATCATAGCAGAACGAATTGATTTTGCAGCCCCGCTTCCGCGTAATGGCAGCGGATTTGCACGTCGCATCAAAGGGTTCATTCGCCCATTGAGGCGCCACTGCGCACAGATTGGAGGCAATCTTGGTTCGTGTCCTTCGCGCCGCCGCCGCACAGATGGGGCCGACGCAAAAAGCCGATACGCGCGAGCACACGCTGTCGCGGATGCTTGCGCTGCTGGAGGAGGCGGCCGGCCGCGGCGCCAGCCTCGTGGTGTTTCCCGAGCTTGCCTTCACCACGTTCTTTCCGCGCTGGTTGCTCGAAGGCGAGGCGCTCGACCATTATTTCGAACGCGGCATGCCGAACCCGAACGTCGCCGCCTTGTTCGACCGTGCACGTGCGCTGCGCGTCGGCTTCTATGTCGGCTATGCCGAGCTGACGCCGGATGGACGCCGCTACAATTGCGCCGTCCTGGTCGATCGCGACGGCGAGCTGCTCGGCCGTTATCGCAAGGTGCACCTGCCGGGCTCGGTCGAGCCGCGACAAGGTGCGCGCTACCAGCAGCTCGAGAAACGCTATTTCGACTATGGCGATCTCGGCTTTCCGGCCTTCCGCGCCGGCTCGGCCTGGGCCCACGCCATCATGGGCATGATGATCTGCAACGATCGCCGCTGGCCGGAATCCTGGCGCGTGCTTGGCCTGCAGGGCGTCGAGCTCGTCTGCATCGGCTACAATTCGGCGGCCTATGATCCCAATGGCGGCAGCACGGAAGATGCCTCCTTGCGCACCTTCCACTCCACGCTGGTGACGCAGGCCAACGCCTACATGAACGCGACCTGGGCGATCTCGGTGGCGAAGGCGGGCGAGGAGGACGGCTCCGGGCTGATCGGCGGCTCCTGCATCGTCGATCCCAATGGCCGCATCGTCGCGCAGGCCGCAACGCTGACTGACGAGGTGATCGTCGCCGACATCGATCTCGACCTCTGCCGCCAGGGCAAGGACAAGATGTTCAACTTCGCCGCACACCGGCGGCCGGAGCAATACAGGGTGATCACCGAACGCGCCGGCGTCATCGAGCCCGCGGTTCTCGACGCAGACTGACAGGACGTTCCAACAACGTTGGCAAAGGAGCCGATATGACGCGCCTCTCGTATTTCCTCGGCATCGCAGCGCTGGCGGCCGCGACGTCCGCGCAGGCGACGGAGCTTCCGGCCGAGATCAAGCAAGCGGGCGCGTTGAAGCTCACGGTCAACTCCACTTACGCGCCGATGGAATACCGCGATCCCGCGACCAATGAGCTCGTCGGGCTCGACGTCGATCTGGCGAACGAGCTCGCCAAGCGGCTCGGCGTGAAGATCGTCTGGAGCGAGACGCCGTTCGCGGAATTGATCCCGTCGCTTCAGACCAAGCGCGCCGATTTCATCATCTCCGGCATCTCCGATCGCGCCTCGCGGCGCGAGACCGCGGATTTCGTCGATTATCTCGGGACCGGCCCACAGTTCTTCGTCATGGCGGAGAACGAAGCCAAGGCTGCGACCGATCTCTGTGGTAAGAAGGTTGGGACCACCCGCAGCACCAGCTTCCCGGTCGAGATCGAGAAGTGGAGCAAGCAGAATTGCGAGCCGGCCGGCAAGCCGGCGATCCAGTACGTGCCCGGCGAGAACTCGATCGACGTCCGCAACCAGCTCAAGCAGGGCCGCATCGACGCCGCCGTACAGGGCAGCGAGACGCTGCCTTATGCGCAGACGCAGGAACCCGGCAAATACCGCGTGATCGGCGAGCCCTTTGCCAAAGGATATCAGGGCATCATGTTCCGCAAGGACGATGCGGTGCTTCGCGAGGTGGTGACCGAGAAGCTCGCGGCGATGATCGCCGACGGTTCCTACAAGGCTGTCCTCGACAAATGGGGTCTCGGCGCCAATGCGGTCGTGCAGCCCATGCTGAACGCGGCGTCGCAATGAAGACGGCACCGGCACTCGCGGAGGGTTTTCCCGACCTGTCGGGGATGCGGATCGCGCGCGACCCGCACTGGTTTCGCTGGCTCAGCGCCGCGCTGATCGTTCTTGTACTTGCATTGATCGTGCGCGCGTTTGCGGCCGGCCAGATCGAATGGTCCTATGTCAGCCGCTTCCTTACGGCAAAGGTCATTCTCGAAGGCATCGTCAACACCATGGTGATGGCGGTGCTGGCGATGGCGCTCGGCATCTTCCTCGGCGTCGTCATCGCGATCATGCGGCTGTCGCCCAACCCGGTGCTGAAGACCGTTGCCGCCGGCTACACCTGGTTGTTCCGCGGCACGCCGCTGATCCTGCAACTGCTGCTGTGGTTCAATCTCGCGCTGGTGTTTCCGACCATCGGCATTCCCGGCCTGTGGAGCGCGCGCGCCGTCGACGCCATGACGCCGTTCCTCGCCGCGCTGCTCGGGCTCGGCATCAACCAGGGCGCCTATACGTCGGAAGTGATGCGCGCCGGCATGCTGTCGGTCGATATCGGGCAATATGAGGCCGCGCAGGCGATCGGCATGGGACGCTTGCGTGCGCTGCGCCGGATCGTGCTGCCGCAGGCGATGCGGGTGGTGATCCCGCCGCTTGGCAACGAGTTCATCGGCATGGTGAAGGCGACCTCGCTCGCCAGCGTCATCCAGTATCCGGAACTGCTGCACAACGCGGAAAACATCTACTACGCCAATTCGCGCGTGATCGAGCTCCTGATCGTCGCCGGGCTCTGGTACCTGCTCGTCGTCTCGGTGCTGACGCCGCTCCAGATGCTGCTCGAACGCCGTTTTGCGCGCGGCACATTGCGGCTCGCGCGATGACAAAACCCCTCGTCGCTATCCGCTCCGTCAGCAAGAGTTTTGGCGAGTTTCAGGCTCTCAAGAATGTCTCGCTCGACATCCGGCCCGGCGAGGTGATGTGTCTGATCGGTGCCTCCGGCTCGGGCAAGACGACGCTGCTCCGCTGCATCAACCAGCTCGCCGCGATCGACAGTGGCGGCATCTGGCTCGACGGCGAGCTCTTGGGCGTGCGCGAGCAGGGCGGACGGCTCCACCGGCTTAGCGAGCGCGAGATCGGGCGGCAGCGGCTGAAGACCGGCATGGTGTTCCAGCGCTTCAACTTGTTTCCGCACAAGACCGCGCTCGAAAACATCACCGAAGGTCCGCTCCAGGTTCAGGGTCGAAAATCCGACGAGGTGCGTGCGGAGGCGATCGAGCTGCTGCGGCGTGTCGGATTGTCGGCCAAAGCCGACTCGTATCCCGCCCAGCTCTCCGGCGGCCAGCAGCAGCGCGTCGCCATCGCCCGTGCGCTGGCGATGAAGCCGATGCTGATGCTGTTCGACGAGCCGACCAGCGCGCTCGATCCCGAGCTCGTCGGCGAAGTTCTAGCGGTCATGAAGGAGCTGGCGCGCAGCGGCATGACCATGATGGTGGTGACGCACGAGCTCGGCTTCGCGCGCGAGGTCGCCGACCGTGTCGTCTACATGGACCAGGGCGCGATCATCGAACAGGGGCGCGCATCCGATGTCTTGGGCGCGCCCCGCGAGGAGCGTACCAGGGCATTTTTGTCGGCAGTGATCTGAATGGGGGCGTATTGATGAAGAGAATTCTGGTTACGGCGGCACTCGTTGGCGCCATGAGCGCTCCGGTCATGGCGGTCGAGCTGCCGGCGGAGATCGCCAAGCGCGGCAGCATCAAGGTCGCACTGGTGCCGAACTATCCGCCGATGGAGTTCCGCGATCCCGCCACCAACGCGTTGTCCGGCTTCGACATCGATCTCGGCGAGGCCATCGGCCGCAAGCTCGGCGTCAAGATCGAATGGCAGGAGACCAGCTTTGCCGAGTTCATGCCGTCGATCTCGACCGGGCGGGTGGACGCCATCCTGTCCGGCTTCACCGACTATGCCAGCCGGCACGAAATCGCGTCCTTCGTCGATTATCTGCGCAGCGGCCCGCAGTTCTTCGTGCAGCAGTCGCGCAAGGCGGAGTTCAAGGACGCAGCCGCGCTCTGTGGCAAGAAGGTCGGCGCCAGCCGCCGCACCATGTTCCCGGCGCAGATCGCGGCTTGGAGCGAGAAGAATTGCGGCACCAATCCGATCCAGTTCGTCGGGACCGACGGCTCGGCCGATGCCCGCACCCAGCTCAGGCAGGGCCGCATCGATGCCGCCGCCCAGGGCAACGAGACGCTGCCCTACATCATGGACCTCGAGCCCGGCACCTACGCGACTGTGGGCGAGCCCATCGCGCAGCAATTCACCGGCATCGCTCTGCCGGTCAAGGAAAAGGCGCTGCAGCAAGCCATGCTGGAGGCAGTCGACGCGCTGATCGCGGACGGCACTTATCGTACGCTGCTTGCCAAGTGGAAACTGACCGACAACGCACTCGAAAAGGCGACCCTCAATGCTGGACAGTAAGGCACTCCAGAGCATCCCGCTCACCCCAGCCAACACCGCGGATCCTGCGCCGGAATACCCCTGGCCGAGGCCGTACAATTCGGCGATGTTCCTGTCGTTCGACGTGGACGCGGAGAGCGCCTGGACCAGCAAGGACGCGGTGCACGCGCAGCGGCTCATCACCATGAGCTATGGCGGCTATGAGGCGCGCGTCGGCACGCCAAAACTGCTGGAGCTGCTCGACCAGCTCGATCTCAAGGCGACCTTCTTCGTCACGGGATGGTCGGTCGACGCGCACCCTGCGATGGCCGAGTCCATTCTCAAGGCCGGTCACGAGATCGGCCACCACGGTTATCATCATCTCCTTCCCGATCCTGGCGATCCCTGGATGGAGGAGGAGCTGGAGCGCGGCTTCGAGGCACTCAAGCGCCGGCTTGGCGTCAGGCCGACCGGCTACCGCGCGCCTTACGGCGAGTTCACCGAGGAACTGCGGGTGGCGCTGGTGCGTCACGGCATCGTCTACACCTCCTCGTTTCGCGACGACGTGCGGCCCTATCGGCATCGTCTCGCAGACGGCAAGCCGGGCACGATCGAGCTGCCGGTGACCGCAAGCTATGACGACTGGATGCACGGCCTGTCGGCGCGCTTCAGTCCGCGCTCGATTTTCCCCAAGGAGCATGTGCTTTCGATCTGGAAGGACGAGCTCGACGAAACCAGAGACTGGGGCGCGATGGTGACGACCGTGCTGCATCCGCAATGCAGCGGCCGCCCGATGCGGCTGCGCCTGCTGCGTGAGTTCCTGACTTATGCAAAGTCGTGCCCGGACGTCTGGATCACGACCGGTGAGAAGATCGCGGCCAACTTCCTGCGCCACGAGGCCGGAAAAAGTTGAGCCACGCCATGACCCGCATCCTCGTCATCAATCCCAACTCCTCCGCATCGGTGACGGCCGCGATCGACGATGCCGTCGCGCCGCTGCGCATCGCCGGCGGCCCCGCAATCGAGGTCGTCGGCCTTGCCGAGGGGCCGTCGGGCATCAGCTCGCAACGCGACGCCGACAGCGTTGTGATGCCGCTGGTCAACCGTGTGTCGCGCGACGATGCGGATGCCTTCGTGCTCGCCTGCTTCAGTGATCCCGGCCTGCATGCGGTGCGCGAGGCGGCCGGCGGGCGCCCGGTGATGGGTATCGCCGAGTGCGGTATCTTTCGCGCACTGATGCTGGGCGAGCGCTTCGGAATCATCGCGCTGTCGCCCTCGAGCATTCGCCGCCAGCAGCGGATGGTGCGGCTGATGGGCGTCGACAGCCGCTATGCCGGAAGCTGGTCGGTCGGCGCAAGCGCGGCGGAGACGGCAGGCGCGGACATCCGGGGACGGTTGATCGAAGCTGGCCGCGCGCTGGTCTCGCAATGCCGTGCCGATGTCGTGGTGATGGGCTGCGCCGGCATGGCCTCGCATCGCGCGGCGATTGCGGATGCCATCGGTGTGCCCGTGGTCGAGCCGGCGCAGCAGGCGGTGGCCGCTGCGATCGGCGCGGTCTTGCTGAACACGTAAGATCCTTCAGGAGCCTCTTGCAATGCCCGTCTCCCGTCGTTCGCTCCTCAAGGCCGCAGCCGCTGTGCCGGCGCTGTCATTCCCGGGTATCGTCCGTGCCGAATCCCAGACCACGCTGCGCTTCATTCCCGTCATCGACCTCGCCTTCGTCGACCCCATCTATTCCACGGCGCAGGTGTCGCGAAACCATGGCTTCATGGTCTACGACACGCTCTATGGCATCAGCTCTTCGCTCCAGGTCTCGCCGCAGATGCTGTCGGGCCATGTCGTCTCCGGCGACGGGCTGCAATGGGACCTCAGCTTGCGCGATGGCCTGTTCTGGCACGACGGCGAGCGCGTGCTTGCCCGCGACTGCGTCGCGAGCATCCGCCGCTGGGCCGCGCGCGACGGCTTTGGCGGTGAGCTGATGGAGGCGACGGACGAACTGTGGGCCACCGACGACCGCACCATCCGCTTCCGTCTCAAGCGTCCGTTCCCGCTGCTGCCGCAAGCGCTCGGCAAGGCCGCGATCAACGCCTGCTTCATGATGCCGGAGCGGCTGGCGAGCCAGGACCCGTTCAAGCCGCTGACCGAAGTCATCGGCAGCGGGCCGTTCCGCTATCTCGCCGACGAGCGCGTGCAGGGCGCGCGCAACGCGTATGCCAGGTTCGAGCGCTATCAGCCGCGCAGCGAGGGCAAGCCGGATTGGACCGCGGGTCCGAAGATCGTGCATTACGATCGGGTGGTCTGGACCACCACGCCCGATGCCGGCACCGGCGTCGCCGCGCTGCAGACCGGCGAGCAGGACTGGCAGGAGACCACGCCGCACGACCTGCTGCCGATCATCAAGGCGGCCGGCGACATCGAGACGCGCATCCTCGATCCTCGCGGCTATGCCTGCATGCTGCGCCTCAATCATCTTCAGCCGCCGTTCGACAATCCTGCCGTTCGCCGCGCGCTCCTCGGGGCGATCGATCAATCCGCCTTCATGACCGCGGTCGCCGGGACCGATCCGAACTTCCAGGTCTCCCCCATCGGCTATTTCGCGCCGAATACCCCGATGGCCAGCGATGTCGGCCTCGATGTCTTCCGCGGCCCGCGTGACTACGCCAAGGTGAAGGCCGATCTCAAGGCCGCGGGGTATCATGGCGAGAAGATCGTGGTGCTCGTGCCCACCAACTCACTGGCCCAGAAGCCGCTCGGCGAGATCGCCGTCGATTCCTTGCGCAAGGCCGGCATGAACGTCGAATATGCCGGGCTCGATTTCGCCGTGGTGTTGCAGCGCCAGCTCAAGAAGGATCCGCTTCCGCAGGGCGGCTGGAGCGCGGCGGTCGGCAACTGGCAGGGCATCGATTGGCTCAATCCGGCGGGCAACACCAACATCCGTGGCGAGGGCAAGGTCGCCGGCTGGTATGCGAGCGAGAAGATGGGAGCCTTGCGCAGCCAGTGGCTCGCGGCCTCCGAGCTCGCGGAACAGCAGCGCATCTGCCGCGAGATCCAGGCGGTGGCGTTTCAGGAAATCCCCTATATTCCGATCGGCCTGTACAAGCAGCCGACCGCCTATCGCAAAGCTATCACCGGCATTCTCGACGGCACCGCCGTCTTCTGGAACGTACGCCCCGCATGAGCACATCAGCAATTTTCGGCAGCTATGTGCTGTCTCGCAAGGACGGCGCGCAGGACGTGTTGCGCGACCGCTGGGTCCTGATCGAAGGAAAGACGATCGCCGCGGTCACGCGCGACAAGCCGCACGCGGACGAGGTGCATGACCGCCCCGGCCGTTTCGTTCTGCCGGGCCTCCTCAACCTGCACAATCACTGCTTCTCGGAAGCGGTGGCGCGCAGCCACACCGAGGACGGCAATGGCCGCAAGAACAATCAGAGCATCGTCTACACGGTGCTCTTGCCTCTAACCAAGCGCGGTGCAGATATCTTGTCGGCGGTAGAGCGCATGGCGGTCGCGCGGCTCGGCATCCTCCAACTCCTGAAGGGCGGCGCCACCACGGTGATGGAGCCGTTCCGGAACTCGATCCCGGAGATGTTCGACGCCGCCGAGGAGATGGGCATCCGCTTCTACGGCGCGCCCTATCTGTTCTCGACGTCGGACGCCAAGGCCGGCCCCGACGGCGTGGTGCACTATTCCGGCGATGACGGCACAGCCGACATGGCGACCTGGGATGCACTCTACCAGCGCTGGAACAATCGCGGCGACGGTCGCATCGGCCTTGCGATGAGTCCGCATGCCACCGACACCTGCGGGCCAGATCTCTTGAAGGCCTGTGCCGCGCGGGCGCGCGAGCTTGGCGTGCCCATCACGACGCATATGGCGCAGAGCCGTGCCGAGGTCGAAACCATTGGTAAGCGCTATGGCGGCCGCACGCCGGCGCAATATCTCGACTGGCTCGGCCTGCTGGCGCCCGATCTGATGGCGGCGCACTGCATGTTCAGCACCGACGACGATCTCAAGCTGATGGCCGCGCGCGGCATGACGGTTCTCAATTGCCCGCGCGTATTCGCCCGCGCCGGCGTCACCGCCGCGTTCAGCCGGTTCGCGGAACACGGCGTTCGCACTGTGGTCGGTACCGACGGCTACAACATGGACCTGCTCGGCGAGCTCAATGCGGCGTCGCTGATCTCCAAGGTCACCTCGGCGCGGGCTGACGTCGCGAACGCGCCCGAGTTGATCGAGGCGAACACGGCAATCGCCGCCGATGTCATCAAGCGGCCCGATCTCGGCCGCATCGAGCCGGGCGCGACCGCCGACCTCACCATCGTCGATCTCACCCATCCGCATCTTCAGCCGCTGTTCGACCCGCGCCGCGCGCTGATCGCGCTCGCCAATCGCGCCAATATCGATCAGGTCATGGTCGACGGCCGCATGCTCATCGATGCCGGCCGCTATCTGGGCGCTGACGAGGCGGCGATCATAGCGGCGGGGACTGCTGCGATCGGCAAGATCTGGGACCTGCCGGAGGCGCAGGCCGCGTTCAACGGCTGAGGGCTGGCTCGTCGAATTTGGCGAGCGACTTGCGCATAGTCTCGACCAGATCCAGCGCCACCGGCGAGGGGCTGCGCTGCGCCGGAAACACGGCGGAGAATTCGAAGTCGATGCGCGGCAGGAAGCGGCGGACGACGACGCCGCGCGTGGAAAATTCCTGCGCGGTGAAGGGATCGCAGATCGCGACCCCGAGCCCCGACGACACCATGCCGCACATGATCTCCGAGAGCGTGGTCTCGACCCTGAGCACGCGGCGGACATCGTGGCGATGGAAGACCTGGTCGACGAGGTGGCGGCTCGACGAGCCCGCCGACAGCGAAATGAAAGTCTCGCCCTCGAAATCGCGGGGCTCCAGCACTTCCTTTTCCGCGAGGCGGTGACCGGTGGGCAGTACAGCCACACGCGCGGGCGCCGGCAGCTTCTGGCTCGGCAAGCCGGAATGCGCGATCGGCACCTCGGCAAAGCCGACGTCGCATTGGTTGTTCAGCACCCAATCGACCACGATCGGCGAGATCACGCCGAAGAAAGCGAGGTTGAGGTTGGGACGCTCCTTCAGGAAGTGCCCGGTGAGCCGCGGCAAATAGCCATTCGACAGTGCTGGAAGTGCCGCGATCCGCAGCGAGCCGGTGCGGCGGCCCCGGATTTCCTCGGCTGCCGCCGTGATCCGTTCAAGGCCGACGAAGGAGCGCTCGACTTCGGTGTAGAGCGCCATGGCCGCAGCGGTCGGCACGAGGCCGGTGCCGCGCCGTTCGAACAGCTCCATCTTCAGCAACGCCTGGAGGTCGCGCAGCAACCGGGAGACCGCCGGCTGCGTCACTTTCATCAGCGCCGCCGCCTCAGTCACGCTGCCGGTCAGCATCGTGGCCCGGAAGGCTTCCACCTGCCGCGAATTGATGCGCGCCATCCCGAATTCCATTCATAACATTTAGGCATGCAGAAGCTGCCATTATTCATTGGACGATGGAAGCCGGAGTTTGCGATCTTTTTCATCAGAGCTGGAGACGGCCCGCTTTTTCGGCAGATTGGAGGGGTTCGAACCTCCGGATCGCGCCAAACCAACCGCGAGGGGCCGGAGCCCTGTCGGGGAGGGATGCGCGGAAGGAAATGCGGAAGGTTCAGCCAACGAGACTCGTCGGCACGTCACCTCATCCCGGTATGGAGATCGGACCACATGAAGACTTTTCGCCTTCTGACAGCGGTCAGCATCGCGGCGCTCATTGCCGCCCCTTCGGTGGCCTCGGCCCAGCAGAAAACGCTCTATGTCGCCGGCTATGGCGGCTCGTTCGAGAAGACCATTCGTGACGAGGTGATCCCGGCCTTCGAGAAGCAGAACGGCGTCAAGGTCGAGTACGTCGCCGGCAACTCCACCGACACGCTGGCAAAGCTCCAGGCGCAGAAGGGCAATCAGCAGATTGACGTCGCCATCGTCGACGACGGCCCGATGTACCAGGCGATCCAGCTCGGCTTCTGCGGCAAGCTCGAGGGACTTCCGGCCGATCTCTACGACACCGCCCGCTTCAAGGACGATCGTGCGGTCGCCATCGGGATCGTCGCGACCGGCCTGATGTACAACACCAAGGTGTTTGCCGAAAAAGGCTGGGCGCCGCCGACATCGTGGAACGATCTCAAGGACACGAAATACGCCAAGCAGCTCGTGATCCCGCCGATCAACAACACCTATGGCCTCGAAGCGCTGGTGATGCTGTCGAAGATGAACGGTGGCGGCGAGTCCAATGTCGATTCCGGCTTCAAGATATTCAAGGAGCAGATCAATCCGAACGTGCTCGCCTATGAGCCGTCGCCGGGCAAGATGACCGAGCTGTTTCAGTCCGGCCAGGCTGTAATCGCGGTGTGGGGCACCGGCCGCGTGCAGAGCTTTGCCAATACCGGCTTCCCCGTCGACTTCGTCTACCCGAAGGAAGGCGCAGCGACGCTGCTGACCACCGCCTGTCCGATCACCAAGCCGAACGCCTCGCCGCTTGCGTCCAGCTTCGTCAAGATGCTGCTCGAACCCAAGATCCAGCTCGTGATGCTGAAGGATTACGGCTACGGCCCGGTGCTGAAATCGCTGGTCATCCCGCCCGAGCTCGGCAAGATGGCGCCGATCGGGGAGCGCGCGGCAAAGCTCTATAATCCGGACTGGACCGTCATCAACGAGAAGCGCGAGGAATGGACCAAGCGCTGGAATCGCGAGGTCGAGCGCTGATCGGTCATACCGGAGACAGTGCGATGGCCTATCTCGAGCTCGAAGGGGTCGCCAAGCAATTCGGCGCGCAGACTGTCGTCGACGACTTCAGTCTCGCGGTGGGGAAGGGGGAGTTTGTCTCCTTTCTCGGCCCCTCCGGCTGCGGCAAGACCACGACCCTGCAGATGATCGCGGGCTTCCTCGATCCCAGCCGCGGCGCGATCCGGCTGGAAGGCAAGGACCTGACCGCGATCCATCCGGCCAAACGCGGGCTTGGGATCGTGTTCCAGAGCTACGCGCTGTTTCCGCACATGACCGCGGCCGAGAATGTCGCGTTTGGCCTCGAGATGCGCAATGTGCCGCGCGGCGAACGGACCGAGCGCGTCCGCGCCGCGCTCGCGATGGTCGGGCTTGCCGGCTACGAGGATCGCCATCCGCGCCGCATGTCCGGCGGCCAGCAGCAGCGCGTGGCGCTGGCGCGCGCGCTGGTGATCAAGCCGAGCGTATTGCTGCTCGACGAGCCGCTATCCAATCTCGACGCCAAGCTGCGCGAGGAGATGCAGATCGAGCTGCGCCAGATCCAGCGCACCATCGGCACCACCACGATCCTCGTCACCCACGACCAGAACGAGGCGATGTCGCTGTCCGACCGCATCGTGGTGATGAGCCAGGGCCGGATCGAGCAGATCGGCACGCCGCAGGAGACCTATGAGAAGCCGGCCTCGGCCTTCGTCTCGCAGTTTTTGGGCAAGACCAACGACTTTGCCGCGACGATCGATCGGACCAGTGCGCCTGCGCGACTGATCGCCGGCTCGTGGAGCGCGCCTGCGCCTGCCGGGCGCAGCGGTCCCGTCACCGTCAGCATTCGCCCCGAGCGGATCGACTTTGGCGACGCAGGCCTCAGCGCAAAGATCGTCACGCGCATCTTCCAGGGCAATCACTGGCTGTTCCAGTGCGAGAGCGAATGCGGCCCGGCGACCGTGATCCGCCAGAATGACGGCCGATCGCAACCGGTCGAAGGCGAGGCAGTTCACCTCACCTGGCGGCCGGAGGACATGGGCGTGAGGGGCGTCGCATGAGCGCTTCCGCCGAGGAACGAAACGCACGCGCGCCGTGGGCGCTGACCGCGCCCGCTTTGATGCTGTTCGTCGGCGTGCTGCTGATTCCGCTCGCAATGACCGTGATGCTGTCGTTCCACGATTGGGGCCAGTACAAGGGCATCGAGCCGGTCTTCATCCTCAAGAACTGGCACGAGATCGTCACCGATCCCTATTACGCCGAGATGTTCGGGCGGACGTTTCGCATCGCGATCCTGACCACGCTGCTCACGGCCGTGCTCGGTGCGCCCGAAGCCTACATCCTCAACCGCATGGGCGGACGCTGGAAGAGCGTTTTCCTGCTGGTCATCCTGGGGCCGCTGTTGATTTCCGTGGTGGCGCGCACGCTCGGCTGGGCGCTGCTGTTCGGCGGCAATAACGGCCTCGTCAACAAGCTCTTGATGTCGGCCGGGTTGATCCGCGCGCCTATCCCCTTCATGTTCACCGAGACCGGAATGGTTATCGCGCTCGCGCATGTGATGATGCCATTCATGGTGCTGTCGGTGTGGGCGGCGCTGCAGCGGCTCGATCCGCAGATCGAGAATGCCGCGATGTCGCTCGGCGCCGGCCCTGTGACCATCATCCGCCGCATCATCATGCCGCAGATCATGCCGGGCGTGCTGTCAGGGGCGATCATCGTGTTCTCGCTCTCGGCCAGTGCGTTTGCGACGCCCGCGATCATCGGCGGCCGCCGGCTCAAGGTCGCGGCGACGCTCGCCTATGACGAATTCCTCAACACGCTGAACTGGCCGCTGGGTGCGGCGGTCGCCACGCTGCTGCTGGCCGCGCTGGTCTTGATCGTCGTCGGCAGCAACACACTGATCGAGCGCCGCTACGCGGAGGTGTTCCGATGAGCCGGAACGGGCCGCTCGCGCTGATCTTCCACACCATCTTCGTCATCGTCATGGTGGCGCCGATCCTCGTCGTCTGCCTCGTCGCGTTCACGCCTGAAGGCTTCTTGTCGCTGCCGACAAACGGTTTTTCGCTGCGCTGGTTCAGGGCGATCGCCAACTATCCCGAATTCGTCCATGCTTTCTGGGTCAGTCTTGGCCTTGGCGCACTGTCCTCCTTCGTGGCGCTGCTGTTCGCAGTGCCTGCGGCGCTCGCGATCGCGCGCTATCGGTTCCGCGGCCGAGACGCACTGGCGGCACTGTTCCTGTCGCCGCTCATGATCCCGCATGTCGTGCTCGGCATCGCATTCCTGCGCTTCTTCACCTCGGCTGGCCTCGGCGGCAGCTTTGCCGCGCTGATCATCGCGCATGTCATCATCGTGTTTCCGTTCGCGCTGCGGCTGACGTTGGCGGCGGCGACCGGCATGGACCTTTCGGTCGAGATGGCGGCGATCTCGCTCGGCGCCGACGGCTGGACGCTGTTCCGCCGCGTGACCTTGCCGCTGATCCTGCCCGGCGTCATCAGCGGCTGGGCGCTCGCCTTCATCCAGTCCTTCGACGATCTCACCATGACCGTCTTCCTCGCGGCACCCGGCACCGAAACACTGCCGGTGCGCATGTTTCTGTACATCCAGGACAACATCGATCCGCTGGTGACGTCGGTTTCGGCCTGCGTGATCGCGATCACCATGACCGCCCTCATTCTGCTCGACCGCTTCTACGGGCTCGACCGCGTGCTCGCCGGCAAGGGCGATACAGGGCGATAGGAGAATCCATGCGAACAGATTATGACGTCGCCGTCGTCGGCGGCGGATTGCTCGGCTCCGCCATCGCCTGGGGCCTCGGGAGGCTCGGCAGACGCGTCGCCGTGCTCGACGAAGGCGACATCACCAAGCGCGCCTCGCGTGCCAACTTTGCGCTGGTCTGGGTGCAGAGCAAGGGCCTCGGCATGCCGGCCTATACGGTGTGGACGGTGCAGGCGTCGCAGGCGTGGGGCCGGCTCGCATCCGAGTTGAAGCAGCAGACTGGCTTGGATGTCTCTCTTCAGCAGAATGGCGGCTTTCATCTCACGCTCGGCGAGGACGAATTCGGCCAGCGCACCGAGCTGGTCAAGCGCATGCACAACCAGACAGGCGCCGCCGACTACAAGATGGAGATGCTGCCGGCCTCCGAGGTCAAGAAGGTGCTGCCGCTGATCGGGCCTGAGGTATCGGGCGGCAGCTTCTGTCCACTCGACGGTCACGTCAATTCGCTGCGCACGTTTCGTGCGTTCCACACCGGCTTCAAGGCCTTCGGCATCGATTATCTTCCGGAGCGTCCGGTCTCGGCGATCAGCCAGAGCGGCGGTGAATTCCGCCTGACGACGCCGCAGGGCGAGCTCCGTGCCGCCAAGATCGTGCTCGCCGCCGGCAATGCCAACCAGACGCTGGCGCCGATGGTCGGTCTCTACGCCCCGATGGGCCCGACCCGTGGCCAGATCGTGGTGACCGAGCGCACCATGCCGTTCCTGCCGCATCCGCTGACCACGATCCGCCAGACCGACGAAGGCACGGTGATGATCGGTGACAGCAAGGAAGACGAGCTCGACGATCGTACGATGAAGCATTCGATCAGCGCCGTGATGACCGATCGCGCCCAGCGCATGTTTCCGCATCTCGCGCGGCTCAACGTGGTCAGGAGCTGGGCCGGCATCCGCGTCATGCCGCAGGACGGCTTTCCGATCTACGACCAGTCGGAGACGCATCCCGGCGCCTTCGTCGCCTGCTGCCATTCCGGCGTGACGCTCGCCTCCAACCACGCTTTCGAGATCGCGCGGATGGTCGAGCAGGGCGCGCTCGAGCCGGAGCTGGTCGGCGCGTTCTCGGCCAGCCGTTTTGGCGCCGCCGGTGCCGCGAACAACAGCGGCTACTAGGGATATTGAAGGAGCCAGGATGTTCAAACGATCCGAGCAGGACAAGCGGCCACCGGTGCAAATCTTCGTCGATGGCGTTGCCGTCGCCGCGCGGCAGGGCGACACCGTCTCTGCGGCGCTGCTGGCCTCGAGCTGCGATGCACGCCGTTCGACCGCGGTGAGCGGCGCGCTGCGTTTGCCCTATTGCATGATGGGCGTGTGCTTCGACTGCCTCGTCACCATCGACGGCGTCGGCAACCGACAGGGTTGCCTGGTGCCGGTCACCCAGGGCATGCAGATCGAGATTCAGAAGGGCAAGCGGGAGATCGGGAAATGAATGTGGCTCCCAAGCGCGAAGAATACGACGTCGTGGTGATAGGGGCCGGGCCTGCCGGCCTCGCCGCTGCTGCGACGTCCGCCGAAGCCGGCCTGTCGACGTTGCTGCTAGACGAGAATATCGGGCCCGGCGGCCAGGTGTTCCGCGCCATCGCCTCGACACCGGTGACCGAGCGCGATCAGCTCGGCGCTGACTATTGGGTGGGCGCCGATCTCGTGCGGGCGCTACGCGCAGGCAACGCCGAGGTCATCCACCGCGCCACCGTCTGGAGCCTCGACCGCAACCTCGACATCGCCGTCTCGGTCGGCGGCGCGTCCGCGTTCGTAAAGGCCAAGCGCGTGATCCTCGCGACTGGCGCATTGGAGCGGCCGTTCCCCATTCCCGGCTGGACGCTGCCGGGCGTGATGACCGCGGGCGCCGCGCAAACGATGTTGAAATCATCGGCCCTGGTGCCGGATGGCCGTACCGTGATTGCAGGGCAGGGGCCGCTGCTCTGGCTGCTCGCCGCGCAGATCTTGCGTCTCGGCGGTCGCATCGATCGCATTCTCGACACCACCGAGCGCGGAAACTATTTCGCCGCACTCCCCCACGCCTTCGCTTTCCTGACCTCGCCCTATTTCGCCAAGGGCCTGTCGATGATCGGTGAGGTGAAGGCGAAGGTGCAGGTCGTCTCACGCGTCAGCGAGCTTGCGGCCTCTGGTGACGGCCAGCTCGCGAACGTCAGCTATGTCGCCGGCGGCAAACGCGAGACCATTCCTGCGGATCTCTTGCTGCTGCACCAGGGCGTCGTGCCCAACGTCAATCTGGCGATGGCGGCCGGAATCGAGCATCGCTGGGATGATCTGCAATTGTGCTGGTCTCCGGTGCTCGATGCCGGCGGCAATTCGTCGGTCGCCGGTATTGCGATCGCCGGCGACGGCGCCGGCATTGGCGGGGCGAGCGCAGCCGTGGTGCGCGGCCGCATCGCGGCGCGCGCGGCAGTGGAGGCGTTGGCGCCTGCGGCTGCCACAAAACTTGCGCCGATGGCGAGCCTCCGCGCCGATCTCGCCAAGGCCGAACGTGGCCGCGTTTTTCTCGACACATTGTTCCGTCCGGCGCCGCAGTTTCGCATTCCAGCGGGCGACACCATCGCCTGTCGCTGCGAGGAGGTCACCGCAAAGGATATTCTCGATGCCGTCGCGATCGGCGCGACCGGGCCGAACCAGCTCAAGGCCTATCGCCGCACCGGCATGGGTCCGTGCCAGGGCCGGCTCTGTGGCCTCACCGTCACCGAGCTGATGGCGCAGGCGCGGGGCAAGAGCCCGCAGGAGATCGGCTATTACCGGCTGCGCGCGCCGGTCAAGCCGATCACGCTCGCCGAGCTTGCCGCGGTTCCGAAGAGCGAAGACGACATCAAGGCGGTGGTGCGCGGATGACGAAAAACGTGGATGCGATCGTCGTGGGCGGCGGCATCCACGGGTGCTCGACTGCGCTGCATCTGTGTCTCGCCGGCCTGAAACCGGTGCTGATCGAGAAGGACTATGCTGGCCGCCACGCCTCCGGCGTCAACGCCGGTGGCGTGCGCCAGCTGGCGCGGCACATCCCCGAAATCCCGCTTTCGATCCGCTCGATGGGAATCTGGGAGAAGATCACCGATCTCCTCGACGACGATTGCAGCTTTGAGAGCTATGGCCAGGTCCTCGTCGCCGAGAACGAGGAGGAACTCGCGGTCTGCCGTGCACGTGTGGCCGAGCTCAACGTGCTCGGCTTCACCCACGAGGAGCTGATCGATGCGGCCGAGTTGCGGCGCCTCGTACCCGCGGTCGCCGAGAGCTGTCCCGGCGGCGTGGTCTCGCGCCGCGACGGTGCGGCCAATCCTGCGCAGGCGACGACGGCGTTCCGGCGCAAGGCGGGGCAGCTCGGTGCGACCGTTCGCGAGGGCATTGCCGCCACGAACATCCGGCACACCGATGGTCTCTGGCATGTCGATGTCGGCGCCGAGAGCTTTGCCGCGCCGGTGCTCGTCAATGCCGCCGGCGCCTGGGCCGGGACCATTGCAGCCGCGCTCGGTGAGCCCGTTCCGGTCGAGACCGTGGCGCCGATGCTGATGATCACCTCGCGCGTGCCGCATTTCATCGATCCAGTCGTGATCCTGCGCGGCCGCAAGCTCTCCTTCAAGCAATTCAAGAACGGCACGGTGCTGATCGGCGGTGGCCATCTGGCAACGCCCTATCAGGATCGAAACGAGACGGTGCTGGACTGGAAGAGCCTCGCGACCAGCGCCCGCACCGTGTTCGAGCTGTTCCCGGTCATGCGCAGCGCGACGATCGTCCGCGCCTGGGCCGGCATCGAGGCCAAGACCAAGGACGATCTGCCCGTGTTTGGACCGAGCAGCCGGCACAAGGGCCTCTATCACCAGTTCGGTTTTTCGCTGCACGGTTTCCAGCTCGGCCCCGGCGCGGGCGCCGTCATGGCGGAGCTGATCGTCAACGGCGGCACCCAGACTCGCATCGGCGATCTCGGCATCGACCGTTTCCATCCTTCCACGCTCTAGCAAAAGAGGACATCATGAGCATTATCCGCAGCATCCGCACGCCCATCATGCACCGCGCCGTCGAAGCCAACGGCTTCGTCTTCATTGGCGGCACCATCGCCGACGACACCTCGGAGTCGATGGGCGAGCAGACCCGCAACATCCTCGGCAAGATCGCCGGCTATCTGAAGGAAGCGGGTACCGACAAGTCGCGCGTCGTGAGCACCTCGATCTTCGTCACGGACCTTTCCAAGAAGAAGGAGATGGACGCGGTCTGGACTGAGTTCTTCGGCGACAATCTGCCGACCCGCGCCACCGTCGGTGTCGCCGATCTCGGCGGCAGCGCGCTGATCGAGGTCGTGGTCACCGCGCTCAAGGGCTGATCGCGCAGGCCAGTGGGGCACGTCAACGCTCCGCGCGCCGCCCTCCCTGCGAGCCTCGCCTTGATCTCGCCCTTCGATGAGATTAGTTAGAGAGCTCCTCAAACAGGATATTCGAGAGCCATGGATTTTACCCCGACCGCAAAGCCGACCTGCCTTGCTCACGGGGAATTCCATGCCTGCTTCCATCATCCTGTCCAACCTGTCGCTGTCCACACCTGACGGCCGCTGTCTTTTCTCCAATATCGATCTGACGTTCCGAGCCGAGCGGACCGGCCTCGTCGGTCGCAACGGCGTCGGGAAGTCGACGCTGCTTGCGTCGATTTCGCGAGAGCACATTCCTCCGTCGGGGCGCGTTGCCATCAACGGAACAGTTGGTCTGCTACGCCAGAACATCCAGCCGCTTGCGGGCGCGAAGGTGATCGACCTGTTCGGTGCGCGAGCCGCGCTCGATCTTCTTCGCCGTGCCGAGCGCGGAGACGCCTCGGCCGAGGAGGTTTCCGAGGTCGATTGGACCCTCGAAACACGGCTTACGTCCGCCCTTGCGCGTGTCGGGTTCGACGTCGCTCCGGAGATCGAGCTCGACCGCCTGTCGGGCGGGCAGGTCACGCGGGTTCGTCTCGCCGCGCTGATCTTTGCGGAGCCGGACTTCCTGCTGCTCGACGAGCCCACCAACAATCTCGATCGGGAGGGACGCAAGGCGGTGATCGATTTCCTTGCCTCCTGGCGCGGTGGGGCGATTGTCGTCAGCCACGATCGGAGCCTGCTCGAAACCATGGATGCGATCGTCGAGCTGACGTCGCTCGGAGCCGCGCGATACGGCGGCAATTGGAGCAGTTATTGCGAGCAGAAAGCCCTTGCGCTTGCGGCTGTCAGGCACGACCTCGCGCATGCCCAGAGGCGCCTGTCCGAGATCGACGGCAGGGCTCAGGAGGCCGCGGAGAGGAAAGCGCGCAAGGACAGCGGGGGCAAGAAGAAGCGCGCCAAGGGCGACATACCGCGCATCCTGGCCGGCGCGCGCAAGGACCGTAGTGAAGACACCGGCGGCAAGAACGCGCAGATCGCCGAGCGGCGGCGCGCGGATGCGCTCGAGGCCGTCGATACGGCGCGCCGACGCATCGAGATTCTTCAGCCGCTGTCGGTGAAATTGCCCTCGACCCGGCTGCCG
This sequence comes from Bradyrhizobium sp. 134, assembly GCF_023074155.1. NCBI lineage: Bacteria > Pseudomonadati > Pseudomonadota > Alphaproteobacteria > Hyphomicrobiales > Nitrobacteraceae > Bradyrhizobium > Bradyrhizobium sp. 134. The sequence goes on along the minus strand of NZ_JADPKX010000074.1, from coordinate 842,229 downwards.
ACGGGCAGGGAGGTGGTTTGGCTCGATCGCGTCAGCGCCGGCTATGGGCCGGATAGGGAAGTCTTGCGCGATCTATCGCTCGCGATCGTCGGTCCGGAGCGCGTGGCAATCGTCGGGCCCAACGGCTCAGGCAAGACGACGCTGCTGAAACTCGTCGCCGGCGAGTTGCATCAGCTCTCCGGCACCGTGCGGGTCAAGCCGGATCTTGCGCTGTTCGATCAGAAGGTCAGTCTGCTCGATCCCGCGATCTCCATCCTGGACAATTTTGGGCGCTTCCATCCGAAGGCGGGTGCAAATGAATGCCATGCCGCGCTGGCCCGGTTCATGTTTCGCGCCGATGCCGCCTTGCAGATCGTTGGACATTTGAGCGGCGGGCAGATGTTTCGCGCCGGCCTTGCCTGCGTGCTGGGCGGTGCGACGCCGCCGTCCCTGCTGATCCTCGACGAGCCGACCAATCATCTCGACATTGAATCCATCGAAGCCGTGGAAGCAGGTCTGAGGGCCTATGACGGCGCGCTGCTCGTCGTCAGTCATGACGAGGCGTTCTTGCAGGCGATCGGGATCACGCGCAGGGTCGAACTGGCCGGCTAAATCGGCTGCCCATCGTTGATTAACAAAAACCCGACGCCCTGCCCCCAGCGCGTCGGGTGGAAAAAGATGAGTATCAATCCGTGATCCCAACGCAGCAGTTGTGACTCGCGTTGCGCCAATTTACCACTCCGGGAAACTACCGCGTTGGAACCGGACGCCGCCAAACCTGCGTCCGGCCTAGGAGGCGGCGCTGCCGCCCGGTTCAAGCGCCTCACCCATCTCCAGCGGATGGGCCATGGCCTCGTGCAGCGCGTCGCGGTCGAGCTCGCCTTCGGAGATGCTGATGACGACGCAGGCGACGCCGTTACCGATCAGATTGGTCAGCGCGCGGCACTCGCTCATGAACTTGTCGATGCCGACCAGGATCGCGATCGACTGGATCGGGATGTCGGGCACGATCGAGAGCGTGGCCGCGAGCGTGATGAAGCCTGCCCCGGTCACGCCCGAGGCGCCCTTCGAGGTGATCATGGCGATGCCGAGAATGCCGAGCTCCTGCCAGATGGTCAGATGGGTATTGGTCGCCTGCGCCAGGAACAGCGTCGCCAGCGTCATGTAGATGTTGGTGCCGTCGAGGTTGAAGCTGTAACCGGTCGGAATCACGAGGCCGACCACCGAACGCGAGGCGCCGAGATGCTCCATCTTCTGGATCATCTGCGGCAGCACCGTTTCTGACGACGAGGTGCCGAGGACGATCAGGAGCTCATCCTTGATGTAGGCGATGAAGCGCAGGATAGAGAAGCCGGCGAGCCTTGCGATCGCCCCCAGCACGACCAGCACGAACAGCATGCTGGTGAGATAGAACGTGCCGATCAGGGCTGCGAGGTTGAGCAGCGAACCAAGGCCGTAGGCGCCGACGGTGAAGGCCATTGCGCCGAACGCGCCGATCGGGGCGACGCGCACGATGATGCGGATGATGCCGAAGAACATCTTTGCGGCCTTGTCGATCGCCTCGGCGATGGGCTCGCCGGCCTTGCCGAGAAAGGCGATGGCGAAGCCCGACAGGATCGAGATCAGCAGCACCTGCAACAGATCGCCACGTGCGATGGCGCCCAGATAGCTGTCGGGGATGATCGCCAGCAGATGGGCGACGATGCCTTCTTCCTTGGCCTTGGTGACGTAGGTCGCCACCGATTTCGGGTCGATCGTGGCGGGATCGATGTTGAAGCCGTGTCCGGGCTGGAGCACCTCGCCGACCAGAAGGCCGATCGCGAGCGCGACGGTCGAGACCGTCTCGAAATAGATCAGCGACTTCAGCCCGACCCGGCCAACGCGCCTGAGGTCGCCCATCGAGGAGATGCCGTGCACCACCGTGCAGAAGATCACCGGCGCGATCATCATCTTGATCAGCGCGATGAAACCGTCGCCGAGCGGCTTCAGGGCCTTGCCGAGATCGGGATAGAAATAGCCGATGAGCACCCCGAGCGCGATCGCGATCAGCACCTGGATGTAGAGGATCTTGTACCAGGGCTGGTGCCGGCGGTGGATGGCTGGCTGGATCGCAATCTGTGTCATAGAATAGGCCCCGGAACGTATTGATCTTGTTTGATTTGCATCATGTGATGGCCGCCGCAGAAGCGACAATCACATTTTTGTCTGTTCGCACGAAGATCGGTCGCTGCACCGCAACTGGGGGGGAACATGCCGATTGCAACGGGCTCCGAACAGCGAGCGCAAGGCTATTTTCCGCGTTGGACTCTGAAGTCCTCCGGCGTGATCATGCCCGAGCAGCGGCTGCCGCTTGGCCAGACCGTCGTCTCCGGTCTCCAGCATTGCGTCGCAATGTCGGGCTCGACGATCATCGCGCCGTTGCTAATGGGGTTCGATCCCAATGTTGCGGTGCTGTTTTCCGGCATCGGCACGCTGATCTTCTTTGTCATGGTCGCGGGACGCGTGCCGAGCTATCTCGGATCGAGCTTCGCGTTCATCGCGGTGGTCATCGCCGCCACCGGCTACGCCGGGCAAGGGCCGAACCCGAACCTGTCAGTTGCGCTTGGCGGCATCGTCGGGGCCGGCGTCCTCTACGGCGTGATCGCGCTGATCGTGATGTGGTCCGGGGTTGGCTGGGTCGAGAAGCTGTTGCCGCCGGCCGTCACCGGCGCTGTGGTCGCCGCGATCGGTCTCAACCTCGCGCCCGTGGCGGTCAAGGCCGTGAGCGCCAATGCGTTCGACACAGCAATCGGGCTTGCGACAGTTCTGATTGTTGGCGTGGTTGCCGTGGGCGCACCGGGCCTGTGGCGCCGCCTGCCGATCATCCTCGGCGCGATTGGCGGTTATCTCTTGTACCTGCTGTTCGCGAACGGCCTCGGCTTCGGCAAGCCGATTGACTTCACCCCGCTTGCGGCTGCGCCGTGGATCGGCCTGCCGAGTTTTACCACGCCGACCTTCCAGACCGATGCGATCGTCCTAATTGCGCCGGTTGCGATCATTCTCGTCGCCGAGAACCTCGGTCACATCAAGGCCGTCGGCGCCATGACGGGCCGGAGCCTCGATGACTATCTCGGCCGCGCCTTGCTCGCCGACAGCCTCGCGACCATCGTGGCGGCCTGCGGCGGCGGCACCGGCGTTACCACCTATGCCGAGAACATCGGCGTCATGGCCGCGACGAAGGTCTATTCGACCTTGCTGTTTGCCTTCGCGGCGGTGGTGTCGATCGTGCTCGGCTTCTCGCCGAAATTCGGCGCGCTGATCTTGTCGATCCCGGGTCCTGTCATCGGTGGGCTCTCGATCGTGCTGTTCGGATTGATCGCCGCGATGGCCGGCCGGATCTGGGTCGAGAACAAGGTCGACTTCTCAAGTCCGGCAAACCTGATCACCGTGGCGGTCGCGCTCACCGCAGGCGCCGGCGACCTCACGCTCAAATTCGGCGCCTTCACGATCGGCGGGATCGGCACCGCAACCTTTGGCGCCATCATCCTGTACCAGATCCTGATTTCGCCATTCGCGCGCCGCGTCGAATGAATCGCAGCGATGCGCTGAGGGATGGAACAAAAAGCCGGTTCCGTCGCTGATCAGAGCATCCCGGAGAGGACCCATGCCACAAACCGATCGCTCGACCTCGTTTCACTCGCGACTTGTCGGCCAGTACGCGCTGGTGACCGGCGCCTCCCAAGGCATCGGCCGCGCCGTCGCCATCCGGCTTGCCCAGGAAGGCGCGACCGTCGCCATCAACTATTTCGGTCACGCTGAAGGGGCTGAGGAGACACTCGCGCTCGTGCGGACGGCATCGGGTGATCGCGGCCACGGCAGGCTCGATCACATCATCGTCAAGGCCGATGTCGGCAATGAACAAGACGTCGCCGCGATGTTCGAGACGATTCTGGCGCGCTGGAAGCGCCTCGACTGCCTCGTCAACAATGCCGGCTTCCAGCGGGAATCGCCGAGCGAAGCGCTCGACATCGAGACCTACCGCCGCATCATCGACGTCAATCTCAACGGCGCCGTGTTCTGCGCCCAGAAGGCGCTCGCGCATTTCGTCGCGCGCGGCGCAGGCGGCAGCATCATCAACTGCTCGAGTGTGCACCAGATCATCCCAAAACCCGGCTATCTGGCTTATTCGATCAGCAAGGGCGGCATGGCCAATCTGACGCGCACGCTGGCACTGGAATTCGCCGGCCGTGGCATTCGCGTCAATGCGGTGGGTCCCGGCGCGATCGACACGCCGATCAACGCGGCCTGGACCGGCGATCCGGAAAAGCGGGGAGTGGTCACCAGCCACATTCCGCTGGGCCGTGTCGGCACACCGGAAGAGATCGCCGCCGTGTTCGCCTTCCTCGCGTCGGACGATGCCAGTTACATCACCGGGCAGACCGTCTATGCCTGCGGAGGCCTGACGCTGTTTCCTGAGTTTCGGGACAACTGGGCGAGCTAGCAAAGATCACGAGCGTCCTTGCAGTTCTCGCGGTCTGCCTGCGGCGCCGACGCTCATCGTCGAGACTTTTCGCGATGCAATCCAGCAACAGTCGGAAAAAAGCGGGCTGTCGGCGTCGCACGCGCGAGCGAACTCAACCGAACGGTTGATGTCCCGTCCGTGGCCCTGTCCCACAGTTGCGGCAGCTTGGATCAGTGGAGAGCGAGAAGATGCCGGTCAGTTGTCCGCAACCGGGAGCGACTGATCGGGGTAGCTTGCACCGCTCGTCGCCCCGCATTGACCGCAACGCTCCTCGCATGATCACGGCGTTGGTCAACCTGGCGGTTCTCACGGCTATGGCCTTGTTCCTCGGAATGTCTCCGGCCGCCGCCCAGTGCTATTCCAATGGAAGCTCTTTCGTGGGCACCTGCTCGGCCCAAGGGACTCCCGGCTCCAACGGGATCGCAGTCGGCGATAATACCCGAGCCGACCAGCTATCCACCGCCTTTGGCGACCACGCAATTGCGCTTAACGACAGTGCGACCGCGGTGGGCCATGACGCGGTGGCCAACGACTTCGGCGTGTCGATGGGCACAAATGCCGCGAAATCAACGGTTAACCAGGGCATCACCAGCATCGGTACCAACTCCAACAGCACGGCGGCCGGTGCCGGCAGGTGGAGTACGGCAATTGGCGCGGGTGGCGACGCCGGCAGCGCTCCCAGTTCGCTCGGAAACTACAGCGTCGCGATCGGGGGCGGCGACGGTATTCTCGGAACGGGCGCAACGTCGGGCGGATTTGGGTCGGTTGCGATCGGCCTCAGCAGTTCCTCAGGGGGCGCTTCATCCACAGCCATCGGGAACGCCGCGAACGCCAGCAACACCAACTCGACTGCGGTGGGCAGCGCGGTGACCGCAAGCGGCGGCAATTCCTTCGCGGCCGGCAACAACTCCCACGCCACCGGGACGAGCGCTGTCGCGATCGGCGACGGCGCAACCGCCGGCACGGGCGCAAATGCGATTGCCATCGGCACCGGTGCAGTTTCGACCGGATCGATTGCCGTCGGCGCTGATTCGGCGGCGGCGCTCGGCAACACCGCCGTTGGCGATGGGGCAAAGGCAAGTGCCGCCGCCGGCAGTTCCGCATTCGGCAACGGTGCTGTTGCGTCGGCATCCAATGCCACCGCAATCGGCGCTGGCAGCAACGCTACCGCTGCCGGCGCGGCGGCCTATGGACAGGGCAGCACTGCGTCTGCCGCGAGCGCAACGGCAATCGGTTCTGGCGCCACCGCGGGATTCTCGAACTCCACCGCCATCGGCTCCGGTGCGACAGCAACCGCTGCCAACCAGGTCGCGATCGGGACCGCCAGCAACACCTATCGCATGGCCGGCGTCGCCTCGGCGGCGAGCCTGGCGGCACAGAGTGGACCGGTGTCCTTCGTGACGACCGACGCGGCCGGCAATCTGGCAACGTCGAGCTTCAATCCGGCGAACATCGCCTCACTGCAGTCGCAGGTGACCTCCTTGCAGTCGCAAGTGATGGACAACCGGCTCGAAGCCCGCAGCGGGACCGCGGTCGCGCTCGCGGCCGGCTCGATGCCGGCGCTGCAACAGGGGCGCAAGTTCGCGCTCTCGGCCGGCTACGGCAATTTCGAGGGCGCCAACGCGTTTGCGGTCGGTGCAACGGCACTGCTCTATGACGGCAAGAGCTATGCTATTATCGCCAATGCCGGCGGCGGCATTGGACTCGAGCGCAGCGTTGCAGGTGGACGTGGTGCTGTCTCGATCCAGTGGTAGGAAGAACCCGTTCGTCATGACGCTGCGTTGGTTGAGCGCGGGCCTTGGTCTCCCGATTGCCGGTCTTTTGATCCTGGGGGCGGTGACGACCTCTGCGCAGCAGACGCCGCCGCAGCCCCACCAGACGCCTCCGTCGCAGCAGCAGGCGGCCAAACCCGCCAATATCGACCGCAACGGCGTGCTGATGCTGATCCGCTCGACGCTGCTTGCGCTCGACCATGCCAACAAGACCGGGAACTACACCGTGCTGCGCGATCTCGGTGCGCCCGGCTTCCAGATCAACACCGCCGCAAAGCTTGCGGAGATCTTCGCCAAGCAGCGCGGCGACAAGCTCGATCTCTCCGGCCTTGCCGTGATCGATCCGCAATTGTCGCTGCTGCCGCAGATCGAGCCGAACGGGCTCCTGCACATGGCAGGATTTTTTCCGTCGGTGCCATCCCAGGTGAATTTCGAACTGATGTTCGCGCCGGTCGAAGGACAATGGCGTGTGTTCGGCGTGTCATTGTCGGTGGGGCAGTCCGCACCGGTGGCGCCCGCCGCTCCTGAAGCTGGGCCTGGCAAGGCGGTCGTCTCACAGAAGCAATCCGCCCCGCCTAAGCCGGGCGCGCCTGCGAAACAGCCCCTGGTCCCGACTCAATGAGGGACGAGGTGCGGATGCCGAATCTGTTGTTCGACATGTCGGAGAGCCGGCCGTGATATCCGAAGCCGCTCTGCTTTCAGAGCTGATCGGCCTGATTTACGACGCCGCGCTCGATCCCGCCTTGTGGCCGCGCGCCCTCGAACAGGCCTGCCTGTTTGTCGGCGGTTCCTCCGGCGCCCTGTTCTGGCATGACGCGGCCACCGAACAAACCGCAGTGCTGCACCTCTTCAATGAGGAGCCGGACTACACAAAGCTCTATCTCGAGAAATATCTCGCCTTGAACCCATGCTTTCCAGCGGCCACTTTCTGCGAGGCTGGTCTCGTCTATGCATCAACCGACTTCGTCCCCTTCGAGGAGATGGTGGCGACGCGCTTCTACGAACAGTGGATGAAGCCGCAGGGCATGATCGATGCGCTCGGGTCGAATCTGGAGAAGGGCGCAACCTATTCATCGATCGTCAGTGTCCGGATGCATGAGAAAGACGGTCTCGCCGACGCTGACGCCCGCAGCCGGTTTGCGCTGATCGTGCCGCACTTCCAGCGCGCGGTCTCGATTGGCCGGCTGTTCGATCAGAACAGGGCGACACAGGCGGTGTTGACCCAGACGCTTGACAGCGTCACGGCCGCCGTCTTTCTGGTTGGTCCCAACGGACGTCTCGCCTTCACCAACGCGCCCGGACGCGCGATGCTGGACGAGGCTGCGCTGCTCACGGAAAGAAACGGAACGTTGTTCGCTGTTGCCCTCGACGCTCAGCGCGCGTTGCGCGAAGCGCTTGTCGCCGCGGAGAACGGCAACATGCCGACAGACAGCGGCGGCTCGATTCCGCTCGGGACCTCGCAAGGCCGCTGGTTTGCCAACGTGCTGCCGTTGACCTCGGGGGACCGGCGGCGTACCGGCGCGCTGTATTCCGCGGTTGCCGCGGTGTTCGTGCGCAAGGCCTCGCCGGCAAGCCCGCCGCCGCTGGAGGCGCTTGCAAAACTCTACAGGCTCACCGCAAGCGAGGTCCGCCTGATCGACGCCGTCATGAGGGTGAGCGGGATCAAGGCGCTGGCCGAGTTGCTCGGGCTGACGCAGGCGACCGTCAAGACACACCTCCACAACGTCTTCCGCAAGACCGGTACGGCGCGGCAGAGCGAGCTCGTGAAGCTGATTGCGGGATTCGACCGGTCCGAACAGCGGTGATCTGGCAAAACCCGCCTGCGCGGACTACATCTGCGTCATGGCAAATGATCCGCTGGCAAATCATCCGCTCCAGGATTTCGTCGGCCGGCACGAACGTCTGTTCTTGCTGACCGGTGCTGGCTGCAGCACCAATTCTGGCATTCCCGATTATCGCGACAGTCACGGCAACTGGAAGCGGACCCAGCCGGTGAACTTCCAGGCTTTCATGTCGGAAGAGCATACGCGTCGGCGCTATTGGGCGCGCAGCCTGATCGGCTGGCGGCGGTTCGGCCAGGCGAGGCCGAACGATGCGCATCACGCGCTCGCCCGGCTCGAGGCGAGCGGGCGTTGCGGAATGCTGCTGACCCAGAACGTCGACCGGCTGCATCAATCCGCCGGCCACCGCCAGGTGATCGACCTGCACGGCCGGCTCGATCTGGTCCGCTGCATGGGCTGCGGCCAGAAGACGCCGCGGAGCGAATTCCAGGAGACGCTCGGCCACGCCAATGCGGAATGGTTGACGCTCGATGCCGCCGATGCGCCCGACGGTGACGCCGACCTGGAGCATGCGGATTTTTCGTCGTTCAATGTGCCTGCCTGCGGGGCCTGCGGCGGCGTCCTCAAGCCCGATGTCGTGTTCTTCGGCGAGAACGTCCCGCGCGACGTGGTCGCTACCGCGCAGGATCATCTGGCGCAGGCCGACGCCATGCTCATCGTTGGCTCATCATTGATGGTCTATTCCGGCTTCCGCTTCGTGCAGGCTGCCGCGCACCGGCAAATCCCGATCGCTGCGGTCAATCTCGGACGCACCCGCGCCGATGATCTCCTCACGCTGAAGGTCGAGGAGCGCTGCGAAGCGGCGCTTGCATTCCTGCTCTGATCACACGCCAGGTCTCAAGCTGGAACGGCTTTGATGTCAGCTGAAATCTCGCTACTTGACGGCGTTCTCGGATTGCAGTGACGGATCCTTGCCTGCCGACGAGGAAAGGCCCTGTTCAAAAAGGATCGCTTCCCGCTCCCGGCGCTGTTGCAAGCCCGGGACATCAGGCCAGAGGTTCTTCATGGCCCGGATCTGGTCGGAAATTTTGTCGAACTGGCGCTTCTCGATCAGGTCCTTGATGGCACGCATTTCGGCGTAACGTGGTCCTTGAGCGTCAAAGGAGAGCCCTCGGTTGTACGCGATCGATAGAATCGCTCCGTAGGAATCGGGGGGCAGCTCGCGTGCATTCGGCAGGCGAGCGTCAACAGAAGCGGACCAGCGCTCGATTTGCTTGCCAAACACAGCCACCGCATCGTCCCAATTGATTGAGATGTCTTGCAAGCTGGTCGCGAGATCACGGCCAGCCGGCCCCTTGATCGACGCGGCTACGGTCAACCGATCGAGGTCTGACGCGGGAAGCAAGCGGCCCCAGTCCTGATTGAACTGATTTGGAGATACGGAGCCCAAGTCATAACCGATCCCGATGGTGACACCGTTGTTTCCGCCGACCCATTTCGGGTGCGTATAGGTTTTTTGGTAGTTCTCGCGGCTATTGACCTCAAAACTCGCTATCATTTCCAGCGCTCTCGGCGAAAGCCTCCGAGACAGCGAGTCTGGAACAGGGAAAGTTGCTCCGTTCGGCGCGGGGAGAACGGGAGCATCCGTTCTCGCAAGGATCTTTTCCACCAGAGCTTTGTCGGTAATGAGCCCGGTTTCGGCGAGGTATCGAATGTTCTTTCTGGATTGATCGACGTCGCCGACGCTGGCCATCTTCAGGATCAGTTCGCGCTCCTGTTTCTGGGTTTCCAGCTGTTTGTTGCTCTCGAATTTCCTGTTTTCCAGCTCCAGCGAATTGCGGGTCTGCAGGGTGGTCGCCACCACCGAACCGAATATCGTCAGAACGCCTGCCATCAACGTCGTCGTCAGCGGAGAAAACGCGCGGGCGAACCAGCCATTTTCGTGCAGTTTCTGTTCGAGCTCCAACCTCTTCAGCGGAAGCTCATCCTGCCATCGTTGCTGTTCGAAAAGGAATTTGCGCTCCTCGAGCGAAACGTCGTCCGGCATGCAAGTCACTCCTGGGAATGGCTGCCGCGCGAGAATAAGCACGGATACAATCTTCAGTAAAGAACGAGCGCGTCGATAGGAGCGCTGCGAAGCGGCGCTTGCATTCCTGCTCTGATCGCGCGGGCTGCGAACACGCCTTGCCTATTGCATGGGTGCCAAGCAGAATAGCTGGACGCAGCATGTTCCTGTCGCCCATGGCATGGAAATTGCTGCGCTTTTGTCCTCAGTCTTGACGATCAGCACGGAGAATTTGGAATGCTTGAGGGAGCCGAGGTGCGGCTTGCCGTTGATATCGGTGGCACGTTCACCGACATCGTGCTGGACGTGGGGCAGGATCGCAAGACGCGCAAATTGCTGACGACGCCGCAGCGGCCCGAACAGGCGGTGCTCGATGGCATGCGGCTCATTCTTGCTGATGCGCGTGCCCATATCAGCGACATCGACGTCTTCATTCACGGCACAACGCTCGCGACCAACGCCATCATCGAGCGTCGCGGCGCGAAGACGGCGCTGATCGCGACCGAGGGCTTTCGCGACGTGCTCGATATCGGCACCGAGAGCCGCTACGACCAGTATGACCTCTCCATCGACAAGCCGAAGCCGTTGGCGCCGCGGTCCCTGCGCTTCACGGTGCCGGAGCGTATCGACGCCCACGGTGCCGTCCGCCTCCCGCTGGACGAAGCGGCGGTGCGTGCGCTCGCGCCAAGATTGCGCGCGCTGAACGTCGAGAGCGTCGCGGTCGCCTTCCTACACTCCTACGCCAATCCCGAGCACGAGCGCCGCACGGCCGCGATCATCAGTGAGGAGATGCCCGGCATTTCCGTGACCGTATCGTCCGCGGTGTGCCCGGAGATCCGCGAATATGAGCGGACATCGACGGCGGTAGCCAACGCCTATGTGCAGCCGCTGATCGATGGTTATCTCGCCCGCATGTCCGACGCCTTGCAGGTCGAGCAGTACCGCGGCGCGATCTATCTCGTCACCTCCGGCGGCGGTGTCACCTCGATCGAGACGGCGCGGCGCTTTCCGGTGCGTCTCGTCGAATCCGGTCCTGCCGGCGGCGCCATTTTCGCGGCGCAGATCGCGGCGCGTCTCGGCGAAAGCAAGGTGCTGTCCTTCGACATGGGCGGCACCACGGCAAAGATCTGCCTGATCGAGAAATACCAGCCCGAGACCTCGCGCGTGTTCGAGGTCGATCGCGCTGCACGCTTCCTGAAAGGTTCAGGTCTGCCGGTGCGGATACCCGTGATCGAGATGGTCGAGATCGGCGCCGGCGGCGGCTCGATTGCCCATGTCGACGCGATGAAGCGCGTCACGGTCGGCCCCGAGAGTGCCTCCTCGGAGCCCGGGCCCGCCTGCTACGGCCGCGGCGGCCTGCGCCCGGCCGTGACGGATGCCGACGTTGCGCTCGGCATGATCGATCCCGACGATTTCGCGGGTGGAACGATCAAGCTCGACCCTGAACTCTCGAAGCAGGCGCTGCTGCGCGCCGTGGGCGAGCCGCTCGGCCTGTCGGCGGAAACCGCGGCCTATGCCGTGCACGAGGTCGTCTGCGAGAATATGGCGAGCGCGGCGCGCGTGCATGCGGTGGAGCGCGGTGAGATTGTCGGGCAGCACACGCTGATCGCCTTCGGCGGCGCGGCGCCACTGCATGCGGCGCGGGTCGCCGAGAAGATCGGTGTCTCCCGCGTGATCGTCCCTTCCAATGCCGGCGTGGGTTCGGCCGTGGGCTTCCTTGCGGCTCCGATCGCCTACGAGCTGGTGCGCAGCCGTCATGTGCGGCTCGACGATTTCGACACCGAGGGGGTCTCCGACCTGCTCCAGGAGATGGTGACCGAAGCGCGTGCGCTGGTCGAGTCGGGCGCGGCCGGTGCGCCAGTGCGCGAGCGCCTCGCCGCCTTCATGCGCTATGTCGGCCAGGGCCATGAGATCACGGTCGAGCTGCCGAACCGGCGGCTGACGACGGCCGATCTGGCCGGCCTGCGCCAGAAGTTCGAAGCGGATTATGCGGCGATGTTCGAGCGGTCCATCCCGGGTGCGGCGATCGAGGTGTTGAGCTGGTCCGTGCTCGCGACGACCGAGGCGCGCAATCCGGCCACGGTCGCGGCCGTTACGCGCAAGCCGGCCGGGAAGGCGAGCGGCAGCCGCAAGTTCTTCGACGGTCGTGCAGGGGAGGTGATCGAGATCCCGCTCTACCGCCGCGAGGACATGGCGCCGGGCGCGACGATTGCGGGTCCCGCGGTGATCGCCGAGGACGAGACCTCGACGTTCGTCTCCAACAGTTTTGATGCCCATATCGACGGTGCCGGCAGCATCGTCATGGAACGGAAGGCGGCCTGATCATGAGCAAGGCAAGCGGCGCGAGCCTGATCGACCTCCAGATCATGTGGCACCGGCTGATCGCCGTGGTCGAGGAGCAGGCGCAGGTGCTGCTCCGCACCGCCTTCAGCCCGATCGTGCGCGAATGCGGCGACCTCTCGGCCGGCGTGTTCGACCTCAAGGGACGGATGCTGGCGCAGGCGGTGACGGGCACCCCCGGCCACGTCAATTCGATGGCTGAATCGGTCAAGCACTTCATCGCCCACTTTCCGATCGAGACGATGAAGGAGGGCGACGCCTACATCACCAACGATCCCTGGATGGGCACCGGGCATCTCAACGATTTCGTCGTCACCACACCCTGCTTCAAGGACGGCAAGCCGGTCGCGCTGTTTTCCTGCACCAGCCATCTCATGGACATCGGCGGCATCGGCTTCGGGCCCGACGCCACCGACGTGTTCATGGAAGGGCTCTATATCCCCATGCTGAAGCTGATCGACCAGGGTGTCGTCAACGAGACGCTGATGGCGATGATCCGCACCAACACGCGGCTGCCGATCGACACCGAGGGCGACACCTACTCGCTCGCCGGCTGCAACGACGTCGGCTGCGAGCGCCTGGTCGAGATGATGACCGAGTTCGGCATCGACACGCTCGATGCGCTCGGCGACTACATTTGCGACCGCTCGCGCGAGGCCGTGCTGGCCGAGATCGCCAAGCTGCCGAAGGGCACCTGGCGCAACACCATGGTGGTCGACGGCTATGACGCGCCGGTCTCGCTCGAGGCTACGCTGACGATCTCGGACGAAGGCATCCACGTCGATTTCGACGGCACCTCGGCCGCGTCCCGATTCGGCATCAACGTGCCTCTGTCCTACACCATCGCCTACACGGTGTTCGGTCTCGGCTGCGTCGTCGCCTCGCAGATCCCGAACAATGCCGGCTCGCTCTCGCCGCTGACGGTGTCGGCTCCCCCGGGCGCGATCCTCAATGCGCCGAAGCCGGCGCCGGTCGCCTCGCGTCACATCATCGGCCAGATGCTGCCCGACGTCGTGTTCGGCTGCCTGCGCCAGATCATTCCCGAGCGCGTGCCCGCCGAAGGCACATCGTGCCTGTGGAATCTCAACGTGCGCGGACAGACCCGCTCGGGCGCCGGCGGCAATTACGGGTTCTCGATGGCGGTGACCTCCAATGGCGGCACCGGCGCGCGCTTCGCGAAGGACGGGCTGTCGGCGACCGCCTATCCCAGCGGCGTGCGCGGCACGCCGGTCGAAATCGCCGAGACGCAGACGCCGCTGATCTTCTGGCGCAAGGAATTGCGTCCGGATTCCGGCGGGGCAGGGCGCACCCGCGGTGGCCTCGGCCAGATCATCGAGGTCGGCAGCGGCGTCGATGCGCCGTTCGACATTCTGGCGGCGTTCGACCGCATCGATCATCCGCCACGCGGCCGCGATGGCGGCAAGAACGGCGAGGCCGGCTATGTCGGCCTGAAGTCCGGCAAGAAGCTGCGTGGAAAAGGCTTTCAGCAGGTGCCGCCAGACGACCGGCTGGTGGTGCTGACACCAGGCGGCGCCGGCATCGGCGATCCCCGGGAGCGCGCGCCGACAGCCGTCAAGGACGATATCGAAAGCGGCCTCGTGTCTGCCGACAACGCGGTTACAGTTTATGGGCATGCGCGATGACGTTTCAGGCGTTGTGCGCGTAGCAAACGGAGGGGCTCAATGATCACGCGACGGAATTTTACCGCGGGCGCAACGACGCTGCTCGCCGCCGGCCACATCTCGACCCGCGCGCGAGCTGCGACGGTGAGCTGGGACATGTCGACGGTATGGCCCGACGGCAATTTCCACACCCAGAACGCGTTTGCCTTCGCGGAAGAGGTGAAGAAGCAGAGCAGCGGCTCGGTCGCAATCACCGTGAAGGCCGGTGGACAGCTCGGCTTCAAGGGTCCCGAACATCTGCGCGCCGTGCGCGACGGCCTGGTGCCGCTCGCCGACGTCCTCAACATCCAGCAGGTCGGCGACGAGCCCTTCATGGGCGTCGAAAGCATTCCCTTTCTCTGCGGCTCAATGGACGAATTGAAGGTGCTGCACAAATATGTGCGGCCCGAATACGAGAAGGTCGCCGCGCGCAACAACCAGAAAATCCTCTACATCGTGCCCTGGCCGACGCAATATCTGCATCTCAAGGTCAAGGTCGCCGATGTCGACGGCTTGAAGAACATCAAGATCCGCGTGCCCGACAAGAACGCCGTCGACATGCTGGCCGTGGTCGGCATGGCGCCGGTGATGATTCCCTGGGGCGAGACCATCCCCGCGCTGGCCTCGGGCGCGGTCTCCGGCGTCTCCACCTCGGCGGTGTCGGGCGTCGACGGCAAGTTCTGGGAATTCCTGAAATACATCTACCCGACCAACCACGTCTGGTCGTCGCAGATGCTCACCGTCAATCTCGATTCCTGGAAGGCACTGAGCGCCGATCAGCAACAGCTTGTCGCCGGCATTGCCGCCAAGATGGAGCCGGGCTTCTGGGCGAATTCGCTCAAGGCGGACGTCGACAGCCTCAACCGGCTCAAGGAAGGCGGCATGGAGGTGGTGCCGGTCTCGGAGGCCATGATCACGGACATTCGCGCCAAGACCGCGCCGCAGCTCGACGCTTTCGTCAAGCGCGTACCGGCGGCCGACAAGCCGGTGCGGGCCTATCTCGCCGAAATGAAGCGCTGAGGACTTGCAGTGGCGGATGTTTTGCCTGCGTCGTCCCAAAGTCTCAACGCAGCGGCGCCGGCGCCGCTGCGCATCCTGCTCGACGGCATCGACCGTCTTGGCCGGCTGGACGGGTGGATTGGGGGCGGCTGCCTCTTGATGCTGACGCTGCTGATGCTGTGCGAGGTAGCAACGCGCTTCCTCTCGAACTTCCTGCCGTTCTTTCCGCCCACGATCTCGATCGCGTGGGAGTATTCCTCCTATCTGATGGCGGCGTCCTTCACCTTCGGCGCCGCCATGACCCTGCGCGTCGGCGGCCATATCCGTGTCGTGCTGCTGCTGAAGAACGTCCCCGCTCCGTTTCAGCGCGCGATCGAAATCCTGTCGGCCGCCGCGGGCTTCGCCTTCATGGCCTTCCTGACATCGTCGATGGCGAAGTTCGCCTTCGGCGCCTATGTGCGCGGCCAGGTTTCGACCTCGAGCGACACCCCGCTGTGGTTTCCGCAGGCCGTCGTCACCTTTGGCATGCTGCTGCTGACGCTCCAGTTCCTGGCGCGCGCGATCCAGGCCGTGCTCGGCCTGCCGCTGGAGGATCACCGCATGAAGGCCTCGCCCGTCGAATGATCGCCCACGCGCCAGCCAGCGGACACCGGATTCCATGACCATCGAAGTCGTTGCACTCTTTGCGATCCTGTTTGCGCTTCTGGCGTGCGGCGTCTGGATCGGCCTGACGCTTGCGCTCACTGCGACGCTGCTGCTGGCGATGTTCCGCTCGATCCCGCTCGACAAGCTTCTGCCGCAATACGCCTGGAACATCCTTACCACGCAGGAGCTGCTGGCGTTGCCGCTGTTCATCCTGATGGGCGAGCTGCTGTTTCGCACCCGTCTGTCGCGTTCGCTGTTCCAGGGGCTCGCGCCCTGGGCGGGGCTTCTGCCGGGTCGTCTTCTGCATGTGAACGTGATCGGCTGCACCATCTTCGCGGCGATCTCCGGCTCGTCGGCGGCGACGACGCAGGTGATCGGCCGTATGTCGCTCAATGAGTTGCTGCGCCGTGGCTATTCCCGCGACATCGCGATCGGCTCGCTCGCCGGCGCCGGCACGCTCGGCTTCTTGATCCCGCCGTCCAACATCATGATCATCTACGGCGTGCTCGGCGACGTCTCGATCCTGAAACTGTTCACCGCCGGCGTGCTGCCCGGACTGTTGCTGGCGGCCACCTTCATGGGGTGGGTGATGCTGCACACGTCCCTCAACCCCAGCATGGTGCCTGAGACGGAAGCCAAGCTCTCGCAGGTGCCATGGCGCGAACGTTTTGCGGCGCTGAGGGATCTCGCGCCTGCGCTGTTCCTGATCGCCTGCGTGCTCGGCTCGATGTATGGCGGGCTGGCGACGCCGTCGGAGGCCGCCGCGGTCGGCGTGCTCGGCGCGGCGCTGGTCGCCTGGGCGCAGGGCTCGATGTCGCAGCAGGTGATCCGCGACGTGCTGATCGGCTCGGTCGTGACCTGCTCGATGATTGCACTGATCGTGCTCGGCGCCTCGATCCTCGGCAACGCCGCGGCCTTCCTTGGCATCCCGCAGGCCGTCGCCGCCTTCGTGAAGGGCTTGGGGTTATCGCCCTTCATGCTGATCGTGGTGCTGATTATCTTCTATCTGATCCTCGGCTGTTTCCTCGACGGCTTCTCGATGATCGTGATGACGTTGCCGATCGTGCTGCCGATCGTGAAGGGCGCTGGCTTCGACGAGATCTGGTTCGGCATCTTCCTCGTGCTGGCGGTCGAGATGGCGCAGATCACCCCGCCGGTCGGCTTCAACCTGTTCGTCATCCAGGGCCTGACCGACGATGGCCTCGGCTACATCGCGCGCGTCACGATGCCGTACCTGCTCATCATGGTGGGCTTCGTGCTGTTGCTGACGCTCTGGCCCGGCATCGTCACGATCCTTCCGCGCGTGCTGTACGGGTAAATCCTTCCTCGGGCCTTGGCGCTATCGCCGCCCGCAGCAGTCTGAGACTGCGAGGCCAAACGAACCGGTCAGCGCAACTGACGTTTGTAATCCGCGCCGCGCGTCAAATTCGCGCCGTGCGCGTGTTCCATCTTTGCGCTCCTCGTCATCCGGCGTACGCTGCTGGAGCGAGGATAAGCGCAACTGCAACCAGTCCAGAGACGTAGCACCTTTTGGCGATGTCCGCCGAGAGAGATCGAGGGCCGTCGGCGGCTCGTATGCGATGGAGAAGGCCGACAGAGAGCGGACTGCAGCATCCCTCGCGGTGGCGTCTGTGAGACGCAAGTTAAACAGCCATAAAAGCGGGAGGAACGGATGAGGAAGCGTTGGTGTAAGTCTGGTCTACCTCTTATTGCCGGCGCGACGCTGATGGTGTCGTCGGCCTTGGCCCAGTCCGTGGATACTGCGCGGATCGAGAACGGCGGTCAGAACGATTGGCTGACCTATCACGGTTCATACAAATCCTATCACTACAGCCCGCTGGCGCAGATCAACGCAAACAACGTCGGTAATCTGAACGTTGCCTGGACCCATATTCCAGGACGCTCGACCCGCGGCCTGCAATCGATGCCCCTCGCGGCGGATGGCGTGCTCTATTACTCGGGTTCTTACAGCCGGGTTTTTGCGCTCAACGGCGCGACAGGCGAGGTGATCTGGTCTCATTTTCCGGAGCTGGACGAGGCACTGATCTCCCGTCAGACCCATTCCCCCTACAATCGCGGCGTAGCGCTCGGCGAGGGCAAGGTTTTCGTCGGCACCATGGATGGCAGGGTTCTTGGCCTGGATATGAAGTCGGGGAAGGTCCTCTGGGAAACCAGGTTGATCGACTCGCAGAAGCTCACGGTCGGTTTCACCGGTGCACCGCTTTACGCGAAGGGTACGGTGATCATCGGAGCGCAAGGCGGTGAATGGCCGGGCCGCGGCCCGATCTTCGGCCTGGATGCCACCACCGGGAAGAAGAAGTGGGAGTTCTTGACCGTCGCCGGCACCGACGAGGCCATGAAGACGTGGGGAAACGATTCCTGGCGCACCGGCGGGGGTGGCGGCTGGATGCCGGGCACTTACGACTCCGAGACCAACACAATCCTGTGGGGCACCGCAAACCCGGCGCCGCTCTACGATTGGTCGGGCGCCGATTACAAGACGCAAGGCGCGCGTCCCGGCGACAATCTCTACACGAGTTCGGTGATCGGTCTCGACGTCGATACCGGCAGGCTGAAATTCCATCATCAGGAATTGCCGCACGACGCCTGGGACTTCGACAGCGCGGTCGGCGAGTTTGTGATGCTCGAACGCGACGGTCAGAAGTTCGTGGTTCACCCGAACAAGGGCGGTTTCGTCTTCGTCTATGACCGCAATCTCGCCGTGAAGAACGTCTGGCGGCTCGTTGAGAACATCAATTTCGTCAAGGATATCGATCCCAAGACGGGTGCCTTGATCGGCCGTCGCGACTTCAGCGCCGGGAAGGTCACCGAACCGCCGCTGTGCCCCTTCATTGGCGGCGGCGTCAGCTGGAACGCCGGCTCCTACAACCCGAAGACCGGCCTGTACTACAAAATCGGCCAGGAATGGTGCATGACGCTCGACGTCCAGAAGACGACGCCGGTCACAGCGCCCCAGGTCCAGCTCAACATCGGCGCCGATTTCAAGATGGTACCTCCTCCGGGCGGAGAGATTTATGGACATCTCGACGCGCGCGACCCCATCACCGGCGCCAAGAAGTGGGAGGTTCGCTATCCCGAGCCGCCGCTCGGAAGCGTGCTGTCAACTGCGGGCAATCTCGTATTCGTGCCCGACTCCCGCGGCATCCTTCATGCCTACGATGCCGAAACCGGGGCTGAGCTGTGGAGTCACAACAACGGCACCGGCCACCAGGGCGGCATCGTCAGCTATTCCGTCAATGGCAAGCAATACATTGCCGTAGTCGCTGGCTTTGGCGGCATGCTGGCGGACGAATACGCGCCAAACTTCGGCGGCGCCTACAAGAGCATGCCGCGTGATGACGGGGCGCTTGTCGTCTTCAGCTTGAAATAGATCATCGCAGATTGCCGGGGAGCAGGCGCAAGCTTGCTTCCCGTGCATTGGAATTTCCCGGTGTGCTTCAGGACTCGTGCTTCAGGACTCGTGCTTCGAGACGTGGCGCTTCAGGATATGGAGCTGGATACCTTGAACTTGCATTTCAAGAAGATCACCGCGCTGCTATCGGCGGTGCTGGGCGCCTCGTCGCTGTATGCCGCACTGGTTCAGGCGCAGTCTGCCACTCCCGTACCCGACAACGGGACGCTCGACGTCGAGCAGTTATTCGCAGGGACTTGCGGCTTTTGTCACTCTGCTGGCGGTCGGGCCGCCGGCAAGGGACCGCAACTGATGAATTCGCCGCGCGACGACGACTATCTGCACAGCCGCATCAAGAACGGCAAGTCTGGTGCGATGCCGGCATTCGGCGGGGCCTTCACCGACGCGCAGATCGACCAGATCGTCAAATATATCCGCGCCCTGAAGCCGCGCGAGGGCTGAATGACCAGCCGATGTCGATACGAGAACGCGGAATGAAGGCAGTTCTCCCGCTTGTGGTCGGCGCCGCGATCGGATTGCTGAATCCTGCGCAGGGGCGGACCCTGGACGCGATCCGCGCGTCCGGTGTGCTCGGATTATGCGCCCATCCGAACTCGCTTCCGTTCGCAAGCAAGGCGGCCGATCCACCCGGCTTTCAGATCGAATTGGGCGAGGCGCTGGCACACGAGCTCGGCGTCTCGCTGCGTCTCGACTGGATCATCACCCAGTACCAGATGCGGGGCGCCGGATGCGACATCGTTCTGGACGTCATCGCCAACCGCGAAGCGCAGGGTGAAACCCGCTTGAGACTCTCAAAACCGTATTACCGCACGGGCGTCGCGCTCGCCGTCCCCTCATCCAGCGCGCTGGCCTCGTTCCAGAGCCTCAACGAGCATACCAAGGTCGGGGTGCAGGTCGGATCCGTCGCTGCCATGATCATCAGCCAACGGCACGTCCCGACGTCGACTTTCGGCTTCGAGAGCGACAGCCTCGATGCCTTGTCAAACCATGAGATCGATGCCGCGGCGGTCACCCCCACCGCGGCGAGTTATTTCAATCTGACGCATCCGGACAAGGCATTTCGCATCCTGGATCGCGACGAGTCCATAGCCGATCTCAACTGGAACGTCGCGGTCGGCATGGTCCGCCCGGATGATGCATTGCGCGACATCATCGATGGAGCGCTTGAACGGCTGCGAAGCGACGGCACGATCGATCGGATATACGGCCGCTACGGGGTCGTACTGCAGACGCCGAAATAGATTGTTCCGGACGCGGTCAGTCGCGCTTTTACCCGTCGTCCCGGCCGCATTGGCCGGAACGACGTCGTTTCGAATGTCGCTTACGCCGCGGCCTTCTTCCGCGCCTGCTCGGCCTTGTACAGCTCGAACTCTTCCGCGATCGCGCGTGCGACCGACGGCCGTTGACGCAGGCGTTCGTAATAGGCCTTCACGTTCGGCCATTTGGCGAGCTCGATCGGCGGCGTCGCCATGGTCCAGTTGATGACCGTGACGAGATAGGCGTCGGCGACGCTGAAATGGTCGAGCAGGAAGTCGCGCCCCTTCAGGTAATTGTCGAGATAGTCCAGCCGCGACAGGTTCTTCTCCAGTGCGTAGGCTTTCGTCTCCTGCGGCGCCTTGCGGTCGAGCACCGGGATGAACAGGCCCTTGTGCAGTTCGGTGCCGATGAAGCAGAGCCACTGATGCAGCCGCGTGCGATCGATGCCCGCTGCGGCGCCGAGGCCCGATTGCGGGAAGCGGTCGGCGATATATTGCAGGATCGCGGCGTTCTCGGTCAGCACCACGCCTTCATCGGTGCGCAGTGTCGGCACCAGGCCGATCGGATTCACGGTTCGAAAATCAGTGCCGTCGCTCAGCACTGTCTTGCTCGGCGGATCGACTTCGAGATAATTGGCTTCGGCGCCGGCTTCGTACAGCGCGACGCGGCTGGCCATCGAACAGGCGAGCGGCGAGAAATAAAGATCCATCTTGAGTCTCCTTGGGCAATTCCTCGATGTGACTTTGGAGTGTCGCTCAACCCGGCCAGATTGATTTTTGTACTGTCTTGCATATTATGGAGGCGGTCAAGGATTAAATTGCGAAATGGTACAAAAATCGAAGCCGCCAACTGCTGCCACGGAGCCCAAGCGCCGCGGCCGTCCGCGCGCCTATGAACCCGACGTCGCGCTGGGCAAGGCGCTCGACCTGTTCCGCACGCAGGGCTTCGCGGCGACCTCGCTCGACGATCTCAGCGAAGCCACCGGCATGAATCGCCCCAGCCTCTATGGCGCCTTCGGCGACAAGCGCGAGCTCTACATCAAGAGCTACCAGCGCTACCGCGAGGAAGCGCGCGCAGCGATGGTGGAGATCTTTCGCCAGGAGATGCCGGTGCGCCGGCGGCTGGAACGCATCTTCGCCTCCGCGCTGAACATCTATCTCTCCGGCGAGACCGGCCCGCGCGGCTGCTTCACCGTGGTCACAGCGGCCTCCGAAGCGGTCGGCGATCCCGACATCCGGGCCATGGTGCTCGATGGCCTCAACGAGCTCGACAAGGCATTTGCGAGTTGCTTCCGCCGCGCCAAGGAGAAAGGCGAGTTGCCCGACAGCGCCGATCCCGCTGTGCTGGCGCAGCTCGCATCCGCAACCGTGCACTCAATCGCCATCCGCTCCCGCGCGCGTGTGTCGCGGAAGGAGCTTGAGGCGATCGTGAAAGGGGCGATCGACGTGATGGTGGGAGGAAAGAGCTAGGCGGTGGCGTGGCGCGAGTATCTCCCAAACGCCGTTCTGGCGAAAGCCAGGACCCATAGCCACCGAATTTGGTTTGGCGAAGGTTCGGAGTTGCCGCCGTCGCGCCGCAGCTCCTCCCTGGGGTGGGTCCTGGCCTTCGCCAGGACGACACTGAGTTGTAGCCCGCTACGCCGCGCGAATATGCGCGAGGAAGCGATCCACCTCGTCGCGCAGCCGCTGCGATTGTTTCGACAGCTCGATCGCCGAGCCCAGGACTTCCTCGGCCGCTGTTCCCGTCGCGGCGATGCCGGCGGTGACGCCCGCGATGTTTTGCGAGACCTCGCCGGTGCGGGCGGCTGCCTGCTGGACGTTCTGCGCAATCTCCTGCGTCGCGGTGCCCTGCTGGCCGACGGCGGCGGCAATCGCGGCGGAGATCTCGTCGACCTCCTGGATCGTCGCGCAGATCGACTGGATGCCGTCCACTGCGCCGGTGGTCTCGCCCTGTACTGCCGTCACCTGCGCGCCGATCTCCTCGGTCGCCTTGGCGGTCTGGGTTGCCAGCGCCTTCACCTCGGAGGCGACCACCGCAAAGCCGCGGCCGGCTTCCCCCGCGCGGGCCGCCTCGATCGTCGCGTTGAGGGCCAGCAGATTGGTTTGCTCGGCAATGCCGCTGATGAAGGAGACGACGTCGCCGATTTTCTGCGCGGCGTCGGCCAGACTCTGCACGCGCGCATTCGACCGTCGCCCGTCGCTGGCAGCTTTGCCGACCACCGCCGTCGCGTGCGCAAGGCGCCGGCTGATCTCGGTCATCGACGACGATAACTCTTCCGCGGCCGCAGCAACCGTCTGCACATTCTCGGAGGCGAGCGCCGAGGCCGATGACACCGTGCCGGTCTGCTGCCGTGATCGCTCGACGATATCGGACATCGAGCGCGCCGTGTTCTCCATCTCGACCGCGGCCGAGGAGACCGTGGTGACGACATCGCGGATGCTGGCTTCGAAATTGTCGGCGAGCGCGGCGAAGGCGCGCCGTTTCTCCGCTTCGGATTGCGCCTTGGTGTCGGCCTGTTCGGCCTGGAGCCGGTTGAAGTTGAGGGCGTTGTCGCGGAACACTGCGACAGCCTTGACCATCGCGCCGACCTCGTCATTCGCCTTGCTGGCGGGGACGGTGACATCGAGGTGTCCGTCGGCCAGCTCGCGCATCACGCTCGTGATGGAGATGATCGGACGCGAGATGCTGCGGGCGATGAGATAGCCGACAATGGCGGCGAGCACGAGCCCGAGCGCGGCGATGCCGAATGCCAGCAGCCAGGCACGGTCGGCAGAGGCCACATAGTCGGCATTGTCCATCACCAGTTCGACCGCGCCGAGCGGCTTGCCGGAAAAATCCCTGATCGGCCCGAGCAGCGCGGCCACCGGCGTGGTGTCGAGCTTGGCCTGCCGTACCGTGAAGTCGCCGCCGGCGGCGCGGCCGTAATCGGCCGCATCGAAGAAGCTCTTGCCCTTCAGTGTGCCGCCGAACAGCTTGAAGCCGCCGCCGTCCGCGAGATGGAAGGCGATGTCGACATGGCGGTTGGTCTTGAAATCGTCGAGGAAGGACTGGCCGAAGGTCAGGCCAAACTCCACTGAGCCGAGATGCTTGCCGCCTTGCGCGATCGGCACCACGCCGCGGATGCCGAGCCCGGCCAGGCCGCCCTCGAGCCCGACCACGACCTTGTGCTCCTGGTTGGCGATGATCACGGTTTTGCGAAAGCCCGAGAGGTCGTCGCCAAATTTGGCAGGCTGGTGCACGCGCAAGAACGAGGTCGCGGGCGCCACGTGGAATTGGAACTGTTCGACGCCGTACTCCGATTTGGTCGCGGCAAACACCGGCCCGAACAGGCCGATTAAAGCGTTGCGATCCTGTTTGGCCATCGCGTCCTGCGTCGCGGGCATCGCGGCCACGACGGCGCTCATGGCGGCGGCACGCTGGGATTCCTCGGCAATTCGCGACTGGAGCGCGTCGTAATGACTGCGAAGCTCGCGCTGGTCGGCCCGGTCGATGATGCCGGAAATGATCCACATCGCCCCGAGCACGGCGAACAGGGCGGTCGCCGCCGCCGTCACCGCCAGCGCAACCGTGATCCGCATCCTGAGGCCGAGCGTGAAGCGCATGTCCGACTCGTTCGTTGAGCGTTGATTAACAACGCCTATCAACTTCTCGCTAAGAGAGGGTGAACGGGATACCGGCCGGCGATCAGTGATTTTACGGGCCCGGGTGGCACGTGAGGTCTCAGTACCCCCGCGTCCGGTCCACCACGTTCTCCAGCACACCACCCGCCTCGAACTGCGCGATTTGCTGGGCGACATAGGTCGAGATCGCATCGGCGTCGGTATCGGCGGCGTTGTGTGGCGTTAGCAACACCTTGGGATGGGTCCAGAACCGGCTATCCGCCGGCTGCGGTTCCTGCACGAAGACGTCGAGCGAGGCGGCGCCCAGCGTGCCGTCGTCGAGGCAAGAAAGGATGTCGGCTTCGTTCTGCAGGCCGCCGCGGCCGGCGTTGATCAGCACGGGCGCACCGAGTGGGCTTTTGCGGTTGAGCTTGGTGAAGACGTCGCGGTTGAGGATGCCGTGTGTATCGGGCGTCAGCGGCAACAGGCTGACGAGAATATCGGTCGTGCGCAGGAACGCGTCGATCTGCGCCGCGCCGTGGAAGCATTCGACACCCGCGATCGTGCGCGGGCTGCGGCTCCAGCCGGCGACGCGGAAACCAAGCCGCCGCAGCACATCGGCCGCGTCAGTGCCGAGCGTGCCCAGTCCCATGATACCGACCGTGACGGCGCTCGCCGGCCATTGATAGGTCGGCTCCCAGCGCTTTTCGCGCTGCGACTGGCGCAGATAAAGCTCCTGGCGATGGTGCATCAGCACGTGCTGCACGACGTATTCGGTCATGCGGCCGGTCAGATCGGGCACGGCGACACGCACCAGCGGCACGTTCGGAAGGCTCTTGTCCGCCATCAGCGCATCGACGCCGGCGCCCAGATTGAAGATCGCACGCAGATTGGGGAAAGAGCCGAGGTCGCCCGGCACCGGTTTCCACACCGCGGCATAGTGCACCTCGGCCGGATCGAGCCTGGGATCGGGCAGCAGCGCCACGCGGCGGCCGCCGCTGACCGCGTCGAACCGGGCCTTCCAGCGCTCCGGCAGCCAGTTCTGCTGCGTGCTGTTGATCAGGACGGCCAGTGTGCCAACGGTCATTCGAAGTGCCCCTTGAGGTTCCGCTTTTGAAGGCTCTCCTTGGCACGATCTGCCGGATTTTTCTTGCAATTTTTTTCCGCAGCCATGTCGGGGCAAGGCATACTGGATCGTCTTCAAAACAAGCGCTCAGAGAAGGTACTGCCCATGCTTTATGCGATCCTTTGCTATCACGACGAGGACTTCGTCGGCTCCTGGAGCAAGGACCAGGACGAGGCCGTGATGAAGAAGCTCGCCGTGGTGCAGGAAGGTCTCGCGAAGCAGGGCAGGCTCGGCCCCGTGGCGCGGCTGCTGCCGACCACTGCGGCAGCGACGCTGCGCAAGGAGGACCCGCCGCTGGTGCTCGACGGCCCCTATGCGGAGACCAAGGAGCAGTTGCTCGGCTTCTATATCGTTGATTGCAAGAACCTCGACGAGGCGCTCGACGTTGCGCGCGACCTCGGATCGGCCAATCCCGGCGGCGCCTATGAAGTGCGCCCGGTGGGCGTGTTCAGGCCCGGAGGGAATCTGACGTGAGCGAGGCCGATACCGCCTGGATCGAGACCGCGCTGACCTCGGCGCGCCCCCAGGCGGTCGGCGCGCTGCTGCGCTATTTCCGCGATCTCGACACCGCCGAGGAGGCCTTCCAGAACGCCTGCCTGCGCGCGCTGAAGACCTGGCCGCAGAACGGACCGCCGCGCGATCCCGCGGCCTGGCTGATCATGGTCGGTCGCAACGTTGCCATCGACGAGGTGCGCCGCACCCGCAAGCAGCAGCCGCTGCCCGAGGACGACCAGGCGATCTCCGATCTCGACGACGCCGAGGGCGCGCTTGCCGAGCGGCTCGACGGCTCGCACTACCGCGACGACATTTTGCGGCTGATGTTCATCTGCTGCCATCCAGGCCTGCCGGCGACGCAGCAGATCGCGCTGGCGCTCCGCATCGTCTGCGGCCTGACGGTGAAGCAGATCGCGCGCGCTTTCCTGGTGTCGGATGCTGCGATGGAGCAGCGCATCACGCGCGCCAAAGCCAAGGTCGCCGAGGCCGGGACACCGTTCGAAACGCCGGGCGCGGTCGAGCGCTCAGAGCGGCTCGCCGTTGTCGCGGCGATGATCTATTTGATCTTCAACGAGGGCTATTCGGCGAGCGGCGACACCGCCGCAATCAGAAAGCCGCTGTGCGAGGAAGCAATCCGGCTGGCGCGGCTGCTTTTGCGGCTGTTCCAGAGCGAGCCAGAGATCATGGGGCTCACGGCGCTCATCTTGTTGCAGCATGCGCGCAGTGCCTCGCGCTTTGCCGCGGATGGCTCGCTGATCCTGCTGGACGACCAGGATCGTTCGCTGTGGAACGGCACCATGATCGCGGAAGGTCTCGCGCTGATCGACAAGGCGATACGCCATCGCCGCAGCGGGCCCTACCAGATCCAGGCCGCGATCGCCGCGCTGCATGCCCGCGCGGCGACGCCCGAGGAGACCGACTGGGCGCAGATCGACCTGCTCTATGGTGCGCTGGAGGTGGTGCAGCCCTCGCCAGTGGTGACGCTCAACCGCGCGGTCGCGGTGTCCAAGGTGCGCGGACCGCAAGCCGCGCTCGACCTGATCGAGCCGCTGGCGCCAAAGCTTGCCAATTACTTCCATTTCTACGGCGTGCGCGGCGCTTTCCTGATGCAGCTCGGCCGCAACGACGAAGCCCGCGTCGCCTTCGACCGCGCCATCGCTCTCGCCAACACGTCCGCAGAAGCCGCTCACATCCGCATGCATCTCGATCGCCTGATCCGGGACAGCCAGCCCAAGGGCGCCCATGGCGGCGCCAGGCAAGACGCCAAGGTCAAAGACGCCAAGGTGAAGTAGGGAGCGCCTGCTTCGGGCGTTGCAAAATTTTCGCTTCGCCTTGTCGGACCCGGCCCTCTCCCTTCGTCCTAGGACCGTATCGAGGGAGCCATTCATGCTGAAAGCCGTTGCCATCATCGCCGTCGTGCTCGCTGTCGGAATCGTGGGCGTGCTCGGCTTCGCCCTGACGAAGCCCGACACATTCCGGGTCGAACGCAGCCTCGCCGTCAAAGCGCCGGCCAATGCGGTCTATCCCTTGGTCGCCGATTTCCATCGCTGGACGGCCTGGTCACCCTACGAGA
This sequence comes from Bradyrhizobium sp. 134, assembly GCF_023074155.1. Taxonomy (NCBI): domain Bacteria; kingdom Pseudomonadati; phylum Pseudomonadota; class Alphaproteobacteria; order Hyphomicrobiales; family Nitrobacteraceae; genus Bradyrhizobium; species Bradyrhizobium sp. 134. The sequence goes on along the minus strand of NZ_JADPKX010000074.1, from coordinate 815,003 downwards.
ACCGCGATCCCGCCATGAAGCGCAGCTTCGGCGGAACTACGGAAGGAAGGGGCGCGACCTATGCCTGGGACGGCAACAACAATGTGGGCGCCGGCCATATGGAGATCCTCGAGGCGAGTGCGCCGTCAAAACTCCGCATCAAGCTCGACTTCGAGCGGCCTTTCGAAGGCCACAACACCGCCGAGTTCACCTTTGTGCCGCAAGGCGATGCCACACTGGTCACGTGGGCGATGTCCGGTCCGGCCCCGTTCCTGTCCAAGGTCATGCAGGTGTTCATCAACATGGACAACATGATCGGCAAGGATTTCGAGGCGGGCTTGGCCAGCCTGAAGAAGCTCACCGAGAAGTAGCGCCGTCACCCCGAACGAAAGCAAAACGGAGAGAAACGATGCTCAATCCTTATCTATTCTATCAGGACACCTGCGAAGCGGCATTCAATTATTACGCCAAGGCGCTCGGCGGCAAGATCGACGCTATGATGCGTTCGTCGGACGCGCCGCCGGACATGGCGGCCGCGCCCGGCCGCGAGAAGACGATCATGCATGCGCGGATGTCGCTGCCCGACGGCAGCGTGCTGATGGCCTCCGACGCACCCAGCGAGCATTTTCACAAGCCGCAGGGCTTTTCGATCTCGCTCACGGTCGCGGACCCCGCGGAGGGCGAGCGCAAGTTCAACGCGCTCGCCGACGGCGGCAGCGTTACCATGCCCTTCAGCAAGACGTTCTGGGCCAAGGGTTTTGGCATGTGCGTTGACAAGTTCGGCATTCCCTGGATGGTGAACTGCCCGGCCGAGGGAATGTGACAGGCGCGATCGTTTGACGCGCCAAGCGGCGATCCCCTCTCCCCGACGATGCGGAGAGGGGGCGCGCATGAGACGTTGCGTCATGTGCCGATCGACCGCGTGCCGCTCTCAGCGGATCGATCCGGTCACGTCATTGCTCGGTGGTTGGGAGGTGGGAACGCAGCGCGGACAGATCACGAGCTTGGTCCCGAGCTGCCTGTCATTCTCCGCTTCGATTTCGTCATGGATTGCCCACCACGCAGCGGAGTACGGGTGCAAGGTGCCGAGGACTCTCTCCCGCTCCTGATTCGGATCACTCGCCGCAGGAGTTTGGGTCGCCGCACGACGCTTCATGACGGAGGGACGGTTCGGATCCTGACCGAGGCCGTCCTATGCGATCGGACGGCGTTCCTGCGCAGGCGCGACCACGCATCCCATGAGCGTTGCGCAAAAAGTGAGCAAGACAAAGCCGTGTCGCATCATGCCGGACACCTTGGGTGTTGTAGCGACGCGCCAAGTTCGCTTGCCGAAGCTTGCGTCGCACCGCTCAAATGGAACCTAAGGGAAACGCCTGGCCGACACGGCCGAATATGGATGTTGCTGTCGCATCACATTGCGAGAGCAGTGAGGCCGCTTCGTGAAATGATGCGGACCGCATCGCACAACAACTGGCGCAATATTAGGCTGTGAACTCCGGGACAGAATCGTTATTTATTTCGTCATAAAACTCTAAAAACTGGGGCGGGCGTACTTGGAAGGGGAGCGACCGATGGCGGCGGCGCTGCAGATCAACTTTGCACTTTGGGGTATGCTCATCTGCGCGAGCATGGAATTGACCGAGCTGATCCAGAGTTTCTATTAGACCTCAGGAAGCGTGTGACGGGCGGAATTGGCGGGCGCCTGCGTCCGCCTGATCATCACCGGCAGCGTGGATAGATCGCGGCGAGGTCGCGTCCCTTCAGCAGAAGCAACCGCGACGAGAGGCCGCCGCGGCGGCTGATCCAGTCGCGCACCGGGCCGGGATAGGCCGCAAGCACCGCATCGGATGCTTCCGGCTCGGCGTAGAAGCGTCCGCGCCGATCGACCGATCGCGCCGCATGGAAGCCGAGTACGGCACGCTTCGTCACACAAATCCGCTCGCCCGGCACGATGCTCAGCACCAGCGTGCAGGCGGACAGGCAGGGACCGTCGATCACCACGCGCTCGCCGCTCTCGCGCACCTTCTCGAACAAATCGAGGAACGGCCCGACCTGTCCACCGGGCGACTGGATGATGCGGATTTCGGCCGAGGCAGGTGTGGCGGCGAGCAGCGCGGATGCGAACATCATGGCCTTGAGGAAGGTGACGCGCCGCATGATGCCTCCGCGAATTCGAGTCCGTAGGATAGGCCAATGAGAAGAGCTGGGTGGCGCTTCGCTAGGCCAACCTACGCCGTGTCTATCCGTTCCGCCGTTCGCCGCGCAGCGTCGGCAGGCCGATGCCCGCCGCATCGAAGCCGCCATCGACGGCCAAAATTTGGCCGGTGATGTAGCTCGATCGTTCCGAGCACAGGAAGTAGATGGCTTCGGCGAGTTCCTCTTCCAGGCCGTAGCGGTTGAGCGGGATGGCGTCGTGATAGTCGGCGCGGATCTCCCTGGTGTGCACCTGCTTCGCCATCGCGGTGTCAACCGGTCCCGGCGCGACCGCGTTGACGCGGATGTTGAGGGACGCGAGCTCGACCGCGAGCTGCTTGGTAAGGTGCGCGAGGCCCGCCTTGCTGGTGCCGTAGGCCGAGCGCAGCGTCGAGGCGCGCACCGCCGAGATCGAGGTGATGTTGACGATGGCGCCGCCATTGCCGTCGCGCATCAGCGGCACCGCCGCCTTGGTGCAGAGGAACGGGCCGGTGAGGTTGACTTCGAGCACGCGCCGCCAATCAGTCTCCGACGTCTCCATCAGCGGCGCGAACACGGCAATGCCGGCATTGTTGACGAGCGCGTCGAGCCGGCCAAACCGCTGTTCGACCGTCGTCATCGCGGCGGCAACCGCGGCTGCGTCCGAGACGTCGCAGGTCAACGCCAGGGTGGCCTCGTCCCGGCCGATCTCGGCGACCGCGCGGCCGAGCAGCTCGCCCTCGATGTCGAGCAATGCCACCCGCCAGCCTTCGGTCAAAAACTTCTTCGCGGTCGCAAGCCCGATGCCGCGCGCGGCTCCGGTGACGAGGGCGATTTTCTGCGGGGAGGCGGTCATAGCTTATCCGTGGTTCGGGAATTGAGGCGGTCTCCCTACCACGAAAGCCACGAGCAGAGGCGACAAACTATCGCGCCTTTAGCTCTTCGAGGCTCTCCTTTTGCAGCCGCGCAAAGCGGCCTAAGCCAGCTCCGCCGTGGCGCGCTGCATGTTGGCCGACATGTCGGCCGTCACGATGCTCTGTTCCTCGACCGCGGCGGCGGTGGAGGCGATGAACTCGTTGACGCCGGCGATCGCGACCTTGATTGCGGTCAGCGAGCTTGCAACGTCGCCGGAGATGGTGTTCAGCGCGTCGATTTCGGACGTGATGGTGTCGGTCGCCTGCTTGGCCTGGTTGGCGAGGCTCTTCACCTCGGAGGCGACCACCGCGAAGCCGCGGCCGGCTTCGCCCGCGCGCGCCGATTCGATCGTGGCGTTGAGCGCGAGCAGGTTGATCTGGCCGGTGATGCCCGAGATCATCTCGACGATGCCGCTCATCGCCTGCGCCGCCGCGTTCAACCGCTGCGCCTGGCCGTCGGCGGCCTCGACGCGGGTGGTCGCGACCTTCGAATTCTCGCGCGACTTCGCCATGGTGGCGGAGATCTCGCGGATCGATGCACTCATCTGTTCGCTACCGGCCGCGACCGCCTCGATCAGACCGCGCGCGTTGTCGGCTTTCTTGCGGCCGATCGCCTGCGCGGTGATGTCGGTGGCATATTTCACCACCTTGTAGGGCTTGCCGTTGAGGTCGAGGATCGGATTGTAGGACGCCTGGATCCAGATTTCGCGGCCGCCCTTGGCGATCCGCTTGTATTCGGCGGCCTGGTATTCACCGCGGTTGAGCGTCTCCCAGAACTGGCGGTAGGCAGCCGTATTCTTCTCGTTCGGCTCGACGAACATGGAGTGGTGCTGTCCCTTGATCTCCGCCAACGAATACCCCATCGCCTTCAAGAAGTTCTCGTTGGCGGTGCGGATGGTGCCGTCCATGTTGAACTCGATCACCGCCTGCGATTTCTGGATGGCGGCGAGCTGTCCGTCATTGTCGGCAGCCTTCATCTTCTGCGCGGTGACGTCGGTCGCGAATTTCACCACCTTGAACGGCCTGCCCATCTCGTCGAGGATCGGGTTGTAGGTTGCGAGAATCCAGATTTCGCGTCCGCCCTTGCCGATCCGCTTGTATTCGGCGGCTTCGAACTGGCCGCGGTTCAGCCGCGCCCAGAAGTCCGCATAGGCCGAGCTCGCGCGATCCTCCGGCGTCACGAACATGCTGTGGTGCTTGCCCTGGATCTCGTCGAGCGAGTAGCCCACCGCGCCGAGGAAATTCTCGTTGGCGGTGACGATGGTGCCGTCCATGTTGAATTCGATCACAGCTTGGGCACGGCCGATCGCGGCGATCTTGCCCGCGTCCTCCATGGTCCTCATCTTGTAAGCCGTGATGTCGGTTGCGAACTTGATGAAGCTCACCACCTTGCCGTTCTCGTCGCGCAGCGGCGCGTACGACGCATGGACCCAGACTTCCTTGCCGTTCTTGCCGAAGCGCCTGTATTGCGTGGTCTGGAACTCGCCGCGGTTCAGGCTGGCCCAGAAGTCGCGATAACGGGCGCTTTCGCGTTCAGTCGCGCTGACGAAGATGCTGTGATGCTTGCCCTTGATCTCCGAGAGCGTATAGCCGCTCATCTTGAGGAGATTTTCGTTGGCATCGAGAATGGTGCCGTCGAGGCCGAATTCGATCACGGCCTGGGACCGGTCGAGCGCCTCGACCTCCGCGACCGCGTGCCTGACTTTCTTGCTTTGGAAATTGAACACGTAAGCTCCGCCTAATCCTGAGGGGCGAATCAGCCGGATCGTCATACCGTTTCGCTCAAGCTAAAAAGTTGCATGGGCTTCTTTAGCAACTGTAAACTCCTGCACGAGGCGGCGCCCGTTCTGTCTTTCGCACGCCTCGGCCATGTTGCTCAGGTTGCAAGTATTCTCGACTCATATGCACGGCGGAGTTCATAGAACGCGCCGTATTTGTACGGGCCACCACCGCGTGCATTATTTTTCGCGTGGTTGCCGCCGGACGTGATGTCGGCGCGGGTGCGCCTCAATCGTCTTCAAGACGATGCTGATCACGGAACCGTTCGATGACCGACGCCGAGCACCTGATTCGAGACCTCTTCGCCGTCTATCTCGGCAACGACCGGCAACGGGTCGCCGACGCGTTCGCCGACGATTTCCGCTTCACCAGCCCGTTCGACGACGACCTCGACAAAGCCACCTATTTCGAGCGTTGCTGGAGGGACACCGGCTGGATTGCGCGGCACGACATCGAGCGGATTTTCATCCAAGGCGACGAGGCCTTCGTCACCTATCTCTGCCTGGCGACAGATGGCAGGAGCTTTCGCAACACCGAGTTCTTCACCTTCGCCGGCGGCAAGGTCCGCCGCATCGAGGTCTATTTCGGCGCTGCCCGGCAGGACGGGCGTTTCCTGCCGCAGGCGCGCTAGCGCCAGCCAATAACCTCCAGAATAATTTTCGTCACCTGTCGGTTTCGTCAAGGTTCCTTCGTCTTGGAGGTGGTGGCGGGCGGCCCGGGCTGTCGCTCCCGTCCATCCGGAGTGGCGCCGCCGCGCAACCCGAACGACAAAAGCACGCAAGGAATGCTCATGCGATTCATGATGCTGATGATCCCGCTCGGCTACGAGACCGCGGCGCCCGACGTTCAACTCGATCCCGAGCGGGTCGCTGCGATGATGCGCTACAACGAGGCACTGAAGGACGCCGGTGTGCTGATCACGCTCGACGGCCTGCACCCGCCCTCGATGGGCGCGCGCGTCTCGTTTGCGGCCGGCAAGCCCATCGTGACCGATGGTCCGTTCGCCGAGGCCAAGGAGGTCCTGGGCGGCTACTGGATGATCGAGGTTGCCTCGCGTGCCGAGGCGATCGCCTGGGCCAAGCGCTGTCCGGCCGCACCGAACGAAATCATCGAGATCCGTCAGGTGCAGGAGATGAGCGACTTTCCGCCTGACGTGCAGGAGGCCGCCGCCGGTTTCGGCGACCTCAAGAAATAGCCGCAGCTTCGGCTATCCATCACCAAGGGAGAGAACCAATGAGCACCGACACCTATCTCGCCGTTTTCCTCGGCAGCAAGACCAGCTCCAAATGGGCCGCATGGGATGCGATGCCCGAGGCCGAGCGCAAGGCGAAGGAGCAGGAGGGCATGGCGGCCTGGAAGGGCTGGGTCGAAAAGCACCAGGGCGCGATCGAGGTCATGGGCGGCCCGCTCGGCAAGACCAAGAAGGTCGACGGCAAGGGCCTCGCCGACATCGCCAACGAGATGGGCGCCTTCACCGTCGTGCGCGCGGCGTCCCATGAAGTCGCGGCGAAGATGTTCGAGAACCACCCGCACTTCACGATCTTCCCCGGCGAACGCGTCGAGATCATGCCGGTGCTGCCGATCCCCGGCGGCTAGGGCTTCGGCCCGCGGCGTCGGACCGGGAAGAATACGGTCGATCAACCCCGTCGCCGCTAGTGACCTTCCTGCCCAGCTCATGTAAAGGTCGTTCACATGAGCTGGCGCAAGGAGACGCGCCGCGCCGAGCGCGGCTATCACCACGGCAATCTGAAGGAAGCCCTGTTGCAGGCCGCCCTCGGGCTGATCGCCGAGAAGGGCGCGGCCGGCTTCACCTTTGCCGATGCCGCGCGCATGGCTGGCGTCAGTGCCGCGGCACCGTACCGGCATTTTCGCGACCGTGAAGAACTGCTGTCCTCGATCGCGCAGCGCGGCTTCGAGCAGTTCGAAGCGCGCTTGACCGCGGCTTGGGACGACGGACGGCCCGACACCGTCACGGCTTTCGAGCGAGTCGGCAGGGCCTATCTCGCCTTCGCGCGCGAGGAGCCCGCGTTCTACAATGCGATGTTCGAATCGGGCGTGCCGGTGGATTCCAATCCAGCGCTCCAGGCCGCCAGCGAGCGTGCTTTCAACATCATTCGTGCCGCGGCGGAGCGGCTTGCCGCGCTGGCACCGCCGGGCACCCCGCGGCCGCCGGCGATGATGATGGCGCTGCACATCTGGTCGATGGCGCATGGCGTGGCCTCGCTGTTCTCCCGCGGCGATGCTGCGCGTCGAAAGCTGCCCATGTCCCCGGACGAGCTGCTCGAAGCCGAGGTGCTGATCTATCTGCGCGGTCTCGGCTTCCCGACCGATCGCCGTCCCCCGGCGAAAAGCGCCGAGCCGCCGCCGGTACCACCGGAGGCATCCTCCGGTTCGGGCGTGCCGCCCGGTGGTCCTTGGGGCAAGCCGAAATAAAGTTACCCAAATAATTCCCCCGCCCTGTCAGGCGGTCGGCTTGACAAAATCGCGGGATGATCTACGTATGTAAATGTTATTTACATTCACAACGGCGCTGATGCCGTCATGGAGAGGGAAATGGCCTACACCGCTGATGTCAATCGATGGCGCGGCCCTTCGGACCAACACTACGAGCGCCCCCACATGCTCAACACGCCCTGGCATCCCGGCTGGATCGCCGTGACCATCCTCGGTTTCATCATGTGGTGGCCGATCGGACTTGCCCTTCTCTTTTTCACACTCGGGAGCAGAAGAATGTCGTGCTGGAGCAACCAGGATCGCTGGCAGAACAAGATGGAGCGGATGCAGTACAAGATGGACCGTATGCGCGGCCGCATGGAGCGCCACGGTTTCGGCTTTGGCTTCGGCCCGCCCTCGAGCGGCAACCGCGCCTTTGACGAGTACCGCACCGAGACACTGCAGCGGCTCGAGGAGGAGCAGGTCGAGTTCAAGAACTTCCTCGACCGTCTGCGTCACGCCAAGGACAAGGAAGAGTTCGACCAGTTCATGGCGCAACACAAGACACGCCCGACCCCGCCGCCGACCGACCAGCAGCAAGGTTGATCTCAAGCTTGATCTCGGGACTGACGCCTCTCAAAGCCGTCAGGCGCATGCCCCCAAAGTCCTGATGACCTCGAGCCGCCCGCCTGCGCAACCCGCAGGCGGGCGGTTTCGTTTTGGGAATGCGCGTGAGGCTGCCGCGACCGTCCGGATTTGCCTTGGTTTGGAAAAGTCTTGGTCTGGAAAGTCTGGTCCGGAGAGACTTGATCAGCGCGCCGTGGCGAGCTGCGCGCGAACCGACTCCAGGAAATGTTCGTAGGCGTAGTCCACGATCTCGTTGAGTGATCGCGTTCGCGCGAACATCGCCTTGGCCTCGGCGAGAAACTCCTCGCGGGTCGGAATCTTCGGCAAATGCAGATGCGTCAGTGCATCGACGCCTTCGTGCGCGCGACCGAGGATGTCATGCAGCGTCGGCAGCTGCAGCTGGGCCAAATCGGCTCGACGGAGCGCCGACGAGATCGCATGCGCCAGTGTCTGCGCATCGAACCGTCCGGCAAGCTCACGGGCTGCCCGGTTGATGACGCGCGCGCCAAGCGGCTGCTCGTTGCGCAGCACCTGCTCGGGCGGCGACTTCATGTTCCAGACGATGCCGAACCAGGACAGCACCTTCAGGATGTAATAGGTGATGTCGATTTCCCACCAGCGAAAACCTTGCCGCACGCTGCTCTGGTAGGCGTGGTGATTGTTGTGCCAGCCCTCACCGAGGGTGAACAAGGCCAGCAGCCAATTGTTGCGGGAATCATCGCCGGTCACGTACCGCTTGCGTCCATGCACATGGGCGAGGGAGTTGATGCAGAAGGTCGCGTGATAGACCAGCACGGTGCTCCACAGGAAGCCGACGACGAGACCGGACCACCCGCCAACCAGGAAGCAGAGCGCAGCCAGCGTAACGGCCGGCAGCAGTTCCAGGCGATGCAGCCACATCAACTCCGGATAGGCAGCGAAATCGCCGACCTTCACGAGATCGGTGCCATCGTGCTCCCGGTAAAAAATCCAGCCGAGATGGCTATAGAGGAAGCCTCGATGACGCGGTGAATGCACGTCGTCTTCGGTATCGGAATGCAGATGATGATGTCGATGCTTGGCCGCCCACCACAAAACGCTTTTCTGCGCGGTGCTCTGCGCAAGCCAGGCCAGGATGAACTGAAAGACCCGGCCGGTCGCAAAAGCCCGATGGGAGAAATAGCGGTGGTAGCCCGCTCCAATTGCAAACATGCGGACGACATACAGCGAGGCGCAGATCGCGATGGCCTGCCAGGTCACGCCGGTCCAGATGGCTGCAACGCAGCCGAGATGCACCAGCAGGAACGGCAGTGCGGAGGGATACATGATGTCGTCGTGTTGGTCGTCGGCGGAGGCATTGGGCGACATGGATTGGCGTGACCTTGGATGATGGAGATCCGGAGTCGCTTCGGCAGCACTGAGGGCCGCTGTGTACGACAAACCCGGGGGTGGCGGACCGCTGCGGGGCTTCGAACGAGATACTTTGCCTGAACAACCCGGGCCAGCGCGGCAGTACGATCCTGAGACCATAGCTTCGGCCGGGAACTCGACTTCCTCCATATATATGATCCCGGCCGCCTGGCATGCAAGCTCGTAGCCTCACGGGGAGCGTGGCGCGCGCGCTGCCGACGCTCTATATCTGACGGTGAAAAGGAAGCGTCAAAACATCGCAGGCGGCAACGATGATGGAAGCTGCGATCACGCCGAGCGAGGCCCTCTGGCAGAACATCCGAGACGAGGCGCAGCGCGCAGCGGCAGCCGACCCCATATTCGGCCGGACTCTTGGCGGCCTCATCTTCGCCCATGACGATTTTACCGGCGCATTGTCCGACCTGATCGGACGGCGGCTTGGCGACAGCGCGGCCGAACGCGCGCGCTTCACGACATTTTCCCGCGACGCCTTCAATGGCCAGCCGAATCTGATCGAGGCCGCCGGACGCGACTTGCAGGCCATCGTGCTCCGCGATCCCGCCATCACCGGACTGTTGGCGCCGCTGCTGCATTTCAAGGGCTACGTCGCCTTACAGGCCTGGCGCGTCTCGAACTGGCTCTGGCATCACGACCAGCGCGACGCGGCGCTGCTGTTTCAGAACGAGGCGTCGAACGTCCTGCAGGTCAGCATTCATCCGGCGGCGAGCTTGGGATCGTCGGTGTATCTCGACCACGCCACCGGCATCGTGATCGGTGCCGATGTGGCGATCGGCGACGAGGCCACCATCCTTCAGAACGTCAGCATCGGTCGCGGCACGGAACTGCCGGCGCGCTCGCCTCGCATTGGTCGCGGCGTGTTCATCGGCTCCGGCGCGGCGATTCTCGGCAACGTCAGCATCGGCGATTTTGCAAAGATCGGCGCCGACACCGTCGTGACGAGCGACGTGCCCCGGGGTTGCACCGCAGTAGGCAATCCGGCGCGGCTGACGAATTGCCCCGAACCGGCCTCGACGGCCTGACTCGCCCTCAAGTCATCAGGCGACGTGCTCCTCGTTCAGGCGGCGCGGCGGTGGCGCTCGCCGCCATGATGCGGCGTGACCGGCTCCGAACTGGTCTGGCCCGGTGCGTCCAGCACCGCGACATGATGCCGGTAGACCATTTCCCAGCCCTTCCATCCCGTGAACAGGAGGATGCCGACCACGATCAGCGAGAGCGCCACGCCCCACGGCTTGACCGCAGCCTCCGCGCCTTGCGCGTAGCGGAGGTAGAAATTGATCAGGGCCAGCACGACCGCCGCCAGATTGCCGACCATGTGATACCAGGCATCGTTGAGGCTGCGGATACGGGCGTCGCTGAAGAAGTCGGTGAAGCCGGCCACGGCGGCAACGAGCGCCATGACGATGCCGGCGCCGATCAGCCAGATGGCGGCTCTGGCCCAGAAGCCGTCGCCGGTTCCGATGAAGGCGAGATCGGCGATGGGCGCGCCGACCAGGAAGGCGACGGGGAACGGGATGATCATGGGGTGGAGCGGATGATCGCCGATGGCGGCGGTCGATTTGGGGTTGATGCTCATGGCAAAACCTCGCGAGGAGTGATTTTCTGGACAATTTTTCGGGTGAGGGCTGGTTCCTCCGCCGGATATTGGGCTCCGCTCCTGATGCGCACAGGGAAGCGGAACGCTGGTGTTCCGGGCGCCAGCGCAACGTCCCGTCGAGGACGTGACGCAGAGCCGAGGCCCTGCGCAGGCGTTGCGGCGCGTGGGGGAACGCGGACCCGCGCGCCGCGCCTCCCATCCCCCTGCGGGACCTCGCTTTCCCGCAGCCAAATTCGCCTGCGGTAACTCAGCATTAACCATCGCCGGGCTCTGGTAATTGCGGACAATCGCGCCCAGAGCCCGAAGTCTGAGCCTTGGGGTCGGGCCCATAGTTTTGACATCTTGGCAGGGAATGCAGGCGGCTGGCTTTGGACGAGCCCTGCACCCCAGAAAGACAAGGCTTTGAGCGGGCTTGCCGGCCGCGCCGGTTCTAGCGCGGCTATTGGGGAACCGGCGGCCATTTGCTGGCCGGGACATTAGGTCGGGACATCAGGTAACGATCGCCTTGAGAGGATACTGCTTATGAATCCGGCCGACGTGGCTCAGTCAGCCCTTCCGGTTGCCGCTTCCGCGGACGTGTCGCTGATCGCGCTGTTCTGGCAGGCTCACTGGATCGTGAAAGCCGTGATGCTGGGGCTTCTCGCCTGCTCGGTCTGGGTCTGGGCGATCGCCATCGACAAGATCTTCCTGTTTGCCCGCACCCGCCGCTCGATGGACCGTTTCGAGCAAGCTTTCTGGTCCGGCGAGTCGATCGAAGACCTCTATCGCACGCTCTCGGCCAAGCCGACGCATTCCATGGCGGCCTGCTTCGTCGCGGCGATGCGCGAGTGGAAGCGTTCGTTCGAGAGCCAGGCCCGCTCGGTCGCAGGCCTTCAGATGCGCATCGACAAGGTCATGAATGTGTCGATCGCCCGCGAGGTCGAGCGGCTGGAACGCCGGCTGCTGGTGCTCGCCACCGTCGGCTCCGCAGGCCCGTTCGTCGGCCTGTTCGGCACCGTCTGGGGCATCATGTCGAGCTTCCAGTCGATCGCGGCGTCTAAAAATACCTCTCTGGCGGTGGTGGCCCCCGGCATCGCCGAGGCGCTGTTTGCGACCGCCGTCGGCCTTATCGCCGCCATTCCTGCCACTATTTTCTACAATAAGTTCACCTCCGAGGTGAACCGGCAGGCCCAGCGGCTCGAAGGCTTTGCCGATGAATTTTCAGCCATCCTGTCGCGCCAGATCGACGAGCGGGGCTGACGGACGGCATGTATAGTGTGAAGGGCAATTTGGGCACCAGACCATGGGCATGAACGTTGCGAGTTCGTCCGGAGGCGGTGGACGCCGTGGCCGGCGCAAGCCGGTCGTGGCCGAAATCAATGTCACGCCGATGGTGGACGTGATGCTGGTGCTGCTCATCATCTTCATGGTGTCGGCGCCGATGCTGACGGTCGGCGTGCCGCTCGACCTGCCGCAGACCCAGGCCAAGAGCCTCGAAAACAACGACCAGAAGCCGATCCAGATGTCGGTCGACATCAAGGGCAAGGTGTTCATCAACGACGCCGAGATCGCGATCAACGAACTGATCCCGAAGCTGAAGGCGATCACGGACGCGCGCGGCGGGCTCGAGGAACGGATCTATCTGCGTGCCGACAAGAAGGCGGATTACGGGACGGTGGCCAAGGTGATGGGCCAGTTGTCCGGCGCAGGCTTCAAGAAGCTGGCGCTCGTCACGGAAGCGGATCAGGGGTAGACCGTGAAGGTGAAGGTCGACAAGACACTCGTTGCGTCGATTGCCCTCCACGTCCTCGTGCTGGGATGGGGGCTCGTCACCTTTAGCAGCAGGGCTTTCGTTCCGGCCGAAGAGTCGCTGCCGATCGACATCATCTCCACCGACCAGCTCGCGCAGATGATGTCGGGGCAGAAGACCGGCGACAAGAAAGAACCGAAGCCGAAGGTCGAGAAGATTGCGGAAGCCAAGCCCGAGGAAGACGCCGTCGGCAAGGTCACCGAGAAGAAAGAGCTGATCAAGACCAACTCGACGCCCGAACCGCCGCCAAAACCCGTCGAAAAGCCGGTCGAGAAAAAGCCCGAGCCGCCCAAGCCCGTCGCCGAGGCGAAGCCGAAGGAAGAGCCGAAGCCACAGGAAAAGAAGCCTGATCCGGCCAAGGAAGATCCGATCGCCGAACTGCAGAAAAAGCTGGACACCAAGAAGCCGCCGCCCAAGCCGCCCGAGCAAAAGGTCGCGGCGGTGCAGCCGCCGCAGCAGCCGAAGCCCAAGGAGCGCAGCTTCGATCCCGCGCAGATCCAGCGTGATCTCGACAAGCGCGCCGCGACCCGGCACGAACTCGCCGGCTCGACACTGAATGCGTCGGCCTCGCTGGGATCGACGAGCGGAACGGCCGCCAACAACATTGCGACCTGGCGGGGGGCGTTCCAGGGGGCGGTGAAGCGCTGCTTCACGCCGACCTATAACGGGCAGGATGCAGATCAATACGAAGCCGACATCGACATCCCCATGAAGATCGACGGATCGCTCGCGTCCGAGCCGATCGTCGTCGCGGTGAGGGGGCCGTCGCGGTCGATCGCACAGGCGGTGGCGGAGAGTGCCAGACGCGCCATCGTGCAGTGTCAGGTCTATTCGTTCATGCCGAAGCAGCAATACGAGAGCTGGAAGCTCATTCCGATGACTTTCGGCCTGAAAGACATGTTGTGACATCCGAACAAAAGAATTTTGCGATGAATGACGTTCGATCGTTGAACCGCCGCCGCTTCATGACCCTGACCGGATCGACGCTCGCGATGCTGGGAGGCGGGCAGGCCTTCGCCCAGCAGCCGCAGCAGGGACGCCTTCGCATCGATCCCACCGAGTTTCGGCCGATCCCGATTGCGATCACCAATTTCGTGCCGGGTTCGCCCGCCGACGGCGACGTCGGCAACGGCGTCACCCAGGTCATCACCAACAATCTGAAGCGCTCGGGCCTGTTCGCGCCGGTCGACCAGGCCGCCTTCATCGAGCGCATCAGCAACATCGACGTCGCGCCGCAATTCGAGAACTGGAAAACCCTAAACGCGCAGGCCCTCGTCACCGGCCGCATGACGCGGCAGCCGGACGGACGCCTCAAGGCCGAATTCCGCTTGTGGGACGTGGTCACCGGCCAGCAGCTCGCCGGCCAGCAATATTTCACCTCGCCGGAATATTGGCGCCGCATCGCCCACATCATCTCCGACCAGATCTATGAGAAGCTGACCGGCGAGAAGGGCTATTTCGACAGCCGCGTGGTGTTCGTCGACGAGACCGGGCCGAAGGAGCGCCGCGTCAAGCGCCTCGCGATGATGGATCAGGACGGCGCCAATGTGCGCTATCTGACCCGCGGCTCCGACCTCGTGCTGACCCCGCGCTTCTCGCCGAACTCGCAAGAGATCACCTACATGGAGTTCGGCCAGGGCGATCCGAAGGTCTACCTGTTCAACATCGAGACCGGCCAGCGCGAGATCGTCGGCAACTTCCCGGGCATGACCTTTGCGCCGAGGTTCTCGCCGGACGGCCAGCGCGTCATTATGAGCCTGCAGCAGGGCGGCAATTCCAACCTGTTCGTGATGGATCTGCGCTCGCGCTCGACCACGCGCCTCACCGACACGCCTGCGATCGACACCTCACCTTCCTACTCTCCGGACGGCACCCGCATCTGCTTCGAGTCCGATCGCGGCGGCAGATCGCAGATCTATGTCATGGCCGCGGGCGGCGGAGCGGCGCAGCGCATCTCCTTCTCCAAGGACGACAACAACGCCACCTATTCGACGCCGGTGTGGTCGCCGCGCGGCGATTACATCGCCTTCACCAGGCAAGGCGGCGGGCAGTTCTCGATCGGCGTGATGAAGCCGGACGGCTCCGGCGAACGGCTTCTCACCTCCGGCTACCACAACGAAGGTCCGACCTTCTCGCCGAACGGCCGCGTGCTGATGTTCTTCCGCGATCCTGGCGGCAGCGGCGGGCCGTCGCTGTTCTCCGTCGACATCTCGGGACGCAACGAGCTGAAGGTGCCGACGCCGGGCTTCGCTTCCGACCCGGCATGGTCGCCGCTATTGTCCTCGACATCGGGCTAGCCGCCCGTCCTCGGTGCGCGATGATTTGACCGCGCGCCTTTTCCGAAAACTTTGCCAGATGTTTCCCCGCGATAATTGTTCTTTAAGGTTGCACTCGGCAAACTTTTCCCATCGGTTTGTTTCTATTGATGTATTTCGACTATTGGTCACTCAAAACAACTCGACTTTAACGATGTTCCCTCAGAAAGACTTCATACCGGATCGGTAAAACTGCGCTCCAGACAGGACGCGCGTAAACACCAGATGCAGTTTGCAAGTCAGAGCGGAGAGCCGGAACAGCGGCCGCCGAAAACTTCGGCGGCGCAAATCGATTCGCTGTTCGAAGCGCCTGGCCCGTTGCTGGCCGGACTCATTTTCGTGTCGATTGGTGCGGCCCTGACCGCGCTGAGGACGGGCGAGCCGCTGATCTGGGCGTGCGTCGCACTTCTGATCCTGGCCGGGGCCGCGCGGGCGATCGACCTGCGGCTCTATCAGGCACGTCAGGCGGTCATGACCGTCGAGGCGGCCGCACGCTGGCAGAAGCGCTATCAGATCGGGGCAAAGATCCAGGCGGCTGCGATCGGCATCTGGTGCGCCACCGCCCTGTTGGCCACGGACGACGCCGTGGCTCACATGATAGCCTTGTCGGTCACCACCGGAATCGCGGCGGGCGGCGCGGGCAGGGCATATGGCCGGCCTGCGATCTTCCACCTCCAGGCCGTGCTGATTTTCGGCCCGGCCGTGCTTGCCTTGGCGCTGCGTGGAACGCCCTACTACATCGCGATGGCGCTGGTCAGCGGCGCGTTCCTGATGGCGATCATGCAGCTTTCGGTGAATCTGCACCGAATCTTCATGGGAGCGGTCGTGGCACGGGAACGTGAAGCCGCGCTCGCCGGCCAGTTCGATACGGCTCTGAACAACATGCCGCACGGCCTGTGCATGTTCCGCGTCGACGGACAGCTGGCGGTCATGAACCACCGCTTCGGCGCAATGATGAACCTGCCGGAAGGTCTGGCGCAGCGCGGCATCAACGCGCGTGACATCGTCGCGGCGTGCGTCAGCGCCGGATCCATCTCGGCTGGGAGCGGCGAGCGGATCGTCGCGGACATCGAGAGTTCGCAAGCCAAGGAGATCATCACCGCCGATCCCGACACGCAGCGAAACCGGTCGTTGTCCTGGACCGTCCAGCCAATGGCTGACGGCGGCGCAGTGGTGCTGCTCGAGGACATTACCGACCGTCGCAGTGCCGAGGCCAAGATTACGCATCTGGCGCGCTACGACGACCTCACCGCGCTCCCCAACCGCGTTCATTTCCGCGATGAGATCGAAAGGCTGCTGGCGATCTCGCACGACGCCGAGCGCCTGTCCGCGCTGCTGTTCGTCGATCTCGACCAGTTCAAGCAGGTCAACGATACGCTCGGCCATCCCTGCGGCGACCAGCTGCTGTGCGCGGTCGCCAACCGTCTGCGCGAGATGCTGCGCCCGGAGGATTTCGTCGCCCGCTTCGGCGGTGACGAATTCGTCGTGTTCCAGGAGAACATCTCCTCGCCCGAGGACGCCGCCGCGCTGGCGCGCCGGATCGTCGAACGGCTGAGCGAGCGCTACCGCATCGACAATCATCTGGTCGAGATCGGGGCCAGCGTCGGCATCGCGTTGACCTCTCCGGAGGGCGTCAGCGCGGACACGCTGCTCAAGAACGCCGACATGGCGCTGTACCGGGCCAAGGCCGACGGCCGCGGCACCTTCTGCTTCTTCCGCGACGAGATGGCGGCGACCGTGGAGGCGCGCCGCATCCTCGAGCTCGATCTGCGCAAGGCGCTCGCGAACGAGGAATTCGAGCTGTTCTACCAGCCGCTGGTGAATTTGAAGTCCGGCAAGATCACGACGTGCGAGGCGCTGCTGCGCTGGAATCATCCGGTGCGCGGCACGGTCTCGCCGGTGGACATCATCCCGGTCGCCGAGGACATGGGGCTGATCGTCGATCTCGGCCGCTGGATCCTGCGCCGCGCCTGCATGGAATGCATGAAATGGCCGGAGGGCGTCAACGTCGCCGTCAACTTCTCGCCGCAGCAATTCCACCAGCGCGACGTCTTGAGCGAAATCCGCTACGCACTCGAGGTTTCGGGGCTCCCGGCGCATAGGCTGGAGATCGAGATCACCGAATCCTCGCTGTTGCGCAACACCCAGCTCACGCACGACATCCTGTCGCAATTGCATGCGATCGGCGTGCGCATTTCGCTGGATGATTTCGGCACCGGCTATTCGAGCCTCAGCTACCTGCACAATTTCCCGATGCAGAAGGTGAAGATCGACCGCTCCTTCCTCGAAGGCATCGACGCCGACCGGCCGCTGACGCTGCTGCGCGGCGTGGCGCGGCTGTCGGCCGATCTCGGCATGGCCGTCGTGGTCGAGGGCATCGAGACCAATGATCAGCTCGAGCTGATCAGCGCCGACGGCACCGTAACCGAAGGGCAGGGCTATCTGTTCAGCCGGCCGGTGCCGGCAGTCCGGATTCGCCAATTGCTCAATGCCTCGCATGGCCGTCGCGGGGCTGAGGACCAGATCGTCATGGTGTCCTCGCGATCGATCGCCTGATCTTTCTCTGCCTCACTCCTCAACGTATTTAGCTCTCGTTCGTCCGTGTTTTTGCGGGCTGCAAAGGTTAACCCTAACGTTTCTAAGCCTTTGCAATTCCGTTAATGAACCATTAATCTCCCCACACTCGCAGAAGTTGCTTTGGAGTGTAGGGGTACTGGATGACGTCTGGAGCTGAACCGCAAACGGTGCTCCTTCCGCGGGGAGCCGCTCTGTTTGACCGCATCGATTACCGCCTGATCGAAACTCCTGAGGACCGAGACAACCTCTATCTGATGCGGTACCGGGCCTATCTGCACGCCGGACTGATCGAGCCGTCGGAGTCGCGGCGCGTGACTGATCGCTTCGACGATGCGCCCAACACCTGGAATTTCGGGGTCTATGTCGATGGAGAGCTCTGCAGCTCCGTTCGCATTCACGTCCTGACGTCTGACTGGCGAATGTCCTACACGACCGAAGTGTTTGGCGACGTCTTGCATCCCCGCCTCGACCGCGGCGAAGTTCTCATCGATCCATGCCGGTTTGTTGCCGATCCCGAAAAGCACCAGCGTTTTCCGGAGCTGCCCTATCTGACGGTGCGGCTGGCTTTTGTGGCTTGCGATCATTTCAACGCCGACACCGGGCTGGCCATGATCCGGACCGATCATCAGGCGTTTTATCGTCGCGTCTTCCTGCACGAGACCATTTCGCCGGAGCCCCGCGGGTTTCCGGGCTGGCCCACCAAGAAGGCCGTGCTGATGGCGTCCGATTTCCGGAACCTGCGGGAAAAGGTTCTGACGCGCTTTCCGATCATGCGCTCCAGCGCTTTTGAGCGGCGCATGTTGTTTCAACGCAGCAGCCCGCGCCAGGCGGCCCCGCGGCCGGTGTCGCTGGCCACCCAGCGGAGCCCGGACGTAGCCGCCTCGGCAACGGGTTCTGCCCGCTAGGTCCCAGGATCTGGCCCAAGGATCTGGCCCCAGCGTCTCCACGCGCCGAGCCTAAAATTCCAGCAAGGGCCGCGGTTTTTGCCGGTCGGCGCGGCTTGCCTTCACCATCGCGCCACATTTACAACCCATTAACCATGACGGTTGCTTTTCGCTGGTTGGGGGCATTTGACCGGCTGTGGCAAGGTTCCATCAAGGTTGACGGAACGTTCGCTTAACCAACCCCCTGTAGACCGGACAGCAGTGGACGAAACGTGAGCGTGGAGGCTCCGGAATGAAACATCCTATGCGCATCCTCCAGGGATTGAAGCTGGCCGCGGTGCTTGCCGTCGCGTTGTCGATGGGTGCCTGCGCCAACAAGAATGCTGCCACGGATGCGATGGCCAACGCGGCGACGCCGGGCAGTCAGCAAGACTTCGTCGTCAATGTCGGCGACCGCGTGTTCTTCGAAAGCGACCAGACCGATCTGACCCCGCAGGCGATCGTGACCCTGGAGAAGCAGGCGCAGTGGCTCCAAAGCTATCCGCGCTACAGCTTCACCGTCGAAGGTCATGCCGACGAACGCGGCACCCGCGAATACAACATCGCGCTCGGCGCCCGCCGCGCCCAGTCGGTGCGTTCGTTCCTCGCCTCGCGCGGCATCGATCCGAACCGCATGCGCACGATCTCGTACGGCAAGGAGCGGCCGGTCGCCGTTTGCAACGACATCTCCTGCTGGTCGCAGAACCGCCGCGCCGTCACCGTGCTGAACGCGAGCTCCTGACCATTGGTCAGGCGCCGTTCATCTTCAGAAACCGATTATGCCGGCGCCCTCTCGGGCGCCGGTTTCGTTTCAGCGATCTGTGACGGAAACCCCTTTGTTTCAGTCACAGTTTTGGCGTACTCCGCTTCAATGTGTGGCGCGTCGAATGTTCGGTCGCAGGCCATTTCGCTTTCGTCGTCAGGGCAAGATGTCATCCAGATTTAAGGTCTTCACCGGCACCGTGGCGATCGCCACGCTGCTCTCTTTGTGCTCGCCCGCCCTCGCACAGTCGGACGATGCAGATCCCGAGATGCGGATCGAGCGGCTGGAGAACCAGTTGCGCCAGCTCACCGGCCAGAACGAAGAGCTGCAATATCGAAACCGCCAGCTCGAAGAGCGGCTGCGAGCGCTCGAGGGCGGCGCGCAAGGCGCGCCCGGTCAGACGCCGGTCCAGCCCAATGTCGCGGCCATGCCGCCCGCGCAAGCCGCGCCGGCCTATCGCCAGCAGCCGCCACACCAGCAAGCGGCCCAGCCGAATTACGAGCAGCCGCAGATCGCCTCTCCGGCGCCGATCGTTCAGGAGCAGCCTGCGCCCGGCGCCCCGGGCACGCGCCGCCGCGGCGATGCCTTCGACCCGAACCAGAGCCCGAATGCGCCGGGTGCGCCGCGCGCGCTCGGCGGCGGGCAGCAACCGATGCCTGCAGGTGCCCCGAGCGGCGCGCCCGGCGGCCGTGGCGCCGGCGAACCGCTTGATCTCGCCAACAACGGGACCCGCTATCCGCAGGCGACCGCACCCCAGGCTGCGCAGCCCGGCTATCCGCCGGCTCCATCCGGCTCTCCCGCGCCGGGCGGCACGGGCCTTGCGACCCTGCCGCCCTCGGCAACGCCGCGCGACGAATTCGACCTCGGCATCGGCTACATGCAGCGCAAGGACTATGCGCTGGCCGAGCAGACCATGAAGAACTTCTCGCAGAAATATCCGAGCGACCCGCTGCTCGGCGACGCGCAATACTGGCTCGGCGAGAGCTATTTCCAGCGCCAGCAATATCGCGACTCCGCGGAAGCCTTCCTCGCCGTCACCACCAAATACGACAAATCCGCCAAGGCACCGGATGCCCTGCTGCGGCTCGGCCAGTCGCTGGCGGCGCTGAAGGAAAAGGAGGCCGCGTGCGCCGCCTTCGGCGAAGTCGGCCGCAAATATCCGCGCGCTTCCGCCGGCGTCAAAGCCGCGGTCGACCGCGAGCAGAAGCGCGTGAAGTGCTGACGCGCGGCGATTGATCCTGACAAGACGGATGGCGCTGCGCTAAACATTCGGTCCATCCGCGGACGATTGCAGCGTCATGTCAGAGGACAATTCCCCGATCTCGGCGCGTGAGGCCAGGCGCCTCTTCGCAGGCCTGAAAGGCGCGCACGGACTGCTGCTCGCGGTCTCCGGCGGGCCCGACTCGGTCGCGCTGATGTGGCTTGCGGCGCGCTGGCACCGCAGCCTCGCGCGCGGCCCGCGTCTCACCGTCGTCACCATCGACCACGGCTTGCGGCCGGAGGCGGCGCGCGAGGCGCGCGAGGTCAAGCGTCTGGCGACCGGGCTTGGCTTGCCGCACCGGACCCTGCGCTGGCGCGGCGCCAAGCCGAAAACGGGACTGCCGGCCGCCGCGCGCGAAGCCCGCTACCACCTGCTCGTGCAGGCCGCACGCAAGGCTGGTGCGAGCCACGTGCTGACCGCCCACACCCGCGACGACCAGGCCGAGACCGTGTTGATGCGTCTTGTCCGCGGCAGCGGATTGGCCGGGCTGTCGGCGATGGCCCGTCTCACCGAGCGCGACGGCGTCGTTCTTGCGCGTCCACTGCTCGATGTTCCGAAGTCGCAGCTGATCGCGACCTTGAAGCGGGCGAAGATCGGCTTTGCCGACGATCCCACCAACCACGACGCTGTCTTTACCCGGCCGCGGCTGCGTGCGCTGCTGCCGCAGCTCGCGGCGGAGGGTGGTGATGCCCGCAGCCTGGCCCGGCTCGCGGCAAGGCTGGCGCGCGCCAATGTGGCCGTCGAGGTGCTGACCAATGGAGCCGAGCGCTTCCTCCGTTTGCGTGATCGCGGCGATGCGCCGCAGGCCGGCGTTCGAAGCTTCGAGGCCCCCGTGTTTGCCGCCCTGCCGGAGGAGGTCCGGCTGCGGATACTGCTGCGGGCCATCAACGCGTTCGGGCATGAGGGACCGGCGGAACTCGGCAAGGTCGAATCCCTTCTGGCCGTGCTCGATCAGGCCATTGCCGCAAGTCCCCGCGGACCCAAAAATGGCCGGCCGGCCCTGAAGCAGACGCTTGCGGGAGCCTTGATTAGCCTTGTCGGGGGACGTATCCGCATCGGGCCGGCGCCGGCCCGGCGCAAGGGTGGATAGGGGCGGATCATCGCACCGGCCGTTTCGAGACCGCGCCGTGAGGACACCTTAACCAGGCAGGAAAAAGCGGGATCTGGGTGCCATTATTTCAGCGGGAATCGGACTAAGATGGGCTAAATAGTCCCATCTCGTTCCCTTGGCAGCGACCGGAGCGACACCTAGATTGTATCCGTCTAACCGAGAGGATTCCTTGGGGATTTCCTCGCGCTGCCCAAATAACTGCCCAAGGCTCAGGCCGCGATCCGCGCGACCACGAAGGAAGATCGATGAACGCCAATCTGCGCAATTTCGCCCTCTGGGTCATCATTGTCCTGCTGCTGTTGGCGTTGTTCACGCTCTTCCAGAATCCGGGTCAGCGCGCCTCCTCGCAGGACATCGCCTTCTCCCAGCTCCTGAGCGAGGTTGACCGCGGCAATGTGCGCGACGTCGTGATCCAGGGGCCGGACATCCACGGCACCTTCACCAACGGCTCGAGCTTCCAGACCTATGCGCCGAGCGATCCGACGCTCGTGAAGCGCCTCTATGACAGCAAGGTGCAGATCACCGCGAAGCCGCCCGGCGACAACGTGCCGTGGTTCGTCTCGCTGCTGGTCTCCTGGCTGCCCTTCATTGCGCTGATCGGCGTGTGGATCTTCCTGTCGCGGCAGATGCAGGGCGGCGCCGGCAAGGCGATGGGTTTCGGCAAGTCGCGCGCAAAAATGCTGACTGAAGCGCATGGCCGCGTTACCTTCGAGGACGTCGCGGGCGTCGACGAGGCCAAGCAGGACCTGCAGGAGATCGTCGAATTCCTGCGCGACCCCGGCAAATTCCAGCGCCTCGGTGGCCGCATTCCGCGCGGCGTGCTTCTGGTCGGCCCTCCCGGCACCGGCAAGACCCTGATCGCGCGTGCGGTCGCGGGCGAAGCCAACGTGCCGTTCTTCACCATTTCGGGTTCTGACTTCGTCGAGATGTTCGTCGGCGTCGGCGCCAGCCGCGTCCGCGACATGTTCGAGCAGGCCAAGAAGAACGCGCCCTGCATCATCTTCATCGACGAAATCGACGCCGTCGGTCGGCACCGTGGCGCTGGCCTCGGCGGCGGCAATGACGAGCGCGAGCAGACGCTGAACCAGTTGCTGGTCGAGATGGACGGCTTCGAGGCCAATGAGGGCGTGATCCTGATCGCCGCGACCAACCGTCCCGACGTGCTCGATCCCGCGCTGCTGCGTCCCGGCCGCTTCGACCGTCAGGTCGTGGTGCCGAACCCTGACGTCGTCGGCCGCGAGCAGATCCTCAAGGTCCACGTCCGCAAGGTGCCGCTGGCGCCGGACATCAACCTCAAGACCATCGCGCGCGGCACCCCGGGCTTCTCCGGCGCCGACCTGATGAACCTCGTCAACGAAGCCGCGCTCACCGCCGCCCGTCGCAACAAGCGGATGGTGACCCAGGCCGAGTTCGAGGAAGCCAAGGACAAGGTGATGATGGGCGCCGAGCGCAAGTCGCTCGTCATGACCGAGGAAGAGAAGCTGCTGACGGCCTATCACGAGGGCGGCCACGCCATCGTCGGCCTCAATGTCGTCGCGACCGACCCGATCCACAAGGCGACCATCATTCCGCGCGGTCGTGCGCTGGGCATGGTCATGCAGCTGCCCGAGCGTGACAAGCTGTCGATGTCGCTGGAGCAGATGACCTCGCGCCTTGCCATCATGATGGGTGGCCGCGTCGCCGAAGAGCTGATCTTCGGCCGCGAGAAGGTGACTTCGGGTGCGTCGTCCGACATCGAGCAGGCGACGCGTCTGGCACGCATGATGGTGACGCGCTGGGGCCTGTCCGAGGCGCTCGGCACGGTGTCCTATGGCGAGAACCAGGACGAGGTTTTCCTGGGCATGTCGGTGTCGCGCACCCAGAACGCATCGGAAGCGACGGTTCAGAAGATCGACACCGAGATCCGGCGTTTCGTCGAAGAAGGCTACAACGAAGCGACGCGTATTCTCACCGAGAAGCGCGCCGATCTCGAAGCTCTCGCCAAGGGCCTGCTCGAGTTCGAGACGCTCTCCGGCGACGAGATCATCGACCTGCTCAAGGGCAAGAAGCCGAACCGCGAGTCCGTGCTCGAGCCGACCACGCCGCGCGCCTCGGCGGTGCCTCCGGCCGGCAAGTCGCGCCCGCGGCCCGATCCGGATCCCGGCCTGGAGCCGCAGCCGCAGGCGTAATCGCGAACGGCAGATCGAATTGAAAAACGCGGCGGAAACGCCGCGTTTTTTGTTGGGTGGTGGTGCGTCGGCGAACGACTCGTCGTTGCGAGGATATCTTGCGACGAAGCTTCGCTACGCTCGCAGTGACGACGTTGACGCAGGGCAGGGTTGCCTCGCAATCACCTAGGCGCTAGGGCTTCGCGTTCGTCGCCGACCCACCTACCGTGTTGTCCCGCACGTGGATCACTGCGATGTCGTCCGTATAGATCCGCTTCCAGCCCTTCAGCATGTCCAGGATCTGCGGCCCGGGCGCGTCGGCGGCCAATAGCGTTGCGTCGATCTTGTGCTCGTCGAGCAGCCGCGGAAGCAGCTCGGGCTTCTTGCCCTCGGTCGCCTTGAAGAAGTCCATGACGAACCTCTCACCGTAGAGCTCGGCCCGGCCGTCGACGTAAACAGGGATGTCGCGCGAGATCAGATAGCCGCCGAACTGATAGGCATTGAAGACGCGCTGGACCTTGCGTTGTTCGAGCAAGTCGACTGCCGCGACCGGCGTCTGCGTCATGGTGAAGCTGAAGCTGTGGTGGCCCATGTAGAGCGAGGTCGAGGCCCAACCCGCGGCGACGATCATGAGTGCGCCAAGCGCGGTGACATAGCGGGCCGGCCAGCGGTCGGCACCGGGTGCGTCCGGCTGCGGGCGCGAGGCCAGCTGGCCGAGCGGCTTCGCCAGCACCAGCGGCACCAGGAACGCGAACGCCTCGATGCTCCTGACGTGGGTCAGCGCGCTCCAGGTCAGGAACAGGATCAGGAAGATCCTGGGCGCAGAGAGCACGAGGCCGCGATAATAGCCGAACGCGATCAGGCCGAGCAGGGCGCCTTCGAACGAGGAGAAGGTGGCAAAATTCGCCGGCATCCATTCGAAGATCAGCGAGAGCAACTCGCCCAGGCTCAAGATGTTGGTGGCGCCCAGCAGCGTTCCCCAGCCGTACGGCGTACAGCAGCTCGCGACCAGTGCACCGATGCCGAACAGCACCCAGCGCAGGAATAGCTGAAGCCGCCGCCCCTTCTCGGCGTGCTCGACGGCCTCGAGCGCGATCGGACCGATCAGCGCCAGACCGAGCACGAAGCCGCCATGCAAGTTCGCCCACAGCGCCATCAGCGGCAGCCAGTACCAGGACGGCCCGCTCCTGCGGTCGGCGGTCGCCATCAATAGACCGACCCATGCCACCATGACAGGCAGCGCCAGGACGTGCGGACGCGCCAGGACGTGATGCAGCGACAGCAGCAGGGCCAGCATCGCAAGCAGCACTGCGCGCGGTGCCTCGATCTGCACGTCGAGCAGATAGACGAAGATCGCGGCCGTGAGCGCGACTCCCATCGCGGTGAGGATGACGGGACCTGCCCAGCCCAATTGCGCATAGGAGAGAGCGAACAGCACCTGCGACAGCCACGACGTTGAAATCCACGGGGCGCCCGTCCGCGTGAAGGAATAGATGTCCGTGTACGGCATAGCGCCGTGATCGATGATCCATTGTCCGATCTTGATCTGCCAAAACGAGTCGGAGTCCTGAAGCAGCGTATCGCCGACATACATGAAGAAGAGATAGGCGCCCGCACCGACGCACAGCGGCACCAGGGCTCGCGCACGACCCTGCACCGTGATGCTGTTGGCAAAGGAAAGGGACATGCCGCGTCGTCGTCCTGTTGTTTTGTCGGGGTGCCGAGCGATCGACATTGGACCACGGCGGTCATAATTCCGGGTAAACCGGTGATACCGGGCCGGCTTGATGTCTCGACAATTTAACGGATCGTTTTAGATTTCGGTTTACCATCGCCGAATACACGCAAACCGCTCTGTATTTCCGCAGTCGAATTAACTGCGGCGCAATTCTTTGCCACTACGTTCGCATCCATGGTCGAGCGGCGCTGGGAAGCCAAAAAGACCAGATCAGTTGTAGCCTCGTGTACTCATTTGGAGCTCTTTATGAAGAACCTCGTTGCGAATTTCGCGAAAGATGAATCCGGCGCCACCGCCATTGAATACGGTCTGATCGCCGCCGGCATCGCGCTGGCGATCATCACTGTCGTCAATAACCTGGGCACCACGTTGAACGCCAAGTTCACCTCGATCTCGTCCAGCCTCAAGTAAGACTGAACGGACCAAGAGTAGAAAGAGCCTTGTCCCGGACAAGGCTCTTTCCTTTTGTGCCAAGCCTTTCGTGCCAAGCCTTTCGTGCCAAGGCTTGTTCTAGCGAAGTCTTTTCTTCGCCGAAATCGTTACGTCCAAGCGAGTCCGCGACGGTTAAACGCCTGATCCGCGGCTCACGGTGCTGAGGGTAGCTTCGCCGATGCGTCATCGCGGACGTGGATGACGGCAAGGTCATCCGAGTAGAGCCGCTTCCAGCCCGGCACGTGGTCCATGATCCTTGCGGCGGGAGTCGATCCGTTCAGCAGTGTGGCGTCTATCTGGTAGGTATCGAGCAAACGCAGCAGAGTCTCAGCGTTCTTGCCTTCGATGGCGTCGAAATAGTCGAGCACGAACTGCTCTCCATACAGCTCGGCGCGGCCATCGATGAAGGTCTTGAGGTTGCGGAAGATCAGATAGCTCCCGATCGGCGCGGTGCTGAAGATGCGCTGCGCGTGCCGCTGCTCGAGCAGGTCGACTGCGGCCCGAGGGGTCGGATTGCGGATAAAGGCATACCGCGTCGGCGTGGCATAGGACCGCGTGATACTCCAGCTGGTCGCAACGATGACGAGCGCGGCGATTGCGGTCACTGCAAAGGAGGTCCGTGCTTCAGCCCGTGCGAGCGCGACCGCTCTGGCCGCGCCCAATTGTTCGGCCAACGGTTTCGCCAGCACGAGCGGTGTCAACAATGCAAAGACTTCGATGTTTCTGACGTGGTTGAGTGCCGCCCAGACCAGGCCGAGCAGCAGAAGAATGCGGGTCCACGGCAGCACCAATCCCTTGTAGTAGCCGAGGGCGATCAATCCGAGCAGGCTGGCACCGAACAAGTCGAACGAGCTGAAATCGGCGGGCATCCACTCCGAGATCTGCGAGAGCACCTTGCCGAGGCTGAGGATTTTCGCCGATGCGAGCGGCGTATTCCAGCCATAGGGCGTGCAGCAGCTTGCGGCAAGCGCAGCAAGCCCGAACAAGGCCCAGCGCGACGCCAGTGCAAAGCGGTCCTTGCGATCGGTGGACGCGATCGCATCGAGGCCGATGGGCCCAATCAGCGCCAGCCCCATGACGAAGCCGCCGTGAAGATTGGCCCATAGCGCCATCAAGGGAAGCAATAGCCACGACGGCGCGGTGCGCCGATCGGCGGCCGCCAGCAGCCCGCCGACAAAGGCCAGCATGACAGGGAGTGCCAGCATGTGCGGACGGGCGAGAAAGTGGCCCATCGACATGAAGAGGAGCGGGGTGACGAGCAGAAAGGCGCGCGCAGGCTCCAGATAGGGCTCAAGCAGGTAGACGAAAATCGCTGCGGTCGCTCCGATCGCGAGCGACGTCAGGATAACTGCCCCCGACCAGTTCGACGGCTCGTAAGCCAGCGCGAACAGGACTTGCGATAGCCAGGAGCTCGAGATCCAGGGCTCGCCGGCTCGCGTGAAGGAATAGATGTCGGTATAGGGCAGGGCGCGGTGTTCGAGAATCCACTGCCCGATCTTGATCTGCCACAGCGTATCGGTATCGCGCAGCATGATGTCGCCGATGCCCAGGAAAAACAGGTAGACGCCGGCGGCAATGCAGAACGGCAGAAGCCAGCGCGCAACACCGCGGACGGGCACGCTGCTTGTCATGGAAATCGACATCGGACTCTCGGAGCTGAAACGACAGCACGCAGCAGCGCGCAAGCATCGGCAAGCTGAGCATGATCGCTTTTAAGTTGAGGTAAACCGGATCGTCATACCGCGGCCGCGCCGAGCAAGAATGCGTTTACCTGCTCTTGTCGCGCCGAAGTTTGCGCCGCGCGCATATGCTGATTTGTGTCTTGTCATCTGCCCTGAATAGTTGTTCAGTTCTTGAGGGCGATTTGGGCGAAGATTAGCGACTAAGCATGCGGTCGGGCTTTGCGCCGGACCGGATGCTGGGGACAGGAAGCGCGCCATGGTTTATCGGCGGACGCATCAAGTGGTGAAGCGCCTTGCGGCCCGGCGCAGTGCGATACTGGCGGCGGCGCGGGAGGCGGCGGCGGAAGGCGGGATGGCGGCGGTGCAGATTGCGCCGGTCGCGCTTCGCGCCAGCGTCGCTGCGGGTACGGTCTACCGCTACTTCCCATCCAAGGCCGATTTGATCTCGGAATTGATCGCCGAAGTCTCCCGCGACGAGCTCACGGCGATCCGGCGAGCAGCCGATGCCGCGCCGGGGCCGTCTTCGGCGCTGGCGGCGGCGGTGACCACCGTGGCGGTGCATACCCTGTCACAGCGCAGGCTCGCCTGGGGCATCCTCGCCGAGCCGGTCGATGTCGATGTCAGCGCTTCACGCCTCGCCAGCCGGCGCGAGATCGCGGGCGAAATGGCCTCGCGGATCGACGCCGCCGTGCGCGCCGGCCACCTGCCGGCGCAGGACACCGCACTCGCCGCCACCGCGCTGCTCGGCGCCCTGCACGAGGCCCTGGTCGGACCGCTCGCGCCGGACAATCTCGACGATCCCGCCAGGATGCGCGATGCCGTGCAGACCGTGACTCTGCTGGCGCTCCGCGCGGTCGGCGTCATGGACGCCCGCGCCAGGGGTCTGGTCGTGCAGCAGACGCTGCTGCCGGCGGCGAAAGCGCTGGTTGGGGCCTAAAACGTCAGCCTGATCGACCGGCGGACCTGATCGCGCCCAGGCCATTGCCAGAGCTCGCCTTTTCGAAAAACCTCAGCACATGCGCCGGACCCGCCGGCTACTGTGCATGGGGTTGTTTTCGACATTTTTGTTTGCCGCGTGCCTGCGGACCTAAATATTCGCTTCGCCCTCGGGGCCGACCGAGGCGATGCGCACCATGTTGGTGGTGCCGGGGATGCCGAGCGGCACGCCGGCGACGATGATCACGCGCTGGCCGGCCCGGACGAAGCCGTCGCGGAACGCGATCTGGCCGGCGCGGCTCACCATGTCGTCCTGGTCGCGCGCATCTTCCGCCACCACGCAATGTATGCCCCAGACGACCGACAGCCGGCGTCCCGCCGCGACGTTTGGCGTGATCGCCACGATCGGCGGCTTCGGCCGCTCGCGCGCCACGCGCACGGCGGTCGATCCCGAGCTGGTCCAGCAGATCAGGGCCGGCAGGTCGAGCGTCTCGGCGATCTGCCGCGCGGCGTCAGCGATGGCATCGCCGGCGGTGGCTTCCGGGGCGGGGCGCTGTGCGGTGATGACGGAGCGATAGATCGGGTCGCGCTCCACCTCCTCGCCGATGCGATTCATGGTCGAGACAGCCTCGACCGGGAATTTGCCGGCCGCCGATTCCGCCGACAGCATGATGGCGTCGGCACCTTCATAGACGGCTGTGGCGACGTCGGAGACTTCGGCGCGGGTCGGCACCGGCGACTGGATCATCGATTCCAGCATCTGCGTCGCGATCACCACCGGCTTGCCGGCGCGCCGCGCCATGCGTGTCATCTGCTTCTGCAGGCTCGGCACGCGTTCCAGCGGCAGCTCGACGCCGAGGTCGCCGCGCGCCACCATCAGGGCGTCGGAGGCGTCGATGATGTCGGCGAGGCGATCGATCGCCTGCGGCTTCTCGATCTTGGCCATCACCGCCGCACGGCCGCGGATCATCTTCTTGGCCTCGAGCACGTCGTCGGCGCGCTGCACGAAGGACAGCGCGATCCAGTCGACGCCGGTGACCAGCGCCGCCTCGAGGTCGGCGCGGTCCTTCGGCGTCATCGCCGAGACCGGCAAGTCGGTGTCGGGCAGGCTGACACCCTTGCGATCGGACATCCGGCCGCCGACCACGACGCGCGTCACCGCGTGCTCCTTCGAGGTCTCCTCGGCGATCAGCCTCACCTTGCCGTCGTCGAGCAGCAGCGAATGGCCCGGCCGCAGCGCCGCCAGGATCTCCGGATGCGGAAGCTGGACGCGAGTGGTGTCGCCCGGCGCCTTGTCGGAATCCAGCGTGAAGGTCTGGCCATTCTGGAGCTGGACCGCGCCTTCGGCGAAGGCACCGAGCCGGAGCTTTGGGCCCTGGAGGTCGACCAGAATGCCGATCGGCCTGCCATAGCTGCTCTCGACGTTGCGGATCGTCGCCACCAGCTCGCGCATCTTGTCATGCGGGGTGTGGCTCATGTTGATGCGGAACAGGTCGGCGCCGGCCTCGAACAGGCGGCGGATCATCGCGAGGTCCGAAGAGGCGGGTCCCAGGGTCGCGAGAATCTTGATACGGCGAAGACGCCTCATGGCTTATTTCCAGACGGGGGCGAGGGAGCTGGCGGGAGGCCAGGCGCGGCGGGGGGCGTACCACCGGGCGGGCCATTGGGCAAACCCGGAACCCCCGGACCAACCGGGCCGGGGAGACCAGGCACGCGCTGCTGTTTTGACGGCTGCTCGTTGGCATCGGTGAGCTGCACGGTCCAGGCCCGCTGCTCGCCGGTATCGACCTCGAAATAGCCGGTCCGGTCATAGCCACGTGCGAGGCAATCCTCGGTGCCGCGGATGGTAAACTCCTTGTCGCGCGAGCACATGAAGGCCTGGCCCGACCATTCGCCGCCGCGGTCATAGTCGATGGCGTAGATGTAATAGAAGCGGGCCACCAACGTTCCGCGCAGCAGGGTCTCGCAGGAGCGGGACGAGATGTTCCACCAGCCCTCGGTGGTCCAGCCCTCGGCATCCTTGTAGCCGAGCGCGATGCCGACCCGGCTCGATGTATTGTTGCAGAGCCGGAAATCGGCGGAGGCCGGGCTGGCCCAAAAGCATAGCAAGCCAACCACCAGCACCGGGACCAACCGGGCGAGCAGGCGAAGGGGGGAGCGGGGAGATTCGGCGATCATTGTCGCGGAAGCTATATCAGATCATTGACGATTTGGCGTAGGGCCCGGGAACTGCCCGAAGCCGGCTTTGCGCCCGTTTGCGCCGCGATATGGCAAAATCTGTGACAGGCCCCACCTGATCTCGTAAGGGTGCCCCATCCAGGTCACTGCCAATTTCGCAAAGCCGAGGGATCCAGCCATGGCAATCGACGACAAAACCAGAACGGAACTCGAGGCTGCCGCTTTCCGGCGCCTGGTCGATCATTTGAAGACGCGGACAGACGTCCAGAACATCGACCTGATGAATCTCGCAGGCTTCTGCCGCAACTGCCTGTCCAACTGGCTCAAGGACGCCGCCGACGCCCAAGGCGTCGCCTTAAGCAAGGACGAGAGCCGGGAAGCCGTCTATGGCATGCCTTACGAGGCCTGGAAATCGAAATACCAGGGCGCGGCCACGCCTGAGCAGCTCGACGCCATGAAGAAGGTTCATCCCGGGCACTGAACGGCCGCGCCGGCAGCCTGATGTGCGGTGCCCTTGAGTCGCATCACACAACAGCTTTCTTCGACGCGCCGCAGGAAGGTGTGGGCGCGCTGTGGACGAGCGCGATGCCGCCTTGAACGCGAGAGGTCCGAACCCTAAGGGTCTAACCAGCACGCGCGGTGATGATGCCGGCGTCACCTCGTTTTGCCAGTTCCATTGGGAGTACCAAGATGGCCACCTCCGCCGCCGTCCGCGACGACGAGCCCGCGACGAAATTTGCCAAGGACCAGCTCAAGTCCATCATCGAGCGCATCGAGCGGCTGGAGGAAGAGAAGAAGGCGATCTCCGACGACATCCGCGACGTCTTCGCCGAGGCCAAGGGCAACGGCTACGACGTCAAGGCGCTGCGCACCATCGTGCGCATGCGCAAGCAGGACCCGAACGAGCGCGCCGAGGCCGAGACGATCCTCGAGACCTACATGCAGGCACTGGGGATGATCTGAGGTATCGGTGTCGTCCCGGCTTTGGCCTGGGCGACACCATGTCGATCGAAGGAGACCGCGGTGACTGCGCCGCCGCTGCCGCGCGAGGTAAGCCGTGCCTACGACGCTTTTCCGGCGTCGATCGGCAAGCGGCTGCTTTGGGTACGCGAGCTGATCTTCGCGACCGCCGCGGCGCATGAAGGCATCGGCCGTCTCACCGAAACGTTGAAATGGGGCGAGCCTGCTTATCTGACCGAAGAGACCGGCAGTGGCAGCACGATCCGGCTCGGCCGCCTGAAGGACTCCGCGCACGCCGCGATTCTGTTCAACTGCAAGACGACGCTGGTCGATACCTTTCGCGAACGCTTTCCCGATCGGTTCGAATATCGGCAGACCAGGGCGTTGCTGTTGCCGGTGTCGGGCAAGCCGCCTAAGCGGGAGCTATCGGTCTGCCTGTCGCTGGCGTTGACGTATCATCTGGATCGACGAAGGAAGAAGCGTTAGCGGCGCGCGAAGACCTCAGCGCAACGCGGCGGTCCGCATGACGAACGACGTCGTCTCGAGCTTGGCGGTGGCGGTGCCCGAGAAGCTGTCGCACGACAAGCCCTGCATCGGATCGTCGGCAAAACCCATGGCGATCACGGACTGCGGCTTGACGAAGTAGGCGCGCATCGCGGCCGTGTCGAGCTCGCCCATCAGCGTGACCGACATCGCGCGGCTGGCGCTCGGCGACAGCATCACGATCTTGAGCCAGATGCTTTCGCCCTTGGCTGCGGAGAGCCGGGTCGCGGTTGCGACCATGCCGTCGACGCGCTTGCCGACCACCGTGTTGATCTCGGTCGCGGGTGCAAGGTTACGCGACGCGGAGGCGGGACGGGCGGAGCGCGGGATAGGCGCGGAGGCGGCGACGACATTGGCGCGGTCGACCGGGGAGGCGGACGCCGGCGCGTAGGCCAGCGCCTGATAGGCGGCGCTGGACACGCTCGCGGTCGGCTGCGGATCGGTGGCGGCGGCAAGCGCCTGGCGGGCCTTCAGCGCAGCCACTTGGGCCGGCGTCGCCTGCTGCGGCGTAGCCGGGGCATCCCAGAAGCCACGGGCATTGATGATGTCGGCGGGCGTCTCGGGCTTGGCGTCAGCAGATTTGCCGGCGGCCGGCTTGTCAGCCACGGGCGCCGGCTTCGACTTGGGCAGCGCGACGAGCTGCGCATCGGCCGAGGCGAGCTGAATCGTCGCCGCGATTGACGGCTTGGCGCGCGGCGTCGGCACCGGATCGGCCGGCTTAGTCGCGGCGGCGACCACGGTCGGCGCGACAGGCTTCGCAGCCGGAGCGGGCGCGCCCTCGTCATCCTCGTCGTTGCTCGTGGCGGCCGGAGCCGGCTTGCCCTTGAACAGGGCGGCAAAGAAATTCGACTTGCTGCCGGAATCCTCGCCGCTGCCGCGCCGCTCGATCTCGGCCTTGGCGAGTTCATAGCCCTTCAGCGGCGTGCCGTCGGTCGGGACATGGACGGTGCGTCCGTCCGGGAAGACCCGGGCGAGCTGGTCATGCGTCATGCGCGGCCAATGCCGGATGCTGCCGGTGTCCAGATGTACGAACGGCGAGCCTGAGGTCGGATAGAAGCCGACGCCGCCGCGCTGGAGGCGCAGGCCGGCGAAGCGGATCTGCTCCAGCGGCACGTTCGGGATGTAGAAGTCCATCGCATGCCCCAGCATGTGCTGGCTGAAGCGCGCCACGCCGGAGGAGCGGCGGCGGAGCATGGAGTTGGTGGCGGGCGAGCGGTAGGCGGAGATGATCTGGATCGGCTGCTTGCCGTCGACGTCGCGGTAGACTTCCCAGAGGATGTCAAAGAGGTGACGGTCCATGACCGTCTCGTCCTGGCTGCGCCAGTCGCGCAGGAAGTGGTTGAGCTGTTTCAGCGCCGCTTCGTCGTAGCGCCCGTCGCGCTTGAAGGTGACGGTAAGGTCTTCGCCGGAATGGGTGTGGTGGAAGGAGAGCGTCTTGGTCTCGTTGAGCGCGGCGGCGTTATGAACTGAACCCGCGGCAGCAAGCAGCAATACGGCAGCGAGGCCGATCCGTGATCCGGCCTTCACTCCCGCATGGGACAACGACAGCACAGCAAATTGGCGTGCGATACCAGTCAACACGTTAGAGCCCACCCAGTCGACGAGCGTTCAAAATGGACTCTCCCGCTAACCCCGTAGCGCACGAAAGAGGATGAACGCTTTGTTAAAGCGAGAAGGTTAACTCGAGGTTGACCTTCCCGCCCCCAAACCAAGTCAGATCGCGAACCTAACCGGGTGAGTGTGGCGAAAAAAGGCCCGCTGCCCGAGGTCAGGTGGAGAATGGTTAACGTTAAGCGACCCCATCCAGAGGATGAGGTCGCTTATTTTATTGCTGAATTTCAGGAAATCAGACCCGGGCGGGCCTGGCTCAGCGGGTGAACACCCGCTGCTGCTGCGGACGGCGGCCGACCGGAGCCGGCGGCGGGGTCGGCGCTCCGAACAGGCGCTCGAAGAAATTCGGGCCGGACGAGCCGCCATTGGCCGCCAGGACGCCGTTCGGCAGCGTCGTTGCCGGGCGTGAATAGCTCGGCTGGGAGTGCGCGACCACGTTCTCGAGATCCTTGCCGCGACCGTTCTTCAGGATGTTGATCATGGTCGCGTCGCGGCCATAGACGTCCTTGCGGAATTGCAGCTTGCCGCCATCGTCCACGAATGCGGTCTGATAGGTGATGTTGACCGGGATCGGGGTCGGGAATTTCAAGTCGATCTCGCTCTTGCCGTACATGCTGCGGATGCGTTCCGGCGTGTACTTCTCGTTCGGCATCGCGATGTTGAGCAGGACCGACGCGTACTGATCCGGGTTCTGCACGCGCATGCAGCCGTGGCTGAAGGCGCGTTCGTCCCGGGCGAACAGGTTCTTGTCCGGCGTGTCGTGCTGATAGACCAGGAACTTGTTGGGGAAATTGAAGCGGATGCGGCCGAGCGCGTTGGCTTCACCGGGCGGCTGCGAGATGTGCACTGAACCGTCGCGGTTCTGCTCGAGCTTGAGGCCCATGCGCTGGAGTACGGTCGGGTCCTGCTGAAGTGCCGGCAGATATTCGTTGTAGACGATCGACGGCGGCACGTTCCAGGTGGGATTGACCGTGATGTACTTCATCGTCTCGGTGAGCAGCGGGGTCGCATGCGTGCCGGGCTTGCCGGTGACGACGCGGGTGGTCCAGACCTGCTGGCCGCGCTGCATCACCTTCAGCGTGTAGTCGGGAATGTTGAGGATGACGTAGGCATCGCCGAGCGAGGGCACGCCCAGGTCGCGCGGCAGCCAGCGCCAGCGCTCCATGTTCACCAGCACCACGTCGATCTGCTTGTCGCGCTTCGGGGTGTTGATCGCCTTGACCGTCTTGTCGTCGAGGACGCCGGTCGCCTTGAGCTCGGCGCCGTTCTGGAATTTGCGCACGGCTTCTGCGACCGCCGCGTCATAGCGGCTGTCGTTGGCGTTCTCGGTGATGCCGAGCTTGGCGCGCAGCTGCGGCACGCGCGGATCTTCAACGACGATTTCAGCCTGCTTCTTGCCGGCCGGGGTGTATTTCAGCGTCGGACCATCGGCGATCTCGATCACCGGGCCGTTGCCCTGGCCGCGGAGCTCTGCGAGCTTCGCCTTCAGCTCCTTATAGAGCTTCTGCGGCGGATTGTAGCTGTCGAGCGCCGCGGAGGCGTCCGCCGCCGTCGTGACCTTGGCGAGCACCTCGTTCGGATCGATCGGATGCTCGGGATAGAGGATGTCGCCGCTGACCTGTGACCAGTGCATGCGGCCGCTCTGAGCCTGGCGCGCATAGTCGAACATGCTGGCGGTGAGCTTGAGCTCGGCATCGGCGAGCGTATCGGGTGTCGTGGCGGCTGCGAAGTCCGGCAGCGGGTAATCGGCGGGATTGAGACCGTCGGACGCCGCGTCCTTCAGCCGTGCGATCACGCCCTTGGCCGCAGCGGTCAGGCTGCCGGCCTGGGTCCAGACCGGCGCGAAGTCGCGTGCACCGTAAAACTTCTCGATCGTCGCGCGCTCGTTCTTGCGGTCGAAATAGCGTGAAGCCTTGGCGCCGATGGCGTCCTTGAGCTTGTCGGCGACCGGCTGGTCGGCGGCGGGAACGTTGCTCGCGGCCTTCACCGGCTCCGAGGCCGGAGCCGCAGCGGTGGCGGGCGCGGCCGGCGTTGTCGCCGTGTCGGCCTTGGCAGGTTCCGTCTTCGCCGTCTCGCTCTTCGGCGCCTCGGTCGCCGGCGTGGTGGCGACGTCGGAAGGCTTGGTCTCGACCTTGTCCGGCGCGGGAGCGGCTTCGGCCTTCACGGGTTCCTTGACCGGCTCCTTTGCCGAGTCCTGAACCGTGCCGGTGGTGTCGAGCTTGATGTCGGATGCGGTCGGGGGCGGGACGTTTGCGGGTTCGGGGCGCGGGATCGCGGCTTCGATCGCGAGCTCGGCAGCGCTGCTGCGCGCCTGATCCTGCGCCAGGGCCGAGCTGGCCGATACCGTGAGGAAGGTCGCCGCGACCGTCATCAAGACACGGTCAAAGCCTGCACGGTGGTTCAAACAGTCACGCATTGTGTCGCACCCCTCGGGTGAACTGTCCCCCGTGGAACAGCTTCGTTATCGCCTATTGAGCTTCGGCTAAACCGCGCCGGCCTCTCGAAAGTTGCACGCCTGCACGCAACGAATCCTACGCAGACGATATACAGACCCCGATTTCGCAGCCAGCGCTACCCGGGACAACTCACGACAAACTGACTTCAAGCAAGCCTCTTGGCAACGGATTGTGCGCTTCTGCCACGCGCTTTTCCCTGTATCTGTCACTTCCAAGTCACGGTTCAAATCGCAGTCGAATTCCGTCGTCGTACGAACGGCTTACAGTCGTATCGCTCCGCCCGGACGAACCTCCGTTCGCGTCAGGCTCAGTGCGTCTCCTCACCGCTTTTGCCGCCATGGCCGGGAACCCCGGCCTCATCGAGTTTGCGGTAGAGGGTGGACCGGCCGATTTTGAGGCGGCGGGCGACCTCGGACATCTGCCCGCGGTAATGCGAGATCGCGAAACGGATGATCTCGTTCTCGATATCCTCCAGCGGCCGGACGTCGCCGGTCGCGGTCAGCATGGAGAGAGCACCCGCTTGCGGCAGCGGTGCGATCGGTATGTCATTACCCGACACGACGGAGGGGGTCGCGATCGGCTCAAGCATCAGCGGCGCGGTCGGAATGTCTGTTCCCGGATGTGGCTGCGAGGCGATCAGGGGGAAGTCGTCAAGGCCAAGCTGGTCGCCGTCGCTCATCACCACGGCGCGGTAGACCGCGTTTTCGAGCTGGCGGATGTTGCCGGGCCAATCGAGCTGGGCAAGGTGAGCAACGGCCTCGCCGCTGATGCCGGTGATGGGGCGGTTCTCCTCGGCGGCAAAACGCGCCAGGAAATGCCTGAGCAGATGCGGAATGTCCTCGCGCCGGGCGCGCAGCGATGGGATCGTGAGCGGCAGCACATGCAGGCGATAGAACAAGTCTTCCCGGAAGTGGGCCTGCTTGACCCGCTCCAGCAGCCTGCGATTGGTCGCCGAGATGATGCGGACGTCGACCTTCACGGGTCTGCGGCCGCCGACCGCCTCGACCGCGCCTTCCTGGAGCGCGCGAAGCAGCTTGACCTGCGCGCTCAGCGGCAGCTCGCTGACCTCGTCCAGGAATAGCGTGCCGCCATGGGCTTCGACGAACTTGCCGGTGTGGCGTTCGGTGGCGCCGGTGAAGGCGCCCTTCTCGTGACCGAACAGGATGGACTCGACGAGGTTATCGGGGATCGCGCCGCAATTGACCGCGACGAACGGCTTTGCCTTGCGCTCGCCGCTGCCATGGATGGCACGCGCGAACATCTCCTTGCCGACGCCGGACTCGCCCTCGATCAGCACGGGGATCGAGGAGTTTGTTGCTTTCTGCGCCGCGCGCATCACGCTCGCCATCGCCTCGGCGCGGGTGATGATGTCGGAGAAGGTCAGCCGGCCCTCGCGGCTGTGACGGATGCGCTGCAATTCGCCCTTGAGCGCCGAGGAGTTGAGCGCGTTGCGAAGAGAGACCTGGAGCCGCTCCAGGCCGACCGGCTTGACCACGAAATCGGCCGCGCCCGCGCGCATCGCCGAGATTACATTGTCGATGCCGCCATGGGCCGTCTGCACGATGACGGGGATGCTGAGACCCGCTTCGCGGATTTTCGCCAGCACGCCCATGCCGTCGAGGCCGGGCATCACGAGATCGAGGATGACGCCGTCGATGGCCGCGTCAGGGGCGGTGAGGGCGGCAATCGCCGCGTCGCCGGAGTCCACCACGATCGTCTCATAGCCGCATTTCTGCACCATGTTTTCGACCAGCCGGCGGGCTACAGCGTCGTCGTCGGCGATCAAAATACTGGCAGCCATGGTGTTCCCCGCACGCTACTACTATCTGTCTCGAATCGGGGCACTCTGGCCGAAGCCGATTAACGCACTGTTAAATCCTGATGCCCCCGCCCGCCGTCGCGATTGTTGAACACAGGTTTCCCACACAATGAATTCGCGCTCCAAGCCTGCAGTTAAGAAGTCCGCCATCAGCAAGCCCGCTCTTCGCAAGCCGAACACCAAGACAGCCAAGGCAAAACCCTCCAAGCGTTCACCCGCCAAGTCTTCGCTTGCCAAGCCTTCACCCGCAAAGCCTGCGAGCAAGACCGGCAAGCTTCCGGAGTGGAACCTCGCCGACCTCTATTCCGGGATCGATGCACCGGAAGTGGCGCGCGATCTCGCAAAGATGGATGCCGATTGCGTCGCGTTCGAGACGGACTACAAGGGCAAGCTCGCAACAGGAACAGCAAAGGAAGATGGCGGAAAATGGCTCGCTGAAGCCGTGCGACGCTATGAGGCGATCGACGACCTCGCCGGCCGGCTCGGCTCGTACGCTGGCCTCGTTCATGCCGGCGACAGCGTGGACCCCAAGATTTCAAAATTTTACGGCGACGTTTCCGAGCGCCTGACGGCGGCATCGACACATCTGCTGTTCTTCGCGCTCGAGCTCAATCGCATCGATGACGATATTTTGAACCGCGCGATGCAGGCCACCGAGCTCGCGCACTACCGTCCCTGGATCGAGGATCTGCGCAAGGAGAAGCCGTACCAGCTCGACGACAAGCTCGAGCAGCTCTTCCTGGAGAAGGCGCAGACCGGCTATTCCGCCTTCAACCGGCTGTTCGACCAGACCATCTCGGGCTTGCGCTTCAAGGTCGGGCCCAAGGATCTCGCGATCGAGCCAACGCTCAATCTGTTGCAGGACCGCGACGGCGCCAAGCGCAAGGCCGCGGCAGAGGCGCTCGCAAAGACTTTCAAGGCCAATGAGCGCACCTTTGCGCTGATCACGAACACCCTGGCCAAGGACAAGGACATCTCCGACAGCTGGCGCGGCTTCAAGGACGTCGCGGATTCCCGGCATCTGAATAACCGCGTCGAGCGCGAGGTGGTGGATGCGTTGGTCGCCTCAGTCCGCGCGGCCTATCCAAAATTGTCGCATCGCTACTACGCGCTGAAGGCACGCTGGTTCGGCAGGAAGCGCCTGGCCTATTGGGACCGCAACGCGCCGCTGCCCTTTGCTGCGACCGACGTGATCGGCTGGGGCGACGCGCGAAACATGGTGCTCACCGCCTATCGCGGCTTCTCGCCAAAGATGGCTGACATCGCCGAGCGCTTCTTCACCGACCGCTGGATCGACGCGCCGGTGCGCCCGGGCAAGGCGCCGGGGGCCTTCTCGCATCCGACCACGCCGTCCGCGCACCCCTACGTGCTGATGAACTACCAGGGCAAGCCGCGCGACGTGATGACGCTCGCCCATGAGCTCGGCCACGGCGTGCACCAGGTGCTGGCGGCCAGGAACGGCGCATTGATGGCGCCGACGCCGCTGACGCTGGCGGAGACCGCGAGCGTGTTCGGCGAGATGCTGACCTTCCGGCGGCTGCTGGCGCAGACCAGGAGCGCAAAGCAGCGCCAGGCGCTGCTCGCCGGCAAGGTCGAGGACATGATCAACACCGTGGTGCGGCAGATCGCGTTCTATTCCTTCGAGCGCGCGGTCCACACCGAGCGCAAGAACGGCGAGCTCACCGCGACGCGGCTCGGCGAGATCTGGCTCTCTGTGCAGGGCGAGAGCCTGGGGCCGGCAATCGAAATCAAAGCGGGCTACGAGAACTACTGGATGTACATCCCGCACTTCATCCATTCTCCGTTCTACGTCTACGCCTATGCGTTCGGCGATTGTCTCGTGAACTCGCTCTACGCCGTCTACGAGAATGCGGCCGAGGGATTCGCTGAACGGTATCTCGACATGCTCGCCGCCGGCGGCACCAAGCATTATTCCGAACTGCTGCGGCCGTTCGGGCTCGATGCCAAGGATCCAAAGTTCTGGGACGGCGGCCTGAGCGTCATCGCCGGCATGATCGACGAGCTGGAAGCGATGGGCTGAGGCAGGCGCGAGTTGCCTGAAGCGCGGCTCGAGACCTTCCGCAGGATGCAGCGCCGGCGCGTTCCAGCCGGCGCCGCGCAGCCTTTGGCGACGCAGCGTTTGGCCACATAGCCTTCGCAACCGCGCGCCGGCGATGTGGCATTGAACGTTTGCATCCCCGGCGAGACTAAAATTTCATAAGGCTATTTTCATTCGCTTTACAACCATTGATTGCCGGTGCTCCGCCGCCCAGGGGAGGCACGCATGCTCGATCATGTCCAGCCGACGCAGCCCGTTGAAGCCCGGGCGCCGCGGTCTACTGAGGAAATGCCGTGGTGCGAAAAGCACCATCAGATCGTTCGCGACGAGATCGAAGCCATCAACACCCGCCGCGAGGCGACGCGCCAGATCGGCACGGATGGTCTGCAATCCTGCCAGATGCTCGACGTCACCGGGCTCGCATTGTCCGGCGGCGGCATTCGGTCCTCGGCGCTCTGCCTCGGCGTCCTCCAGGCGTTGAACCACCACAATCTGTTCCGGCGGATCGACTACCTCTCGACTGTCTCGGGCGGCGGCTACATCGGCGCCTCGCTCAGCGCGACCATGACGGTCACGCGGCGTTTCGTGTTCGGGGAGAGGCCTTCGGGCGGCACCGCGACCGCGAGCGAGATCAGCGATACCGCCTCCGTCGGGCACATCCGGAATTACTCCAACTATCTGATCCCCGCCGGCGTGCGCGATCTCCTCACCGGCTTTGCCATCGTGGTGCGCGGATTGATCGCCAATATCGGGATCATCCTTCCGATCATCCTGATGCTGGCGGCGGTCACCATCTGGTCGACGCCGACCCGGACGTGCCTGACGGTCGCCAATCTGTTCGGCGTCAGCTTTGTCGATTCCAAGAGATGCGAGCTATACGATTTCGGCTTCGTGAATCAGCACGGCTTCACCAAGGTCGGTGCCATCGCCTGTGTGATCCTGCTCGCCTGCGCAGTGCTGGCATATATCTGCTCGCGATCCGAACGGGGGAGCGGTCCGGCGATCGTATGGGTCTATGCCGCGGCCATCGTCCTTGTCGTCGGCGGCGCCTGCGATTTCGCGCGCGTGCTCAAGGTGACCAACTTCGCGCTCACCCTGGCAACTGCGATCATCGTGGTCGGACTCTTTTTCCTGTGGGCGATCGTGCGGTCCTTTGCCCGCCCGAGCCATCGCCAGGAATTTCGTTCGCATTTGCCGACCGTGGGGGCGACCTTCCTGGTCCTGCTGTCGGCCATCGCCTTCTTCGAGTTTCAGCCGTTCATGCTGCGGCAGATGTTCGATGTTGCCGACAGCAGCGTGATCGGCGGGCCGGTCGGCGGCGTCGCGGTGACCTGGATACAGTCGCTTGCCGCCGTCGCGGCGCCGATCGCGGCGCTCGTCGCCGCGTTCCGGCAGCAATTTCTCGAGCTGCTGAAGGGCAACAGCGCTTCCTCGCAGCGAGGATCGATGGTTCTTGCAGTCGTTGCCAAGGCCGCGCTCTGGTTCGCCGGCCTCGCCTTGCCGCTGATCATCTGGGTCGCTTATCTCAATTTGTCTTATTGGGGGATCTCCAACGACATCTTCAGGGATTGCTCGGCCCAGACCGAGCAGAGGGACTGCATCGCCAAGGCAAAATTGTCCGCGACCCTCCCGGCGGCGCTCGCAGGCAAGGTGCAGCTGGACCGAAACGCCGCCATCGAATTCACTGAGCCAAAGGCTGCGCCGTCCCCCGAGCCGCGCGTCGAGACGGACTCGGATCGGTTGGCGACTTGGCACGCGCCGGCGTGGCTTCAGCCTGCGGCACAATGGGTCAAGCTCAGGGTTCAGCCGTACTTTCCCCAACTGTTCCAGGGATCGGGATCCGACGC
Source organism: Bradyrhizobium sp. 134 (assembly GCF_023074155.1). Classification (NCBI taxonomy): domain Bacteria; kingdom Pseudomonadati; phylum Pseudomonadota; class Alphaproteobacteria; order Hyphomicrobiales; family Nitrobacteraceae; genus Bradyrhizobium; species Bradyrhizobium sp. 134. The sequence continues at coordinate 772,948 of NZ_JADPKX010000074.1, read as the reverse complement.
GGCCTACGGCTACACCCTGCCGGTGATCGTCCTGTATGCGCTGACGGGTCTGTTGTTGTTCCTGGTCTCCTGGCTTCTGACCCCGAATGCGAACTCGCTGCACCGGCTTTACCGCGACAGGCTGAGCAAGGCCTTCCTGTTCAACCCGATCCGGCCGGTCGAGCACGATCTTGCGCGTGCCGAGGCCAGTCTAGACCAGGGGCGCGACTTCAAGTCGCTCGATCGCATGAAGCTGAGCGACCTTTATGGCGTCGCAGACGCTCAGGAGGACCGCCAACAGGGCGGGCCCAAATTGCTGGCGCCTTATCACCTTATCAACACGGCGCTGAACATCCAGGGATCGGACTTCGCCAACCGGCGCGGCCGCAACGCCGACTTCTTCGTATTCTCACCGCGCAATGTCGGGAGCGAGGCCACCGGCTACGCGGCGACCCTGGCTGTCGAGAAGGCCGAGCAAAGTCTCGACCTCGCCACGGCCATGGCGATCTCCGGGGCGGCTGCGTCGTCGAACATGGGATCGAACTCGATCCGATCGCTGACGCCGACGCTTGCGCTTCTCAACGTGCGGCTCGGCTTTTGGCTGCGAAATCCGCGCTACGTGAATGCGCGCTGGTTCCGCCGCTTCTCGCCGCTCTTTTTCTGGTCGGAGATTTCCGGCCGTCTCTACGAGAACAGCGACGGTGTCTATCTCACCGACGGCGGCCATATCGAGAATCTCGGCATCTACGAGCTGCTGCGCCGGCGTTGCCGGGTCATCATCGCCGTGGATGCGGAAGCGGACACGCCGATGAACTTCGCGTCGCTGATGACGTTGCAGCGTTATGCCCGCATCGATCTCGGTGTCCGGATCGATCTGCCCTGGATACCGATCCGCGAGCGCACGCGGGCCGTCATGGCGTGCAATGCGGACCCCTCGACGTCCTCAGGCCGGCGCCACGACGAGCCGATCGATCACGTCCACGTCGCCGTCGGCACCATCGACTACGGCGCCGGCGACATTGGCTATCTCGTCTACCTTAAATCGTCCCTGACCGGAGACGAGAACGACTACATCCGCGACTATGCGCGGCGGCACGCCACGTTCCCGCACGAGACCACGGGCGACCAGTTCTTCTCGGAGGAGCAGTTCGAGGTCTACCGCGCGCTGGGCTTCCACATGGCCCACGGTTTCCTGTCCGGCGACAACCCGGTGGCGGTCGGGTGCGGCGTCAATCCGCATACGGCCCGATTCACCGAAGCGGGCGAGCCGGCGATCGACGCGGTCCGCGAGGCGCTCGGCCTTCCAGTATCCCAGCGCCCCGCCGCAAGCGTCACCGCCACGATGATCGATCAGGGCTGAGCGGCGCTCGCGCCGAGCTTTCCCGCCAATCGGAATTCCAAATGACCTGATTTGCCGGGAAACCGCGCCTGCCTGCCGTTGCCCTGCCCGAAAGTTTGCGGTATCCCAGCCATGAAATTCGACTTTCGACTGGGGACAATTCATGGCCGACCATAGCGAAGTGGCGTACAGCACCGCCGACGGCAACGACTACGTTGCCCACGAGCAGACCTACGAGGGCTTCATCAAGCTGGTGAAGTACGGCACGGTCTCGGTCGCGCTCATCGTGATCCTGATGGCGATCTTCCTGACCTGATCCACTGCCTGCAGCACCGCCAGCGTCGTCGGTGCCCATAAAATTTGCAATCAAGCCGGATTGAAAACCGGTATCCAACGTTGCGGGAGTAACGCTAAGTTCGCGTGCGCGCTCTTTCCCGCGTCGCCGGAGGGCCTATGAAGATCGCCGTTGCCAAGGAAATCGATCCGTCGGAGCCGCGGGTCGCCGCTTCGCCGGATACGGTGAAGAAGTTCAAGGCGTTAGGCGCCGAGATCGCCATCGAGCCGGGCGCCGGCCTCAAGTCGGGTCTGCCGGATTCCGAATTCACCGCCGTGGGCGCCACCGTCAGCGCCGACGCGCTGAAGGACGCCGATATCATCATCAAGGTGAAGCGCCCCGAAGCCTCCGAGTTGGCCCAGTACAAGCGCGGCGCGCTCGTCATCGCCATCATGGACCCCTATGGCAACGAGGCCGCGCTGAAGACGATCGCCGATGCCGGCGTCTCCGCCTTCGCGATGGAATTGATGCCGCGCATCACGCGCGCGCAGGTGATGGACGTGCTGTCCTCGCAGGCCAACCTCGCCGGCTACCGCGCCGTGATCGAGGGCGCCGAGGCCTTCGGACGCGCCTTCCCGATGATGATGACCGCGGCCGGCACGGTGCCCGCCGCCAAAGTGTTCGTGATGGGCGTCGGCGTCGCCGGCCTCCAGGCGATCGCGACCGCGCGCCGTCTCGGCGCCGTCGTCACCGCGACCGACGTCCGGCCCGCCACCAAGGAGCAGGTCGAATCGCTCGGTGCAAAATTCCTCGCCGTCGAGGATGAGGAATTCAAGAACGCGCAGACCGCCGGCGGCTACGCCAAGGAAATGTCCAAGGAGTACCAGGCCAAGCAGGCCGCGCTCACCGCCGAGCACATCAAGAAGCAGGACATCGTGATCACCACTGCGCTGATTCCGGGCCGGCCTGCGCCGAGGCTCGTCACGGCCGACATGGTCAAGTCGATGAAGCCGGGATCGGTGCTGGTCGATCTCGCTGTCGAGCGCGGCGGCAATGTCGAAGGCGTCAAGGCGGGCGAGGTCGCCGATGTCGGTGGCATCAAGATCGTCGGCTATACCAACGTCGCCGGCCGCGTCGCGGCGTCGGCCTCCAGCCTCTACGCGCGCAATTTGTTCAACTTCATCGAGACGATGGTCGACAAGACCAGCAAGGCGCTGGCCGTGAACTGGGACGACGAACTCGTCAAGGCGACCGCGCTGACCAGGGATGGCGCCGTCATCCACCCGAACTTCCAGCCGAAAGCGTAAGGAGAGCCGTCGTGGAGCATATTGCACAGGTCGTCGATCCCTTCGTCTTCCGACTGTCGATCTTCGTTCTCGCCGTCTTCGTCGGGTATTTCGTGGTGTGGTCGGTGACCCCGGCGCTGCATACGCCGCTGATGAGCGTGACCAATGCGATCTCCTCGGTGATCGTGGTCGGAGCGCTGCTCGCTGTCGGCGTCGGCATGATCTCGAGCGGCTCAGGCTGGGCGCGCGGCTTCGGCTTCATCGCGCTCATTTTCGCCTGCGTGAATATCTTCGGCGGCTTCCTTGTCACCCAGCGCATGCTGGCGATGTACAAGAAGAAAGTGAAGTGAGCGGCGTGCACCTCGGGGTGACAAAGGCAAAGGGGACCTGAGATGAACGCCAATCTGGCTGCAGTTCTGTATCTCGTGGCGGGTGTGCTGTTCATCCTGTCACTGCGCGGGCTGTCCAGCCCCGCCTCATCGCGGCAGGGCAATTTCTTCGGCATGATCGGCATGGCGATCGCGGTCGCCACCACGCTGGCCAGCCATCCGCCGGCGGACGGCCTCGCCTGGATCCTCGTGATCCTTGGCATCGCGATCGGCGGCAGCGTCGGCGCGGTGATCGCGCGCCGCGTGCCGATGACCTCGATGCCGGAATTGGTCGCCGCGTTCCATTCGCTGGTCGGCATGGCCGCGGTGCTGGTCGCCGCCGGTGCGTTCTACGCGCCAGAGGCCTTCGACATCGGCAGCCCCGGCAACATTCATCCGCAGAGCCTGGTTGAAATGTCGCTCGGCGTCGCCATCGGCGCGTTGACGTTCACCGGCTCGGTGATCGCGTTCCTGAAGCTGTCCGCGCGGATGAGCGGTGCGCCGATCATCCTGCCGTTCCGCCACTTCATCAATATCGCACTCGCGATCGCCCTCGTCGTCTTCATCGTCGGACTGGTGATGTCGGGCAGCGCGCTCGACTTCTGGCTGATCGTCATCATCGCGCTGGCCCTCGGCGTGCTCATGATCATCCCGATCGGCGGCGCCGACATGCCGGTCGTCATTTCGATGCTGAACTCGTACTCGGGCTGGGCCGCGGCCGGCATCGGCTTCACGCTCGGCAACTCCGCGCTGATCATCACCGGCGCGCTGGTGGGATCGAGCGGCGCGATCCTGTCCTACATCATGTGCCACGCGATGAACCGCTCCTTCATCTCGGTCATCCTCGGCGGCTTCGGCGGCGAGACCGCGGCGGCGGGCGGTGGCGGCGGCGAGCAGAAGCCGGCCAAGCTCGGCTCGGCCGACGACGCCGCCTTCATCATGAAGAACGCGCAGAAGGTCATCATCGTGCCCGGCTACGGCATGGCGGTGGCGCAGGCCCAGCATGCGCTACGCGAAATGGGCGACATCCTGAAGAAGGAAGGCGTCGAGGTGAAATACGCCATTCACCCGGTCGCCGGCCGCATGCCCGGCCACATGAACGTGCTGCTGGCCGAAGCCAATGTGCCCTATGACGAGGTGTTCGAGCTCGAGGACATCAACTCCGAATTCGCGCAGGCCGACATTGCTTTCGTGATCGGCGCCAACGACGTCACCAATCCGGCGGCCGAAGAGGACAAGACCTCGCCGATCTACGGCATGCCCGTGCTCCAGGTCTGGAAGGCCGGAACCGTGATGTTCATCAAGCGCTCGCTCGCCTCGGGCTATGCCGGCATCGACAATCCGCTGTTCTATCGCGACAACACCATGATGCTGCTCGGCGACGCCAAGAAGGTCACCGAGAACATCGTCAAGGCGATGTAACGCGGAGACAAACCGACCATTGCGAATGCGACGCGCGAGCAGCGCGTCGCATGGTACGCCGCTCAGCAGGTGGCGTGCGGGCGCCTCAACGTTCCGGGGCGCCTCGGGCGGTGTCATGAAATTGCTGCGGAGCTGCTGCAAAGCCCTGAACGGGGGCCGGGCCGCGTCATCATGACCATCGTCAAGTGGATCGCCATCCTGCTCGTGACCGTCTATTTCGCCGGTCTCCTCGTGCTGTATGTCAGGCAGCGCGAGATGCTGTTTCCGATCCCGCCCGTCGGCCGCACCGCGCCGGACGCCGCAGGCCTCCCTGAGGCCGAAGAGCACGTCCTGACCACCACCGACGGCGAGAAGGTCATCGTCTGGCACGTGCCGGCGAAGCAAGGCCGTCCCGTGATCCTGTATTTTCCGGGCAATGGCGATTATCTCGCCGGTCGCGTCAGCCGCCTCAAGGCCATGACGGCGGACGGCACCGGCCTCGTCGCGCTGTCCTATCGCGGCTATGCCGGCTCGAGCGGGGCGCCGAGTGAGGCCGGCCTGCTGCGCGATGCCGCGGCCGCCTACGCCTTCACCACTGCGCGCTACGCGGCGGAGCGAATCGTCGCCTGGGGCTTTTCACTCGGGACCGGCGTGGCGGTCGCGGTCGCCTCGGAGCATCGTGTTGGAAAACTCATCCTGGAAGCGCCCTATACATCGACGGCCGATATTGCAGCTTCATCGTTCTGGTACGTTCCGGTGCGTCTGCTGATGCGCGATCCATTTCATTCCGACGAGCGCATCCCGCGCGTCACTGTGCCGCTATTGGTGATGCATGGCACCGATGACCTTGCCATTTCCATCGTGTTCGGAGAGCGTCTGTTCGTGCTCGCGCATGAACCGAAACAGTTCGTTCGCTTTGCGGGCGGCGGACACGATAATCTCGATGCGTTCGGTGCGATTGAAACGGCGAGGCGCTTCATTGCTTTCTAGACGACTTTTCGTTCGGCGCGGGAGCGGGTTCATCGCCGCGATCCTCGTCGTGTTGTTGCCACAGCACGCATGGGCGGCGACCGGGCTCGACGGCGCGGTGATGGGCTGGCCCTATGCGCTGCCCTTTGCCGGCCTGCTGCTGTCGATCGCGCTCGGGCCGCTGCTGTTTGCAAAAGTCTGGCACCACCATTACGGCAAGATCGCCGCGGCCTGGTCGCTGCTGGCACTCGCCTCGCTCGTCATCCTTGCCGGGAGCATGGCGACGTTGGCCGCGCTCGTTCACGCCATGCTCGCCGAATATCTCGGCTTCATCGTGCTGCTGTTCTCGCTCTATGTCGTGGCTGGCGGCATTCTCGTGACGGGCGACATCAAGGCGACGCCGGCATCAAATGCCGGCATCCTCGCGCTCGGTACGGTGATGGCGAGCGTCGTCGGCACCACGGGGGCGGCCATGATCCTGATCCGCCCTCTGATCCGCGCCAACCGGCCGCGGCGCTACAACGCCCATGTCGTCATCTTCTTCATCATCCTGGTCGCCAATGTCGGCGGCGCGCTGAGCCCGCTCGGCGATCCCCCGCTGTTCGTCGGCTTCCTGCACGGCGTCGACTTCTTCTGGACCACGCGGACCATCTGGCTGCAGACGGCGATCGTTGCCGGACTGCTGCTCGCGATCTTCGTCGTCATCGACGTCTGGCGCTTCCGCAGCGAACCCTTGCCCGGCGCTGTCGGCGCCGCGAAGCCGGTCCGCATCCGCGGCCTCGTCAACCTGGTGCTGATCGCGGCCGTCGTCGCGAGCCTGCTGGCCTCGGCGATGTGGAAGCCCGGCATCGCCTTCGACGTTCTCGGAACCAGGCTGGAGCTGGAAGACATCGTCCGCAACGCGGCGCTGCTGGCCATAGCGGCCCTGTCGGTGTGGTTGACGCCGGACGAGCACAGGCAGGCCAACGGCTTCACCTGGGAGCCGATCCGCGAAGTCGCGAAGCTGTTCGCCGGCATTTTTATCGCGATCATCCCGGTCATTGCCATGCTGGATGCCGGCCATCACGGCGCGTTCGCCTGGCTGTTGTCGGCCGTGACAGGGCCGGACGGCACGCCGCGCGAGGTTGCCTATTTCTGGTTCACCGGTCTGATGTCGGCGTTTCTCGACAATGCGCCGACCTATCTGTTGTTCTTCGAGCTCGCCGGCGGCGACCCGCAGGTGCTGATGCATGAGCTCTCGGGCACGCTCGCTTCCATCTCCATGGGCGCAGTCTACATGGGCGCGCTCACCTATATCGGCAATGCGCCGAATTTCATGGTGAGCAGCATCGCAAGCGAGAACGGCATCGAGATGCCGAGCTTCTTCGGTTATTTCGTGCGGGCCAGCGCGGTGCTGATCCCGCTGTTCGTGCTGCTGACGCTGCTGCCGTTCGCTCCGATCCTGCGCTGGCATTGAATCTGCCGCCCGATTTGCTACTGCTCGACTGAGACAATTGGAGCCGATGGATAAGCGCTCACAATCCGATGCCTCGGTCGGCCTGGATCTTTCCGGCGCTGGCCGTGCGAGGCGCATCTGTCGGGCCGGACCTTGGTGCTCAGCGTCGTGCTGCTGCTGATTGCGCTGCTGGCGGTCGTGCTGCTGGCCAAAAAATTCTCGCTGGTGGTCGATGCCGTCGCGGCCAGGATCGGCGCGCCGCCTGCCTTTGCCGGACTTCTGGTCGCGCTCCTGATCCTGCTGCCGGAAGGGGTCGCGGCCGTCTCGGCGGCTCGCAAAAACGACCTCCAGAAGAGTATCAACCTCGCGCTCGGCTCGTCGCTGGCCACCATCGGGCTGACTATCCCGGCGGTCGGTGTCGCCACCTATGCGCTCGACAAGGAAGTCACGCGCGGCCTCAGCGGCCAGGGCAGCGTGCTTTTGCTCCTGACCTTCTTCCTGAGCATGCTGACCTTCGGTACGAGCAGGACCAATGTCCTGTTCGGGCTGGTCCATATGGTGGTATTTGCCGTCTATGTGTTCATGGTTTTCGTGCCTGAACCGGTTTTCCGGATGATGCCCCAGGAGAGTTCCGATGATTGCCGCCGAGTCCGAGGTTCAGATCGACAATGACCAGGTGCGGGTGACCGAGTGGCGGCTCGCGCCAAACAGCGCCACCGGCCATCACACCCACGGCATGGACTACGTCATTGTTCCCGTGGTCGCAGGGGAAATGACCATCGTGGCACCCAATGGCGAGCGGTCCAAAGCACAGCTTGCGGCCGGGAAATCCTATTTTCGCAAGGCCGGCGTCCAGCACGACGTGCTTAACGAAACCGCAACCGAGATCGTGTTCCTTGAGGTCGAGCTGAAGCCGTAATTCCGGCGTACCCCTTTGCCATTGATCTGTCGCAGTTGATCCCTCACTATGCCTCAAAGTTCCCGCATCAGATCGCGCGGGGAGTGGCCGGAATGCTGAAATACATTGCTAAAATCTCGATGGACATCTTCCCCTCGGTGCTCGCAACGATCATCGGGGCGTACATCGTTAATCATTACATCAACGCCAAGCCGGCGGCGGATGCACCCGCGGCCGTGACGACGCCCGCCGAGGCTGGCAAGAACGGCAAGCCCGCCGATGTGGCCAACCTCCCCGCGCCCGGCGTCAAGGCCAAGGGCATTTCCGAGAAGAAGGTGACGGACAAGCCGGCGGCCGAGAAGACTGCCGATCAGCCGGGTGCTGAGCCCAAGACCACTGAGAAGTCGACGGCGGACGTGGCACCGCCCGAGGCCGCGGCGCGCGGCAAGCCGTCCGCGCGCGAGAAGGCGGTTGCCAAGTCCACCCCGGCCGTCAGTGCACCCGCTCCCGCCACCCCGGTGGTGGAGGCCAATTCGGCGCCGGCTGCTGCCGCGCCGGCCGCAACCCCCGACGCCAACGATCTCGTGCGCGCCGCGATCGAGCGCCTGCGCAAGTCGCCTGAGAGCAAAGCGGCTGAGGCCAAAGCTTCCGACAACAAGTCTTCCGAGACCAAGTCTTCCGAGACCAAGTCTTCCGAGACCAAGTCTTCCGAGACCAAGTCGCCCGAGAAGACTCAGGAACCTGCGGTGCGTGAAGCCGCCCGCACCTCGGAGGCCCCGCGTGTCATTCCCGTGGATACGTCATCGGTGCGTCCGTTGCCGCCGCCGATCACGGTCTCGACACCCGCAGCCGAGGCCTATGGCAATGGCGGCTCGTCGCAGGCGGGCCCGCCCTATACGGCCTCGGTCGGCAACGAGAACCCGAATCGGCTGACGCCCCCGGCTGATATTCCGGTCCCGATGATCGCGCCCCCGCTCGATCTGCGCGCCGATGCCGGAGCGTCCATGCCGCGGCCGAAGACCAATGTCGCCGACGACATGCTGTCGGGCGTCAAGTCCATGTTCCATTCCGTTCTGCCGAAGAGCGTCACCCCGGATTAAGACGGCGCCTGCGCTGCGCCAGAATCGTCAACCGCCGACGCGGGCGAGGCCGCTGCGGGCGACGTCGTCGCGTGGACGAAGCGAGACTGCCTTGGTGTAGGACGCCGCCGCCTTGGTCCTGTCGCCCAGCCGTTCATAGGCTTGCCCGCGTATGGTCCAGACCTGGGCATTGTGGGGATCGGCCTCGGAAGCCTCATCCAGGTCGGCCGCGGCTTCCTTGACCTTGCCGAGGGAGAGATAGCTGATGGCGCGGCCGAGCAGCGGCTCGACCTTCTGCGGGTTTAGGCCGCTCGCGGCGCTGAAATCGGCGATCGCGAAATCGTGCTGGTTCTTGCCCTGGTAGATCAGGGCGCGGCCATAGAGCGCCTGCGCATTGTAGGGATCGAGTCCGACCGCGTGATTGAACTCATCGAGCGCGGCCGCCGTCTCGCCGGACTTTGCCAGGGCCTGGGCCTTTGCCGTATGGGCCTGGGCCTCACTGACATTGCCGGCGCTGACCACGTTTTCGGCGGTCGCAGCTGCCCTGGGTGCCTCCTGCGGCTTCTCCTTCTCCGGCGTCAGCGATCCCAGGTCGAAGGAGCAGCCGCACAGCGAAATCCCCATCAAGGCCAGCGCAAACGGCTGCAGCAAGATCTGGCGTAACCGCGCCAAGCCGGGCTTGGGGAAAGGGGAGGCCATCTACGGTTCGCTCGCGCTGGTGCCGCATCGGTAGTGCCCCATCCCAGGAAGGCACCGTTCACAAAACAATAACGCGGGCCAGGGGCCCGCGTTATCGAAAACTGAAGTCTCTCAAGTTTGGTAAATCAGCGCGGTCCGCGCGGACCAGCACTTGCACCTGCACCAGCACCGGGGCCACCGCGACCGCCACGATCACCGCCGGGGCCGGCGCCGAACACCGGCTTCGGCTTCATCGGCAGCAGGCCTTCGCGCTGCAGCTTCTTGCGGGCCAGCTTGCGTGCGCGACGCACGGCTTCGGCCTTTTCGCGGGCCTTCTTCTCGGAGGGCTTTTCGTAGTGACCGCGGAGCTTCATCTCGCGGAAAATACCCTCGCGCTGCATCTTCTTCTTGAGCGCCTTGAGGGCTTGATCGACATTGTTATCGCGAACGAGAACCTGCACGCGGCATCCTCTTCAGTGGATCGGATTTGAATTCTGGTAAGTCAAAGGGGATGGCGAAACGCACACGCCCTTAACCTTGAGGGCGCGGATGTATCAGACAAAACTTGGGATGTCCACCGGCCAAGCGGGTTTTCGGGCCAAGTTCAGCCATTAAATGAGGCAAAATGCCTCTTCGCGGCCCTGATTTGGGAGATTTGACGCCAAGGGTGGGGCCGTTTCCGGAGCTTTGTTCCGGTATCTTTGAAAGCAGGGGACGACACATGGATATGAAGAAATACGCGGCCGAGGCTATCGGCACCTTTTGGCTCACATTCGCAGGTTGCGGAAGTGCTGTGATCGCAGCCGGCTTTCCGCAGGTCGGTATCGGCCTGGTCGGTGTCTCCCTCGCATTCGGGCTGAGCGTGGTCACCATGGCCTACGCGATCGGCCACATCTCAGGCTGCCATCTCAATCCGGCCGTCACCGTCGGTCTTGCCGCCGGCGGACGTTTTCCGGCCGGACAGATCCTGCCTTATGTGATCGCGCAGGTCGCCGGCGCGATCGTGGCCGCGTGGCTTCTCTACGTCATTGCAAGCGGAGCTCCCGGCTTCGACGTCAGCAAAGGATTCGCGTCCAACGGCTACGACGCCCATTCTCCCGGCCAGTACAGCATGATCGTGTGCTTCCTCACCGAGGTGGTGATGACCATGATGTTCCTGTTCATCATCATGGGCGCCACCCACGGCCGCGCGCCCGCGGGCTTTGCGCCGCTGGCGATCGGGCTCGCGCTGGTGATGATCCATCTCGTCAGCATCCCCGTCACCAACACCTCGGTGAACCCGGCGCGCAGCACGGGACCGGCGCTGTTCGTCGGCGGCTGGGCGACAGCACAGCTCTGGTTGTTCTGGGTTGCGCCACTGATTGGGGGCGCGCTGGGCGGGGTGATCTATCGCTGGCTCAGCGACGAACCCACCGGCGTCGTCGCTGGCGCAAAGACGGCGTAATCGCAAAGCGGGATCGCGGCATGCGCCGCGGTCCCGTCAATCGCCAGTCGTGGGTCGCACTTCGGTGACATGCCCCATCTTGCGGCCGGGGCGCGGCGCGCCCTTGCCGTAGATGTGCACGGTCGCGCCTGGCACGCTCAGCCACTCGCCATATTCGTTGATCTCGTCGCCGATCAGATTGGTCATGGTGACGACCTCGCCGTGGCGCACGGGCTTGCCGAGGGGCCAGCCGGCAATGGCGCGGATGTGCTGCTCGAACTGCGAGACGGATGCGCCGTCGAGCGTCCAGTGTCCGGAATTGTGCACGCGCGGAGCGATCTCGTTGACCAGCACCTTGGGTCCGGTGCCGTTGGCGAGCACGAACATCTCGACGGCAAGCACGCCGACATAATCGAGCGCGCCCGCGATCTTGCCGGCAATGCTGCGCGCTTCCTCGGCGAGCACGTCCGGGATCCGGGCGGGCGCTCGGGAGATCTTCAGGATGTGGTCGCGGTGCTCGTTTTCGGTGACGTCGAAACACTCGACCTGGCCTGTCGCGGAGCGGGCGGCGATCACGGAAATCTCACGTTCGTACGGCACGAAGGCTTCCAGGATGGCCGATTTGGTGGCGAGACTGGTCCACACTTTCGCGACGTCGTCGCCCTCGCGGATGATGGCCTGGCCCTTGCCGTCATAACCGAAGCGGCGGGTCTTCAGCACCGCCGGAAGGCCGATTCTGGCGATAGCCTCGCGCAACGACGGGACCGAGGTGACGTCGGCATAGGCTGCGGTGCCGATGCCCAGCCGCGTCACGAAATCCTTCTCGGCGAGCCGGTCCTGGGTGGTCTCAAGGATATTGCGGTTGGGCAGCACGGGACGGCGCGCATCCAGCACCATCGCGGCCGCGGACGGCACGTTCTCGAATTCGTAGGTGATGACATCGACGTCGTTGGCGAACAGCTCGAGTGCTTCGACATCGGCATATTCAGCGCAGGTCGCATTCAGGACGACGTCGAAGGCCGGTGAATCCGGATCGGGCGAGAACACCTGGCAGCGCAGGCCGAGCCGTGCCGCCGCCATAGCCAGCATCCGCCCTAATTGTCCGCCGCCGAGGATGCCAATGGTGTCGCCGGGCTTCAGCTTCACCTGCTTTGCGTCAGTCACGCCTTGTCCTCCGGGCGTTCGGCCACGGCCTCGGTCTGCGCCTTGCGCCAGGCGGTGAGGCGATCAGACAAGGCCGGGTCGGATAAGGCCAGCACGGCGGCCGCCAACAGCGCCGCATTGACGGCGCCGGCCTTGCCGATGGCGAGGGTGCCGACCGGGATGCCCGCGGGCATCTGGACGATCGAATAGAGCGAATCGATACCCTTGAGCGTCCTGGATTCGATGGGAACGCCGAACACGGGCAGTTCCGTCAGCGCTGCCGCCATGCCGGGCAGGTGCGCAGCGCCGCCCGCGCCGGCGATGATGACCTTGTAACCGGCCCCCTTGGCGCCCTTGGCGAACGCAAACAGCCGGTCGGGGGTGCGGTGTGCCGAAACGATGCGAGTGTCGGCGACAACGCCGAGCGCTGCAAGCGTGTCGGCGGTATGCCGCATCGTGTCCCAGTCCGACTGGCTTCCCATGATGATGGCGATTGGCGCGGTCATGACGTCAATTGTGCTCGAAAAACAGGAAGATAGGCCAGATTAGCGGTTCCGGCCGGTTGCTCGCAAGGCGGTGGCAAGGAGAAGGGAATGCACTATCCTGTCTTGGTGAATCCCCGCAAGCCTTCATTGAGCAGGATGCCCATGAAGAAACCAAAAAGGGCGAGCGCTGCGAAGGCCAAAAAGGGCCCGAAAACTAGCGCCGGTCGCTCCAAAGTTGCTCCCAAGCGTCTGGCCAAGAGTCGGGCCAAGGGCCCGGCCAAGGGCCCGGCGCGGCATCGAGCGTCGGCCGCTGGGGGCGCCAAAGGGGCTATGAAGCCGGCCGTCAACGCGACCATCCGCGACCTCCGGAGCAAGCTCAAGGGGGCGCTGCGGCGGGTCGCGGAACTCGAGGCAGCCGCCGACACCGACTTCCTGCTGGAAATTCCGAACCGGCGCGGCTTCGAACGCGAGCTCGCTCGCGCCGTCGCCTACATGAAGCGCTACCGCGCCAGCGGCGCGCTGATCGTCCTCGACGTCGATCGGCTGAAGCCGATCAACGATTCCTTCGGCCATGCGGCCGGCGACGAGGTGCTGAAGGCGATTGCCGCCACGCTGACGCGGCAGATCCGCGCCTCGGACTTGGTGGGCCGCCTCGGCGGCGACGAGTTCGCGCTGCTGCTCTGGAATCTCAGCGAGACCGACGCCAAGGCGAAGGCCGCGGCTTTCGAGCAGGCCGTCGACGAATTGTCCTTTGTCTTTCGCGGCCAGCACGTGAGCGCGGGCGCTTCCGCCGGCGTCGCCCTGCTTGGAGTGCAGTCCGACTCCACGCGGGCCCTGGAGGAGGCCGATGCCGCCATGTATGTGCGCAAGGCGCACCGGCGGCACGAGCCGCGCATCAGGCTCGTCAGCAGCTAGTTTAAAGTGTGCCGAGGTCTTTCGGTACGTTGCCGAAGCTGCGGAGCAGTTTGGCGTCGCCGAATTCGCCGGTCATGGGATCGCCGCTGCGGCTGAACGCGACGGCGCCGGTGTGGCCGGCGCCGTGCGACATGATCTCGGCGCGCCGTAACGCGGCCACCGCGCTCTGGCATTCCTCGGCCGCACCTGCGACCGGCGAGCCGTCCTCGTCGGTCAGGAAAGGTAATGCAACGTAATAGGTGACATCGGACATGGTCGGCTCCGATAGCTGACAGTCAGGCGGCGCTGCTCTTCCTGCGCGTGATCTCCGGAATGCAGCCTGCGGAAATCGCCGCCTGCAATTCCTCCAGCTCGGTCTCCAGATATTCATTGGCCATGATCAGCGCCTTGATGGTGCTGCGCAGATTGCCGTCGCACATCGCGATCGCCTGATCACAGGCTTGTTCATAATGGCTGTTGTCGAGAAGGGCGGCTGCCGACATCTGCGTTTTCCTTGGACGGTTTTCCCGGGGGCGTTGGTGTCCAAATGTTCTTATTTTGTTCCTTTTGAGTCAAGCGGATTCACATGCGGCGGGTCGCCGAGCTGTCCTCCTGTGGATCAGGCGATGATATCGGGCGTGATCTGGTCTTCGATGAACGCGATACGGTCACGCAACAACAGCTTGCGTTTCTTCAACCGCTGTAACCGCAACAGGTCGGGGGCGGGCGATTGATGCAGTGCATCGATCGCCGCATCAAGATCTCGGTGTTCCTGGTGCAACCGGGCGAGCTCGGATTCGAGTTCGCGCGCATCTTCATTGGTCATGTCTGCGGTGGCCGAAAAACCGATAGGCGTGAGATTAAGGCTGTGGATGCCCTGTGGAAACTATCGTCCTTGCGCGCCGTGATCGCAAGCGATCTCGGGCTGTCCCGCGTCGATCTCCCGCGAGATATTTCTGCGGTCGCTCCGACGTTGCGCAAGCGCATTGATATCACGGATTTTTCCCGCGTGGTTCCCTTACTCACGCTTCGTTACATATGAATTTTCAAAAATGACAGTGCGACGACGGATACCCATCGACAGAACGAATCGGTGATGTACACTTCGTCGTCCGGTCGAATCCAAGGTTCACCCCTACCGAGGAGGTTTCGAATGACAATTCAGGCACATCTGGTTGAATTGGAACGGAAGCACAAAACTCTCGAAAACGAATTGCACGAAGCTCTCGTGCACCTTTCAACAGACGACCTGCAAATTGTTGAGTTGAAGCGCCGGAAGTTGATGGTCAAGGACCAGATCGAGCGTCTCAGGCACGGCGACACGCTCCACTAGTAACCCCGTAACAGCGTAGAGTTGATCGCACCCCTTCAGGCAGGGATGGGAGCCTTTGCGCTCATCCCTGCTGCAAGGCGCGCAGCGTGCAAGGATTTGCGCGGCTCTAGCTTCTTGTCTGGACGCGCTTCTTTACGCGCAACCGGAATCCCCTTCGCTTTAAACCACTAGATGTTTGCGAGTTCGGCGGCGTGATCCGCGATCGCGAGCGATGACGTCAGTCCGGGCGACTCGATGCCGAACAGGTTGATCAGGCCTTCGACGCCGTGATCGCGCGGGCCCTGCATCAAGAAATCCTGCGTGGCCACCGCCGGCGGCACGATCTTCGGGCGGATGCCCGAATAGCTCGGCATGAGCGCACCGTCAGGCAGCGTCGGCCAGTATTTGCGAATGGCCGGGTAGAAGCGCTCGGCGCGTGACGGGTCGACCTCATAGTCGATCGTCTCGATCCACTCGACGTCGGGGCCGAAACGCGCCTGCCCTGCCATGTCCAGCGTCAGATGCACCCCTAGCCCACCGGGCTCGGGCACCGGATAGATCAGGCGCGAGAACGGTGCCCTGGCATTGCAGCTGAAGTAGTTTCCCTTGGCGAGGTAGGCCGTCGGGATCCGTTCCAGCGGCATGCCCTCGATGTTGCGCGCCACGGTGGTCGCCGAGAGCCCGGCGGCGTTGACGAGGAGGCTGCATTGCAGCGTCATCGGCGCTTCGCCGCCCGCCTCGATCTCGATCACGCCGGCGGTCGCCTTGGCACGGATCAGCGGGGTGTGGAACGCGAAGGCCGCGCCCGCGTCCTCGGCTTCGCCGCGCAGCGAGAGCATGTAGGCGTGGCTGTCGATGATGCCGGTCGACGGCGACAGCAGCGCGGCGTCGCAGGCGAGCGCCGGCTCCAGCGCACGTGCCGCATCGCCCGTGAGCAACTGCATGTCGAGCACGCCGTTGGCCTCGGCATGCGCCTTGATCGATTGCAGCTTCTCGGTCTCTTTCGGATTGGTCGCGACGATCAGCTTGCCGCAATTCCTGTGCGGGATGCCGCGCTCGGAACAGTAACGATAGAGCGCGTGCTTGCCGTCGACGCACATGCGCGCCATCCAGCTTCCGGCGCGGTAGTAGATGCCGGCATGGATCACCTCGCTGTTGCGCGAGGAGGTGATGGTGCCGATGGCCTCGGCTTGCTCGAGCACGATCACCTCGCGCCCGGCTTGCGCCAGCTTTCGAGCCACCGCGAGCCCGATCACGCCGGCTCCGATGACGACGCAGTCCACCCTATCCATGGTTGTGCAGGACGTCCGCTCGAAGCGACGAAGGCCTCACGCCTGGGAACGGCGGCGCGGGGGCGTTTTCCGTTAAGGAAGCATTTATCATGTCAGGGCAATTGCCGTATTTGATGCCACATTTTTCCGTTGCTCGTACAGGCGTTTACCCGATCCAAACCCGCCAGGCCAGACAATCCGACGTTGAAATCGCGGGTGGCTGATGGCTGAGAAGAACTGGCACGCGGGCAGCGCGCTTCCGATTGCGATGCAGGCCGTCGTGTGCCTGGCCGCAGCGGTCGCGCCTGCGCGCGCCTTTGCCCTCTCCGACAGCTTCAGCCCTCCGAGCTACCTCGGCCACCTCGATCCCAACGTGATCTGGGAAGCCCTGATCGCGGGAATTGTGATCTGTTCGTTCTTCGCCGCGATCGCGCTATGGATCCATTCCTCACTGCGCCGGACTAGGCGTTTGCAGCTGCGGCGCAATGCCTTTGTCTCCTCCGCCATGAACAACCTCAACCAGGGCGTGGTGATGACGGATGCGCAGCGGCGCATCATCTTCTGCAACGACCGCTATCTCGATATCTACGGCTTGATGCGGTCGGACATCTGGGCCGGAATGACCGGCCACGACATCCTTGAGCTGCGGCGCCGGCGTGGCGTGCTCGGCGGCGCTTCCGACGACGAGTTCTATGAGAAGGCGGCAAGCCCGAACGGCCTGATAACCGAACTGCCGGACGGGCGGGCCATCCTGGTGAAGTATTTCGTGCTGCCCAACGGCGGCTCGGTGGCGACCCATCTGGACGTCAGCGAGCAGCGCAGGCTGTCCCGGCAGCTCGCCTCCACCAAGCAGTTCCTGGAAACATTGCTGGACCACGTACCGGCCTGCGTGGCGGCGAAGAACATCGAGGATGGTCGCTACATTTTCGCCAATAGCGCCTATGAGCGCTTCTGGGGTTTCTCACGCGATCATGCCGTCGGCAAGAACGCCCGCGAGCTGTTTGCGCCCATCTCGGCGGACAGCATCGAGGCGACCGACCGGGCGGCACTCGATTCGCCGGACGGCCAGTTTCGCAACGAATTCGAGGTCGACCGCGCCGGTGAGCGGCGCATGGTTGCCTCGATCCGGATCGTGGTCCGCAACGAGAGCAACAAGCCCGAATTCCTGATGCTCGTGTTCGAGGACATCACCGATCGCCGCTCGCTGTCGAAGGAGCTGGAGAGCACGAAGAAGTTCCTGGAGCTCGTGGTCGACAACATCCCGGTGGCCCTGATCGTCGAGCAGGTCAAGGACGGCCGCTATCTGCTCGCCAACCGCAGCGCGGAGACGATCCTCAACCGCAGGCGCGAGGAAGCCACGGGCCTGACCGCGTCCGACATCTTCAATCCCAAGGAAGCCAAGCTGATCATCGCGCGCGACGAAGCCGCGATCAAGAAGCGTGGGATGATCACCGAAGAGCACCCGATCTCCACCAAGGACGGGCTGCGGCTGTTCCTCACCCGCCGCGCCACCGTGCTGGGCGACACCGGCGAGCCGCAATATCTGATCAAGACCCACGAGGACGTCACCGATCGCCGGCAGACCGAGTCGCGCATGGCGCACATGGCCTACCACGACGGCCTCACCGATTTGCCGAACCGTGCCGCTTTCCTGCAGGCGTTGACCCAGATGATCGAGGCCTGCGAGGGCACCGGCGAGGAGTTCGCGGTTCTGTGCGTCGATCTCGACGGCCTCAAGGAGGTCAATGACGTCTTCGGCCATGCGCACGGCGACAAGCTCCTGGTCGAGGTGGCCCAGCGGCTCCAGGATTCCGCGCGCGGCGGCGTGGTGGCGCGCCTGTCCGGCGACGAGTTCGGCCTGATCATCGACGGCAAGCAGCCGGAGGCAGGCCTCGCGCTGGCGCAGCAGATCGGTGATGCCGTCGCCAAGGAATTCCAGATCGACGGCCGCCCGGTCCGCGCCGGCGTCACCACCGGCATGTCGATCTTCCCGCACAACGGCGCCGACGCCGCCTCGCTGCTCGCCAATGCCGGCGCGGCCCTGTTCCGCGCCAAGCAGAAATCGCGCGGCACGATCAGCCTGTTCCAGCCGGAGATGGACCAGCAGATCCGCGATCGCCGCGTCCTACACCAGGACCTCTCGATGGCGATCAAGAATGGCGAGCTCTCGCTCGCCTTCCAGCCGCAGGGGACTGCTGGCCACAGCGTCGCCGAGAGCGAGATCATCGGCTTCGAGGCGCTGGCGCGCTGGCAGCACCCGGTGCGCGGCCAGGTCTCCCCGGCCGAATTCATCCCGATCGCGGAGGAAAGCGGCCTGATCGTCGAGATGGGCGAGTGGATCCTGCGCGAGGCCTGCCGCGAGGCCGCCTCCTGGCCGACGCCGCTTCAGGTCGCGGTCAACCTGTCGCCGGCGCAGTTCATGCACGGCGACGTGGTCGGGCTCGTCCATTCCATTCTGATCGAGACGGGTCTCGCACCCGGCCGGTTAGAGCTTGAGATCACCGAGGGCGTGCTGATCGAGGACTTCGATCGCGGTCTTGCGCTGCTGCGCCGGCTCAAGGCGCTCGGCGTGCGCATCTCCATGGACGATTTCGGCAGCGGTTATTCCTCGCTGAGCTATCTCCAGGCGTTCCCGTTCGACAAGATCAAGATCGACCGCGCCTTCATCATCAATCTCGGCCGCAACCCGCAATCGGCGGCGATCGTGCGCGCGGTGATCGATCTCGGCCATGGCCTGGAAATGTCGATCGTCGCCGAGGGCGTCGAGACGCTGGAACAACTCGTCTTCCTCGCCGAAGAAGGCTGCGACGGCGTGCAGGGCTATCTGCTCGGCAAGCCCCTGCCGATCGAGAAATATGCCGGCCTCGTCGGTCGCGCCGAAGTCATGGAGCTTGCGCTCAAGACCGGCTAGTGATGGTGGGCGCTTCGCTCGCTTCCATTCGACGGCTTCATGGCGGATTACGACCTTGCGATCATCGGGGGCGGCCTGAACGGTGTCAGCCTCGCGCGCGATGCCGCCGGCCGCGGCCTGCGGGTCATCCTGTTGGAGCAGGGCGATCTGGGCGGCGCGGCGTCCTCGGCAACACCGCGGCTGATCCACGGCGATCTCTCGGTCCTGGAACGGCGCGGCTTCCGACGGGTGCGCCGGGCGCTCGCCGAGCGCCGGACCTGGCTCCGGATCGCGCCGCATCTGGTTCGGCCGATGCGCTTCGTGATCCCGGCGCATTCCGACGAGCGCCCGCCATGGCTGCTGCGCCTCGGCCTGCTCCTCTACGACAGCCTCACCAGCCGGAGCGGCCTGCCTGCAACGGCGACCCTCGACATCACGCATCATCCGGTCGGCAACGCGCTAAAACGACCATTCGGCACGGCCTTCGAATATTCGGATTGCGTCGTCGACGATTCCCGACTGGTGGTGCTCACGGCACTGGATGCGGCCGAGCGCGGCGCCGTGATTCGGACTGGAGCGCGCTGTGTGCGTGCCGATCGAACCGACACATGGCGGCTCGCGGTGGTCGACCGCGGCCATCGCCACGCGATCACGGCCCGGGCACTGGCCAACGCCACCGGCGGATGGACGTCGATGGTCGCCGAGACCGTGCTGCGGCAGCCGCAACCCGCCATGGCGGCGATGCAGATGAGCCAGATCATCGTCCCGCGGCTGTTCGATTCCGATAACGTCTACGTCTTCCAGAACAGCGATGGCCGGCTGATCTTCGCGAGTCCCCTCGATCGCGACTTTACGCTGATCGGCACAATCACGCACGATTTCACCGGCGATCCCGCGATCGTCGCGATGCGGGGGGCCGACGTCGGCTATCTCTGTGAGGCGGCCAGTCGCTATTTCCGCGAGCGCGTCGCCCCGACCGACGTGGTGCGGGCGGTCTCCGGCGTCAACCTGACGCTTGCGTCCGCGCGCCGGCGTGACGGCACCACGCTGTTCCACGCGCGGCGGCGCAAGGCGCCGCTGATCACGATGTTCGGCGGCGACGTCACCACCTCGCGCCTCCGCGCGGAGCGCGCGGTGACGAAGTTGACGCCGTTCTATCCGATGTCGCCGCCCTGGACCGCAGGCGCGGCGCTGCCGGGCGGGGATTTCGCCTGGGATCGTTTCGATACCGAGGTCGATCTTGCGCGTGACCGTTGGCGCTTTCTGTCCGAGCCGCAAGCCGAGCGCCTCGTCAGGTCCTATGGCTCGCGGCTGCCGGCTGTGCTCGGTGAGGCGAAGACCCGCGACGATCTCGGCCCCGCCTTCGGTCCCGAGTTGACGGGCGCCGAGGTGCGCTATCTCATGACACACGAATGGGCGCGTTTTCCCGAGGACATCCTGTGGCGCCGCTCCAAGCTTGGCCTGACGATGTCGGCGGAGGAATGCGATGCGCTGGCTGCGTTCATGGCGAATCCGACGTGAACGAGCCGCCTCTAACCGGTTGAGTGAGGGACGATCGGCCGCTAGCGTGCGGCGGGATTGAGGTTGGCAGGGACCATGACTGACGAGTTGCCCAGAACAGACGCAGCTGCGGATCCGGTTGGAGAGACGCAGTTCGCGGCCAGCGAGCCGCTGCTGCGCATCGAGGGCGTCGCCAAGACCTTCGGGACGTTCCGGGCCGTCGACGGCGTGTCGCTCGACATCAAGACCGGCGAGTTCTTTGCGCTGCTCGGCCCCAGCGGCTGCGGCAAGACCACACTTCTGCGCATGCTCGCCGGTTTCGAAGCGCCGGATGAAGGGCGCATCCTGCTCGGCGGCAAGGACATCGCGCAGGCGCTGCCGCATGAGCGGCCGATCAACATGATGTTCCAGAACTATGCGCTGTTTCCGCATCTGTCGGTGCGCGACAACATCGCCTTCGGCCTGAAGCGCGCCGGCATGGCGCGCGCCGACATTGCCACGCGTGTGGCGGAGATGGTCGCGCTGGTGAAGCTCGACGGGCTCGAGAAGCGCAAGCCCGACCAGCTCTCCGGGGGGCAGCGCCAACGTGTGGCGTTGGCGCGTGCGCTGGCGCGGCGGCCGCAATTGCTGTTGCTCGACGAGCCGCTCGCGGCTCTCGACAAGAAGCTGCGCGAAAGCACCCAGGGCGAGCTGATGGAGCTTCAGCGTCGGCTCGGCATGACCTTCATCATTGTCACCCACGATCAGGAAGAGGCGATGACAATGGCGAGCCGGATCGGCGTGATGAGAGACGGCAAGCTCGCGCAGGTCGCGAGTCCCCGCGAGCTCTACGAGGCGCCACGCTCGCGCTGGATCGCGGAGTTTGTCGGCGACGTCAACCTGTTCGACGCCGAGTCCAAATTGCGCGACGGTCATCGCCTGGTGATAGGCACGCGCGATGCGGGACCGCTGGTGGTGGCGGAGCCGCGCGAGCCGTTCGGCGAGGTCAGATTATCGGTTGCGATCCGCCCCGAAAAGGTCAAGCTCTCGCGCCGTGGTCCGGTGAGGGAAGCCGGTCATGAAACGGCGATCAACCAGCTCGACGGCGTGATTGCCGACATCTGCTATCTCGGCGGCACCACCACCTATAAGGTGAAGCTCGACGCCGGCGGGATGGTGCAGGCTTCGGTCGCCAACAGCGCGCGCCTCGACGTCGACGCCTACAGCCTGAACCAGCCTGTCGTCGCCTGGTTCACGCCCGACGACTGCGTGGTGCTGCCGTCGTGAGCGCGCGCCGCATCTTCGCGCGACCGGCTCGCCTTGCCGCGATCGCGCCCTATGTCTGGATGGTGCTGTTCTTCCTGGTGCCGTTCGGCTTCGTGCTGAAGATCAGCCTGTCGCAGACGGCGATCGCGCAGCCGCCTTACGAGCCGGTGTTCGACCTGATGGCGGGATGGGGAGCGCTAAAGGCCGCCTTTGCCGCGCTGTCAATCGACAATTTCAGGCTGCTCGTCTCCGACGACATCTACGTGTTTGCCTATGTGCGTAGCCTCACCGTCGCCGTCACCGCGACCGCGCTGTTGCTCCTGATCGGCTATCCCATCGCCTACGCCATGGCGCGGCTGCCGGCGCGCTGGCAGGCCGTGGCGATGGTGCTGGTGATCGTGCCATTCTGGACCTCGTTCCTGATCCGCATCTATGCCTGGATCAACATCCTCCAGCACGACGGCCTGCTCAACCAGATCCTGCTCGCGCTGCATCTGGTCAGCCAGCCGGTGGTGTGGCTCTCCACCGACAGCGCGATGTATATCGGCATCGTCTATTCCTACCTGCCGTTCATGATCCTGCCGCTCTACGCCACGCTGGCCAAAATGGAGCCCGCGCTGGAGGAGGCCGCCTCCGATCTCGGCGCGCCGCGCTGGCAGGTGTTCTGGCTGGTCACCTTCCCGCTGTCGCTGCCCGGCGTCGGCGCCGGCGTGCTGCTGTGCTTCATCCCCATCGTCGGCGAGTTCGTCATTCCGGATCTCCTGGCCGGCTCCAATGCGCTGATGATCGGCCAGACGCTGTGGCTCGAATTCTTCACCAACAAGGATTGGCCGGTCGCCTCCGCCGCGGCCATCGTGCTGCTGCTGGTGCTGCTGGTGCCGCTGCTGCTATATGAACGGCTGCAGAAGCGGCAGCTGGAACAGGGGCGGTGAGGCGATGCGCAAGGTCTCCCGCCTGTCACGCTTCAACGTCGCCTCGCTCGCGCTGGGTCTGGCCTTCCTCTACCTGCCGATCCTGATCCTCGTCATCTATTCCTTCAACGCCTCGCGGCTGGTGACGGTGTGGGGCGGCTGGTCGCTGCGCTGGTATCACGAGTTCTTCAATGACCGTGCTATGATCGAGGCGGCCTGGATGAGCCTGCGCGTCGCGGTCTCGTCGGCGACCATTGCGACCCTGATCGGCACGCTTGCCGCCGTGGCGCTGTCGCGCGGCGAGCGGTTCCGCGGCCGTACCCTGTTCTCCGGCATGCTCTATGCGCCGCTGGTGATGCCGGAGGTGATCACCGGATTGTCGCTGCTGCTGCTGTTCGTGGCGCTGAACGCCGAGCGCGGCTTCTGGACGGTGACGATCGCCCATACCACGCTGACGATGTGCTTCGTCGCCGTCGTCGTGCAGTCCCGCCTCGGCTCGCTCGACCGCTCCTTGGAAGAGGCCGCGATGGACCTCGGCTGCGATCCGGTGCGCGCGTTCGTGGCCGTGACGCTGCCGCTGATCGCGCCCGCGATCGTCGCGGGCTGGATGCTCGCCTTCACGCTGTCGCTGGACGATCTCGTGATCGCGAGCTTCACCACCGGCCCGGGCTCGGCGACGCTGCCGATCCGGATCTATTCGGAGGTGCGGCTGGGCGTGAAGCCCGAGATCAACGCGATCTGCACGCTGGTAATCGCCTTGATCGCGGCCGTCATCGTGATCGCCTCGCTCGCCTCGAAACTGTCGAGCTCGCAGGGCGAGAGCGCGGCGGCGCTTTAGACGGGAGGCATCGTGACATTCACCTACCAGGTGCTCGTCCACACGCCGCTCTGGGTCTTCGCGTTGTTCGCCTATCTGGTCTGGCAGGGCATCAAGGCGATGCAGCCGCGCAGGACGCCGATCTGGCGTGCGCTGATCGTGCCGGTCGTGTTCATCGTCTGGGGCGTCTCACGGATCGGCTCTGGACATCAGGACGGCACGTGGCCACTGGTCGCCTGGATCGCGGCGGCACTGGTGCTGCTGCCGCTCAGCGTGCTGACGCCGCGTCCGTTCGATGTCGATCACACGACCGGGGAGATCATTCGTCCCGGCAGCGCGTTTGCGCTGGTCCGCAATCTCGTCGTGTTCTCTCTGCAGTACACAGTTGGCGTGATCACGGCGATCAATGCCGGCGATCGCGCGCTGGCCTTCATCGCCGGCCGCGCGATTTCGGGCGCGACCGCGGGCTATTTCATCGGCTCGACGAT
This sequence comes from Bradyrhizobium sp. 134, assembly GCF_023074155.1. Classification (NCBI taxonomy): domain Bacteria; kingdom Pseudomonadati; phylum Pseudomonadota; class Alphaproteobacteria; order Hyphomicrobiales; family Nitrobacteraceae; genus Bradyrhizobium; species Bradyrhizobium sp. 134. The sequence goes on along the minus strand of NZ_JADPKX010000074.1, from coordinate 748,863 downwards.
CGCGCTTCTGATCGCGTATCGCCGCAAGAGCGCGGCCGATGTTTAGGACTTCACCGCACCTGCCGTGAGCCCGCCCACCATGTAGCGCTTGAAGGCGTAATAGACCGCGGCCGGCGGCAGCGCGTAGATGAAGCCGGTGGTCATCAACAGCTCCCACGGCGAGTCGTCGGCGGCGAGGAAGTTGCCGAGCGCGACCGGCAGTGTGATGTCGGTGTCCTTGGACAAGAGCAGGAACGCGTAGAGATATTCGTTCCAGGCCAGCAGCACGGCATAGGTGCCGATCGCGACCAGCGAGGGCATCATCAGCGGCACATAGACCAAGCGGAACAGCTGCAGCGTGGTCGCGCCGTCCATCACGGCGGCCTCGTCGAGCTCGACCGGCAGCTTGTCGGACGCCTGCTTCAGCACCCAGATCGCATAAGGCGAGGCGATCGTCACCATGGCCAGGATCAGCGACCAGTGATTGTTGAGCAGGCCGTAAGTGCCCATGGTGCGGTACATCGGCACGGCGAGGAACGCCGCCGGGATGAAGTAGGTGAACAGCGCGAGATTCATCACCCAGCGGCCGCCCGGCACCTTAAGCCGCGAGATCGAGAATGCGGCGGCGGTCGCGATGAACAAGGTCAGCGCGCCGGCGGCCAGTGCGATCACAGTCGAGTTCCAGAACTGGATCCAGAAGTCGCGCAGGAAATAGTGCTCCTGGTAGAACACGATGTGGAAGTTGTGCAGCGTCGGATGATCCGGCCACAGCTTGCCCGAGAACGCGTCCTCCTTCGGCGAGATCGCGAAGAGGAACATGTGGTAGATCGGAATCATGGTCCAGATGAAGACCGGGATGCCGATCAGCAGGAGCTTGGCTTCGGTACCAACTTCGCGGAGGGTGGGAAGCTTCATCGCGACAACCGTTTCATCATGAAGTACATCAGCGGCAGCACGAACGGTATCGCGCAGACGATGGAGGCCATCGCAAGCGAGAGCTGGTCGAGCCGGAGATAGCGGATGCCGAGCGTCGACAGCACATGCGTGAGGTCGGCCGGCCCGCCGCCGGTGAGCAGATAGACGCTGTTGAAGTCGCCGAGCGTCCAGATCATCGAGAGCAGCGTGCAGGTGACGTAGAGCATCTGCATCGACGGCCAGGTGATGAAGCGGAATTTCTGCCACGGACTGGCGCCGTCGACTTCGGACGCCTCGTACAGATCCTGCGGGATCGCGAGCCGCCCGGTCAGCAGGATCAGCGTCCAAAACGGCAGCGACTTCCAGATATGCACGGCGATCGCCATGGTCAGCGCGACCGTCGGGTCGTTCAGCCAGTTCGGGCCGTCATCGCCGGTGAGGGAGAAGATGAAATGGTTGACCATGCCCCATTCCGGATTGAGCATGAAGCGGACCGACAGGATGGTCGGGATCGACGGCACCGCCCAAGGCAGGATGAAGATCACCGACAGCCATTTGATCCAGGGGCGCTGCTGCGCGAAGAAGCCGGACAGGAACAGCGCGATCAGCATCTTCACGTTGATGCCGATGACCAGGAAGATCAGCGTGTTGACCGCGGCGCGCGCGAAGATCGGGTCGTTGTACAGAGCGACATAGTTCGCCGGATTGCGCGCCAGCCACAGGCCGTAGCCGACGGGATAGACGACGAAGGCCAGGAAGACGAGTAGATAGGGCACAAGCAGCAAGATGCCCCAGACCTGCTGCGTGGTCAGGCGCGCCGACAGGGGAGGGGCCGGAATTGTGTCTGAGCCGGAAAGTGTGATCGCCATATCGCATACCCACCGAAAGCAACCGGTCGCGGAGAGCCGCGACCGGTATTAGCATATACCTTATTGCAGTCCGGGATCAGCCCGCGACCGCCTTGATGCGAGCGATCAGCTCGTCGACCGCCTTGTCCACCGGCACCTTCTCGCTGACGACGCGGTTCATCGCCTTGGCCCAGACGTTCTCGTTGTTCAGGATGGTGAACTTCCAGTTCTTGGTGAAGTCGAACGGGGCGGTGCCGCCCTTGAACTGCGCGTAGACCGCCTTGCGATGCCGGTCGGCCTGCCAGAACGGGCTCTCCTGGCTTTCCTTCGTCACCGGGAACCAGCGGCCGAGCGCACCCTCGATATAGGGCCGGACGTTCTCTTCCTGGAGCAGGAAGGCGATGAACTGCTTGGCCTCGGCCTTGTTCTTGGCCACGGAGAAGACCAGTCCGGTCTTGACGTCCGAGCGGTAGCGGATCGTCGAACCGTCCGGAGCCTTCGGGAAGGACGCGGTGATAATGTCCTCGCCATAGGCCTTCTTGCCGGCTTCGCGCTGCTCGGGCGTGAGCGCCTGGTTCTGGGAGTCCTCGAACCACTTCGCCGCGATCGAGATCGTGAAGTTGTGGGTCATCACGATGGTCTTGTTGTGGAACGCGACGTTGTTGTCGGGATCCTTCCAGGTCGTCGAGGACGGCGGGGTGCAGCCCTTGATGTAGGTGTCGGTGTAGTCCTTCATCGCCTTGATCAGGTTCTCGCGGACCTTGGGATCGTCGACCGTGAGCTTGCCGTCGTCGTCGACCAGCTTGACGTGATAGGCATCCATGAAGGTGTAGAACGACTGGAAGGCGTCGGTGGATTCCACGCCCATCGGCTGGCCGACGCCGTAGACGCGCTGGCCCGTCGCCTTGCGGATCCCCGGTTGCACCTTGTCGCACCAGAACGTCCAGTAGCCTTCCCAGTCGGTCGGGATGTCGGCGAGCTTGAAGCCGGCCTTCTCCAGCATGTCGTTCCAGATCTCGACATGCATGCTCTGCTGCTTCAGCGGGAAGCCGTAATAGGCCTTCTTCTTGGTGACGTCGTTATAGAGGATCGACGCATCCAGCGTGTTCTGCACGAACCGATCCTTGATCGGCTCCATGATGTCGGAGAGGTCCTCGAGCCTGCCTTCGTAGGCCCACTTGCCCTGCACCTGCACGTCGTAGGTGTCGGAATAGGCAACATCGGGCACGGTGCCTGAATCGAGTGCGGCGACCGTCTTCGGAATCATGTCCTGGATCGCGTACTGCGACAATTCGACCTTGATGCCGGTCTTGGCTTCGAACTTCTTGATCGTATCGAGCAGCGCGTCGTCTTCGGAGCGGTAGAAGCCCTTGCCCCACCAGACCGTAATCGTCTTCTGCTGCGCAAATGCGGGTGCAGCGGCTGCAAACAGCCCGGCCGCAGCGACCGCCAGTGATACTGCGCCAATAACCTTGGATTTCACGTTTTTCTCCCTCAAACGGCCGGTGTTTTTAACCGGTCGTATAAAACACTAGCGCATGGCCGTGATACGATCTAGCGGCTTGTTGTCAGACATAGGTCGTGGGGGTGTCGGGCGAGAGGAGATGCTTAATGTGCGCATCGATCCAATCGCTGCATCAATTCGCCCTGATCAATTCTGCGTCGATCGGCTGGTGCCGCTTGATCGCCGTCCTCAGTTGGACTTCGCGCCCTTGGCGTTCTCCGCTGTCGGCGCTTCGGCCGGTGCGGGACGTTTTCCGGTCCCGGTGATACGCTCGATCGCGGAGCGCACCGCGTCGCCCGGCTTGCGGTCTTTCAGCATGTCGAGCAGGGGCGCTGAGGCCGGCGAGCGGCGGATCAGGCTTTCCGGGTCGGGGAACACCAGGGGATCGTCCCAGGGGCCCTGCACGACGAAGGGCAATTCGAACCCCGACGCGCTGTTGAGGCTGGCCACGCCCTTCATGTCGTATTCGCGCGTCGGCACCGATGCGGTGCCGGTCATCGTGATCTTCGCCGCCGGTCCCTCGACGCGGATGTCCTCGGCGGTGGCCACGCCATCGGAGAACTTCACCGCGATAGTGAGATTGTCGTAAGGGGTGGAGCCGTTGCGGAAATTGCCGCCGCCGGACAGCGGCCGCCGCTCGAGCCGCTTCAGGAGCTGCTCGGCATTGAAGCCGGAGATCGCGCCGTCATGCCCGGTCACGGTGGCGCTGCCGTCGAGCGACTGCACGAGGCCGAACGGGCTCGAGCCGGACGCGAGGAGCGAGACGTTGATGTTGCCGCGCCCGGACAGCTTGTTGATACCGAACAGCTCGGAGGCGCAGGCCTGAAGGTCGACGTCGGTGAACTGGAATTGCGCCTTGATGTCGGCGACGGTGTCGGAGCGCGCGATGCCGAACGAGCCCTTGGCGATGCCGCCATAGACCTGGGCCTCGCCGACCGAGAGCGCCAGCGTGCCGTTGCGCAGATTCGCGCCGATCGCGGTGCGGCCGAGTTTCGACGCCCCGACTGTCAGCTTGGCTGCCGACAGGCGCATGTCGAGGTCGGTGGTCGACAAGGCGTTGAGGTCGAACAGCTGCCTGTTCCAGTCGCGCGCGCCGCTCGCGAGCAGGCGGAAGGTCGAGATGTAGGGTGTGAAGTCGAGCGCGTCGGCTGCGAGCGTCGCCTGCAGCGTCTGCCGGCCGTTATTGGCGTAGGTCATCACGCCCTCGGCGGTGTTGCCGTCGAGCTCGACATTGACGTTGGTGAGCGCGATCGAGGCGCCGACGACATTGGCCCGCGCCTTCAGCGCGAAGCGGCCGAAGCCGCCGCTGGCGGGCTGCGGCTGGCCGGTCCAGCGCAGCGCGTTGCGCAAGGACGGGCTGTCGATGGTGAGCGTGCCCTCCATCATCGGGCTGGTGCGGTTGGCGACGCTGCCGTCGAAGGCGAGCTTGAGCGGTGCGCTCGCGATCCGCGCCTTCAAGCCCGAGCGCTCGCCGGAGAGCGCGGCGACGAAATCGGAAAAGCTGATCGAGCCGTCGACCCGTTCGCCGCGCCAGTCGAACTGTCCGGTCGCGGCGAAGGAGCGCGAGATCGAGGGCCAGGCCAGCGACAGGTCGATGTCCTCGAATTTCTCGGTGCCATGCGTGGCAGCGTCCTCGTAATCGAGCACGCCGTCCTGGATCCGGATCTCGGAGAACGACACCTGATTCTCGGCGCCGGGCTTCATGGTGCGCGCGATGGTCTGGATGAACGGGGTCCAGTTGCTTTCGCCGTCCGGCTTCAGGCTGACATGGATGCGCGGCCGCAGCAGCGTCAGGTCGGCGATCTCGAACCGTTGCAGCAGCAGCGGCAGCAGCCGCAGGTTCGCGGTGAGCACGTCGACATGGAGCGCGGGATCGCTGGTGCCGCCGCCCTTCAGGCCGACGTCATGGAAGGAGATGTAGCTTGCCGGCAGCACCGAAATGTCGATCGCGCCTGCGACATTGACCTCGAGTCCGGTGACGTCGCGGATCTGCGTTTCCACCGCCTTGCGCAGGGCGTCGCGATTGATGAGCCATGAGGTCGCGATCAGGGCGATCAGCGCCACGCCGAGCAGCGCCGCGATCGGCGTCCCGAGGCGCTTCATTCCTTGGGCCATGGTCAATGGCATGTCCTGATCGGGTTGGTCGCTGGAGCCAGAAGGCGGGCCGGGAAACCTGCGCGCCCCCACGCCCAAGACCTATTGTGTTAAGTGCCGCAACTTGATGGGTTTTCTTGTCGCTTTCAAGGCCACGGGAACGGTTGCGCCCACGGCTTGGGCAGCTTCTATCACCCAGCGGCGGAGCGGAGAACCCCGTATCATTGACGGCTTCGGACGATTTCGCCTAATAATCGCCGCCAATAAGGCGCGACGCCTGCAAGCCGAAGGTTCACTCGAAGGTTATTTGCATGAACAAGGTCTATCCCGACGCCAAGTCGGCTCTCGAGGGCGTTCTGAAAGACGGCATGATGATCATGTCGGGCGGCTTCGGCCTCTGCGGCATCGCCGAGACGCTGTCGGACGCGATCCGCGACTCCGGCGTCAAGGACCTGACGGTGGTTTCGAACAATGCCGGCGTCGACGGCATTGGCCTCAGCCGCCTGCTCGAAACCCGCCAGATCAAGAAGATGATCTCGTCCTATGTCGGCGAGAACAAGCTGTTTGCCCAGCAATTCCTCGCCGGCGAGCTGGAACTCGAATTCAATCCGCAGGGCACGCTGGCCGAGCGCATTCGCGCGGGCGGCGCCGGCATTCCGGCCTTCTACACCAAGACCGGCGTCGGCACGCTGATCGCCGAAGGCAAGGAAGTGAAGGAATTCGACGGGCAGAAATACCTGATGGAGCGCGGCCTGTTCGCCGACCTCGCCATCGTGCACGCCTGGAAGGGCGACACCGCAGGTAACCTCATCTACCGCAAGACCGCGCGCAACTTTAACCCAATGATGGCGACCGCCGCTAAAGTCACTGTGGCCGAGGTCGAGCATTTGGTTCCGGCCGGCGAACTCGATCCCGACCACATCCACACGCCCGGTCTTTTCGTCAAGCGCATCGTCGAGGTTGGAACGGCCAAGAAGCGCATCGAATTCCGCAACACCCGCCCGCGCACCGCCGCTTAAGCGTATCAGGAGAACCACATGGCCTGGACCCGTGAACAGATGGCTGCGCGCGCCGCGAAGGAATTGCGTGACGGCTACTACGTCAACCTCGGCATCGGCATCCCGACGCTGGTCTCGAACTACATCCCGGACGGCATGGACGTCAGCCTCCAGAGCGAGAACGGCATGCTCGGCATGGGCCCGTTCCCCTATGAGGGTGAAGAGGACGCCGATCTCATCAACGCCGGCAAGCAGACCGTGAGCGAGCTGCCGTCGACCTCGTATTTCTCGAGCGCGGATTCCTTCGGTATGATCCGTGGCGGCCACATGGATCTGTCGATCCTCGGTGCGATGCAGGTGGCCCAGAACGGCGATCTCGCAAACTGGATGATCCCCGGCAAGATGGTCAAGGGCATGGGCGGCGCGATGGATCTCGTCGCCGGCGTCAAGCGCGTGGTCGTTGTGATGGAGCATTCGGCGAAGGACGGTCCAAAGCTCCTGAAGCAGTGCAATTTGCCGCTGACCGGCGAGCGCGTGGTCGACATGGTCGTGACCGATCTGGCCGTCTTCACCATCGACAAGCACGGCAACGGCGGTATGGCGCTGATCGAGCTCGCCGACGGCGTCTCGCTCGACGAGGTCAAGGCCAAGACCGAAGCCGAATTCCGCGTCGCACTGAAGAACACGTAAGGTTTTCGCGAAGGGGGCGCGCATGACGATACGGTCTGCGCGTCCCGAAGACGCCGATTTCATCGCGCAAACCATCCTGTCATCGCAACGCGGCTACCGGCCGCGCGGCTGGTTCGACGTTGCGCTCGGTTTGCCGGAGGCGCAGTGCCGCGAGTTCGTCGCGCGCATCGTGGTCGCGCGCGCGGTGTCGATGTGGCACGTCTCGGAATTTCTGGTCGCCGAGATCGATGACAAGCCTGCGGCTGCCTTGTGTGCGCTACCGGCGGACGGCACGGGACCAGCAGCTTGGCGTGCCATCGAAGAGATCGCTGCCGCGACCGGGCTCGCCCCGCCTGAGCTTGCCGCCATCCGCCAACGTGGCGGCTACACGCGCGCCTGCTGGGTTCAGGGCGGTGAGGGCGATTGGATGATCGAGTATGTCGCGACTGATCCCGCCTATCGTGGTCGCGGTCTCGTGCAGTCGCTGATCGCGCATGCGCTGGAGAAGGGGCGGGCGGCTGGATTTGCCCGGGCGACAATATCGTTCCTGATCGGCAACGAGCCCGCCGAGCGCGCTTATGCCAAGGCCGGCTTTGTCCTTGCCGAGGAGAAGCGCGATCCTGCCTTCGAGGCGATCATCGGTGCGCCGGGCTTTCGCATGTTCGCGCGGGCGATGTGAATTCCCGGCGTCGTGCTGGCGAAGGCCATGACGCTACGATCACTCACGACCTCGCCGCCCACGTCTTGCTCCACCGCGCCGATACGCTGACCCAGGACGTTTCCTCTCGCACCAGGCGGAAGCCGAGATTGGCAGGCGGTACGCCTTGCGCGCAGCCGCCGGCGCGGGCGTCGCGGATGAAATCCGTGACATAGGCGCGGTGGGCACCTTCGGCGACGCGCACGCCGCAGTTCACGGTCGGTTTGCCGGTATTGCCGGCCGCGTCGGTGCGCGAGCGCACGAAGCAGGTCGAGGTCCACTCCCAGACATTGCCGGCGAGATCTTCGATGCCGTGCTCGTTCGAACCGAACTTGCCGAACGGATAGGCGGTCGTGTCGAAGAGGTCGCGCTCGGATTCACGCTCGTAGCGACCGATCCAGCGCTTCGATGGATCTGCTGCGTCCACCGGAAGGCCGTCATCTCTGAATCTGGAGCCGGCCGCAAAAGCCCATTCCGCGTCGCTCGGCAGGCGGTAGCTGTGACCGGTCTTGCGCGAGAGCCAACCCGCATACGCCTCGGCATCGTGCCAGCTCACCTGCACCGCGGGTCGATCGGAGGCGATGGCCACGCCGCGATCAAGCGCGCGGCAAGCTCCCTCCCGCACGCAAATCTGATAGTCGGATGACGAGACCTGATGCCGCATGATGTGCAGCGGCCTCTCGAAGCGCATCGCGCGCAGCGGCGCTTCCGCTTGCTGTCCGGCGCGCGTGAAATCGCCGGCCTCGCGATAGGACAGGCTGCCTGGCGCGACCCTGACGATGGCGGGCTCCGTCGCGGTGCCGTGCGTCCCGATGTCCGATACCAGCGGCGCCACCGCGATCGGCCCCGCGAGCCCGGCGGCGCAGGCGAGTAGCAGCTTCAGCTTGAATGCGATCAGCATGGTCGTTCCCCAAGAAAAAGGGGCCGGTCATCACCGGCCCCTCGTCGCGTCTAGTTGGTGTTGGGGGGCGGGATATCGGCAGGAGCCTTCACCTGCGTCATCAGATCGTCGTTCCATTTGCCTTCGACCTTGAAGTGCGCGGTGGCGCCGAGGTCGGCGGCCTCGATCAGATTGTGCGTGACATAGGCGTAGATGCCGGGCTGCATGAACTTGTACAGCGCAGCGCCCGCCGAGCCGCCGCGGATGAACCAGGTCTCGAGCCCCGTCTCCGGCGCGTTGGAGAACTTGCCGGTCTCCCAGACATAATCGCCATGGCCGCCGATCAGATGCGGACGGCTGTCGCGGTTGGCCTGCGAATGCACGATCAGCACGTTCTCGCCGACATTGGCGGTCAGCGCATTCTTGCCGGTGAGCGCGCCGACCTTGCCGTTGAACACCACATGGGAGGGGATCAGCTTCTTCATCACCTCTTCGGTGTCGGTGAAGGCTTCGCCCGGCGATTCATAGGATTTGAAATTGCCCTTGTCGTCGCGTGGCACGTACATGTCCTGCTCGCCGACATAATAGACCTTGTCGTATTTCAGTGCGTGGCCCTTTCCGTCGTTGAGGCCGTCGCGCGGCAGCACCATCACGGCGCCGTTCATGCCGGAGACGACGTGCCAGGGGATCATCGGGCCGCCCGGTGCGCAATGGTAGACGAACACGCCGGTCTTGGTCGCCTTCCAGCGCAAGACGACCTGCTCGCCGGGATTGACCAGCGTGAGCGCACCGCCGCCGAGCGCACCGGTCGCGGAATGGAAGTCGATGTTGTGCGGCATGGAGTTGGATGCGGGATTGACCAGCGTCGTTTCGACGTAGTCGCCCTCGTGCACGACCATCATCGGACCCGGCATCGAGCCGTTGAAGGTCATCGCCTGGAAGGTGGTTCCCTTCTCGTCGATGACGACTTTCTTCTCCTCGATCGTGAGCGTGAATTCCACGATCTTGGGGCCCTGCTTGGTCGCTTGCTCATGCGCGTGCACGAACGGCGGAGCGACCAGCTCGACCTTCTGGCGCGGCAGTTTGAGATCGTCGGCAGCCAAGGCGGGTGTCGCCAGCATCAAGGCGGTGGCGGCGGCGCTGATCAATGCGGCTCGGCGGGTGAACATCGGAAGCATCCTTCATCTGAAATGGTCTTGATGACGGAATGCAGTGTGCGCCGATCGCGGCAACCGTGTTTGTGCTGCAACAAGCTTTTGCCGTATTCGCCTCCGGTAAAATCCTTAGGAGTTTGTCGAAGATCGCATCGGCGATACCAAAGACGCGATGGCGCCCGACGTCAGTCGCCTCGGCCGCAAATCGTTCGCATGTTCAGCTGCGTTTGTTGCGAATGGATTGTTGTCGGCTAGAGCAACTGGATCGCAATCCAGACCGTGCCCCAGACCGCGAGCGACAGCGCGGCGAGAACGGCGGCCGTGATGACCATTACGCGTACCAGGTGGCTGGCGCCAACGGTGGGCGTCGTGGGAACGGGACGAAAATCGTCGAAGCGCGGGATATGGCCGCGAACGCCGGTGAGCCACAGAACGAGATCGAGCGCGAACGACGCCATAACCTATCTCCAGAGGGCAATAATCAAATGTCACCATGGCGCCGATCCCGTGCTCGGACTTTGAGCGAGCGCAAGGTAGCGCACCGGAAAATGGGTAATTTCGTGCCATCCGGGATGCGCCGCCCCGCTGCGCAGCATTGATTGACGAATGGGTAAGATATGAGGGCCGATCTTGCGGCGAGCTACGGCGAAGAACGACTGCCGCGCTACACGAGCTACCCGACCGCGCCGCATTTCTCGCCGGCGATCGGCGAGGGCGCCTACGCCCGGTGGCTGGCGGAGCTCCCGGCGGCGGCCAGCGCGTCGCTTTATCTGCACGTGCCGTTCTGCCGCGAGATGTGCTGGTATTGCGGCTGCCATACCCAGATCGTTCGTCGAGACGGTCTCATCGCGGCCTATCTGCGTACGCTGCGCAGCGAGATCGCGCAGGTGTCCGAGACGATCGGCCGGCGCATCAAGGTCGAGCACATCCATTTCGGTGGCGGCACCCCGACGATCATGGCGCCGGAGGCTTTTGCCGAGTTGATGGCGGCGATGCGCCAAGCCTTCTTCGTGCTGCCGTCGGCCGAGATTGCGGTTGAGATCGATCCCCGCACGCTGACGGCCGCCATGGTCGAGGCCATGCGGCTCTCCGGGGTCAATCGCGCGAGCCTGGGCGTGCAGAGCTTCGACCCTGTCGTGCAGCGCGCGATCAACCGTGTGCAGAGTTTTGAACAGACGGCTTCCGTCGTCGACATGCTCCAGCGCGCCGGCATCAACGGGATCAACTTCGATTTGATCTACGGACTGCCGCACCAGAACGTTGCCTCGTGCCTGGATACGGTGCGACGTTCGCTCGAGCTTGGGCCCGACCGCTTCTCGGTGTTCGGCTACGCGCATGTGCCTGCTTTCAAGAAGCACCAGCGCATGATCAACGAGGCCGTGCTGCCCGACGGCCTTGCGCGCCACGACCAGGCCTGCGCGATCGCCAATGCGTTGAAGGAGGCCGGTTATGTGCAGATCGGGCTCGATCATTTCGCGCGGCCGGACGATTCCATGGCTGTGGCCTTCGAGCAACGCACGCTGCGGCGCAATTTTCAGGGCTACACCACCGACAAGGGCGAAGTCCTGCTCGGCTTCGGCGCGAGCGCGATCGGACATTTGCCGCAGGGCTATGTCCAGAACGAGGTCCAGATCGGCGCATATGCGCAGAGCATCGCCGCGGGTCATTTGGCCACCGCTAAAGGCTATGGGCTCACCGAAGACGACCGGCTGCGCGCCGACATCATCGAACGCATCATGTGCGAGTTCAGCGCCGATCTCGGCGATATCTGCGCGCGTCATGGCGCAGAGGCCGGGGCAATGCTGAAATCGGCATCGCGTCTGAAGCCGCTGATCTCCGACGGCGTCGTGAGACTGGACGGCGACCGCATCGCAGTCGCAAAGGACTCGCGCTTTCTCGTGCGCAGCGTCGCAGCCGCGTTCGACGCGCATCTGGATCCCGCGAAGCAGTTGCACAGCCGGGCGGTGTGAGATCACCTTACCGTCATGCCGGAATGACGGGCCAGCTTGCGCTTCGACAAAGAGACTCGCGCCCGCTCCGCTATCGTGGTTTCGGAACGGAGTTGTTGTCCATGCCTTTTGGATCCGACGATCTGGTCGATGACATCATGCGCACGGCGCCGCACACGATCCGCGTGTTTCTCGCCTTCAGGATGGCTTGCGTTGGCTGTCCGATCGCAACCTTCCACACGGTCGATGACGCCTGCCGCGAGCATGGCATCGATCGCGACAAATTCCTCGCCGCGCTGTGCGACCGCGTGCCGGCGTGAACCGGTCTGGAATTCGCGCGGGCCGCGTGCGGATTCCCGGGTGAGGGGCGCTTTCGCCGTAAGCGGAAGCACCCTTCACCCCTGGCTTCACGCCGCGCCGCTGTCGGGGCTCCGCTCCGCGAGCACGACGATCCCATGCGGATCGCGTAGGATGATGCGCTGACGGCCGCTCTCGACCAGTCCCTGCTGTTCCCAGCCGCTCAGGATGCGGCTCACGGTGTGCAGCGTGGTGCCGGTCATCTGCGCGATGTCCTGGCGGCTGATCGGGAAATCGATCTCGATGCCGTGGTCGAGCTTCTTGCCGGATTGTTTGGCGAGGCGCAGCAGCGCATGAGCGACACGCTGCTCGACCTGCTGGGTCGACATTTCCAGGATCCGGGTGTGGCTCTCCTGGAGCCGCGTGCCGACGGTCTGGAGCGTGTTGGCGGCAAGCGAGGGAAATCGCTCGACCAGTCGTGGCCATGCCGAGGTCGGCCAGATCAGGGCGACGCTGTCGTCGACCGCGATCGCCGTGGCCGGATAGCGCGCGGCGCCGATCGCCATCGCGAGACCGAACGTTTCGCCCGGCGCGACATAGCGCACCACGATCTGCTCGCCGGTCGGTGTGGTCTTGGCCGCACGAACATGGCCGTGCAGCAGCAGAAAGAAGGATTGCGCGTCCGCGCCCTGCTCAAAAATGGCGCTGTTCTTGGGATAGCGCACTGAGCGGGCCTCGCGCAGGATCTCCTCGAGGTCCTCCGGTTTGACACCCCCAAACAGCGGCAAATGCGCAACCAGCGATGTGTCGACCTTGGCCATTCTGCCTCCTTGGCGCTGGAAGTGTGATGACACCTGCAATCGTCAGGGTGTTTGCGATAGCTCAAAAACGACCCGGCCGGACGGCAGTATTTTTCCAAGCGACGATTTGAATCGACTGGAGTTGACCCATGGCTGGCGTCCGATCCCGCAACTTTGAGGGCTGGCCGCTGTTTGCGAACAGCTTTCGGCCCTTTTTCCTGCTTGCCGCCATCCAGGCAGGGCTTTCGATCCTGGCATGGCTGCCGATGTTCTATGGCGAATTGTCGGTGAGCTCCGCTTTCGCGCCGCGCGACTGGCACGTCCATGAGATGCTCTACGGCTTCCTGCCGGCGGTGATCACGGGATTCCTGTTCACGGCGATCCCGAACTGGACCGGGCGGCTGCCGATCCAGGGGACGTCCTTGGCCGCGCTGGTGGCGGTCTGGCTCGCCGGTCGGGTCGCGGTGACGCTGTCTGCCGATATCGGCTGGGCGTTTGCGCTTGCCGTCGATGCCGCCTTCCTGACGCTGGTCGTCGCTGCTGCAACGCGCGAGATCATCGCCGGCGGCAACTGGCGCAACCTTCCTGTGGTGGTGCTGGTGCTCGTGTTGCTCGCAGGCAATGTCGCCTTCCATCTCGAAGCGCATTACGCGGGTGCGGCCGATGTCGGCATCCGCGTCGGCATCGGCGTGGTCGTTGTGATGATCTCGCTGATCGGCGGCCGCATCATCCCGAGTTTCACCCGAAACTGGCTAGTTAAGTTCAACCCCGGCCGCCTGCCGGTGCCGTTCGGGCGTTTTGACAGTGTGGTGATCGGGTGCAGCGCAATTGCGATCATCGCGTGGATCGTCGCGCCCTTGAGTACGGTTACCGGGGCGGTGATGGCGCTGGTGGGTGTGCTGCACCTGGTGCGGCTTGCGCGCTGGGCCGGTGATCGCACCTTCCGCGAGCGGTTGCTCCTGATTCTCCATGTCGGCTATGTCTTCGTGCCGCTTGGCTTCCTCCTGCATGCTTTTGCCGTCTTCGGCGCGGTGCCGCCGAGCGCGGGTATCCACGCCTGGATGGCGGGAGCGGCCGGAACCATGACGCTCGCGGTGATGACCCGTGCGAGTCTCGGCCATACCGGACAGGCGCTGACGGCGTCGCCGGCGACACAAGCCATCTATGCCGCGATCATCGTCGCGGCGCTGGCGCGGGTCGCGGCGGTGGTTTGGCCGGCGCACAGCGATGCGTTGCTGCACCTTGCCGCGTGCGGCTGGATCGTTGCGTTCCTCGGCTTTGCCATCGCGTTCGGTCCGCTGCTCGCCGGCAGCCGTCGCCGCGCTCTCGCCATCATGGGCGTGCCCGTCGCGGCACGCTGAATTCAAGCCGCGGTCGCCGCGGTCCGTGATTCCAATGGCCGGACGCCTTTGCGCCATGCGGTGATGGTGCAGCCGAAATGGCCGCGGAACCAGCGGGCCATGGCGCTCTGTGCGGAGAAGCCGAGCTGCACGGCGATGTCGGCCAGCGGTCGGCCGGGGTCCTCGATCAGCTGGACCGCGAGATCGGCGCGCTGCGCGTCGAGGATGGCCGAGAAGCTGGTGCCGGCTTCGGCGAGATGGCGGTGGATGGTGCGGCGGGTGCAGGCGAGGTGCTCGGCGACGCGCTCAACCGTGCAGTCGCCGCCGGCGAGCAGGAGACGGACGACCTCGTCGACCTTCTCCTCCCAGCTTGCCGGCCGCGTCTCGATCGCCTCGATCCGCTTGCGCAGATAGCTCGCGATCAGCGGATGCGCGCTCGGGATCCGGCGCTCCATGTCGTGTGCCGACAACAGGATCGAATCGTCCTCCGCATTGAAGGTCACACGGCAGCCGTAGAACTCGCGGTAGCGCTTGCGGTCGAGCGGCGGTGGGTAGTGCAGGTGAACTTCCTGCGGCCGCCAATCGCTGCCGAACAGCGACTGGATGATGCGGTGGACGCTGCCGAGCGCCATGTCGATCGACTGGCGCGGCGCGGTCGGCTGTCGGCCGCGCAGGTGCAGCGTGACGGTGACGGTCTGCTTGTCGCGGGTGACATCCAGCTTCATGCCGTCGTGATGGATCGGGATGAAGCGCGAGAAGGCTTCGATGGCTTCACCAACGGTCGCCTGTTCGCGCACGATCAGGCCGACTGCGCCGAAATTGGTCAGCCCGCCGCGCTCGGCAAGCCGCAAGCCGAAATCTTCGGCTCCGGACGCCTCTGCCGACAATTCGAGCAGGCGGCGCAGGCCGGTGACGGCAATGGGCGTATCGGGCTTGTCGAGGCAGGCCAGCGGCAGCCTGACCTTGCGCATCATTTGTTTGGGGTCGAGCCCGACCGACCGGGCGACCTCCGGGTAATAGCTCAAGCCTGCGCTACGAATGAGGTCGGTCATGCGACCCGTTCCTGTCAGCCATCCCCGCAGATGTCCCGAAATGTAAAGTTTACGTCCCGATCCGTCAAATCCGGGAACCGGGTGGAACATACATAAGTGAAACCGAAGCACGGGCGTGAATGCCGTGCATATGACGGCGCGGCGCGACGAGGCCCCGCTGCTGTCTCGGACCATTTGACCAAAGACATTGCTGGATCGGAATTATGCCGGGGAACATGCTTTCCAAGGGTGAGGTATTCGTCATCGACACCGATGCCGCCTCCCGCGAACAATTGTCCACCGCTCTCCAACAGAGCGCATACAACGTGATCTGCTTCGCCGACGGCGCGTCTCTGCTCTCGGAGGCCAAGGCGCGGATGCCGGCCTGCGTGCTGCTGGAGATGCCGCCCGATCGCTCCGGTCTCGACGTGCTCAAGCGCCTGCGCGAGGAAAACTGCATGGCGCCGGTGTTGGTGACCGCGACAAACGGCAGCATCGCCATGGCGGTTCATGCCATCAGGAGCGGCGCGGCCGACTTCATCGAGAAGCCGTTCCGCACCCGCGACATCGTCGACCGGATCGATGCCGCCATCGACGAGTTCGCGCAGCCCGGCTCCAGCCGGCAGCGCTGGCTGCCCGGCTGCGAACCCCTGATCGCGCGAGAGGGCGACGTGCTCGAGCATCTCGCCGCCGGCCTGACCAACAAGGAGATCGCTCGGCGCATGCATCTGAGCGCACGCACGGTCGAAGGCTATCGCGCCGGCATTCTGAGGAAGGCGGGCGCCAAGAACGTCACCGATCTGCTCCGCCGCATCTTCGGGCAGGGTTCGTCCGTTCAGGATTAAGGGCTCCGTCGCGGGCTGACGACACGTTCCGGGCCTTGCTGCCGCCGCGGCGGCGCCCCACGGAAACCCTAATCGAACCAGTTCCTTCCCTGCCGCGTCCAACCATGTTGGCGAGGCATTGGATCGCGCGTCCGGCTGGCGGCGGCGATGACTTGGAGGAGGGATTTGATGCGCATCACCGCAAGATGTTTGGCGACGACGAGCCTGGTTCTGGTGACCACGGCATTCGCGTCGTCGTCATGGGCCGCCGAATTGGGCGCCACGTCGGCCATCGATACCGTCACCGTTTACCCCGATGGCGCGACCGTAACCCGCGTCATCGCGGTGGACCTGCCGTCTGGCGATTCGACGCTCGTTGCCAAGGACTTCCCGCTTGGTCTCGACACCTCCTCGATCCGGGTGGAGGGTGAGGGGGGAGCGAAGCTCACCATCGGCACGATCGATGCGCGAACGCCGCGTGCGGCGCCGGTCAATTTGCCGGAGCTGGACAAGCGCATCGAGGCACTGAACGACCAGCGCGCCGACCTGCAAGGCGCGATCGACTCGGCCAATGCGCGGCGCAAATTCGCGGAGCATTTTGCGGAAGCCTCTCCTGCCGGCATCGGCGACAAGGGCGAGGCGCGGCCGATTGCCGAATGGCGCACGGCCTTTGCCACCGTCGGCGAGGAAATTGCCAGCGCCGATACCGCCGTTCGCGACGCCACGCGCAAGATGCGCGAGATCGATCGGCAGATCGCCCAGCTCGAAGTCGAGCGCAAGGCCAAGCCGCCGAACAAGCTCGAAGTCCGCATGGATATCGCCGCGCCGGCAGCAACCAAGGCGACGTTGAGGGTCACCTACAATGTGCGCAATGCGCGCTGGCTGCCGCTCTACGACGCCCGGCTCGACACCGGCGCGAAGGATCGCAAACCGCAGCTCGAGCTTGTCCGCCGCGCCGAGGTCACGCAATCCACCGGCGAGGACTGGTCGAACGTCGCGCTCGGCGTCTCCACGGTCCGCATCGGCCGCGGCGGCAGCGCGCCGGAGCTGAATTCGCTGGTCGCGCAATATCCGCAGGTGCCGAGGCCGCGGGCGCTGGGCTCAGTTTCGGATTCGGCAATGCCTGCAGCGGCGCCAATGCCGCAGCGAAAGATGGAAATATCGGCGGCCAAGGCGGCCGACGATATCCGCGAGCGCGCCGAAGAACAGCAGGCGGTCGCCGAAATCGGCGACTTCCAGGCCACCTACAAAATTCCCGGCCGCGTCAGCCTCGGCGCCGCCGAGGGCGCCAAGAGCCTGCGCATCGCCTCGATGACCGTGGCCGCCGATCTCATGGTGCGCGCGGCACCGGTGATGGACCCCACCGCCTTCCTCGAAGCCAGCTTCAAGCAGACCGACGACACGAGCCTGTTGCCGGGCAAGGTCGCAATCTATCGCGACGGGACTTTCGTCGGCCGCGGCAAGCTCTCGGCTTCGGCCAAGGACGATATCGTGCGGCTCGGCTTCGGCGCCGACGACAAGGTCAGGATCGAGCGCGCGGTGCTCAAGCGCAACGAAGGGTCGGCAGGCCTCCTGGTCACGACGTCGAAAACCGACGAGCGATCGTTCAAGACGACGATCCGCAACGGCCACGACTTCCCGATCAAAGTCGCGATCGAGGATCAGTTGCCGGTCAGCGAGAACGAGGACATCCTCGTCGAGATGTTGCCTGCGACCACGCCGCCGACCGCAAGCAACATTCGCGACCGGCGCGGTGTGCTGGAGTGGTCGTTCGACGCCAAGCCCGGCGAGGTCAAGGACATCAATTTCGCCTGGCGCATTCGCTGGCCGAAGGACCAGAGCATGGTGATCGTGCCGGCGGGCTGATGGGCGGCGCCGAAGTGCGATGCTGTCTTAGCTCGCGCTCGCTCACTCCCTGTCATGCCCCGCCTAGTGCGCAGTTGCGCACGGGGGCGGGGCATCCGGTACGCCGCGGCGTCACGATCTAATCGCTGGCGCCGCGGATTACTGGATCGCCCGGTCGAGCCGGGCGATGACCGTGTTGAAAGAGCATAGCTCACTTCGCCTTCAGGAAGTCCGCGACGTCGAGCAGCATGAACTCGTCGTCGTCGGCCTTGTTGGGATCGCGGCTGGACGAGAACGGCAGATTGTTGTCGTTGCCGACGATGATGTGGGTTTCGTCGACACGATCGACGTTCTCGATGGTGAAGAACGGGAAGGTGTAGACGCCGTCATTGAGCGGCTTCTTCGCCTTCTTGTCGGGATCCCTGATCTTCAGGAGGTCGATGTAGCCGATCTTGCGCACGGGCTTGCCGACATTGGCCTCGGTGAGCTCGATCTTGTAGACGCGCTTGAACTTCGCCACGTCTGGGAAGCAGTTCTCGCCGCGGCTGCCTTGCGGGCAGGCCTTGTCGGGCGTGCCTTCGCCGTTGTCGCGCTCGATGATCAGGCCGCTCGTCGGGTCGATCATGTTGAAGTCGCCGATGGCGTTGCCGTTCTGCTCGAACACATATTGCCAGTAGCGGCCGGTGAACTTTTCCGCGGCGACGTCGAATTCGAGGATGCGCGAGGCTTCCTTGCCGTCGACCTTCTCCCAGTCCTTCTTCTCGGCATCCCAGAGCGGCCCCTCGAGCAGGCCGTAGAGAAACTTGCCGTCTTTCGAGGAAGCGAAGCCCTCATAACCCTTGGAGCGTCGGAGGTTGACGTTGCTGTAGGTCGCACCCGGCGCGCCCGGGGTCGCCACCGCCCAATGATCCGGCGAGCGCACCGGCTTGCCGTCGGCGACCGTCTCGAACAGCCCGAGAATCTTGCCGGTCTTGTCGGCCTTCAGGATGTAGGGGCCGAACTCGTCGCCGATCCAGAAGGTGTCGCCGATGATCTGAAAACCTTCGGTGTCGAAGTCGGAGCCGGTGAGGTAACGCTTCTCGGTGTCTTCATGCACGATGCGGAACGGCACGCGTCTGTCGGGATCGTGCAGGAACACGGTCTCCAGCCGCTCGATCTTGCCGCCGGCCCAATCCATCCTGTAGCGGTTGAGGTACAGCATCGAATCCGGCGAATTGGCGCGCGCGCCCATGCCGTTGTCGGTGATGACCCAGAAAGTGCCGTCCCCGATCGACTTGATACCGGAATGGCCCTGCAGCGGCTGGCCCTGGAACGGCAGCGACACGCCGGTCGCCCGCTCATAGGACTTGCCCATCACCGTGCCGAGCGCGTCGACCCGCTTCCCGGTGGTGTATTTGCCGGATGTCTTGAGATCGGCCGGGGCATCAGCCGGCGCATCGATGAACGTGGCGGCTGGCATTACCACGTGGCCGGCGAGCTTGGCAGGGAATTCGCCTTCGCTCTGCGCGAGCGCGGAGCTCGCGGTAAGAATGATCGTTGCGACGGTGCCAAGAAAAGTCGCGCGCATGAGCGTCTCCTGTTAACGGAGGACGTCTTATGCGGGCCGCGCATTGCAGTTTTGTGAAACCGGGCCGACGGCTGCGGCCGACGGTTATTTTTTTAGGGGTGTTGGAATCTCGAAACTGACGGTCTTGCTGTCGATCACGTGATGCGTGGGATCGGCCAGCTCCAGCAGGACCTTGTGGGAGCCGGGCTTCAGTCCGACCACGATCACGGTCTCGCCGCTGGCATCGACAAAATGCCACGGCGCATCGTCGACCGTGATATGGACGTGGCCGATGCGCGGCGATACGTCGAGCGCGCCTTTGCCAAACACCGGCACGACGCGGAGATTCTCCGTGGTGTACTGGATGAAGACGAGACCCTGCGCCAACTGTTCGGCGAGCGGCGGATCGACAATCAGCCGCGCAGGCACCTCGTTTTCGATCGCGACCAGCGGCGATGGGCCGCGCACGTCTCTGGCGGTTTGGGCGGCGACGGCTGCTGCGAACAAGGTGGAGGCTGCCAGAACGGCCACGCAGTCGAGAGCGGCATACATGTCCGTTTCCTTCCGGGATGATCAGGCGATCTTGCGGGAGAGGAAGTTGCGAATTAACGGGACCATTTCGTCGAACTTGTCCTCGAGCGCGAAATGGCCGGTGTTGATGAGGTGAAATTCTACCTGGGGCAGGTCGCGTTTGTAGGGATGGGCGCCATCGGCCGGGAAGATGAAATCGTTCTTGCCCCAGACGATCAGGGTCGGCGGCTTGTGCTTGCGGAAGTAGGCCTGCACCGCGGGATACAGCGGCAAATTGGTCCGATAGTCGTAGAACAGGTCCATCTGGATTTCGCTGTTGCCAGGACGGTCGAGCAGCGCCTGATCCTGCACCCAGTTGTCGGGTGAAATCCGGCTGACGTCGGACATGCCGTCGGTGTACTGGAATTTCGTCGTTTCCAGCGTTACCAGCTTCATCAATGCCTGCCGACTGGCATCGGATCCGTCGGCCCAGTATTGCTTGATCGGATTCCAGAACTCCTTCAGCCCTTCGTCATAGGCGTTGCCGTTCTGCACGATCAGGCCGCTGATGCGCTCTGGATTTTTGAGCGCCAGGCGCCAGCCGACGGGAGCGCCGTAGTCCATGACGTACATCGCGTAGCGGGTGACGCCGAGCTGGTCGAGCAGGCCGCCGACAAGCTCGCCGAAACGGTCGAACGTGTACTTGAATGTCGCGCGCGGTGGCATCTCGCTCTGGCCATATCCGGGATAGTCGGGAGCGATCACGTGGTACTTGTCGGCCAGTGCCGGGATCAGGTTGCGGAACATGTGCGAGGAGGTCGGGAAGCCGTGCAGCAACAGCACAACCGGCGCGTCCTTCGGACCCGCCTCGCGATAGAAGATCTTGATCCCGTCGACGGTCTTGGTTCGATGATAGGTGACCGGATAGGCACCGGCGGTGTGTTCGTCGCGCTCCGGCTTCGCGGACGCTGCCGTCGAAGCAACTGCGACAGCCGCTCCGGACAACCCAAGAACGAGACGCCGACGATCGAGGAGCGATGGCTTGCGTGTGGTCTCTGCGGTTTTCATATTAATTTCCTTTCAAAACGATGAGTTCGCCGACGGCCGCGAGGGTTTTTCAAACGCCCTGGTAGACCAGTCTGGTGAAGAAGCCGGGATCGATCACGAATTGCCCCCATATCGCGTCGAACGCCGCTGTCGGCTTCGCCGCAACGGTTTCATCGCGCGTTCGTCCCTGCTTCTTGAGGCGGGCGACGTTGTCGCGGATCCCGACGAGCATGTCGCGAAAGGCCTGGAATTCGACTTTGTTTCCGACCGGCTTGCCATGCCCGGCGATGACGATCGTGTCCTTGTCCATCGCCGCGAGATTGGCGTCGCATGCAGCGATCATCCCGTCGATGCTGCCCCCGGTCGAATAGTCGATGAACGGATAGATGCCGTTCCAGAACATGTCGGCGACGTGAACGATGTTGGCTTCTGCGAAAGTGACGGAGATGTCGCTGTCGGTGTGCGCGGGCCCGTAATACTTCAGGCCGATCGAGGTTCCGTTGAGCTTAAGCTCGCGGCTGTCGGCAAAGACTTCACTGGGGATACCGCCCGCGCCGAGCGGAAGGAAATTGTAGTCCCAGTCCTCGACCCGCTGCACTTCGGCAAGGTGTTTGCGGGTGTTTTCCTGCGCAATGATCTTCGCGCCGGCTGCATGCAGCCATTCGTTGCCATCGGCATGATCGAAATGCCAGTGGGTGTTGACGAGATGGGTGACGGGATCGGCGCCGAGATCAGCCAGCGCTTTGGTGAGTTGCGGACGTGAGACGCGGATCCCCGCATCGATCAGCACTTTGCCGTCGGGCCCGGTCAGCACGGCAATGTTGCCGCCGGAGCCTTCCAGCACGGTGATGTTGTTTCGGAGCTTGTGCGTGACAATCGGCGATACTGCAGCGCTGTCCTTGATCAGGCTGACGATGCCTCGCGCCTCTGCGTAGGCTTCCCTAGGGCTAAGCCATCCCGAAGCGGCGGCGGTCGCGGCGCCGACGCAACACAGGCAGAAACCGCGTCGAGATAATGATGGGAGCTTTGGCGAACGCATGCAATTTTCGCTTTCTCGAGCGACAATCGACGGCGCCAATGATCGACCCCGCTGTCAGGATGGAGCGTGGGACCAAGGCAGCATGCGGTCTATCACGATAGCACGATCGGCTGCGCTTGCGCGCAGCCACGAATTACTCCTTTACCGCGCCCGTCAGCGACGACACGTAGTAATCCACGAACAGCGAGTAGAAGATCGCAACCGGCAGCGAGCCGAGCAGAGATCCCGCCATCAGCGCCCCCCATTGGTAGACGTCGCCGGTGACGAGCTCGGTCAGGATCGCGACCGGCACCGTCTTGTTGGCGCCGCTCTGGATGAAGGCGAGCGCGTAGATGAACTCGTTCCAGGACAGCGTGAAGGAGAAGATGCCGGCCGAGATCAGGCCGGGCACCGCCAGTGGCAGCGTGATCCGGCGTAGGATCTGGAGCCTAGTGGCGCCGTCCACCAGCGCGCATTCCTCTAGCTCGTAGGGGATCGACTTGAAATAGCCGATCAGGAGCCAGGTGCAGAACGGCACCAGGAAGGTCGGGTAGACCAGGATCAGTGCCAGCGGTGAATCGAACAAGCCGAACTGGACGACCACGGTTGCGAGCGGAATGAACAGGATCGACGGCGGCACGAGATAGGCAAGATAGATGCCGAGGCCGACATAGGGACTGCCGCGGAAGCGCAGGCGCTCGATCGCGTAGGCGGCCAGCGTGCTCGCGATCAGCGACAGCGTGGTCGCGCCGACCGCAACCAGCATCGTCGTCCATAGCCAGCGCGGATAGGCGGTATTGAACAAGAGGTGCTTGATGTGCGCCAACGTCGGCGAGGAGATCCAGAACGGGTTGTGCTCCTTGTAGTTCATCAGCTCTGCGTTCGGCTTGAACGACGTGATCGCCATCCAGTAGAACGGAAACAGGAGGATCAGCACGAAGCACCCGAGCGGCAGGTAGATCATCATCAGCCGCCGCAGCCCGGAATCCCAGGCCATGGTGTCCGGCGGTGTGGTGGCGACGGCGGCCGGCTGGGCGGTGGTATCAGTCATTGCTCTCTCCCTGCTGCCATTTGCGGCGCGCCAGGCCGAAATAAGAGAACAGCGTTGCGAACACGAGGAACGGGATCATCGACACCGCGATCGCCGCGCCCTCGCCGAGCTCGCCACCGGCAATGCCGCGCTGGAAGGCCAGCGTTGCCAGCAAATGGGTCGAGTTGCCGGGGCCGCCACGGGTGATGGCGTAGACCAGCTGGAAGTCGGTGAAAGTGAAGATGATCGAGAAGGTCATGACGATGGCGAGGATCGGCATCATCATCGGGAAGGTGATGTAGCGGAAGCGCTGCCAGGCGCTGGCGCCATCCAGCATCGCCGCCTCGTAGAGCGAGGGAGAGATGGTCTGCAGGCCCGCCAGCAGCGAGATCGCGACGAAGGGAATGCCGCGCCAGATGTTGGCGGCGATCAGCGAGAAGCGCGCCGGCCAGGGCGAGCCGAGGAAGTCGATATTGGTGGTGCGCCAGTGCAGCACGTCGACCAGAAGGTAGGAGATGATCGAGAATTGCGGATCGTAGATCCACCAGAACGCCAGTGCCGAGAGCACCGTCGGCACGATCCATGGCATCAGGATGATCGCACGCAACAGGCTCTTGAACGGAAAATGGTTGTTGAGCAGCAGTGCCAGCCAGAAGCCGAGCGCGAACTTTCCGAAGGTCGCGATCCCCGTGTAGACCACGCTGTAGAACACCGCGTTCCACCACAGGGAATCGGTGAGCAGATACTGGAAATTCTCGAAACCGACGAAGACGCCTTTTCTGCCGATCGTCGTATCGGTGAAGGCGAGCCAGATGCCAAGACCCAGCGGATAGGTCAGGAACACCGTAAGCAGCCCGATCGCGGGTGCGAGGCACATCACGATCAGGAACGGCTTGTAGTCGAACAGGCGCACCAGCCAGGAGGGCTGCCGTCTTGCGAGGGCGAGAGTGGGAAGTGTGGTCACGGACATCGGGTCGTTGTCCTGTCTGTGAAAGTCTCCATGCCCGTCATTGCGAGGAGCGAAGCGACGAAGCAATCCAGGCCGTAACGGCGGAGACAGGCTGGATTGCTTCGCTTCGCTCGCAATGACGCGCTTCTGTCCAGCGTTACTTCTGCCGCCGGAAGTACCGCTTGCAGCGCTGCTCGGCTTCTGCGGCCGCGGCTTCTGGTGTGGCAGCGCCGGTCGCGACGGATGCGAACATCTGGATCAGCACGTAGTCGGCGCTGACGGCACCGGTCGCGGTCGAGATCGGACCCGCATAGCCGTCGTAATAGGTGCTGTTCATCGTGTCCTTGAACAGCTTCACCTTGGGGTCCTGCGACCACACGGCGGCCTCGGCATAGGCGGCCAGCGGCTGGGACCAGTAGCCGGAATTGGCGTTGAGCCAAGGCTCGTATTGGTCCTTTTCCAGCATGTATTGCAGGAAGGCCTTTGCGGCGTTGGGGTACTGGCTGTGCTTGAACACCATGGCGTTCAGCGTCAGGCCCGCCATCGGCGAGACCTTGGCCAAGCCCTTCGGCAGCAACTGATGCTCGCTGTCGTCGGCGATCGCCTTGGTCGCCGGATCGTTCTTCAGCGAGAAATACAGCGAGACGCCGTTCGCGGTCAGCGCGATCTCCTGCGCCGCGTAGGCGCGGTTGTTGCTGACGTCATTCCAGGACGTCGTGCCGGCGATGAAGGTCGGGTAGAGCTGCTTGACCCAGTTCAGCGCGGCGATGGTCTCTTTGCTGTTGATGATGACGTTGCCCTCTTCGTCGAGCAGGGCTGCGTTGTGCGACCATAGCGCCCAGCTTGCGAACCCGTTGCCGTCCCCCTTGGCATTGCCGAGGGCGAAGCCCGCCGGCTTGCCGGCCTTCTGGAGCTTCTGGCACAGGTCGAGGATTCCGGCATGGTCTTCCGGCACCTTGTCGAAGCCGACCGATTTCAGGATCGACTTGCGGTAGATCAGGGGACCCGCAGTGGCTCCGAACGGCAGCCCGATCCAAATGGGGCTCTTGTTCTTCTTGCCGTAGCGCTGCGCCAGCGGCAGCCAGCCGCCGTACCGTTTGCCGAGATAATCGGCGACGTCGGTCAGCTCGACCAGCTTGTCGACATAGATGTGCGGCGCATCGGAGAAGCCGATGATGATGTCGGGACCGGCGCCGGAATTCGAGGTCACCGCGGTCTGCTGGTTGATGTCCTCCCAGCCGACGAAATCGACCTTGACCTCGACGCCCGTTTCCTTGGTGAATTTTGCCGCATTGGCGCGGAACACATCCTCGTCGGCCTGGACGAAGCGGACCGGTCGCAGCATGCGCAGGGATGCGCCTTTCTCGATCGGCAGTTTCGGTGTGGGGACGTCCGCGGCCTTGATCGCGGATTGGGCATTCGCCGGAGCACCGGTTGCCGCGATTGCCGCAGCGGACAGGCCCAGCGCCAAGGCATCACGACGTGTGATGTCGTTCCTCATCGGTTCCTCCGTATGTGTTTCCCTTCCCGGCGTTGATCGCCGGTGAAGGGTCTTTCCGGTTGCCGGCGCGCCTTCGCGGCCGTCCCGCCTAGCTGTTCGGGCCGCGGTCCATGCTGACAGGCTGCCAGCGGCGGAGCGCGGTGTCTTGCAGCACCGACGGATTGACGCAGCTTACCGGCCACATGCCCTGAAGCACCAGTGACAATTCGTAGCCCACCCGGCGCTTGCGCGCCTCGTCAAACCGTGCCGAGGCGGAGGCGACATGGGCGGTCAGGGTCACATTCTCCATGCTGAGGATGGGGTTGTTGTGCGAGGGCGGCTCCTTCTCCAGCACATCGAGGGCGGCATGGGCGATCCAGCCCTCCTGAAGCGCCTTGATCAGGCTTTCCTCGTCCACGGTGGCGCCGCGGCCTGTGTTGATGAAGACCGAGCCCTTCTTCATCTGCCGGAAGTGCTTCTCGGTGAGCATGTGATGCACCTCGGGCCGGGCGGGGGCGTGCATCGAGAGGAAGTCGGATTGCGACAACACCTCGTTCAGCGTCGCCGGAATCACGCCGTGGTCGGACATCAGCGTTTCCTGGATGAAGGGATCGTAGGCCATCATCCGCAGGCCGAACGGAGCTGCGCGTTTCGCAACTGCACGCGCGACGCGGCCGAACGAGATGAAGCCGAGCGTCTGGCCCATCAGCCGCGGAATCTTCGACAACGCCGGCCGGCCCTCGGCCCAGCGGCCGCTGCGCACCATCCGGTCCTGCTCGACCAGCCGGCGGAAGCCCGAGAGCAGCAGCATCATAGCGTGGTCGGCGACCTCCTCGATGAAGGTGTCGGGGATGTTGGTGACGGGAATGCCGCGCGCGGTTGCGGCCTTGATGTCGACGCTGTCGACGCCGACCGAGCCGAGCGTAATGACCTTGCAGCTCTCCAGCGCATCGATGATGGTCTTGGTGATCGGAATGCCCTTGGCGTAGATGGCGTCCGCTGTCTTCGCGACGGCGATGAACCCGGCCTCGTCGGCCGGCGCCTCGACGATCTCGGCGTCGATCGGATCGAGCGCCTCACGCTCGTAGGAATAATCGCTGCTCGCGACCGTGAAGCTCGCGCCCTTCGGCGTCACGATCCTGTATTTCGGCATGTCCTGCTCCCGATTTGGTTTCTTGTTGTGACCCGGCCTTCGCGCGGGCCTTTGCGTCTTTTACGCGAAATCTGGGACGTCGCGTACAATTCCAGGTTGTCGTTGAGGCGATTTATACGACTGCTTCGACGTCTTCTCCGGGCTTTTACGGGGCGCCCCGTAACAGCTTGCTAAGGGGTCACCCCCTAAAAGTTAATTTGATTTCGATCGATTCACTCGCGCGTCCTTATCCCTTCGTTGCCGGAGCATCCCGTGAAATTGAGCAATATGAAGATCGCCCCCAAGCTCGGCATCCTTGTCGGCGTCACCTTGTTCGGCTTGTGCATTTCCGGGGTCCTCTCCGGGTACCTGATGAAGCAGGAAATGGTGAACGCGCGCATCGAGCAGGCCAAGGCCATCGTCGACATGGGCCGCAACTATGCGGTGGCGCTGAAGAAGCGGGTGGATGCGGGCGAGATGACGAAGGACGCCGCGATGGCTGATCTTCGTCGCTACGGCAACGCGATGACCTATGACAAAGGCGCTGGTTATCTCTTCGGAACGTCCTATGACGGTATCACGCAGCTGGCGCCAGATCCGAAGCAGATCGGCAGCAACCGCATGGAAGTTCTGACCAATGGCCGCAAACTGTCTTGGGAGCTGATGAACGGCGCGAAGGCCAACGGTTCGATCCTTTTGACCTATGAATACGCGAAACCGGGCCAGGAAGGCTTGATCCGGAAGATGGGCTACGCGGTGGCGGTCCCCGAACTCGAGATGTATCTCGGCACCGGCGCCTATCTCGACGACATCGACGCAAAGATGGGCCCGGTCTACTGGCTGCTCGGTCTCGCCATGTTCGGCATCGTCATCGTCGCCGGAAGCGTCGCCTGGCTGCTCGGCCGCAGCATCAGCGGTCCGCTGGTTCTGCTCGGCGCCCGCATGAAGGATCTCGCCGAGGGCAAGCTCGAGGGTGACATTCCCGGCGTCGGCCGTGGCGACGAGGTCGGCGCGATGGCGTCGACCGTCCAGATATTCAAGGACAACGCACTGCGCATCCGCGACCTCGAGAAGACCGAAGCCGACGCGAAGGATCGTGTCGCGGCGGAACGTCGCAGCGCGATGGAGGGCATCGCCAGCGACTTCGAACGCAGCGTCAACGGCATCGTCCGCTCGGTCTCCTCGGCCGCGACGGGCATGCAAGCCACGGCGCAATCGATGACCGCGACCGCCAGCGACGCCTCTTCGCGTGCGGCGACCGTCGGCGCGGCCTCGCAGAGAGCGTCTGGCAATGTCGGCACGGTTGCCGCCGCTGCCGAAGAGCTGTCGAGCTCGGTTGCGGAAATCTCCCGCCAGGTCACCCGCTCGACCGAAGTGGCGAGCCGCGCCGTCAACGACGCCGAGCGCACCAATGCCACGGTGCAGGAGCTCTCCACCGGCGCCGAGAAGATCGGCGAGGTGGTCAAGTTGATCCACTCGATCGCGGCACAGACCAATCTGCTGGCGCTGAACGCCACCATCGAGGCGGCGCGTGCCGGTGAGTCCGGCCGCGGCTTCGCGGTTGTCGCTTCCGAGGTCAAAGCGCTCGCCAACCAGACCGCCAAGGCGACCGAGGAAATCTCCGCCCAGGTCGCGGCGATGCAGACCTCGACCAGCGATGCGGTCGCCGCGATCGGCGGCATCACCCAGACCATCGCCGAGATGAGCGAGATCACCGCGGGCATTTCCGCGTCGATCGAGCAGCAGGGCGAGGCGACCCGCGAGATCGCGCGCAACATTCAGTCGGTCGCGGCCGGATCGAACGAGATCAACGCCAATATCGGCAGCGTCACCTCGGCCGCGGAAGCCACCGG
This sequence comes from Bradyrhizobium sp. 134, assembly GCF_023074155.1. Taxonomy (NCBI): domain Bacteria; kingdom Pseudomonadati; phylum Pseudomonadota; class Alphaproteobacteria; order Hyphomicrobiales; family Nitrobacteraceae; genus Bradyrhizobium; species Bradyrhizobium sp. 134. The sequence goes on along the minus strand of NZ_JADPKX010000074.1, from coordinate 720,474 downwards.
CACGGCGGCAAGCGACGTGCTCAACAACGCCCGCGAGCTCGACAGCCAGTCCGGCGCGCTGCGCAGCGCAGTCGACGGCTTCCTCGCCAAGATGCGCGCGGCGTAAGTTCTTGCACTGAATGCGTAGGGTGGGCAAAGACGCGAAGCGTCGTGCCCACCTTTTCTTTTTGAGTTCGCGGTAACTTCTCGGTGGGCACGCTTCGCTTTGCCCACCCTACGAGACCGCACTACTGCTTCTCGATTCCCGCCTCGCGGATCAGCTTCTCCCACAACACCAGCTGTTCGTTCACGAACGTGCCGAGCTGCTCCGGCGTGCCCGAAAACGCGTCCATGCCGAGGGTGGCGAGCTGGGCCTTGATCTCCGGCTTCTCGACGATCTTCCGGATCTCGGCGTTGAGCCGCGTCACGATCTCCTTGGGCATGCCGGCGGGGCCGAAATAGCCCTGCCACGACGAGATGTCGAAGTCCGGCACGCCGGCCTCCTGCATCGAGGGCAGGTTCGGCACCAGCGACGAGCGGTCCTTTGTCGTGACGGCGAGCGCGCGTAGCGCATTGCCCTGGACATGCGGCAGGCCGGTCAGGATGTCCACGAACATCATCGAGACGCGGCCGCCCATGACGTCGTTGAGCGCGGGCGGCGAGCTCTTGTAGGGCACGTGCAGGAGGTCGAGCCCGGCATTGTGCGCGAACGTCGCGCCAGAGACGATCGCCGAGGACGAGCCCGAGGCATAGCTCAGCTTGCCCGGATTGGCCTTGCCGTAGGCGATGAGCTCGCCGACGGTCTTGGCCGGCACCTCCGGGTGGATCACCAGCATGAAGGGCAGGTCGCCGGTGCGCGCGATCGGGGTGAAGTCCTTGACCGGATCATAGGTCAGGCTTTTGAGCAGATAGGGATTGGCCGAATGCGTTGTGTTGGTGGTCACCAGCAGCGTGTAGCCGTCGGGCGCGGCGCGCGCGACATAGGTCGCGGCGATCATGCCGTTGGCGCCCGCCTTGTTCTCGATGACGATGCCGACGCCGAGTGCCTGCGACAAATGCTGCGAGATCAGCCGCGTCGTGGTGTCGGTGCCGCTGCCGGCCGCGAACGGCAGCACCAGCGTGATGTTGCGGCTCGGATAATTGTCGGCCTGCGCAGCGGATGCGGCGGCGAGACAAAGGGAGGCCGTGCCGATGGCACGCAGGTTTCGGATCAACGCTGAAAGCATGTCGGTTCGTTCCCTCTTTTTTCGTTGGCGGGGAACCTAGCGTCTCCTCGTCGAAATCGGAAGGCGCGAGTTTGTCGCCTCGTCTCGCGGTGCGGAATTACTTCACCGCAGAGCCCTGGCGCGAGGCGATCACGACACCGGCGAGCACCAGCAGGTAGCCGATCAGGTGGAATGGCTGGATCTTTTCGCCGAGCAGCAGGATCGCCATCGCCGAGCCGAACACCGGCACCAGATGGAAGAACGGCGCGGCGCGGTTCGGGCCGATCAGCGCCACACCCCGGTTGAAGAACAGATAGGCCAACGTCGAGGGAAAGATCAGGATGTAGCCCAGCGTCGCCAGCGTCACCCCGTCGAGTTGCAGGACGCGGCCGCTCCAGGCCTCCCAGATCGCGGTCGGCAGCAGCATCGTCGCGCCGCAGCAGGTGGTGAAGGAGAGAAAGGAGAGCTGGTGGATCTTCGGTCGCCGCGGGATGAAGGCAGAGTAGATCCCGAACGCCACCAGCGATGAGGCGAACATGATGTCGCCCCTGTTGAAGCTGATGCTCGCGAGCGCGGCGAGATCGCCGCGCAGGATGATGATCAGCACGCCGAGAAGCGAGATCCCGATGCCGGCGAGCTGCGCACCGGTCAGCCGCACGCTGAACAGCACCAGCGACCACAGCGCCACGAACAGCGGTCCGGCCGACTGGATCAGCAGCGCGTTCAGCGCTTCCGTGTACTGCATCGCCCAGTACGAGATCGCGTTGTTGAAGGCAAAGCCCACCAGCGACAGGAACAGCATCAGCGGCAGGCTCTTGCGCAGATTCGGCCAGTCGCGCTTCAGGTGCGGCCAGGCGAACGGCAGCAGGATCAGGAACACGCCGAACCAGCGGATCGTGGTCACCGTCAGCGGCGGCACATGCGCGCCGACGTGGCGCGCGAGCACGATGTTGCCGGCCCAGAACAGCGAGCTCAGGCTGAGCAGCAGATAAGGCTGGTTGTTGAGCCAACTGGCCGGATTGGAGGCCGGTGGCGCGGGCGAAGCGATCGTCATTGGCGTTGGATGCGAGCTTGCGCCGGATTTACGTCGTGACACAAGTCACGCCGCTGCAATGCTACAATGCAGGCGTGACCAGAGGAGGCGGCATTGGCGGTTAATATGTTGAACATCGACGGCCTGGAGCGGCTCGATCGGCATGCAGCGGTGGTGATGCTGAACCTGATGCGCTTCCACGCGCGCTCCGGCGACGGCGACGGTTCCGGCTGGGACGCCTATTTGCGCTACAGCGCCGTCACGGTGCCGATGATCAAGGCGCGCGGCGGCACGCTGCTCTGGACCAGCGACGCCAAGGCGGTCGCGCTCGGCCCGCACGATGGCAACGACTGGGACTTCGTGGCGCTGGTCTACTATCCGAGCATCGCGGCCTTCCTCGACATGATGAAGTCGGAGGCCTACGAGCGTGACGCCGATCCGCACCGGCGCAACGCCTGCGCCGAGCATGTGATCGTTGCGACGGAGCAAGCCTACAGTAAATTCAGCGCCGGCTGATCCTGCCGGACTCACGGACTAAGTGTGCGTGTTTCGATGTTTTTTTGCAACCTTTGGGCGCGACTTCGACGCAGTTGCGCGCCAAATGTGAACTATTCGGTTGCCTGAGGGTGCCAAAGATGGTGCCTTTGGCCGGTGAACGCGGATGACCGGCATTGCAGGCTAGGCATAACGCGTTGCGGTGCTGCTTCCTCCTGGTCGACTATTGCTTCGTTGGGGATCAGATGCTCTGTGAGAGTTGTGGCGGTGACAATCCGGCGACCAATCGCTTCTGTCACGGCTGCGGTTCGGCTCTGCCGATGGCCTGCTCCGCCTGCAATCATCTCAGCCCGCCCGGCTCGGGTTTTTGTGGGGCCTGCGGCGCGGCCCTGAATGCCGCGAGCCGACCAATCCCGGCAGCGGCGGCGCATTCGACGAGGCCGCTTCGGGGCGAGCTGAAGCAGGTGACGGTGCTGTTTGCCGATCTCGTTAGCTCGACCGAGATCGTTGCCGACCTAACCGCCGAAGATGCCATGCAGCGTCTCAAGCCCGCGCTCGATTCCATGTGCGACGGCGTGGAGCGGTTCGAGGGCACGGTGGTCCGAACTCTCGGCGACGGCATCCTCGCCTTCTTCGGCGCACCGCGCGCGCAGGAGGGCCACGCGCTGCTAGCTTGCGAGGCGGCGCTGGCGATCCGCGACACGTTTCGTGCGCGAGACGATGCCATGTCGGTACGCATCGGCCTGCATTCCGGCGAGATCGTCGCGGATGCTCCGCTCGTCGACACGGTCACCGAGCACGGCGCTTACGGGCTCACCATCCATCTGGCGAGCCGGCTGCCGACCAAGGCGGAACCGGGTGAGATTTGCCTGACCGACGAGACCTACCGTCTGGTGCGTTCGTTCTGCGACGTCGGCCCGCTCGGCCGTCACCGCCTGCGCGGCGTGCCGGAGCCGATCGAGCTGTATCTTCTCAAGAACCTCAAGCCGGCGGTCGCTAGCCAGCAATTCCGCGGTGTCGCCTTGGCGACGTTCCGCGGGCGCGAGCGGGAGATGGCTCTGCTGCAGCGGACGTTGGCGGCGGTGGAGATCGGCAGCTCGCGCGTCACCGGCATCGTCGGCCCGCCGGGGACCGGCAAGAGCCGGCTGTGCTACGAGTTCGCTGAATATTGCCGCGCGCGCCACATCCCGGTGTTCGAGGCCCGCGCGCAGCCCTATGGCACGGCAACGCCGCTGCAGCCGGTGCTGGAGTTCTTGCGTTCGACCTATTTCAACGTTTCACCGGACGACGAGCCTGATCTGGCGGTGAAGCAGATCGCCACGCGCCTCGCCGAGCTCGGCTCTACATTCGAGGCGGACCTCTGGCTGGTCTGCGATTTCCTCGGCATCAGGCACGTCCAGGGCCCACCCTCCTGGCTTGGTCCGCGCGCACGCAACGTTCGTCTGCTGGACATCGTCCGGCACATGATTCGCCAGCGCGGCGCGTCGGCGTCGGTGATCATCATCGAGGACCTGCATTGGCTCGATCAGGCGAGCGAGGAATTCGTCGCAACGCTCGTTGACGCGGTGATCTCCACCAAGACGGTCCTGATCGTGAATTTCCGGCCGGCCTATTTCGCGCCTTGGATGCGCGAGCCGCTGTACCAGCAGATCGAGCTCGCCGAGCTCTCGCCGACGGATACCGACGATCTCGTCAACGAGCTGCTCGGGCCGGGGGACGAGCTGTCCGAGGTACGGCGGCGCGTCGCCGAGCGCAGCGGCGGCAACCCGTTCTTCGCTGAGGAGCTGATCCGTTCCCTGGTCGAGCATCTGGCCATCGTTGGCGAGCAGGGCGGTTATCGGCGCGGCATTTCCGGTGTCTCCGACGTGCTGCCGCCGACCGTGCAGGCCGTGATCGGAGCGCGGATTGATCGGCTGGCGCCCGGCGATCGCGACCTCCTGCACACGGCCGCGATCATCGGCAAGGAGTTTCAGCTCGCGGTGCTGCAGAGCGTCGCCAGCGTGTCCGCTGCCGAGCTCGAGGCGACGCTGGCCCGGCTCTGTTCCGGCGAGATGCTCCAGGCGCGCAGCGGCGAGGACGGCCAAGGCTATAGCTTTCGCCATCCCCTGATTCAGGAGATCGCCTACTCCACCCAGCTCCGCGCGCGGCGCAGCCTTCTGCACGCGCGGGTGGCGCGCGCGATCGAGCAATTTTATCCGGAGCGGCTCGAGGAGTTTTCAGCGCTCCTGTCGCACCATTTCGAGCAGGCCGGCGAGATCGACGCCGCCGCCGAATACGCCGCGCGCGCCGCGCGCTGGATCGGCTCGACCAGTCCGGCAGAAGCGATTCGGCATTGGCACAAGGTGCGCGCGCTGAAGGGGGGACAGAAGCGTAGTCTGGCGGGCGATGTGCTCAGGATCGCGGCCAGCAGCCAGATCGCTTGGCTAGGCTGGCGCGAGGGCATGACGTCGGAGGACGCAAAACCCTTCATTCAGGAAGCGTTGGAATGGGCGCAGGAGATCGACGATTCCATGATCCCGCTCCTGCTGTTCGTCGAAGGACGGATCGCGGGTGCGAGCGGCGGGCAAGCCGATGCTTACGTCAACACCGTCAGGGAAGCCTTGGCGCTGACGGAATCGCGACAGCTTACCAGCCGCGCCGCGACGCTCAATGCCTCGCTCAGTCAAGCCTACGGCTGGGCCGGCCTTTTGCGCGAAGCCCTGGCGGCGAGTGATGCGGCGCTCGCCGGCGTTCCTGGCATCACCGACTTCGAGCACCAGTTCCTTGGCTACAATGTCGAGCACTGGATCTTCGGCCTCCGCGGCCGAATCCTCGTTCGTCTCGCCCGTTTCGACGAGGCGCAGCGGTGCTTCGATCGAATTCTCGCCATCGATCCTACGCTGATCGATCCGACGGTGCAGTTCATCGCCCATCTTGGGTATGTCGATCTGGCCTGGTGCCTTGAGGATTCCGCGATGGCCTCCACCCATGCCTGGCGCGTGATCGAACTGGCGACGCGCCAAGCCAGTCCCTATTTGCGCGCCTATTCGCTCGCCTGCATCGGCACGGCGCAGGGCATCGCGCAGAACTATCACGCCGCAATCCTGTCGTTGACGGAGGGCGTCGAGTTCGTGCGCGCGGCGCGCGTGGCCATGGAAATCGAACCAGAGATGCTTGCGAGCATCGCCGACTATCAGCTTCGTTCCGGCGCCCACGCCGCGGCCGTCGACAAGGCGCGGGAAGCGATCGCGGTGGCGCAGGAACGGCACGCCCGGCTGCCGGAATGCCGCGCCACCATCGCGCTCGCCGCCGCGCTGGCGGCGAGCAACAACCCGGATCACCTCGGCGAGGTGGCCCTCCTCGTCGATCGGGCCGAGGCCCTGATCGAGCTGACGGGGGCGGGCATTTACCGGCGGCTGCTGGAGGAGACTCGACGACGGCTGTCGGTCGGCGCGTGAAGGCTAGAGTTTCCGCACGATGAGCGTGAACTCCATCAATCCATAGCCGTCGTGCACCTCTGCAATGGCATTGAACCGGCTAGCACAGTAGCGAGCCCAGGATGCGGTGTCGGTGGTGTAGAGGCCTCGGCGGGCAGGCGCGCTTTCTGGCCGCTTCATGAAGTTGACTGCGAAGCCGCGCCTGGTGGTGCGATGAAGATCATCGAGGCTCGCCGCGATGAACTGCTCCCAGTCGTGCTGCGTCTGATCCTGCGCAACGTTGAAGATGCCGCTGGCGACCGCGTAGTCGGCCGTCCGGGGGCTGCTATGGCCGATGGCGAACGAGGTGTCGCCGCGGTTCCGCCAAAGCCGCCGCGCCCGCCGAACCATCGGCTCCGAGACGTCGATACCGAGATAGTCCACCGCGCAGCCGCCATGCCGGCGGCCGAGATAGGCGATCAGCGCGCCATAGCCGCAACCGAGATCGTTCAGCGAGAAGGGCGATGCGAAGTCGCACAATTTCAGGAGCTGGACGAAGCGCATCTCCTGCGTGGCCTGGCACGTCCAGTCGACGCCGTTCGGCGTCGCGCCGAAGCGTGCGACCTTCGCCGAATAATAGGCGGCGATGCCGCTGTAAATCTGGCTCAGGTCTCCGGCGCGGGGAGAGGCAAGCTCGCTCGCGACAACGGCGGCGCGCATCAGCCCGCCTTTTTCTTCGACTTCTTCTTGCCCTTGCCTCCAGGCGGGACCTTGGGCGCCATCGGCACCGAGATCGTGAGGTACGTTCGCTCGATGTAGAAGACCGGCTTGTCCTCGCGAACCACGACCCGCAGGCCGTAGCCGCCGGTATCGCGGGAATCATGGGCCTTCATGAAGCAAGGCAGCGGCGACTTGCGCGCAAAGTTCTTGATCAATGCGTTCACGATGCGCTGGTCGCCCATTTCGCCGTCCTGGTCAGAGGGGACCTTGGCCAGCCAGGCCAGCACACTGTACCATCGGTTCTTTGCACGGTTGTTGTTGAGGCCGCCCAATCCGAGGAGCTTTGCGCTCTCGAGGAACGGCCGTCCTTCCTGGAAGATTTCGAATTCGTCCTGCAGGGCCTTGATTTCGGACACGCCCCCGGCAGTCAGTTCGATATCTTTCTGCTCGGGACCAAATCTCAAATTGAATAGATCGAACAGCGGGCCGATATAGATATCGTCCTCGGCCATCAATGCGCCCATATCACTCTCCCTGCAATTACAGTTGGGTTATTGGATCGGGAAGCCAGCAATCGGGACATTGAACCTTGGTCCCGGACAAATTGCAAGGAAAGCGGGACGCTCGTGAGCCCACTTCTTCCGCTCAGTGCGCTTTCTGCCTCTCCAGTATCAACCCATCAACAGCGGCGCGCCACGCGGTCTGCATCAAGCGGCAGACCTCCTCGGGCGACCGCGGCGGGCGCAGGCCGCAAACGTCTTGGGGTGGCGACGATCGCAGTCGTGACCGGAGCCATCTCGGCCATCTCGCCCACGCCGGCAGCTTCGGCAAGACCGAGCAGGTCCTCGCGGTCGGCGCGATCTGCGCGTTGATCGCGGTCGGCGTTCAGGCCGCAATTGGCCCCGGCACGACGACGCTCTGCATGGGTGCGGCGCGATAAACTTGAAGACGAGCTACGCCGCCTGCTTCCGTGACGCCACGAACACGCCGGCCAGCACCAGCGCGAAGCCGATGAAGTGGAACGCCTGGGGGTGCTCGCCCAGAAACGCCATCGCCATGATCGAGCCGAACACCGGCACGACATGGAAGAACGGCGCGGCGCGGTTGGCGCCGATCAGCCGGACACCGCGATTGAAGCAGAGATAGGCGAGCGTCGAGGGGAACACCGCGACATAGAACAGGGTCAGGAGGTTCGGCCCGTCGAGCTTCATCACGGGACGCGCGGACAACTCCCAGATCTCCAGCGGAATGAGACAGGCAGCACCGCAGCCGAACGTGAAGGCGAGGAACGACAGGCCGTGCATCGGCGGCCGCTTCAAGGTCAGCACCGAATAGAGCGCGAAGATGATCAGCGCGACGACGAAGATGAGGTCGCCCTTGTTGAAATCGATGTTCGACAGCGTGGTGAAATCGCCATGCAGCAGGATGATCAGCACGCCGCACATCGACAGCAGCACGCCGAAGGCCTGCGCTGCGGTGAGGCGCACGCCGAGGATGGCGAGCGACCACAGCGCCACGACGAGCGGCGCGGCGGATTGCAACAGGAGAGTGTTGAGCGCCTGCGTATGCTCGAGCGCCCAATATTGCAGCGTGTTGAAGGCGCCGATGCCGGTGATCGAGAGCGTGACCATCAGGCCGAGCTTGCTGCGGATCGCGGGCCAGTCCTGCGCAAGGTGTTTCCAGGCGAACGGCAGCACCAGCAGGAAGGCGAAGAACCAGCGCAGGAACGACAGCGTCACCGGCGGGATGTGACCGGCGGCGAGCCGTCCGACGATGGCATTGCCGGCCCAGCACATCGCGGTGATGCTGAGCAGCAGATAAGGCTGGTTGGCGATCCAGTTGTGGCCGGACGTGGCGGCGCCGGTGGTCTCGTCGGTGGCGGACATTGGATTGTTGTGGCCCCGCGTCATGCGCCAAGCCTCCAGCCCGGCGGCACCCGGGCCGGTTCGGACCCGGCCCGTTCAAAGACACGGAAATCGAGGTTGCATCAACGGGGGCCGGATGCATCGCGACCATGCAGCGGCGGAAGCAGCCTCTCACGCTTTGGCCGAAGCATTGCACCGGTCGCGAAGGTTTCTGGATTTTCAGGGGATATCAAAGGCTTGGAGTACGCTCGCGGCCTCGAAAAAGTCCCGTTCTTGCTTGCCTAGAGGGGCTGCATCCTTTATCCGGTTGGCTGCCTCGCGTTCGAGCGGCCCCGGCCGTGAATGGGCTGGGCGCATCTAACAGATTGCATAGGGATTACCCGCGAATGGCCAATGTTGTCGTCGTCGGCGCCCAGTGGGGCGACGAAGGAAAGGGCAAGATCGTCGACTGGTTGTCGGAGCAGGCGGACATCGTCGTCCGTTTCCAGGGCGGCCATAACGCCGGCCACACGCTGGTGATCAACGGCAAGACCTACAAGCTGGCGCTGCTGCCCTCGGGCGTGCTGCGCGAGCAGAAGCTGTCGGTGATCGGCAACGGCGTGGTGTTCGATCCCGCCGCCTTCCTCGACGAGGTCACCAAGCTGCGGTCGCAGGGCGTCGCGGTCAGCCCGGACAATCTGCGGGTTGCCGAGAATGTCACGCTCATCCTGCCGCTGCACCGCGAGCTCGACGCGCATCGCGAATCCGCCAATGCGGCGACCGCGATCGGCACCACGCGCCGCGGCATCGGCCCGGCCTACGAGGACAAGGTCGGCCGCCGCGCCATCCGCCTGATGGACCTCGCCGATCTCGACACGCTGCCGCACAAGATCGACCGGCTGCTGGCGCATCACAATGCATTGCGCCGCGGACTGGGCCTGCCGGAGTTCGACGGCAAGGAGATCCTGAAGGAATTGACCGCGCTGGCGCCGCAGCTCCTGCCCTATGCCGAGACGGTGTGGCGGCTGCTCGACATCAAGCGGCGCGAGGGCAAGCGCATGCTGTTCGAGGGCGCGCAAGGCGCGCTGCTCGACGTCGATCACGGCACGTACCCTTACGTCACCTCGTCCAACACGGTGGCGGCGCAGGCCGCGACCGGTTCGGGCCTCGGCCCCGCCGCGGTCGGCTATGTGCTCGGCCTCTGCAAAGCCTATACGACCCGCGTCGGCCAGGGCCCGTTCCCGACCGAGCAGGACAACGAGACCGGCCGCAAGATCGGCGAGCGCGGCCGCGAGTTTGGCACCAATACCGGACGGCCCCGCCGCTGCGGCTGGTTCGATGCGGTTCTGGTTCGCCAGGCGGTCCGGACCTGCGGCATCAACGGTCTGGCGCTGACCAAGCTCGACATTCTCGACGGCTTCGACACGATCGAGGTCTGCACCGGCTACAAGCTCGACGGCAAGGAGATCGATCATTTCCCGGCGGGCGAGGGCGCCCAGGCCCGGGTCGAGCCGATCTACGAGACCATCGAAGGCTGGAAGGAGCCGACCGCCAATGCGCGGTCCTGGGCCCAGCTGCCGGCCCAGGCGATCAAATATGTCCGCCGGATCGAGGAATTGGTGGGGTGCCCGGTCGCACTGCTTTCCACCAGCCCCGAACGCGAGGATACTATCCTGGTACAAAATCCGTTTGAGGCTTAACGATCTCTTACCGGGACGCGCGTATAATTGAGTAGAAATGGCTGATTACTATCCGCTGATCGCCCGCGCTATTGCCGCCCTGGACCCCAACGCTCCCGGCGAGAGCCGTCGCGCGCTTTACGAGCGGGCGCGCACGGCGCTGATCGCGCAGCTCCGCAGCGTGCAGCCTCCGCTCTCCGAATCCGAGATCACCCGCGAGCGGCTCTCGCTGGAAGAGGCCGTCCGCAAGGTCGAATCAGAGGCTGCCCAGCGTGCCCGCGAGGCCTCGCGCCCCGGTGGCGGCGCGCGCAGCAGCGGCAGCGGCGATGCCTTCCGCCGCGCCAGCACCCGCGCCACCGAGGGCAACGCGCCCGCGCCCCAAAGCGCTGCCCCGCCGCGCGCCCGTCCGGCTCCGCCGCCGCCGCGCGCCGACCGGCCCTCCTTCAACGTCGATGACCAAGGCGAGGCCCCACGTGCGCCGCGGGCTCCGCGTTTCGACGCGCCGCGGCCGCAGGGTCCGTCGGCACCGCCGTCGATGCCGGAGCCGCCGCCGGCCGGACGTGATCGCGGCGGTGGGCGCCGCCCGCCGGACATGGGACCCCCGCCGCCGCTGACGCCGGCACCGGGCGTGCGCGGCTTCCGCGACATCACGGCCGACGCCAACGATCTCGGCGGCGCCGCCGCGCAGGCCAACCGCGCCGCGCGCCGCACCTACGCCAACGTACCTTCGCCCTCGCCGGAATTCGACCGGCTCGAGCCGAGCCTGGAAAATCGCGCCGCCGGGACGGACGCACCCTACTCCTACGACGAATCGATCGAAGAGGCCGAGCGCTACGCGCCGCAGTCGCAGCCGCCGTCGCAACGTCCGCACATCCCCGTTCTCGACCGCGACACGAAGAAGAAGCGCGCCCGCACCGGCTCCGTGTTTCCGTTCAAGAGCGCGATCGCCGTCGGCATCGTGCTGATCCTGGTCGGTGCCGGCATCCTCTGGGGCAAGCAGCTGGTTCAGACCGCGACCAACCTGTTGAAGTCTTCGCCGACGCAGGTGGTGGAGGCGCCCAGGGATTCGTCGCAGCCGCAGAGCAGGCCCAAGATTCCGGATCGCGTCGGCCAGCCCTCGGCCAGCGACCAGCCGGTCGCGCCGGTGGCGCAGAAGGTCGTGCTCTATGACGAGGATCCATCCGATCCGAAGGGCAAGCAATATGTCGGCTCGGTGGTGTGGCGGCTCGAGCCGATCAAGGCGTCGGGCAACCAGAAGGCCGACGTCGCCGTGCGCGCCGACATCGAGATCCCCGACCGCAAGTTCAAGATGACGATGTCGTTCCGCCGCAACACCGACTCCTCGCTGCCGGCGAGCCACACCGCGGAGCTGACCTTCGTCCTGCCGGCGGACTTTTCGGGCGGCGGCGTCGCCAACGTGCCGGGCATCCTGATGAAGTCGAACGAGCAGGCACGCGGCACGCCGCTCGCAGGGCTCGCGGTCAAGGTCACCGACGGCTTCTTCCTGGTCGGCCTCTCCAACGTCGACGCCGACCGCAGCCGCAACGTCCAGCTGCTGAAGGAGCGCTCCTGGTTCGACGTGCCGCTGGTCTACGCCAACCAGCGCCGCGCCATCATCGCCATCGAGAAGGGCGCTCCCGGCGAGCGCGCCTTCAACGACGCCTTCGCGCAGTGGGGCGACTAGATCTCTGCTCCGTGAGACCTCGGCCCGCATGGTTCGAGACGCCCGCCTTGGCGGGCTCCTCACCATGAAGGTTTGATATCTCGCCGCGAAACGAGACCTCATCCTGAGGGCCCGCCCCTTGGGCGGGCGTCTCGAAGGATGGCCGCAGCTACGCTCTCTTCTACTGCGCCGTCGCTTCCCGCTTGCGCGATGTCGCGGCGGCGTGCTCGCGGTCCATCACGGCGCGACAGCCCGGGCTGACCTGAGCTTTCTTCTGCACCATGCAGGCCCTGATCCTGGGGATGTCCGGGATCTCACTGGAGCACAGCCGCATGGCATCGCCGGAGCACATCTGCTGCGCTTCGGACGAGAAGGAAAGGCCGGGCGATGTCTGGAATGCGATGGCTGCGGTTGTGACGGCGAAGAGAGTTGCGATGGTCTGGTAGCGTGTCATGCGGAATGCGTCCCCGAGTTCCGTGGGTTGAGCCACTTGGTTTTGGGGCGCCGCACGCGGCTTGACCTGCCGCATGTCACAGCCTTCACGCCGGGACCTCAATCCCGCATGTGGTCGCTCGATCTCTCGTGATGTTCGAATCGAAAAGTGCTGCGCCGCCCGAATCAAGTATGCGCCATTGTCACGCGGCCGCAAATGGCAGGCGAAAAGGAATTCGCAATTGTTGCGCGCACGTCACGCACAATGCGACTCGCGTGCGATCAGATCAACCGATCGGAGGATACGCTCGCTTGTTCCGCATCGCTTGCGCCAAGCGCCGCGTGCTCCTCGACCGCCGTAACGCCCTTTGCCGTGAGCTCGAACAGATCGCCGTCCTTCATCACGTAACCGTCGGCGATCAGCTCGCCTATCTTGCCGTGCCGGTCGTCGGCAAAGGCGATGGATTGGCTGATGTCCCTCAGGATCGAGAGCTGTTCGTCGCGCAACATGGCTTCACTCTCCGTTCGCCGGGGATGGTTCCGGTCCTCACATGCCGTGGCTCTGAAACACCTTGCTGCAAGACCGCGACAGCTTGGCCCTGTTGGCTTGCAAGCAGCCTTGCACCGCCATGTCGTTGCCGAGGTCCTTGCGGCAGAAGCGCGAGGCGTCCCGCGAACAGGCCTGCTGCTCCTGCGGCGAACCCATATGGCCTTGTGCGAGAGCGGGCGCGTTCAATAGGCCGCTCACGGCCGTCAGTGCGATCGTCGCCAGGAAGAACAGTTTGCGGGACATCGGCGGCTCCAAATCTGACAGGTGAGTTTCAAGTCCTGTCTGAACTCGTCGCTATGCCGCTTGTTCCCAGCGCAGAGCCCGCACCCCCGCTATTCAAGGTTCCCGCGGCGCTGCTATAACGGGGCGAAGGATGAGGGTGCCTGATGAAACGCTATCTCGTGTTTGCGCTGGTTGGCCCGTTCGTGGGCGGGTTCCTGCTGCTGCTGACGACGACCTATCAGTCCGGCTATTGGACCCAGACCAGTCTCGCTGAAGTCGGCAAGCTGTTCGCAGTGTTCTTCAAATCCCTGCAATACAGCTATCTGTTCGGCTTCCTGCCCTCGCTGATGATCGGTGCAGTCGACGATATCCTGGTCCACGTCCGCCGGATCGGCCCGGTGCTGCGGATGCTGCTGGTCGGCGTGTTCGCCTTCATCCTGGCCTCGCTGACCTACAGCTCGCGCGGTCCGGACTCGGGCGCAGTGCAGTTCATCCTGTACGGCCTCGTCGGGTTCGTGCCGGCGGTGATTTCATCCTGGCTCGTGCATAGATATGTCGCGGAGCCGCAGCCGGCGGCAGCACAGACTTGAGGGCGCGACCTTCGATCACGCCGCAGCAACCTCCGCCGCGCTGGCGCGTTCCCTACAGGCCATGACCATGTCCGATGACGATATTCTTGCTCCGCGTCGCTCCCGTTCGGGAAGCCGCCCGGGTCCGGCCTCTTCGGGCACCGAGGGGCGTGGGCCGATCATCGATCAGGATGGTCACGAGATCCGGCCCGAAACGCTCGAGCAGGGCTTTCGCGAGTTTCGCTTCGAGTTCGGGAAGGACAGTCCCTTCGCCGGCAACCCGTTCGGCAATCTGACGCGCGAGCAGCGGATCGCGCGGATCGAGGCGATCGCAAAGCTGCTCGACGTCGCCTTCGTGCTGCCCGGAACCAATATCCGCTATGGCATCGACGGCTTGATCGGACTGATCCCCGTTGTCGGCGACATCATCACCACCGCGATCTCGCTCTGGCTGGTGCGAGAGGCGAGGGCGCTCGGGGCGCCCTGGTACATCACCGCGCGCATGCTCGGCAATGTCGCCCTCGACGGCGTCGTCGGCATCGTGCCGTTCGCGGGCGACGCCTTTGACGTCATGTTCCGTGCCAACATGCGCAACGTGCGCCTGCTCCGCCGCTGGCTCGACAAGCAGCCGCGCATCTGACACGCCCCAAAACGCAAAAAGCGCGACAGCCTTTCGGCCGTCGCGCTTTCAGCGCACATCGGAGCGCGTTACGAAAACTTACGCCGCGTCGGCAGCGTCGGTGCTGGCTTCCACCGGCTTGCGGTGACGGGGCAGCGGGAAGGCTTCGCTCTCATAAAGCGAGCGGATACCGTTCTGATCGAAGCGCGCTTCCTCGACCTGGAGATAGGCGCCGTTCAGCGAATCCGTCGGCAACTGCTCCATCGCGAACTGCACGGCTTCGGCCGCGGTGCCGAACCGGCGATAGGTGAAGCCTGCACGCTTCTTCTTGCGGATCGCAGCGGGGAAGAGTTCGGCGGAAGTGTTGAAGTTGAACGGACGCAGTGGACGCATGGTCAAAGACCTCGTGATCTCTCTGGGGCTTTAAGCGCGTGGGGTTGGGACGGGCAGAGGCCACGATTGAGTGGGCGCCGCACATGTCATTTTCGTCCTCTAATATAGCCCGTTTTGACAAAATTGCGACCCCCGCGATGCGAGATGATGAATCCGCGCATGGCAGCTCCGCAGGGCCGAAAATCACAACAATATCAGTGGCTTGAATGGTTTACAGCTTGCCAAGGAGCAGCAGCACGAGCAGCACCACCAGGACAAGGCCGCCGATCCCCATGCCGGAATGACCCATTCCGTAGCCGTAGCCACCAACGCGGCCCGACAGGCCGCCGACGAGATAAATGATCACCAGGATGATCAGGATGGTCCCAAGCGTCATGGCATCCTCCCTGGCGGCCGCGGCAACGCCATGGCCGGCCGCACCACGAGGTAAGAAAAGCACATCGCGCCGCCGGGTTCCATGACGGAACCCGGCGGCGCGCAAGGTTTATTTGGGTTCGAGCTTCAGCGCCGCGGAATTGATGCAGTAACGCAAGCCCGTCGGCCCCGGGCCGTCGGGGAAGACATGGCCGAGATGGCCGCTGCACTTGGCGCACAGCACCTCGGTACGGACCATGCCGTGGCTGACGTCCCGCTCCTCGTCGATATGGCCCTCGACGGCGGGCTGGGTGAAGCTGGGCCAGCCGCAGCCGGAATCGAACTTCGCGTCGGACTCGAACAGCACATTGCCGCAGCCGGCGCAGGTATAGGTGCCGGCGCGGTGGTCCTGCTCATATTCGCCGGAGAAGGGACGCTCGGTCGCCTTCTCGCGCAGCACTGCGTATTGCATCGGCGACAACTCGCTGCGCCATTGCTGTTCGCTCTTGATGACCTTGTCGTCCGTGGTTTTCGTCTTGGTGTCGGGCATGGGTCTCCCGTTTTTTCGATGATCTTGTTCAGTGATCTTGCGATCAGTTGGTTGCCTTGCTGGCGCTCACCAGCGTCGGCTTCTCGATATAGTTATCCGCGAACAGCTTTTTCAGGTTCTCGACCTTCGGAAGGTCGTTGTAGGCGATGTAGGGCTGGTTCGGGTGCAGCGTCAGATAATCCTGGTGATAGGCCTCCGCCGGATAGAACGCCTCCAGCGCGCCGACCTTGGTCGCGATCGGCTTATTGAAGACCTTGGCGCCGTTGAGCTGGGTGATATAGGCCTCGGCCACCTTCTTCTGCTCGTCGGAGGTGGTGAAGATCGCCGAGCGATATTGCGTGCCGGAGTCGGGGCCCTGCCGGTTGAGCTGGGTCGGGTCGTGCGCCACCGAGAAGTAGATCTGCAGGATCTTGCCGTAGGAGATCTTCTTCGGGTCGTATTTGATCTCGACCGATTCCGCATGGCCGGTCCGGCCGCTCGAGACGGTCTGGTAGTCGGCCGTCGCCTTGGTGCCGCCGGCGTAGCCGGAGACCGCGTTGACGACGCCTGCGGTGTGCTGGAACACGCCCTGCACGCCCCAGAAGCAGCCGCCGGCGATCACGGCGGTCTGGATCCCGCTTGCGGGCGCCGCGTCAACGGCGGGAGCGGGGATCACGACCGCATCCTCTGCGGCCCGGGTCGGCGCGGCAAAGGCCAGCGTCAGGGCGGTGGTTGCGGCGAGCAGGGACAGGATGGCAGGTCGGCGCATGGCGATCCTCTTTCGGAAGGTCTGACAGTCTAGGGCGGTTGGCGCCGGGCGAACAGCCTGCCCGGCATTTTCGGACATTCGAGGTACGGGCCGGCCGGGCAATTGTTACGCCCGGACGGACACGAGTCTGTGAAACGCGCCGCCTGGAGCGGCCCGGCTTGGCGAGGACAGGAACTCCGCGCTAGATGAACCGGCGCGATCGGTGATCGACCTAAAGAATGATGGCTGGAGCTGACCTGACAACATGCTGCGCGTCGTATCCCTGACCCTCGTCGCCGTGCTCGCCATCCTGGCCGGCTGGAGCTCGATCGCGGCGGCCGAACCAAAACCCGGCGACGACCTCGCCATTTGCCGCGACCGCCAGGCGGATGCGCAGGCGAGGGCGCAAGCCTGCGACAATTTGCTCAACGCCGACCGGCTCAGCGGCAAGGACAAGGCCATCGCGCTCTCGGTGCGCGGCAATACGCTGATCAACAAGCGCGACTACGTCCACGCCATCGAGACCTTGTCCATGGCCGTCGACCTCGATCCCGACAACGTCGTCACGCTCAATTTGCGCGGCCTCGCCTATGAGCGGACGGGCCAGGACGACCATGCGATGACGGACTACAACCTCGCGCTCCAGAAGCGCCCGACCTACGGTGTTCCCTACAACAACCGCGGCATCATCCAGTTGCGCCGGGGGGCGCTGCAAAGCGCGCTCGACGATTTCAACCTGTCGATCAAATACGCGCCAAAATTCCTGCTCGGCTACACCAACCGCGCCCGCGTGCGCACGCTGATGCAGGATTTCGACGGCGCGATCGCCGATTTCGCGGAGGCCGAGAAGATCGAACCGGGCGCGCAGCAGATCACCGCCAACCGCTGCATCACCTACGGCATGATGGGCAAGTACGACCAGGCCTTCGCCGACTGCAACGGCCTGATCGAGAAGCAGCCGAAGAACGTGTACGCGATCAACAATCGCGCCGACGTCAACATGCTGAAGGGCGATCTCGACGCCGCGTTGAAGGACTACAACATTGCGATCCAGATCAACCCGAACAATGTCCGGGCACATTCGGGTCGCGGCCAGATCTACGAGCGCAAGAAGGACCTTGCCCAGGCCCGTGCCGACTATCGTGCGGCGGCTTATTCGCTGACGAAGTTCGACGAGCTCGACGTCGCGCGTGCCCGCGCGATCGCGCAGGAGCGATTGGCCGCGCTGACCCCGCAGACGCCGGCCGGATCAACGGGGCGCCGTGTGGCGCTGGTGATCGGGAACGGCGCCTACAAGAACGTCCACGCCTTGCCCAATCCGCCACGCGACTCGAAAATGATCGCAGCCGCGCTGCGCGATGTCGGCTTCCAGACCGTGATATCCGTCAGCGACCTCACCCGCGACAAGTTCTTCGAAGCGTTGCAGACGTTTGCGGCCGAGGCAGAGAAGGCCGATTGGGCGGTGGTCTATTACGCCGGCCACGGTTTCGAGATCGGCGGCGTCAATTATCTCGTTCCCGTCGATGCCAAGCTCGCCGCCGACAGGGACGCCGAGACCCAGGCGGTTGCGCTGGAGCAGGTGATCGCGGCGGTGGGCGCTGCGCGAAAAGTGCGTCTGGTCATGCTGGACGCCTGCCGCGACAATCCGTTCGCGCCGACCATGCAGCGCACGCTGTCGCTCAAGCTGGTGGACAAGGGCTTTTCCAACATCGAGCCCGGCGCCGGCTTCATGGTGGTCTACGCCGCCAAGCACGGCGAGACCGCGATGGACGGCGACGGCGGCGCCGACAGTCCGTTCGCCACCGCGCTCGCTCGCGAAATCAAGATGCCGCGCGTCGAGATCCGAAAACTGTTCGACATCGTCCGCGACGACGTCTGGCTTGTGACCAAGCACGTGCAGCAGCCGTTTTCCTACGGCTCGCCGCCGGGCCGCGAGGATTTTTATTTCGTCGCGGGGAAGTGAAGGCTGCTTATGGGGCGCACCTTCGTCCCCTCACATTAGGTGTCGTCCCGGCAGAGGCCGGGACCCATAGCCACAGGGCGTGGTTTGGCGAAGACTGACAGTGATCGAACCTTCCTCGGTACCAAGACCGCCGAATACGGATAGATGACGCGGTATGGGTCCCGGCCTTCGCCGGGACGACGGCTAAACCACAATGCTCAGCCGCTTCGCCGCCCGCGTAATGCCCGTGTACAGCCACCGCGCGCGGCTCTCCTGAAACGCAAAGCTCTCGTCGAACAGCACGACGTCGTCCCATTGCGAGCCCTGCGACTTGTGCACGGTCAGCACGTAGCCGTAGTCGAACTCGTCATAGGGCTTGCGCTGCTCCCAGGCGATCGCCTCGACGCCGCCCTCGAAGCAATCGGCACGCACCGAGACCTTCGTCACCTTGTGGCCGAGATCCTCGTCCGGCGACAGCCTCATGCTGAGAATGCGGGATTTCGAGCGCGAGGTGTTGCGCGACTTCACGCGCCACAGCCCGCCGTTGAACAGGCCCTTCTTGCGATTGTTGCGCAGGCAGACCAGCTTGTCGCCGGCGACGGGGAAGACATCCTCGATGTTCTGGCGCTGACGCACCCGCATATTGTACGCGCGCCGCGTGTTGTTGCGTCCGACCAGGACCTGGTCGGCGGCCATGACGCGATCAGGATCGAGCTCCTTGCGCGACACCACCTCGCTCTCGCCGTAGCGGCCTATGTCGAGCTCGCGTCCCTCGCGGACGTCCATCGACATCCGCACGATCGGATCGTCCTGGGCCTGGCGGTGCACCTCGGTCAGCATCGCGTCCGGCTCGGTATTGGTGAAGAAGCCGCCGCCCTGGATCGGCGGCAACTGCGCGGGATCGCCCAGCACCAGCAGCGGGCAGTCGAACGACATCAGGTCGCGGCCCAATTCGGCATCGACCATCGAGCATTCGTCGATCACGATCAGCTTGGCTTTGGACGCCGGGGCGTCGTCCCACAGCTCGAAGCTGGGTTGTTCCTCGCCGGATTCGCGGGTGCGGTAGATCAGCGAATGGATGGTGGAGGCTTCGTCGCAGCCCTTGTTGCGCATGACCAGCGCCGCCTTGCCGGTGAAGGCGGCGAACTTCACCTCGCCGTCGACGCCGTCGGCGATGTGCCGCGCCAGCGTGGTCTTGCCGGTGCCGGCATAGCCGAACAGGCGGAACACCGGAGGCGTGCCGTTGCGGCCGGGCTTGGCCTTGAGCCAGTCGCCAACGGCCTTGAGCGCGGCATCCTGATGCGGGGTGAATGTGGCCATGTCTGTCTTGAGGAGGGGGCGAAACGGAGCGATTCGCCAGCCCCAAAACTAACCATTCGCACCGCCGGTTCAAGCCGGGCGGGGCGCCCTATTGCCAGCCGGGAACGCCGCGCATGTCGGGCAGATGGTGGGCGATGCCCTTGTGGCAGTCGATGCAGGTCTTTTCCTTGGTGAACAGGAAGCGCTGGTGCGCGACCGAGGCCCGCGGCGACTGCTTGGTGATGTCCATGGAATCGGCGCTGTGGCAGTTGCGGCATTCCAGCGAATCGTTGGACTTGAAGCGCGCCCATTCATGCGCCGCCAGCTCGAGCCGGTGATCTTGGAATTTCTCGCGGGTATCGATCGTACCGAAGATCTTGCCCCAGACCTCCTTGGAGGCCTGCATCTTGCGGGCGATCTTGTCGGTCCAGTTGTGCGGCACGTGGCAGTCCGGACAGGTCGCGCGCACGCCGGAGCGATTGGCGAAGTGGATGGTCGACTTCAGCTCGGCATAGACGTTGTCCTTCATCTCGTGACAGCCGGTGCAAAATTTTTCGGTGTTGGTCAATTCCAGCGCGGTGTTGAAGCCGCCCCAGAAGATCACGCCGGCCATGAAGCCCGCCAGCACCAGCACGCCGAGCCCGAACACCGAGCTCGGACGGATCAGCACCTGCCAGAGCTCGCGCGCAAAGTCCAAGCTTCGCGCGACGAAGCCGCGTTTGGCCTTCATTCCCTCGTCGGGCTCATCAGCGGTCGTCGTCATCGGCGGCCACCGGGGCTTGCGCGCGACAGCAGCGTGTCGATGTCGGTGAAGTCGTTACTGACCGGCGGATTGGCGGTGTTCTGCGGCACGTGGCATTCCGTGCAGAAGAAGCGGCGCGGCGAGATCGAAGCCAGGAACTGGCCGTCGCGATCCATGAAGTGGGTGATCGAGACCATCGGCGCCTGCGATTCCGCGATGCGCGCCCGCGCATGGCAGGACAGGCACTTGTTGCCGTTGAGATCGACCTGATAGCCGTCGATCGCATGCGGGATCACCGGCGGCTGCTCCGGATAGTTGCGCACTTCCCTTTCGGAGGTGTTGCGGTTCGGCAGCATCGGCGGCGCCGGACCTTCGTCGTTGAGCGGCGTCGGGCCGCGCAGGCCCGACGTCACCGTCTGCGCGGTCAGCGAGCTCGCGCCAGCCGCGATCGCGACCGCGAGCAGCGCTACTCCAAATCGTTTCATCATGACACGTTCACCCGCTCGATGCGCACGGCGCACTTCTTGTAATCGGTTTGCAGCGAGATCGGATCGGTGGCGTCCAGCGTCACCTTGTTGATCAGCTTGGATTCGTCGAACCACGGCACGAATACGAGGCCACGCGGCGGCCGATCGCGGCCGCGAGTCTCGACGCGGACACGGATGAAGCCGCGGCGGGAGACCACCTTCACCTCGTCGCCGCGGCGGATCTTCGCCTCCTGCGCGTCGTCGGGATGCATGAAGCACACGGCCTCGGGGAAGGCCTTGTAGAGCTCGGGCACCCGGCGCGTCATGGTGCCGGAATGCCAGTGCTCCAGCACGCGGCCGGTGGAGAGCCAGTAGGGATATTCGTTGTCGGGCGATTCCGCCGGCGGCTCGTAAGGCAGGGCGAAGATGCGCGCCTTGCCGTCGGGATAGCCGTAGAACTGCACGTCGGTGCCCTGCTTGACGTAGGGGTCGCTGCCTTCGCGGAAACGCCATTTCGTTTCCTGGCCGTTGACGACGGGCCAGCGCAGGCCGCGCTCGCGGTGATAGGCGTCGAACGGCGCGAGGTCGTGGCCGTGGCCGCGGCCGAACGCGGCGTATTCCTCGAACAGGCCCTTCTGCACGTAGAAGCCGAACGCCTTGGACTCCTCGTTGGCGTAGCCTTCCTCGATCTCCGACGTCGCGAATTTATCGACCTGGCCATTCTTGTAGAGCACGTCGAACAGCGTCTTGCCGCGCACGTCCGGCTTCTTGGCGATCAGCTCCTCCGGCCACACTTCCTCGATCTTGAAGCGCTTGGAGAACTCCATGAGCTGCCAGAGGTCGGACTTGGACTCGCCGGGTGCAGGGACGAGCTGGTGCCAGAACTGCGTGCGCCGCTCGGCGTTGCCATAGGCGCCTTCCTTCTCCACCCACATCGCGGTCGGCAGGATCAAATCGGCGGCGAGTGCGGTGACCGAGGGATAGGCGTCCGAGACCACGATGAAATTGTCGGGGTTGCGGAAGCCCGGATAGGTCTCCTCGTTGGCGTTGGGACCAGCCTGGAGGTTGTTGTTGACCTGCACCCAATAGGCGTTGATCAGGCCGTCCTTCAGCATCCGGCTTTGCAGCACGGCGTGCGCGCCGGGCTTGTCGGGAATGGTGCCCTCGGGCAGCAGCCAGATGTGCTCGGCCTTGGTGCGGTGCTCCTTGTTGGTGACGACCATGTCGGCCGGCAGGCGGTGCGAGAAGGTGCCGACCTCGCGCGCGGTGCCGCAGGCCGAGGGCTGGCCGGTCAGCGAGAACGGGCTGTTGCCGGGCGAGGAGATCTTCCCGGTTAGAAGATGGATGTTGTAGACGAGGTTGTTGCACCAGACGCCGCGGGTGTGCTGGTTGAAGCCCATGGTCCAGAACGAGACCACCTTGGTTTTGGGGTCGGCATAGAGCTCGGCCAGCGCCTCCAGCCGGTTAAGCGGCACGCCCGACATCTCGGCCGCCTTCTCCAGCGTGTACTCCGAGACGAACTTGACGTACTCGTCATAGCTCATCTCGGTGGAATCATTGGCCTTCGCCGCGCCCGTCGCCTTTTTCTGCAGCGGATGCTCGGGCCGCAAGCCATAACCAATGTCGGTCTGGCCGCGCCTGAAGATGGTATGCGCGGCAACGAAGTCCTTGTTGACCCGGCCCGTCTTGATGATGTGGTTGGCGATGGCGTTGAGGATGTAGAGGTCGGTCTGCGGCTTGAACACCATGCCGATGTCGGCGAGGTCGAACGAGCGGTGCTCGAAGGTCGAGAGCACGGCGACGCGCACATGCGGCGCGGAGAGCCGGCGGTCGGCAAGGCGCGTCCACAGGATCGGATGCATCTCCGCCATGTTGGAGCCCCACAGCACGAAAGCATCGGTGGCCTCGATGTCGTCATAGCAGCCGGCCGGCTCGTCGATGCCGAAGGTGCGCATCATGCCGGCCACGGCGGAGGCCATGCAGTGGCGCGCATTGGGATCGATGTTGTTGGTGCGGAAGCCGGCCTTGAACAGCTTCACGGCCGCATAGCCCTCCCAGACCGTCCACTGGCCGGAGCCGAACATGGCGACGCCGTTGGGCCCGCGCTTCTTGATCGCCTCCTTCCACTTCACCTCCATGATGTCGAAGGCTTCGGTCCAGGAGATGGGCGTGAATTCGCCGTTCTTGTCGTATTTGCCGGCCGTCTTGCGCAGCATCGGCTGGGTCAGGCGGTCGTGGCCGTACATGATCTTGGAGAGGAAGTAGCCCTTGACGCAGTTGAGGCCGCGGTTGACCTCGGCCTTGATGTCGCCGTGGGTGGCGACGACGCGATTGTTCTTGGTCGCAACCATCACGGAGCAGCCGGTACCGCAGAAGCGGCAGGCGGCCTTGTCCCATTTCAGTTCGGCGACGTCGCGCTCGGCGACGAGATTCGCGGCGAGCGCCGGTGCCGGCATGCCCGCAGCGGCGGCCGCGATGGCGGCGGCCTCGAGCTTCAGCATCTGGCGGCGGTCGAGCTTTGGCGATGTCATGACGACTCTCCCGGCCTTAAGCCGTTTCGATGGCGTGAAAGACCAGCGCCGCGGAATAGACGTCGGGCAGCGACTGGATGGTGTTGAGCAGGGTGCCGAGGCTGCCGGAATCAGGCGCCTCGGTCACGACGATGAGCTTGCCGCGCGGGTCGCGGCCGTGAATCTCGCAGCCGGCAAGGGCAGTGATCGCGGCCTCAAGTGCGGCGAGTCGCTCGGGGCGCGCCTGCACGATGATGCTGGCGATTTCGCAACCGGGCGGCGAGATGACGCGCTCGGCGCTGAGCACCCCGCCGGTGATCAGTGCGCGGCGGTTGAGTTTGGATTCGGCCATGATGCCTGTCTTTCGCTTTTCGGGGGATCAATGCGGGGAGGGCGGCGGGCCGGGAGGGCCGGCGAACATCTGGTAGATCCAGACGCCGAGCCCGTAGGAGCCGACCGTTCCGACCGCGAGGACGGGCATCACGATCGCGGTCAGGAACAGGAAAGCGAAAATCTCCATGCGCTTACGGCGCACGCGCCCGGTCGTGTCGTCACGCGCCGACATGCTCGTCTCTCTGAATTGTGGGGGTTGGGACGGCATCCGGGCCGTTGCCTTGCTGCATTTTAGATGCATCAGGGCCGCTGACGCCTTGATCTGGATCAATCCGTCCAGTC
This sequence comes from Bradyrhizobium sp. 134, assembly GCF_023074155.1. Lineage (NCBI taxonomy): Bacteria > Pseudomonadati > Pseudomonadota > Alphaproteobacteria > Hyphomicrobiales > Nitrobacteraceae > Bradyrhizobium > Bradyrhizobium sp. 134. Next base: position 696,410 of record NZ_JADPKX010000074.1, on the reverse strand, counting down.
GCGATGCTGGCTGCCGCCAGACCACAAGCACAAGTTTGGGTTGTACCCGTGCGAAGGCGATGCGACAATTTGGCATCGAACGGGGATACGAGCTGTGACCGCGACGGGGCTGTCGGCGATCGATCTAGGACTTCGCGGCGCGGCGAGCGGCGTGTTCCTGTTGATCGTTCTCGTGGCCTTGCTGCGTCGTGCGATCGGCCAACAGGCTTTGCTGGGCATCGCGATGTGCGCAGGAGGCATGTTCTATGCGATCGCGACGGCGCCCAACCTCCCCAAAACGGCTTGGTGGTGGGTGTTGCCGATCTTGTCCGCGCAGCCTGCGGTCTTCTGGCTGTGGGCGCGCGCGGCGTTCGACGACGATTTCGTGCTGAGGCGTTGGCACGGCGCCCTGTGGCTGAGCATCGTGGCTTTCGGGTTTGCGATCACGCTGGGCTGGGCGAACTGGCCCGCTCTGGCCGGCGCAGGCGGGCGAGTCCTGGCTTTGGCCACCCTGGTGCTGGCCCTCGCCGCCGCGATTCAGACGGTCAAGACCTGGCGAGCCGATCTGGTCGCGCGGCGACGCCGACTGCGGCTGGCGATGCTTGCGATCAATGTCGTGCTCATCGCGACCGTCGGCGTCGCCGGCTTCGCCGCAATTCCCGTCGCGGTTCCCGGTGCGCCCGGCAGTCTCCCGACCGCGCTCGGGCTGTTCGTGGTGGCCATGCTTGCCGGCCTCGGCCTGTTCAGCGCGCCGGCGATGGCCGTCGATGACGCCACGGCCGCGATCGCATCCGGCGAGGCAGGGAGGCAAGCCCCGGCCGCCGACCGCGCCGCCGCGGGGCGGGTCGTCGTCGACCCGATCCTGCTGCGGCGCCTCGACCATCTCATGACGGTGGAGCGAAGCTACCGCCAGGAAGGTCTTGCGATCGGAGCGCTTGCGGCGCGGCTCGATGTTCCCGAGCATCGGCTGCGCCAGGCGATCAACGAAGGGCTGGGCCATCGCAACTTCAATGCTTTCCTGAACCGCTACCGGATCGAGGACGCCAGGCTGGCGCTGTCCGACGTGACGCAACGGGAGGTTCCGGTGCTGACCATCGCCATGGATGCGGGCTTCCAGTCGATCGGACCTTTCAATCGCGCGTTCAAGGCCGAAACCGGCATGACCCCGACCGAATTCCGGCGCGAGGCGCTGAGCCGGCCCGAGAGCGCTGAACTCAGCCAACCGCGCCGCGAAATCGGCTAGCCGATTTTTGGATCAGGCGAGAACACCCTGCGCCGATTGGTTAGACGGTCCAAGCATAAACTCCCATCCAGCGGAATGAGCCTGTCCATGTCCCACTCGACCGCCGCCGCCCCTGTGTCGGAGAGGCTCCATGCTCTCGACGCAGTCAGGGGTGGCGCGCTGCTGCTCGGCATCGTCCTGCACGCGACATTGTCGTTTGTGCCGGCCTCGCCCCGGTTCTGGATCATTCAGGATACCCATCCAAGCGTTACTCTGGGTCTGCTGTCCTTTACCATCCACGTCTTCCGGATGACGACCTTCTTCCTGATGGCCGGCTTCTTTGCCCGCATGAGCTTTCACCGCCGGGGGAGCTGGGACTTCGTCAGGGACAGGCTGCAGCGGATCGGCCTGCCGTTGGTGATCGGCTGGCCGCTCGTGTTCATGCCGATAGCTCTGATCGTGATCTGGGCATCTCACTTTCCAAATGGCGGTCCGATCCACCCCACGTCCGGCTGGCTGCCGGCATTGCCTAAGTTCCCCCTGACCCACCTCTGGTTTCCGTATGTGCTGCTGGAGCTTTATGTCGCGACGCTGCTGCTGCGCGGTGCAATGGTCTGGCTTGATGTATCAGGGACGCTGCGCATGGTGTTTGACCGTGTCTTCGCGCGGATCATGCGAAATCCGCTGGCTCCCCTGGTTCTGGCAATACCGATCGGCATCGCCTTCTGCCTCGACCCGCGATGGATCAACGTGATGGGCGTGAGGACGCCGGATCAATCGCTCGTCACCAATGCGCAGGCCTGGATCGGCTTCGGCACCGCATTCGGCATCGGCTGGCTCCTGCATCGGCAGGTCGATCTGCTGCGGCTCATCGAGCGACGCTGGCTGACACATGTCCTGCTCGCGCTCTTCCTGATCCTGGTCAGCTTCGCGGTGTCAGGCGTGATGCTGTCGTTGCCTGTCGCGCCGAAACTGCCGGTCAGCTTCGCCACGCTCAGGCTGATCTCCGCCATCCTCTATGCACCGGCGATTTGGGTTTCCACATTCGCGGTCCTCGGCCTCGCCCTCCGCTTCATGTCAGGCTTCAGTCGGACGTGGCGCTACCTCGCCGATGCATCCTACTGGCTCTATCTGATCCACCTGCCGATCGTGATGGCGCTGCAGGTCGCGCTGTCGCAGCTCGACTGGCCCGGGCTGACCAAGTTCGCGATCATTCTCCTTGTCGCGCTTCCTCCGATGCTTGCGAGCTATCATCTGCTGGTGCGCTTCACCTTTATCGGTGTGGTCCTGAATGGCCGCCGCGCCGAAAAGCGCCTTCTCCCGCAAGGCGGAATTGCGACTGCGTAGACAGCGCCGCCCCACCCATTAAGATGCCCGCAACAAAATATGAGCGGCAAGAAAACTCAAGAATACTCAAGAAAACTTGGGAGAGGCGTCATGAAGTTCGGCATCTTCTATGAGCTGCAACTGCCACGTCCGTGGGTCGCCGGCGACGAGCTCAGCCTCTACCAGAACGCGCTCTCGCAGATGGAACTGGCCGACCAGCTCGGCTACGACCACGCCTGGGTCGTCGAGCATCACTTCCTCGAAGAATACTCGCACTCACCCTCGCCGGAATCGTTTCTCGCAGCCGCAAGCCAGCGCACCAGGAACATCCGGCTCGGCCACGGCATACTCCAGCTCACCACCAACCATCCTGCACGTGTCGCCGAGCGCGTCGCGGTGCTCGACCTGCTCTCGAACGGCCGCTGCGAATTCGGCATGGGCGAGAGCGCATCCATCACCGAGCTCACACCGTTCGGCCGCGACATGGAGACCAAGAAAGAGGTGTTCGAGGAAGCCGTCGCCGCGATCTTCCCGATGTTCAAGGACGCGGGCAGCGAGCATCACGGCAAATATTTCGACATCCCCTTGCGCAACGTCGTGCCGAAACCGGTGCAGAAGCCGCATCCGCCGTTGTGGATGGCCTGCTCGCAATTACAGACCATCGAGCGCGCCGGCCGCCATGGGTTTGGCGCGCTCGGCTTCCAGTTCGTCAGCGCGGATGCCGCGCATGCCTGGGTGCACGCCTATTACAACGCCATGACCAAGCGTCTCGCCAAGCTCGCCGACTACGAGATCAACCCGAACATGGCGCTGGTGTCGTTCTTCATGTGCGCGAGGACGGACGAGGAGGCCCGCGCCCGCGCCGACGGCGCCACCTTCTTCCAGTTCGCGTTGCGCTTCTACGGCGCCTCGCAGAACCGCCAGCGTCCGGCGCCCTACACCGTCAACATGTGGGACGAGTACAACAAGTGGAAACGCGACAACCCGGAGGCGCAGGAGGCGGCGCTGCGCGGCGGCCTGATCGGCTCGCCCGAGACCATCCGCAAGAAGCTGAAGCGTTTCCAGGGCTCGCATATCGACCAGGTCATCCTGCTGAACCAGGCGGGCAAGAACAGCCACGAGCACATCTGCGAATCGCTGGAGCTGTTCGGCCGCGAGGTGATGCCGGAATTCCAGAATGATCCGGCGCAGGCGGCCTGGAAGCAGGGCGTCATGAGCGGCGAGATCAAGCTCGAGGAAATCGACACCGAGGCCTTCACCGACCGCTACGGCAAGCTCGCGGTCAGCGTGGGGCCGGCGAAGGCGGCGGCGGGGTAGGGCAGCGTGTTGCGGCACCCCGGTAGGGACGACCACGAAGTCGAGTGCGCCTCCGCACCGTCAACCTGCCGGCGCACGAGTTTTCGGCGGCGATTTTCTCAAGACGCTGTCCGCATCCTTCTACAGCCATGGTGTCTTAAACATAAAGCCGTGTTGGTGTTCGCCTAGTCGTCGATCACCATCTCAACCAGCTTCGCTATTTTGTCCCGCGTCAGATCACCCGAGTTTGAAATGTAGGGCTCGACATCCGGGGCATAGACAAAAGGAGCGCCCTTCCTGGTTCCGCTGCCGACGATGCGGGTCACAACGATGTTGCCAAGTGCAGTTGAGATGCTCGTCGCAGCACCGTTGCCCACGGTAAAAGTAACCCCGACGGGACGGTGATCATTCCGCTCGATCTGCGGAGAAAAGGAGAACAGGTCTTCGCCGAGATGATGCTTCAGCTCTTCCAGAAAAGGAATGACCTCGCGCTCCATCGCCCGCTTGCAGTGCTCGATGTCGGCGGTTCGCTTGTCCTTGTTTTCCTCAGCGATAGTCGTCTGCCTCTCCTTTTCGACAACCGCTGCGGATAATTTCTGTCGGAACTTCTCGGCGAGCTGCTCGGCGTCCATTTTCGTTCCAATCAAACCTGGCCCCAATGATGTTGGAGCTCATAAGACATTGTTAAGGCTTATCGGCAGCCTTTTGTTTCAATGGATTCATCAGAGCGAATGGCGATGCTTCTTTCGCTGCGGGTTGGCAACGTGTGCCACCAGACACTCCCGCGTATTCTGTGAGCGGAAAGCGAAGCTTTGAGACGGCTTGCGTGGTGGCGGTTGACACGGCCGCTGGGGGGCTCCTTCCAAAGCCTCGAAACCGCCATCGAGTCATTTCGAGCTCGATTGATTGCTCCGGGGGAACAAAGAACCGCTTGCGGCGTTGTAGAAATTGGTCGGCGCTTCTTCAAGCCACCGCGTATCGCCGCGCTTCTGCGAAAGACGCAATCCAGAATTGGCGATTTAATGCCCTCCGAACCGAGGCTGGTTTCAGGAATGGCCTCCGATGCCTCCCTCGATCGCCAGGATGAGCTTCCATACCGTCGCCGCCAACAGGCTCTCCTCAGGGAGTTCGGTACGGCTGCACTGCAAACCCGTGACTTCAGGCAGATTCTTCAGCATGCGGCAGAACTCAGTGCTCGCGGTCTGGGATGCTCATACGCCAAGGTTCTGGAATATCTTCCCGACGAGAAGCGTTTGATCGTGCGTGCCGGGATCGGCTGGCCGGCGGGGACAGTAGATCACGTAACGCTCGGTGCTGATATCGAATCGCCCGCGGGCTTTGCCTACCAGACCGGCCAATCGGTCATCTCCAATCACTTGCAGGAAGAGACACGTTTCCGGACGCCGGCGCTTCTGGCCAAGCATGGCATCAAACGTGCGATCAACGTGCTTATCAGGCGAGGTGGCGAGGGCGACGTGCCGTTCGGTGTTCTCGAGGCCGATAGTCACGATCCCGGACAATTCGACGACGCTGATGCGGATTTCCTGGCTGGTTTCGCAGGCCTGCTCGGCATCGCGATTGAGCGCCAACACGCCGACGCCAAGCTTCAGGAAGCTCTTGAGCACGAAGCATTGCTCACGCGTGAGATGAGTCATCGCGTCAAGAACAGCCTCACCTCAGTCGTTGGCCTGCTACGTGTGCAAGCACGTGGGTCGGATTCCGTCGATGTGAAGCACGCATTGGAAAACGCCGCCATGCGCGTCGCTTCGATCGCGGAAGTGCATGATCATCTCTGGCGCGGCAGCAAGGTCGGATTCGTCGATCTTGCCGATTTCGTCGAGCATCTTTGCAGAAATCTTCAGAGTTCGGCGCCGGAACACAGGCTTCAATATCGTTCGGATCCCATCGTCATATCCGCGGACAAGGCCATTCCTCTGGGCTTGCTGGTGAACGAGCTCGTCACAAACGCGATTAAATATGCCTATGTCGATGGGCCGGGTGTCATCGCTGTAGACGCCCGCGAGATCGACGGACATCTGCTGGTCGAAATCTCCGATCAGGGCGCAGGGCTACCCGACGGGTTTGACATCAACCAGCCGCGGAAGAGTCTCGGATTCCGGGTCGTCAGCGGCCTGGTCAGGCAGTTGATGGGCGAGCTTACGATCTCAACAAATATACCGAGGGGAGCGCTATTCACAATCCGGCTTCCTCTTGATCACCCTCAACAATCGCTCGATGCGAACTGAAGGCTATTCCGGGTTCTGCATTGAAGTCTTGAGGGTTCTCTTACATGGCCTTGGCCACTCCACCCATCCGAGTCCTTGTTGTCGAAGACGAAGCGTTCATTCGCATGGACGTAGTTGACGTGCTCCGCGCGGCCGGATTCGAAGTGCTAGAGGCAACCAACGCCGAGGAGGCCATTCAGATGCTCGAATGCAACTCTGATGTCCGCCTTGTATTCACCGACATCGATATGCCCGGTTCAATGAACGGTTTGAAATTGGCGGCGGCTGTCAGGAACCGCTGGCCGCCAGTTAGAATCATTGCAACCTCAGGTCATGTCAAAATACGAGCCGGTGATCTTCCGGCGGGCGCCCTGTTTTTCCCCAAGCCCTACCAGCCGCTGCAAATCATCGACGCGATCCGTGAGCTGACCAGCGTGGTGTGATGAATTACCCCAGTCCCAGAAAGGTGAGTTGCAATGAAGACCATACGGACCTTGTTGATGGCTGCGCTGATCGTTTCCGGCGGCGTCACCCAGGCGTTGGCTGAGTGCCAAATTGCCGACGCAGGGCTGGAGGAGGCCATTCAGCAAAATCCCCGGTTTCGAGGACCAGCTAACAGTCAGGCCGTACGCGACCTTCGGAGTCTAAGAGATGCCGCTTTCACGCTTCGATCTTATGGACGGCATGACGACTGTGAGCGTCTCCTCGCCAACATTCGCGAACTCATCGCGGGGCCGCCGATGGGGTCGTTGGGAGACAATGATGAGGAAGAGGCCGATAAGCAAATTGCTGCTCGTGAACCGAAAATCAGACGCGGAGCGACTTTAGGCAGCCGTGACAAGAAAGACGCCAAGCCGTTAATAAAGATCGACCAACTTACGCCCGGTTTGAGGACTGACGAGATGATTGGGGCGGAGGTCCGCAGTTCCGATGACAAGATCGTCGGCGAGGTGCGTAACATCGTCTTTGGCACAAAAGATGGAAGGGACTACGCGATCGTCGCCTCGGGCGGATTTTTCACCACTGGAAAGGACAGCATCGTGGTGCCGATCCGATCGCTGAAGGTTACGCAGGATCGATCAAGTTTCTTTCTTCCCATTGGGAAGGAAGTCATGAAAACGGTGCCTGTCATGCCTGACCAGGAATATAAGTGGCTCTCCGACCCGGCTTGGCGCGCCAATAACGATGCCTTGTTTGAAAAGCCGTAGCCGACCGGCGGCGCGTTTTTACGCAACGGCGCATCACTAGCTAGCCCAGAGCTTCGTTCACTTCCACATGCAGAGCGTTGCGTCGGTGAGGGCGAAAGCGGACAGGTTGAGACCACTGCCCGTCCCGTAGAGAACCATGTGACCTGAACTGGCGGCGTCGACAGCGATCGTGGCACGGGGAAGTTTTGCAGCATTTTCCTTCCACGGACTTTCCAGTCAGAGCTTCTGCAGGCAAACTCCACAGAAGGCAGGTCTCTGTCGGCCACCGTCGGCGGATGTGGTGGCGAAGGATTACGGTATAGTCTCAAGCCTCTACGTTCCTGACGAGTGATCCCCTGGAGTGGTCATGGCAAAACACCGCGTCTACACCACCAGCTTCGCAAGCGTTTACCCGCTTTACGTTGCGAAGGCGGAAAAGAAAGGACGCACGAAGGCAGAGGTCGATCAGGTCATCTCCTGGTTGACAGGCTATGGTCAGAAGGAGCTGGAAGCTCAACTGGAACAGCGGACGGACTTCGAAACCTTCTTTGCGAAAGCCCCCAAGATCAATCCTTCGCGAGCCCTGATCAAGGGCGTGGTTTGCGGCGTCCGGGTCGAGGATGTCAAAGAGCCGACGATGCGAGAGATCCGCTACCTGGACAAGCTGATCGATGAGCTGGCCAAGGGAAAAGCGATGGACAAGATTTTGCGCAAAAGTGCCGACTGAGGGGGCATCCTTCGTCCGCCTGGCTTGCGGCGTTACGGCAGATATCCGGCGACACCCGCCTTCCGCTGCGCGGCCATTGCTGATAAATTTCGTCAAAAGGCGATGGGGAGAAAACGATGCGCCCTCGCGGGACGCCCGCAAATCCGGCAGTTGGGGATGTCACGCCCGCGGTGCTTGCCATCGGTCGTCCGGATTTCCCTGATATCCTGATCGATACACTGCGCCGGCAGGCCGGGGTCGGGCATTGCATGGTGTTCGCGCTGAGCCGCGCGGGCGCCGCACACTGCCTGCTCGATGCCGGCAACATCCCGATCGGCGGCGATCTCGGCGCCGCCTATGCCGGGCAGTTCCACCAATCCGATCCCAACCGCGATGCGTTGTTCGAAGGCGAGGCCCGCGCGACGCTCGTGCTGCCCGCCTTCGCGCCGCGCATGTACGGCGCCCGCTACCGCAAAATGTTCTTTGTGGATTCCGGCATCGTCGACAAATGCGCGACCGCGATCTGGGTCGACGATACCTGTTTCTACGTCAATTTCTATCGCATCGCTGTCCAGGGCCGCTTCAGCGACGCCCAGCGTGCGCGGCTTGAGGCCATCGCGCCAGCCATCAGTGCGAGCGTGGCACGCCATTTCCAGCACGGCTCGGCGGCGACGACCGAGCAGTCTCTCGCCGCGCTCTTCGCGACGCGCGCGCCGCTCGCCAGCCTCACCCCGCGCGAGCAGGACGTTTGCCGGCGCATCCTCTCGGGCTTCAGCTCCGAGGCGATCTCGCAGGCGCTCGGCATCAGCCTGCATTCGACCCTGACCTATCGCAAACGGGCCTATGAGCGGCTCGGCATCTCGTCACAGAGCGAGCTGTTTGCGATCGTGCTGCGCCTGCTCGCCGGCCCGCGCGGCCTGAACTGAAGCTGTCCCAATCGCTGGGGACAGACGGCGCCTCCTGAAGCCGCTAACGTTGGCGGTGATCAGCAATGGAGCGAAGCTTGAGCACCGCGCCGCGCATCGACATCGACCCTGTCGCGTTCTGGGCCGACCCGTACCCGATGCTCGCGACAATGCGCAAGGAGGCGCCAATCGCCTTAGTGCCGCAGCTCGGCTCGACGCTGCTGACGAGCCGCGACGATATCTCGATCTCCGAGAAGCAGATCGACGTGTTCTCCTCGCACCAGCCCGCGGGCCTGATGAACCGGCTGATGGGCCACAACATGATGCGCAAGGACGGCGAGGCGCATCAGGTCGAGCGCCGCGCGATGTTTCCGACGGTGTCGCCGAAGACGGTAAAGGCGCACTGGGCCGCGCTGTTCCAGGCCCATGCCGATCGCATCATCGACGCGATCGAGCCCGGGCGGATCGATTTCATGCGCGACTTCGCGTTGCCGTTCTCCGGCGAATGCCTGAAGTCGATTACCGGCCTCACCAACATCGGCTTTGCGGATATGGATGCCTGGTCACAGGGCATGATCGAGGGCATCGCCAATTACAGCGGCGACGCAGCCGTCGAGGCGCGTTGCCATGCGGCGACGTCGGGCATCGATGCCGCCATCGACGACATCCTGCCTGTGATGCGCAAGCATCCCGACCAGAGCATCCTCGGCGTGCTGCTCGCGTCGGGCATGGCGATGGAGAGCGTGCGCGCCAACGTCAAACTCGCGATCTCAGGCGGCCAGAACGAGCCGCGCAAGGCGATCGCCGGCACGGTATGGGCGCTGCTGAGCCATCCAGACCAGCTCGATCTCGTGCGCAAGGGCGAGGTGACGTGGCTCCAGGCCTTCGAGGAATATGCCCGCTGGATCTCGCCGATCGGCATGTCGCCGCGGCGCATCGCAAAGCCGTGGACGATCCGCGACGTCGCGTTCGAAACCGATGAACGCGTATTCCTCATGTTCGGCTCCGCCAACCGCGACGAGAAGCATTTTGAGCGCGCCGACCAGTTCGACGTGCGGCGTGATACGGCCAAGAGCGTCGCGTTCGGCGCCGGTCCGCATTTCTGCGCCGGTGCCTGGGCCTCGCGCGCCATGATTGCCGACGTCGCACTGCCGACCTTGTTCGCACGTGCCGGCCGGCTCGAGATCGCCGTCGACGAACCGGTGCGGATCGGCGGCTGGGCCTTTCGCGGGCTGCAAAATCTGCCCGTGAGATGGCTGCATTAGTCCGGCAGGGACCGGTCCATCCGCAACGCCGCCATGATGCCATCCTGCTCCTGTTTGCCCGACGAGTCAAAGAAATTTCGGATAAGGCGTAAGTCATTGTTTTCGCACGTCCCGGCTACTGTGCATGGGGTTGTTTTCGCGGTTTCTTGAATCTTGGCCGGGCGCGTGCGTTTTTCACATTTGCGTGCGGAAAGATATCCCCTGCATTCGCTCCGCCGATTGAAAGATTAATCATGCGCTCCGCCATGCGCGCAGTGCTTGCATCGCTTTTTTTCCGCGCGTCTCGACACCTCCGATCAGCCGCACCATCATTCCCGAGCACGAATGAAGGACGGCCGCACGCGGCCGGGAGTGTCGGATGCAACGTCGGGACTTTCTCAAACTATCCGTTGGAACTGCGGCAGTCGCCGCATTCGCTTCGAGTGCCAAAGCACAAAAAACGTCACAAGGCGCGGTAAAGGAAATTCGTGTCGGCTACCAGAAGACCGGCGTGCTGGTTATCACGCGCCAGCAGGCCGCCCTGGAAAAACATTTCGCGCCCTTGGGCATCGACGTGAAATGGGTCGAGTTCTCGTCGGGGCCTCCGATGATGGAGGCGATGAATGTCGGCAGCGTCGATTTCGGCGCGGTCGGCGATTCCCCGCCGGTGTTCGCCCAGGCGGCGGGCGCCGCGATCGTCTATGCCGCCGGCCAGCCCATCACCAACGGGCAGGGCATCCTGGTGCCGAAGGACTCGCCGATCCGCGGCATCGCCGACCTGAAGGGCAAGCGCGTCGGCTTCACCAAGGGCTCCAGCGCCCACAACATCGTGGTGCAGACGCTGGAGAAAGCCGGCCTCACTTATGCCGACATCACGCCGGTCTATCTGACGCCGCCGGATGCCGGGCCCGCCTTTGCCAATGGCAGCATCGAAGCCTGGGCGATCTGGGATCCGTATTTCGCGATCGGCGAGACCAAACAGGGCGGCCGCATCCTGATCAATGCGCGCGACGTCACCAAGACAAATTCCTTCTTCATCGCCAATCGCGATTTCGCCAGGAATCACGGCGCCGTCCTGCAACAGATCATCGATGTGACGACCGCGGCCGGTCAATGGGCCGAGCAGCACCGCGACGAGGTCGCCAAATCGCTCGCCGCGATCACCGGCGTCCCGCTGGACATCCAGACCCTCGCCGCCAATCGCGCGAATTTCGTGGTCGGCCCGGTCACCGACGACGTCGTCACGACCCAGCAGGGTGTCGCCGACCGGTTCCACAAGCTCGGCCTGATCCCGAAGCCGATCGTGATCCGCGATATCGTCTGGCGCAACCCGGCAGCCTGATCGTGCCAACCAGGCTTCCCATTCAAAAGGGTTTGAACATGAGGCGTATCATCCAGCGTCTGATCGCGGCCATCGTGCTGTCGATCGGCATCGTCGCCGCCGCGGTCGGCACCTCCTACGGACAGGACAAGGTGGTCCGCATCGGCTACCAGAAATACGGCAAGCTGGTGCTGCTCAAGAGCAAGGGCACGCTGGAGCCGAAGCTAGCGGCCGACGGCTACAAGGTGGTGTGGACCGAATTCCCCTCCGGCCCGCCGCTGCTGGAGGCGCTCAATGTCGGCGCGATCGATTTCGGCAACACCGGCGAAGCCCCGCCGATCTTCGCGCAAGCCGCCGGCGCGCCGATCCAGTATGTCGCCTACGAGCCGCCGGCGCCGAAGGGCGAGGCGATCCTGGTGCCGAAAGACAGCCCGCTGAAATCGGTCGCCGACCTCAAGGGCAAGAAGGTCGCGCTCAACAAGGGCTCCAATGTCCATTACCTCCTGGTCAAGGCGCTAGAGAAAGTCGGCGTCAAATATTCCGAGATCGAGCCTGTGTTTCTCGCGCCAGCCGATGCGCGCGCCGCCTTCGAGCGCGGCGCGGTCGATGCCTGGGTGATCTGGGATCCGTTCCAGGCCGCCGCGGAAGCGGCGACCGGCGCCCGCACGCTCGCTGACGGCACGAACATTGTCGCGAACTACCAGTTCTATTTCTCCTCGAAGAAATTCCTCGAAGCCCATCCTGAGATCGTCGACGCCGTGCTGGCCGAGCTGGGCGCGGTCGACGATTGGGCCAAGGGTGATATCCACGCGGTTGCCGAGCAGCTGGCGCCCTCGATCGGCCTGTCAGTCCCGGTGGTCGAGGTCGCGCTGAAGCGGCAATCCTACGGCATCAAGCCGCTGACCGATGCCGTCATCGCCGATCAGCAGCAGGTTGCGGACGCGTTCTTCGCGCTCAACCTGATCCCCAAATCCATCAAGATTTCCGACGTGGCGCGGAGGCCAGGATCATGAGCACGCACAGCAAGCAAGCGAACGCCAACATCCTCTGGTTCCTGCCGACCCACGGCGACGGCCGCTATCTCGGCACCGGCATCGGCGGCCGCGAGGTCAATTTCAACTATCTGCGCCAGATCGCGCAGGCTGCCGACCAGCTCGGCTATTTCGGCGTGCTGCTGCCGACCGGGCGGTCTTGCGAAGATTCATGGATCGTCGCCTCCTCGGTCGCGCCGTTCACCGAGCGGCTGCGCTATCTCGTGGCGGTCAGGCCCGGCCTGCAATCGCCGAGCGTGGCCGCGCGCATGACCGCGACGCTCGACCGCATCACCAACGGCCGGCTCCTGGTCAACGTCGTCACCGGCGGCGATCCCGTCGAGAACAAGGGCGACGGCATCTTCCTCGCCCATGACGAGCGTTACGAGGTCACCCGCGAGTTCCTCAGCGTCTATAGCGAGCTGCTCGCTGGCAAGACCGTCAATGTCGAGGGCAAGCACATCCACGTCGAAGGCGGCAAGCTGCTGTTTCCTCCGGTGCAGTCGCCGCGTCCGCCGCTCTATTTCGGCGGCTCGTCGGATGCCGGCATCGACGTCGCCGTCGATACCGTCGACAAATATCTGACCTGGGGCGAGCCGCCGGCCTTGGTCGCGGAGAAGATCGCGAAGGTGAGGGAGGTCGCAGCGGCTCGCGGTCGAAAACTATCCTTCGGCATCCGGCTCCACGTGATTGTCCGCGAGACCAGCGACGCGGCTTGGCGTGCGGCGAATGAGCTGATCAAGCATGTCAGCGATGAGACCATCGCGACCGCGCAGAAGAACTTTGAGCGGATGGATTCGGTCGGCCAGCAGCGCATGGCGCAGCTCCATGGCGGCAAGCGCGACAAGCTCGAGATCGCCCCGAACCTGTGGGCCGGCGTCGGTCTCGTGCGTGGCGGAGCCGGCACGGCGCTGGTCGGCGACGCCCAGACGGTCGCGGCCCGCATCAAGGAGTATCAGGACATCGGCATCGATACCTTCATCATGTCGGGCTACCCGCATCTGGAGGAAGCCTATCGTTTCGCCGAGCTGGTGTTTCCGCTGCTCTCGCTGGAGCAGCCCAGCAACGTGACCAAGCTGCACTTCAACGGTGGCCCTTTTGGTGAAACGGTCGGCAGCGATTATCGTCCGCAGCAGCAGGTGTCGCAATCATGAGCCTGATCGACAGCGTTTCGCTTCCCCGCGGCTTGCGCCTGCCGCGCGCGGACGGCCTGATCCAGTGGATCGTGCCGCTCGCCATCATCGCGATCTGGCAGGTCGCCAGCGTCACCGGCTTCGTGCCGACGCGGGTGCTGCCGGCGCCGAGCGACGTGTTGCTTGCGGGCTGGAAGCTGCTGCTCTCCGGCGAGCTCGTTCGCAACATCTGGGTCTCGTTCTGGCGCGCCTCGATCGGCTTCCTGATCGGCGGCAGCATCGGCTTTGCCTTCGGCCTCGCCAACGGCCTGTCGCAACTGTCGTCAAAGCTCACCGATACCACGCTGCAGATGGTGCGCAACGTGCCGCATCTGGCGCTGATCCCGCTTGTCATTTTGTGGTTCGGCATCGACGAGAGCGCGAAGCTGTTTTTGGTCGCGCTCGGCGTGTTCTTCCCGATCTACCTCAACACGCTGCACGGCATCCGCACCGTCGACCCGCAGCTGATCGAGATGGGCCGCATCTACGGCATGACCGACGGCGAGCTGTTCCGCCGGGTGATCTTCCCGGGCGCGCTGCCCTCGATCTTCGTCGGTATCCGTTTTGCGCTCGGCATCATGTGGCTGACCTTGATCGTCGCCGAGACCATCGCGGCGTCCTCGGGCCTCGGTTACATGGCGATGCAGGCGCGCGAGTTCATGCTGATCGACGTCGTGGTGCTCTCGATCCTGATCTACGCGCTGCTCGGCAAGCTCGCCGACAGCGCCTCCCGCGTGCTGGAGCGCCTGACGCTCTCCTGGCACCCCGCTTATTGGAAACGCTGAGCAGACATACTGGGAATCACATGCAGACAGCCCTTCGTACCTCCCTTCCGGACACCGAACTCGCCAGCCGCGCCCATTTCGCGCCTCACGCCCGCGTCGTGCGCGAGGAGCGCCCGGTGCAGACATCTGGCCTGCCGCTCAGCATCCGCGGCTTGCGCAAATCCTACGGCGACAACGAGGTGCTGCGCGGCATCGACCTGCACATCCCCGCCGGCCAGTTCGTCGCGATTGTGGGCAAGAGCGGCTGCGGCAAGAGCACGCTGCTGCGCCTCATCGCGGGCCTGGAGAAGTTCGACGCCGGTAGCATCTCGCTCGGCGACGCCGTGAAGCCCGAGGATATCCGCGTGATGTTCCAGGAGCCGCGGCTGTTGCCTTGGGCCCGCGTTCTCTCCAATGTCGAGGTCGGCCTCGGTCGCGATCGTTCATCCAGTGATGCGCATACACGCGCCGATAAGGCGTTGACCGAAGTCGGACTGACCGACAAGCGCGACCAGTGGCCCTCGGTACTGTCGGGCGGCCAGAAGCAGCGCGTAGCTCTTGCCCGCGCGCTGGTCTCGCGTCCCCGTGTGCTCGCCTTCGACGAGCCGCTTGGCGCGCTGGACGCGTTGACCCGCATCTCGATGCAGCGGTTGCTGGAGCGCGTCTGGCGCGATCAGGGCTTTACCGCGATCCTGGTGACCCACGATGTCGCCGAGGCGGTCGCGCTGGCCGACCGGGTGCTGGTGATCGAGGAAGGGCGGATCGCCCATGACGTCGTGGTTAACACGGCCCGGCCCCGCCAACGCGGCTCGGCCGAGCTCGCGGGTCTCGAAGGCTCGATCCTGAGCCACCTTTTGTCGGCGGACGATCGTACCTAAATAGAGGGAACCCCACTTCGGGGAGTATGCCATGAATGTAGTGCCCCGCGATCTCATGACTGAAATCCCCGTCTCCTCCGCCGATTTCCGCGGCGCCATGCGCCATCTCACCGGCGGCGTCAGCGTCATCACCGCCGGACGGGGCAAGGACATCACGGGCATGACCGTCACCTCGGTCAGCTCGTTCTCGGTCGATCCGCCGACGCTGATCGTCAGCATCAACCGCGACGCCTCCTCCTTCCCGCTGATCCGTCGCCACGGCGCTTTCGGCGTGAACATCCTCGCGGCCGATCAGCTCGACATCGCCGAGCGCTTTGCCGGCAAGGGCGGGATCAAGGGTGCCGATCGTTTCGCGGGCGCCAGATGGGTGACGGCGGTCTCGGGTGTTCCGCTGCTGGTCGGCGCATTGTCCGCCGTCGATTGCGAAGTCGAGGAGATATTCGAGCGCCATTCGCACGGCATCGTCATCGGGCGGGTGCGAGACGTCAGGAATTCGACCCGCAATGCTGCGCTGGCCTATTGGCACGGCCAGTACGTGGCGGTGGATCAGGACGAAGACGCACTCCGGCTTGCGGACGTCAGCGTTCCCACCCAGGTCCGGCGCGGCGTTTGATCGCCGCGGCCACGGGCCGTGCAGGCTGGCCTTTTCCCCGTCATCGCTCTAGCCTGAGCCTCCCGCCGGGACAGCAATGGAGCGCAATGATGAAACGCGTCGCGACCTGGGCTTTCTATGCGGTCGGCGCGCTCGCGATCGCCTATCTCGCGCTCTATGCCTATGCGATGTTCAGCGGCCATCCGATCGTGCCGGGCGACCCCATCCAGATATTCCGCAGGCCGGATGCGCCGAGCTATTCGTGAGGTTTTCGCGGGCGGGCGCGGCACCTGTTTTCACCCCCGCAAGATCGCCAGCGCCAGCGCCTGCGCGCGCGGCACGATGCTGTCGAGCTCGAGATATTCCTCCGGCGTGTGCGCGAGCCCGCCGACCGGGCCTAGTCCGCAGATGGTCGGCGTTCCGACCGCGGCGGTGAAGCCGGAATCGGCGCAGCCGCCGGAGAACTCGCCTTCGAGCGTGGTGAGGCCGGCCTGCTTTGCGGCGGCCTGATAGTTCTCGAACAACGCCTTTGAATCGGCGCTCTGCACCACCGGCACGAACTCGCCCTTGACCGTCAGCGTCGCGCTGGTGCCGGGCACGTAAGGTGTCGCGATGATGGTCTCGATCGCGGCCATCACCCTCGCGCGGTCGGCGGGATCGACATAGCGCAGGTCGATCTGCCCTTCAGCGTAAGGCGCGGTCGTGTTGACGGATTGCCCGCCCGAGACGAGGCCGACATTGAGCGTGATGCCCTTGTCGAGATCAGTCAGCGCGTGGATATGCACGATCTTGTGCGCGAGCTCGCCGATTGCGCTGACGCCGGCGGCGAAATTGGCGCCGGAATGCGCGGCTTTGCCGATGATGGCGAAATGCATGAAGATGCCGCCCTTGCGGCCGGTGACGATATTGCCGGTCGGGCGGCCTGGCTCGGAATTGATCACGGCGCGCGCGGCGCGTCCTTCGCGCTCGATCACCGGCCGTGAGGAGGGCGAGCCGATCTCCTCGTCCGAGGTGATCAGCAGCTTGATCGGGTGCGGATTGCCGCCGAATTTGTGGAAGGCGGTTGCCACGAATATGTTCATGACGACGCCGGACTTCATGTCCGCAACACCAGGACCATAGGCGCGCTTGTCTTGAATCGTGAACGGACGCCGCGCGGCCTCGCCTTTGCCGAACACGGTGTCGCGATGTCCCATCAACAGCACCGGCTTCTCGTTGCTGCCGGGTTTTGCTACCTCGGCGTGGATCGCATCGCCGAAAGTACCGTGGCTTTCGCGCCGGAACGGAATGCCGTGCTCGGCGAAATGCTGCTCAAACCGCGCCCCGACCGCATCGACGCCTTCCTTGTCATAGGACCCGGAATCGATGTTCACGACATCGCGCAGCAGGTCGATCATCGCCTGCCGCTGCGTCGCCAGCCAGTCCGTGATTTGAGCTTGAGACATGTTGACCCTCGCGTGGTTCTCACGCGGGGTTATAGGGCCTTGTGGGGGCTTGACCTAGTCGCCGGATGCGGTGCGGCCATGCCGCGGTTCAAGGCGGGATATCTCTTCACCGTCGTCCCGGCGAAGGCCGGGACCGATACCGCGGAATCTATCGGCGAAGGGCGGTAAGAGTACCGAACGACGAATCTTCGCCAAACTACTCCCTGTGGTTATGGGTCCCGGCCTTCGCCGGGACGACACTGGGGCGTGGCGTGCGGTGACGTTCTATCTCAAACAAAAATGCCCGGGCTGGGCCCGGGCATTCGCATTCTCTCAATCGGCGTGGATCTTACGCCCCCACCATTGGCATCCTCGGATATTCACCCGGCGTGCCGGCTGGCGTGATCGGAATGCCGCCGTCGGAATATTCGTTGAGCTTGTTGCGCAGCGTCCGGATCGAGATGCCCAGGATATTGGCGGCATGGGTCCGGTTGCCGAGGCAGTGCTTCAGCGTCTCCAGGATCAGGTCGCGCTCCACATCGGCGACGGTGCGGCCGACCAGGGCCCGCGTCACCTGCTCGGCGGCCATGGTGGCATGCGCCACGGCCGGCACGGTTTTGGCGAGGTCGAGGCGGTCGCCGTCGGGCGTGAGGATCGCATCGGCGCCGATCTCGTCGCCCTGCGCCATCAGCACCGAACGGTGCATGGTGTTTTCGAGTTCGCGGACGTTGCCCTGCCAGCGGTTGGTGGACAGCACCCGGCGCGCTTCCGCCGAGATCGGGCGCATCGGCACGCCATTGGCTTCGGCGTATTTCTTCACGAAGTGCTGGGCGAGTTCGAGAATGTCGGCGGGACGGTCGCGCAGGGGCGGAATCTTCAGGTTCACGACGTTGAGCCGGAACAAGAGGTCCTCGCGGAACGTGCCCTCGCGCACCGCGTCCACCAGGTTGCGGTTCGAGGTCGCGATGATGCGGATGTCCACCGGGACGGGCTTGGTGCCGCCGACACGGTCGATCACGCGCTCCTGGATGGCGCGGAGCAGTTTCGATTGCAGGCGGACGTCCATCTCCGAGATTTCGTCGAGCAGCAGCGTGCCGCCGGTTGCCTCCTCGAACTTGCCGATGCGGCGGGCGATCGCGCCGGTGAAGGCACCCTTCTCGTGGCCGAACAGCTCGGACTCCAGCAGATGCTCGGGGATCGCGGCGCAGTTGATCGAGATGAACGGGCGCTTGGCCCGTGCCGAGCGGGTGTGGACGTAGCGGGCCAGCACTTCCTTGCCTGTCCCGGACTCGCCGGTGATCATCACCGAGGCGTCCGAGCCCGCGATCTGCTGCGCGAGCTTGATCACCTTGGCCATTGCCTCGTCGCGATAGACCAGCTCGCGGGAATCGTTGGCGACGGCAGCCAGCACCGCTGCGATTAGTTCCGGGTCCGGCGGCAGCGGGATGTATTCCTTGGCGCCGGCATGGATCGCGGCAACCGCGGCGCGGGCGTCGTTGGTGATGCCGCAGGCGACGATCGGGGCGTGGATGTGCTCGGCCTCCAGACGCATCACGAGGTCGCGGATGTCGAGGGCGACGTCCACCAGCAGCAGGTCGGCGCCCTTGCCGCCGCGCAGCACGCGCATCGCCTGTTCGTTATCCTCGGCGTGGGTCACGGTGGCGCCGTTCGCCATCGCGATCTTGGTGGCGGTGGTGAGCTGGCCCTTCAATGTGCCAACGATGAGAAGCCGCATGTCAGTCTCCTGTCCGTCTGGTCGCGCTGCCGCGCGTCGTCGCTTTAGGCGCGTTCAGTCTTGATGATTTCAGTCATGGTCACGCCGAGCTTGTCCTCCACCAGGACGACTTCGCCGCGGGCGACCAGCTTGTTGTTGACGTAGATGTCGATGGCCTCGCCGACGCGCCGGTCGAGCTCGAGCACGGTCCCCGGTCCGAGCTTCAACAGCTCGCTGACGTCCATCTTGGAGCGGCCGAGCACGGCCGAGACCTGCACCGGCACGTCGAATACGGCCTCGAGGTCGGCGGCGGCGCGCGTCGCGTATTCGTCTTCGTTGTAGCCGACGTCGGTGCCGGTAGGCGGCATCGGGCCGTTGAGATCGGGCAGCGGGACCTGTCCGTCAGTGTCGCTCATGATTTAACTCCCCCTGCGGGACGCAACGTAGCGCCCCACCATTTCGTCGATCTTGGCCGCGATGGCGGCGCGCTCCAGCACGACGCCGCCATCGGCCCATTCGATCCGGCAGTCGCCGGTGGCAATCTCGGGCTCGGCCAGAATCACCAGCCGGCCTTCAAAGCCGTTCTGCCTGGCCAGCCGCTCGATGTTCTCGCGCGCGGCATCGTAGAGCGCGTCGTTGATGCGGACGACGAGATGCGGCGTCGCGACCAGATGCGAGAAGCAGTCCTTGACCAGCGCGACGATCTCGCCGAGCGGCTCGGCGGCGACCAGATCGGCGCACAGCTTGCGCGCCACCGCGACCGCGACGTCGACCGCCTCGGTCTCCATCTTGGATTCGATGTTGCCGATGCCCGAAGCGATGCCTCGGATGGCGATGTTGATCTCTTCCATGGCGAGCGCGACACGGCGGTCGCTCTCGGCTTTGGCCTCGCGCTGGCCGGCGGCGAAGCCGTCCTGATAGGCGCGCGCCTCGGCTTCTGCGACCTTCTGGGCGATCTCGGCCGCGGTTGCGGCCTTCTCGCGCGTCCGGTCGGGCGCGGCGAAGTCGTTGTCGAACAGGAATTTTGCCGGAGCGGCCATCAATACACCAGCTCGTCGTCGGCGCGGTTCTTGGTCAGCATGATCTCGCCCTTGGCGGCGAGGTCCTTGGCGAGATTGACCAGCAGCGCCTGGGCCTCGTCGACGTCGCGCAGGCGGACCGGACCCATCGCCGCCATGTCGTCCTGGAGCATTTTGGCCGCACGAGAAGACATGTTGCCGAAGAAGAAGTTGCGGACGTCCTCGTTGGCGCTCTTGAGCGCGACGCCGAGCTTGTCCTTGTCGACGTTGCGCATCAGGGTCTGGGCGGAGCCGGAATCCAGCTTCACGAGGTCGTCGAAGGTGAACATCAGCGCCTTGATGCGCTCGGCCGATTCGCGGTTGTCCTCTTCCAGCGAGGTGATGAAGCGGGTTTCGGTCTGGCGGTCGAAATTGTTGAAGATTTCCGCCATCACCTCGTGGGCGTCGCGTCGGCGGGTCTGGGACAAATTGGACATGAATTCGGTCCGCAGCGTCTTCTCCACGCTCTCGATCACCTCCTTCTGCACCGCCTCCATCTTCAGCATCCGATTGACGACGTCGAGCGCCAGATCCTCGGGGAAGATGCCGAGCACGCGGGCGGCGTGTTCCGGCTTCAGCTTCGACAGCACGACCGCGATGGTCTGCGGATATTCGTTCTTGAGGTAGTTGGCGAGCACCTCTTCCTGCACGTTGGAGAGCTTCTCCCACATGTTACGGCCGGCGGGGCCGCGGATTTCGTCCATGATGCCGTTGACGCGCTCGGGGGCCAGGTATTGCTGGAGCAGCCGCTCGGTGGCGTCGAAATTGCCCATCAGCGCGCCGGAGGCCGACATCCGCGAGACGAACTCAAGCAGCATGTCCTCCACCGTGTCGACCTCGACGGTGCCGAGCGTCGACATCTCCAGGGAGAGCTGGCGCACCTCGTCGTCGTCAAGCAAGCCCCAGATCTTGCCGCCATATTGCTCGCCGAGCGCCAGCATCAGGATCGCGGCGCGCTTCGGCCCCGGTACTGCTTCGGTCTTGGCACCCGCGCGGCCGACGGCACGCTGACCGAGCGTGGAGATCACGCTGGTGATGTCGTTGGAATTGGCGTTTTGCAGGGCAGCGGCCATGTCAGATCACTTCTCGATTATTTCGCGGGTTCGGTCAGCCATTGGCGGATGATGGCGACCGTCTCGTTGGGATTGCGCTCGGCGAGTTCGCCGACGCGATGGACGGATTGGGCATGGACCTGGCCCTGGACGGTGGCGACGTCGATCGCGCTCGCAGCGCCGCTCGGCAGGAGCGGCTGGCTGGCGGGGGCGGCCTCGTCGCTCGCCGGACCGGTGAGGACGCCGGAGATGGCGGCTGCGACTTCGTCCGATGCCAGGATGCGCCTGACCAGCGGCCGGATGACCAGGAACAGCACGACCAGGCCGAGCAGCATCATCACTCCAAGCTCGACGAAGTACATGACGTCGTCCTTGGTGAACTGGAGCATGCCGAGCAAGCCGCTCGGCTCCGCGATCGGGGTGGTGGAGGGGGCGTCGGCAAAGCGCAGATTGACGACCTCGACCTGGTCGCCGCGCTTCTGGTCGAAGCCGATCGCCGAGCGTACCAGCGTGGCGATCCGATCGAGCTGCTCCTTGGTGCGGTCCTGGTAGGCCAGATCGCCCTTCTCGTTCTTGGAGTAGATGCCGTCGACCAGCACCGCGACCGAGATGCGGTTGACCCGGCCGGCCTCGGTCACCTCGGTCTTGGTGGTGCGGGAGATCTCGTAGTTGTTGGTCTCTTCGCTCTTCTTGCTCTGGTCCTTGGCCGCGACGCCGCCGTTCTGCTGATTGCCGGGCAACTCGTTGTTGACGGTGACCTGGCCATTGTTGTCGGCGGTCATGCTCTGCTCTTCGCGGGTTTGGCTCGAGCGCAGCACGCGGCCTTCGGGATCGTACTTGTCCGAGGTCTGGGTGATCTTGTTGAAGTCGAAATCGGCGGAGAGCTGGACCCGGGCGCGTCCCGTGCCCACCACGGAGGAGACGATGTCCTCGACCTGCTTGCGCATCCGCTTCTCGAAGGCGGTGCGGCGCTCGTCGCCGATCTGCTGGTCCGGATCGGTCTGGGCGCCGTCGGCGAGCAGCTGTCCGGTCTCGTCGACGATCGAGACCCGCTGCGGCTTCAGCCCGTTCACGGCCGAGGCGACGAGGTGGCGGATGGCGCGGATCTGCTGGGCTTCCAGCGCGCCGCGGACCCGAACCACGATCGAGGCCGACGGCTCCGGCGCCTCGCGCGAGAACAGCGGGCGCTCGGGCAGCACCAAATGGACGCGGGCGGCCTGGATGCGGTCGATGGCGCGGATGGTGCGGGCGAGCTCGCCTTCCAGCGCGCGGAGATGGTTGATGTTCTGGACGAAAGAGGTGGTGCCGAGCGCATCCGACTTGTCGAACACCTCGTAGCCGACGCCGCCGCCCTTGGGCAGGCCGCCCTCGGCGAGCTTCATCCGCAGGCGGGTGACCTTGTCCTTGGGCACCATGATGATGGTGCCCTCGTTGCGCAGCTCGAACTGGATACCCTGGCGCTCCAGGTCCTTGATGATGCCCGAGGAGTCCTCGACGCTGAGGTCGGTGAACAGCGTCGTCATCTGCGGCGTGGTGACGCGCATGATGACGAACGCAAAGAAGCCGACGAGCGCGGCGGTGACCGCGATCATCGCCCCGAACCGGGCGGCTCCAATACCCTTCAGAAAGTCCGCAAGACCTTGCAAGCAACCGCCCCGACAGATTCGGCTGCTTTCACAGGAAAGGCCGACTGGGCAATTATTGCCTAGGTGATGGTTTCGATATGGTTAACGAAGGTTAAGAGCTGCGACAAAAGTCGCGCCAAAACGAAACATGAAAAAAATCGGCCTCGCAAGGCGAGGCCGATTTTCGTCAAAAGCCGCAGATTTCCGGATTGCCTACTGGCGATATTGTTGGATACGGGTGGTGCGAAGTCCCGCCAGACCATGCTGGTCGATCGAAAACTGCCAGGAGAGGAATTCGTCAACCGTCAGGGTATAACGGCTGCAGGCCTCCTCGAGGGAGAGAAGACCGCCACGGACTGCGGCGACGACCTCGGCCTTGCGGCGGATGACCCAGCGTTTGGTGCCGGGTGCAGGCAGATCCGCAATCGTCAACGGACTACCGTCCGGCCCGATGACGTATTTTACCCTCGGGCGATGGGGTTCTGTCATGGCGTACTCACAAACTCTCAACCACTGAACTCACTCAGGAACCCTACGCGCGCCGGCTTAAAAATCCGCTAAGCCTAAGGCTTCAATACAATTCTCGTTGAAAATGGCTGGAACGCAGCCGTCTCGACCGGCGGGACGGTGCGTCCAGGCGGGCCGAGGGGGGTGTTCGTAAATACTTTACTAACGAACCAGGCCTGCGCGCGACGCTGCAAGGCCCCAATTGTCGTCCTGGCGAACGCCAGGACCCATTACCCCAGGGAGGAGTTGCTACGACGACCCGGGGTCAGGTCCTCGCGCCAAAACGACTTGCGGTGGTTATGCGTCCTGGCTTTCGCCAGGACGACACCGAATATTCAGTCGCGACATTCCGCCTTTAATTGCTGGCCGTCGCGATGATGCTCTTGACCTGGCTCAGGGTGTAGCTGGAGCCGTCGATGGTCAGCAGCGGCGGCGACTGGGTCAGGTCGACGGATGACACCGTGCCCTGCACCTGCGCGGCGATGCCGACATTGTTGTTGGCGACATCCTTGCCCGTGGCCGAGATCGTGTACTTGCCGTCGGGCCATTGCGTGCCGTCATTGCCCATTCCGTTCCAGGTGAACGGGACGTCGGTGCCCGCGCCGGCGGTGTATTTGCCTGTGAACACGGTCTGGCCGCTGGCATTGGCGATGGTGATGTCGACGGTGGCGTCGCTCGGCACGTTGAGATGCCAGGTCGCCGACGAATTCGTCATGGTCCCGGTGGTGCCGTCGACCAGGGCGGTCTTGCCGACGAAGCCAAGCGCCTGGGTCGCCTGCGTGGTCTGTTGCAGGGTGACGAGCTGGGACAGCGAGTCGTTGGTCTTGAGCTGCTGCTCGACGCCGGCGAACTGCACCAGCTGCTGCGTGAACTGGTTGGTATCGAGCGGATCGAGCGGGTTCTGGTTCTGCAGCTGCGTCGTCAGCAGCGTCAGGAAGGTCTGGAAGTTGCCGGCGAGCGTCGCGCCGGTGGTCGAGCCCAGGCCGGGGTTCGACGAGGATTTCGGCAGGTCCGTTGTGCCGGAGACGACGGATGGGGCAGTGGCGGCATTCGTGGTGGTCATGATCGAATACTCCTCACACTCTGATGTCGACGCCGCTGCTCGATCCGAGCATGCGGCCGTAGCTGCGCCCGACCGGGGCCGCGGGAACTGCGTCCTCGTCGCTGACGATCAGCCGGCGGGCGTTGCCGCCATTGTCGTGGTTCTGGCCGGAGTTCTGGCCCGATGAATTCTGATCGCGCAGGCTGAAGGACAGCCCGTTGCTGCCGGTCTTGAGGCCGGCATCGTCGAGCGCGCGCTGCAATTGCGGCGCGTCCTGCCGCAGCATCTGCAGCGTCTCCGGCTTCTCGACGGTGAGATGCGAGGTGACCTGGCCGTTGCGGTCGACATTGATGCGGACGTCGATGCGGCCGAGGTCGAGCGGATCGAGGCTGATGTCGAACCGGGTCTTGCCCGCGCGCGCGGCGGCGACAATTTCGATCGGCACGCCGCTGATCGGTATGGCATTGGCATTCGCCGCGGTCGCCGTGAGCGTCGCGGTCGAAGCGGTCGCGGCCGAAGTGGTATTGGTCAGCGGCGCTTGGATGGCGGAGGCCGCCTGCGCGCTGGCGTCGGTGGTGGGGATAGCGGCCTGCATGCCCGCGTGGGCATGCGGTGTTGCCGCCGCCGGTGCGGCATCGGCGGTGCGGTCGGAAGTCCCTGCCTTGGTGTCGGCCGCGTTCGCGTCGATCGGCGGCTTGTCGGCTTGCGGATGCGCTGTGGTGGCGGAGGCTGCCGTCGCCGAGGTCTGCGCGGCGTTCGCCTTGCTGGTGTCCTGACCGATATTGGAGACGTCGCTCGCGCCTTGCGCAGTGGCTGCGGCCTTGAACGAGGTTTTTGGCGTGCCCTGGTCGACGGCGGCGATCAGGGCGCCATTGGTCTTGGCATCGGTCGCGGTCGAATCGGTCGTGCCGGTCGCGGCATCGGCCAGCGTCACCGAGGTGTCGGCATCGACCTTGGCGCTCGCGGTCTTGGCGCTCTTGTCGCCCGGCGTCGCGGTATCGGTCTTGGTGCCGGCGATCTGCGCCGTGATGGATGCGCTGGCGGCGATGCCGGCGGCGGCAATCGTCAGCGGCGAGGAGGCGGGGCCGGCGGCCTGGTTCGCGGTCGCGTTGGGATCGACCGGCACGGCCACCACGAGTGCATTCGGATCGGGCACGGCGGCCTGCGTCGCGTCAATCTGCGCGGCGGCCGCGGTATCGACGGCGGCGGCGAGGCCATCGGTGCCGTCGGCCTTGTCCGCTTTGGTCTCGTCGGACTTGTCCGCAGACTTGTCGGCCGATTTGGCGTCGGACGCCTTCGGCTTGTCCTTGGTCTTGCTATCAGCCTTGGCCGCATCGGCGGTCGAGTCGTTCTTGGCGTCGCTCTTGGCGGACGCGGAATTGTCGGCGTCGTCGCTGGCCTTGCTCTGCGAGAACTGGTCGCTCGCCGCGCGATCGCGCGGGCTCTTGTCCGAGGCGGAGGACGATGAATCCGGCCGCCGCGGGGTGTCCTGTGCGGAGGACGCCGGGCTGTCGTTGATCGCCTGGGTGTTGCTGTCCACCAGCGAGCCGAAGGAATCGTTTGCGGAGCTGTCTTTCGGGGCTTGCGACCGGGCAGGCTTTTGCTGCGCACTCTGCACTTGCACGCTTGCCGCTACATCCGACGTACGACCGACCACAGGCAACCCCTTGGAAACATCTTCGCCATGAAAGGTAGCAAGGAGCGGGCCATCTTTGCGCGATGAAGTTTTATCGAGACAAATCAATACCTTGGCGAATTTGCGCCTCCGCCGCGAGGCCTCTCGAAGCCCCACCATTTCTGCCTCCCCGGCAAGAATTGCCGTAAACCATGCGGGGTCCGTGATTGCTTCACCGGAAGGCCGCCTATATTAAAGAGACAGCTCTCAGCCGCTTTCGACCGGGCAGGCCGCGCCATTCGGGAACTCTCAGTTCCCGCGGGTCGCCGTTGTCCCGCCGGAAGCACCCAGCGGATCGCCCAACGCCGCCGTCCACAACGCTTTAAGGCCCATGCTCAACAGTCTGGATCTCGAAGGCCGTCCTGAGGATACCAGGGTCGTCGTTGCCATGTCGGGCGGCGTCGATTCCTCGACGACGGCTGCGCTTTTGAAGGCGGAAGGCTACGACGTCGTCGGCATCACGCTGCAGCTCTATGACCACGGCGCGGCCACCCATCGCAAGGGCGCCTGCTGCGCCGGCCAGGACATCCACGACGCCCGCGACGTCGCGGCCAAGCTCGGCATTCCCCATTACGTGCTCGACTACGAGGACCGCTTTCGCGAGTCCGTCATCGACAATTTCGCCGACAGCTACGCGCTCGGCGAGACGCCGGTGCCGTGCATCGAGTGCAACCGCTCGGTCAAGTTTCGCGACCTCTTGAAGACCGCGCGCGAACTCGGCGCCACCGCGCTCGCCACCGGCCATTACGTCGCCTCGCGCCGCCGCGCCGACGGCTCGCGCGCGCTGGTGTGTGCCGCCGACGCCGATCGCGACCAGAGCTACTTCCTGTTCGCGACCACGCAGGAGCAGCTCGATTATCTGCGCTTTCCGCTCGGCGACATGACCAAGCCCGAGACGCGCGAGCTGGCGCGGCGCTTCGGTCTCGCGGTTGCCGACAAGCACGACAGCCAGGACATCTGCTTCGTGCCCACCGGCCGCTACACCGACATCATCACCCGCCTGCGGCCGAACGCGATGGACCCCGGCGACATCGTCGATCTCGACGGCCGCGTGCTCGGCCGGCACAACGGCATCGCCAATTTCACCATCGGCCAGCGCCGCGGCCTCGGCATCGCAGCCGCCGCACCGCTGTTCGTGGTGCGGCTGGAGGCCGCCAACCGCCGCGTCGTCGTCGGCCCGCGTGAGGCGCTGAAGATGCACCGCATCGTGTTGCGCGACGTTAACTGGATCGGCGATGGCGACATCGACCGCGCCATCGGCAATGGGCTCGAAATGTTCGTGCGCGTGCGCTCGACCCGCGCGCCGCAGCCGGCGTGGCTGCGCGGCGCGAACGGCCATTACGAGGTCGAGCTCGTCGCCGGCGAAGAGG
Source organism: Bradyrhizobium sp. 134 (assembly GCF_023074155.1). NCBI lineage: Bacteria > Pseudomonadati > Pseudomonadota > Alphaproteobacteria > Hyphomicrobiales > Nitrobacteraceae > Bradyrhizobium > Bradyrhizobium sp. 134. Next base: position 669,095 of record NZ_JADPKX010000074.1, on the reverse strand, counting down.
GCGTTTCGCCGGGACAGGCCTGCGTGTTTTACGACGCACCTGGCGGTCAGGCCCGCGTGCTCGGCGGCGGCTTCATTCAAAGCGCCGCCGCGAAGGCCGCAAGCAGCACGACGAGGCCGCTCGCAGAAGCGGTCCGCGGCTAAAAAAATATATAGGGCAGGGGCATGGCAGCAGACATCTCGCGGGCCGGGGTCGAGAAGGCCTATGGCCGCTGGGCGCCGGTCTATGATCTCGTGTTCGGCAAGGTGTTCGACGCCGGAAGGCAGTCGACCATCGCCGAGGCCGACCGCATCGGCGGCCGCATCCTCGACGTCGGCGTCGGCACCGGCCTCTCGCTGTCGGATTACGCGCGCACCACAAAAATCTGCGGCGTCGACATCTCCGAGCCGATGCTGCGCAAGGCGCAATCGCGCGTGCGGAGCTTGCGGCTGTCCAATGTCGAGGTGCTCTCGGTGATGGACGCGAAGAACCTCGCCTTCCCCGAAAACTTCTTCGACGCGGTGGTCGCGCAATACGTCATCACCGCGGTGCCCGATCCCGAAGGCACGCTCGACGAGTTCGTGCGCGTCTTGAAGCCCGGCGGCGAGCTGATCCTGGTCAACCACATCGGCGCGGAAAAGGGTTTTCGCAAACTCTCCGAGCTCGCGTTTGCGCCCCTGGCTCGCCGTCTCGGCTGGCGCCCGGAGTTTCCGTGGGCCCGCCTGGTCGACTGGGCCGCAAAACACGGCGGCGTCACGCTGGCCGAGCGCCGCCCGATGCCGCCGATGGGGCATTTTTCGCTGATCCGCTACCTCAAATCGTAATGTTCGGGGGTGGGAACAGGGCGTACGCCCCGGCGTTTCCCTCCCATGCGCACCACATCAAACATCATTCTGGCCAGCCTCCTGATCGCCGCCTCCGGCAGCGCGATCGCGCAGGCCCCGCCCGCCCCGGCGACGCCGCCGCAACAAACCGCGCCGCCATCCCCGCAGCACGCCACCGGTTGTACGCCGCAGGACCGGCCGAACCGCTCAACCGACGGCACCACCACCGGCCAGTCCCGGGAACCGCTCGGCGACAAATTGGCAAAATCGGACGGCGTGCTCTGCCCGCCCTCAGGCGTCGACCCCGAGATGCACGCCCCGGCGCCCAGCACGAACGGCGCCATGCCGGTCATCCCGCCGCCCGGCAGCCCCGGCGGCGACCCGACGGTACGGCCGAAATAGCTGTCGCGCCGAAGCCTTGGCGTAGGCGGAGCCTGTTCCGCATCCCAATCTCGCCGTCATGCCCGGGCTCGTCCCGGGCATCCACGTTCTTGTGGCCGCGCGACGGCCGTGGATGGCCGGGACAAGCCCGGCCATGACGGATTCAGCGCCAAAAGGCCCAAATCCCCGCCGACATGTCCCGCCGAAGCTTTAGCGAAGGCGGAAGCCTTGGCGAAGGCGGAAGCTTTAGCCAAAGCGGAAGCAAACTCGGATTGACAGCCCGCCGCCCCCTTCCTTATATGCCGCGCGTTCGCGAGATCGGCCTGTTTCGGCCCTCGCGACCCTGTGGCGGGGTAGCTCAGCTGGTTAGAGCACGGGAATCATAATCCTGGGGTCGGGGGTTCGAGTCCCTCTCCCGCTACCAAAAAAATCAACGCGATATCCAAGGCTCGGGAGCCGTCGTGTCCGGCCTGCCACCTTGAGAGAGCTCTAGGCTCCATTCGCGACCCTGCAGAAGCACTGGGCGCGCCTCATGCCGGCGCCGGCAGTCGGCTTGTGCACAGAGCCGCGGAACAAGGGGACAAAACCTCAGCTCTGCCGAGTACGAATCCCTGCTGCGTGCTAACCGCCGGAACGATAAGACGGGCCGAGGATTCGTTCCGGCAGGAGCAAGCTCGATGCTGATGACGAAGGAAAGACGACCGGCGATCCGAACGCTGCGCGGATGGGCGCTCAGCGTGCTGCAGGAAGCGGGCGCCATCCACGAATGCGAGGAGCACGGCTGGGCGAAGGACCGGGCCGACCCGCATGCGCGCGAGCATGCATTGGATATAGCCAGGCAGGAGCCACCCGAGGGCTTGTCTCCGGATCAGGCCGTCGGGCAAGTGCGCGAGGTTTTGCATTCGATCGGCGATACGTGCCCGGAGTGCCCGCCACGTCCCGATTAGGTCCCCTGCGCTGTCGCGCCGCTCGGATCGCGTGCGAGCCTCAAAGGCCTTCGACAAGGGTGGAGGACGTGAGGGATATGAGCGGACTTGCTAAAAGGCCCTTCAAGCGAGCAAGTCTAGTGCGTTCTCGATCGCTGCCCCGGCGGCGGTGTTGTCGAAGATGCACCAGGTCTCACTAGATGACGACGCAGCACCGAGCCGCACCTTCAGCGATCGCAGGAACGCCCCGTCGTAAGCGGAGTAGTAAATGCGCGGCGCTCCATGCAGTCGAAAATAGCGCAAGCCCGGCCACCCGCCCGGCAGGTCGGCATCGGGCACCCGCGCCGGATCCGCGGCGACGCGGGCAATCCGACGTTCCCTGAGCCAGGCGCCGACCTCGGACGTAAACCAGCTGACGTGACGCGGCTCGCAAGCGAGAGCGGCTGAGGTCCTTTCCTGCAGTGCGCGGAACAGGAACTCCGCATCGGACTCAACGAACATTTTACGAGGCGCAAACTGAACGAGCAAAACCCCGAGCTTCGCACCAAGTCCGGCGCTCTCTTCGACGAACCGATCGAGTTCACCCTGCGCAAGCTGCGACGAGTGAGTAACAGACTTCGGGACCTTTACCGAAAAGCGGAAATCATCTGGCGTCGCGTTCGCCCACTTCTCATAGGTCGAACGCCGGTGCGGCTTGTGAAATGATGAGTTGATCTCGGTGGCGTTCAATACCCGCGCGTAGCGTTCAAGCTGGCTACCTACCCCGCCAACTCTTTCCTTCCAGACTCGCGGAACATTCCATCCCGCTGTGCCGAGCCGCAGCTCAGCCTTGACATGCGCGGCCTCTTCCATGTCAGTCCGTAACTGGCATCGGACATCACCGGATGTTTCACAATCTCACGCCGACTTCCGCCGCGTCCCTGCTGTCGGCTTCTTCGCCGTCGCTTCCTTAGCCAGCTTCTTACCGGCGATCGGCATCAGCATCTCCTTCTGAGCCGCGGCAGCCTTCTTCGTCTTCTTGGCAGGCTTTTTTGGAGCCTCGGTCTTTGCTGCTGCCCCGCCGACGCTCTTGCGTAGCGCGTCCATCAGATCGACGACGTTCTCGCCTTTCGGCCGATCCTTCGGCACGATCGGCTTGCCGGCGCGCTTCTGGTTGATGAGCTCGATCAGCGCGCTTTCATAATGGTCCTCGAACTTCTCCGGCTCGAATGATCCAGCCTTCTGGTTCACGATGTGCCTGGCCAGATCGAGCATGTCCTTCGTCACTTTGACGTCCTGGATCTCGTCGAAGTATTCCTGCTCGCTACGAACCTCGTAGGGATACCGCAGCAAGGTGCCGACCAGACCCTTGTCCATCGGCTCGAGCGCAATGATGTGCTCTCGGTTGGTGAGCACCACGCGCCCGATCGCAACCTTGTTCATCTCGCGGATGGTCTCGCGGATGACCGCGAAGGCGTCGTGGCCGACTTTTCCGTCCGGACGGATGTAGTAGGGGCGAATTAGGTAGCGCGGATCGATGTCGGCCTTGTCTACGAACTCGTCGATCTCGATGGTCCGCGTGGATTCCAGCGCGATCTCCTCAAGCTCCTCCTTGGTCACCTCGATGAACTGGTCCTTCTCGAGCTGGTAGCCCTTGACAATGTCCTCGTTGGGCACCTCGTCGCCGGTCTCGGCGTCGACTTTCAGGTACTTGATCCGATGACCGGTCTGACGGTTGAGCTGGTTGAAGGAGATCTTCTCGCTCTCCGACGTAGCTGGGTAGAGCGCCACGGGACAGGTGACCAACGAGAGACGCAAAAAGCCTTTCCAGTTCGCGCGGGGGGCCATGGTACGCAACACTCCATTGCGGGGACTTGGACTCAAGACGAACGGCGGGCCGCAGTTCCGACATCACCCGCAGGTGTCCACCGCAAATTGATGCCACGTCCCGGCCAAGCGGCCTGAATATATGGCGGGCGGTCATGACTCATACGGACAAAATAAGAACATACGCCGGTGACCCAACCCATGGCAGATCCTCGGTCATTAGACCTTTGTGGATCAGCCAATCCGTTGCTCTAAGGGGAGCGGCAACCCAGCCCGTCGGGCAAAACACCCGCCATCCCCCGTCAACCCCTCCCCGCAAAATATTCCACTTTGCCGAAATTCGGAAATAGCGTATGTGTCGGCCATCCCGGCTCATCCTTAGAGGGGCGATCTCGTTGTCGTCTTGATTGCGAGTCGGCTTGCGATGGACGTGGCAGCGTCGGCACGAGATGGTGCGGGCAGGGCGGGTAGTCCCTGTGAGCCCGCAACCGCGTGCGGACGAGCGGCGCTGCTAGGCTTAGTCTCGTCTGTAAGTTTCCGGCTCCGTCGACTGGGCCGGGAAAACTGCGGTGAAATGGCGGGCCGTGCGTACGGCAAAACCGTGTGGTCCTGGCCGTCGTTGCTACGGTCAAGCTGTCGCGGAGGTGTGTGCGAGCCCAACCGGGCGGACAGCATCATCCAAATTCGCGAGGCGAGGGAGGCCAAAAGGAAAGTTCGGCTCCCGGGAGAGCACGGCATAAGCCGTCCAACCATCGCGCAGGGAAGGCCGAGTGATTGGCTACACCTGTATGCTGCTGTGCGGTTCTTTTGCGCTACATCTTCGCGCAGCGGACCGCGGGTGCCAGCCGGCACCCGGCCTTCCCTGCGCCCTCTTGGACAAAAGGGTGGAATGACCAGGCAAAGCTCGGGCGAAACGCGCTGCGAGAACGAGAACTCATGTCCGCTGTTGAAAGATCAGTCGCATCATTTCCCGGGATACGTCGAACGGCGCTCGCGCTACGCGGCCATCTCAGGCGGCCCTGCGGCGGCCCTGCGGCGGGCCTTCGCCTTCGTCTTTGCCTCTGTTTTGCCGTCGGCTTCTCCGGCGCCGCCGATGGCGAATTGCGTCGAGCTCCGGGGCCGGGGTGGGTATGAACCTGAGATTGAAAAGAAGTTCGCCTCCGAGGGCTTTACGGTGTTTGCGGGACGCCGCGACGGCGCCAAGCTCGAACCGCTCGTCAAGGAGATCGAGCAGGCCGGCGGCGAAATTCACGCGCGCGCCCTCGATGCGCGCAAGGAAGACCAGATCATCTCGTTTCTCGGCGACGCCGACAAGCACGCGCCGCTCTGGTTTGCATCTTCAACGTCGGCGCCAACGTCAACTTTCCCCTTCTCGACACGACCGAACGGGTGTTCCGCAAGGTCTGGGAAATGGCTTGCTATTCCGGCTTCCTCGCCGGCCGCGAGGCCGCGCGCCTGATGCTGCCCCGTGGCCAGGGCAACTTCACCGGTGCGACGGCGAGCTTGCGCGGCGGAAGCGGCTATGCGGCCTTCGCCAGCGCCAAGTTCGGTCTGCGGGCGGTCGCGCAAGCCGCGGCGCGCGAATTGGGCCCGAAGCGCATTCACGTGGCGCATCTGATCATCGATTCCGGCGTCGACACGGAATGGGTCCGGCAGCGGCGGATCGAGGCGCTCGGTCCGAACGCGCTGGATAATCCCGACCTCCTAATGCCGCCATCGTCGGTCGCCGGATCCTACTGGATGCTCTATCAGCAACCCAAGAGCGCCTGGACCTTCGAGCTGGAGATTCGTCCCTTCGGCGAGAAATTGTAGCGGAGCCGGTTCACGATGGCCCGTGCACGGGTTCAGAATGAAGGTTCAGGATGAATTGCCGAAGCGGTGTTCTGGAAGTCCCTGTGCGATGCCATCAATGGCCAGAACATGACCTGCCTGGGGTTCGCGGCTCAGTTGCTCGCGATCCAGAAACTTTCTGGCCGTCGTCACGAACAAGGTCTTCAGATCGGTTCCGCCGAAGCACACGCAGGTCGGATTGATCGCCGGCACCGGAATGACGGTGTCGATCCGGCCGTCCGGCCGATAGCGTATCACCCGACCGCCGGAGAAGAATGCGGTCCACAGTCCGCCCGCGACGTCGATACACGCGCCGTCGGGCCTCTCCCCGGAGGTGCTGTAATCCGCGAACAGCCGTCTGTTGCCAATCACGCCGTCATCGAGATCGAAGTCGAACTGCCAGGTTCGGTATCGCCTCGTATCGGTGAAATAGAGCGTGCGATTGTCGGGTGAGAACGCGATGCCGTTCGTCACGATGACATCGCCGAACATGCGCGCCGTCCGGCCGTCCGCGTCCACGCGATACAGCGCCCCGTTCGGTCGATGCAGCTGGTTGTCCATGGTGCCGATCCATAGCCGGCCCCGCGCATCGACGCGCCCGTCGTTCAGGCGGTTGTCGGGGCCGCTTTCGACCTCGCAGAGCTGAGCTGGAGGACCGTCATTGGACGCGCGGCGATAAAGTCCCAGATCCTGCGCGAGCAGGTGGGAGCCATCCGCCGTCAGAGCCTGACTGCCGAGGAAGTTGCATGCGTACGGAACAACCTGATGAGCGCCTGTCGCCGGATCGAACGATTGATGCAGCCGCCGGTCGATGTCGACCCACCACAGCTTGCGGGATCGGTCGCACCACAACGGCGTCTCGCCGAGGACATCGTCGGCGGCGACCGCGGTCTCGACCCGATGTGCGGGGATCATGTCGGTGGCCATCCCGATATCCGATTCCAGCCGCGAGCCGGGCGATCAGTCCTCGTTCCAGGAGGCGAGGGCGTGCGCGACGCAACCGTTGATGTGCTCGGTGAGGACGGCTTTGGCGCTCTTGATGTCGCGCTTGAGCGCACATTCCAGCAGCGCCTTGTGCTGGTTGATCGTCTCCGCACCACGGTAGCGCAGCGCATAGCGGAAATATTTGTCGAACACGACCGCGTGGGTCTGCATCAGCTCGCGCGAACCGCAGCTCGAGATCAGCGCCTGGTGGAATTCGCCGTCGTAGCGTTTGCGCAGCTCGGGATCGTCGCCCTCCTTGAGGACGGTCCGTTCGGTCGCCGCCAGCTTGTGATGCGCCGACACCACGCGGCCTTCCCACTCCACGTCGCCGGCGCGGAACGACTCGGCCATCGCATGATGCTCCAGCAGGATGCGCAGACCGGCGAGCTCACGCAGGTTCTGGATGGAGATCGGCGCCACCTCGAAGCCGCGCTGGCCCTCGGCGACCACAAAACCCTCGGAGGTCAGACGATTGAGGATCTCGCGCAGTGTGCTGACGCTGAGGCCGTAATCTTCCTTCATGGCATCGAGCTTGAGGCGTCCGGATGGCGTGAGCACTCCGAAAATGATGTCGGCCCGGATGCGCTGATAGCCACTGTCGCCCGCGGACAGGGGCCGTTCCTCGAGTGACGTCATGCCTTCTGATCCCACCTGTCGCGATCGGTCAGCCACTTCGGAGGCGGCCGAACCATCAGTGTTGCCAGCAATATAGCAGATTTCAAATGTCGGACGTACAGTAAATCATCATATGAAATAGATATCATCATTTGACATAGAAATGTATGTGTGATGTCTAAATGGACTGAGGTGCGAAAAATGATGGCTTAAGCCGCCGTTCGCGCCCGTTCGAACAGGGAGGAAAACGATGAGCTTGCTGGTACGGGCGCTGTCTGCGACGGCGATCTGCGTGGCGCTGACGGTCGGCGCATCCGCTCAGGACGTTCAGGAGCGCACGATCAGGTGGGGACACCTGAACAACACCGATCACCCCGTCAGCTTTGGCGTGCAGAAATTCGCCGAGATCCTGCTGGCGAAGAGCGGGGGCAAGATGAAGGTCCGCGAGTTCGCGGCCTCACAGCTCGGCAACGAGTTGCAGCAGCAATCCGCGCTGCGCGGCGGCACCCAGGAGATGCTCTCGGCCTCGACGACATCACTTGCCACCGTCGTTCCGGAATTCGGTCTGATCGATTTCCCGTTCCTGTTCAACACGACCGAGCAGGCCGATGCTCTCGCGACCGGAAAATTCGGCAAGGCGATGATGGATACGCTGCCGTCGAAGGGGCTTATTGGCCTCGGATATTGGGGCCTGGGCTTCCGCAACGTCACGAACAGCACCCGTCCGATCACCAAGCTCGAGGACTTCAGCGGCCTCAAGCTTCGTGTGATTCCGAATCCGGTCTATCTCGAAAGCTTCAGTGCCTTTAAGGCAAATCCGGTCCCGATGGCTTTCGGTGAGCTGTATTCGGCGCTCGAGACCCGCACCGTCGACGGCCAGGAGAATCCCTACACGGTCATTCTCTCGAACAAGTTCTATGAAGTGCAGAAGTACGTTTCCGCCACGAATCACACTTTCACCCTGAACATCATCCTGGTGAGTAAGATCTTCTGGGACAAGCTGTCGCCAACCGAGCAGGGCCTGATGCGCGAAGCCTATGAAGAAAGCCGCGGCTATCAGAAGGAGCAGACCCGCCTTCAGACCGACAAGGCTCTGGCGGAGCTGCAGGCCAAGGGCATGCAGTACAACGCGATCGCTCCTGAAGAAACGGAGCGCATGCGGAAGGCAGCGCAGCCGGTTGCGGACAAGACGTCGGCCAGCCTTCGTCCCGAGACGGTGAAGCTCTTCAACGAAGAGGTCGAGCGCATCCGCAAGGACGTGAAGTAGTCGACTTCTGCTGTCACGCAGGCGTCGGAGTCGGCCAGTGGCCGGCTCCGCCCCTCATTTGTCCGGACGTCACGCATGGCGCGAGCTCTCGACCTCTATTGCACGTTCCTGAAGGCCGTCATTGCCGCGTGCCTCGCGGTGATGGTGGTCCTGGTCTTCGGCAATGTCGTCCTGCGCTACGGCTTCAACTCCGGAATCACGATTTCCGAAGAGTTGTCGCGCTGGCTGCTGGTCTGGTTGACCTTCCTGGGCGCAATCGTCGCGCTTCGCGAGCACGCCCATCTCGGCGTCGACAGCCTCGTCCGGATGCTGCCGGCCTCTGGCAAGCGCATATGCTTCGTTATCAACTATTGCCTGATGCTGTTTGCCGACTGGCTGCTGCTGTCGGGAAGCTGGCGCCAGACCATCATCAACATTGACGATCGCGCGCCGGCGACCGGTCTCTCGATGGCCATCTTTTACGCGGTCGGCGTGATTTTCGGCGCGTCGGCCGCAGTCATCCTTCTCTACGACCTCGTCCGCGTGCTCACTGGACAGGCGAGCGAATCCGACATGGTGGCCGTCAAGGAATCGGAAGAGCACTGATGTCTCATCGAACCGTGCCAGGCGGCGTCCACATCCAGCAGTCCACCGGGATCGCGTCATGACGATCGCCGTCTTCACCTTCTCGCTGCTGGGCGCCATGGCGCTGGGCATGCCGATCGCCTTTGCGTTGATCGTCTGCGGCGTGGCCCTGATGAGCACGATCGACATGTTCGACGCCCAGATCGTGGCGCAGAATGTCATCAACGGCGCCGACAGCTTTCCGCTGATGGCGATTCCCTTCTTCATGCTCGCGGGCGAGATCATGAACAAGGGAGGGCTGGCCAAGCGTATCGTGAATGTCGCGCTGGTCGCGGTCGGGCATTTCCGTGGCGGGCTCGGCTATGTCACGATCCTTGCCTCCTGCATCCTCGCGTCGCTGTCCGGCTCGGCGGCTGCAGACGCAGCGGCGCTCGCGTCCCTTCTGGTGCCCATGATGGTGGCGGCGGGGCACAAGAAGTCCTATGCAGCGGGCCTCGTGGCGGCGGGCGGCATCATTGCTCCCGTCATCCCGCCCAGCATAGGCTTCGTCATCTTCGGCGTCGCCGCGGGCGTCTCGATCTCGAAACTGTTTTTGGCTGGCATCGTGCCCGGACTGCTGCTCGGCGCAGGGCTCTGTCTGGCCTGGGCGTGGGTGGTGCGGAAAGAGAACCTGACGCCGCCGCCACGGGCCTCGTGGTCCGAGATCGTCAAAGCCGTCGTCGACGGCTTCTGGGCGTTGATGCTGCCGGTCATCATCGTCGTCGGCCTGCGCTTCGGCATCTTCACGCCGACGGAAGCCGCAGTGGTCGTCGCCGTCTATTCGCTGTTCGTCGCGACCTGCGTCTACCGCGAGCTGAAACTGTCGCAGCTCTACGCGATCTTCGTCTCCTCTGCCGTGACGACGAGCATCGTCATGTTCCTGGTCGCTGCGGCGCTGGTATCGTCCTGGCTCATCACCGTGTCCGAGATATCCGCGCAGGTCGTAACCCTGCTGAAGCCCTTCATGGGCAACAACACGCTGCTGATGCTCGCGATCATGGTTGTGGTTGTCATTGTGGGGACGGCGCTCGACATGACACCGACGATCCTCATTCTCACGCCGATCCTGATGCCGATCGTCAAGGCGGCGGGCATCGACCCCGTCTATTTCGGCGTGCTCTTCATCATCAACAATGCGATCGGCCTGATCACGCCACCGGTGGGCATCGTGCTCAATGTCGTCTGCGGCGTCTCCAGGATCAGCATGGAGGATATCATCAAGGGCGTCTGGCCCTTCATGATCGCGCAACTGATCGTCCTGTTCGCGATGGTGCTATTCCCGGGACTGGTGACGATCCCGGCCAAATGGTTTGCCGGCTAGACGCGTCGGCACAAAAGAAGGACAAACGAAAATGGCCGCAAGGATCATGATCCTCAACGGACCCAATCTCAATTTCCTCGGCATCCGCGAGCCCCACATCTACGGTTCGACGACGCTTGAGCAGATCGAGGCGAGCTGCAAGGCGCTGGCCGATCAGCTCGGAGTTTCGACGTCGTTCCATCAAACGAACATGGAGGGCGAGCTCGTCAGCCTGATCCAGTCCGCCCATGGCAACGCGGATGCCATCATCATGAATCCCGCAGCCTATTCGTTCACCTCGATCGCGCTGATCGATGCGCTGAAGATTTTCGAGGGCGTGAAGATCGAGGTGCATATCTCGAACATCCACGCGCGCGACGAGCTGCACCGCCATTCGATCACGTCGAGTGCCTGCACGGCGGTCATTTGCGGTCTCGGTCCATATGGCTATCTCGCCGCGATGCTCGCGGTCGTCCAACGGTTGGGGCAATTGCCTGCGACCATCGCACCGGCTCTGCACGGGCTTGCGGCCGGCGGCAAGGCGTAAGCATGGAGGGCGCAATGCGCGGCACGGGATTTCTTGCCATCTGGAGCGACGTCGAGGCTCACGACCTGACCGACTACCGGCACTGGCTGACGCGTGAGCACACGACCGAGCGCGTGACCACGAAGGGCTTCCTGGCATCGCGTGTCTTCCGCGCGGCAAGGCACGACATCGACCGCTTCTTCATTCTGTATGAGCTGGAGACGCCGGAGGTCCTCGACGGCGAGGCCTATCTGGCGCGCCTCAACGCACCGACGCCGTGGTCCCAGCGCATCATGCCGAAGCTCGGCAATTTCATGCGGGGCGGCGGTGTCATGAGCGCGCGGAAAGGGCGGGGCGAAGGCGCATCAATCGTGGCGCTTCGGATCGACACGTTGCCGAAAGATCCCCAAGGTCTGGCTCAGGCGCTCGTTGCATGCGACGGGGTTGCCGCCGTACAGATCGGCGCGACTGACGAGGCGCGGACGTCGGTGCCGACGACCGAGAAGGGCATGCGGAAGAACGAGGGCTTCTTCGCGGGGCTTTTGCTGATCGAGGCGCTCGACTTCGCCTCGTTGCAGGCTGCCTTGCAGCGGGCGAGCGAGCTTGCGCCCGACGTCATGGCCGGGGCGAGCGAGCCGGAAGTTTATCAAAGCATGTTTGCGCTCGACGCCCGCATCGCGGATTTCGGTTGACGACAACGTTCTCGCTGGCCGCGCTGACCTGCTCGAGCTCGCGCTGCCTGCTGCTCGACGCCAGATTGGTTTGAATTGCTGGCTGACGTGGCATCCCGATACCCGCGGAACGCGCCGCGTCGGGAGTGCACCGCTTCATCGCGGGGTCCGCAAAAGGCGGCGACGGCGGCTTCGTTCGAGCTCGCGTGATCGCCGCTCCGAACTAGGAACTCTTGCGCACCATCGAGGCTTGACTCAGCGGGCCAGCGTCGCCGCCGATTTGCTGGCCTGCACGGCCCCGCCTCCAAGCCCCCATACCCCCCAGGGTGGGGCCGTGTCTCTTCGCAGGAGATGCAATGCCTGAGCCGACCGATCACGACATCAGAGAACGCGCGCACCGCTTGTGGGAGCAGGCGGGCAAGCCGGAAGGCCGCGAGGAAGAGTTCTGGCACGCGGCCGAGCAGGAGTTGCAACGAGGACAAGTCGAACCCAATGCGAACGCCGGATACGCTGTGACCAACAAGAGATGCCCATTCTGCTATGGTCTGGGATGGGTCTGCGAAAACCATCCGCTCCGCGCCTGGAGCGAGGAATTGGGCGGCTGCCGCTGCGGCGAGGGCATGCCCTGCACTTGCAACACGACGGAAGATCCTGAAACAAGGGTGGTGATCGTCGAAGCGGACACGATCTGGCATTGAGGGGAACGGAGTCTTCGAGAAGGAATTGAGATTCCGGGCAGCACGGGCTGCACGCAGGCCGCCCGTGGCTACGGCGGGGTTTGCGGTGGACGAGCGGCAAAAGATAGAGCACCAGATCGAACTCGCAACGCGAGCGGCTGCGCTCGTCAAAGACGAAACCACCGTCCAGCGATTCAAGAACTTCGCCGAGGAGCTTAAGCAAAAGCTGCTTCGCATGATGCGGCGCGGCAAGGTACGAGCGCGCGCGTACGAACTCTGGGAGCAGGCCGGTCGCCCGGTCGATCGGGACGTGGAGTTTTGGCTCGAGGCCGAACGGCAGATCGAAGAAGAGCGCGATCAGCGGAGGCTCTCGGATCCCTCAGACAAACGATAGAAGTTCCGGTAGCCACATCGGCAGCACACAAGCTTCGGCCGCGTTCCGCGGACAGAGAAAAAGCCGCCGAGTTCTTCACCCTGGCGGCCTCAAAAGTTCGTAGCTGTTGGTCGCCTCTCCAGCCTGGTGCGTACCGCCGTTACCTTGTTTGCGGCCATGCAAGATCATTCTAGGCCGAGGCGCTCGATTCTGCTGTGACCTGAAGCACACATTGAAAGGGTGATATCGGGAAGCTTGCGAGGGCACCGACTTTGATGGGACTGCTCCGTCATGCTTTACGCGCCGGCCGCGACACCCAGGCGGCCGATGCCTGGAAGCTTCAGCGCGGGGCGGCGGATGTCGAGGCCGAGCACCGCGCCGAGGAAATTGATCTCGACCCCTTCGACCCAGCCGATGGTCATGCCGAGATAGCCCGACAGCGAGGCGTAGAGCCCGGTGCCGGACGCCGTGATGCCGGCCCAGCGTCCGCTGTAGGGAAAGTCCTTGCCGATGGCGGTCGGCGGCAGCACCGCGCGCAGCTCGGGAACGGCGTCCAGCGCGGCCTGCACGAATGTGTTGGAATTCGGTCCCGGCCAGGCACTGTAGTCGCCATAGGCGCGGAACTTGTAATTCTCGATGACGGAACGGATCTTGGGAATTAGCGCTTCGGCCCGCGCGCCGTCGACGGCGACGACGGTTTCCGGGAGGGCGCCGAACCAGCGGCCGTCGGGGGCAAAGCCGTTGCTGCGAATCGGGTCGCCCCAGGCCGTGTAGTCGTATCGGCTGTAAGTGGCGGCGCCCTTCTCCTTGACGACGATCCAGGTGTGGACGGCAAAAATACTGCGCCAGCGCACCGTGCGCGCGGCGAACACGCGGATCAGCGCGTCGGGATTGGCGGATGCGGGCGGCAGCAGGCCGGCGCTGGAGCGATCCGCCGTCTGCCAATTGCCGCGGCCGTCGCCGCGCAAATAATAGCGGCCGGCCGACACGCCGATCGGCAGGAAGATCAGCAGCAGGAACAGAATCAAGGATTTCCTCAAAGGCCAACGGCGGTCAGGCGGGACGATGTCACCAATATAGTTCGCAAGGCACGCGGCGCCAGCGCTCTCCTGCTCTTGCATTCGGGTGGTGCGGCCATATGTTGCGTCCATGAGGAAGTTGTCGCTCGTCGAGGACCAGGCCATCCAGGCGCGAATCGCGTACATCGCGGGCGCCGAGATTTTCGATCGCCTCTTCGCCGGCATCCGGTTCGACGAAATCGACGGCAATCTGCTGTTTGCCATTGCCAGCGACGAAGACTGCGCAGCCGAGATCGAGGACGAGTTCTCGCACCAGCTCGCTGTGGTCGCAACGCATATCCTCGCGCAGAGCGTGGACGTGGTCGTGGTGCTGCCGAAGGTCCTGCAATAGCTGCCTGCCGGTTAGCCTTATGCCCGTTCAGGCCGCTTGCCTTTACCCCCTGTCTCTGCTTTTCAACGCAATTGCAAAATTGTAATGACGTCATTGGGCGCTCAGGCCCGAGGCGCGTTATCGACGGAGCTCGACGGGAGGGCTCGTCCTCGCTCGCCTCTATTTGCGAAACAAAGTTGGATACACATTGGCGCCCACCAGGAAAGCCCGGGCCACGACCGGCGCGATAAAGACAAAAAGCAAGAGCTCGAAAAGCAAAGGCTCGACAAGCAAGAGCGCGAAAAGCAAGAGTTCGAAGAGCACGAGTTCGAAAAGCACGAGCTCGACAAGCAAGCGCCCGGACAAGAGCGCCTCGCGTTCCGCGGTCGCCTCCTCATCGCCGCTCGGCATGCTGGCGCTGCATCTGCTCGATCACTGGGAGAAGTCCGGCCGCGACGGCCTCGTCTTCCTCTGCGATGACGAGAGCAGGGCAGAGCGGCTGGGCGGCGTAATCCACGCCCTCGATCCCTGGGTCGACGTGCTGGTGTTTCCGCGCCTGAACACGCTGCCCTTCGACGGCCTCGAGCCCTCCCGCGAGATCGCGGGCCGGCGCAGCTCGGTGCTGCGGCGTCTTGCCAAGGCAAAGAAACCCGTCTTCCTGGTGTCGACCGCAGAAGCGATCATGGAACGGCTGCCGCTGCCGGCGAGCTGGTCGCGGTCGAGCCTCACGCTGAAGGTGGGCGCACCCTATTCCGGGCCCGAGCTGGAGACGCGGCTGGAAGCTCTTGGCTACGATCTCGACGAAGAGGCGGAGTATCCGGGCGGCGTCCTGTTCCATGGCAAGACGTTCGAAGTGTTTCCCGCCGGCGCGCTCGCTCCCTTCCGGATCGAGCATTCCGGAGACACGATCCGCAAGATCGTCGCGGTCGATCCGATCGAGCACGAGGTCGTCTACGAGACCGCTGAATTGATCATCGATCCCATGTCCGAACGGATCGCGCTGGGAGCTACGCGCGGACAACGGGCGACGCTACCTGATTATTGCAGCCGCGCGCGATGGATCGCGGATGCCGGGGTATCGACTCACGCCGAGAGCTGGCTGGGCACGATCGAGGACGCCGCCGGCCGCAGGGACGCGGAGCGCGAGTATCTGGGGCAGGCGGACTGGAAGCAGCTGAAGAAGCGCATCAGCGTGCTGCCGCGCAAGGCCGCCTTCATCTCGACGCCGGAGTTCTCGAAGCTGGCTTCGCCGCGCAAGGCGCTTCGCGCCTTTGTCGCCGATATGCAGCGCGGCGGATCGCGGCTGCTGTTCGTCGCCGCCGTCGAGGATGACCTTCGCGCGATGGAGCGCATGAGCGGCATCAAAGCGGAGCGCCTGGCCGATTGGAGCGAGGTGACGAAGGCACGGAGCCGCGAAAGCGCGCTGCTGGCCGATTTCGACGCGGGGTTCATTGGCGCCGGCCGCAAGCCGCTTGTCGTCGTGACCGCGTCCGACGTGCTCGGCAGCAGGGCCCATCATCCCCAGCCGATGGCGCGCGCCTGGAACCCGGCGTTCGATCATCCCGACGTGCCCGAAAAGGGCGCCGCCATTGTCCATCTGCAACGCGGGCTCGCCGTGCTCGACGGCTTGCAGACCCTGGACATGGGCAAGGGATCGCGACGCGAGATGATCAGGCTCAAATTCGCGGGCGACAATGCCGTGCTCGTACCGCCGTCCGATCTCGCGGTGATCTGGCCTTATGCCGGCGAGCCTGGCAAGCTGACGCTGGACAAGGCGGACGGCAGCAGCTGGTGGGCGCGGCGCACCGAGGCGGAAGCGGAAATCCAGGCCGCCGCCAAGGCGCTCGCCAAACACATCAGCCAGCGCCTCCGCCGTCGCGCACCCAAACTGGTGCCGCCGGGGCCGGCTTACGAAAAATTCGTCGCACGGTTCCCCTATTTCACAACAGTGGACCAGGGCCAAGCGATTCAAGACGTCCTCGACGATCTTGCGGCGGGCCATCCCATGGACAGGGTGATCTGCGGTGACGTCGGCTTCGGCAAGACCGAGGTCGCGCTGCGGGCGGCGGCCGCCGTGGCGCTGTCGGGCAAGCAGGTGGCGATCGCGGCGCCGACCACAGTGCTGGCGCGGCAGCATGTCGAAACCTTCCGCAAACGGTTCGGCCCTCTCGGCATCGAGGTGGGAAGCCTCTCGCGGGCCAGTTCAGGCCCGGAGACGCGAGAGACCAAGGAGGGGCTGCGGCGCGGCACGTTGAAAGTCGTGGTCGGCACGCAGGCGCTTGCGGCAAAGGACGTGAAGTTCGCCGATCTTGGCCTCGTCATCATCGACGAAGAGCAGCATTTCGGGGCGGCGGAGAAGGCGAAGCTTTCAGGGCTCGCCAAGGGGGCTCATTCGCTGTGGATGAGCGCCACGCCGATTCCGCGCACGCTCGCGGCGGGACTTGCCGGCTTCAGGGATCTTAGCGTGATTGCCTCGCCGCCGGTTCATCGCCTTCCCATCGTGACCAGGATCGCGCCGCTGTCGGACGCTGCCATTGCCGCCGCGCTGCTCCGCGAGCGCAGGCGGCATGGTCAGAGCTTCCTGATCTGCCCGCGCATCCAGGATCTGGAGCCGATGCTGGCCCGTGTGCAATCGGTGGCGCCGGAGCTGCGCATCGTCTGTCTTCACGGCAGACTGCCCGTGGACGAGATCGACGACCGCATGATGAGTTTCGTCGATGGCGAGGCGGATGTGCTGCTGGCGACCAATATCGTGGAAAGCGGTCTCGATATTCCACGCGCGAACACCATCGTGGTGTGCTGGCCCGAAAAGTTCGGGCTTGCACAGCTGCATCAGCTCAGGGGACGGGTGGGACGCGGCGGCACGCGCGCGTTTGCTCATTTGCTGACGGAATCGACCTCGGAGCAGTCCGAGAAACGTCTGGCGGTGCTGGAGGAGTTCAGCAAGCCGGGTGCCGGCTTTGCGATCAGCGAGCGCGACCTCGACCTCAGGGGCGCCGGCGATCTGTTTTCGGAACAGCAGTCCGGCCACGTCCAGGTGTTCGGACCCGTGCTCTACAGTCATCTGCTGAAGCGGGCGTCCGAGCGAGGCAGCGATACCGGCGCCGATCTGTGGGTCCCCGATCTCAATATGCCGTTGGCCGACATGCTGCCTGAAGGCTACGTGCAATCGGAAGCGGTCCGGCTCGAGATCTATGGCCGCGCTGCCAGGTGCCGAAGCGACGACGATCTGGAAGACCTGGAGGAGGAGATCTCGCGTCGTTTCGGCAGGCTGCCGCCGGAGGCCCGCGACTTCTTCGCATCCGCCAGGCTCCGGATCGATTGCAAGCGGCGCGGCATCGTCAGGCTCGATGTCGGTCCCGAGGCCGTCGCGGCGACGTTCCTGCCGGGGCGGCTGCCGAAATCGAGGGCGAAGTCGGATGGCCGATTACTGCAGCGCGACGGCGACCGCGTCGTCTACGCCGGTCGCCGTGATCAGGACCCGTTCAGGCGCGTCGAGGAATTCCTCGAACTCCTCGACGCCTGAGGATTATTCCGTCTGCTCGACCGCCGCCGGCATCTTGGCCACCGACATCAGCGAGCGGGCCACCTGGTTGAGGAGCTGATCGGCGTTCTCCTCCTCCGCGAGCGATTTCGACAGCAGGGCGACGATCGCACTGTGGCGCAGCTGCTGGGCGAGGTTGCGCGCAGTAGTG
This sequence comes from Bradyrhizobium sp. 134, assembly GCF_023074155.1. Lineage (NCBI taxonomy): Bacteria > Pseudomonadati > Pseudomonadota > Alphaproteobacteria > Hyphomicrobiales > Nitrobacteraceae > Bradyrhizobium > Bradyrhizobium sp. 134. The sequence goes on along the minus strand of NZ_JADPKX010000074.1, from coordinate 651,249 downwards.
TAGCCTGCGATCTCGTAATGCTCGACGCGTTGCGCTGCGCCGATCAGGGCGAGGTCGGCCGCCGCGTCCTCCTTGTCCTCGCCCTCGGCCATGACTTCCTGGCCCTCCTCGACCAAGCCCATCATGCCCTTGCAGGGCTTGGCGCGGGCGGATTTACCGAGCATTTCGAAGCATTCGTTGATGCGCTCGACCTGCGCTTCGGTCTCGGCGAGGTGCTGCTCGAACAGCTCGCGCAACTGGTCGAAGCGGGCGGCCTCCGCCATCTTGGGAAGCGCCTTGGTCAATTGCTTCTCGGCATGCAGGATATCGCGCAGCTCGTTGATGAGCAGATCGCCCAGACCGGCTTCGTCAGCGGGTGGCGAACTCTCGGTGACGATGGCCGAGGCCGGACCCGGTTCGCCCGCCTGAATCGCCGGCGACTCCGTGAAGACCCAGTCGCCGCCCTCGTTCCACGGTCCGCGCGTGTCGATCTCGCCATGATCACCGGCGCCGGTAGAATCGTTGAAGAACTGATCCACGAGGCCGGGCGTCGGGGCGATGCGGCCGATGCTGAACGCCGGCTTGCCCATGCTCTCGAGCGCGAGCGCGAACGCCTTCATGTGCGTGATCTCGCGGGTCATCAGGAACTGCAGCGCGTCCTTGCTGCCGGCGTCGTCGCAGAAATTGATCAGCCGCTCGTAGACGATCTTGGCCCGCGCCTCTGCGGCGATGTTGCTGCGCAGATCGACGTCGAGCTCGCCGGTGATCTTCAGGTAGTCGGCGGTCCAGGCATTGCCCTGGGAGTTGAAGAGATTGACCCCGCCGCCGCCGGCGATGGCGATGAGGGGATCGGCTTCGGCAGCCTGGCGGTCGAATTTCGACGGCTTGAGATGCATCCGCGCCAGCGTGCCGACCACTTCCAGATGGCTGAGCTCTTCGGTGCCGATGTCCATCAGCAGGTCCTTGCGATCGGGATCCTCGCAGTTCAATCCCTGGATAGAGTACTGCATCGCGGCAGCGAGCTCGCCATTGGCGCCGCCGAACTGCTCCAGCAGCATGTTGCCGAAGCGGGGATCCGGCTCGTCGACACGCACGGTGAACATCAGCTTCTTGACATGGTGATACATGGAAGGACTCTCGGATTGGAAGGACAGGAAAGAAGATGTCTTCCGAACGGGCGGCTTCAGCGTTCGTTCCTCGCGAAACGACCTGCGCCGATGATGTCAGGCGCAGGTCGTTCGAAGTCGATCGGCAGGATTTCGGGCGGGTTCGTTCAGCGTTGATCCGGACGCTTGGCAGGCGGCCCGCTCTTGTTGCCCGGTGCGCCCTGAATATGCGCCGGATCCTGCGATTGCACGGCGGTGTTGCCAGTGGAGCTCGTCGAGCTCGATCCGACGGTCTCACCAGGCTTGGCGGTCGGCCCGTTCTTGTTGCCGGGCTGTCCGGCAATGCCGGCTCCCGAATTCTGTGCGCTCGGCGCGGACGAAACGTCAGGCTTGCTGGCCTGCGCCCAGGCTGCTGCAGGCAGCGCGAAAGCGGCGAGGATAACGGCACCTGTGAACTTCATCTCGGTGTTCTCCGACTGATGCCCCATCTACTCGAACGCCGGTGACCTGCGGGCGTTCCCTGTCTCATCAAGTCGAAAACGTCTTCTCGCACTATCATGGCGAACTATCCCGGCAGCGGCGCCTCCACGACGTCCAGCAGCGCGCCGAGGCCTTGGCGCAGGCGCCGCGTGGCGATGCTCTCGGTCGCGAGGCCGAATACCACGAGGGATCGCCCGGTCACCGCATAAACATGCCCGAATTCGAATGCGGGCATCTGCCCCTCCGGTTGATTGGTGTCGATCAATCCGATCCAGCTGCGTCCCTCGGCGACCGCGGGCAAGGTGAAATTGACGACGTCGTGATGAGCATTGTAGATCAGCAGCATGGTTGCGTCCGAACCGCGGCGCTTGATCCCGGTCTCCTGGGCGCGGCCGTCGAGCAGCAAAGCGAAACATTTGGCGTTGCCGTCCTGCCACTGCTCCGTCGTCATTTCCTCGCCAGACGGCGCGAGCCACGTCACATCCTTGACGTCCAGCTCTTCGTTGTGTGAGCCGACCAGGAAGCGGCTGCGGTAGAGAATCGGAAATGCCTTGCGCGTCGCGATCAGCTTGCGGGTGAATTCGCGTAGGCTGCGGCCATTCGCGGTGATGCCCATCCAGTCGAGCCATGTGGTCTCGTTGTCCTGGGCGTACGCGTTGTTGTTGCCGTGCTGGGTGTGCCCGAATTCGTCGCCGGCAAGCAGCATGGGCGTGCCGTGGGACAACAGCATGGTTGCCAGCAGATTGCGCTTCTGGCGCTCGCGCAGCGCAATGATCTCCGGATCGTCCGTTGGTCCCTCGGCGCCGCAGTTCCAGGAGTGATTGTTGCTGTGGCCGTCGCGATTGTCCTCGCCATTGGCCTCGTTGTGCTTGTCGTTGTACGAAACGAGGTCGTTGAGATTGAAACCGTCATGGGCGGTGACGAAGTTGACACTGGCCCATGGCCGACGGCCGCGCTTGTTGAAGAGATCGCCGGATCCAGACACGCGCTTGGCGAAGTCCGCGATCGAACCCTCGTCGCCTTTCCAGAAAGCGCGCACGGTGTCTCTGAATTTGTCGTTCCACTCCGCCCATCCCGGCGGAAACTGACCGACCTGATAGCCGCCCGGACCGATGTCCCAGGGCTCGGCGATCAGCTTGACGCTGGAGAGCACGGGGTCCTGGCGGCACGCATCGAGAAAGCCGCCGCCTTCGTCGAACCCGTAGGGCTCCCGTGCCAGGATGGTGGCGAGGTCGAAACGGAAGCCGTCGACTCGCATCTCGGTCGCCCAGTAGCGTAGGGAATCCGCGACCAGTTGCAGCACGCGCGGGTGCGACAGGTTCACCGTATTCCCGGTACCGGTGTCGTTGATGTAATAGCGCCGCTGGTCCGGCAGCAGGCGGTAATAGCTGGCGTTGTCGATGCCCTTGAATGACAGCGTCGGACCGAGTTCGTTTCCTTCCGCGGTGTGATTGTAGACGACGTCGAGGATGACCTCGATGCCATGGGCGTGGAACTGGTTGACCATGGTCTTGAATTCGTTCGCGAACGGCGTCTTGAGGTAACGCGGCTCCGGCGCGAAGAAGGCAAGGGAGTTGTAGCCCCAGTAATTGCGCAGGCCTTTCTCGACCAGGTAGCTGTCGTCGACGAAGGCATGGATCGGCAACAATTCCGCACTGGTGATGCCAAGCGATCGCAGATAGGCCGGAACTTCCGAGTGCGCGAGACCGGAGAACGTGCCGCGGTCCGCGTCGGGCACCAGCGGATGCAGCTGGGTAAAACCCTTGACGTGCATCTCGTAGACGATCGTCCGCTCCCACGGCACTTCCGGCTTGCGCGCGGCGCCCCAGGTGAAGGCCGGGTCGATGACGCGGCATTTCTGCATCAAAGGGGCGCTGTCGCGTTCGTCATAGGAGAGATCCTTGTCGGCATGGTCGAGCTGGTAGCCGAACAGCTCCGGTCCCCAGCGCAACCGGCCGACCAGCTGCTTGGCGTAGGGATCGAGCACGAGCTTGTTGGGATTGAAGCGGTGTCCCGCGTCGGGTTCGTAGGGGCCGTGGACGCGGTAGCCATAGACGGTGCCGGGACGGGCCGAGGGCAGATAGCCGTGCCAGACTTCGTCGGTGTATTCTGGGAGTTCGATCCGCTCCAGTTCGGTCTCGCCGTCGTCGTCGAACAGGCAGAGCTCGACCTTGGTGGCATGGGCCGAAAACAGCGCGAAATTGACGCCGAGCCCGTCCCAGGTGGCGCCAAGCGGAAACGGCTTGCCCTCGCTGATGCGGGAGCGGCGCAGGCTCGAGGCCGCCCGCGTCAGGGCGTCGTCCGAATGTACTGTTTGATCCATCGTTCCCCGTACAGCCCTTCAACAATTTGGTGCACTTGCTCTCACTTGCGCGTCGCCCGTTCGCCGACCGTCGCAGAAGTAATCACGGCGACAGGAGGCACATCGTCTGGCTTGGGCAGCGTGGTTGCCCTTTGCAGCGCCGCCTCCTTGCTGATCGCCGCAATCGAGTTGCCGATCCGCTCCACGATGCTGGTCAGCTCCGCATCGGATAGCCCGAGACGCTTTCTGACGAGGCGCACCTGAGTAGGGTCGGCCAGGTCGAGCTTGTTGCGGATCGGCTGCGGCTTCGAGCGGCGCATGTCGAAAACTCCTGTGTAGAGTTGCAACCGCCCCTCAGGCGATTCCGTTCCCTGCTCGTCCTGCAGTTGCCCGTCTAGATCGAAGATTTGTAGATGGCTGCGTACGACTTGGCCGACTGTGTCCAGCTAAAGGCCTGTGCCATGGCCGCGCGGCGCATGTGATCGAGGCGGTCCTTCATGCCGAAGGTGGAAAAGGCCCGGCAAAGGCTTCCAAGGAAGCCGGGTGCCGACGCGCGGTCGAACAGGAAGCCCGTTTCGCCGTCCACGATCGTCTCGGCGAGCCCGCCGGTACGATGGCCGATTGGCAGCGAGCCGAAGCGCTGGGCGTACATCTGGCTCAGCCCGCAGGGTTCGAAGCGCGACGGCATCAGGGTAAAGTCGCTGCCGGCGAAGATCTTTCGTGCCTCGGCGTCGTCGAAGCCGATCTTCACGGCGATCGAGCGCGGCGCGCGCACCTGCGCCTGCAGCAGCGCCTCCTCGAACCGCGTTTCGCCCTTGCCTGTCACGACAATCTGGCCGCCCGCATCGACGATTGCTTGCGCACTCTCGATCACGAGGTCGACGCCCTTCTGGTGCACCAGGCGCGCCACGAGCGCGAACAGGGGACCTCTCGAGACCGCCAGCCCGAACTGTTCCCTGACATCGTCGGCGTTCAATGATCGTTCGGCCCAGTCACCGGCGCCGAACGGCTGGAACAGCGAGGAGCAGGTGCGCGGATCCCAGCTCTCGTCGATTCCGTTTAAAATGCCCGAAAGCTGGTTGCGATCGGCCCGTTGCCGCAACAGCCCTTCGAGACCGCAGCCGAACTCGGCGGTGGTGATCTCGCGGGCATAGGTCTGGCTCACCGTCGTCAGGTGGGAAGCGTAGACCAGGCCGGCCTTGATGAAGGACAGGCGATTGTAGAATTCCACGCCGTCGATGTTGAAGCTCGCTTCTGGGATGCCCAGCGGCGCGAGCGAGCTGCGGTCGAAGACGCCTTGATAGGCCAGATTGTGGATCGTGAACACAGTTGGAATGTGCGCGTAGTGCCATTCCAGATAGCCGGGGATCAGTGCACATTGCCAGTCATTGGCATGGACGAGATCGGCGGCCCAATCCTTGTCGACCAATCCTCTCGCGACCTGCGCTGCGGCATAAGAGAAGGTTGCGAACCGGACATTGTTGTCGCCCCAATCAGCTCCGCGGCCATCGGCATAGGGCGTGCCGTCTCGTTCGTACAACGCCGGGCACCGGACGACGTAATAGGTCATGCCGTCGGCGGTATGCCCGAGATCGATGGCAAAGGCCGGAAGGGCCGCGAAAGGTTGGCATCGTCCGACGGTCGTAAGGTCTTGTAATCCGCGCAGGACGGCCGGGTAGCCGGGGATGATGACGCGGACGTCGGCAAAGTCGCGCAAGGCGCGCGGGAGAGCCGCCGAGACGGCGGCAAGTCCACCCACTTGAATGAAGTCTGATACTTCGGGCGTCGCGAAAAGGATCCGCATGCGTCACGCCGCCCGGCCCGAGGGACACCACTGGCCTCTGCCAACCATCTCTAGAATTCCAATTGCGCTTCCCCAACGGAGCGCAATTCCTGAATTCCGCGCCGCAACAAACGTTCCTAACTTTCGCCACCGAACAGACGTTTTTCGTCCGCGGTTCAAAAGTGCACACAGAGCGTGTGCGCGGGGTGCGGCGCTCGCCTGAGGAACGAATGCCTGCATCTCGGCTTCTCACGTCCTGAGCATGCTTAAGCGATCGTAAAATCGAGCCTCGCGAAGCGTGTCGTAACTTCCAGCCATGCACGCAAAGGCGGCCAGTTTTGAGTCACAGATTGGGAATGGCAGGGCAAGCGCGACACCACGGTCCTCGATGCCTCGACCACGGGGTCTGCTTCAATCTCTGGGCGCCGACGGCGCAATCGGTCGAATTGCTCGAAGCCGGCCGGCCGGCACTTCGAACGACGCGCGACGAGGATGGCTGGTACCAATGGTTGAGCCCCACCGCGCGTGTCGGCACGCGCTATCAGTTCAGGATTAACGAAGATCTGGTCGTTCCCGACCCTGCCGCGTTCTTCCAGCCGGACGACGTCGGGGCGCCGAGCGAGGTGGTGGACACTGCGGCGTTCCGGGACTCGGTGCTCTATCCCGGCCGCCCCTGGGCGGAGGCCGTGGTCTACGAGTTGCATGTCGGCACCTTCAGCGAGGAAGGCACCTATGCCGGTATCGAGAAGAAGCTGCCCTATCTGCGCGATCTCGGCATCACCGCGATCGAGCTGATGCCGCTCAATGACGTCCCCGGCCGGCACAATTGGGGCTATGACGGCGTGCTGCTGAACGCGCCGAATGCACGCTACGGCAGGCCGGAAGACCTCAAGCGGCTGTTACGCGCGGCGCATGCCCTCGACATCATGGTCTATCTCGACGTCGTCTATAACCATTTCGGGCCGCAGCTGAACTATCTGCACCTCTATGCAGAAAGCTTCTTCACCCCGCGCCATAGCACCGGCTGGGGGCCTGCGGTCAACCTCGAGGGACACGACGGCGCGTTCGTGCGCGAGTTCCTGATCGAGAACGCGCTGATGTGGCTGCGCGACTACGGGTTCGACGGCTTGCGGCTCGACGCCGTTCACGCGCTGAAGGACGATTCCGACCGCCATTTCCTGATCGAGCTTGCCGAGACGGTTCGCAGTCAGCTGCCGGGCCGGCGCGTGCATCTGATGCTGGAGAACGAGGCCAATCAGGCCCGCCTGCTCGACCGCGCGCAAGGGCGAACCCGGCTCTATGACGCGCAATGGGGCGATGATTTTCACAACGCGCTCCACGTCCTGTTGAAGGGCGAGGACGAAGGCTATTATCGCGCCTTCGCAGACAGGCCGCTTGAACATCTCGCGCGAGCGCTCACCGAGGGCTTTGCCTACCAGGGCGAAGTCTTTCCGCTGCATGACGAACCGCGCGGCGAGCCGAGCGCGCATCTGCCGCCTGAGGCCACCATCTTCTTCGCCCAGAACCACGACCAGATCGGCAACCGCGCGCTCGGGGAGCGGCTTTCCGCGCTGGTCGGTCCGGAGAAGCTGGATCAGGCCATGGCACTGGTTCTCTTGAACCCGCATATTCCGATGTTGTTCATGGGTGAGGAAGCCGCGGCCGACACGCCATTCCTGTTCTTCGCGGACTGGTCCGGCGAAGCTGCCGAGCTGACGCGGGAAGGGCGGCGGAAGGAGTTCGCGCACTTCAAGGCATTCTCGACGCCCGACATGCGCGCCAGAATTCCGGATCCGTGCGATGAAAAAACCTTCACGGCATCGAAGCTCGACTGGATCGGCATCGACCGCTCTCCCGCCAGTGCCAGGTTTCGCGGTCTGACGACCCAATTGCTGACGATACGGCGCGAGAAGATCGTGCCGCTGATTAAACGGGGTTTCGTGTCGGCTCATTACAAGTTGCTGGGGGAGAACACTTGCACGGGTGGCCTGGATGCCCGTTGGCGGACCGAGAACGGAGATATTTTGCAGATTGTCGCCAATTTCGCCGACCGCGAACTGCCCATGCCGGCGCTGGTCGCGGGCGAGAGCCTGTGGCGATTGGGCGCGGCCGACGCGCCAGCCCTGTTGCCGAACGACATCATCGTGCGGCTTGGCCAGGAAGCGTGATGGAACGGCGAGGAACGCTTCCGAAAGCTTTCCGTTAGCGCAGCAAATCCCTGGAGCCGCTCCATGACCGAATATCCAAAACCGCCTTATCCTCCGCAACAGCAACCGATGCCCGGTTCGACCCGCGCGATGAATCCGCGACCGGATCACGGCGAGGAGACTTACAAGGGCGCCGGGCGCCTGGCCGGAAAGAAGGCAATCATCACCGGAGGCGACAGTGGCATCGGCCGCGCGGTCGCGATCGCCTATGCCAGGGAAGGCGCCGACATCGTCATCGCCTATTTGAACGAGGACGAAGATGCCGCCGAGGTGAAGGCGCTGGTGGAGCGCGAGGAACGCAAGGTCGTCCTGATCCCCGGCGACATCCGCAATCCCGATCATTGCCGCGCGATCATCGCCCGCACCGTCGAGGCGTTCGGCGCAATAGACATCCTCGTCAACAACGCGGCCCATCAGGACACGTTCAAGGAGATCGGTGATATCAGCGACGAGGAATGGCAGCAGACGTTCGAGACCAACATCCATGCCATGTTCTATCTCACCAAGGCTGCGGTGCCCCACATGCGCCCGGGAGCGGCGATCATCAACACCGCGTCGGTGAACTCCGACATGCCGAATCCGACCCTACTGGCCTATGCCACGACCAAGGGCGCCATTCAGAACTTTACCGGTGGGCTTGCCCAGATGCTGGCGGCGAAGGGCATTCGGGTCAATGCGGTCGCCCCGGGTCCGATCTGGACGCCGCTGATTCCATCGACGATGGCGGAGGACACCGTGAAGAATTTCGGCAAGCAGGTGCCGATGCAACGGGCCGGCCAGCCGGCCGAGCTCGCGACCGCCTATGTCATGCTCGCTGATCCGCTCTCGAGCTACACATCGGGAGCGACCCTTGCGGTCACCGGCGGCAAGCCGTTCATCTGACCGAACGTGCGACGAGAAAGTGGCAGCCCTGCGAGCAGGGCCGCCACGCCCAGTACGTCTCGATCAAGCGGCGCTGGACGCCTTGGCATTGACGCCCTTGCGAAGCGCCACCGTGTTCAGCTTGGTGTTGGCGGCCTTCTCTTCGTTCAGGTTCGTCGTGAGGAAGCGCACGATGTCGTCGTGGCCGAGTTCCTCTGCCCATGCGATCAGCGTGCCGTAGCGGCACATTTCATAATGCTCGACGGCCTGTGCGTTGGCCACGATCGCGGCGTCGAGCACGGCCTTGTCCTCGATCTCGCCCGCGGTCTCATCGGCCTCCTTGATGATGCCGTCGATGGCGGGGCAGTGTGTTCCGCTGGGCTCCTTGCCGAGCTTCGCGAACACCTTGCCGAGCCTGTCGACTTGCTTGTTGGTCTCTTCCAGATGAGCTTTCAGTCCGGTGACGAGGTCCCTGTTGGTCGCCTTGTCGATCATCTTCGGCAGCGACTTCAGGATCTGCTGTTCCGCGTAGTAGATGTCCTGCAGCCCGTGCAGCAACAGGTCTTCCATCGATTTGATGTCCTTAGTGAAGAATCCCATAAACGACGTCTCCTTTCACAATGATGGAACTGGAACGCCGCACAGCCGCAGCTGTTCCATTCCTGTGACCAGATCAGGAGAGCCGAATGAGCGATGGTGCGGATCATCTTGCGAGCCTGCTCGGACGGGCGGCGATGGACGTGTGGGGCGACATGCCGCGCGATATCCAGGAAGCGCTGTTCGAGACCGCCATGAAGGGCCGGCCTGCGGAGCGGGAAGAGCTCGCGCGGCTGCTGCACGAGCGGCATCCCCGTACGCTTCATCCGGCACGCCCGGGCTGAGCCGCGGCAGGAACGATCCGGCAAGGAGCCGATTTGTAAAATGGGCGAGGCGCGGTGAATGGGATTCGACGAAGCCCGTGAGCCGTGGCTCCGCCCAGAATCATATCGGTGAGTCGAGCGGCGTGACTGAAACCACTATCGGAAAATGGTACGATCCGATCTCCCAGAGATGGATTGTGCCGCGCGAAGCGCCCCCGGTGGCGGGCTACTCGCAGTTCAACCCGGAGAAGGGGTTAGAGACCCGCGCATCGGGCGAGGCGCAGCGGATCTGGGACCTGCTGGTGGATTGCTGCGCGCGCGGGTGATTTCCGAGCCGCACTATCATTGGCTTCGGCAATTCACAGAGTGATGACATAAACCGCGAAGGCAATGATGAGCGCCAGGCTCACGACGGCGGTGCTGATCAATATCTTGCCCATGGCGCGTCCGTGCTGTCTCGCAGCGTCAATGAAACAGCCGTCCTGTTCGTTCCGAACCATCAGCTGAAGGCAGCTCCGACTGTTCACATGTGAACAAAGGGCGTCGGCACCAAATGGCTTGAACTATATCATTTGATACAGACATGGCTGCGCCCGCTCTTATCATTGGCAATCCAGAAGGGCACCGCATGGTGCCATGACATGGAGACCCGATCGTGCTCAGGCGGCGTCGCGTTCAGCAAACCACCACTCTTCAAGAGCGGCTTGCGGAGTTCACCAGGACCATCCGCGAAAGGGCCGAGTCGTTGCCCGACGGTAAGGAGAGGGATGAGCTGATGAAACGGCTGAGAAGCGCCGACACGGCGTCAAACCTCGACCGTCAATTCGCCGGCAGGGATTGAGCTTACAAGGATTGAGCTGGAAGGCGTCAGCTGCGGTACCAGCTCGCCAGATTCCAAGTCGTGACGTCCCATCCCGACATGTCGACCATGAGGTTGTTGACCCCTGCGTTGACGATGTTGCGGGATAGAAGCGGCAGGAACACGTTGGCCTCGCAAAAAGTTTCGTCGACCTTGATCAGCAACGCGGCGCGCTTGACGGGATCGAGCTCGTTCTGTGCAGCCTTGTAGGCCTTGTCGGCCTCGGGATCGGACCAGCGCGAGACGTTGCGGCCGAGCCATTTGTTGTCCTTGTTGGAAATTTCCCAAGAGACGCACTGGTTCAGGAAGCGCTCCGGGTCGGGCTGCGGTTGCGTGGTGTTGTACATCTCCATGTCGGCATAGAACTTCGAGTAGGTGTCGGGATTGCCGACGTCGGATGAGAAGAACACCGATGCCGTGACCGCCTTGATCTCGATCTCGATGCCGGCCTTCTGGCAGGCCTGCTTGATGATGGCCTGCGTCTTCTGACGCGGCGCATTGGTCGAGGTCTGAAAAACGAATTTGAGCTTCTTGCCGTCCTTCTCACGGAGGCCGTCCGCGCCCTTGGCCCATCCCGCTTCATCGAGGATCTTGTTGGCCTTGTTGACGTCGAACTCGTATTTCAGCTTGGGCGACTTGAACTGTTTGGGTGCGTTGACGAAGCTCGCGGTGGCGATGCCGCCGCGCCCGTAAATGAACTTCTGGATCGAGTCGCGGTCGATCAGCAGGTTAATCGCGCGGCGAACGGCAGGATCGGACAGCGTCGGGTGCTTGGTCTTGGGGCTGGAGCGCTCGCCGTCCACCTCGGTCCACGGGTCCGTCGTGTTGAGGATGATGAACTCGACGTTGCCGGAGGGCGTGACGTCGAGCTTGCCCTTGCCGCTGGCCTCCATGCGCTTGAGGACCTCCTCCTCCACCTGCATGTTCCAGGCATAATCGTATTCGCCGGTCTGCAGCACGGCGCGCGCCGCGGACACCGCATCGCCGCCGCCCTTGATTTCGAGCGTATCGAAATGCGGCTGGTTCTTGACGTGATAGTCGGGATTGCGTTCTGCCCGGATCAGGTCACCGGGCTTGAACTCGACGAATTTGTACGGACCGGTGCCGACCGGCTTCAGATTACCGGGCGCTTCGCGCGACTTCGCGCCGACATAGTCGCCGAAATGATGTTTCGGCAGGATCGGACCGACCGAGCCGACGAAGGGATCGGCCCAGAACGGCGTCGGGGCCTTGAAGAGCACCTTGACGGTGTAGTCGTCGATCTTCTCGACCGTGATGTCCTTGTAAGAACCCGTGGTGTACGCCGCCGTGGCGAGATCCGAGGCGTATTGCCAGGTGAAAACGACGTCGTCGGCGGTGAAGGGCTTGCCGTCATGCCATCTCACGCCCTGCTTCAGTTTCCAGGTCACGCTCAGGCCGTCCGGCGAAAGGCCGCCGTTCTGCTTGGATGGGGCCTCGGCCGCGAGGCAGGGGACGAGGTTGCCCTCCTTGTCCCAGCCGGCGAGGGGCTCGAAGAAGACGCGCGAGGCGATCTGGTCCTTGGTGCCGAGCGCGAAATGCGGATTGAGCAGCGTCGGGGCCTGCCAGAGCAGGATCTTGAGCGGGCCGCCGCCGCCGGCCTTGGTCGGCTTGTAAGGCAGCGTGGCGTCCGCCATCGCCACGTCGTTCCAGACTAGGATCTGGCTGGCGACCGGCGCTGCGATCCCGATCGCAGCCATCGTCTGCATGAACGAGCGTCGCGACAGCTTGCCCTGCTTCACCTCAGCGATGGACTTGCGGATTTCGTTCTCGTTCATCGGATGATCCCCATTTCACGGACAAGTCGTCACCGGCCAAGGCCCATCATGTTTCATCAAGGGCGAGGCGGCAATGCCGACAGGGTGAGAAAACCATGCGGCGAAATGACGAACGTGCGGGGAGAGGTCTGAAGCCCGGATGGGGCCGAGCGCAAACCAGGATAAGTCCAGCCGCGGCAGGCGGCGCTCCGGATTGCGCTTCGCTCCAGCGGCCTGGGCCCAACGATCCGTGCCGTTTTGCCGTGATGCGCCTCATACTTGCGCAGGTGCATTCGTTCCCCCCATGCGGACGAACGGAGAAGCGTCGTCCGCTCCAGCAGGCCAATATGGATTTCAATTTCATTGATTTCGCGCTGCGGAGAAGCGAATACGGCTCCAATCATTGCCAAGCCATGGAGACCAAGATGTCGTTTCGCCTCCCCCTGATCCTTGCGACCGTGCTCGCCGCCTGGTCGGCCGCCGCTTCAGGCGAGACCATCAAGATCGGCGTGACGCCGGGGCCGCACGCCCAGATCTTCGAGGCCGTGAAGCCGATCGCCGCCAAGCAGGGTCTCGACATCCAGCTCATCGAATTCTCCGATTACGTCGTGCCGAACGCCGCGCTCGATGCCGGCGAGATCCAGGCCAATTCGTTCCAGAACCAGCCTTATCTGGACAACCAGAAGGCCGACCGTGGCTACAAGATCGAAGCCGCCGGCCTGACCGTGAATTTTCCGATCGGCGTCTATTCCAAGAAGCACAAGGCCTTCGCCGACATCCCCGAGGGCGGCAAGGTCTCGATCCCGAACGATCCGACCAATGGCGGCCGCGTGCTGCTGCTGCTGCGCGACAAGGGCGCGATCAAGCTGAAGGACGGCACGGGCTTCAAGCCGACGGTGCTTGATATCACCGAGAATCCCAAGAAGCTGAAGTTCATCGAAGTCGACGCAGCGCAGGCGCCGCGCGCGCTCGACGATGTCGACGCCGCGGCGATCAACACCAATTATGCAACCCAGGCGGGCCTCGATCCCGTCAAGGATCCGATCCTGCGCGAGGACCCGAAGGGTCCCTACGTCAATCTCATCGCCGTTCGCACCGTCGACAAGGACAAGCCCTGGGTCAAGATCCTGGTGGACAGCTACCACACCGCAGAGGTCAAGGAGTTCGTCCTGACCAAGTTCAAGGGCGCGGTACTGCCGAGCTGGTAGGCAGTCTGCCCAGCCAAAGTTCAGCTCAGGGCGATCCCGGCGGGCAGGCTTGCGTACGAGCCCTGCGCAATGCCCGCTTGTCTGGAGCTGCGGCAACCGACATCATCGGGGCCCATCCTCGTCCGACAGGGGGCGTATGAAACGCTTAGCAAACCTGAAACGCCTGGGGTTTTTCACGCGGCTTCTCGACGAGGCCCCGCCGGCCGACCGATATCGCTTCGCGGCCGAACAGATCGTGCGCGCCGAGAAGGCGGGCCTCGATTCCGCGTGGATCGCGCAGCACCATTTCAACGAGCGCGAGGGCGGTCTGCCGTCGCCCTTTACTTTCCTCGGTTACGTCGCTGCCCAAACCTCGCGCATCCGGCTCGGTACTGGCATCGTCACCTTGCCGCTGGAGAATGCGGTGAGGGTGGCGGAAGACGCCGCGGTGCTCGATCTGCTCTGCAACGGTCGCTTCGAGCTCGGTGTTGGCACCGGCGGCAATCCCTCGGCCTTTGCCGCGTTCGGCCTCGACAGCGCCCAGCGCAACGAGATCTTTGCGCGCAATCTCGAGGTCGTCCGCACCGCGCTGGTGGGCAAGCCGCTCGACGGTGGTGACACGCTCTATCCACAGCGGCCGCAACTGGACAACCGGTTCTGGCAGGCGACGTTCTCTGTGGCGGGCGGCGCGCGTGCCGGCAAGGCAGGCGATGGCCTGTTGCTGTCGCGTACCCAGCCCCGGACCAAGGAGGCGCCGAAGGCAACGCTGGCCGAGATTCAGAATCCGGTGATCGATGCCTATCTCGAAGCGCTACCGCCGGGACGCGAGCCCCGCATCATGGCTTCGCGCACCATCTTCGTCGCCGACGACCGGACCGAGGCGATGCGCCTTGCCGATATCGGCCTGCGGCGCGCTCTGCCGCAATTCCTCAAGGGCGGCCACGCCAAGCCGGGCGAGACGCTGGAGGAGATGATCGCGGCGTTCGACACTCATGTCGGCGCGGCCGACGACGTCATCGCCTCGCTGCGCGCCGACGCCACCCTGGAGCGGGTGACCGATCTCGTCTTCCAGGCACATTCGGTCGATGCCCCGCATCCCCACATCCTGCGCTCGATCGAGCTGGTCGCGGAGAAGGTCGCGCCAGCGCTGGGCTGGGCGCGGACGGCGCCCGACGTGGCGCTGGCGGGTTAGTCGGAATGAACGCAATCGCGTTGCACGAGGCTGCAAGAGGCTGAATGATGGCTACGAAAGATATCATCGACACGCTCGCCAGGATCGAACCGGGTTCGGCTCTGGACGGCATTCGCGCCAAGCGCGTGCAGGCGCGCGACAATGCGCAGAAGAGCTATCTCTCTCTGTTCGAGCCGCTCGACGCCGGCGATGTCTCGCTCGTCGAGCGTGCCGCAGTCGCGTTCTTCGTGATTGGCCTTCACCGCGAGCCGACTGTAGCTGCCTTCTATCGCGCGAAGTTAGCTGCGACCGCCGATGGCGCGCGCCTGGTCGAAGCGGTCGATGTCGAAATCGCGCGGGGCGAGACCTCGGGCCCCTACGGCGCCTTTCCGGCCGGACCGCTTTCGGTCGAGAACAAGGCCGGCCTGATCTACCGCGTCAGCGCGGAGCGCAAGCCCGATCTCGGGGACCGGCTCGCTGCGGCGTTCGAACATGCGCATCTGCTGGTGTTCCGCCCGCGCGATGCGGCCGCAGCCGACATGAAGGCCTTGCTCGCCGCCGGCTGGTCGAACACCGGCATCGTCACGTTCTCTCAGCTCGTTGCGTTCCTGTCGTTCCAGGTGCGCGTCGTCACCGGACTGCGCGTGCTCGGTGCCTCGCTCGGGCGCGCCGCGAACGCCGCGGCCGGCGCGTAAGGAGGCTGCATCATGAACGTTGCAAACGATGTCAATCCGCCCGTCGTCTTCACCCAGGATGAACTGGGCTGGGTGTCGTGGATCGATCCGCTGCCCGAGACTGAGCTGACCGAGCGGCATTTCGCCGGCCTCGTCGATCGCTCCCGTTCCAAGTCCGAGTATTTCCGCCTGCTGGTGCGCGATCCCGAGGTGCTGGAAGCCCGCACCAAGACCGACAAGGACATCTTCTACAACGTTGCCGACGGCCTGCCGCGCGCCGAGCGCGAGCTCGCGGCGGCTGCGACCTCGCGCTATAACGGCTGCATCTACTGCGCCTCCGTACATGCGCGTTTCGCCAGCACCTATTCCAAGCGCCGCGACGATGTGCAGCGGCTGCTCGACGAGGGCGTTGGCGCCGATCTCGGCGAGCGCTGGAATGCAGTCGTCAAGGCCTCGGTGGCGCTGGCCGCAACGCCGATCGCGTTCGGCCCCGACAATATTGATGAGCTGCGCCGCGCCGGTCTCGACGATGCGGAGATCGTCGACGTCATCAACGGCGCATCGTTCTTCAACTGGGCGAACCGGCTGATGCTGTCGCTCGGCGAGCCCTCGAAATAGCCAATCTCACCGGCATGGAAATTGCTGGTTGTTTCAACACCTGACAGGATGGAGCCGTCCATGAGCAACATCGATCGTCGTACCCTGGTCAAGGGCTCGCTTGCCGTCATGATGGCGGGAGCAGCCTTCTCGCGCGCCGCGCTTGCGCAATCGTCCGAGCCGATTTTGCTGGGCGTCAGCGGTCCGCTGACCGGGCCGAACGCGCAATATGGCACGCAGTGGAAGCAGGGCTTTGATCTCGCGCTCGACGAGATTCAGGCGGCGGGCGGCATCAACGGCCGCAAGCTCGCCTACAGCTTCGAGGACAGCCAGAGCGACCCGCGCCAGTCGGTGGCGATCGCCCAGAAGTTCGTCTCCGATCCCAGGATCGTCATGGAGCTCGGCGACTTCTCAAGTCCCGCCTCGATGGCGGCGTCGCCGATCTATCAGCGCGGCGGGCTGGTGCAGTTCGGCTTCACCAATTCGCATCCCGACTTCACCAAGGGCGGCGACTTCATGTGGAGCACCTCGGTCAGTCAGGCCGACGAGCAGCCGCTGCTGGCGGCCTATGCCGTCAAACGTCTCGGCCTGAAGAAGCTCGCCGTGCTGCACCTCAACACCGATTGGGGCCGTACCAGCCGCGACTATTTCGTCAAGGCCGCCAAAGAGCACGGCGCCGAAATCGCCGTCACCGAAGGTTACATCGCGGAGGAACGCGACTTCCGCTCCACGCTGGTGCGGGTCCGCGACGCCAATCCGGACGGGTTGATCCTGATCTCCTATTATTCCGACGGTGCGCTGATCGCGCGCCAGGCGCGCCAGGTCGGGCTGAAGCAGGTCATCTGCGCCGCTAGCTCGGTCTACTCACCGAAATTCCTGGAGCTCGGCGGCGATGCGGTCGAGGACGTCCATGTCGGAACGCGCTACTTCCCGGAAGACCCGCGCCCCGAGGTGCAGACGTTCATCGCGGGCTTCAAGAAGAAGTACAACGGGGTGGAGCCCGACGCGTTCAACGCCTACGCCTATGACGCGATGAACATGGCGGCCGCCGTCGTGAGGATCGGCGGCGCCGACCGGCGCGCGATCCGCGACGCCTTCACGAAAGTGAAGGACGTCTCGAGCGTGATCTTCGGCAAGGCGACGTTCGACGTCGAGAGCCGGCGCGTCAAGGGCGCCATGAACGCCGAGCTCGTCGTGCGCAAGGGCCAGTTCGCCCTCTGGGACGGCAAGCCGACCTGAGGGGATTTTCTGCGTGTCTTCCTGGCTCGACTACACGATCAACGGGCTGATCGTCGGTAACGTCTACGCCCTCGTTGCGGTCGGGCTGGCGCTGATCTTCGGCGTCAGCCGGCTGATCAACTTTGCGCAAGGCTCGATCTATCTCGTTGGCGCCTATATCGGCTGGGTCGCGGTGGTGCAGCTGCATACGCCGCTCCCGCTCACCATCATCGTGGTCGCGGTGGCGGCGGCGCTGGTGGGCTTGATCATCGAGCGGTTTGGGCTGCGTCCGCTGCAAAACTCGGTGCGCATCGCGCCGTTGCTGGCGACCATAGGCATCAGCTTCGTGCTCGATCAGCTCGTAATGCTGACCTTCTCGCCCAATCCGCGCGCGCTGCCGAGCCAGTTGCCGGATGTCCGTTTCCAGATCGGCGGCGGCACGATCGGACCGCTCGATCTCCTCATCGCCGGCGTCGGCCTCACCAGCGCGTTGCTGCTGTTCGTGTTCCTGCGCTACAGCAAGCTCGGATGGGCCGTGCGTGCCACCGCGCAGGACCGCGACGCCGCGATGCAAATGGGCGTCGACGTCAATCGCGTCAATCAGGCCGTGTTCGGCATTGCGGCTGCGCTCGGCGGCGTTTCCGGCCTGCTGGTCGGCATGTACTACAACCAGATCGACACCGCGATGAGCCTGCAGGCGACGCTCAAGGGCGTCGTCGCCGAAGTCGTCGGCGGTGCCGGCAATGTGCCGGGTGCGGTGATCGGAAGCCTGCTGCTCGGATTGGTCGAGAGCTACGGCGTCGCCGTGTTCGGCACCAGCTACCGCAATCTGTTCGCGTTCCTGCTGCTGGTCGTCGTGCTCGTGCTGCGGCCAAACGGCCTGTTCGCCAGCGCCCGGCAGGCGCCGCCCGAGCCGCTCACCGGCACCTTCATCGCGCCGAGCCGGCCGGTGCGCATTCCGCGCTGGGCTCTGCTGATCGCTGCCGCCGTCTTTGCGATCCTGCCGCTGTTGCCGGTGTCGTTCTATGTGCTCCAGACCCTGATCAACGCCTGGCTGCTCGGCATGCTCGCGCTGAGCCTCACCCTGGTTGCAGGCACGATCGGTCAGGTCTCGCTGGGACACGCCGCGCTGCTCGCGATCGGGGCCTACACCTCCGCGCTGCTGTCGCTCACGTTCGCCGTGCCGGTCGGCCTTGCCATCATCGGTGGCGGCCTGATGAGTGCTGCGCTCGGCACGGCGCTGATCTCGCCGTCGTTCCGGCTGCGCGGACATTATGTGTCGATCGCGACGCTCGCGATCGGCGAGATCGTCTCGCTGGTGATCCTGAACTGGGAGAGCGTCACGCGCGGGCCGATCGGCATCTCCGGCATCCCGCCGCTGTCGCCGTTTGGCTATGAGCTGGTCAGCCCGATTTCGATCTACTGGTTCAGCTTCATCGTGATGGTGGTGCTGGCGCTGCTGCAGGGACGCCTGCTCGGCTCCCATCTCGGCCGCAGCTTTCGCGCCATCCGCGACGACGACATCGCCTCGCGCGCCTATGGGCTCAGCCTGAATCGCTACAAATCGCTGGCCTTCATCTTCGGCGGCTTTGCCGCCGGAGTCAGTGGCGGCATCGCCGCGCATCTCTATTCCTACATCAACCACGAGACCTTCAACACGCAGCAATCCATCCTGGCGCTGACCGTGGTGATCCTCGGCGGCCTCGGCAATGTCGTCGGCGCCATCGTCGGAGCGGTCGCGCTGGTCGGCCTTCCGGAAGTGTTCCGCATCGCGGCGGAGTATCGCATCCTGATCTACGGCATCGTGCTGCTGCTGCTGGTGCGGTTCAGACCGCAAGGCTTGTTGGGGACGATGTGATGAGCACGACCATGCTGTCCCTGCGCGGGCTGACGCGGCGTTTCGGCGGCCTGACCGCCGTCGACGCCATCGATCTCGATCTCGCCAAAGGCGAGCTGATCAGCATCATCGGCCCGAACGGGGCCGGCAAAACGACGTTGTTCAATCTGGTGACCGGGCTTGACCTGCCGGACGCCGGGACGGTTAGCTTCGAAGATAAGGACATCACGGGTCTCTCGCCGGAGCGGCTCGCCGCCGCAGGCATCGCGCGCACGTTCCAGCTCGGCCGCGTCTTCGGCAATCTCAGCGTGATGGATAACGTGTTGATCGGTGCCCACACGCGGCTGCGTGCGGTCAAGCCGGCCGTGCCGGTGATCGGGCCATTGCTGGAATTAGGGTTGGCGTTGCTGCGCCCCGCCAGCGTCAAGGCCGAGGAGGAGCGCTTGCGCGAAGAGGTGAAGGTCATTCTCGCGCGCTTCGGCGAACGGCTGCTGCCGCGCATCGACCAGCCGGCCTACAGCCTCTCCTACGCCAATCGCCGCCGCGTCGAGATCGCGCGGGCGCTCGCGCTGAAGCCGCGTCTGCTGCTGCTGGACGAGCCGACCGCCGGCATGAACCCGACCGAGACCACGGAGATGCAGGGGCTCGTCGCCGAGCTGAAGGCCGAAGGCCTGACGATCTTGCTGATCGAGCACAAGCTCGAAATGGTGATGCGCCTCTCCGACCGCGTCATCGTCATGGACGAGGGCAAGAAAATCGCGGAAGGCCCGGGCGAAGCCGTGCGCGGCGATCCCAAGGTGATCGAGGCCTATCTCGGCCACGGCCTGACGACGAAGGAGGAGAGCGCGGCATGACGAACTCGCCTCCCGATGCGCTGCTCGCGCTCACCGACGTCAATACCTTCTACGGCCAGGCCCAGGTGCATTTTGACCTGTCGATATCAGTGCCGCGCGGCCACATCGTCTGCCTGCTCGGTGGCAACGCCAGCGGCAAATCGACGACGATGAAGATCATTTTAGGCCTGGTGAAGCCGCGTTCCGGTGACGTGACTTTCGACGGCGCCTCGCTGCTCGGACTGACCACGCCGCAGATCGTCCGCCGCGGCATCGCCTCGGTGCCGGAGGCACGGCGCCTGTTCGCGGACATGAGCGTGCGCGAGAACATCCTGATGGGCGCCTTCGTGCGCGACGACCGTGAGGCGATCGCGCAGGATCTCGACAAGATGCTCACGCTGTTCCCGAAGCTCGGCCAGCGGCTGTCGCAGCGCGCCGGCTCGCTCTCGGGCGGCGAGCAGCAGATGGTCGCGATGGTGCGCGCGCTGATGAGCCGTCCCAGGATGATCGTGATGGACGAGCCGACCATGGGCTTGTCGCCGCTTTACGTTGACCGCGTGCTGGAGCTGATCCGCACCATCAACCAGGAGGGCGTCTCGGTCTTCATGGTCGAGCAGAACGCCAGCCTCGCGCTCGAGATCGCGCACGAGGCCTACGTGCTCCAGACCGGCAAGATCGTTCTCTCCGGCTCCGCCCGCGCGCTGAAGGACGATCCGCGCATCCGCGACGCTTATCTCGGCGGCTCCGAGGCGGCGTAGCGCCATCATGGCCTGCATGGTTCGAGACGCCCGCAAGCACTGCTGCAGAACCGTGCCGCCCCCTCCGGGATTGCACTGGTCAGTATGACCATCTTATGAAAAGATCATACCGCCCGTGCGATGGGGCGTGCAGCAGACGGAATGATTGTCGTGACGAGATGGTCTTTGCGGGCGGTCGAGCCCGGGATGGTGCTGCTGTTCGGCGGGTTGATCGCGGCCAACATCGCGGCGTGGGCGTGGGCCTTCGCGGCGTTCGGTGACAAGCCGATGGTGATGGCGACCGCGCTGCTCGCCTGGGTGTTCGGCCTGCGCCACGCCGTCGATGCCGACCACATCGCCGCCATCGACAATGTCGTGCGCAAACAGATGCAGGCCGGCGGCGCGCCGCGCAGCGTCGGCCTCTATTTCGCGCTCGGCCATTCCACAATCGTCGTGGTCGCGACCATGCTGCTCGCGCTCGGCGTCGTGAGCCTCGGTGGCGACAGCCTGCTCAAGGAGATCGGCGGCTTCATCGGCACCTCGGTGTCGGCGCTGTTCCTGCTGGTGATCGCGGCCATCAATCTCGTCATCTTCGCCGGCCTGTGGCGGACGTTTCGCGCGGCACGGGAGCAGGGGATTCACGACGCCGAGGGCCTCGATGCCCTGCTTGCCAATCGCGGTCTTCTGGCGCGGCTGCTCGGCCCGATGTTCCGCCTGGTGACAAAACCCTGGCACATGTATCCGCTCGGCTTTTTGTTCGGGCTTGGCTTCGACACCGCGACCGAAATCGGCCTGCTCAGCATCTCCGCCGGCGAAGCCGCGCGCGGCGCTTCGTTTGCCGATGTCCTGGTCTTCCCCGCGCTGTTCGCGTCGGGCATGGCGCTGGTCGATACCGCCGACTCGGCACTGATGGTGAGCGCCTATCGCTGGGCCTTTGTCGATCCGCTGCGAAAGCTCTGGTACAACCTCACGATCACAGGGGCTTCCGTGGCAGTGGCGCTGTTGATCGGCGGCATCGAGGCGCTCGGGCTGATCGCGGACCGGCTCGGCCTGACCGGCGGCGTGTGGGCATTGGTTGACGCGCTCAACGACTCGCTCGCCAATGTCGGCTTCGCCGTGGTCGCGTTGTTCGTGATCGCCTGGCTCGTCTCGGTCGTGCTCTATCGGCGCATGTTTGCAGTTGAGCGGCGGCGCGCGGCGGATGCGCTTATCGGCGCCGAGGCCACCGAAGCGGCCTGATCGACAATCCGCTGGCTCAAGCCGACGCCGCGCTCGCGACCTGCTCCGCCGGCAGATCGTCGGCGTTGGGATCGCCCGGCGCGGTGGCCCAGGCCAGTTCCACCAGCGTCACGAACCTGCGGCCGGCGCCGTCGAGCTGGCAGACGATCAGGCCCTGCTCTTCCATGTAGCCGAGCAGGCGTTGCGCCCGGCGCAGCGAATGCGAGCCGTAGGCACGTGCGATGGCGGCGTCGCCGGGACACGGCCAGCCTTCTTTCGCCGCGCGCGCGATCATCATGAACACGCCCTGCATGTCGTCGGGCAGGATCGAAGCGCGAAGCGAAACGTCCTGCCAGGCATCGTCCTCGGCATGCTCGGCGCCGAGCCCGGCGCGTGCGCGTGTCAGCATGCGGCGGAATTCGGTGAGGTCGGGTACCGCCGAGCCGAGCCCCTCGATGCGGCAGCGGACCACGAACTCCTGGTAGAGCACGCCGACCGCGCGGAAGCCGGCATCGGGCGCGGCGAGCACGGCACGCAGGGTTCGATCGACGCGTTCGCGCCGCTCCGCGAGCTCCTCGGCACTGATCGGGACCTCGATCATTTCGGGGCCGATCTCCGGTGCCGCAGCCTTCGCGGCGCGGAGCTGTTCGAGCAGATCGGGCGCGGGCCGGCGCTGCGGCCGGCTGGCATCGGGCGGCGGCGCGGCGAGGATCACGGCGCGCATATTTTCGAGTGCCGCTTCAGGCATCGGCATCAGCCGCGGCGTGGAATTGCGCGGCTGGGTTTCGGTCGCGCCGATGTTCAAACGCAGCGGCCGGCGTGACAGCGCGGGGCCGAGCGCCATGAATTGTCCGCGTTCGAGATCGCGAAAGGATTCGGCCTGCCGCCGCTCCATGCCGAGCAGGTCGGCGGCGCGCGCCATGTCGATGTCGAGGAAGGTGCGGCCCATCAGGAAGTTCGACGCTTCGGCCGCGACGTTCTTGGCGAGCTTTGCCAGCCGCTGGGTCGCGATGATCCCGGCAAGCCCGCGCTTGCGGCCGCGGCACATCAGATTGGTCATCGCGCCGAGCGAAAGCTTTCGCGCTTCGTCAGAGACTTCGCCCGCGACCGCAGGCGCAAACAGCTGCGCCTCGTCGACCACCACCAGCATCGGGTACCAATGGTCGCGCCCGACGTCGAAGAGTCCGCCAAGGAAGGCCGCGGCACGGCGCATCTGGTTCTCGGCGTCGAGCCCTTCGAGATTGAGCACGGTGGAGACGCGATGCAGCCGCGCGCGCTCGCCGGCAACCTGAAGGCCGCGTTCGGTGTGATCCTCGGCCTCGATCACGAGATGGCCGAAATGTTCCGCCAGCGAGACGAAATCGCCTTCGGGATCGATGATGGCCTGCTGCACCCAAGGCGCGCTCTGCTCCAGCAACCGCCGCAGCAGATGTGATTTTCCGGAGCCCGAATTGCCCTGCACCAGGAGGCGGGTCGCCAGCAGTTCCTCGAGGTCCATGGCCGCCGCGGCGCCCGCCGTGGTCTGCCCCATCTCGATCGCAACCGTCATGCCCGACTCAAGTCCCATCATTCGCGGACAGGGGCTTATCAACCCGGCCGCGGCGCGTCGAGCGCCACGGCGCAAATCATGGTCCGTTGCCCACGGCGCAGTTTAGGCGTGACGCGACAAACGTAGAAGTGCGGGCCGATAGGGGGCTTGTGGATCGTCGTCCTCATTCGAGGGAATGGCGCAGGAGCCGAATTCCTGCCTGATCCGCTCGATTTCGGCGATGCGCTCGTGCAGCCGCTGCAAATGCTCCGGGGATTTCGCCCGCCAGAATCGGAAGGTGTCGGCGGTGAGCGGCAGGAACGCGGTGCCGAACAGCGTCGGCTCGGGAACGACGGTGCGCCCGAGCAGCAGGAACCGGTCGGCGCCGGAGACGACGAGCGTCGCGTAGCCGCGATTTCCGATTCGCTTGATGCCGTTCAGCGACCATTCGGCGAGCTTGCTGAAATAGGGCTCCTCGCGCCAGCGGTCGGGGCAATGGTCATCGACCGTCACGTTCACGGCGTCCTGGCTGAAATGCACGATGATGCCCGACTTCGCCGGAAACCAGTCCTCGTCGAGATGGCCTTGCAGCCAGGCGCAGACGAATGAACGGCACATCTGGGGACGGCGCTCGTAGATGGTGCACCCGGTGCCTGTCTGCCAATGCTTGCACAGCTGGTTTACCGGCTTGTCGACGCCGGCCACTTCGAGGATGTCGCAGCAGGCATTGCACGAGCCGCATTGCCGGGTGGGCGGCGGCGCAGTTCGACCGGCTGCCCTGAACCCCTGGCTATCGCGAACGAGCAGCCGCTGTTTCTCGAGTGCGTTCAATGCGCGCTCGATCTTGAGGCGGGACAAGCCGGTCGCGTCAATGACGCCCTTTATCGTCGTTGCGCCGGCTTCCACGGCGCGAACGACCTGCAACGTCGCCTGATCCATCTTCGACTACTTGTTCTTCTGCCTTCCATCTGACGATTGCGCGCCGGTCGGGAACCTGCGGAACCGCCTGCCGGCCCGTCGCGCGGCGGATAATTCGGCAACTCGCATGGCTAGAACTCGCATGGATGCGATGTTTGCGCAAATCGGTGGCGTCCCGGGGACGGTCCGAATTGCGCCTGATCGCGATCGATGTGCCAATTCCGGGCAGCAAGGCTGCCGCGCCGATGGTGTTACAGCGCGCCCGATCCGCCCTGCACGATCTTCTCGTTGAGCTTCAGGTCCACGGTCTCGACCGTGCGGTCGATCTCTGCATTGGGCGCGCCGAGCTGATGCGAGATCAGCTTGACCAGCAGATCGACGCGCTCGATGAAGGGCGCGCCGCCGGCCACCGCGCGTGCGGCCGATGACGGCTTCAGCAGGCTCTCGGCGGCCTTGGCGTATTTCGCGAACGGCACCTGATCCTGCGGATCGGCGCCCAGACGCCGGGCGATGGCGTCGACATGCTCGTAGATCGTCTGCGAGCGCGCGAGATCACCGTGCACGGCGTCGCGGATCGACTGCGGCTCGTGTGGCGTGATGCAGCGGTAGTTGCCGGTCAGCAGCATCGACCATTTCGCCAGCGGCACGAACAGAGAATCGAACACTTTCAGCTTCACCGGCACGTCGTGGCCGTCGAGGGTCACCGCATCGATGTCGGCTTCGAGCTCGCGCAGCACCTTGTTGTGCCTCTCGTCGGCGAACACGGATGCTTTGAAATTTGTGGGCAGACCGACGTGAAGCACGTTCGCAGCCTCTTCCGGCGGACGGAACGCCTGCGGGTCGGGCGAGCACAGGGTTACGAGCCCCGGCTCGAAGCGCTCCCACACCTGCGCGTTGGTGTAGGCCTCCTCGAGATCCATGTCTGCGAGCGAGGGAATCCGTTTCAGATAGGGCAGCGGCGGCATGTTCATGATCGACAGGCACGGCAGCTTCGCCGCGGCGATCCTGACCATGAGAACGCGCACCGTGTGGTTGGTGTATTGCGGCTCCTGCATCGCAAGGCCGACCATGTCGTAGCGCGACAACTCCACATTGGCGGGTGTCACGGCGTCGAGCTTGCCGGGCAGGTCGCGCGAGAAGATGGCGCGGTGAACCGCCTCGTCACGCAACTTGATGCGCACCTCGGTCCCCTCGCGGTTGATCAGCTCCGCGGTCTTGGCGCGGCAGACCAAGGTCACGTTGTGTCCCGCCATCAGCAGCTTCGTGCCCAGCAGGGAGCCGTAGGAAGCCCCGAGAATCAGGATGTTACGCGCCATGCCTCGTCCCTTTGCCAATTTGTGATTTTTGAGCCCCGGCCGTCATCCGCGGCCGAGTTTGGCGGGCATGTAAGGCAAAGTGCGTGAGGATGGCAACTGGGATAATGGATACAAGGGCCGGGCGAATATGACATGGCGGGATCGGGCGGAGTGCATCCGGGGCTGCTCGGCCCAGCGTTCGGTACCTTCCCGGATTACGCTTGCACTCCATCCGGGCTACGGGACCTCCTCTGTGTCGCCCTCTGTCAATCTATCTTCGCGAAAATATTCCACTTTACCGAAATTCGGAAATGGCGTATGTGTCGCGCATCCCGGCTTATCCTTGAGGGGCGATCTTGTGGTCGTCACGTTCGCGAGCCGGGCTTGCGGTGGACGCGGCAGCGTTCGGGTGCGAGAGGCTAAGGGCAGGGCGGATTGCTCTCCGTGAGCCCAAGGCTTCGTTCCGACGAGCGGCGCTGCTAGGCTTCGTCTCGTCTGTAAGTTTCCGGCTTTGCCGACAGGGCTGGGAAAACTGCGGCGAAATGGCGGGCCGTGCGTACGGCAAAACCGTGTGGTCCTGGCCGTCGTTGCTACGGTCAAGCTCTTGCGGATGCGGCATCTGCGTCAACCGGCGCGGTGTCGACGACTTCTGTGAGAGCGAGGGAGGCCAGCAGGAACTCGGCTCCCGGGAGAGCACGGCATAAGCCGTCCAACCATCGCGCAGGGAAGGCCGAGTGATTGGCTACACCTGTATGCTGCTGTGCGGTTTCCTTGCGCTACATCTTCGCGCAGCGGACCGCGGGTGCCAGCCGGCACCCGGCCTTCCCTGCGCCCTCTTGGACAAGAGGGTGGAGTGACGAAGCAAAACTCGGGCGAATCGCGCCGCGAGGATGCGAAGCTGTGTCTGCAATTCAAAATGCGAGCTGGAAGAGTGCGGCTACCGCCTCATACTCCGTCATTGCGAGCGCAGCGAAGCAATCCAGTCTGTCGCCGCATTACGCCATGTCGCCGCTGGGTCGCAGCTCTGCGCAGCAACGCTCGCGTGCCTCACCCCTGGTTCGCCATGCGCGCGCGGTCGAGATGCTCCTCGATCTTGGGGCGGTCGCGGGTGCGCTCGAAACTGGTGCAGAGCAGTTCGGTCTCCTCGAGCGAGACCGGGGCGCGATACAAACGGCACATGAATTCCGCCGTTGCGCGTCCCTTGCCGGTACCCGGCCCGCGTTCGGCAAGAAACATGCAGTCCCGGCAGACGCTGGCATCGAGCCGCTGATGTGCTGCGTCGAGGTGATTGAGGATGTCGCGCAGCGAATCGCGCAGCCTGACGCACTCGTCGGGTCCGAGCGCCGTGACCGCGTTCAGCACGTGATTGATCGGATCGTGCTGGCTCAGGCACTTCTCGCCCTGTGCGGTGACGTGCAGCACGACAGAACGCTTGTCTTCGTGCGACGGTTTTCGCACCAGGAAGCTCTTGCTCTCCAGCGTCTTCACGATCTGCGATGCAGTTGCCCTGGTTGCGCCGATGAAGCCGGCGAGCGCGGACGGCGTGCGCGAAAACCTGTTGGCGCGGCCGAGAAAGCGCAGCGCCATCCATTCCCGATCGCGCAACCCATGCTGATCGCCTTCGAAATACCAAGCCCTCGCTGCCTGAACCAGCAGCTCCACGGCTTCTCTTGCCAATGGCATGAATTCCTACCTTGCCCCGGGAGTCACGTTTGCGGCGCCCCCGAGCCGCCTTCCGCCGTCGCGAATGAGCCGTTTGCGAGAAGCCGTACTACCGGCAATGTTCGACACATGCACCGTGCTCTTCTCTCGCGTGAAAGCACGGACTGCCCGGCCCCCGACCTGGACCAATGGGCACTGCAAGCTATGGCACGGTAAGCGGTGTTGCTGATGGTATGCCATTCGCGGCGTTGTCGTACGGGAGCCCGAATAGCCGTCGCCAGCAGACGATGGATCGGAGTAGTTCAACCGAAGCCCCTAAGGTTCAAGTCACACGCAGACGTTTCTTATCTTCCGACGAAACGATGAATGACCTTCTCAACAAAATCAAGTAGAGACCATCTCGCAGACAGGATGTCGTCGCAGGCGAATGTAACGTTCAAGACAATCTCGCTCTTCGGGACACATGATGGTGAACGCAATACGCTGTCCCACGAGCAACATGCACGCAACTATGCGACGGTTTTATTGCACGGCACGTTGTTGGCTGTCGTTGATGCAAGTTGACCGAAGCTTGTGCATGACGACGATGTGCGTCGGCATGTCATCCACAACTTGTGCGTTCTGCCAAGAACCGTCCGAGGGAACTCACAGGAATTACACGCGGCGGTTGTCCGGGTCGGATCGAGAAGTCGCCGGTTCAGTCGCATTCGGCGCGGCTGCACGATTTCCCTCACCCGAACGGTGGAGGCGATCACGGCTGAAACCGGAGACGGGCGTGCATGTGCATGCGCTGGAAGCGTGGCGGCATGCGCAATCGCCTGTCGAAAACAACGAGCAAGGTGCGATCGCGGGCGCCTCGCGCCCCGACTCAAGCTGAGACTTGCTAGTCGCCCTTGAGCATGTCCCGCAGCTCGCGGAACGGATCGGCGCTTGGCGGAGCCGAAGCGTCCTGCCGCATCGCGCCATAGATTCTCGGGACCATGTCGACCGCCTGGTCGAGCCCCGAATCACGTCCCGCCTGGTATCCGCCCATCAGGCGAAGGTCGCGCGTGTCCTCGTATTTGGCGATCATGGCGCGCAGCTTGCTCACCAATTCGCGCTCTTCGGGGTCCCAGACGTTATGGGCGAGACGGGAGACCGAACCCAGAACGTCCACCGCCGGGTAACGTGCCTGGTCGGCGATGTGCCTGGAGAGCACGATGTGCCCATCAAGTGTGCTGCGGATGGTATCGGCGATCGGCTCGTTGTGATCGTCGCCGTCCACCAGCACGGAGAAAATCCCGGTGATCGTCCCGGACCCCTCGTCGCCGGGTCCGGCGCGCTCCAGAAGGCGCGGCAGATCGGTGAAGACGGTGGGTGCGTAGCCGCGCGCGACTGCGGGCTCACCTGCGGCGAGCGCGACTTCACGGGCGGCGTGGGCGAACCGGGTGATCGAATCGACCATGAGCAGGACCGATTCGCCCCGGTCTCGGAAATATTCGGCGACCGCCATGGCCGTCTTCGGCGCCAGTCGCCGCATCATCGGGCTCTCGTCGCCCGTCGACACGATCGTGACGGCGCGGTGACGGTCGGCGCCCAGCACGTCCTCGATGAACTCGCGCACCTCGCGGCCGCGCTCGCCCACCAGGGCCAGCACGACGGTGTCAAAACCCTGGCTGCGGGCGAGCATCGCAAGCAGCGTCGATTTACCGACACCGGAGCCGGCAAAGATGCCGACGCGCTGGCCGGCGCAGATCGGGGCGAACAAATCGATGACGCGTACGCCGGTGCGCAGCGGCTTGTGGACCCGCGCGCGCTTCATGGCCGAAGGCGCCTCCGCCTCGGCCGAGACCGGACGCGACCCGGGGGTGAGAGGGCCCTGTCCGTCCAGCGGCGCCCCGAGCGCGTTGATGACGCGGCCCTTCCAGCTCGGATCGGGTGCGAAGGACAAAGGAGGCATCCGGTAGGCGACCGAGCCGAGGCCGCCGGCGAACTGCCGGTCGAACGGCTTGGCGATGATGCCCTCGCTGTCGATCCGCACCACCTCGCCGATCTGGGGCTTGCCGCCGGAGTTGACGCCGATCAGTTCGCCGAGCCTGACGAAGCGCGACAGGCCGGAGACACGGAAATGCGTCGACGCGATCTCGGAGATCGCGCCGCTGACGCTTGCCAGGGGAGTGCTCTGCTGAAGCTCCAGCAGCGCCCACTCAAGTTGCCGAAGAGCGTTCAAGGAAACCGTCCAACCTCATTGCGCGCGGGGCGCAGTCTATTTGCCGGGTTCGCCCAGCGTCCGGATTGCGTTCTGGAGCGAGCTCTCAGTGCCCTCGATCATTGAATTGGTGCCGTCGAAGGCGCGCGAGGCCGCGATCAGCTTCGTCAATTCCATCATCGGATTGGCGCCCGAGCCCTCGACATAGCCCTGCTTGAAGCCGTCGCGGGAGAAGTCGGCGATGGCGGTCGCAGGCCGGTTGGGCGTGACGCCCGAATTGCCGTAGCGGTCGAGATTGGCGTCGGCGGGAATGTTGAACAGGCCGATGGTGCCGATCTCGTTGTTGTCCTGGGTGATCGCGCCGCTGCGCGCGATCGAGACCGGTCCGCCGTTCGGATCGAGGGTGATTTGCGCGCCACCGGAATCGATGACGGGGAAGCCGGAGACGGTCTGAAGGTCGCCGTTGGCGGCGATCTGGAGTCGACCGTCGCGCGTATAGACCGTGCCGTTCGGACCGGCGAAGGCGATCCAGCCCTGTCCGACCACGGCGACATCGAGCGGGTTGCCGCTCTCGGTGATGCTGCCCATCTCGCGCGAGATGATGTTGTCGCCGGGCGAGGAGAAGGCGACCGGGTTCACGCCCGCCTTGGACAACACCGTCTCGAACTTCACCACGTCGGTGCGGAACGCCGCCGTGTTGACGTTGGCGACGTTGTTGGCGATCGTCTGGAGGCGCTTTTCGAGGGCGACCTGCGCCGACAATCCTACATAGAGGGCCGATTGCATGACTTACCTGTTGAACTTGATGTTCTGAAGTGTCGTGAGCACGTTGGTATCCATGCCAATCGACGTCGTGGCGCCGCCGATCAGGACCAGCGCCGGGTTGGTCGAGGTCTCGCTCTGGGCCCGGGTCGCATCCCACATCGCCGCGAAGCGCTGCACGAATTTGGTGACCTTGGCCGGATCCTGGAAATCGGTGAGCTTGATCTTGCTCGTGATCATCTTGGCCTGGGCATCGATATCAGCCGAGCTGATCGTCGACGGCAGGCCGAGCGCCGTCTGGACCACTTGCGTCATCGCCTTGTCCGCGAGGATCTGGTAGGAATTGGTGATCGTGGAAGCCTTGCGCGTGAAATAGAGCGCCAGCCGCAGGCCCTCGTTCTGGTCGCCGGCCTTCTCCTCCATCGTCTGCGTGACGTATTGGGTCGCCGTGCCGGTCGTGGCCGCGGCGGTTTGGGTCGCCTTGTCGCCGAGGGCGGCGAAATTGAAGGCGGCGGCGAATTGCCGGTAGCGGATGTCGGTCAGCTTGTTGGCGAAGGTCTTGTTGTCGGCGATACCCTCGGTCAGCACCTTGCGCATAAACGCCTTGGCGTAGGTCATGTCGCTGAGGCCATATGCCTTCATCGCGTAGGAGTAGAGACGATAGTCCTTCAGGAAGTCGTCGATGGTCTTCACGTTGCCGATGTGGCTGAGGAAGTAATCGGTGTCGCGGCTGACGTCCGGCTGCGTCGCGACCTGTGTCAGCGACTTGCCCATGTCCTTGGTCAGTCTGGTGTAGTCCGCGATGGTGGATAGCATGACCCGCGCCCCTCTGGCCGCTTTCGCGACGTCGTCCCAAGCTGCCGTGAATCGCTTGCGCGAGGCTGGCGAGGGGGAAGCCAGCCTCGCGCAAGGCTCGCCGACTAGATATTCCCGATGGGATCGGTGATGGAGCGGCGCGTTGGGCAGTTTCGTGGGGATCGTCATCACGGTAGCGGCACTGCTGGGCGGATTTGCCGCCATGGGCGGGCATCTGGGCGTGCTGATGCAGCCTTGGGAGTTCGTGATCATCATGGGCACCGCGGCCGGCACCTTCATCATGGCCAATCCCTGGAAGACGGTCGCGGATACCGGGCTTGCCTGCGTGCAGGCAGTGACAGGGGCGGTGCCCGGTCAACGCTACTATCTCGATCTGCTCGGCGCGCTGCACGCGCTGATGCGGGAGCTGCGGGGCAAGGGCCGCAACGAGGTCGAGGCGCATATCGACGATCCCGCGTCCTCCGAGATCTTCAAGGCGTTCCCGAGCGTGCTCGGAGATCCGTCGCTGCTCCAGTTCATCTGCGACTACGTCCGTCTCATCATCATGGGTAACGCGCGAACGCATGAGATCGAAGCGCTGATGGACGAGGAGATACACACCATCGTGAAGAGCAAGCTGGCGCCCTACCATGCGCTGGTGGTGGTCTCGGAAGCGCTGCCCGCGCTCGGCATCGTCGCCGCGGTGCTCGGCGTCATCAAGGCCATGGGTGCGCTCGACCAGTCGCCGAAGCTGCTGGGCGGCTTCATCGGCGCCGCCCTCGTCGGCACCTTCGCCGGCATTTTCCTGTCCTACGGCATCATTTCGCCCTTCGCGATGAAGGTGAAGATGACGCGCGAAAAGCGTTGCCGGCCCTACATCATCGTCAAGCAGACGCTGCTGGCGTTCATGAACGGCGCCATGCCGCAGATCGCCGTCGAGCACGGCCGCAAGATGATCGCGAGCCCCGAGCGACCCTCGATCGACGTCGTCGAGAACGAGACGATCGCGGGACCCAAGGCGGTCGTGACCGAGGTTGAACCGAAGGCTGCGCGCGCATCATGATGGAAGCCCTCGACGTCGATCAGCGCAAGCCGCTGCCGAACTATCTGCTGGACGCCGCCGGCATCTCGATCGAGCGCATGCCGATGCTCAATGTGATCTTCGATCGCATGGCGGCGTCGTGCACGGACAGCCTGCAGCCGATGGCTGGAACGCCATGCTATTTCTCGGTCAACGGCATCACCAACGACCGTGTCGGCGACATCATCAAGGACTACGAGGCCAATGCGGTTGCGGCCGTGCTCTATGCCGAGCAGTGGGACTCCCGCATCATCATCATGCTCGACCGCGACTTCGTGTTCACGATGGTCGAGGCGATGTTCGGCTCCGACGGCGCCGAACCGCCGCTCGACGTCGAGCGCAGCTTCTCGAACATCGAGATCCGCCTGGTCCAGGCGCTGTTCGAGCGGTTCGCCAAGGCGCTGCAATCCGCTTTCGCCGGCACCTCCAATGTCACTTTCCGCGTCGAGCGGGTCGAGACCGCCATGGCATCGCTGGCGATCGGGCGGAGCGGCAACATGTCGATCTGCGCGAACATCATGCTGCAGGCGCTCTACCGCGGCGGTCAGATGTTCCTCATCATTCCGCACTCCGCGCTCAACCCGCTGAGGCAGAAGCTCGCGACCGTCGTCGTCAGCGACGGCCGCGCGGCCGATCCGCGCTGGCGCGAGCAGATGGAGACCGAAGTTCACCGCACCGAGGTGACGCTGAGCGCCGTGCTGGACGAAAAAATGATTTCGCTCGGCGACGTCGTGAAGTTCCAGGTCGGCCAGGTGCTCGAGCTCGAAGCCACGCCGCGCACGCTGGCTCGGCTCGAGAGCAACAACCAGGTGCTGTTCTGGTGTCAGATCGGTCAGCTTGATGGCTATTACGCCATGCAGGTGGCAGATCCTGTCGATCAGAAACGGGAGTTCGTCGATGATATCCTATCTCGTTGATGCCGTGCTGCTGATCGCGCTCGCCTTCACCAGCATGCGGGTGACCCGGATGCATCGCGAGCTGGCGCGGTTGCGCAGCTACCAGGGCGAGTTCTCGACCATCGTCCAGGAGACGGCGGGCGCCTTCGACACGGTCATCACCGCGGCGCATGATTCCACCGCAAATCTCGGACGGCTCGCCAACGTGCTGAGCACGAAGATCGATCAGGCCCACGAGGCGATCGCGGCGCTCGATGCGAGGAGCGGGCTCGCATCCGCAGCGAGCGCGGGCGGCGCCGACGTGAACAAGCATTGAAGCCGAAGCCGGCGCAATAAATACGATCGGAACGTCGCGGCGCTCCGGGAGCGGAAATACCAAGAGGCGATACCAGATGGCGCAATCCTTCGACTATGAGTCAGCATCGGCCGACGAGGGGCATACCGAAACATCTCCGCTGGAGCGGTTGGCGGAGATTGCCGCGCGCACCGCGGAGGAGACCGGCAAGTTCGCCAATGTCGATGCCATCCTGCGCATTCCCGTGACCATGCAGGTCGTGCTGGGATCGGCGACCATTCCGGTGGCAAATTTGATGAAGCTCGGCCGCGGCGCGGTGGTTCCGCTCGACCACAGGGTCGGCGAACCCGTCGACGTCGTCGTCAACGGCCGCGTCGTCGCCCGCGGCGAGGTGGTCGTGGTCGAAGAAGACAATTCCCGCTTCGGCGTCTCGCTCACCGAGATTGTCGGCCCGTTGGGGCAGGGTGATACCTGACCATGGCGGCACAGGTCGGCATGGCTCCCATCAAGCAGCGAGGCGTTGCCACGCTGGGCGGGACAGAGAAGGTCGCGGCACTCCTGCTCGCCATGGGCCGGCAGGCGGCCGCGAGCGTACTCGCGCAGTTCGAGCCGCAGGATATCCGCACCGTTACAAAGGCCGCGGCCGAGCTGCGGCCGATTACGGCGCAGGAACTCGAAGCGATCGTCGAGGAGTTCGCCCAGCAATTCTCGATGGGTGCCAACATTCTCGGCACCCTCGGTGGCCTGGAAGCCGTGCTCGGCGACGTGCTTCCGGCCGACCAGGTCTCGGCCATCATGTCGGACCTGCTGGGCAATTCGAGCCGGTCCGTGTGGGATCGCGTCTCGTCGGTGTCGGAGAACTCGCTGGCAAGCTACCTGTCCAAGGAGCATCCGCAGACCGCGGCGCTCATCCTGTCCAAGGTCAAGCCGTCCTGCGCCGCCAAGGTCATGAGCCAGCTGCCGTCGAGCCTGCGCAACGAGCTGATGCGGCGCGTGCTCAGCCTCAAGCCGATCGTCGACGACGCCATGAGGGTCCTCGAGAAGACGCTGCATGAGGATCTGACGCTGAACTTCGCCCGCAACCTCGGCGCGGACACCTATGCCCGCGTCGCCGACATCATCAACAAGATGGAGCGCGGACACATCGAGGACATGCTCAAGAGCCTGTCGGAGAAGCGGCCGAAGTCGGCCGAAGTGCTGAAGGAGCTGCTCTTCACCTTCGACGACGTCACCAACCTGACGCCGAAGGCGCGCACCATGATCTTCGACCAGGTGCCGACCGATCGCATCGTCATCGCGCTGAAGGGCACCGACAAGCACTTCCGCGAGATGATCCTGTCCTCGGTCGCCTCGCGCGTCCGCCGGGTCGTCGAGCACGAACTCGCCATCGGCGAGCCGTCGAACCAGCGCGACGTGCTGGAGGCGCGGCGCGTGATCACCGACCTCGCGCTTGACCTCGCGGAAAAGGGCGAAATCGAGCTCAACCCCGAGCAGGAGGATGAGCTGGTCTTCCGCTGACCGCTGAACGGGCATGGCAGAAACAACCGATCAGGAGAGCAAGACAGAAGAGCCGACCGAGAAAAAAGTCCGCGATGCGCTCGAACAGGGCAAAATCCCGGTCTCTCGGGAGGCTTCCATCTTCGCCTCGATGGCTGCGCTGATGGTGATCCAGGCGTTCCTGATCGGCCAGGGCGTTCAGCAATTGACGCCGATGCTGACGGGCTTTCTCGATGATCCCGACGGCTTCCCTCTCAGCACCGGGGCCGACGCCCAGAATCTGCTCATCGTGGTCGGGCTTCAGGCACTGCGCTTCCTGACGCCGCTGGTCGTCACTCTGGCAGCCTTCGGGCTGGCCGCCTCGCTGTTGCAAAATGCTCCCAGCCTGGTGCTCCAGCGCATCACGCCGGACCTGTCCCGAATCTCTCCGCTCAGCGGCTGGAGCCGGCTGTTTGGATCGCAGGGCCTCGTCGAGTTCGCCAAGTCGCTGTTCAAGCTCGCCGCGGTCACCGTCGTCGTCGCGTTCGTGCTGCGCTCGTCGGAAGCGAAGGCGTTCGAGGCGATGTACACCGACCCGGTCGCGCTGCCGGAGATGATTCTCAACATCGCCATGCGAATCGTCTCGGCGATCTGCATCGCGACCATCGTCCTGGTAGCGGTGGATCTCGCATGGGCGCGCTTCCACTGGCGGCGCGAGCTGCGCATGACGCGGCAGGAGATCAAGGACGAGCACAAGCAGGCCGAAGGCGATCCGCTGATCAAGGCGCGCCTGCGCTCGCTGGCGCGCGACCGCTCGCGCCAACGCATGATCGCCTCCGCATCGCGGGCGACGCTGGTGATCGCGAACCCCACGCACTTCGCGATCGCGCTGCGCTACAATCGCGAGGAAAATCCGGCGCCGATCGTCGTGGCGAAGGGCATGGACGTGATTGCGCTGAAGATCCGCGAAGTCGCCGAGCAGAACCGGATTCCGGTGATCGAGAACAAGGCGCTGGCGCGCGCGCTCTACGAGGCGGTTCAGGTCGACCAGGTGATTCCGGCGGAGTTCTTCCGGCCGGTTGCCGAGATCATCTACTTCCTGCAGTCCAAGCAGACGCCGCGGTCCGAGAAGGTCCAGTAGAATTCCGAGGACGGCGTCCCTTCCATCAGCCTGACGAAAGCTTGCGACCCTAAGGTTACACCGTCTGAACCAGAATGGTGCTGCCGTGGGACCGCTCTATCTCTTCGAACTCGCATCGTCGCAGGCGCGATACCTCGAGCTCCGCCAATCGACGATCGCCACCAACGTCGCCAACGCCAACACGCCGGGCTTCAAGGCGCGCGACGTCGAGCCCTTCAACAAGGTGCTCGACAGCACGCCAGTGAGACTGGCGACCACGTCGCCGTCGCACATGCAACTCTCCGCTGCCGAGAGCGACACGCGGGCAACCGCGAAAAAGGATAGCTGGGACGTGGTTCACTCCGGCAACTCCGTCAGTCTCGAGCAGGAAATGATCAAGGGCAGCGACGTCAGTCGCGACTACTCGATGAACTCGGCGGTCGTGCGGTCGTTTCACCGCATGCTGCTGTCGAGCGCGAAGACCTGAGGTGAACTGACATGCTGGACTCACTGCAATCCTCGTTGACGGTCGCGAGCTCCGGGCTCGAAGCGCAGTCGACGCGCATGCGCATCGTCTCGGAGAATCTCGCCAACGCGACGTCGACGGGGCGCGCCGCCGGCGCCGATCCCTATCAACGCAAGACGATCACCTTCGATGCCGCGATGGACCGCGCCTCGGGCGCTCAGCTGGCGAAGGTCAAGGAAATCGGCGTCGACACCACGCCGTACCGCGTGGAGTACGAGCCGGGGCATCCCGCCGCCGACAAGGCCGGCTACGTCAAGCTGCCGAACGTCAACATGATGATCGAGATGGCGGACATGCGGGAAGTCAACCGGTCCTATGAAGCCAATCTGCAGGTCGTGAAACAGGTGAGGTCGATGCTGGGCATGACCATCGACCTGCTGAGGAGCTGACAATGCTTGAAGCAATTTCATCCACAGCGATTTCGGCCGGGCAAGCGGCGAGCCGCGCGACCGAGGCGCAGGCCATCTCGTCGACGGCGACTCCCGCGATCCAGTCCGGCGCCGACGTCGGATTCGAATCTGTCATGAAGCAGGTGACGACGGACGCGATCGGGACGCTGAAGGCGGGCGAGGCGGCCTCGATCTCGGCGATGCAGGGCAAAGAATCGACGCGGCGCGTCGTGGAGGCGCTGATGTCGGCCGAGCAGGCCTTGCAGACGGCGGTCGCAGTTCGCGACAAGGTCGTGCAGGCCTACCAAGAAGTCGTCCGGATGTCGATCTGATCAAGGAGTGACGCTGTGAAATCGCTTGCCATCGCGGCCACGGGCATGAACGCCCAGCAGACCAACATCGAAGTCATCGCGAACAACATCGCCAACATCAACTCGACCTCGTACAAGCGGGCGCGTGCCGAGTTCACCGATCTGTTCTACCAGATGGACCGCATGCAGGGCGTTGCCAACACCAGCGGCTCGTCGCCGATCCCGGAAGGCGCCAATCTCGGCCTCGGCGTCAAGTCGGCGGCGATCCGCAAGCTGCACATCCAGGGCGCGCTCACGCAGACCGGCAATCCCTACGACATGGCGATCAACGGCCGCGGCTGGTTTCAGGTGCTCGGCCCGAATAACGAGGTGCAGTATACCCGCGCGGGCTCGTTCAACACCAACGCCAACAGCCAGCTCGTCACGACCGACGGCTATCTGCTGGATCCCGCAATCACGGTGCCGCAGGGAACGGTTCAGGTCACGGTCAACCAGACCGGACAGGTGTTTGCCAAGCTGGATACGGAAGTGAACCCGAGGCAAATCGGCCAGCTCAATCTCGCCAATTTCGCCAACGAGGCCGGCCTCGAACCGCTGGGCAGCAATCTCTACCGCGAGACCACGGCGTCCGGCACGCCGGTCGTCGGGTTGCCCGGCGATTCCGGCTACGGCAAGATCAACCAGCAATATCTCGAAGCCTCGAACGTCGACCCGGTCAAGGAAATCACCGAGTTGATCTCCGCCCAGCGCGCCTACGAAATGAATGCCAAGGTCATCCAGGCCTCGGATGAAATGGCCCAGACGGTCTCGAAGGGCATGCGCTAGTTCCGGTGTATCCATGTTGAACAGGATGGGCTCGATCATGCGTGGGTTGGCCGCCGTGCTGCTGGTTCTCGTCTTCGCGCGAGTCGCGGCGGCCGAGGAGAAGCGGCTTCCCGTGCCGGCCGTCTCGATCCGCGCCGGCGAGCTGATCCGGGACGACATGATCACCGAGCGCGCCTTTGCGCCGAACGTGCTCGGCGTCGCCGTTTTCATCGAAGGACGCCAGGTCCTGGTCGGCCGCATGGCGCGCCGCGCGCTGCTCCCCGGCCAGCCGATCCCGACCAACTCGGTGGAGGATCCCTGGACGGTCGCCCGCGGCGCGATGGTCAAGGTCGTGGTCGAGGACAGCGGCCTGTCGATCGTGACCTACGGCGCAGCGATGCAGTCGGGCGCGCCCGGCGCGCTCATCCCGATACGAAACACCGATACGGGCGTGATCATCAGGGGCGTCGTCCAGCCGGACGGCACCGTCAAGGTCGTGGACGGATCATGACTAAGGTCCTGCTTGCGCTCGTCCTGCTCGTTTCCGCCGCCAGCGCCCAGGCCGCCGTCCGCATCAAGGACATCGCGGACATCAAGGGATTGCGCGAAAACCAGATCGTCGGCTACGGCCTCGTCATCGGCCTGAACGGCACCGGCGACACGCTCCGCAATGCGCCGTTCACGGAGCAGTCCCTGCAATCGATGCTCGAGAACATGGGCATCAATGTCCGGAACGAGACCACCAGCACCAATAATCCGCCGCGTCCGACGACGCTGCGCACGCGCAATGTCGCGGCCGTGATGGTGACCGCGGACCTGCAGCCCTCGATCGGTGCGGGCGAGCGCATGGACGTGACCGTGTCGTCGCTCGGCGATGCGACCTCGCTGCTCGGCGGCACCCTGGTGATGACGTCGCTGCGCGCGGCGGACGGCGCCGTCTATGCGGTGGCGCAAGGCGCGGTCACGGTCGCCGGCTACAGCGTCGGAGGCCAGGCCCAGAACGTCAGCCTGGGCACGCCAACCGCGGGCCGCATCCCGAACGGCGCGCTGGTCGAGCGCGAGGTGCAGGGTAGTCTCCATGAAATGGAGTATCTTGTGCTGGAGCTCAAGAACCCTGACTTCGTCACCGCAACGCGAATCCTCGACGCCATCAATCGCTACGCGGGCGGACGTTACCGCGCGCAGATCGCCTTCGAGCGCGACTACCGCACCATCGTGCTGTCGAAGCCGCGCCACATCGGCCCGGTCCGCTTTCTCGCCGAAATCGGCGAGCTGACCGTCGAGCCGGACACGCCGGCGCGGGTGGTGATCAACGAGCGCACCGGCACGGTGGTGATCGGACGCGACGTACGGATATCGACCGTTGCCGTGACGCACGGCAATCTGACGGTCCGCGTCACCGAGCTTCCCGTGGTGTCGCAACCGGCGCCCTTCTCGAAAGGGCAGACGGTGGTCGTGCCCCAGACCGTGGTCGAGGCCAACGAGGCCGGATCGCAGGTGGCGATCCTGAGCGGCGTCGATCTCCAGCGTCTGGTGCGCGGGCTGAACCAGATCGGCCTGAAACCATCCGGCATCATCGCGATCCTCCAGGCGATCAAGACGGCCGGCGCCCTCCAGGCGGACGTCATCGTGCAATGACGCGCAAGCGCCGTGCAAGCTTGGTCGCTCAATGCTCTCTTGACTGAGAATCGCACGCGGACCGATGTTGAAGCTGGATCATAAAGCCAAACTCCTCCTCCTGGTCGCGGCCTCCGCGCTCGCGAGCGCTTCGCCCGTTCTGGCGCTGGATGAGGCCAAGCCGTCGAAGCCGCTCAACCTGCTGTCCTTCGCGCGCGCCCGCGCGCCTGGGCCGCAGAAGCCGATCTCATCGATCCCGAGCGACAATGCGTCGATGCGGGCGACGGCGTGGGCAGCCGAAGATTCGGGACCCGCGACCACGGGTGCCGTGCCGGCCTCCGAGAAGCCCGCGCCAGCACCCACAGCCGCGCCGCGACCCGCCAAGCCCGGTAGCGTGACGGCGCCGCCGAAGCCGGTGCCGCCCCAGGCCGCTGCAACCGCGGACAACGAAGTCGCTCTGTTCTGCAGCAATGTCGCCGACCCCGCGGTCGATGCAAGGCTGGCCTGGCAGCTCAAGGAGCTGGAGAAGGCCGAGAACCAGCTCCGTGAGCGGATCGCCGAGGTCGAGGCCAAACGCGCCGAATATGAGAAGTGGATGGCGTTGCGCGACGACTTCCTGAAGAAGGCCGAAGCGAGCGTCGTCGAGATTTACTCGCGTATGAAACCGGACGCCGCCGCAACCCAGATCGCCGGGATGGCGGACGAGACGGCTGCGGCCGTGCTCGCAAAGCTCAGCCCGAGGAGCTCGAGCGCAATCTTCAACGAGATGGAGACGGGGCGCGCGGCGCACCTCGCCGATCTGCTCGGCGGGATGCGTCGCGTGGATGACGGAAAGACCAAATAGATGAAGAATCTGATCCTCATCCTGTCGCTGTTGTCGCTTGCGGGATGCGTCACTGATCCGGCCGAGGTGCTGACTGGCCCGCGATTGTCGCCGGTCGGGAGCGGTCTGAGGACGCAGGCCGATCCGATTCCCGTGACGCCCCGCATGCACTCGCCCGTCAGCTATCGCTCGACCTGGGACGACGGCACCGACCTCTACCGCGATCCCCGCGCCCGGCGCGTCGGCGACGTCGTGACGGTGATCATCTCGATGCAGGACAAGGCCAAG
Source organism: Bradyrhizobium sp. 134 (assembly GCF_023074155.1). Classification (NCBI taxonomy): domain Bacteria; kingdom Pseudomonadati; phylum Pseudomonadota; class Alphaproteobacteria; order Hyphomicrobiales; family Nitrobacteraceae; genus Bradyrhizobium; species Bradyrhizobium sp. 134. The sequence goes on along the minus strand of NZ_JADPKX010000074.1, from coordinate 610,791 downwards.
CTCGACAACAAGACCGGCCGCTCGCGCGATTCGCAGATCAAGTTCGGGCTCGACTGGCTGATGGACGTCGCGGGATGGCAGGACAAGGGCTCGACGAGCGCCAACCTCAACACCAACACCCAGATCAAGGGCAACGGCCAGATCGACCGCACAGAGGATATCAAACTGTCGATCGCAGCCATCGTCACCGACGTGTTGCCGAACGGCAATATGATGATCAGCGGCTCACAGGAGTTCAAGGTCAACACGGAAATGCGTGTGCTCAACGTCGGCGGCATCGTGCGTCCACGCGATATCTCGCGAACCAACACGATCTCCTACGAGAAGATCGCCGAGGCGCGCGTGGCCTACGGCGGCCGGGGAAATCTCTCGGACGTGCAGCAGCCTGGATGGGGACATCGGATCTACGACGCCGTGGCACCGTTCTGAGATGCGCGACCGTCGGGCCGCGTCACGAGGGCAGGGGACGTCATGCGCCTGATTGCGGCCATCGTGGTGCTGACCCTGATCGCGATCGGCGCGGGCGGGCTTGCCGGCCTGCATCTGTTTGCGGCCGCCGAGCGCGTCGCCGATGCGAAGAAAACCGCCACGCCGCCGCCTCTTGCCTCGAGCTACGCCGGCAGCGCGCGGCTCAGGAAGCTGTCGCCGATCGTGACCAATCTCGGCGCGCCGGCCAACAACTGGGCCCGCATCGAAGCCTCCATGGTGACCGACAGCATGAGCGACGAGGATGCCGGTATCCTGGCGGCCCATATCAGCGAGGACATCGTCACCTATCTGCGGTCGGCGACGGTGGCGCAGTTCGAGGGATCGCGCGGGCTTCAGCACCTGCGCGACGACCTGACCGAACGCGCCAATATCCGCTCCTCGGGCAAGATCCGCGAATTGATCATTGAGACGTTGGTGATTCAGTGAAACTGAGAGTCCTGCTGCTTGCGTTGCTCCTGGTCGTGCTGCCCGAAGTGGCACTGGCCCAAATTCCGGACCTCAATTCGCTGCTGCCGCCGGGTAACGGCTCGACCAGCGGCCGGATCATCCAGTTGATGGCGGTGATCACGGTACTGTCCGTGGCGCCGGGACTGCTCATCATGGTAACGAGCTTCACGCGGTTTGCGGTGGCGCTGTCGTTCCTGCGCGCCGGTCTCGGACTTCAGACCACGCCCGCCAATCTGGTGCTGATCAGCCTCGCGCTGTTCATGACCTTCTACGTGATGGCGCCGACCTTCGACCGCGCCTGGGAAACCGGGATCCAGCCGCTGATGAAGAACGAGATCTCGGAGGAAGAGGCCTATCTGAAGATCACCGATCCGTTCCGCGAATTCATGCTGGCCCATGTTCGCGACAAGGATCTGCAGACCTTCGAATCGCTGGCCGCGGAGAGCTTCCGAAGGAAGTTCGACGACAAGCGCGTCGACATGCGCGTCATCATTCCGGCCTTCATGATTTCCGAGCTCAGGCGTTCGTTCGAGATCGGATTTCTCATCATCCTGCCGTTCCTCGTCATCGACATGATCGTGGCGACCCTGACCATGTCGATGGGCATGATGATGATGCCGCCGACAATCCTCGCACTGCCGTTCAAGATGCTGTTCTTCGTGCTGATCGACGGCTGGAATCTGCTTGCCTCCGGGCTGGTGCGCTCGTTCTCGTAACGGCAATGAGCGCCAGGCGGACGGTTATGGTTAGCGATAAGTACCGGACTATGGTTAGCAATAGGTACTGTTAACCAACTGATTTTACAGCGCAATTCAAGCCGATCTTAATCCGCGCGCAAGATTCGGCGTGCTAGCAATGCGTCACGGCGGGTTGGACCCCACCCACATCAGTCCAAAGGCATGATGCCGCCCCTCCGTACCGGTGAAAGCCCGGTATGTCCCCTCGTGAAAATGTAACGCGTACATAAAGGGACATTCGCAATGTCAAGCCTGCTTACGAACTCGACCGCCATGACCGCACTCCAGACCTTGCGGTCTGTGAGCTCGCAGCTCTCCACCACGCAAACCCGCATCTCCACCGGCCAGCGCGTCTCGACCGCTTCGGACAACGCTGCCTACTGGTCGATCGCGACCTCGATGCGCGCCGACAACGCCGCGCTCTCGGCGGTCTCCGACTCGCTCGGTCTGTCGGCTGCGACCGTCGACACCGAATATACCGCTCTGACCACGGTCATCGGCGACAAGGACTCCGGCCTGACCAAGCTCCAGTCCCTGCTGGTCGAAGCCAAGACCGCCGGTATCGACCGCAGCAAGATCCAGGCCGATGTCACCCAGATCCAGCAGCAGATGAAGGCGACAGCCAGTGCGGCGACCTTCAACGGCATCAACTGGCTGAGCACGTCCGCCACGACGCCGACGACCTTCAGCCTGGTGTCGTCGTACTCGCGTGTCGGCGGTACGCCCACCATCGGCTCCATCACGGTGACGACCGCCAACTACTCGCTCTACACCTCGACGCAGACCGGCATTCTCGACACGGCCGGTTCGACCGCTCCGTCGATCAACACGATGAGCATCTCCGCGTTGACCGACTCGGCAGCTGACCAGACCACGCTCGATGGCTACATCGCGCAGGTCACCGCTGGCATCAACTCGGTGGCCTCGGCCGCCGCCAATCTCGGTGCCGTCAAGAACCGGCTCTCGACCAACACGGACTTCGTGAAGTCGCTGATGGACTCCGTGGACCGCGGTATCGGCCAGCTCGTCGACGCCGACATGAACCAGGAGTCCACCCGCCTGTCGGCCCTCCAGGTCCAGCAGCAGCTCGGCGTGCAGGCGCTCTCGATCGCCAACAACAGCAGCCAGAGCATCCTGTCGCTGTTCCGCTAAGCCTCAAACGATTTTGGGGAGGGCCGCGCTTCTCACGAGGCGCGGCCCTTTCATTTGGCGTGACATCGCGCGCCGCAATTTCAGCCGCCTTGTTGCGGCAAAGACACAGAGCCACAAGCCCCGCACAAGCTTCGCGGGCTATCGTCGCCGTTACGACAGGTTGGGCCTTGACGCTTTTGCGCAGCCCAAAGGCATGACGCCGCCCTGCCGTACCGGTGTAAGTCCGGTATGTCCCCAAATTTAATTCAATCTCCAAAGGGACATCAAAATGGGTTCTAGCCTCCTCACCAACTCGTCTGCAATGACCGCGCTGCAGACCCTTCGCAACGTCAGCTCGCAGCTCGCGACCACGCAGAACCGGATCTCGACCGGTATGCGCGTCTCGACCGCCTCGGACAACGCTGCCTATTGGTCGATCGCGACGTCGATGCGCTCCGATAACGCCGCGCTTTCCGCGGTCTCCGACTCGCTCGGTCTGTCGGCCGCGACCGTCGACACCGAATATACCGCTCTGACCTCGGTTATCGGCGACAAGGACTCCGGCCTGACCAAGCTCCAGGCGCTGCTGGTCGAAGCCAAGACCGCTGGTATCGATCGCACCAAGATCCAAGCTGACATCACCCAGATCCAGCAGGATATGAAACTCAAGGCGAACTCGGCGACCTTCAACGGCATCAACTGGCTGAGCACGACCGCCACCACGCCGACGACCTTCAACCTGGTGTCGTCGTACTCGCGTGTCGGCGGTACGCCCACCATCGGCTCGATCACCGTGACGACCGCGAACTACTCGCTCTACACCTCGACCCAGACCGGCATTCTGGACACGGCTGGTTCGACCTCTCCGTCGATCAACACGATGAGCATCTCCGTGCTGACCGACTCGGCGGCTGACCAGACCACGCTCGATGGCTACATCGCGCAGGTCACCGCCGGGATCAACTCGGTGGCGTCGGCCGCCGCCAATCTCGGTGCCGTCAAGAACCGACTCGCGACCAACACGGAATTCGTCAAGACCCTGATGGACTCCGTGGACCGCGGTATCGGCCAGCTCGTCGATGCCGACATGAATGCGGAATCGACCCGCCTTCAGGCGCTCCAGACCCAGCAGCAGCTCGGTGTTCAGGCGCTCTCGATCGCCAACCAGAACAGCCAGAGCATCCTGTCGCTGTTCCGCTAAGCCGCGGCTTCGAAAACGACCGTGCTCCTCAGGGAGCACGGTCTCCGCCGTGAGCGGCGGATCCGACGGCACACGACGTGCCCACATCGATTTCCTGACGCCACATTCCAGGGAACACGCCGTCGGCGATCGCACCGCGATGCGACCGGCCGTCCGCTTGTCGCCGACGCGCGCAATTGCGTCACTCAGTCTCTTGTAAAATTGCAACGCCTCGCCGGCGAACCGACACATTCGTGGTCTCGCGCAACCTTCAGACAAGGTTGGCAGCAGAGTGTCCTCTACGTTCGCATTGGTATGAGGTCACATGCTGTTCAGTCGTGCGCAGATACAGCAACTGCTCAATAATCTGCTGGAGCTTGGGCCGCGACGCCTGATGGCCTTGGGATTGATCGGTTTCGCCGTTCTCGTCACCGTCGTGGGCGGCGCCTATTATCTGAGCCGGCCTGAATTCGAAACGCTCTATACCGGCCTTTCCCGCGAAGACGTGACGCGCATGGGTGCCGCGCTGCGCGAGCAGAACATCACCTTCGACGTCAACACCGTCGGCGACGCGGTCTCGGTGCGTCCGAGCCAGACCATGCAGGCGCGGATGCTGCTCGCCGAGAAGGGGCTGCCGACCAGCGCCAATTCCGGCTACGAGCTGTTCGACAAGATCGGCTCGCTCGGTTTGACCTCGTTCATGCAGGAGGTCACCAAGCTCCGGGCACTCGAAGGCGAGATCGCGCGCACGGTGCAGTTGATGAAGGGCGTGAAGGCGGCGCGGGTGCATATCGTGATGCCGGTGCGGGGGTCGTTCCGCGCGACGCAGCAGCCACCTTCGGCATCGGTCGTGCTGCGCACCGACGGCGCGATCGAGGCGCGCACGGCGCAGTCGATCCGTCATCTCGTCGCGGCTGCCATTCCGGGCATGAGCCGCGACAAGGTCACGGTGCTGGACGCTGACGGTTCGATGCTGCTTGCCGAAGAGGATGAGGCGACTGCTGCTCCGACCAAGATGGCGAGTCTGCAGAAGACGGTCGGCGGGATGGTGCAGGAGAACATCCGCAAGGCGCTGACCCCGTATCTGGGGCTCGACAATTTCGAAGTGAGCGTTGCATCGCAGCTCTCCACCGACAAGCGGCAGACCAACGAGACCGTCTACGATCCCGAAAGCCGCGCCGAGCGCTCGGTCCGGAACGTCCGCGAGAACGAGAAGTCACAGAATGCGGACCGTTCGCAGCCGACCACGGTGCAGCAAAATCTCCCCGACCAGCAGGTGAACGCCGGCGGCACCAAGAATTCCAGCGAAGACAAGACCCGCCGCGAGGACGTCACCAATTTCGAGGTCTCGTCCAAGACCACGACGACGGTGAGCGACGGCTATTCGGTGAAGAAGCTGTTCATTGCCGTGCTGGTCAACCGCGGGCGGCTCATTGCCGACCTCGGCGACAAGAGCAATCAGGCCATCGTCGACAGCAAGCTCGCCGAGATCAGCCAACTCGCGGCCACGGCCGGCGGGCTGGACAAGGCGCGCGGCGACCAGATCCAGGTGACGGCCGTCGATTTCATCGAAGGCTCGCGCGAACTGGCGCCGGTGCCGCCGATCAGCTTCGTCGAGATGATCAACAAGCAGCTCGGCAGCGTCATCAACGCAGTCACGATCCTGGCCGTAGCTTCGATGCTGGTGTGGTTCGGACTTCGTCCTGCGGTCAATGGCATTCTGACCCACCGCGCGGCGCAGGAGCAGACCGAGGCGGCGGAAGCCGCCCAGCTCGAGTCGGCCGCGGGCGCCCTTGCATTGGCGGACAGCGAGGAGGCCGAGCTCAACCTGGTCGAAGACCTCGAAGGCAAAATGCAGCGAACGCCGCAGAAGCGGCTGGAGCAGATCGTTCGTCTCGATCAGATGCAGGCGGCAGCGATCCTTAAAGACTGGATGCGACGCGAGGAGGCGGCATGAACGCGGCAATCGGAAAGCTCCTGACGCAGTTCGACGTGAACGGGCGGGTCAAATCGCCTCCGCCTCCACCGCCGCCCAAAATCCAGGATGTGCTGACGAGGCCGAAGGAAGCCCGGCGCGAGCCTCAGCCGCAGCCTCAGACCCATTCGCAACCGCAATCGCAGCCGCAGCTTCAGTCGCCGCCTCCGGCGCCGAAGGCGGAAGCCCCGGCGGTCAATCTCCTGGACGATGCCTTTCGGCGCGGCCATGCGGCCGGCGTTGCGGAGGGCGAGTCTAGGATCGCCGAGGAACGCGTGCGGAGCGCGATCCGGCTCGGCGAAGAGCGGGCCAAGTGGTCCGACCAGCAGGCGGTGGCGGTCGTCAGCGGCTTCGACACGGCTTGCCGCGAAATCGAGACCAACATCGCGAGCTCCGTTGCGCGGATATTGCTGCCGTTCCTCGCCGATGCGGTCCGCGACAAGGCGATCGGATCGCTGGTCGAGCAGATTGCGGCGCTGACCGGCAATTCGCCGGTGCCGGTGTTCAAGGTCACCGGCCCGAGCGAACTGCTCGACCTGGTGAAGACGCAGCTCGGGACGGCGCGGCGAACCGGCATCGAGTATGAGGCCGCCGATACATTCGAGGTTCGCGTCGTGGCCGACCAGACCGTGATCGAGACCCAGATCACGGCCTGGAGCGAGCGCCTGAAAGAGGCGCGCCGGTAGTCCGTCATGAATGAGGTCAAGTCAGAACTCGTCATCATCCGCCGGCGGAGCGCCTTCGACGACGAGAAGCCGCACGGCGGCGTCTGGAAGATCGCCTATGCGGACTTCATGACCGCGATGATGGCGTTCTTCCTGGTGATGTGGCTGATCAATGCGCTCAACCAGGATCAGAAGCAGGTGGTCGCGAGCTATTTCAATCCGATCAAGCTCGCGGAGAACGCACCTGCCCCGAAGGGGCTCAAGGATCTCTCCAAGAAGGAGCCGTCGTCGTTCGACGGCCAGGACGGCAGGCGCCAGCCGGGAGGACCGAGCGAGGAACGTCGCGGTGACTCTCCGACGGCCGAGAAGCCGCCCTTCTACGAGGAGAAGGTCCTGTTCCGCGATCCCTATACGACACTCGCCGAGATCGCCAGCAGCGCGAACCAGGCCTCGGGCCAGCGGCGCGCCGGCGCTTTGACGTCCGCCGAAGAGGATGGCCTCAAGGGCGGCGACGCCTACCGCGATCCGTTCGATCCCGGCTATTGGAAGCTTGCGCCGCAGGCACCCAAGGATGCCGATCGCATCATCGAGCCCAAGCCCGAGCTGAAGCCGAATGCGTCCGCGCGCGACACTGCGTCCGGCACAGGCGAGGGCGAGCCACAGGCACGCCGAGCCAGGCAGGACGATGCCGGCGGAAGCGTGGCTCCGAACGCCAATGCGTCGTCCGCAAGCCTGTCGGCTCTGCTGCCGCCGGGGCCCGCGCCATCACAGGCCTCACGCGAAGGGAGCGCGCAGCCCGGCGCCCAGACTGGTAATCAAGCCAATGCCGCCGCTCAGCCGCGTCCCAACGACACGACGAAGGAATCCGAGCCGCGCGACGCGGCTCAGGCCCAGCAATTAGCGGTCAAGCAGCTTCAGTCGGCGATCGCGGACGCGCTGTCGGACGTCAAGGCTGGCGCCGGACCGGTGGCCGAGGTGCGTCAGGTCGAGGAAGGCCTGCTGATCAGCCTGACCGACGATGCCAACTTCGGCATGTTCGCGGTCGGCTCGGCTGAGCCGCGGCCCGAACTCATCCGGGTGATCGACAAGATCGGCCCGCTGCTGACGAAGCGTCCCGGCGTGATCATCGTCCGCGGCCACACCGACAATCGGCCGTACCGTTCGGAGGCCTATGACAACTGGCGGCTGTCGACGGCCCGTGCGCAGATGGCCTATTACATGCTGGTCCGCTCCGGTGTCGATGCGCAGCGCATCGAGCATGTCGAGGGTTATGCCGATCGGCGGCCGAAACTTCAAAACGATCCGGCGGCCGCGCAGAATCGCCGGATCGAGATCATGGTCCGGGAGAAGCGTCCTTGATCAGGCCTCTTCTCCGCGCCGCGCTGCTGATGCTGCTGCCGTTCACGGCGGCAGGCGCATTCGCCGAGCCGGCACCGATGCCGCCCCCGCTGGTATCGGCATCGGGCGAGCCATACGAGCTCGTTCGGGCGTTGCAGGCCGTGCAGGACGGCATCGCCAACGGCGATACCGCGGCGCACGGCAGCCACGGCGCATTGATCCGGCAGATCGGCGAAAAATTTCTCGCCGCCGATCCGGGCGTATGGAGTAATTCGCAGAACGGCCAAGCGGCCGTCATTTACCTACTTAGCGGCGGCGCGCCGCAAATCATTCGCAAGCTGCCGCGCGACAAGCTGAACGTCGATGGACGGCTGTTCGATGGCGCGCTTGCCTATGTCGAGGGTCGTCAGGACGAAGCGCGCGAACTGCTCAAGGACGTCAAGCCGCGGACGGTTCCGTCGGGCCTGGGCGGACAGCTCGCGCTGGTCCAGGGCGCGCTGTTCGCACGCGCTGAGGCATCGCTCGCAATCGAGCGTCTGGACGACGCGCGCTTGCTCTTGCCGGGCACATTGGTGGAGGAGGCCGCGCTGCGGCGCGAGATCCTGCTGGTCGGGCAAGCCGAGGATTTCGACAAGTTCGAGTTCCTGACGCTGGCCTATATCAGGCACTACCACAACTCGGTCTATGCCGGGGACTTCTGGCAGCGCTTTGCGACCGGCCTGACGCAGTCGAGCCTCGCGCTCGACGAGCGTCGGTTTGCGCGGATCACCACCCTGCTGGAACAGATCGACCGCGCGAGCCGCCTCAAGCTCTATCTCGTGATCGCGCGGACCGCGATGGTGCGCGGAGGGCTGGCCGTGACCCGGCTTGCCGGCGAGCGTGCCCTGACTCTCAGCGCCGATGCCTCGGTGGAGCGCGAGCGGGCGCATTTGTTCCGCGGCCTGTCGCGGACGCTCACCGACGAATATGACGGCGGTCTCGCCGAGTTGAAGGCGCTCGACCGGTCGAAGCTGCCAGAGCGCGACATTCCCTTTCTCAACGCAACGGTGCAGCTCGCCCTCGACGTTCGCAAGCCGTTCGTTGGCGGATCCCCCGCCGCAGCCGACAAGCCACCGGTCACACCGGCGCGCCTCGATCTCGCGTCGTCGACCGCAACGCTTGCGCGAGCGCAGAAGCAGCTCGGCGAGCTCGAACTCCTCACCAGGGATCGCCGTCCATGACGAAGCTCAGTGGAACCTCCGGACAGATCTTTTCGAGCCTCGCCGAAAGCCTCAACATGCGGGGCACATCGCGCTCCGGGAAGAGCGCCGGACCGAAGGCGCAGGCGGACTCCTCCTTCAACGATCTGCTGCACACCGTCTCGAATCTCGCGAAGCGGGCGCTCAACGACGAGGGCGGCGACACGGCGGTGAAAGCCGGCACGCTGCGGACGCGCCTGGCGCACCAGAGCGGGAAGGACGACGCCAACGACGAGACGGTGCACGACCGTGCCGCGGCGGCCGAAGAGCCCGGATCCAGGGAGAAACCCACCGAGAAATCGTCCGGGAAACATGGACTCCTCGATCCTGCCGAGCAGGCCGACGTCCAGAGCCGATCGAGCATCGCCGGGATCATGGGGCAGGAGATCGTCCCCGGGCCGCCGGTCGTGATGCCGCAGATGCAAGCACCGGCCGGCGACAAGAAGGATGCGTCCGGACGCGACGAGCGGTCTTCCACGACCAAGCGCGACGTTCAGGCCATGGGAACGGGGAAGGCGACGACCCCCGAGCCCGCGTCTCCCGCGGCTCCAACCACCGCGCACTCGCAGACCGCGGCGTCGCACGCGACGGCTACCGACCAGGCGACATCGCCGCAAGGCAGTGAGCCGTCGCAGAAGGCAACCGCACCCGGCTTCGAGGCCGTCGCGGCCAATGTCGAGCGTGCTGCCAGGGCTTCGGCGCGGGACGCATTGCCCGGGACGACCAAGGTCACCGTAGTCCAGCAAGAGACCCATCTGCCGCCGGCGCAGTTCAACGCTCCGCAGCAGGTTGCCAACGCCGTTATCGCCGAGCTGAAAGAAGCTCCGGCACCGGTCTCCGCAGCTGCAGATGTTGCCGCGTCCCAAGCCAATGCGCCGGATCAGCCGCTCAAGATCCTGACCATCAATCTCGAGCCGCCCGCGCTCGGCAATGTCACCGTGCGCCTTCGTCTGGTCGGCAACGAGGTGTCTGTCCACCTTGCCGCCGCGCGCAAGGACACGAGCCAGATGCTGGATCAGCAGCGCGATTCAATCCGCGACCTGATGCAATCGGCGGGCTACGTCGCCGACATAGCACCCGTCCAGCACGGCTCGCTGGATGGTTTCCAGAGCGGCTCCGACCAGTCGCAGCCGCAGCTTTCGGGCCAGCAACAGCCGTCGTCCCAGTCGCAAGGCACGTTCGACGGTACGAGTAATTCGTCGGGACAAGCGGACGGCGGCGCCAAGCAGGCCCGACAGGAGCGCCCGTCCAACCAGGAGACGCGTCATGAGCAGGACGTGGCGCCGCAGATTCGTCGCGGCCCTGTTTATCTGTAACGCCGGCGCCGCGACTGCTGCGACCGACAATTCGCGCCCGTGCGAGCGCGAGATGACGCGTGCGTCCCAGCAGCACGGAATTCCGCTCGGCATTCTCTACGCGGTCGGCCTGACCGAGACCGGCCGGCGCGGCGCGCTTCATCCTTACGCTCTCGGCGCCGATGGACAGACCGTATTCGCCAAAGACATGAACGACGCGATCGCCAACTTCGAAGCCATGCGAGCTAGGGGGATCAAGCTGATCGACCTCGGCTGCATGCAGATCAACCACTACTATCACGGCGACAAATTCGTCTCGGTCCGGGCGATGTTCGATCCCGCAGGGAATGTCGACTACGCCGCGCGCTTCCTGAAGGTGCTGAAGCAGCGCGAGGGCAGTTGGACCATGGCGGTCGCCCGCTACAATGCAGGCCCCAACAACCAGCCGGCGCAGAAGCGCTACGTCTGCCACATCGTCGCGCATCTCGTCTCGAGCGGCTTCGGCGCGTGGACCGACAAGGCGCGCTCGTTCTGTCAGCCCAAGACGAGCTGACGACATGAAGTTGTGCATGGTTCCTTACCATCAGCCCCGCGCAAGCAAAACCCATCATTGTAATTGCAACCTACTTAAGGAGCCCAATCCATGAGCCTCTATGGCATTATGCGTACCGGCGTTTCCGGGATGGCCGCGCAGTCCAACAAGCTGTCGACGGTTTCGGACAACATCGCGAACGTCAACACCACCGGCTACAAGCGGGCTTCGACCGAATTCTCCTCGCTGATCCTGAAGAGCGGCTCCGGCAATTACGATTCCGGCGCCGTCGAGACCACCGTCCGCTACGCCATCAGCGACGCCGGACATACGCAATTCACCACATCGAGCACGGATCTTGCCGTTCAAGGCAACGGCTTCTTCGTGGTGTCCGACGCCACCAACACGCAGCAGTTCCTGACGCGGGCCGGCTCGTTCGTCCCGGACAGCCAAGGCAATCTGGTCAATGCGGCCGGCTACTACCTCCTCGGCCAGCCGGGGAAGGTGACTAATTTCTCGCAGAACAGCCTGTCGGGAATGCAGATCGTGAACATCGCCCAGGTCTCGCAGGTGCCCGTGCCATCGACGGCGGGAACGCTCACCACCGGCAATCTGGATCCGACGGCAGCACTCATTGCCGGTCCGCCCGGTCCGGGCGCGTACTCGTCGAAAAGCTCGATCGTGGCCTACGACAATATCGGCCAGCCCGTTAAGGTCGATCTCTATATGTCCCATACCGCGACAGCGGCGGGCTTGGACACCTGGCAAATCCAAGCCTACAACTCGACGACGGGCGCCACGCTCGGCGCGACCGGAACTTATACCTTCGACACGACGACGGCCGGAAAGGGCGCGCTGGCCGCAGCGAGCGCCACGACGCTTGCATTTCCGGTCACCGGCGGCGCGACCGTGACCCTCGACTTGTCGAACATGACGCAGGTCGGCACCAACTTCAGCTTCAAGGCCACTGTCAACGGTAGCGTTCCGTCGGCCATCGATAAGGTCGACGTTGACCAGAACGGGTACGTGACCGCCGTGCTCAAGAACGGTCAGCAGCTGACGCTCTACACGCTCATGCTCGCCGACGTGGCGAGCCCCGATAATCTGACGCCCGAGCCGGGCAACGTCTATTCGACCAACCAGAATTCGGGCAACGCCCAGGCCGCGAATGCCGGCACCGGTGGGCTTGGCACGATCCAGTCTGAAGCGCTGGAAGACTCCAACGTCGATCTCGCGGACGAGCTCACCGGGATGATCGAGGCACAGCGTGGCTTCACCGCGAACTCGAAATCGTTCCAGACCGGCGCCGACCTGCTCGACGTCGTCGTCAACCTGAAGCGCTGAATCCCTCTGCACTCGTCCCGGCCAAGAGTAGACCATGTCCCTTACCGCTGCTCTCGACTCCGCTCGCGCATCGCTCATGGCGTCGGGCATCCAGTCGTCGACGATCTCGCGCAACATCGCCGGTGCCAGTGCCGCCGGCTATTCGCGCAAGATCGCCGTATTGGACAATCTCCCCGGGGCCGGCGTTTACGTGGCGGCAATCCAGCGCGCCGCCAGCTCGGGGCTCTACGACAATGTCTTGACCGCAACCTCGACGTCGGCCAAGCAGAGCGCGATCCTTGACGGTCTCCAGAAGATCGCATCTGCCACGGTTGACGATCCGGAACTCGACCAGTCGCCGACGGCGCAGCTCAACGCGCTGAAGAAGGCGCTCCAGCAATATGCCAACGCCCCGGACAACACCACGCTGGCGCAGGCAGCGGTGACGTCCGCCAAGGACATGGCGATCGCGCTCAACCAGGCGACCCAAACCGTGCAGACGGTCCGTGAGGGCGCGGATGCCGACATGCAAACGTCGGTTCAAAACATCAATCGGTTGCTCTCTCAGTTCCAGACCGTCAACACCGCGATCGTGAAGGGGACGATCTCCGGCGACGACATCACCGACTACCTCGACCAGCGCGACAGCATCGTCTCGCAGATGTCACAGGAGGTCGGAGTGTCGATGTCGCTCCGTCCTAACGGGGACGCGGCGCTCTATACCGACAGCGGCGTCGTGCTGTTCGACAAGATAGCGCGAACGGTGAGCTTTGCGCCGACGAACGCCTATACGGCCGGCACCACCGGCAATGCCGTCTATATCGACGGCGTTCCGGTAACCGGCGCCAATTCCGTGATGCCGCTCAAGTCCGGCAAGCTTGCTGGCCTCGCGCAGCTGCGCGACAATGATACCGTTACTTACCAGAGCCAGCTCGACGAAATCGCGCGCGGCCTGGTCGATGCCTTCAAGGAAAGTGACCAGTCGCCTGTTCCGACGCTGCCCAACGTCCCCGGTCTCTTCACCTATCCCGGCGCGCCGGCGATGCCGGCGAGCGCCACCGTCTTGGTGGGCCTCGCTGGTACGATTTCCGTTGCTGCATCGGTCGATCCGGCCCAGGGCGGCAATCCCAATCTGCTGCGCGACGGTGCGATCAGCGGCAACGTCGCATACCAATACAATACCGTCGGCAATGGCGGTTACTCGGCCCGGCTGCAGCAGCTCATTGGCGCCATGGATGCGTCGCAGCCGTTCGATGCAACCACGCAAGGCAAGCCGAACGGCAGCTTGATCGACTTCGCGTCGTCCTCGACGAGCTGGATCGAAAACCAGCGCAAGACCGCCGACTCTAACGTCACCTACCAGAAAACGTTGCTCGACCGCAGCACCGCGGCGCTGTCGAACGTCAGCGGCGTCAACATGGACGACGAGATGTCGTTGATGCTCCAGGTCGAACGCACCTATTCGGCCTCGTCGAAGATCATCTCGACCGTCGACGAAATGTTGCAGAGCCTGCTGGCTGCCGTGGGAAATTAAGTCATGATGAGCGCGAACTACATCTCGACCTTGATGCTGTCTTCGTCGTTGAGGTCCTCGATCACCAACAATCAGGCCGCGCTGGCCAAGGCCTCGAAGGAAGCCACCACCGGCCGCTTCGCCGATGTCGGCCTCGAGCTTGGCGCCACGACGGGAGGCGACGTCACCCTGCGGGCGGACCTAAGCTTTGCCGATCAGCTCGTCGATACCAACGGGCTGGTCTCGGGACGCCTGGACATCACGCAGAGCCGGATCACCCAGCTTGGTTCGACCGCAACGGATTTCCTCAAGGACTTGATCGCGGCTCGCAGTACCGACGGCGGCGGGCGGATCATCCTGCCGCCTGCGTCCTCCAACCTCCAGGATCTGATTGGCGCGCTGAACGTCTCCTATAACGGCTCGTCTCTCTTCGCGGGCATCAACACGCAGAACACGCCGATCACGGCCTACACCGCGGGCTCGGCCAGCAAGAACCAGGTCGATGCCGACTTCCTTGCGACCTTCGGCTTCTCGCAATCATCGCCCAGCGTGAACACCATCACCCCGGCCCAGATGCAGACCTTCCTCGACACCACCTTCGATGCGGAGTTCGCGAGCCCGGCCTGGAACACCAATTGGTCATCGGCGACCGACCAGGTGATGCAAAGCCGTATCTCCACGACGGAGATCGCAGATACCTCCGTCAGCGCCAATCAGACAGGTTTCCGCAAGCTCGCCGAGGCCTATACCATGATGGCGGATCTCGGGAACGCGAACCTGGACCAAGCGACGTTCCAAGTCGTCGTGGACAAGGCCATCGGCCTTGTCGGAAACGCCATCACTGACCTTGCGACCCTCGGCGGCGACATCGGCACGGTCCAGCAGCGGATCACCTCCGCAACCGACAAGCTGAGGACGCAGCAGGACATTCTGAACAATCAGATCGTCGGTATAGAGAAGGTGGACCCGACGGAAGCCTCCGTCAGGGTCAACACCTTGCAGACGCAGATCCAGACGGCACTTGCGCTCACCTCGCAACTCCAGAAGATCAGCCTCATCAACTATCTCTGAGTCCAGCTCCTTCGTAAGGCGCGTAACCCTTGTCTTGTTGTTCGGTCTCCTGCGCAGAGTTGTCCTGATGACGTTTGAAGCCTATGAATCGGTCGTCGACGAGAGCGGCTATGAGGCGCGGGGCCGCGAGCGGCAGGCGCTCAGCCTCGGCATCGACCGGCTCGAGCGGATCCAGGAGGACCGCTTCAGCCTCGAGGATCTGGTCGAGAGCCTGCTCTATGTGCGGCGGCTGTGGACGATCTTCATCGAGGATCTCGCGCATCCGGAAAACGGGCTTCCGGAAAAGCTGCGCGCGGACATCATCTCGATCGGGCTTTGGGTGGTCAAGGAAGCCGATCGCCTTCGCGAAGAAAAGTCGAACGACGTGATCCAGCTCATCGAAATCAACCGCCTGATCCGAGACGCACTTTGATGAAGATATCCTTGCGTGCGGGCGAACGGGTCTACATCAACGGCGCGGTGCTGCGCGTGGACCGCAAGGTCTCGGTCGAGCTCGTCAATGACGTGATGTTCCTGCTCGAAGGGCAGATCATGCAGGCCTCCGACGCCACAACGGCGCTGCGGCAGCTCTATTTCATCGTCCAGCTCATGCTGATGAATCCGACCGATGTTCGGGATGCCTCGGCTCTCTACGGGCAGCATCATGCCGCTCTGCTCGCCGTGTGCGAGAGCCAGGAGATGCTGGTCGGGCTTGGTGCGGTCGATGACCTGGTCGGGGCGAGCCGTTACTTCGAGGCGCTCAAGCGGATTCGAGCACTGTTTCCGGTGGAGCAGGCCATCCTGGCCGGCGCCAAGATCGATTCCCCATTCGAGGCTGCCTGACAGCGGAGAGCGACATGAACGTCACCAGCGCGACCGATAGCACCAGCAAGTCGTCCAGTTCGACCAGCTCGACGACGTCGAGCACCGGCGTCGACTACAACACGTTTCTTCAGCTCCTCGTCGCGGAGATGAAGAATCAGGATCCGACCAATCCGATGGACACCTCGCAATACATGAGCCAGTTTGCGCAGCTCTCGTCGGTCGAGCAGGCGATGCAGACCAATAACAAGCTCGACGCTCTGCTGTCTTCGCAGTCGCTGTCGCAGGCCAATGGACTGATCGGAAAGACCGTCAGCTTCACGGACTCGACCGGAGCAAGCTTCAGCGGCAAGGTCGCTTCGGTCTCCATCAACAGCGACGGCTCCATCGCGACACTCGAGAACGGTACGAAAGTCGCGATCGGCCCCGGTCTCACGATCAGCCAGTCATGAACGAACGGGATGCCCTCGACATCGTCCAGGCGGCGATCTGGACCATCATCGTCGCCTCCGGGCCTGCCGTCGGTGCCGCGATGCTGGTCGGCACCATCATCGCGCTGATCCAGGCGCTGACCCAGATCCAGGAGGTGACGCTGACCTTCGTTCCGAAGATCATCGTCATTCTCGTGGTCGTTGCCATCTCCGGCTCCTTCATCGGAGCCCATCTCTCCACCTTCACCGAGATGGTCTATTCGCACATCGAGCGCGGCTTCTGATCCGGGCGGTCCCGGCCGCCTCTGCCACCCTGCCACCACCCCCGCGTAAGCTTTGCACGGCAGATTACGGGCCGGATCCTCTGCCGGTGACCCATGACGGATACGTTAGCTGCTAGCCTGCCGACCCCGCGACGATTGGGCGCCGACGCCTTTTTCGCAGGCGGCATCGTGGCCATGCTCACGATCCTGTTTCTGCCCATACCGCCGATCCTGATCGATCTCGGCCTCGCATTCTCGATCGCGCTGTCGGCGCTGATCCTGATGGTCGCGCTGTGGATCCAGCGGCCGCTCGATTTCTCGGCCTTCCCGACCGTGCTCCTGATCGCGACGATCCTGCGGCTTGCGCTCAACGTCGCAACGACCCGTCTCATCCTGTCGCGCGGCGGGGAGGGGGAAAACGCCGCGGGCCATGTCGTTGCCGGTTTCTCGAAGTTCGTCATGGGTGGTGACTTCGTCATCGGCCTGATCATCTTCGCGATTCTGGTCACGGTGAACTTCGTCGTGATCACGAAGGGCGCAACGCGTATCGCCGAAGTCGGCGCCCGTTTCACTCTGGATGCCATCCCCGGCAAGCAGATGGCGATCGACGCGGATCTGTCCGCGGGCCTGATCGACGACAAGGAGGCCCAGCGCCGGCGCCGCGAGTTGGAAGAGGAGAGCGCGTTCTTCGGCGCCATGGACGGTGCCTCGAAATTCGTCCGCGGCGATGCCGTCGCCGGCCTGATCATCACCGCGATCAACATTTTCGGCGGTATCATCATCGGCGTGACGCATCACGGATTGACGCTGGCACGCGCCGCCGACGTCTACACCAAGCTCTCCGTGGGCGACGGTCTGGTAACGCAGATGCCCGCGCTGATCGTGTCGCTGTCGGCGGGCCTGCTCGTCTCGAAGGGCGGCACCAGAGGTTCGGCCGAGCAGGCGGTGTTGCGGCAGCTCGGGGGCTATCCGCGCGCGGTGTCGGCCGCCGCGCTGATGATGTTCGTGCTCGCCTTGATGCCGGGGCTGCCGACGGCGCCCTTCCTGCTGCTCGGCGGCGTCATGGCCTTCGTCGGATACTCGCTGCCGAGGCGGCAGGCAGCCCTGAAGCAGAAGGAAGATGCGCGCAAGGCCGACGAACGCGCCCAGGTCGATGCCAAGGAGTCCGTCAAGGAATCGCTCAAGACCGCGGAGATCGAGCTGGCGCTCGGGGGCCACCTCTCGGTCCATCTGCTGGGCTCGCGCAACGAGCTGGCGCACCGCGTGGCCAAGATACGCAAGAAGTTCGCCAAGCAGTACGGCTTCGTGGTTCCCGAGATCAAGCTCACCGACAATTTGTCGATCGATCCCAAGGGATACCAGATCCGGATCCACGACACCCGCGTCGCCCAGGGCGAACTCAGGCTCGGCGAAGTGCTGGTGCTCGTCGACAAGGATGGCAAGCCCGACGTTCCCGGCGAAGAGGTGATCGAGCCGGCCTTCGGCATGAAGGCGCTGTGGGTGACGGACGCGTTCACCGACGAGGTCAAGCGCCAGGGCTGCAAGCCGGTCGACAATCTCTCGGTGCTGCTCACGCATCTGAGCGAAGTGATCAGGGCCAACCTCGCCCAGCTCCTGTCCTACAAGGACATGCGCGGCCTGCTCGACCGGCTCGATCCCGAATACAAGCGCCTGGTCGAGGATCTCTGCCCGTCGCAGATATCGTATTCGGGGCTGCTGGCGATCCTGAAGATCCTGCTGGCCGAGCGCGTGTCGATCCGCAACCTTCATCTGATCCTCGAAGCCATCGCCGAGATCGCGCCCCATGTGCGGCGCTCCGAGCAGGTGGCAGAGCATGTGCGTACACGTCTTGCCCAGCAGATTTGCGGCGATCTCTCCGACAACGGCGTGCTCAACGTGGTCCGTCTCGGCAACCGTTGGGATCTCGCGTTCCACCAGAGCCTGAAGCGCGACGCCAAGGGCGACGTCGTCGAATTCGACGCCGATCCGCGCCTGATCGAGCAGTTTGCGACCGAAGCCAGCGCCGCGATCCGCAAGTTCACCGAGAACGGCACCAGCGTGGTGCTGGCGGTGACCCCGGAAGCGCGTCCCTATGTCCGGATGATCCTGGAGCGGGTCTTTCCGACCCTGCCGATCCTATCGCATGTCGAGGTCGCGCGCAGCACCGAGATCAGGGCCCTCGGAGCCATATCGTGATCAGCGGCCTCACCGATAGTGTGCTGGTGACGTTCATCGTGTTCTGCCGCATCGGTGCCTGCCTGATGCTGGTGCCCGGCTATTCCAGCGTCAACGTTCCGGCCCAGGTCCGCTTGTTCGTCGCGCTCGTCACGACGTTTGCGCTGACGCCGATCCTGATCGCCGTCCTGAAACCACTTACGGACAACGCGGCGCCGCTGACCCTCGTGCTTCTGATCTGTTCCGAGCTCGTGGTCGGCAGCGTCATCGGGCTCGGCGGTCGCGTGTTCTTTCTCGCACTCCAGACCATGGCCACCGTGATGGCCAGCGCAATCGGGCTGAGCAACATCCCGGGGACGCCGGTCGGCGACACCGATCCGGCGCCGGCCCTGGTGCCGCTGATCATGACGTCCGTCACCACGCTGTTCTTCATGACCGACCAGCACTGGCAGGTCCTGCGCGGCCTGATGAACTCCTACGACGTCTGGCATCCCGGCGACCGGTTCGGCGGCAGCATGCCGCTCGACCAGCTCGTCGGAAGGCTGTCGGAGGCATTCGTGCTGACGCTGCGGATCGCCAGCCCTTTCATCGTCTATTCGGTCGTCGTCAACCTGGCGGTCGGCCTGATCAACAAGCTGACGCCGGCGATTCCGGTCTATTTCATCTCGGTACCGTTCGTGCTGTTCGGTGGCTTCCTGCTGCTCTACCTCACCAGCGACGAGCTCTTGACGCAATTCATGCTTGGCGTCTCCTCGTGGCTGGCGGAGTGATCGGCCATGACGTCGCGCGCGGACAAGCTCGGCCGGATGGTCTCGCTCGTGAAGCTCCAGCTCCGGCTGTCAGAGTGGCAGCTCGCGCATCTGCGGCAGCAGGAGCGCAGCTTGCAGGATGAACAGGAATGGCTGGTCGGAACTCTCAACGAGGGCAAGCCGCCAGCGGGATCATCGAGCGAATCGGTCGCGCGGCGTCTGACCAGAACCAGCGTCGGCGCGCGCGCGGTTCAGGCGCAGGCCTCGCAGCAGCTCGACCAGGTTCGCGCGGAGAGCCGCCGTGTGAAGCAGTTCGAGCAGGTCGCGAAGGCGGCGCTCGCGGACAAGCTTCGCGACGCCGAGAAGCGATCGCTCGAGGAAATGACGGGAACAAGCCTCACCGCGCGCGAGTGGACGCCACGGCAAGCCAATCGGACCAAGACATGATCGTGACAGCGACACCCGACCTCGTTCTCGACGTCCTCGATGCTGCCGATCCCGTGACGCAGCGCGCGGCCACCGCGAAGCTCGACGCGTTGAAATCATCGGACGCGGATTTCGCCGCCACGATGGACGCGGAGGTCGGCAAGGCGAAGGCCAAGACGGCAGCTGCCGATCAATCCGCGACGAAGGTTTCGGAACCGCAGTCGGGCGCGGTGAACGGGGCGCCGGTGCAGGTGATCAAGGCGCCGGCATCCGGCGAGGTGTACCGCAAGTTCGAGGCCTTCATCCTCCAGACCTTCGTCGAGACGATGCTGCCGAAGGAGTCCGAGGAGGTCTTCGGGAAGGGCACGGCGGGCGGCGTCTGGAAGTCGATGCTGGCGGAGCAACTTGGTGCGCAGTTGGCAAAGGGCAAGGGCATTGGCATTGCCAAGCAGCTTGCTGCCGCGCATCCGGCGGGACCGGACGCTACGGGCAAGGCCGGATGATGATTCAGGAATGGGTGACAGAAGTTGAAGGGTGAATTTCCTATGCAGGCACAAGAAGGCGCGGCGGCCATGGTGATGGAGCAGCCGGCCGTGGACACCGAGGCGATGACGACGGCGGCCATGTCGGGGGATGCCCTGTTGCCCGTGCTGCTGCCTAATGTCGGTGGCGAGGTGGCGAACGACGGTGCGGAGGCGGCGAGATCGGACGAGGTGCGCGGCCTGTTGGCTGCGATCCGCCGGCTCGAAGGCATCGTCGAAGAGGAGACGGCTGCGCTCGCGACGGGCAAGAAGATCGACTTCGACGAGTTCAGCGCCCGGAAGAGCCGGAGCATGCTGGAATTCGTCCGCCTGATGCGGGCACGAATGCACCTCGGCGGCGAGGTCGAGATCACCGAGGAGGTCCAGCGGCTGCGCGAGAAGCTCGAGCGAAACCGTTCCATCCTCGAAATGCATTACGATGCGGTGCGCGAGGTTGCGACCATCATCGTCAAGGCCATCAAGGACGCCGAGTCGGACGGCACCTATACCGGTCGCGCAGCACAGGACGGAAAATGATCAGACTCGTGCTGGCCGGGCTCTGGGTATGCATCCTCACCGCGGGAACGAGCTATGCCGTGGCCTATTGGAAGGAAAATGGCAGCCTGCTGCCGGCAAAGGACGAATATCTTGACGGGCTGCAGTACCAGAAGACGCGGGCGCTGAGCGTGCCTATGGTCGAGAGTGGCAACGTGCAGGGCTACATCGTCGCGCGCTTCGTCTATACCGTAGAGGCGCGGACCATGCACCAGCTCAACGTTCCGCCCGAGCCGTTCGTCGTCGATGAAGCCTTCCGCAGGATCTATGCCGACGACCGCCTCGATTTCAGAAAACTCGCCCGTTACGACCTCTCCATCCTCACGACGGCCATCAAGCAGCGTGTCAACGAGCGAATGCAGGCCGAAGTCGTCCAGGACGTCCTTGTCGAGGACTTCAATTACGTGTCGAAGGAAGAATTCCAGCAGAAGCCCTAGGGCATTACCGGTTCTGATTGAATCAGAAGCGAGCCTCTAGAATATACTTACACGCGAGCCGCAGCGCCGGTACTGCCGCGCTCTATTCGCCGTTGACGTCAGAAACTACAACGGCCTCTGCGAAGGTGGTTCGCAGAGGCCGTTGTCGGTTTCGTGGCAGCGCCCTGCCGATCAGTTTCCGGCCGGATACGCCACTGGGGCGGTATGCGCCCTGTTCAGCAGAATGCCGACTTCGTCGAGCTCCTGCATCGGCACGTCGATGGTCTCGCCGGCCGGGATGTCGAGGCGGTATCCGACGTAACGCCGGGCCACGATCGCATCGAAGCCGAGGCGGTCGCGGAGCTTCTTGCGCAGTTTGCTGACGTGGCTCTCGATCACGCTCTCGTCGAATGTCGCTTCGAAGATGCCGTAGACCGCGTTGAAGATCTGCGTCTTGGTGACCCACTTGCCGTGGTTGCTGACCATATATTCGAGAATGCGCAGTTCGCGGCGGGGCAGGGTGAGGGCGTGGCCAGCGATCTCGGGGTCACGTCCGTTGAAGAAGACCTGGATCCTGGTCTCGCAGGGCCTCGGCAGTTCCCCGACCCGGCGGCGCGCAATCGCGGCCGTTCGGGCGAGGATCTCGCGGAGGTGAATCGGCACGTGGACGACGTCATCGACGCCCGATTCGAAGAGCTCCAGCGTGTTCTTGAGCATCTTCTGGCCGCTCATGGCGATGATAGGGGCCGAGGAGCGCTTGCGCATCGCCCGCGGCAGGCTTCCGCGGGTGCCGCAATCCCCGAGGAGGAAGGCGTCCACCGCGGCCAGATCCGATTCACTCGCAGATTGCAGCCAGTCCCAGAATTCTCCGGAGGAGAAGCCGATCGACGATACACCTTCGCGAACGAGCCCTCCGACATAGCTGTTCGTGACGCTCTCGCGATCATCAACGATAATATACATCAGTTTTTCGCCCCTGTTTCGCACTTGTTTCGGCCGGTTGTTTGTTGTGATGCCCGGCTCGGCAACTGTGCTGTTTGACGATATTCCATCCCGCGAACCGTTATTATGGTTTCGATATTCGCGGGCAGCCCTACGCATTCAGTGCCTGCGTCTCGCAGGCCTGCTACTTCGACTCGATACTGAACGCTTACTGCGTGAGGCTCGGCGGGTGTCTTGCGGATCACCTCGCGGAGCGGATTGAGAAAGCGACCTAGGACAGTTGCGCCAAGTTGCTCATTGCATCCGAACGCTACTGTACTGTGTCAATCCCCTCGCCAACTGGCGAGAATCACTTGAGTAGGACCGTAACAATTGCCGATTTCCGATCAAGCGTGCGCAACTAAGCGTTTGCTACACGTGCTTGATGCTGTTGGTTTGGTTCGAGTTGTTTCTTTGTATATTCAATCGCACCAGTTGATTTGGAATTCGAACTAGTTTTGCACCCTGGCGGTTCTAAAGTTCCGCATCCCCGTATGATTACAGACATTTTGGGTGGTGCTGCGCTTAACGCACATCGGTGGGTTTTCAACCCGGGATTGACTCTCGTCATCGTCTTTCCACATGCGACAATTCGACTCACGTATGGCGAGGCGACTCCAGCTTGGCGAAATCTTGGCGAGGGTGTGTCTTTCGAGTCGCACTCTCGCCACGTGCGTGACGCGTTTGACTCATGTGACGTCGCATCGCGCGTGATGAAAAGTTTTCGATGCGTACGTTTCAGGCAAGCTTCGGCGAATAATGTCACCGTTCGACAGATCGAACCGAACGGAGCATTCTCGCATGTTGTCCGATGGACAAGCTCGTCCCAACGCGACCGCCGATGTTTCCGCAGCGGCGAAACCGGCTGCGGAGACGCGCGATGCCAGAGACAATGCGGCGCCGACGGCCAAGCCTTTTGCAAATACCCAGTCTTTTTCAAATACCAAGCCCACTGCAAATACCAAGCCTGCCGCGAATACCAAGCCCGCTGCGAGCACCAAGCCTGCGTCGGCAGCAGCGAGCGATGAAACTCTGGCGAAAGAGGCGCTCGAGGGTCTGAAGCGTATTCGCGCCAAGGCGCGCCTCGACAAGATGGCAATCTCCAAGCCTACGCCCATCGTGATCAAGCCGGCCGTGATCGTGGCCAAACCGCCGCCGCCGCGCCCGACATGGGTCGTGCCGCTCGCGACATTGGCGGTCGCTGCGATCCTGGTCGTCTGTGCCTGCACCGGCGTAATCGCCTATCTCACCACGCAGCCCGCCCAGAGCAACGTCGCGGCCAATACTGAGATCAGGAACCTGCGCGAGACGGTGGCGCAACTGCGCAGGCAGGTGTCGGGCGTGTCCGACAATCTCGACGGCCTGCGCACCGCGGTCGATCAATCGAGCAAGGCGACCAATGACCGTTTTGGCCGGTTTGGCGAAAATCTGGATCGCATCGAACGGGTGAGCTCGTCCTCTACGGTGAAGCTCGACAAGCTTGCCCAGGTGCAGGCCCAGGCTCCGGCGCCCGTCGCCTCACAGCCAATGCCAATGATGGCCTCGGCCGCTGCGCCCGAGGTCACGGGATCGGTAGCACCGTCGGAGCGCATCTCGGCGCCGCGCAAGACGGTCAAGGGCTGGTCGGTCCGCCAGGCCTATGAGGGGATTGCGATCCTGCAAGGCCCGAACGGCGTCGTCGAGGCGGTGTTGGGACAGCAGGTGCCCGGCCTTGGCCGTATCGAGGAGATCAAAAACGAGAACGGACGTCTGGTGGTCGAGTCCAGCGGGGGCGTCATCTATTCGTCACGCAAGGCCACGCCCTGATCGAGGGCCACTTCTATTTGCGGTGATGCTCGAAGCTGGTGCATAGCAGATCGACCTCCGCCTCCGCGATCGGCGCCCGAAACAGGCGGCAGCTGAACTCGGCCGTCGTCCTGCTGTCCGTGGTGGTGCGATCTTCGCGGAGGAAGATGCATCGCTTGCAGACGTCGGTATGGTGCCGCTGTTCGGCTGCGTCCGACTGATCCAGCACGTGGCGGAGCGCGTCGCGGAAGCTGACCTTCGCCTCGCCCTCGAGCACGGCGATGGCCTCGACGAGGACGTTGACGGGGTCGCGCACCAGGAACTTCTTGCCCTGTTGTGTCACGCTCAGCATCACCGACCGCTTGTCCTGGGCCGAGCGCTTTCGCTCGAGATATCCGAGCCGCTCCAGCTCGCCGATGATGAACGAGGCGGTACCACGCGTGGTGCCGACGTAACTCGCGAGCGCCGACGGCGTCCTGGAAAACCGGTTGGCGCGGGAAAGGAAACGCAGCGCCATCCACTCGCGGTCACGCAAGCCGTGCTTGGTGCCTTCGAACCACAGGATCCGGGCGACCTGTTCCAGCAGTTCAATCGATTCGCGAGCCAAGTTCATTTCAATTCCAGGTCGGTAAAGCTTAATTCAATTGAGCTTTTGGTAGCGCAATCCGGGCGGCGGATAATGAGGATCCCCAAAGAGGTGGAACCTTCCGGTCGTGGAACTAGAGCGTCGCGAAGAAAGTTCGAGTAAATCGCCCGGCTCAACTCTTCTGAAAATTTCAGTCAAATGACCGCGGAGTACGCGCAAATTCCGATAGCGTGGGATGTGCGTGCAACATGATGTGTCGTTGCGACCACCGCAAAGCCCATTTGTTGCGTGATGCGCTTCGAATCGCGCGAGCAGGCGGATCGGCCGCAACTCGGGCCGGCGGAAAGGGGCGCGAGGGAACCACCGTTTGCGGTTAATGGATGTTGCGTTGCAATGCGGCCAGGCGGTTAAATCGAAATAGGATCGAGCCCGGGAATGCCAGAGTGTCGTCCGTGATCGAGCAAGTGAAGCCGTTCAGCGTCAAGCGCGCAGCATTGGCCGCCACCGTCGGCAACATGCTCGAATTCTACGACTTCATCACCTACAGCTTCTTCGCCATCCAGATCGGCCATACCTTCTTCCCGACGGGAAGCGAGTACGGCAGCCTGATGCTGTCGCTGGCGACTTTCGGCGCCGGCTTCGTGACGCGGCCGATCGGCGGAATCGTGCTTGGGATCTATTCCGACCGGATCGGCCGGCGGCCTGCCATGCTGCTAAGCTTTGCGCTCATGGGTCTATCGATCCTGACTATCGCGCTCACGCCGTCCTATCAAACGATCGGCCTTGCAGCGCCCGTCATCGTGATCGCGGCGCGTATGGCGCAAGGCTTTGCTCTGGGCGGGGAGGTTGGACCGACCACCGCCTATCTGATCGAGATCGCTCCGCCTGAGCATCGCGCGCTGGTGGTGGCCTGGCAGCCGGCCAGCCAGGAGATCGCCGCGACCGCGGGCGCGCTCGTCGGCGTCATCCTGAGCAGGACGATGGCGCCGGAGATGCTCGACGCCTATGGCTGGCGGGTGGCGTTTCTGATCGGGGCGGTGTGCCTGCCGTTCGGCTTCTGGATGCGCCGGACGCTGCCCGAGACGATCCCGCAGGCCGAAGCCGGTGCCGGCACCGTCGAGCACACCGGTCATCTTTCGCAGGCGAGACGGCACCTTGGCATCATCGGACTTGCGTTGATGATCCTGGCAAGCGGCACGATCTCGACCTACGTCACCCAATATATGACGACCTATGCGCAGAATACGCTGCATGTGTCGTCGACCCTGGCTTTCACCGTGTCGCTGGTCAGCAACGGCATCCAGTTTGTTGGCGCGCTGGTCGGGGGCTGGCTGGCGGATCGTCTCGGTCGCAAGCCGGTGATGATCTGGCCGCAGCTCGCAACGCTGCTGCTGACCTACCCGACCTTCCTGTGGATCGTCCATGCGCCCGGCGCGTTGTCGCTCCTGGTTGGTTTCGGTGTCCTGTCCGTCATCGGCTCGCTGCCGTTCACCGCGTTCTACGCGACCTTCACCGAGGCGTTGCCCCAGAACATCCGCGGCGGCGTGTTCGCGACCGTCTATGCGGTCGCGATCGCGAGCTTTGGCGGGACGGCGCAGCTCGTGGTCACCTGGCTCCTCCACGTCACCGGCAATCCGCTGGCGCCGGCCTGGTACCTGCTGCTTGCGGCGATCGTCGGACTTGGCGCAATGAGCCTCATGCCCGAGACTGCGCCGGTGAAACAGCGTCAGAATAAGATCTGAAAACAAGCCCCGAAAGTGGCGCGCTCGCAGGCTGGTGATTTGCGTTTCACCGGCAATTATTGGCGAATGCGCGCCTGAAGGATCAGGGCCGCGCATCAGGAAGGATTAACCGATGAGTATCGAAACCACCATGACATCCGACGTCGTCGGGCTGACCAAGGTCGCCCCGGTCTCCCGCCGCGGATTCATGAGCGCCACCGCAGCCGTCGCCGCCGGCTACACGCTTGCGGCCGGGCCCGTGCGCGCCGAGGCGATCACGACCGACACCAGCGGCCTCCGGACCGGCGACGCCAAGATCAAGGTCGGTTCCG
Organism: Bradyrhizobium sp. 134; assembly: GCF_023074155.1. Lineage (NCBI taxonomy): Bacteria > Pseudomonadati > Pseudomonadota > Alphaproteobacteria > Hyphomicrobiales > Nitrobacteraceae > Bradyrhizobium > Bradyrhizobium sp. 134. The sequence continues at coordinate 584,115 of NZ_JADPKX010000074.1, read as the reverse complement.
AGGAGATGCCTGCGTATTTCGCCCGCCCCGCCGGCGACACCAAGGCGCCGGTGATCATCGTGGCGATGGAGATTTTCGGCCTGCACGAATACATCAAGGACGTGACGCGGCGCCTTGGCAAGCTCGGCGCGTTCGCGATCGCGCCCGACTACTATTTCCGTAAGGGCGTCGATTTGACCAAGGTAACCGAGATCAAGGACCTTCTGCCGATCGTCAATGCCAAGCCGGACGCTGAGCTGCTGTCCGATCTCGATGCGACGGTGGCGTGGGCGGGATCGCAAGGCGGCGACACCGGTAAGCTCGGCATCATCGGCTTCTGCCGCGGCGGGCGCACAGTCTGGGAATATGCCGCTCACAGCGGCAGCCTCAAGGCCGGCGTCGCCTTCTACGGTCCGCCGGTCGATCCAGCCAATCCGCTGTGGCCGAAAAGCCCGATGCAGCTCGCGCCCGAGATGAAGGCACCGGTGCTCGGCCTCTATGGTAGCGCCGATACCGGCATTCCCGTCGCCCAGGTCGAGCAGCTCAAGACAGCCTTGGAGCAGAACAAGAAGACGGCCGAATTCAAGATCTATCCGGAAGCGCCGCACGGCTTCCATGCCGACTACCGCGGCAGCTACCGCAAGGACGCCGCCGAAGATGCCTGGCAGCAAGCTCAGACCTGGTTCAAGAAGTATGGCGTCCTGAGCTGAGGTCGATTTTCAAAAGGGCGGCCCGAGCGGCCGCCCTTTTTATTCCAAGGCGTCGATCTCACTTCACCATCGCGCCATAGACGATGTCCTGAACCTGTTCGCGATAATATTTGCGCAGCTCGCCCGGCGCCGCCGTTCCCACCACGACCATGAGACGCTCCTTGGGGTCGCAGAAGAATTGCGTTCCGTACGCGCCATTCCAGGTGAACTCGCCGGGATTGCCGGGGACTGACGACAATCCCTCGCTGGTGCGGACCGCGACCGAGAGGCCGAAGCCGAACCCGGCGCGATGCGGCTCGATGTTCGCCACGTTGTTCTTGATCTCCGGGCCGAGATGATTGGTCGTCATGTGATGCACGGTCCTGGGACCGAGGACGCGCTGGCCGTCAAGGTCGCCGCCGTTGAGCAGCATCTGTCCGAAGCGGATGTAGTCGCCGACGGTCGCGAACGAGCAGGCGCCGCCACAGTCGAATTTTGTCGGCGTGTCCAAAAGCTTGATGGCTTGCGGCTTGCCGGTAAGCGGATCGTTGGCGAACGGGCGGGCGAGGCGAGGGCGCTGTGCGTCGGTCGGGTGGAAGGTCGCGTCCTTCATCTCGAGCGGCTGCCAGACATTGGCGGCGAGATAGTCGCCGAGCTTCTGCTCGCTGACCTTCTCGACGACGGCGCCGAGCACGTCGATCGAGAAACCGTATTCGAACTCGGTCGAGGGCTGATGCGCCAGCGGTAGCTTGGTGATGCGATCGATGAAGGCCTGGGTGTCACCTTCGATCGCTGGCGCGGTGCCTTCCGGATATTGCCGTGCCACCGGGCTCGCGCTGTCCGGGCGGCCGCCGTACATCAGGCCAGACGTGTGTCGGTACAGGTCATGAATGAAGATCGGTGATGCCTGCGGTTCGAGCTTCAATGAACCGTCGGCCTGCTGAACACCGACCTTCATGTCGGCAAAGCCGGGATAATAGTCGGACAGCTTGGCCTGGAGCGGCAGCTTGCCCTGCTCCATCAATGTCAGGCCCGCGACTGCGGCCATCGGCTTGGTCATCGAAGCCAGCGCGAAGATCGCGTCGATAGGCATCGGCGTGCCCTTGTCCGGATCCAGCATGCCGTAGGCCTTGTAGTGCACGAGCTTGCCGTCACGGGCGATCGCGACGACCGCGCCGGGGACGCGCTTGGCGGCGATCTCACGTGCGAAGAAATTGTCGAGCCGTGCAAGGCCTTGTTTCGAGAAGCCGGCGTCGTCTGGACTAGCTTCGGGCAGCGGTGCGGCGCGCGCTGCGCCGAACGTGATGGCGGCAGCGGCCGCGGCGATCATGGCGATGTTCTTCATGGAATCCTCCCAAGCTCGGGCTCGTTATGCATTGGCCCGCTCAGCGATTAGATCACGACCGCACCGGCGCGAAGTCAAGCGCGGGCAGGGCATGTCTAGGACGCCGGGAATGCCGGAGCCCTATCCTCCTTCCTCCGCTTGCCACAACGCCTCGAGGGCGTGGCGGTAGGTCGGATAAGCGAGCGTGACGCCGAGCTCGCGCTTCATTTTCGCGTTGGAGACGCGGGCGCTGCTCGCATAGAAGCTGCGGGCCATCGCCGACATCTCGGCGGTCTCGAACGGCTCTTCCGGCGGCGGTGCAACGTTCATCAGCTTCGCCGCGTAAGCGATCACGTCCTGCGGCGGCGCCGGCTCGTCGTCGCAGACGTTCCACGTGCCGCCGCTCGGGTGATGAATCGCGGCCATGATCGCGCTCGCGATGTCGTCGACGTGGATGCGGTTGAACACCTGTCCCGGCTTGATGATGCGCCGCGCCGTTCCAGCGCGCAGCGTCACCAGCGCGTTACGGCCGGGGCCATAGATACCCGCAAGCCGCAGGATCGCGGCGTCGCCACCGGTCGTGTCGGTCCACGCCTGTTCCGCTGCGACCCGCATGCGCGTGCGGTCGAGGTCCGCCTTCGGCGGCGTGCTCTCATCGACCCAGTCGCCGGCGTGACCACCATACACGCCGATCGTGGACAAATAGACGATTTTGCGCTCGCCGCCCGCCGCCAGCAGGCCGGAGAAGGCGGCGATTGCGGGATCGCCGGCGCTGTCGGGCGGGATCGAAACGAGAAGGACATCCGCGTCTCTCATGCGTTCGATCGTCTCGCGTGCCGGACTGCTGCCGGAGAAAGCATGCACCTCGACGCCGGCGAGAGCGCCCCGCTGCGCGGGATCGCGCACCGTGCCGGCAATATGCGAGAAGCGGCCACCGAACAGGCGGACGAAGTGCTGCGCACTGTAGCCGAGGCCAAGGATAAAGAGCCGCATACATCTTCCTTGCAGGTCGGAGTTCCCGTTCGCGCCGCAGCGCGCCTCCGCTCATAAGAGATTTTTGGGTCCGGCAAAAGATATTGCAATTTGTCTCGCCCGCCTGTGCAGCTGATGGTCGCTCGTCGGGAGGGACGTATAGATCATGCAGGCAGAAGCGCCCGCCATAAGGCCATGTGACGCCGCCGAGCTGATCCGCCGCGCCACCGCGCTGATCTTCGACGTCGACGGCACCTTGGCTGAGACCGAAGAGCTGCATCGGCAGGCCTTCAACCATGCCTTCGCCCGCCACGGTCTCGACTGGCAATGGGACCGGGGCGTCTACAAGGACCTGCTGCGGGTCACGGGCGGCAAGGAACGGATCCGCGCCCACCATGAAAGGCTGAGGATTGCCGCGCCATTGTCAGATGTGGACATCGCGGAACTCCACCGCATCAAGACCGCGCATTATGCCGAACTGGTCGAAACCGGCTGCTGCCCCTTACGGCCCGGGGTGACGGATCTCCTCGCTGCTGCCAAGGCGCGCGGCCAGCGGCTCGCGATCGCGACGACCACGTCGCACGGCAACATCGATGCGCTGCTGTCGCAGGCTTTGGGAAAGCGCTGGGCCGCGGATTTTGATGCGATCGTCGCCGGGGATGATGTGCCGCACAAAAAGCCTGCGCCGGATGTCTATGTCGAGACACTGGCGCGGCTGAAGCTCAACGCGTCCGACTGCGTCGCGATCGAGGATTCCACCAATGGCCTGATCGCAGCCGCGCGGGCGAACATTCCCGTGCTCATCACCAGAAGCATGTTCTTCCGGGACGACAATTTTAGCCAGGCGCGGGTCGTGCTGGATGACCTGTCTGGGCTCGGGGTGAGGCGCTAAAACAAAAAAACTGAAAAACAACCCCATGCACAGTAGAATGTGCCTGCGGGCCGAGTGCCCTCAATGGACGCGGTGGCTCGTTCTATCGTCCTCAGCTTGCTCGACAATTTGCGCGATCGGGCTGGACTGGTGGTGCACCAGGCGCCAGTCGTCGCCGACGCGCCGAAAATGGTTGGCCGCAGCCAATGCCGTGCCGTCGACGATCTCAATGCAGAGCACGCGCGCGCTGTCGCCATCGACTATGGCCTGCGGTTCCGCGCAGACGATCTGCGGCCGTTCCGGACTCTGCAGGATGTCGCGCCAGCTTCCGATCACCGTGGCCCGGCCGATGATGGCCGGCCAGCCGGGATGAATGCAGGAAATGGCGTCATCGTCCGCCCACATCCGCTCCATTTCGTCGAAATCGCCAGTCGAGAAGGCGGCGTAGAACGCTGCGTTCGCGGCGATCACCTTGGTGTCCTTTGCCATGCCTCTCGGGTGGGGCAATGACAGGCAAAAATCAAGCAAGACTTCCGTCGACTTTCCGCTCGCTCTGGACCGCAATGCAGCATTGCTGCCGGTTTTGTGGTCACACCGAGACCAGGGTCTCCACCGCACGCCGCGCGCCATCCTTGTAGAGTCGGCCGAGCGCCGCGGTCACGGCCTCGCGCAGGCGCGGCTCCGTGCCCAGCGGCCCGAACACTTTTGTGACGCCGAGCAGCGCGGGCGCCAATCGTTCGGCGATGGGACCTGCCTCGCGCGCCAAATCGGCGAACTCGGCGGCGAGCGGGTCGCGCACGTCGATGGTGCGGCCCTTCTCGTCGAGGCCGCTGACGTAGCGCATCCAGCCGGCCACCGCGAGCGCATGCGTTGCGATCGGCAGGTTCCTGGCGAGACGATCCTGGATCGCGCCGAGCAGCCGCTGCGGCAGCTTTTGCGAGCCGTCCATCGCGATCTGCCAAGTGCGGTGATGCAGTGCCGGATTGGCGAAGCGCTTGAGCAGCGAGGCGCGATAGGCGGCCAGGTCTGCGCCTGATGGCATCGTCAGCGTCACCGCGGCCTCTTCCATCACCTGCGCGGCGAGGCGCGCGAAATGCGGATCCTGCATGGTGTCGGCGATGGTCTCGTAGCCGGCGAGATAGCCGAGATAGGCCAGCGCCGAATGGCTGGCGTTGAGCAGCCGCAGCTTCATCAACTCGAACGGCTTGACGTCGTTCACCAGTTCGACGCCGGCGGCGGCAAGGTCGGGCCGGCCTGCCGTAAAGCGATCCTCGACCACCCATTGCGTGAACGGCTCGGTCATGACCGGCCATGCGTCGTGCAAACCGAGTGCTGATGAAACCGCATCGCGGTCACCATCCGTCGTCTCCGGCACGATGCGGTCGACCATGGTCGAGGGGAAGGCCGCGGTATCCGCGATCCACTTGCCGAGATCCTTCGAGCGTAGCGCGGCGAATTGCGTCACGATCCGCTGTACGGTGTGGCCGTTGGCGGCGAGGTTGTCGCAGCTCAGCACGGTGAAGGGCGGGGCGCCCAGGGCCCGCCGGCGCGCCAGCGCGGCCACGATGAAGCCGGGAGCCGAGCGCGGCGCGTCGAAATTGTTGAGGTCGTGCACGATATCAGGATGCCGCTCGTCGAGATCGCCGGTCTGCGGCGTGTGGCAGTAGCCCTTCTCGGTGACGGTGAGGGAGACGATGCGAATGGCGGGATCGGCCATTCGCTCGACCAGTCGTGCCGGGCTCTCGCGCGCGACCACGCTGTCGAGCAGCGCACCGATGATGCGGTGTTCGGTGCCTTCGGCTGCACGGACGGCGACCGTATAGAGATGATCCTGCGGGGCGAGGGCGTCGCGTGTGTCAGGGCTGCGCAGGCTGGCGCCGACGATGCCCCACGAGGTGGCGCCGGCCGCAAGGCAATCATCGATGACGACGGCCTGGTGGGCGCGATGAAACGCGCCAAGGCCGAGATGCACGATGCCGGAGGTGACGCGCGAACGGTCGTAGGCCGGGCGGCGGATACCTGGTGGCAGCCGATCGAGATTGGCGCGGCCAAGGCGTGTCGAACCAGGGCGCATGGTCGTCTCTCCCCTTGTTTGGCCGCTGCTTGACATGACGCCTGTCCTCGGTCAATGCTGCGGTCAATTGGTAAGACCAATTTTCCAAAATTGGCGGGCCGCGGGCAGCGATAGCTGCCGGCATGACCCTTTCGGGAGGACCAGCGTGCCGCTGGAAGCTGTGGAGGCGAGACGGCTTTATCGCCAGGTCGCCGATCAATTGCGAAGCCTGATCGACAGCGGCGAGTACGCGGTCGGCAGCCGCTTGCCGACCGAACGCGAACTCGCCGAGCAGCTCAGGATTTCCAGGCCGACGGTGCGCGAAGCCCTGATCGCGCTCGAAGTCGAGGGCCGCCTCCGCATCCGCGTCGGTTCCGGCATCTATGTGATCGAGCCCGCCGCGGTTGCGGCGACCGCGCCTGCTTCCGTCATCGAGGGCCCGTTCGAGCTGCTGCGCGCCCGCGAGTTCCTGGAAAGTGCCATCGCCGAAGAAGCCGCGCGCGTGGCGACGAAGGACGACGTTGCCCGCATCGATGCGTCCCTTGTCGCGATGGAGAACGTAGAACACCCCGGCGAAGCCTCGATGGTCCACGACCGCGCCTTCCACGTCGCGATCGCCGGAAGCCTCGGCAATGCCGTTCTGGTCCGTGTGGTCGGCGAGTTGTTCGACCAGCGCCTCAATCCCTATTTCGCGCAGCTTGCGCATTATTTCGAGAGCCCGGGCACGTGGCGCACTGCGCTCGACGAGCATCGCGCGGTGCGCGACGCCATCGCCGCACACGATCCTGAAGCGGCTCGCGACGCGATGCGTGATCACCTCGCGCGATCCCAAGAGCGCTTTGCGCAGAACTTCGGCGCCGAGAAAGCGGCAGGACCGTCTTCCGGGCGCACCGCGCGATCGACGTCAAAGCCGTCAAAACCGGAACGTGCGCCGAAGAAGAAGCGAGCTGCGAGCAGCAGCGCGCGACAGCGATGACATTGTGCGGCCCGCACCCGCCTTGGGGACGGGCTGACAAGAAGCAGATTTAAAAGAAGCAGACTTGAAAGACGGAGGAAAATCAGTGTTGAAAAAGATGACAATGGTGCTGGCGGTCTCGGCCGCGGCGATGATTGCTACGACTGGCGCCGGCACGGCACAGACCAAGCTCAAATGGGCCCATGTCTACGAGACCTCGGAGCCGTTCCACACCGCGTCGGTCTGGGCCGCACAGGAGATCGGGAAGCGCACCAACGGGCGCTATGCGATCGACGTCTATCCGGCCTCGCAGCTCGGCAAGGAGGCCGACATCAACCAGGGCCTTTCGCTTGGTTCGGTCGACATCATCATCTCCGGCTCGAGTTTTGCCGCGAAGAGCTTTCCGCCGATCGGCGTCACCTATTATCCCTACACCTTCCGCGATGCCGATCATCTGCTCGCCTACACCAAGAGCGACATCTTCAAGGAGCTCACCAAGGGTTATGAGGACAAGAGCGGCCACCACATCGTCGCGGTGACCTATTACGGGGTGCGCCAGACTTCGTCGAACAAGCCGATCAAGACCTGTGCCGACCTCAAGGGCCTGAAGATGCGCGTGCCCGACGTTCCCGCCTATCTGGCGATGCCGCGCGCCTGCGGCGCCAACACCGCGCCGATCGCGTTCGCCGAAGTCTATCTGGCGCTCCAGAACGGCACCGTCGAGGCGCAGGAGAACCCGCTGACCACGATCGAGGCCAAGAAGTTCTACGAGGTGCAGAAGCACATCGTGCTGACCGGCCACATCGTCGACCATCTCTACACGGTGGTGGCCGGCGCGCTCTGGAAGAAGCTCAGCGATGAGGACAAGAAGATTATCACCGACGTCGCGCAGGAGGCAGCCGCCAAGGCGACCGCGGAGATCAAGCAGAACGAGGCCAAGCTGGTCGCCTTCTTCAAGGAGAAGGGCCTGACCGTCACGGAGGTCGACAAGAACGAGTTCCGCGACACCGTGCTGAAGAACGTCGCGTTCGAGACGTTTGGCTATCGCAAGGCCGACTGGGAACGCATTCAGGCGGTGAAGTGACGACGTAGTCGTCATCCCGGAGCGGTCCGCAGGACCGAACCTCAGGTGCGCAATTGCGCACCTGGGAATCTCGAGGTTCCGGGTCTGGTGCTGACGCACCATCCCGGAACGACGTGATCAGTTTGAGGAGCAACCCATGTCCACCGCCGAAACGCACCGGCAGATCACCGCGGACGAGATCGCCCACACCTTCGAGGAAGAGGCGGCGCCGAAGGTCGATCTCGGCATCTACGCTTTTGAGGACTGGGTCGCGCTGGCGATTTTCTGGGTGATGGCGCTTGCCGTCTTCCTCCAGTTCTTTACCCGCTATGTGCTCAACGACAGCTACGCCTGGACCGAGGAGATCGCTACCTACTGCCTGATCGGCGTGGTCTTCATCGGCTCATCGATGTGCGTGCGGCTGTCGCGGCACATCCAGGTCGATCTGATCTATCGCTATCTGCCGCACCTCGTGGCCCGGGCGTTGTCGACGGTGATCGACCTGATCCGGATCGCCTTCTTCGGCTACGCAATCAAGCTGGTCTGGGTCTACATCCAGATCATCGGCGATGAATCCATGACCACGATCAATCTTCCCAAGGACTACGTCTACTATGCGGTGCTGCTCGGCTTCGTGCTGATGTTCGTGCGCTCCGTGCAGGTGGCAGTGCAACATTTGCGACAGGGCTATTCGATCCTCGAACGTCCCGGCGCCTACGACGGCTTTGAAGGGTAATTCCATGTTGCTGTTGCTTGGAGGCTTCCTCATCCTCATGCTGCTCGGCGTTCCCGTGGCCATCGCCATGGCGGCGTCGTCGCTGCTCTACATCCTGGTCAGCGGCGTGACTCCCGACGTCACGCTGGCACAGCGCATGATCGCCGGCGTCGAGAGCTTTCCGCTGCTCGCGGTGCCGTTCTTCATCCTGGCCGGCAATCTCATGAACATCGCGGGCGTCACCGGCCGCATCTACAAGTTCGCCGTCGCGCTGGTCGGCTGGATGCGCGGCGGCCTCGGCCACGTCAATATCATCGGCTCGGTGATCTTCTCCGGAATGTCCGGCACCGCAATCGCGGATGCCGCCGGTCTCGGCACCATCGAGATCAAGGCGATGAAGGACCACGGCTACTCCACGGAATTCTCCGTGGGCGTCACCGCGGCCTCCGCCACGCTCGGGCCCATCATTCCGCCCTCGTTGCCTTTCGTGATCTACGGCATGATGGCCAACGTCTCGATCGGCGCGCTGTTTCTGGGCGGCGTCATTCCAGGCGTTGTCCTGACGCTGCTCATGATGGCCACCGTCACCTACTTCGCGCACAAGAACAAATGGGGCAGCGATACGCCGTTCTCCTGGCCGCAATTGGGATCGGCGGGGCTCGAGATCGTCGTCGTATTGAGCTTCCCGATGGCCGTCTGGCTTCTGACGGTCGCCGGTCTCTCCACCAATTGGGCAGTTGGTCTCGGCCTGTTCGCGCTGCTCGCGATCGACTGGTACTTCGATTTCTCCGCGGTGATGGCGCTGATGGCGCCGGTGATCCTGATCGGCGGCATGACGCTCGGCTGGTTCACCCCGACGGAAGCCGCGGTCGCCGCCGTGATCTGGTCGCTGTTCCTCGGCCTCGTGCGCTACCGCACCATGACACTGAAGACGGTGGCGAAAGCGACCTTCGACACCATCGAGACCACGGCCTCGGTGCTGTTCATCGTCACGGCGGCCTCGATCTTCGCCTGGCTGCTGACGGTGTCGCAGGCGGCCCAGATGCTGTCGGACTGGATGCTCAGCATCACCCACAACAAATGGGTGTTCCTGGCGCTCGCCAACGTCCTGATCCTGTTTGTCGGTTGCTTCATCGACACCACGGCGGCGATCACCATTCTGGTGCCGATCCTGTTGCCGATCGTGCTCAAGCTCGGCATCGACCCGATCCATTTCGGTCTGATCATGACGCTGAACCTGATGATCGGCCTGCTGCATCCGCCGCTCGGCATGGTCTTGTTCGTTCTCGCGCGCGTCGCAAAACTCTCGGTCGAGCGCACGACGGTGGCGATCCTGCCCTGGCTGGTGCCGCTGATGCTCGCATTGATCGCGATCACCTACATTCCCGAACTGACCCTCTGGCTGCCGAAATACATGGGACTTTCCAAATGACATCCACAGCTCTCGCCGCAACCCTGTTTGGCCCCGAAGATCTGCGCATGGTCGAGCATCCGCTTGACAAGCTCGCTGAAGGCATGGTGCGCCTCCGTTTCGGCGCCGGCGGCATCTGCGGCTCGGACATGCATTATTTCCGTCATGCCCGGACCGGCGATTTCGTGGTGAAATCGCCGCTGGTGCTCGGCCACGAGATCTCCGGCGAGGTCGTGGAGATCGCGGGCTCCGCGGCGAACCTGAAGGTCGGCGACCGCGTTGCCGTCAACCCGTCGCGCTGGTGCGGCCATTGCGGCGCCTGCCGCCAAGGCCGGCAAAACCTCTGCGAAAATATCTACTTCATGGGCTCGGCCTCGAAGACTCCGCACATGCAGGGCGGCTTCGCCAATTATTTCGACGCGGTTCCGGCGCAGTGCGTGAAGATCCCCGATCATGTGTCCTATCAGGCTGCGGCGCTGGCCGAGCCGCTCGCGGTCTGCCTGCACGCCGTCGCGCGTGCCGGCAACATCGAAGGCAAGCGCGGCATCATCTTCGGTGCCGGTCCGATCGGGCTTCTGACCATGCTCGCCGCGCGCCGCGCCGGCATGACCGACATCACGGTGGCCGACATCGCGCCGGCGCCGCTGGCCTTTGCGACCCGGCTCGGCGCTTCTCACGTCGAGAATGTCTCGGCCGGCGAGGAAGGCCTGAAGGCGCAGGCCGCGTCGCGCCCCTACGATGTCGCTTTCGAAGTCTCGGGCACGGCTGCAGGCCTTGCCAGTGCGATCGGTATCGTCAGGCGCGGCGGTGTTGTCGTACAGATCGGCAATTTGCCGGGTGGCCAGATTCCGGTGCCCGCCAATGCGGTGATGGCCAAGGAGATCGATTTGCGCGGCTCGTTCCGGTTCGGGCTCGAGTTCATGACCGCGGTAGAACTGATCGCGGACGGCAGTGTCGACGTGCTGTCGCTGGTGACCGCCGAGCGGCCGCTGTCCACCGCGCCGGACGCGCTGCGGCTGGCGCTCGACCGCTCGCAGAGCGTCAAGGTCGTGCTGACCGCGAACTGATCGGAGAAAATGGGCATGATGCTAGAGGGATGGCGCTGGTACGGGCCGGATGATCCGGTCTCGCTCGACGATGTCAGGCAGGCCGGGGCGAGCGACATCGTCTCGGCGCTGCATCAGGTGCCGATCGGCGAACCCTGGACGCGCAAGGCGGTCGAGGAGCGCAAGAACTTCATCGAGCGTGGCCAGCCCGGCCGCTCACAGCTGACCTGGTCGGTGGTGGAATCGATTCCGATCCCCGACGACGTCAAGCGTCTTGGGGCCAAGGCGACGCGCTCGATCGAGACGTGGATCGCCAGCCTGGAGGCGGTTGCCGCCGCCGGCATCAAGATCATCTGCTACAACTTCATGCCTGTCGTGGATTGGTGCCGCACCGATCTGGAATGGGAGCTGCCGAACGGCGCCCGCGCCATGCGCTTCGACCAGGATCGCTTTGCTGCGTTCGAGCTGCACATCCTGAAGCGTCCCGCCGCTATCCAGGAATACTCATCCGAGCAGCAGGCCCGCGCGAAAAAGCTGTTCGACCAGATGAGCCAGGCCGATATCGACTATCTCGTCATGGTCATCGCCAGCGCGCTGCCGGGCTCGACCACCGAGCCGATGACCATTCCGCAATTCCGAGACCGGCTCGAAACATATCGCGACGTCACGCCAAAAATTCTGCGGCAGCATCTCGCCGAGTTTTTGGGCCGCGTCACGCCCGTCGCCGAGCAGCTCGGCGTTTCGCTGACGCTGCATCCGGACGACCCGCCGCGCCCGCTGTTCGGCCTGCCGCGCGTCGCGTCCAGCGCCGACGACTATCAGGCGTTGTTCGATGCCGTGCCGTCGAAGGCGAATGGTATCTGCCTGTGCACGGGGTCGCTCGGCGTGCGCGCCGAGAACAATCTTTCCGCGATGGCCGAACGCTTCGGTCCGCGCATCGCCTTTGCGCATCTGCGCGCGACCAAGCGCGAAGCGGATGGTTTGTCCTTCTACGAGTCCGATCATCTCGACGGTGACGTCGACATGGTCGCGGTGCTGAAGGCGCTGCTGAAGGAGAACGCGCGGCGTTCGCCCGACCGGCAAATCGTATTCCGGCCCGATCATGGCCATCGCATGCTCGACGATCTCGCGGCGACCAAGCGCACCAATCCGGGCTACACCGCGATCGGCCGCCTCCGCGGCCTCGCCGAGCTCCGCGGTGCGATCCGCGCGATCGAGCATCGATAGAGGCCAAAACTCTATCCACACCGTCATAGCGAGCGCGGCAACGCAATCCAGAATCCCTCCGCGGAGAGACTCTGGATTGCTTCGCTACGCTCGCAATGACGCGGAGGGAGAGGTGCCTCGTCTCAACCTTGTCCTCTTAAGCGGGAAGGCAGAATACGTCCCGGGCACGCGCACAGATTGTCAAAGTTCCAGCCATATGCGAAGGTAGCGCCATTCCGTTTTCGATCGACGGATTGCAGCAATAAGCCATTTAGGAGCTTGATGTGAGCATTCTGGTCGAACTCCCTCCCGATCAATATGACAGGCGGGCATTTGCAAAATTCAACGAGACATCAACCGGCTTTGATCTCGACATCGCTCGCGCGATGATGTGGATGTCGCAACTCGCCTACGAGACCCATGTGCCGGACACCATCAATAGGATCTCTCCGTTCTGGGATCTGTCCGGTGTCAAGCTGCTGAGCCAACCGGCGCATTCGACGCTGCCGCTGACCGACACGCGCGGGATCATCGCGAGCAAGAGCGACGCAACCATTGTCTCCTTCGCCGGCACCGACCCGCTTCATCTCCTGAACTGGGTCAGCGATTTCACGCTTGGCCGACCGAAGGCGCCCGTGCGCCAGGGGTTCGTCGATGCGGCGGCGGCCGTGTGGGACGGCGTGAAGAGCGCACTGGCGGCAGCGCTGGCGCGCAAATCACCGATCTTCATCACTGGGCACAGCCTCGGCGCCGCGATCGCGGTGGCAACGGCGGACTTCGCGCGGGAGCAGCTCCAGCTCGCGGATGCGCAGATCTATCTTTACGGTTGTCCGCGCGTGGGCCGCGACGATTTCGTCGCCCTCTACAACGGTACGTTCGGCAGGACGACCTATCGTCTCGTGCACGGCACCGACATCGTCCCGACCGTGCCTCCGCCTGGGCTTGGCTTTCATCACGTCGGCCGTTATCTCGCCTGTGCACGCGGCGCCAAATTCAGCGCTAGCCAGCTCACGACGAATGTTGGTTCGGATGAGCCAATGGCGAATGCTGGAATTGGTGAGCAGGTCCGCAATCTCCTCAGCGGCGTATCCGAGAACACGCGGTCGGATGTCGTCGGCAGGCTCACGGTGCTGCTGCCGGCGGGGATCGGCGATCACCTGCCCGATCGTTACTGTGCCGCGCTGACACCCGCCTAGACTTCGGTTTTGATGCGTTTTCTTCACGTGAACCGGTCCACTTCGCCCGAAAACGCGCTAGTAGCAAGCCGCCATCGCGCCGAGCTTCGGATAGAGCCGGTCGATCGCGGCGATCTCGCTTTTCATCTGCGCGGTGATCCAGTCGCGGATCTCGGCGGCGATGGGACGCATCGGCCGGTTGCGCGGCGGCAGGAATTCGCAGATGCGGCGTGTGGTGGTGAGCGTGTCGGAGGCCGGCACCAGCGCGCCGGTCAACAGCCAGTGCGAGGCGACCGTCAGCCAACCGAGCGCGATGCCCTGGCCGAGCAGGGCGGCCTGCATCACGACGGCATAGTCCGTGAAGCTCAGCGCCTTGGCCGCACCGCGGCGCCCCGTGAGAAGCGATGCGTAATCCGCGGCCCAGTCGCCCGGCGTCTCGGCGAGCCGAATGATGGTGTTGCCCTCGGCGGGATCGGTTTCGCCGAGATAGGCAGGACTGCACATCGGCAGCATGACCTCCTTCATCACCAGCGTGCCGCCGGATGACGGCTCCTCGCGATCGCGGAAGCGCATGCCAAGATCGACATTTTCCACCGGACCGCGGAGCGCGCCGGAGATCAGTTGAAAGCGCAAATCGACCTGAGGGAATTGCCGCTGCAGCTTGTCGATGCGCGGCATCAGCCAATGCGTGGTGAAGGCGGAGGAGACCGACAGCGTCACCGTCTCGGTGCCCTTGCGGCGCCGCTCGATCTCGACCAGCCCGCTCTCGATGCTGCGAAAGCCTTCGAGCACGCGGCGATACAAGAGTTCGCCTTCCTCGGTGAGTACGGCGCGTCCCGCCTTGCGGTCGAACAGGCGGACGCCGAGATGGTCCTCGAACTGACCCAGCATCCGGCTCACCGCAGGCTGGGTGACGTTCAATTCGGCGGCCGCAGCCGTGAAGCTGCCATTGCGCGCCGCTGCGTCGAAGACGAATAGGGCGTTACTTGAGGGCAGCATCCGGCGCAGCTCGGGCATAACACCATGTTATGAGCCGGGTGAGAATTTGGCAATTGCCGAGTTTTGCCAAGTCTGGTGTCATCGACATGACAGCCTAAAGACAGGGCTCGCGAGCGAAGAAGTTGGTGCGGTGCACGCTTCGACCGTAAGTGCTCAAATGTTCTGTCTATAAAGCAGGCTTATGGCGCGCAGTGAGGCACGCCATGTAGGGACATGGCGAGGTCGATCGTTGGACAAACGAGCGGAAAGCGTCGAGATCAGATCCGCGAGCAAGGCCTATGGCGCCGTTCGCGCCCTCGACGACGTGTCCCTCAATGTCGCGGCCGGCGAGTTCGTCTCGCTGCTCGGCCCCTCCGGTTCCGGCAAGACCACGTTGCTCGGCATCCTTGGCGGCTTCATCCTGCCATCGAGCGGAACGATCCTGTTCGGCGGCCGCGACGTCACCTGGATGCCGCCGCACAAGCGCGACATCGGCGTCGTGTTCCAGAACTACGCGCTGTTCCCGCATATGAGCGTCGGCGAGAATGTCGCCTTTCCCTTGCGCGCGCGACGGCTGCCGAAGGCGGCCTGGCCGGATAAGGTGCGCGCGGCGCTTTCGATGGTCGGCCTTGCCGGCTACGAAGAGCGCGGTATCGCGCAACTCTCCGGCGGCCAGCGCCAGCGCGTGGCGCTCGCACGCGCCATGATCTTCGAGCCGCGGCTGATCCTCATGGATGAACCGCTGTCCGCGCTCGACAAGCAGCTGCGCGAATCCATGCAGATCGAGCTGCGCTCGCTGCACAAGCGCATCGGCGCCACCATCATCTACGTCACCCACGATCAACGCGAAGCGCTGACCATGAGCGACCGCGTCGCCGTGATGAAGGACGGCCGGCTGATCCAGATCGACGCGCCAGAGCGCCTGCACGATCATCCCACGGATTCCTTCGTCGCCAGTTTCATTGGCGAGGCCACGATGCTTCCCGTGCGTCGCGTCGACGCCTCCAGCGTTGCGCTCGGCAATGTCCTTCTGCGCAGCGCCCGGGCCATTCCCGACGGGGACGCGCTGATGCTCGCCGTGCACAGCGAAAAGCTGCTGATCGACGACGGCGCGCCGGACAACGCCTGCAATCGGCTCACCGGCACGGTCACGGACATCGTCTATCAAGGCGAGAGCCTCCGCATCTTCCTGGCGCTTGCCGATGGCATCGGGCTCAGCCTGCGCCAGGCGAGCTATCACCAGGCCTACAGCCGCATCCCGCCGCTCGGCGGCAGTCTCACCGTGACCCTTCATCCCGAGGACACCATCGTCGTGCCCAGGGTGAGGGACTGAACCCAAGCCTTGTCCAACCGAGAGAAGAAGCCAAAAAATGTCGTCAACAGCCTCGTTCAGCAATTTCAAGGTTCTCACCTTCGACGTCGTCGGCACCTTGATCGACTTCGAGACCGGCGTGCTCTCCGCGGTGCGCCGGATCTCGGGCAAGTCGCCGGCCGAGCTCAGCGATGACAAGATCTTCGAATCCTACAAGCGCGGTCGCGACAAGCACCACGAGCGTTCGAGCGAGGTGATGTTTCATGTCTATCGCTATCTTGCCAAGGAGCTCGGGCTACAGGCCGATGACGCCTCCTGCGACGTCTTCCAACTCGCGGTGCTGCGCTGGGGACCGTTCCCGGACTCGGTCGAGGCACTCAAACGCCTGCGCACGAAATTCCGCCTGGTCGCGATGACCAATGCCGACCGGGTCGCGCTCTCCTGTTACGCGCATGCGCTCGGCAATCCCTTCGACGATACCGTGTGCGCCGACGAGACTGGCGTTGCGAAACCCGATCCGGAGTTTTTCGCGTACAACAAGGGGCGCCAGTCTGCTTTCGGTTACAAGCAGTCCGATATCCTTCACGTCGCGCAGAGCCAGTATCACGACATCGGGATCGCGCGGAAACTCGGCTACAAGGTGTGCTGGATCGAGCGTCGCCAGGGCATGGCCGGCTTCGGAGGCACACCGGCCGTGGAGACGCTGACCAAGCCGGACTTCCATTTTCCGACCTTGAAAGCGCTTGCCGATGCGGCCATCGGGCCGGCGGCGTAAGGCATGAGCGGTGGCATGACACGGGACCGGAACGCGCTGCCATCGGCCAACTCGCTGTGGGCCGCCACGGCCGAGCCCGCGCGCGAGTTTCCGGCTCTGTCAGGCGAGCACCAGGCGGATGTGGTGATCATCGGTGCGGGCTATACGGGCCTGTCCGCTGCGCACCACATCGCCAAGAGCGGCCTTTCGCCGATCGTGCTTGAGGCCAACCGCCCGGGCTGGGGCGCGAGTGGCCGCAATGGCGGCGTGATCACCGCAAAGTTCCGCCTCTCGTTCCGCGAGATCGACGCCGTGCACGGCCGCGCCATGGCGCAGCGCATGTACGGGATCGCGCATGAATCCACCGATATCGTCGAGGAGCTGGTCTCCGAATTTGGCATCACCAGTGCCGCGTTGACGCGCACCGGCCAGGTCAAGGCCGCCCACAACGAGACGACGCTGAAGGCCGCGATCGACGAAGCCAACTGGATGAAGCGCGAGATGGGCGATGCGGAGGTCCGCATCCTCGACAAGGGGAAAGTGCGCGACGAGACCGGCTCCGGCATCTTCGTCGGCGGCGTGCTCAATCCCGGCTCCGGCGGCATCCATCCGCTGAATTATCTGCGCGGCCTTGCCGATGGCGTGGCGCGCCGCGGCGTGAATATTTTCCAGGAATCGCCGGTCGTAAGGCTCCGGCGCGACAACGGCGGCATCGTCGCCGAAACGCCGCAGGGCGCGGTGCGGGCGAAACAAGCGATCATCGCCACCAACAGCTATTCCGACCTCACCGACGCGACCGCGAACATGCAGCGCACGCTGATCCCGTTCCGCAGCGCCATCATCGCAACCGACAAGCTGCCGCGCAACCTCGCGGGAAGCCTGATGCCGAGCGGGCGCACCTACACCGAGACCAAGCGCATGATGCGCTGGTTCCGCATGGTCGACAACCGCGTGATTTTTGGCGGCCGCGGCGCGTTCGGCAAGCAGGATTCGGAAACCGCCTTCGACGCGTTGCGCAAGGCGATGGTCGGAATCTTTCCCGATCTCGCCGACGTCCCGCTCGCCTACAAATGGTCGGGCCTGGTCGGGATGACGCTGGACTCGGTACCGCATATCGGCCGGCTCGACGACCGCACGCTGTTCTCGATGGGCTACAACGGCGCGGGCGTAGCGATGTCGAGCCTGATGGGCCGCTATCTCGCCGCCTTCGTGCGCGGCGAGACGCCAGAGGTCGGGCTGCTCGACGCGCGGCGATTGAAAGCCATCCCGTTCTATCCGTTGCGCGAGCCCGCCGTCCGCATGGTCGCCGGCTGGTACCAGTTTCTCGATGCGATCGGTCAATGACGTTTAATTGGTGACAGAGGAGGCGAGGATGACGACGAAACGAGATATTCGATTTGGCTACGCGCTATTGGGCGGATCGCTCGGATTGGTCGCAACAACCGGCATCGCCGCCGCTGCCGAACAGATCACCTTCGTCTCGCAGGGCGGCGCCTACCAGCAGGCGCAGACGGTGGCGATCCTTGATCCCTCCGCCAAGAAGCTCGGCATCACTATCAACCAGGACTCCATTCCCGATGCCTGGCCCGCGATCAAGACGCAAGTCGGCAGCGGCAAGCCGATCTGGGACGTCGTGGATACTCCAACCGGCTATTGCCTGCGCGGCGGCGAGCAGGGGCTGATCGAGAAACTCGATTTCTCGAAGATCCCTAACGCGGCGGCGATGCCGGAGGCTTATCGCAATCCCTATTCGGTGTCGTACGAGTTCTATTCGAGCGTGCTGGCCTTCAGTCAGAAAACGTTTCCGAAGGACGCGCCGAACAGCTGGGTGGATTTCTGGGACGTCAAGAAATTCCCCGGCCGCCGTGCGCTGCGCAACCATCCGATCGCCACGCTCGAGGCGGCGCTGATGGCCGACGGCGTCGCGCCCGACAAACTCTATCCGCTCGACGTCGACCGGGCCTTCAAGAAGCTCGAAGAGATCAAGCCGCACATCACGGTGTGGTGGACCTCCGGCGCACAGTCGGCGCAGCTTCTCAATGACGGCGAGGTCGATATGGAGATGGCCTGGAACGGCCGCGTCAGCGCAGTCGCGAAGGAAGGCGCCAAGGTCGCTTTCACCTACAACCAGGGTGTTTTGCAAAGCACCTCGCTCTGCATCCTCAAGGGCGCGCCGAATCTCGAGACGGCAGTCAAATTTCTCAACGAGGCCGTCGATCCCGTGCACCAGGCCAATCTGCCGCTCAATATCGATTACGGCCCGGGCAATCCCAAGGCGTTCGATACCGGCGTGATCAAGCCCGAGCGCGCCGCGCAATTGCCGAGCGAGCCCGCCAATGCGGCCAAGCAGGCGCTGATGTCCTACGCCTGGTGGTCCTCGCCGGCCGGCGAAGCCGCCGAGAAGCGTTGGGCGTCGTTCATGCAGAAGTAAGCCAAGCGAGACCGCATTGACGAGATCCATGCCAGATCCATCGCAAAAGCATCAGCGCCGCGAGCATGCGCTGATGCTGGCATTGGTATCGCCGGCGCTGCTGGTGATCTTGGCTCTGATCGTGCTGCCGGTCGGCTGGCTCGCTTGGCAGTCGATCTACCATGACGGCTTCACGCTGGAGAATTATCGCCGCGTCTTCACTGAAGACATCTACTGGCGCAGCTTTGCGCTGACCTTCGAGATCAGCCTCGCGGTCACGGGAATCGCGCTGCTGCTTGGCTATCCCGTGGCCTACCTCGCCAACTCGGTGCCGAAAGGATGGAGCATTCTCATCCTGTCGCTGGTCGTGCTGCCGTTCTGGACCAGTGTGCTGGTGCGCGCCTATGCCTGGCTGGCGCTGCTCCAGCGCACCGGTGTGATCAACCAGCTTTTGCGTTATCTCGATGTGACGAGCGAACCGCTCGCGCTGGTGCACAACACCTTCGGCACCGTGGTTGCGACGGTACACATCCTGTTGCCGTTCATGGTGCTGCCGCTCTATGCCACCATGCAGAAGATTCCGAGCGATCTCATGCAGGCCGGCGCCAGCCTGGGGGCGAGCCCGTCGCTCACCTTCGTCCGCGTCTTCCTGCCGCTGTCGCTACCGGGCGTGCTCGCAGGCTGCACCATGGTGTTCGTGCTCTGCCTCGGCTTCTACATCACGCCGGAACTGCTCGGCGGCGGCCGCACGGTGATGGTGTCGATGCTGGTGAGCCGCAATGTCGAGCTCTACAACCAGTTCGGCGCCGCGAGCGCGGTCGCCGTCGTGCTGCTCTTAAGCGTGCTCGCGATCTTCTTCGCCGTCAGCCGCTTCATCTCGCTCGATCGCATATTGGGGCAGAAATGACACGATTGTCGCCCGCCCGGATCGCCCTCTATGTGATCAGCGCGCTGGTGCTGGTCTACCTGATCCTGCCGGTGCTGATTATCGCGCCGATCTCCTTCTCCAGCGCGCGCTTCCTGACCTTCCCGCCGCCGTCGTTCTCGCTGCGCTGGTATCAGCAGTATTTCTCCAACGCCGCCTGGATGCAGGCGACGCGGGTGACGCTGACGGTCGCGCTCCTGACCGTGGTGATCGCGACGCCGCTCGGCGTTGCCGCCGCCTACGCCATCAGCCAGTCGAAGCTGCGCATCATGCGCGTCATCCACGTGGCGCTGCTGTTGCCGCTGGTGGTGCCGATCATCATCACTGCGGTGGGCATCTTCTTCCTCTATGCCAAAGTCGGCCTGGTCGCGACGCTGCCGGGCCTGGTGCTGGCGAACGTGATGCTGGGCCTGCCATACGTCATCATCTCGGTGCTGGCGGGTTTGCAGAGCTTCGACCCGGCGCAGGAGATGGTCGCACGCAGCCTCGGCATGAACCGCCTGCGCAGCTTCTTCGCGGTGACCCTGCCGCAGATCAAGTCCAGCGTGGTCGCAGGCGGCATCTTCGCCTTCATCTCGGCGATGGACGAGACCATCGTCGCGCTCTTCATCTCCGGCGGCCAGTATCAGCCCCTGACCAAGCGCATGTTCACCGCGCTCCGCGACGAGATCGACCCGACCATCGCCGCCATCTCGACGCTGATGACCGCGGCCTCGTTCATGCTGGTGCTGCTGGCAAGCGCGCGGCAGCGCAAAGGGGCATGACGGCAAGGGGGCCCGCTCCCAGGTCGACGTCCGAGAGAGGCATGGCTGCCGCCGCTATTTGCCGAAGAGGCATGACGAGGCCGTAATGCCGGGCAGCGGTTTCGGCCTTGCACCTTGTTTCCGGCTGTCCTACGCCAGCCCGGAACAAAATTTTCGCGAAGCTGCGAAACGCATTGCCAAAGCCTTGAGGGAGCCGTCATGACCATTCGCAACACCCGCACCGGGGGCCAGATCCTGATTGATCAGCTGGTCGCGCAAGGCGTCGAGCGCGTCACCTGCGTGCCGGGCGAGAGCTACCTTGCGGCGCTCGACGCGCTGCATGACAGCCCGATCGACGTCATGATCTGCCGCGCCGAGGGCGGTGCGGCGATGATGGCGGAGGCCTATGGCAAGCTCACCGGCCGCCCCGGAATCTGCTTCGTCACCCGCGGCCCCGGCGCCACCAATGCCAGCCACGGCGTCCACATCGCGATGCAGGATTCCACGCCGATGATCCTGTTCGTCGGTCAGGTCGACACCGGCATGCGCGAGCGCGAGGCGTTCCAGGAGCTCGACTACAAGGCGGTGTTCGGCACCATGGCGAAATGGGCGGTCGAGATCGATCGTCCCGACCGCATTCCGGAGCTGGTCGCGCGCGCCTTCCGCGTCGCCATGCAGGGCCGGCCCGGTCCCGTCGTGATCTCGCTGCCCGAAAATATGCTGACCGAGACTGCTGCCGTTGCGGACGCCATGCGGATCGAGCCGGCGGTGAGCTGGCCGGCGCCCGCCGATATCGAGCGCGTTGGCGCCATGCTTGCGAGCGCCAAGGCACCGCTCGTCATTCTCGGCGGCTCGCGCTGGACGGATGAGGCGACCAGGAGCATCGCGCGCTTTGCCGAGCGGTTCGACCTGCCGGTCGCGACCTCGTTCCGCCGCGCGTCGCTGATCGACGCCGATCACTCGCACTATGCCGGTGACCTCGGCATCGGGCCGAGCCCGGGCCTGAAGGCGCGGATCGACAACGCCGACGTCATTCTTCTCATCGGCGGCCGCATGTCGGAGATGCCGTCCTCATCCTACACGCTGCTCGACATTCCGACCCCGCGGCAGAAGTTGATCCACGTTCATCCCGGCTCCGAAGAGCTCGGCCGCATCTATCAGCCTGAGGTCGCGATCCAGGCCACGCCCGCCGCGTTTGCGGCCGCGGTCGGGACCCTGAAGCCGGCAGGCGCCGTTGCCTGGAAAGGCGAGGCCGCCAAGGCGCATGCCGACTATCTCGCCTGGACCGAGAAGGCGCGCGAGCTGCCGGGCACGTTCCAGTACGGACAAGTCATGACCTGGCTGCGCGATCGCCTGCCCAAGGACGCGATCGTCTGCAACGGCGCCGGTAATTATGCCGGCTGGATCCATCGCCATCACCGCTTCCACAGTTTTGCGGCGCAGCTCGCTCCGACGTCGGGCTCGATGGGCTATGGCGTGCCGGCCGCGGTGCTCGCGAAGCGGCAATATCCGGACCGCACCGTCATAGCTTTCGCCGGCGACGGCTGCTTCTTGATGAACGGGCAGGAATTCGCGACTGCCGTGCAGTACGACGCAGCCCTCGTCGTCATCGTCGTCGACAATGCGCAATACGGTACCATCCGCATGCACCAGGAGCGCGACTATCCCGGTCGCGTGGTCGGCACCCAGCTCAAGAACCCTGATTTCGCGATGTACGCAAAAGCGTTCGGCGGCCACGGCGAGCGCGTCGAGCGCACCGAAGAGTTCGCGCCGGCCTTCGAGCGTGCGCTCGCCTCGGGCAAGCCGTCGATCCTCCACTGCATCATCGATCCGCGGGCGATGTCGGTCGGCAAGGACTTTGCCCCTGCGGTGAAGGCTTAAGCGATGTCGGGGGGCCGCCACGTCGCCATCATCGGTGCCGGCGCGGTCGGCGTGATCAGTGCCATCGAGGCGCTGCGCGAGGGACATCGCGTCACATTGATCGATCCGGGCGAGCCCGGTGGCGAACAGGCGGCGAGTTACGGCAATGCCGGCTGGCTCTCCTCGCATTCGGTGATCCCGCCGGCTGAGCCCGGCGTCTGGAAGAAGGTGCCAGGTTATCTGATGGATCCGCTCGGACCGCTCGCGATCCGCTGGTCTTATCTGCCGAAGGCGCTGCCCTGGCTGATCAAATATCTGCTCTCGGGCTGGACCGAGGCGCGGGTCGAGAAGACGGCCTTTGCGCTGCGCGATCTCCTGAAGGACGCGCCGCTGCTGCACAGGAAGCTCGCGGAGGAGGCGGGCGTCCCTGAATTGATCGAGCGTAATGGCGTGATGCATGTCTTCCCGTCGCGCGGCAATTTCGACAACGATCTCGGCTGGCGCCTGCGCAAGCGCGTCGGTGTCGAATGGCTGGAGCTTTCGGCCGACGAGATGCGTCAGCGCGAGCCCGATTTGCATCCGCGCTACACTTTCGGCGTGGTGGTGGAGGAAGCCGGTCGCTGCCGCGACCCCGGAGCCTATGTCGCCTCGCTCGCGCAGCATGCGCTGGCAAGCGGCGCCAAGCTCGTGCGGGCCAAGGCAATCGGGCTGAAGCTATCTGACAACAAGCTCGTGGCTGTCCTGACCGAGACCGGCGAGATTGCGTGCGATGCCGCGGTGATTGCCGCCGGTGCGCATTCGAAGCGGCTCACCGCATCCGTCGGCGATCCGCTGCCGCTGGAGACCGAGCGCGGCTATCACGTCATGATCGAGAATCCGGAAACGGGCCCGCGCAGCTCGTTGATGGCCTCGGATGCGAAGATGGTGGTGAACTGGACCGACAAGGGTTTGCGCGCCGCCGGGACGGTCGAGATCGCAGGCCTCGAGGCCGAGCCCAACTGGAAGCGCGCCGAGATTTTGCGCAACAACCTCTTCAGCATGTTCCCGAAACTGCCGACGGATATTCCGGCTTCGCGTATCAAGACCTGGTTTGGCCATCGGCCCAGCATGCCGGACGGACGTCCCTGCATCGGCTACGCGCGGGCATCGCGCGACATCGTCTATGCCTTCGGCCACGGCCATATCGGCCTGGTCGGTTCGGCCCGCACCGGCCGTCTCGTCGCCCAGCTTCTGAGCGGCAAGCCGCCGGAAATTCCGCTCGCACCGTTTTCGCCCGATCGTTTTCTCTGAGATCGCATCATGACCGCTCCAGCCAACTCGTCCCCCCGAATCGCCCGCGGCGGCAAAGCCATTTATGGGGCGCCGCTCGGCATCCTGATGCTGGAGGCGCGCTTTCCCCGCATTCCCGGCGACATGGGCAACGGCGCCACCTGGCCTTTCCCCGTGCTCTATCGCGTGGTGAGCGGCGCCTCGCCGGAGAAGGTGGTGCTGAAGGGGGCGGCCGGTCTGCTGCCTGACTTCATCGATGCGGCAAAGGATCTAGTGCGGCTCGGGGCCGAAGCCATCACCACCAATTGCGGCTTCCTCTCTCTGTTCCAGAAGGAGATCGCAGCCGCGGTCGGCGTTCCCGTCGCGACCTCGTCACTGATGCAGGTGCCGTGGGTGCAGGCGACCTTGCCGCCGGGCAAGCGCGTCGGCCTCGTCACGGTGTCCGGTTCATCCTTGACGCCGGCCCATCTCGCAGGTGCCGGCGTGCCGCTCGATACGCCGCTGGTCGGCACCGAGCACGGCAAGGAATTCTTCCGCGTCCTGATCAAGGCCGAGAAGGACGACATGGATATCGCGCAGGCGGAACGTGACGTGGTCGAGGCCGGCAAGGAGCTGGTCGCCAGGAACCCGGATGTCGGCGCGATCGTGCTGGAATGCACCAACATGCCGCCTTATGCGGCAGCTTTGCAGGCCGAAGTTGGATTGCCCGTGTATGACATCTATTCCATGATCACCTGGTCGCATGCCGGACTGCGCCCGCGTCGGTTTGGCTAAAGGTCGAGAAGCTGCCATGGCGCAGCAATGCGCATCGTTCTCGCTGAACTCATGCGAACGGCAGCAGCTATACAATCCCTCGATACCTGATCGCGCCAGACGGTCAGAGCTTTGGCGCCTGAACATCGCTAGAGTGCTGCTCGAAATCCACGGAGACAAGCGGTGCACAGCCTTCAATCCAATCCCGACACGCGCGCAGACGCTTGGCCGTCCGAGCTCTACCGCATCCTGAAGGCCGCCGACGTGCGGCAGATGTCCTACGTCCCCGATGCCGGCCACAGCCAGCTCATCAGCCTGTTCTCGGCCGACCGCGACGTCACCACCAACGTGCTGACGACGGAAGAGGAGGGCGTCGCCATCGCCGCAGGCGCCTGGCTCGGCGGCCAACGTAGCGTGCTCTTGATGCAGTCGAGCGGGGTCGGCAATTGCATCAACATGCTGTCGCTGTCGGCGATCGGACGATTTCCACTGCTGATGCTGGTGACGATGCGCGGCGAATGGGCCGAGTTCAATCCCTGGCAGGTGCCGATGAGCCGAGCGACCCAGCCGTCGCTGGAAGCGATCGGCCTGAAGGTAATGCGCGCGGAGACGGCGGAAGATCTGGTCGAGACCGTGGAATCGGCCGCAGCGCTCGCCTACGATTCCGATCAGCAGATTGCGGTCCTGATCGGGCAGCGCCTGATCGGCAAGAAGAAGTGGTGATGCCAATGCAAGCCCAGCTCGACCGCCGCGCCGCCGTCGCCGCGCTCTTGAAAAATCGCAAGGACACGCTGGTCGTGTCCGGCCTCGGCTCGCCGACCTATGACCTTCATTCGGTCGGCGACCATGACGGCAATTTCTATCTCTGGGGCGCCATGGGCGGCGCCGCGCTGATCGGGCTTGGCCTCGCCCAAGCCCAGCCGGGAAAGCGCGTCCTCGCTTTGACCGGGGATGGCGAGCAGTTGATGGGCCTCGGCGGCATCGCCACCATCGGTGTCGCGCGCCCGCGCAATCTCGACATCGTCGTGATCGACAACCAGCATTTTGGCGAGACCGGAATGCAGGCCAGCCACACCGGGCGCGGCGTCGATCTGACCGTCATCGCCGCCGCCTGCGGCTTCGTTGCGACCGGGACCGTGCGGACGCTTGAGGAGGTGGAGCGCCTCACGCGGCAGATCGCTGAGCCGGCCGATGGCCCGCGGCTTTTTGTCATCAAGGTTCTGGCCGAAAATCCGCCGCGCTCGCTGCCCTCGCGCGATGCTGTCTTTATCAAAAACCGGTTCCGTGCTCATCTCGGCTTCGCGGCGGCCTGAGCCGGGTTTCTCACCCTGCAACAGTCTGCCCCGAAGCAGCTATCCTGGAGTGAGACCATGAAACTAACCGGCAAGGTCGCCGCCATCACCGGCGCGGCGCGCGGTATCGGCAAGGCTTGCGCGAAAAGATTCCTGGACGACGGCGTCAAGGTCGTCATCTCGGATGTCGATTCCGATGGCTTGGCCGCGACGGCTGCCGAACTCGCGCGACCGGATGCCTTGCGTACCGTCGTCGGCAACGTCGCCAAGCGTGCCGATGTCGACCAACTGGTCGCAACGGCCGTGAAGGAGTTCGGCCGGCTCGACATCATGGTCAACAACGCCGGCGTCGCTCGTAACCGGGACCTCCTGGAGATCTCCGAAGAGGAATTCGACGAGATCATTGGCATCAACCTGAAGGGCGCATTCTTCGGTGTGCAGGCGGCGGCCAAGCAGATGATTGCGCAAGGCGGCGGCGGGGTCATCATCAACATGTCCTCGGTCAATGCACTGCTGGCAATCCCGGCGCTTGCCACCTACGCCATGTCCAAGGGCGGCATGAAGCAGCTCACCTCGGTCGCAGCCGTCGCACTCGCTCCGCACAATATTCGCGTTGTCGCGGTCGGGCCGGGAACGATTCTGACCGACATGGTGGCATCGTCCATCTACACCTCGGAGGATGCCCGCAAGACCGTGATGTCACGCACGCCGGCCGGCCGCGGCGGCGAGCCGGGCGAGGTGGCCTCCGTCGTGGCGTTTCTTGCGAGCGACGATGCCTCCTACATCACTGGGCAGACCATCTACCCAGACGGCGGTCGGCTCATTCTGAATTACACGGTGCCGGTGAAGGAGAAGTAGGGCGGACCCATTCGTGTCATCGCCCGGCTTGACCGGGCGATCCAGTACTCCGAGACAGCAGTGATGGAGGCGATGGGCTGCGGCGTACTGGATGCCCCGCCTTCGCGGGGCATGACAGCCGTTGTGAGGCGAACAGTTTGCCCCTCACTCCGCTGCAGCCGTCATCCCGTGACCAAGCCGTTTCGAAATGCCGCCCGCGCAATCGCGCAAAGCATGGGCGATCAGGCTGTCCCACCGCGCGTCAAAAGTGCCTTCGGGCCCCATCGCGGTGATCACCAGCGCGACATGGCCGGAATGGTCGAACACCGGCGCAGAGAATGCGTTGACGCCGGGCAGGGGGTCGCCGAGCGCGCGGGCGAGGCCGTGCTTGCGGACCTCGGTGAGCATCTCGGCGAGCTTCGCGCCTTTCACGGCGCGCTTAGGATTGTAGCCGACGCCGTGACGATCGAGGCCGCTTTCGAGTGCGGCGTTGATCGTCTTCTCCGGCAGGAAGGCCGCAAAGGCCCGGCCGGTCGCCGTCTCCAGCAGCGCCATCACCGAGCCGGCGCGCATCACGATGTGAACGGGCTGGCCGGGTTCTTCGAGCTGCACCACGGTCGGGCCGTGCGTCCCCCAGACCGCGAGCGAGACCGCATGCCCGATCTGACTTGCGAGCGCCGCGATCTTCGGTCCTGCGATGCGTACGCCGGACAGGCGGCGCAGGCTGATCAGGCCGAGCTCCAGCGCCAGCGCGCCGATCTCGTAACGGCCGGTGGTCTCGTCCTGCTCGATCAGGCCGATACGGGAGAAGCTGGCGAGATAGGGATGCGCCTTGGCCGGCGTCATGCCGGCCTCGCGTGCGAGATCGCGCAGCATCATCGGCTCGCCGCTGCGGGCGAGGGCGCGGAGCAATTCGCCGCCGACCTCGATCGACTGGATGCCGCGGCTTTCTCTGTTCATGCGCCTCCTGGCGTGGCTTACGCCGCGTTGCGCTTGGCGGCGCTGTCGGCGAGATGACGGCCGGCAATGTAGCCGAAGGTGAGCGCCGGCCCAAGCGTGATGCCGGCGCCGGGATAATTGCCGCCCATGATGCTCGCCATGTCGTTGCCGGCGGCATAGAGCCCCGGAATGACCCGTCCTTCCGCATCGAGCGCCCGCCCGTTCTCGTCGGTGACGATGCCTGCATAGGTGCCGAGATCGCCGACCACCATCTTGATGGCGTAGAACGGCCCGTTCTCGATCGGCGCGACGCAGGGGTTCGGGCCGTGCAGCGCATCGCCCTGGTAGCGGTTATAGGCCTTCGAGCCCTTGCCGAAGGCGGCGTCGTGCCCCTGTGGTGCGGTCGCATTGAACTGCTTGACGGTCTCGACGAACGCCATGCTGTCGATGCCCGCCTTTGCCGCGAGCGACTCCAGCGTCTCGCCGCGCATGAGATAGCCGGTCTTGAGGTGATGACCCAGCGGCATCGGGAAGGGCGGCACGCAGCCGAGGCCGTATTTGCGCAGGGTCGGGTGATCGCACACCAGGTACGCCGCGATCTCCTCGCCCGGTTTCGCCGCCTTGACCATGGCCTGGACGAAGTCGTGATAGGAATTGCCCTCATTGGCAAAGCGCTTGCCGTCACGCATCACCGCGATCACGCCGGGTTTGGCGCGGTCGATGAAATGCGGCATCACACCGTTTGAGCCGTCCTTGCGCTTGGTGACCGAGACCGGGACCCAGGCTGCCGCGTTGGGGAGCCGGTCCTCGATATGGCCGCCGGCGCTTTCCGCAAGCCGCAGGCCGTCGCCGGTGTTGCCGGTTGGTCCCGGCGAAAAATGCTCTTTCCCAGTCGGCGCGTGTGGAAACATCTTCTTGCGCCGTTCGATATCATGCGGGAAACCGCCGCAGGCGAGCACGACGCCTTGTCTGGCACGAATGCGGACGTCGCGTCCCTCGCGGGCGACAATGGCGCCGGTGACAGTGCCGTTCTCGACCGTCAGCTCGTGCACCGGCGCGGACAGCCACATCGGAATCTTCAGATCCTGCGCGGATTTTGCCAGTCGCCCGGCGAGCGCATTGCCGTTGGTCAGCGTCATGCCACGGCCATAGCGCAGCACATCCATCAGATGCCGCGACAGGCGCTTTGCGACATAGACCGCCGAATTCAGCGACTTCGTCGCGCGCATGAAATGGACGATGTCCTTGCCGGATCCGAGCATCATCCCGAATACGGTCAGCTCGGGCAGGGGCGTGCCGAGGGTCTTGATCTGGTCGCCGAGCTCGCGGCCGTCGAACGGGCGCGCCACCATCGAACGGCCACCCTGGGTGCCGCCGGGCGCCTCGGCGTGGTAGTCTGGGAACACCAGCGGCATGTCGAAACGGAGTGCGGTCTTGCTGGTGAAAAAATCGACCGCCTCGGGCCCGGCGCTCAGGAATGCATCGACGCGCGCGGCGTCAAAGTTGTTGCCGGCTTCGTGCCGCAGGTAGGTCCGCGCCTCCTCGGGCGTCTCCGCGATGCCGTAAGCCTTGGCCAGCGAGGTGCCGGGAATCCACAACCAGCCGCCGGAGCGGGCGGTGGTGCCGCCGAAGCGTGGCTCCTTCTCGACGATCAGGACGTCGAGACCGCGATAGCCCGCGGTGATCGCGGCCGACATGCCGGAGCAGCCAGATCCGGCCACGAGCACATCGCACTCGTAAGTCTCAATTGCGTTGCGCTCGTTGCCGGTCATGCAGACCTCACTTCTTGAGCAGCGGACATTTGGATTCGGAGACCGGGCGGAAGGCGTCCTCGCCCTTCACCGTCTTGATGATCTCCAAATAATCCCAGGGTTCCTTGGACTGCTCGGGTGTTTTCACCTTGGCGAGATACATGTCGCGAATGACGCGGCCGTCCTCGCGCAAGCGTCCGCCATGAACGAATGTATCCTCGATTGGCAGCTCGCGCATCTTGGCCATCGCCTTGGCGGGATCGTCGGTGCCGGCGGCCTTGATGGCCTTGAGATAATGCAGCACCGAGCCGTAGACGCCGGTCTGGATCATGGTCGGCATCACCTTGGTGCGCTCGTAGAATTTCCGCGACCAGGCGCGGGTTGCCTCGTCCATGTTCCAATAGGACGCTGTGGTCATGTAGGTGCCCTGCGCTGATTTGAGCCCGATCGCGTGCACGTCGGTGTCGAACATCAGGAGGCCGACCAGCTTCTGCCCGCCCTGGACCAGGCCGAACTCGCCCGACTGCTTGATCGCATTGTCGGTGTCCTGGCCCGCATTGGCGAAGGCGACAACGTCCGATTTGGAGCTTTGCGCCTGGAGTGCAAAGGAGGAGAAATCGGCCGTGTTGGTCGGGTGCTTCACGCCACCCAAGACCTTGCCGCCCATCTCGTTGATGAAGCGCGTGGCGTCCTTCTCGAGCTGCTGGCCGAAGGCGTAATCGGCGGTGATGAAGTACCAGGACTTTCCGCCTTCCTTGATCACGGCGGAGGCCGTCACCTTCGACAGCGCGTAGGTATCGTAGGTGAAGTGCACGGTGTTCGGGCTGCAAAGCTCGTCGGTCAGCGAACTTGCGCCGGGGCCGGAGAGCAGCGCGATCTTGTTGCGCTCGCGCACCATGTTGTGGACGGCGATCGCGATGCCGGAGTTGGGGATGTCGACGACGGCATCGACCTTGCCGTTGTCGAACCAGCCGCGCACGATCTGCACGCCGACGTCGGTCTTCATCTGGTGGTCGGCGCTGATGATCTCGATCGGCTTGCCGAGCACGGTGGGCCCGAACTCCTCCACCGCCATCTTCGCGGCCTCCACGGAGCCCGGCCCGCTGTTGTCGCGGCCCCAGCTTGACAGATCCGTCAGCACGCCGATCCGCACGGCGTCGTCGGAGATTTGCGCGTTCGCAACGGTGGTCATGGCAGCCGAAGTCATGGCCGCGAGCATGGCGCAGGCCAAAAGCCCTCTCATCGTCGTTCCCTCTCGTTTATGGGCCGCTTGGCGCGGCTGGGTTATTGTGACAGCAAGTTAGATAATGGTGAATAAGTTTGTCAATGGCGAATAAAGGGGATGCAGGTTCGGTGAAGGCCGCGAAGCGGTTGCGGAGCGACGCACGCGACTGTTCAACAACGTCATTGGGAGCGAAGCGAAGCAATCCAGGTTCTTTCCGCTGCGGGATGCTGGATTGCTTCGTCGCAAGGGCTCCTCGCAATGACGGTGCTGAAGCAGTCGTGCGCAATTGTCACCCACTGTGATCCTCGTCGACGACTATGCCCGGACAAGTTGCAACCGCCATCGCGATTGGCCATGATGGCGCCCAGGAATCTTGGGGCATGGCGATGACGGCAGCATCGGGGGTCTCCAGTGCGGCGGAGAAATCGACGACGGCGCATGTGGTGTGGGCGAGCGCGCTCGGCACCGCGATCGAGTGGTATGACTTCCTGATCTACGGCACGGCGGCGGCGCTGGTGCTGAACAAGCTGTTCTTCCCAAGCTTCGATCCCTTCGTCGGCACGCTGGCGGCGTTCTCGACCTATGCGGTCGGCTTCGTCGCGCGGCCGATCGGCGGCGCGATCATCGGGCATTATGGCGACCGGCTCGGCCGCAAGAAGATGCTGGTCGCGACCATGATCGCGATGGGACTGGGCACGATCCTGATCGGTTGCCTGCCGACCTACAGTCAGATCGGAGTCTGGGCGCCGATCTTCCTCGTCATTTTTGCGCTTCGTCCAGGGCATTGGACTCGGTGGCGAGTGGAGCGGCGCCGTGGTCATGGTGGCCGAGCACGCCGGCAACCGCCGCGGCTTTTACGGCAGCCTGGTGCAGACCGGCTTCCCCGTCGGCGTCGCCGCGTCCACCGGCATTTTTGGTCTGATGACGCAGCTGCCCGAGGCGGACTTCCTGAGCTGGGGCTGGCGCGTGCCGTTTCTGATCAGCATCCTGCTCGTCGGCGTCGGCTTCATCGTGCGGCTGAAACTCGCGGAGACGCCGCACTTCAAGGAGGTGCTCGAGCGCAAGGAGGTTCTGGCGCAGCCGGCGCTGGAAGTCCTGCGCCGCGACTGGCGCAGCTTCCTGCTCGCGATCGGCATCACGGTGTCCGAAGTCGGGCTCGCTTATCTCCTCACGGTTTTCACCGTGGTCTATGCCACGACGCAGCTCGGCCTGCCGCGGCAGGTGATCCTCAACGCGGTGGTCTATGCCGCGCTCGTCGAGCTCGCGACGTTGCCCCTCGCCGGCTGGCTGTCCGACATCTTCGGTCGCAAAGCGCTGTATCTCGCCGGCGGCGTGTTCTCGGTGGCGCTGGCGTTTCCATTGTTCTGGTTCCTCGACACCAGGGACCCGGCGCTGATCACGCTCGCGCTTGTCGTCACGATGACACTGACGCATGCGTTGCTGTTCGGGCCGAAGGCGGCATTCATGCCGGAGCTGTTCCGCACCCAGGTGCGCTACAGCGGCGCATCGCTCGGAGCCAACGTTGCGGCGGCGCTGAGCGGCGGCTTCTCGCCGCTGATTGCGACGGCACTGCTGGCATGGGCCGGTTCTTATTGGGCCGTGTCGGTCTACATCATTGCACTGTCGATCGTCACCATCATCGCGACGCTGATGGCGCCGGAGACGGCGCGGGACCAGCTCAGGTCCTGAGGATCGCCTTCATCACGTCTGCCGCGCCAGCGGGCCCGCACGATCGAAGCTATCGTTTTTGTGTGCACGTCCTGACGTCTTCTTATGCGCGCTGCCAAAAGCCGATGCAGCGGGGCGAACCATTAGCCGCGTTTATGCGGCGAATTTTTACTTCCAATTTTACTTCACGACATCCCGCCCATAGCCTCCCTCGCAATTGATCACATCCGCAGCCGGTCAATGGCGACCGGTGCGCAGCGTTCATCGTAGCCAACGAGGGTTGCCATGCTTGACAGGGACAAGGGGACATCCACTGCCAATCCGGCGGGGACGAGCGACAAGCCTGCGAAAAAGCTGAGCCGGCGCACGCTGTTGAAGGGCGCTGCGGCGGTGGCCGGCGCGGCCGCAGGATCGGACGCGATCCGCGGATTCCCGACGATCTGGGCGCAGGAGATCAAGGACATCGAGCTGCGCCATGTCGGCGTGTCCTATTCGGTGGTGAAGGCGATCGGCGACCAGGCGGCCAAGGATCTCGGCTTCAAGGTGACGATGCAGAACCTCGACACCTCCGCCGCCATCAACCGCTTCATAAGCCAGCCTAATACGGTCGACATCGCCGATCTCGAGGGGTGGCAGGCCAAGCTCGCCGCCAAGCGCGGCGTGATCCAGGGCATCGAGGTCAAGAAGGTCAAGGAGTTCGACAACATCCTGCCCATCTTCACCAAGGGCGAGATCGACGGTCACAAGATCCCGCGCCAGGGCATCTCGCCCTACGAGGCCATGTATATCGCCAAGCCCGATTCGACCGATCTGAACGACGGCGTGACCGAATGGGCGACCTTCCTGCCGCAGGTCTACAATGCCGACTCCATCGGCTATCGCCCCGACCTCGTCGGCCATGAAGTTACGGAATGGAAGGATCTGATTGATCCCAAGTTCAAGGGCAAGGCCGCGATCCTCGACGTGCCCGCGATCGGCATCATGGACGCCGCGCTCTGCTTCGAAAGCGCCGGGCTGATCAAGTACGGCAACAAGGGCAACATGACGAAGGAGGAGATCGACTTTACCTGCAACAAGCTGATCGAGCTCAAGAAGCATGGCCAGTTCCGCGCGACCTGGACCACCTTCGACCAGTCAGTGCAGCTGATGGCGGCGGGCGAAGTGGTCATCCAGTCGATGTGGTCGCCGGCCGTTGCCGCGGTGCGCGTGAAGGAAATCCCGTGCGTCTACGCGCCGGTCAACATCAAGAACGGCAAGGAAGGCTATCGCGGCTGGTGCAACGGCATGGGCCTGATGAAGCATCTCTCCGGCAAGAAGCTGGACGCGGCCTACGAATATCTCAACTGGTATCTGTCGGGTTGGCAGGGCGGCTTCGTCGCGCGCTACGGCTATTACAGCCCGGTCCCCTCGACTGCGAAGAAATTCCTCACGCCGGCCGAATGGGCATTCTGGTACGAGGGCCAGCCCGCGCCCGAGGTGGTCAACGACCCCTATGGCGTGCCGATGGAGAAGAGCGGCACCAAGCGTGACGGCGGCTCGTTCCTCGACCGCGTCAAGAACATCTCCTGCTGGAACACGCTGATGGACGAAGCCGCCTACATGAACAAGCGCTGGAACGACTTCAAGGTGGCCTGAAACCTGCTTCACCTGACGTGAATGAAGCGCCGGCGCGGCAATGCGCCGGTGCCAAATGACCGAGTTCGAGGCGTTTGCCGACATGCAGCCAAGCCTTAGTCCCGCTCTTAGTTCAGCCCAAACTTCACCACGCGCAAATCTCGCTGGCTGGCTCTACGTGTCGCCGCTCGTGCTGGTGCTCGTGCCGTTCTTCGTGGCGCCGATCCTGGTCGTGCTGGCCGCGAGCTTTTTCGCCACCGACGGCTTCGGCGGGCTGACGCCGGGCTTCACGCTCGCAAGCTATGTCGAGGTGCTGCATTCGGCGCTGACGCTGAAGCTTTATCTGGCGACGATCAAGTTCACGGTGCTGACCTGGGTCTTCACGCTAATCATTGGCTTCTTCGTCGCATACTTCCTGGTCTTCCACGTCCGCAATCAGCTGCTGGCGATTGGCCTGTTCCTGCTCTGCACGGTGCCGTTCTGGACCTCGAACATCATCCGGATGATTTCCTGGATTCCGCTGCTCGGCAAGGAAGGCCTGATCAACCAGGCGCTGCTGGGGCTCGGCCTGATCCGCCAGCCGCTGGAAGTGCTGCTGTTCTCGGACCTCGCGGTTGTCATCGCCTATGTCCACCAGCTTACCATTTTCATGATTGTGCCGATCTTCAATTCCATGGCACGGATCGACAAGAAGCTGATCGAGGCCGCGATCGATGCAGGCGCCAGCCGTTTCGACATCATGCGCCTGATCGTGGTGCCGATGTCCAAGAGCGGCATCGCCCTCGGCACCATCTTCGTCGTCTCGATCGTGATGGGCGATTTCTTCGTGGTCAAGGTGATGTCCGGCGGCGGTTCGGCCTCGGTGGTCAGCGCGTTCTACGAGGACGTCGGCGTACTGCAATATCCGACCGCGGCGGCCAGCGCGGTGTTGCTGACGCTGGTGCTGGTCGCGATCGTCTCGCTGATCCTGCGTACCGTCGACATCAGGCAGGAGATCACGCGATGAGCGCGGTTCTCGCCGACATGCCCAAAACCGACATGTCAAAGACGGTCGCGCCTGCGACGACCAAGGCGATTGCCCCGAGCAAGGGCGGCCGGCCGTGGACGTTCTATGTTCTGGCGACACTGTTCGCGTTCTATGTGATCGCGCTGTACGGCCCGATGTTCTGTATCTACGTCCTGTCGTTCCAGGATATCCGTGGCGGCCTCGTGTTCCCGATGAAGGGCACTTCGCTGCACTGGTTCGTCGATCTCTTCACCCAGGTGCGAACCGGCGACGTCAAGGGCTCGTTCGATCGCTCGATCAAGCTCGCCGTCATTGTCACTGTCATCACGGTGGTGGTCTCGTTCCTCGCCGGGCTCGGCTTTCGCAAGCGCTTTCGCGGCGACACCGTCGTGTTCTACATGATGATCGGCAGCCTGGTCGCACCAGGTCTCGTGCTCGGCCTCGGCACCGGTCTGTTGTTCCAGGCGCTCGGGCTCAATGCGAGCTGGTACACCTCGGCGCTCGGCGCGCAACTGTCCTGGACGCTGCCGTTCGGCGTGCTCGTGATGTTCGCGGTGATGTCGCGCTTCAACCACGTCTGGGAGGAGGCGGCCTACGACCTCGGCGCTAGCCGCTGGCAGTCGATCCGGCTGGTGATGATCCCGGTGCTGGCGCCCGGCCTGGTCGCGGTCGCGCTGTTCGGCTTCACGCTCTCCTACGACGAGTTCGCGCGCAGCCTCCAGACCGCGGGCTCACTGAACACGCTGCCGCTGGAGATCTGGAGCATGACCTTGAACGTCACGTCGCCCTCGCTTTACGCGCTCGGCACGGTGACGACGATCGTGTCCTTCATCGTCATCGGCGCGAGCCTGGGCAGCATCGTGCTGATCCAGAAGAAACGCGGCAGCAGCACAAAGGGTTGAGCTGGGAAATGAAGAGCGATCGCGGCGATATCGAACTGGCGGGCGTCTGCAAGAGCTTTGACGGCGTCAGCAATGTGGTCGACGGCGTCAACCTCAAGATCGCCGATGGCGCCTATTGCTGCTTCATCGGTCCATCCGGCTGCGGAAAGACCACGATTCTGCGCATGATCGCCGGCCACGAGGACCCGACCGCCGGCGAGATCGTCATCGGCGGCCAGAACGTCGTCGGGCTCGCGCCGGTGCAGCGACGCACCGCGATGATGTTTCAGTCCTACGCGCTGTTCCCGCACCTGACCGTGCGCGACAATATCGCGTTCGCCTTGCGCGTACGTGGCATGTCGAAGGCCGATCGTCTGCGCGCTGCGGATGCCATGATCGAGAAAGTGCGGCTGACGCAGTTCGCCGATCGCCTGCCGGCGCAGCTCTCCGGCGGCCAGCAACAGCGTGTGGCGCTGGCGCGCGCCGCGATCACCGAGCCGAGGGTACTTTTGCTCGATGAACCGCTCTCCGCCCTCGACGAGCAGCTCCGCGTGCAGATGCGCCAGGAGCTCAGGCGAATGCAGCAGGAGCTCGGCATCACCTTCATCCACGTCACCCACACCCAGCTCGAGGCGATCGCGCTCGCCGATCTGGTGGTGGTGATGGAGCAGGGCAAGATCAAGCAGGCGGGCGCGGCCCGCGACGTCTATGCCCATCCGCACGATCGCTACGTCGCCGAGTTCATGGGCGGGCAGAACGTGCTGTCGGGGCGGGTCGAGAAGGTCAACGGTTCGACCTTTACGCTCGTGCAGGCCGCGCCTGATGGCATCGAGGTCCCACTTCAAGCGCGGTCTACGGTTAGCGTCGGTGACAAGATCGATATCGCCGTGCGCCGCGACGATGTCGCGCTGGTCCGGCCGGGCAGGGAGCTGCCGCCGGGCTGCTCTACGTCGCTGCCGAGTCGCGTGCTCGCGATCGAATACCAGGGCTATTTCGTCAAGGTCATGCTGGACACCGTGCCGGACGACGCGTTCGTCGCCTATGTGCCAGAAAAGACCTTCTTCGCGGATCCGTTCACCGTCGGCGACGTCGTGATGGCCACATGGGCCACCGGCAGCGCGCTTCCACTTTTCTAAAGACCCGTCGCGCACAGGAGTATGATCGTGCAGATATCCTTCACACTCAACGGACGGCCGACCACCATCGATGTTGAGCCGGCGACGCTGGTCGCCGAGCTGCTGCGCGAGCGGCTCAACCTCACCGGCACCCATATCGGCTGCGACACCAGCCAATGCGGCGCCTGTGTCGTGCACCTCGATGGTCTGCCGGTGAAGAGCTGCACGCTGCTGGCTGCTGCGCTCGACGGTACGACGCTGCTCACCATCGAGGGGCTTCACGGCGCCCCCGGTTCGAACCAGATGCATCCGATGCAGGAAGCGTTTCGTGAGCATCACGGTCTGCAATGCGGCTTTTGCACGCCCGGCATGCTGATGACGGCGGTGGCGCTCGCGACCGAGAAGCCGGACCTCACGGAAGCCGACGTCCGCCACGGCCTTGAAGGCAATATCTGCCGCTGCACCGGTTATCAGAACATCGTCGTCTCGGTCATGGCAGGCGCTGCCGCCATGAACGCCGCCAGGGGAGAGTAACCATGGGCAATGTGATCGGGATCGGCGCCTCACCTAAACGGAAAGAGGACCAGCGCTTCCTCACCGGCCGCGGCAATTACGTCTCCGACATCAAGCGTCCCGGCATGACGGCCGGTGTGTTCGTGCGCTCGCCGCATGGACACGCGATCCTGCGCAGCATCGACAAGAGTGCGGCCCTGGCATCGCCCGGCGTCATCGCGGTCCTGACCGGCGAGGATGCCGCCGCGGACAAGTTAGGCTCGCTGCCCTGCGGCTGGGGTATCACGGATGCCAAGGGCGTGCCGATGAAGGAGCCGCCGTTCCCGATGCTGGCGCAGGGCAAGGTGCGCTTCGTCGGCGACATGGTGGCCTTCGTCATCGCGGAGACGCAGGCGCAGGCTAGCGCTGCAGCCGAGTTGCTGACGGTCGATTACGAGGTGCTGCCCTCAGTGGTCGGCGTGCTCGAAGCCGTGCGACCCGGCGCGCCGCAACTGTTCGACGACGTGCCGAACAACATCTGTTGCGACTGGGAGCTCGGCGACAAGGCGGCGGTCGAGACCGCGTTCCGGAAAGCGGCGCACATCGCAAAGCTCAGCCTCGTCAACAACAGGCTGATCGGCAACCCGATGGAGCCGCGCGCGGCGATCGCCGAATATGAGCCCGGCACCGATCGCTTCACGCTGTGGACCACCAGCCAATTCCCGCATGTCGTGCGCTTCCTGATGGGCGCGCTGGTGCTGAACATTCCGCAGCACAAGCTGCGCGTGGTCGCGCCCGATGTCGGCGGCGGCTTTGGCGTCAAGCAGTTCCACTACGGCGAGGAGGCCGTGATCACCTGGGCCGCCAAGCGCGTGATGCGGCCGATCAAATGGGTCGCGAGCCGCTCCGAAGGCTACGTCTCCGATCGCCACGGCCGCGATCACGTCACCGAGGCCGAACTCGCACTGGACGAGACCGGAAAGTTTCTGGCCTTCCGCGTCAACACGCTCGCCAATATGGGCGGCTATCTCTCGACTTTCGGGCCGAACATCCCGACCAATCTCTACGGACCGCTGCTCGGCGGCGTCTACACCACGCCGGCAATCTACTGCAACGTGAAGGTAGTGTTCACCAACACGGTTCCGGTCGACGCCTATCGTGGCGCCGGCCGTCCCGAGGCGACCTTCGTGCTGGAGCGAATCGTCGACGTCGCAGCCAGCGAGATGGGGATCGACCGGGTCGAGATCCGCCGACGCAACATGATCCCGAAGGAGGCTTACCCGTATCAGACGCCGGTGCTGGTGCAATACGATTCCGGCGATCCGATGGGATGTCTCGACGGCGCCCTTGTCGCGGCCGACGTCAAGAACTTCGGTATCCGCAAGGCGGAGTCGGCGCGCAGGGGCAAATTCCGCGGGCTCGGCTACTCGACCTATGTCGAGGCCTGCGGCCTTGCGCCGTCGCGCTTCGCAGGACGGCTGGGCGCGCGCGGCGGGCTCTATGAGAGCGCTACGGTACGCGTGCATCCGACCGGCCAGGTCACGGTCATGATCGGCACGCACAATCACGGCCAGGGCCACGAGACGACGTTCGCGCAGATCGTCTCGGATAAGCTCGGCGTCGCGTTTGACAATGTCGACATCGTGTTCGGCGATACCGACCGCGTGCAGTTCGGCATGGGTACCTATGGCTCGCGTTCGCTGGTGGTCGGCGGCGCGGCGCTGTCGAAGGCGACGGACAAGGTGGTCGCGAAGGGCAAGAAGATTGCGGCGCATCTGCTTGAGGCGGCCGAAGTGGACATCCAGTTCGAGGCCGGAAAATTCTCAGTCGCAGGCACCGACCGCATGAAGACGTTCGAGGAGATCGCGGGCGCCGCCTACGTGCCGCACGACTATCCGCTCGAAGTGCTGGAGCCGGGACTGGAAGAGCAGGCTTATTATGATCCCGTCAACTTCACCTATCCCGGCGGCTGCCACATTGCCGAGGTCGAGATCGACCCGGAAACCGGCACGGTGACGCTGGTCAATTACACCGCGGTCGACGACGTCGGCACTGTTATCAACCCGATGATAGTCGAGGGCCAGTTGCATGGCGGCATCGTGCAGGGCGTCGGCCAGGCGCTGTACGAGAACGCGGTCTATGACGAGGGCTCGGGCCAGCTGCTGTCGGGCTCGCTGATGGATTACTGCATGCCGCGTGCCGACCACATGCCGATGATGAACATCGCGACCCATTCGACGCTGTGTACGCATACGCCGATGGGCGTGAAGGGCTGCGGCGAGGTCGGCACCATCGGTTCGCCGGCCGCGGTCATCAACGCGGTGGTCGATGCGCTGTCGCATCTCGGCGTCACCCATGTCGACATGCCGGCGACGCCGAACCGGATCTGGCGCCTGCTGCAAAATGCATCGCTGCCGGTCGCTGCGGAATAGGGAGGATGACAATGAAGCCGTTTGCCTATCACCAACCGGACCGGATTCCCGACGCTGCTAAACTGCTGACCTCGATCGAGGACAGCAAGCTCGTCGCCGGCGGCATGACGCTGATCCCGACGCTGAAGCAGCGGCTCGCCAGTCCGCCAGCCTTGATCGATCTGTCGAAGCTGGGACATCTGAAGGGCATCAGCGACGACGGCGCCACAATCACCATCGGTGCGATGACGCCACATGCGGTGGTGGCCGCCTCGAAGCTGGTGCAGGGAAAGATCCCCGGTCTCGCCGCGCTGGCCTCGATGATCGGCGATCCCGCCGTGCGCATCCGCGGCACCATCGGCGGCTCGGTCGCGAACAACGATCCGGCGGCCGATTATCCCGCTGGCGTGCTCGGTCTTGATGCGACCATCGTCACCAGCACACGGGAGATCGCGGCCGACGGGTTCTTCCGCGGCCTGTTCGAGACCGCGCTCGAACCTGGCGAGATCATCACGGCGATCCGCTTTCCGGTGCCGCTCAAGGCAGGCTACGTCAAGTTCAAGGCGCCGGCGTCGCGCTATGCGTTGGTCGGCGTGTTCGTGGCGAAATTCGCCGATGGCGTTCGCGTGGCCGTGACCGGAGCGGGCTCCGGCGTATTCCGCGTTCCTCCGATGGAAGAAGCGCTGTCTCGAAGTTTCGATCCGTCCGCGATCGCGGCGATCAA
Source organism: Bradyrhizobium sp. 134 (assembly GCF_023074155.1). Taxonomy (NCBI): domain Bacteria; kingdom Pseudomonadati; phylum Pseudomonadota; class Alphaproteobacteria; order Hyphomicrobiales; family Nitrobacteraceae; genus Bradyrhizobium; species Bradyrhizobium sp. 134. The sequence continues at coordinate 543,697 of NZ_JADPKX010000074.1, read as the reverse complement.
GATCGACACTGAGGGCCTCACTTCCGACATCCATGCCGAAGCCGACTACCGGGCGCACCTCGTCACGGTCATGGCCAAGCGCGCCGTCGACGCGGCGCTCAGCTAGCTCTTTAGGGTTGATGATGACTGATGGTTCCGGCCGAACGGCCTTCCCGCCGGCGCCGACTGGCCTTGGCTCGCTTTCCGCAACCGAGATCCTGGCCGGCTACCGGCGCAAGGCGTTCACTCCACGCGATGTCGTCGACGACACCATTGCCGCCCTGGAGGTGACCAATGAGGCATGCAATGCGGTGGTGACGCCGATGTACGAGCAGGCGAGGGCGGAGGCCGATCGTCTCACCAGGGAGATGCGCGCCGGCGAAGCCAAGGGGGCGCTCGCGGGCGTACCCGTGACGATCAAGGACCTGGTCTTTGTCGCGGGCGTGCCGGCCTATGGCGGCTCGCCGATGAACAAGGCATTCGTGCCCGATGTCGACGCGGCGGTTGTCTCGGCGCTGAAGGAGGCGGGTGCCATCGTCACCTGCAAGACCACGACCTGCGAGTCCGGTTACAAGTTGACGGCGGACAGCCCGGTCACCGGCACCACGCGCAATCCCTGGGACCCCGGTCGCACCAGTGGCGGATCGAGCGGCGGCGCGGCGGCGGGTGTTGCCGCCGGCTGCGGTCCGATCGCGATCGGAACCGATGGCGTCGGCTCGATCCGCGTGCCCTCGTCCTTCTGCGGGGTGTTCGGCCTGAAGCCGACGTTTGGGCTGGTGCCGCGTTCGCCCGGCTTCTCGCCGCCCTCCTGGGGGTCGCTCGCGCATACCGGGCCGATCACGCGCACGGTCGCGGATGCCGCGCTGACGCTGGAGATCATCGCCGGCTACGATCTGCGCGATCCCGCGAGCCTGCCGGTGGCGGCGCGGCGGTTCGACACGAACGCCGCGCCGTTGAACGGTATTCGTATCGGCGCCAGCGTCGATTTCGGCTACGCCGCCGTCAGTCCCGATGTGCGCGCGGCGTTCGGCAAGGCGCTGGCCATTCTCGATGCCTGCGGCGCGCAGGTCACCATGGATGGTCCCGGCCTCGATCCCGGCATCCTCGAACACACGCTGAAGCCGATCGCCTTCACCGAACAGGCGGCCGCGGTCGCGACCAGGACCACGGCCGATCTCGCCAGCTCCGAAGCAGATTATCTTGACGTCATCAGTGCAGGCCGACGCTACAGCGGCACGGACTATATCGAAGCGGGGTATCGCCGCGGCCAGGCTCGCAGCGGCTTCCTGAAGCTTTTCGAGCGCGTCGATGCGCTGGTGACGCCGACTGTCGCGGTGACCGCGTTCGAGGCCGGCCGCATCGGCGTCGACATGATCGACGGTGGCAAGGTCGATCCGCATCTCGGCTGGTCGCCCTTCACCTGGCCGGTCAACCTCGCCGGTCTTCCGGCGGCGACGCTGCCCTGCGGCTTCGATCGCGACGGAATGCCGATCGGCTTGCAGATCGTCGCTCCGTGGCTCGACGAGCCCACGATCTTCCGCATCGCCGCTGCGTTCGAGGCGGCGCAGCCCTGGGCAAACTTCTGGCCGTCACTGGCGCTCCGCGAAAGTCCCACGCGCGCGAAGGTATGAAGCTCAGGACAGCTCGATCGGGTCGCCGCGGCCGCTGAGCTCTTCGTCGAGGCGCAGATAGTGCGCGAGATAGTCGTGCAAGGCGGTCGCCGCCTTCGAGGTTGCGCCGCTCGACTTGTAGAGCAGCAGCTCGATCTTCGGCAGCGGCGGCAGGCCCTCGTTCGGGCCGATCTCGCGCATCGCCGGCACCAGGGCGCTGCGGCCGAGTACGGTCACGGCCATGCCGGCGAAGGCCGCCGCCTGAAGGCCGCCGACGCTTTCGCTGACGCAGGCGATGCGCCAGCGCAAATTCGCGCGTTCCAGCGTGTCGATCGCATAGTCGCGATAGATGTTGCCCGGCGGCAGCAATGCCAGCGGAATGGGCCGTTCCTGGTGCGCGGCAGACTGCTCACCGGTCATCCAGACCAGTTGCTCGCGCCGTACCACCTGGCCGCCCGTAAAATCATTCATGCGGGTGACAAGCGCGATGTCGACATCGCCACGCTTGACCAGGCCCACCAGCGGCGTCGAGAGCGCGCAATTGAGCTCGACCTGAACGCGGGGGAAGGATTTTCGGAACACGCTGAGGATCTGCGGCAGCATGAATGCGGCATAGAGGTCCGGCGTGCCGAGTACGACCTGACCCTCGATCTCCTGTGACGCCAATTGCGAAATCAATTCGTCATGCAACCGCAGGATGGATTTCGCGTAGGTGAGAACCGTGGTGCCGTCCTCGCTCAGCGTCAGCCGGCGCCCGGCATGCTCGAACAATTGTTTCCCGGTGAGCTCCTCCAGCCGCTGCAATTGCAGGGTGATCGCCGGCTGGGTGCGGCCCAGCCGCCGCGCGGTCTCGGTAATGCTGCCGGTCTCGACCACGGAGATCAGCGACCGGAGCATGCGGATATCGAGGCTGATGAGGTTCATGCGGCATCCATGTCGCCCAGAATTTATGCAAGTTCCATGCTAGGGCGAATGGGAGCCGGGGTGGGAAGGCCCGGTCGCAGACGGCCTGTTCTCATCAATTAAGCGACGTGTCGGTCCAGCATTGCTGGCATACTGAATATTGATTATCAGGCGGCTCGGCGCGCATGATGCGCCCAACGAACACAAAAAGGGAGCACAAAACATGAAAGAGAGATCAGCAACGCGACGAGAGCTGCTTGCAATTGCCGCGGCGGCAAGTGCTGCGTCAATCGCGGAAGTTGCGCCGGCGGCTGCGCAGGCCGGGCCGAAGCCGATCTTTCCGGTGCCGATGGTCACCATTCCGATCGTCGGCGAAACCCAGGTGTTCCAGGTCCGCCGCATCTACTGCATCGGGCGCAACTATGCGGCGCACGCGATCGAGCGCGGCTCGGACCCGAACCGCGAGCCGCCGTTCTTCTTCCAGAAGCCGACCGACGCAATCCAGAACGTCGCTGTGGGCGAGGTCGCCGACCATCCCTATCCGTCGCTGACCAAGAACTATCACCACGAAGTCGAGCTGGTCGCCGCGCTGAAGTCCGGCGGCTCCAACATTCCGGCCGAGAAGGCGCTCGACCATGTCTATGGCTACGCGCTCGGCCTCGACATGACCCGGCGCGATCTCCAGAACGGCATGGCCGCGGAAAAGAAGCCGTGGGAGATCGGCAAGAGCTTTGACCACGCCGCGGTGATCGGACCGATCCACCCGGCCAGCAAGACCGGCCATTTCGACAAGGGCGCCATTTCGCTGGCGATCAACGGGACGGTGAAGCAGAGCTCGGATCTCAGCAAGATGATCTGGAGCGTGGCCGAGCAGATCGCAAAACTGTCGGAAGCCTTCGAGCTGAAGGCCGGCGACATCATCTATTCCGGCACGCCGGAGAATGTCGGCCCGGTCGTGAAGGGCGACGTGCTGTTGTGCAAGCTCGACGGCTTGCCGGACATGTCGATCAAGATCGTCTAGCGCTCCCCTCTCCCCGCCTGCGGAAAGTGAGGGGCGGGACGTTTTCGCTTCGTCATGCCCGGGCTTGTCCCGGGCATCCACGTTTTTGGGTGCCGCTTGCGTGCAAGCCCGTGGATGGCCGGGACAAGCCCGGCCACGACGACGCTGAGAATGGCTTGTATCCCATCTGTCGCAGCGCGGCGTCCTGCTCTAGCTCCGGCCGAGGATCTTCTTCGCGGCGCGAAGATGCGGCCTGTCGATCATCTGGCCGTCGAGGCGCAGCGTGCCGGAGTTCGGATTGTTCGCGAACGCCGCGATCACCTTCTCCGCCCAATTACGCTCGGGCTCGGTCGGCTCGAACGCCGCGTTGACCACGTCGACGTGCTTGGGATGGATCAGCGCTTTCGCCGAAAAACCGTCACGCCGCGCCGCGCGCGTTTCCTGTTCGAGCCCCGCCAGATTGTCGATATCGGTATAGACGGTGTCGATCGGTGCGACCTCGGCCGCGGCCGCCGCCATCAGGCAGAGATCGCGCGCCAGCCGATAAGGGCTATGGAACACGCCGCCTGACGCCTTTTCAGTAGCGCCGAGCGAGGCCGAGAGATCTTCCGCGCCCCACATCAGGCCCGCGAGGCGAGGAGAGCAGCCCTTGTAGCTGCCGAGCCCGAAGATCGATCCTGCGGTTTCGGTTGCGACGCAGACGATGCGTGTTGAGCCGATGGCGATACCAGCCGCAGCTTCCAAAGCTTCGAGCCAGGTCGCGACCTGCCGCACGTCGTCGCCGCCCTGCGATTTCGGCAGCACGATGCCGTCGGGCTTGCCTGGAATCACCGCGGCAAGGTCAGCGAGCGTCATGCCGGTGTCGAGCGCGTTGACGCGGACATAGAGCTGATGGGGTTTGTTGCGGCCGTTGAGCATCGCCAACGTCAACCCGCGAGCCTCCGGCTTCTTGTCGGTGACGACGGAATCTTCGAGATCGATGATCAGCGCGTCGGCCTTGCCTTCGCTGGCCTTCTCGAATTTGCGCGGGGAGTCGCCCGGCACGAATAGCATCGAACGCATCAGACCGGCCTCTTGTGCATCATCGCCATGCGGCGGCATTTTCCGACGATCTCGTCGTTCTGGTTGAGAGCGTGGTGCTCGAACTCGACGATTCCCGCCTTGGGACGCGATTTGGACTCCCGCAATGAAAGCACCTTGGTCGTCGCCCGCAGTGTGTCGCCATGGAAGACCGGTTTCGGAAAGGTGACGTCGGTCATGCCGAGATTGGCAACGGTGGTGCCCATGGTCGTATCATAGACCGTCATGCCGATCATGATGCCGAGCGTGTAAAGGCTGTTGAAAATGCGCTGGCCGAACTCGGTCTGGGCCGAAAAATGCGCGTCGATGTGCAGCGGCTGCGGATTGAGCGTCAGCAGGCTGAACATGGTGTTGTCCATCTCCGTGACGGTCCGCGTCAGGGGATGCCTGAACTCCTGGCCCACGGAAAACTCCTCGAAATAAAGTCCGGCCATCGCGGTCTTCCTCCCTGCGAAATAACAGCGCGCTCACACCATCGCGCCGCATGATCCCATGCATGGTACACACAGTTGGCAGGCAAATTCACGTATCTGTACCCGGTTTTTCGAGCTAAAGAACGCAAGCGAGGGCACGTCCGGGCACAGCAATCGGCCGCGGCCTTCGCGTGGGAAACGCGAAGAGGGGAGATGGCGCGGGCGCGGCTCCCAACAAGGAGACCATCATGGATTTCGCGCTCACCGATCAGCAGGAGGCCATTCGCGACGCCATCGCGAAGATCTGCGAGGGCTTTCCTGACGCCTATTGGCTGAAGAAGGACCACGACGGCGGCTTCCCGCACGACTTCCACAAGGCGCTCGCCGACGCCGGCTGGCTCGGCATCTGCGTGCCGGAGGCCTACGGCGGTTCCGGGCTCGGCATCACCGAAGCCGCGATCATGATGCGCGCCATCGCGGAATCCGGCGCCGGCATGTCGGGCGCATCCGCGGTGCACATCAACGTGTTCGGTCTCAATCCCGTGGTCGTGTTCGGCACCGAGGAACAGCGCAAGCGCATGCTGCCGCCGATGGTCGAGGGCCGCGAAAAGGCGTGCTTTGCCGTGACCGAGCCCAACACCGGCCTCAACACCACCCAGCTCAAGACCCGAGCGGTGGCCAAGAACGACCGCTATATCGTCAACGGCCAGAAGGTGTGGATCTCCACCGCGCAGGTCGCGCACAAGATCCTGCTGCTGGCGCGCACCACGCCGCTGGAGGAGGTGCGCTCGCCGACGCATGGGCTGAGCCTGTTCTATACGGACTTCGATCGCAACAGGATCAAGGTCCACGAGATCGAGAAGATGGGCCGCAAGGTCGTCGATTCCAACGAGCTGTTCTTCGAGGACTTTGAAATCCCGATGGAGGATCGCATCGGCGAAGAGGGCAAAGGCTTCCAGTACATTCTCGAAGGCATGAACCCCGAGCGCATTCTCATCGCCGCGGAAGCCGTCGGCCTCGGCAAGCTCGCGTTGTCGCGCGCGACCGAATACGCCAAGACCCGCGTGGTGTTCAACCGGCCCATCGGCAAGAACCAGGGCATTCAGCATCCGCTGGCCGTCAACTGGGTCGAGCTCGAGGCGGCCTGGTTGATGGTGATGTCGGCGGCCTGGCAATACGACAAGGGCATGCCTTGTGGCGGCGCCGCCAATGCCGCGAAATACATTGCGGGTGAGGCCGGATATCATGCCTGCGAGCAGGCGGTGATGACCCATGGTGGCTTCGGTTACGCCAAGGAATTCCACGTCGAGCGTTACTTGCGCGAGGTGCTGATCCCGCGCATCGCGCCGGTCAGCCCGCAGCTTGCGCTCAGCTTCATTGCGGAAAAGGTGCTGGGACTGGCCAAGTCGTACTAGCTGATGCGCGACCTTTTAGCCGAGACGAATTCGCGTGCTATCCCAGTGGCCGTGCTTATTCCGCGGCGATCCGGTCCATCGCCATGGCACGAAGCCGGGCGCGCTGGATCTTGACGCCGTTGGCGCTGTCGGTGACGGGGAAGGCCTCCACGACATAGATCCGCGCCGGGACCTTGTAGCCGGCGAGCCGCTCGCGCAGGTGCGTGATCAACGCGTCCTGCCGCGGCGGCTCGTGGTGGGGGTCCTGGGTGGCAATCACGAAGGCAACGCAGCGTGCGTTTCCCTTCAGATCGACCGCGACGACCTGGGCGTCGGCCACGCCAGCGCACGATTTGAGCTCGTCCTCGATCTCGCCGGGGGCGACAAGAAACCCGCCGAGCCGCATGGCGTCGCCCGCGCGGGTTTCGTAGACGAAGGAGCCGTCGCCGCGCAGCCGGCCGATATCGCCGGTGCGGAAGAAGCCGTCCGCGATGATGGCGTCGCGCGTCGCGTCGGGATTGTTGTAGTAGCCGAGGAAGCGGGACGGCGCATGGATCTCGATCTCACCGGAGACGCCGCGAGCCGCGAGTTCGCCGGTCTCGGTGTCGCGCACACGGACCTTGGCCTCCGGGGACATTGGCCAGCCGCCGCCCTCGATGCGATCGGCGATGCCATCACTCGAGCGTGCGATCGAGAACAGCGCCTGCACCTCGCTCGAACCGTAGAGGCCGTGCAACGGCATGCCGCGCGCCTCGGCCTCCGCGGCAAGCTCGCGCCAGCCGGGCTGGAACGCGGCAAAGCCGCAGACTTCGAGATGCGGAAACGGATGCGGCGCGTCGGTGACGGCGAGGATGCGGCGGAACATCTCGTCCGAGCCAAAGGCATGCGTGATCCCGCACTCGCGGAGAATCTTCAGCGCCGGCGCGGCCTCGAAGGCGTCGAGCGCATGGACGGTCGCGCCCGCTGCGACGAAGCCGAGCAGGCTCGTCATGCCGAAGGTGCCACAGAACGGCAGCATGGCCAGCAGCACATGGCGCTGGGGCGAGAGTTTTAGCGCCTCGGCGACGGAGGCGGCGTGCGTGGCCAGCGTTCGCTGCGAATGCGCGACAAGCTTCGGTCCTTTGGTCGTGCCCGATGTCGTGTAGAGCAGAACCGGCAGATCGAAATCATCCTGAGCCGGCGGGGCCGGCGGATAGGGCTTGTCGAAGGCGTCGAAGCGCACGCATGGCCATTGGGCAGGAATCTCATCCGCGCCCACAACTGCAAGCTCTCGCAGCGCAGGCACCTCGTCCTTGGCGACGTCGGCGAGAATAGCGGCAAAGTCGATCGAGCGAAACGCGGCTTCGATCACCATCAGCCTGGCGCCGGACAGCTTCAGGAGATGCGCGACCTCCGCGCTGCGGTAGCGCGTATTGATGGCGGCAACGATTGCCCCGAGCCGGGCGGCGGCGAACAGCAGCGTGATCCATTCGATCCGGTTGACCAGCCAGACCGCGACGACGTCGCCCGCGCCGATACCGCGTGCGGCAAGCCAGGCGGCGGTCTGCTCGATCTTTTCCGAGAATTCCGCGCGCGAGACCGGCGTGCCGTCGAACACGAAGGCCGGATCGGCGGCGGCTTCGGTCCGGATCAGCGATTGCAGCGAAAACTCGTTGGCGCTCATGGCAACCGGACTAACCCGACCGCGCGAACCTGTCTACTTGGTGCCGAACATCCGGTCGCCGGCGTCACCCAGCCCCGGCACGATGTAGCCGTGGTCGTTGAGCCGCTCGTCGATCGCGGCGGTCCAAACCGGCACGTCCGGATGCTCGCTCTGGAACTGCGCGATCCCTTCAGGCGCGGCCAGAAGGCAGACGAAGCGGATGTCGCGGGCGCCGCGCGCCTTCAGCAGGGAAGCACCGGCGCAGGCCGAGTTGCCGGTCGCCAGCATCGGATCCATCAGGATCACGGTGCGGTCCGAGAGGTCCTGCGGCGCCTTGAAGTAATATTCCACGGCCTGCAATGTCTCAGGATCGCGGTAGAGCCCGATATGGGCGATGCGCGCCGACGGCATTAGCGCCAGCATGCCGTCGAGGAAGCCGACGCCGGCGCGCAGGATCGGCGCCAGCGTGAGCTTCTTGCCGGCGATCTTGGGCGCCCGCATCGGCGCAATCGGCGTCTCGATCTCGACCAGCTCCAGCGGCAGGTCGCGCGTCACCTCGTAGCCGAGCAGCATCCCGATCTCGTTCAGGATCTCGCGAAAGCTCTTGGTCGAGCGGTCCTTCTCCCGCATCAGGGAGAGCTTGTGCTGGACCAGGGGATGGGCGACGACGTTGACGTTGCTGATGCTCATGAAACCGATCTACACGGTTCCGTGAAACTGCGCCAGATCGGCCGAGTGTTTTTGGTGCGGGAGACGTGCCTTCAGCCGGGCGTCGCGACCGCGCTGCGGAGCAGGTTGCTCGCCCCAGAGGCAGCCATGGTCAATTCGCGGTCGATGGGCTTGAGGGCTTATGCTCCGAGCCCGCGCGCCACGAGTGTGATGGCGAGCGTCAGGACCGCGCCCACTAGCAGAAATTTCCGCAGCCGACCGGCTCGTAGAGCGGGTCAGGCGCGGGACGAATAGCGGGAACGCTCGGACGCGAAACTTCCAGGGCCAATGCCTCGACCTCTATGAAAGCCGACAGCAGCGCGAGCGCGAGATCGGCGTGGCGCGCCTCGACCGCGGCGTCGAGCCAATCCGGCAACTCGCGCTCGCGCGAGAGCGCACAGTGCCATTCGCCCTCGTCATAAGCGATGCGGCGGACCTGCCATAGCGGCAGCTCCAGCTCCATCAATGCCAGCGCGGCATCGGCCCAGGCTTCTGCTTCGATCAGGCGCGTGACGCGCGCAGTGCGCTCGATCTGTCCGAGCGAAGGGAAGTGCCGGCAGGCGTGATCGATGATCTTGAGCATCAGCGGTCGCGTCATCGTGTGCGCGTGGCGCAGGCGCTGACTGAGTGAGGGCGGATCGTAGTGCCGGAGAGCGGCGGTCATGTCAGGCCTCCTGGAATTGGCGTCGGTCAGTCGGCCGGCCTCTCCAAGATGGCCAAAACGGCATTTGAAAACGAGATGGGGGCGGGGCGGGAGATATAGGGATTTCATAAGTGCGGGATGGGGGCGGTGGCGCGCCATTCTCCGCCTTCGCAGGTACGACGATGTGAGTGCCTCGCGAGCGTTGTCCGACCACGCCGTCAGCCCCGGCCTTTTATGAGATTCCTATAACTTCGCCATGGCCCTCGTCTCGAAAACCTATGCCTGGGGTGGCACTTCAGCCCGGTCAAAAGGTGCCGGTGGGCGCCGTGGAAATGCACTGGCATTTCCTTTCACGCGCCGACCGGGTCTCCCGAGAAACGGTTGCACCGAAATCAAGGGCGCAACGAGGAGTATCTCCATGATGGACATTCTGATGCTGGCGCTGGGCTTCGCCTTTTTCGCCCTTGCGATTGGCTACACCTATGCCTGCGAACGGCTGTGAGGGAGCGGACCATGATCTTCGATTATTCGCTCGCCGGCGTCGTTTCGCTCGGCCTCCTGTTCTACCTCACTTACGCGCTGCTGCGGCCCGAGCGGTTCTGACCGTGCTCACGAAGCCTGAAGGGTTGATGTCATGACTGTAATCGGTTGGCTCCAGATCATTCTCTTTTGCGTCATTATCGTCGCGCTCACAAAACCGCTCGGCTGGTACATGACGCGCGTGTTCAACGGCGAGCGGACCTTCCTCTCGCCGGTGCTGCGTCCCATCGAGGCCGGCATCTACTGGTTCTCCGGCGTCGACGAGAAGCGCGAGCAGCATTGGCTGACCTACACGGTCGCCATGCTGCTGTTCCATGTCGGCGGCTTCCTCATCATCTACGGGGTGATGAGACTTCAGGCTGTACTGCCGTTCAATCCGGCAGGCCAAAGCGCGGTCGCCGCGGATCTCTCCTTCAACACGGCGATCTCCTTCATCACCAACACCAACTGGCAGAACTACGGCGGCGAGAGCACGATCTCCTATCTCGTGCAGATGCTCGGCTTGACGCACCAGAACTTCCTGTCGGCGGCGACCGGTATCGCACTCGCGGTCGCCCTGATCCGCGGCTTCTCGCGTGCGTCGGCACGCACCGTCGGAAATTTCTGGGTCGACGTCACCCGCTGCACGCTCTATGTGCTGTTGCCAATCTGTATCGTCTATACGCTGTTCCTGGTCTCGCAAGGCATACCGCAGACGCTCGGTGACTATGTCGAGGCCACCACGCTCGAGGGTGCCAAGCAAACCATTGCGGTCGGCCCGGTCGCCTCCCAGGTCGCGATCAAGATGCTCGGCACCAATGGCGGCGGCTTCTTCAACGCCAATGCGGCGCATCCGTTCGAAAATCCAACCGCGCTGTCCAACTTCATTCAGATGCTGTCGATCTTCGTGCTGGGTACGGCGCTGACCAACGTGTTCGGCCGCATGGTCGGCAGCCAGCGCCAGGGCTGGGCGATCCTGTCCGTGATGGGCGTGCTGTTCGTCGCCGGTGTCGCCATCACCTATTGGGCGGAGGCCAACGGTACTTCGACCCTGCACGCGCTCGGCCTGACCGGCGGCAACATGGAAGGCAAGGAGGTTCGCTTCGGCATCGTCGCGTCCTCCCTGTTCGCCGTGATCACGACGGCCGCCTCCTGCGGCGCGGTCAACGCCATGCATGACAGCTTCACGGCGCTCGGCGGCATGATTCCCCTGATCAATATGCAGCTCGGCGAAATCATCGTCGGCGGCGTCGGCGCCGGCCTCTATGGCATGCTGCTGTTCGTCGTGCTCGCGATCTTCGTGGCAGGCCTGATGGTCGGCCGCACGCCGGAGTATGTCGGCAAGAAGATCGAGGCGCGCGAAGTGAAGATGGCGATGCTCGCGATCCTGGTGCTGCCGCTGATGTATCTGGGATGGACCGCGGTCGGCGTGGTCTATCCGGCGGCGGTCGCCTCGATGGCGAATGCCGGGCCGCATGGCTTCACCGAGGTGCTCTATGCCTTCACCTCGGCGACCGGCAACAACGGCTCGGCCTTCGCGGGCCTCACCGGCAACACCTTCTTCTACAATCTCACGCTCGCAAGCGCGATGTTCGTCGGCCGCTTCTTCATGATCATCCCGGCGATGGCGATCGCGGGTTCGCTGGCCGCCAAGAAATCGATTCCGCCGTCCGCGGGCACCCTCCCGACCACGGGCGGGCTGTTCGTCGGCCTCGTCGTCGGCGTGATCCTGATCATCGGCGGCCTCACCTTCTTCCCGGCCCTCGCCCTCGGCCCCATCGTCGAGCATCTCGCGATGAACGCCGGCCAAGTGTTTTGAACAACAAGTGTTCTGAACAGCGAGTGTTCTGATCGACCGCCTTCTGATTGTTTGGAGTGACCTCCATGGATACCATGAAACTGCAAAAACGCGCGTCCGTCTCGGCGATGCTCGATCCCAAGATCGTCGTGCCTGCGATCCGCGCGTCCTTCACCAAGCTCGATCCACGCTTGATGATCAAGAATCCGGTGATGTTCGTGGTCGAGATCGTGGCTGCGCTCACCACGGTGATCTTCCTGCGCGACCTCGTCACGGGCGGTGGGAATCTCGGCTTTACGTTCCAGATCATCGTCTGGCTCTGGTTCACGGTGCTGTTTGCCAACTTCGCCGAAGCGGTGGCCGAAGGCCGCGGCAAGGCGCAGGCGGAATCGCTGCGCAAGACCCGCACCGAGAGCCAGGCAAAGCTGCTGACCGGCGCCGGCCTGGCCTTCAATCTCGTGCCGGGCACCAGCCTCAAGGTCGGCGACATCGTGCTGGTCGAGGCCGGCGATACCATTCCCTCCGATGGCGAGGTGATCGAGGGCGTTGCGTCCGTCAACGAGGCCGCCATCACCGGCGAGTCCGCACCCGTGATCCGCGAATCTGGCGGCGACCGTTCGGCAGTGACCGGCGGCACCCAGGTGCTGTCCGACTGGATTCGCGTGCGGATCACGGCAGCGCAGGGCTCGACCTTCATCGACCGCATGATCAAGCTGGTCGAGGGCGCGGAACGGGCGAAGACCCCGAACGAGATCGCGCTCGACATCCTGCTGGCCGGCCTCACCATCATCTTCGTGTTCGCCACCGTCACCATCCCGAGTTACGCGGCCTATGCCGGCGGCTCGATCTCGGTGGTTGTGCTGGTCGCGCTATTCGTGACGCTGATCCCGACCACGATTGGCGCACTGCTGTCGGCGATCGGCATCGCCGGCATGGACCGCCTGGTCCGCTTCAACGTGCTGGCGATGTCCGGCCGCGCCGTCGAGGCCGCCGGAGACGTCGACACGCTGCTGCTCGACAAGACCGGAACGATTACACTCGGCAACCGCCAGGCGACCTCCTTCCGCCCGGTGCGCGGCGTCACCGAGCAGGAGCTCGCGGACGCGGCCCAGCTCGCCTCGCTTGCCGACGAGACCCCGGAGGGCCGTTCGATCGTGGTGCTGGCCAAGGAGAAATACGGCATACGTGGCCGCGACATGGCCGAGTTGGGAGCCACCTTCATCCCCTTCACGGCGCAGACCCGCATGAGCGGTGTCGACGCCAGCGGCTCGTCGGTGCGCAAGGGCGCGGTCGATGCGATCCTCAATTATGTCGGTAGCGGTGCACCGCTGGTGGTCGCCTCCGGCAACACGGCTCGTTCCTTCCAGCCCGCCGGGCTCTCGGACATTGGCCGCGAGATCCAGACCATTGCCGACGAGATATCGAAGGCCGGCGGCACGCCGCTGGCGGTCGCCAGGGACGGTAGGCTGCTCGGCGTCATCCAGCTCAAGGACATCGTCAAGGGCGGCATCCGCGAGCGCTTTGCCGAGCTGCGGCGCATGGGCATCCGCACCGTCATGATTACCGGCGACAATCCCATGACGGCCGCCGCGATTGCAGCGGAAGCCGGCGTCGACGACTTCCTGGCGCAGGCAACTCCCGAGGACAAGCTCAAGCTGATCCGCGACGAGCAGGCCAAGGGTAAGCTGGTGGCGATGTGCGGCGACGGCACCAACGACGCGCCGGCGCTCGCACAGGCAGACGTCGGTGTCGCCATGAACACCGGCACGCAGGCGGCCCGCGAGGCCGGCAACATGGTCGATCTCGATTCCAACCCGACCAAGCTGATCGAGGTGGTCGAGATCGGCAAGCAGCTCTTGATGACGCGCGGCGCGCTGACCACGTTCTCGATCGCCAACGACGTCGCGAAGTATTTCGCGATCATCCCGGCGATGTTCCTGGCGTTCTACCCCCAGCTCAGCGTGCTCAACGTCATGAACCTGTCGAGCCCGCAGAGCGCCATCCTGTCGGCGATCATCTTCAACGCACTTGTTATCATCGCGCTCATCCCGCTGGCGCTGAAGGGCGTCGCCTATCGCGCGGTCGGGGCCGGCGCACTGCTCCGGCGCAACCTGCTGATCTACGGCCTCGGCGGAATCGTCATTCCCTTCATCGGCATCAAGGCGATCGACCTCGTCGTCGTTGCCTTGCACCTGGCTTAACCCCGTCATTGCGAGCGAAGCGAAGCAATCCAGAATTCTTGCCGCGGCTGAGAGACTGGATTGCTTCGTCGCTTCGCTCCTCGCCACGACGAAAGAAATAGGAGAAACGCATGCTCAGAGAAATCCGCCCCGCCATCGTCCTGCTGCTGGTGCTCACCGCCATCACCGGCCTGGCCTACCCGCTCGCGATGACCGCTATTGCCGGTGCGATCTTCCCCGCGCAGGCGCAGGGCAGCTTGATCGAGAAGGACGGCAAGGTGGTCGGCTCCGCCCTGATCGGGCAGGAGTTCAAGGACGACAAATATTTCCACGGCCGTCCCTCGGCGACGGTGGCGCCGGATCCGAACGATTCGACCAAGACGGTACCGGCGCCCTACAACGCCGCGAATTCGGGTGGCTCAAATCTCGGCCCGACCAGCAAGGCGCTGGCCGACCGGCTGAAGGAAGACGTGGACAAGCTCAGGGGCGAGAATCCGAATGCCGCCGTGCCGGTCGACCTCGTGACGACCTCAGCCAGTGGCCTCGATCCGGATATCTCGCCGGAAGCGGCGCAATTCCAGGTGCCGCGCGTCGCGAAGGCGCGAAACGTGCCGGAGGATCAGGTCAAGCAACTGGTGGCTTCCAACACCCAGGGCTGCCTGCTCGGCCTGATCGGCGAGCCCCGGATCAACGTGCTGACTCTGAATCTCGCGCTCGATCGTGCCACGAAGTAGTCTAGGCTAGGTCCGCGCGGATGATTATATTGATCTGATGGTCCGAGAGCGCCGCGATCCCGAACAACGTCCTTCGCCCGAGGCGCTGCTGGAGGCCGCGCGCCGGGAGGAGGGCGTGAGCGGCAAGCTGAAAATCTTCGTCGGCGCCGCTCCCGGCGTCGGCAAGACCTACGAGATGCTGCAAAGCGCCCACGCCAAGCGCAAGGCCGGCATCGACGTCGTGGTCGGCTTCGTCGAGACCCATGGCCGCGCCGAGACCGAGGCGCTGGTGCGCGGGCTGGAAGTGATCCCGCGCAAGAAGCTCGACTACCGCGGCCAGATTGTCGAGGAAATGGACCTCGACGCCGTGATCGCGCGCCGGCCGAAAATCGCGCTGGTCGACGAGCTCGCCCACACCAATGCTCCTCTTTGCCGTCATCCGAAACGCTATCTCGATGTCGAGGAGCTGCTGTCCCACGGCATCGACGTCTACACCGCCGTCAATATCCAGCACATCGAGAGCCTGAACGACGTTGTCGCGCAGATCACCCATGTGCGGGTGCGGGAGACCGTGCCGGATTCGGTGTTCGACCGCGCAGACGCCATCGAGCTGATCGACCTCACGCCCGACGACCTGATCCAGCGCCTGAAGGAAGGCAAGGTCTATGTCCCCAGGCAGGCCGAGCGGGCGCTGGAGCATTATTTCTCGCCGGGTAACCTGACTGCGTTGCGCGAACTCGCGCTGCGGCGCACGGCCGAACGGGTCGACGAGCAGCTGCTCACCCACATGCAGGCGAACGCGATCGCCGGTCCCTGGGCCGCAGGCGAGCGCATCCTCGTCTGCGTCAGCGAAGATCCGCGCGCGGCCAGCCTCGTGCGTTACACCAAGCGGCTGGCCGATCGGCTGCACGCGCCGTTTATCGCGGTGTCGATCGAGACGCGGCGGTCCCTGCAAATGTCCGATGAGGAGCGCGACCGGCTGGCCGATACGCTGCGGCTCGCGGAGTCGCTCGGCGGCGAGGCGCTGACGATCCCGGGCGTCGGCCGCCGCCTCGCCGACGACGTGGTCAACTTCGCGCAGGGCAACAACGTCACCCAGATCGTGATCGGAAAGTCGACGCGCTCGCTCTGGTTCGAGATGACGCGCGGCTCCGTCGTGCACGATCTGGTGCGCCGCGCCGGCAATATCAGCGTGCATGTCATCCCAGGCGACGAGCTCACGAGCGAGCCGGCGCCGAAGACGGCGGTGCTGACCGCAACGCGATCGGATCCGTTCGATGCGCGGCCCTATCTGAAGGCACTCGGGATCACCGCGCTTGGCCTCGCTGCCGCCGTGGCCATCAAGCCTTATTTCGGCATTGAGAACGTCGACCTGATGTTTCTGACCGCCGTGGTGACGGTTGCCGTGCGCTACGGATTATGGCCGTCGCTGCTTGCGAGCGTCGCGGCGTCGCTCGCCTACAATTTCTTCTTTCTGCCGCCGGTCTATACCTTCACCATCACCGATCCGACCAATGTCGCGGCGTTCTTTTTCTTCATGCTGATAGCGTTCGTGGTGTCGAACGTGGCGGGGCGGGTCCGCACCCAGGCTGATGCTGCGATCGGCCGCATCCGGACCACGGAGCAGCTCTATGCTTTCAGCCGCAAGCTCGCCGGCACCGGTACGCTCGACGACGTGCTGTGGGCGACCGCCTACCAGATCGCGCTGATGCTGAAAGTCCGCGTGGTGCTGCTATTGCCGGACGAAGGTCTGCTCACGGTGAAGTCGGGCTATCCCCCCGAGGACGATCTCGATCAGGCCGACCTTGCCGCCGCCAACTGGGCCAGGAGCAACGACCGCCCTGCAGGCCGCGGCTCGGACACGCTGCCCGGCGCAAAGCGGCTGTTCCTGCCGATGCGCACCGGGCGCGGCCCGATCGGCGTCATCGGCATCGACGACGACCGCACCGGTCCCTTGCTGACGCCGGACCAGCGCCGGCTGCTGGACGCGCTGGTCGACCAAGGCGCGCTGGCGATCGAGCGCGTGCTGCTGGTCGAGGACGTCGATCGCGTCAAGCGCTCCGTCGAATCCGAGCGGCTGCGTTCCGCATTGCTGACCTCGATTTCACACGACCTGAAGACGCCGCTCGCATCCGTGCTGGGTGCGGCCTCGACTATGCGCGATCTTGCCAGCGCGCTCTCCGACACCGAGAAGCGCGACCTGCTGGCGACGGTCATCGACGAATCCGAACGGCTCAACCGCTTCATTGCCAATCTGCTCGACATGACCAAGCTCGAATCCGGCGCCATCGTGCCCAACGCTGCGTTGCACGATCTCGGAGAGATCGTCGGCAGTGCGCTCCGGCGTGCAGCCAAGATCCTCACCGCCCACAAGGTGGAGCTGGAGTTGGCCGCAGATCTTCCCATGCTCCAGCTCGATGCGGTGCTGTTCGAGCAGGTGCTGTTCAACCTGCTCGACAACGCCGCCAAATATTCGCCGCCCCACGCCACGGTCTCGATCCGCAGCCGGCGCGACAGCGATCATGTGGTGCTCCAGATCGCCGACGAGGGTGACGGCATTCCGTCCGAGGAGCTCGAGAGCGTGTTCGACAAGTTTTATCGCGCGCAGAAGGGCGACCATGTCCGTCCCGGCACCGGGCTCGGGCTCGCCATCTCCCGCGGCTTCGTCGAGGCGATGCGTGGCACGATCTCGGCCGCGAATCGCGGCGACCGGAGCGGGGCGGTTCTGACGATTCGTCTGCCCATTCCAGCCCGGACCCACGCATTGGATACCGCCGCATGAGCGCAGCCCCGATCAAAGTTCTTGTCATCGACGACGAGCCGCCGATCCGCAAATTGCTGCGGATGGGGCTCTCGACGCAAGGCTATGAGATCCTGGAGGCGTCGAACGGCAAGACCGCGCTGGAGAAGCTCAGCGAGGATCCCGCGCTGATCATCCTCGATCTCGGCCTGCCCGATATCCAGGGCCATGAGCTGTTACGTACCATCCGCGCCCGCAATGAAGCTGTGCCGATCGTGGTGTTGTCGAGCCGTGGCGATGAGGCCGGCAAGGTGGAGGCGCTCGATCTCGGGGCCGACGATTACCTGACAAAGCCGTTCGGCATGGACGAGCTGCTGGCGCGCCTGCGCGCCGCGCTGCGGCACCAGCTTCAGATTCAGGGCGAACGGCCGGTGTTTCGTGCCGGCGATCTTTCGGTCGATCTGGTGCGCCGGATCGTCAGGGTCGGAGAGCGCGATGTCAAACTGTCGCCGAAGGAATATGACCTCCTGCGTGTGTTGGTGCAGCACGCCGGCAAGGTGCTCACTCACCGCTTCCTGCTGAGGGAGCTCTGGGACGAACTGACGGATGCCCAATATCTGCGCGTCTATGTCCGCCAGCTCCGGCAGAAGATCGAAGCCGATCCGGAGCGGCCGCAATATGTGCTGACGGAGACGGGGATCGGGTACCGGTTAAGGGCAGGGGATTAGGGCTGCCCACGTGCAACGATCCGTCATGACCGGGCTTGTCCCGGCCATCCACGTCTTGACCCAGGGGACCGAGAACGTGGATGCCCTGGACAAGCCCGGGCATGACGGTCGGCGCAAGCCTGCATCAGCATCGTCATTGCGAGCGCAGCGAAGCAATCCAGACTGCCCCCGCGGAAAGATGCTGGATTGCTTCGCTGCGCTCGCAATGACGGATTAAGTCAACCCGCCTTCCTCTGCCGCGCCGTCGACCGATGCGTCTTCTTCGCGGCCCGCGTTCGCCCCGATGCCCGGCGCGCATGGGACTTCGCCGCCGTCTTCTTCCCGCCGCGTCCCTTCAAGCTCTGCTTCAGCGCATCCATCAGGCTGACGACATTGCTCGGCCGCTCCTGGGGCTCCGGCAGCTCGATCTTTTTGCCGCTGGCCTTGCGCTTCACCAGCGCCTTCAGCGCGTTCTCGTAGTCGTCCTTGAACTTGCTGGGATCGAAATGGGAGGCCTTGGTCTGGAGGATATGGCCGGCGAGCTCAACCATGTCCTTGGTGATCTTCGGGCTCTTGATGTCGTCGAAGAACTGGTCCTCGTCGCGCAGTTCGTAAGGGAAGCGCAGCGTGGTGCCGAGCAGGCCCTTGCCGAGCGGCTCGATCGCGATGATGTGCTCGCGATTGGTGAGTACGATCTTGGCGAGCGCGACGCGATCCTGGTCCTTCATGGCGTCGCGGATCACGGCGAAAGCATCGACCGCGGCCTTGCCGTCGGGCGCGATATAGTAGGGATGGTTGAGATAGCGCTGGTCGATCTCGTCGCTCGGCACGAAACTCTCGATGTCGATGGTGTGGTTGCTCTCGATCTGGACGGCTTCGAGCTCCTCCGGCTCGATCTCGACATATTTGCCCTTACGCAGCTCGTAGCCGCGTCCCTTCTGGTCGCTCTCGACGACGTCGCCGGTCTCGGCGTCGATCATCTGCTGCTTCAACCGGTTGCCGGTCTCGCGGTTGATCATGTGAAACCGCGTCTTCTCGGCCGCGGTGGTCGCCGGATAAAGCACGACGGGGCAACTGACCAGCGAGAGCTTCAACGTTCCCTTCCAATAGGCGCGCGGTGCCATTCCGTTCTCCAGCGTCTGCGAGTCATTTTGGAACCCCAACCGTCCCGCGGGGTTTTGGTTCCGGGTGGGATGCGGGCCGTGATAGGCTTCCACGCCGAAAGAGAATCCGGGACCAGTCGTGCTGCAAAAGCTCTCCAAGTATCGACAGAAACGTGATTTCGAGAAGACGCCGGAGCCGTCGGGCAAAACCGCGGTGGCGCCATCGAAGCAGCGGCGCTTCGTGATCCAGAAGCACGACGCCACGCGGCTGCACTACGATCTGCGGCTTGAGTTCGACGGCGTCTTCAAGTCCTGGGCGGTGACGAAAGGGCCCTCGCTCGATCCGCACGACAAGCGGCTGGCCGTCGAGGTCGAAGACCATCCGCTCGACTATGGTGATTTCGAGGGCACGATTCCGGAGGGCCAGTACGGCGGCGGCACGGTCATGCTGTGGGACCGCGGCACTTGGGAATCCGAAGATCCCGAACGCGGTTTCAAGAAGGGCGATCTGAAGTTCACCCTGCATGGCGAGAAGCTACACGGCAGCTGGGTCTTGGTGCGCATGCGCAACGACCGTACCGGCGGCAAACGGACCAATTGGCTCCTGATCAAGCATCGCGACGAACATGTTCGCGAGGGCGCAGACAACGACATTCTCGAGGAGGACAAATCGGTCGCCTCCGGCCGTCCGATGGAGCAGATCGCCGGAGGCAAGGGGCGCGCGCCAAAACCGTTCATGCTGGCGAAGGGCACCAAGGCCAAGGCCGACGCGGTCTGGCAGTCCAACCGGGCGGACGAGGCGAAAGAGCGCACGGTCAAGCCGACGCCCCGCGCGGCGTTGAAAACCGGCAAAACGGCAAAGAAGAAAGCCACGACCGCCACGACCGCGAAGAAGGCGGCGGAGATGCCGGACTTCGTCGCGCCGCAGCTCTGCACCTCGGTCGAGCGCCCGCCGGGTGGCGACGGCTGGTGCCACGAGATCAAGTTCGACGGCTACCGCGTGCAGCTGCGGGTCGAGGGCGGCAAGGCGACGTTGAAGACGCGCAAAGGCCTCGACTGGACCGAAAAATTCGCAAGCATCGCGAAGGAGGCGGGCGCGTTGCCGGATATGATGATCGACGGCGAGATCGTCGCGCTCGATCACAACGGAGCACCCAATTTTTCGTCACTCCAGGCCGCGCTGTCGGACGGCAAGACCGACGAGCTCATCTTCTTCGCCTTCGACCTCCTGTTCGTCGAAGGCCTCGATTTGCGGCGGCTACCGCTCGGGGAGCGCAAGGACCGCCTTAAGGAGCTCCTGGAGGCACGTAAGAAGAAATCGAGCCAGATTCGCTATGTCGAGCATTTCGAAAGCGGCGGCGACGCCGTGCTGCAATCGGCCTGCAAGCTCGAGCTTGAGGGCGTGGTGTCGAAGAAGCTCGACGCGCCTTATCGTTCGGGGCGGACGGAAAGCTGGACCAAGGCCAAATGCCGCGCCGGCCATGAGGTCGTGATCGGCGGCTACAAGACCACCAACGGCAAATTCCGCTCGCTGATGGCGGGCGTGCACCGTGGCGATCATCTCGCCTTCGTCGGCATGGTCGGCACCGGCTTCGGCGCCGACAAGGTCAAGCGCATCATGCCGTCCCTCAAGGCCATGGAGGCGAAGCAAAGCCCGTTCGGCGGCAAGAACGCACCGAAGAAAGCGCGCGAGGTGCACTGGCTGAAGCCGGAGCTCGTGGCGGAGATCGAGTTCGCCGGCTTCACCGCCGACGGCAATATCCGCCAAGCCGCCTTCAAGGGGCTGCGGCAGGACAAACCGGCGGAGGAGGTCGAGGCGGAGACACCGGTGGATACGGAGCTTGCCGAGCCTTCGACGAAGCGGCGCGCCAAGCCGCGCGCGCAAGCGAAGACTGGCGCACGAACGGCCCAGGCTGGCGGCAGTGCCGAAGTGATGGGAGTCGTCATCTCCAAGCCGGACAAGCAGCTCTGGCCGGACGACGGCAATGGCGATCCGGTCACCAAGCTGGATCTCGCGCGCTATCTCGAAGCCGTCGGCGAATGGATGATCCTGCACCTGAAGGGCCGGCCGTGCTCGCTGATCCGCGCCCCGGACGGCATCAAGGGCGAATGCTTCTTCCAGCGCCACGCCATGCAGGGCACCTCGAACCTTCTTGAGCTCGCGCGGGTCTCCGGCGACCGCAAGCCTTACCTGCAGATCGATCGGGTCGAGGGGCTCGCGGCCGTAGCACAGATTGGTGGCGTCGAGCTGCATCCCTGGAACTGCGCGCCCTACGCCTACGATATCCCGGGCCGGCTGGTGTTCGATCTCGACCCGGCGCCCGACGTCGTCTTCGCCGAGGTCGTCGAGGCCGCCAAGGAGATGCGGCAGCGGCTGACCGACATCGGCATGGAAAGCTTCTGCAAGACCACCGGCGGCAAGGGCCTGCACGTCGTGGTACCGCTGCGTCATGGCGCGGGCGATCAGGTGAGCTGGAAGGAGGCCAAGGCCTTCGCACAAGGCGTCTGCCAGTGGATGGCGGACGACGCTCCCGAGCGCTACCTGCTCAACATGTCGAAGAAGTTGCGAGAGGGAAAGATCTTCCTGGACTATTTGCGCAACGACCGCATGTCGACGGCGGTGGCCCCTCTGTCGCCGCGTGCGCGCGCCGGCGCCACCGTGTCGATGCCGCTCACCTGGGCGCAGGTGAAGACCGATCTCGATCCGAAGCGCTACACGCTGCGCAGCGTGCCGGGGCTGCTGCCGCGGTCGAAGGCGTGGGATGGTTATGACGATGCCGCCGCGTCGATCAAGGCCGCGATCAAGAAGCTCGCCGGGAAAACGAAGTAGGGTGGGCAAAGCGAAGCGTGCCCACCATCCTCTCTCGGCCGAGCAAAAAGGTGGGCACGGCGCGTTGCGCCTTTGCCCACCCTACTAGATATTCGCTCGGTCGCTAGATCCGTCCCAGCAGTAACAGGATCAGCAAGATCACGATGACGAGCCCGAGGCCGCCGCCGCCGTAATAGCCGGTGCCGTAGAACGGGCCGCCGCCGATGCCGCTGAAGCCGCCGAGCAGCGCGATGACCAAAATGATCAGAATGATCGTACCGATAGACATGCGGAAATCTCCTCCAGCCCTTCGTTGAAGGGTCGTTTGCAACCTGTCCCGTGGTGCGAGGGCAACTTGCCGCAGGTTCTAAAGTTCCGCCAATGAAACACCGGGTGCACGCGCAACTTGCATGGAACCTTTGTGGTACCGGCGGGCATGACTATGTGAGGTTCAATCACTAACCGGGCAGAGCCATGTCAGCACCGCTTGTCGTCTCCATTCCCCACCGCCTCGGCCGCGAGGAGGCGGTGCGCCGGCTCAAGACTGGGCTTGGCCGTGCTGCGGCGAGCATTCCCGTGATGCAGGTCGAGGAGGAGCGCTGGAACGGCGACAGCATGAATTTTCGCATCCGCGCGCTCGGGCAGATCGCAACGGGGCAGGTCGACGTCGCCGACGATCATGTCAAGGTGCAGGTCGTGCTGCCCTGGCTATTGCAGCGCTTTGCTGAGATGGCGCAGGCCACGATCCGCAAGCGTGGCCAGCTGCTGTTGGGCAAAGACGCGAAAAGCTAGCGCTCAAGCGCGGCGCGCTGCCGCACCGGCTTCGCCGCACCCGCGGGCCGCGCCGGGATGACCGTAGCGGGAAAACCGCGAAGCGCCTGCGCCAGCGGCAGATCGTTGCCGGCCAAACCCGGCACGTTGTAGCCCGTGACGTCGATGGTGGCGTCGGCCCCATCGAGCGCCGGCCATTCGCGTCCTGCTTGCGTGAACGGTGCGAAGTGGCGCCCGACCGCGACGATTGCCGCGGCGCGGCCGTGGCGGCGGGCAAAGGCCACGACATGGTCGGCATGTGCGCCCCGCACCTGAAGCGGCTGGTAGTCACCTCGCGCGAAGACGTCGGGCAGCTCGTTGCGCAGCTTGAGCAGGTGCCGCGTCCAGGCCAGCTTGAGCTGGCCGTCCGGCCAGCTCTTGATCAGATGATTCCAATCCGGATTGTCCAGCGTGCCCAGCGACGCGTGTCGCGCGGAGAAATCCACCGGACGCCGGTTGTCGGGATCGACCAGCGACAGGTCCCAGAATTCGGTGCCTTGGTAGAAGTCGGGCACGCCCGGCAGAGTCGCCTTGAGCGTGAGCTGGCTCAGCGCATTCAGCGCGCCGAGCAGCGCGACGCGGCGTGCAAGGGTTTGCAGCGCCTCGAGGAATTCGCCTGACAACGCGGGATCGAGGATCTTCGCGATGAAGCTCTTGACGCCGTTCTCATAGGCCTCGTGCGGGTTGAGCCAGCTCGTCTCCTCCTTGCCCTCGCGCGCGGCCTTGAGCGCATAGGCCTGGATACGCGCGACGAAACCTGCATCGGCCGTCTCCACAAGCGGCCAGGCGCCGAGCAGGGTCTGGTAGAGCATGTATTCGAACGTGGCCGACGGAGCGCGCAGATTGCCGTCGAGCGCGAGGTGCGGTGCGTTCAGGACTTTCCAGCGCGCGACCGCGCTGGTCCATTCGCCGGGAATTTCACTTATGGCAGCGATCCGCGCCCGGGCGTCCTCGCCACGTTTGGTGTCGTGCGTGGCGGTCGCCGTCATCCCTTGCGGCCATTCTCTGGCGCGAGCCTGCATGGTGTCGTGGAAAGCGGAAATGGTGAGGCCCTTGCTCGCGGGATCGCCGCCGACTTCGTTCAGGGCGAGCAGCCGGTGGAATTGATAGAAGGCAGTGTCCTCCAGCGATTTCGCCATCATCGGCCCGGTGAATTGCTGCACCTTCAGCGCAAAGCGGCGCACCCGCGGCGCGCTGTGAGGGGGACGGCCAGGCTTGAGCAGGTCCATGGTGAGCGCGTCGCGCAGGAAGTCGAAAATGCCTTCGTCTGCGGCAAACCATTCCCGGCGCGCTTGCTCGATGGTGTCGTCGATCAGCTTGCGATCGTTCGCGGTTGGCGCGCCTGTCGTCAAATAGGTGCGATACACCGGGAAATGCAGCACGTAGAGCTCGAGCGCCTGCCGCAGGCTGTCGGCGGAAAAGTCGCGGGTCGAGTAGTGCCCGTTGGCGATGCGCGCAAGCAGGCGCGTCAGAACGGTGAATTCGCTGGTCAGCAGCGTCTCCAGCACGCGCCTTTTGGCGTCCTTGACGTAAGGCGCCAGCCGTGGCGGCCGGTTGCTGATCTGCCGCCAGGTCTCGTCGAGGGCTTGCAGCCCCTTGGCGTCGACCAGAACGTGGGTGATGGCATTCATCCACTCATAGCCGGTGGTGCCCTGGACGCCGGCGAAATGCGGCAGGCGCTCGTGCTCGCACAGGATCTTCTCGATCACCGTATAGAACGGTTTTGTAGTGCCCTGCGCGTCACGCACCAGCCGGCGCAGCCGCTGGCAATATTGCGCGGGATCGCGCAGCCCGTCGATATGATCAAGCCGGATGCCTTGCAGTTTGCCTTCGGCAATGAGTTGCTTCACCAGCCGGTGCGTGGCGGCGAACGTGCCGGGATCCTCGACGCGCATGCCGGCGAGCCCGTTGACGTCGAAGAAGCGGCGATAGTTGATGTCGCTGGAGGCAAGCCGCCAGTGCCCGAGCTTGTAGTGCTGGCGCTCCAGCAAATGATGCAGCGCCAGCGTCTGCGCGGGGCGGTCCTTGGCGGCGCGATACGCGCCGAGGCCGCGCGCGATGACGTCGGCGCTGCCTGCGATCTCCCTGAGCTCTGCCTTGAAGCCGGGCGCTTCCTTGCGGTTGGGACGGCGCAGTCCCGTGTAGCGCGCCGCGAGCGACAGCATGCGCTTGCCGGCCTCGGTCTCGGCGGCGTCGGCTTCCTTCACGATCATCCGCAGCATCTCGCCATAACGCTCCGGCGCGATCGGCAATCGATGCTCGAAATACCAGGCGGAGAAACTACCTTCATTGGGATCGTAGCGCAGCTCGATGTCGCCGCTCTCGAGCGCTTCGCCATAGGACGCTCCGAGGATCGGCAGCAGCACGCCGCCACGGGCGCGGAAAGCCAGTTGATCCCAATCGATATCGAAGGAGACGGCGTGCGGCGAGGCCTGGCCCCATTCCAGCACGTCCAGCCACCAGGGATTGTCGGCGAAGTGGACGCCGACATGGTTCGGTACGAAATCGATGATGAGGCCGAGGTCGTGTCGCGTCAGCGCTTCGCTCAGCCGGGCGAAGCCGGCCTCGCCGCCGAGCTCCGGATTGAACTGGCTGTGGTCGACGGTGTCATAGCCGTGCGTCGAGCCCTTGCGGGCCTTCATCACCGGCGAGGTGTAGAGATGCGTGATTCCCAGCGCCTTCAGATAGGGCACCACCGCGGCGGCCTTGTCGAAGTCGAAATCCGCGGTGAGCTGAAGCCGGTAGGTTGCGAGAGGAACGGCTGAAGGCATGTCAAGCTCCGAGGTGCCAGACCACCGACCAGGGCGCAAGCCGGTCGCCGGTCGCGCCGCCCCAGATCAGGGTGCCCACACCGCCGGAATATGCGGCGTCCTTGTCGGCGAGATTGGCTACGAGGCGCAACGTCGCGCCATCTCCCATGTGCCAATGTGCGGTGAGCAGGCCGCTATCGGCTACGGCGGCATCACCGAAGCGCGCACCTTTCAGTCGTGGCGCGATCTCTTTGTGACGGAGTGCGAGCAGCTCCCGCACCAGCGCGAGACGTGCATCCTGCTCCGGCGTGTGGCCGGTCCAGTCGAGCACGGCCGATTGCAGCGTTGCCGGATCGAGCGGGTCGGGCACCTCGTCGCCGTACGTCTCATAGGCCCAGGCATACTCCTGCTTGCGCCCCTTGCGGACGGCATCAGCCAGTCCGCCCTGGAAGTCACAGAAGAACGGGAAGGGCACGGTGGAGCCCCACTCCTCGCCCTGAAACAGCATCGGCACCATCGGCGCCAGCAGGGTCACCGCGAGTGCTGCTTCGATCTGCTTGGGCGATGCCAGGCTTTCGAGCCGGTCACCGAGCGGCCGGTTGCCGATCTGGTCGTGGTTTTGCAGGAAGTTGACGAAGGTTGCCGGCGGCAGCTCGTCGCTTTTCTCGCCGCGCGGCTGCTTGCCCCAGAATTCCGAGATCTCGCCCTGATAGACGAAGCCGGAGGCGAGCGCGCGTGCGAGATCGAGCCGCGGCGTTTGATAGTCCGCGTAATAGCCGGCGAGCTCTCCCGTCAGCATCACGTGCCAGACGTGGTGGTAGTCGTCGTTCCACTGGGCGCGATATTTGCCGTTCGGTGGCTCCTGCGCCGCGTCGAGCAGGCTCGCGCGGTTGTCGCCGTTCTCCAGCACGAGATGGATGTGCCGCCCCGTCGCCTTGGCAAGCTCGCCCGCGGCGACGCTGAGGTCCTGCAGCATCGATTGCTCGCCGGGGATCGCCATGATGTGGTTGGCGGCATCAAGCCTGAGGCCGTCGAAGCGATAGTCGCTGAGCCACGACAGCGCGTTCTCGACGGCAAAAGCGCGAACCTGCGGCACGCGATAATCGATCGCACTGCCCCACGGCGTATGCGCGTCGGTGAAGAAGGTCGGCGCGTAGCGGCCGAGGTAATTTCCCTCGGGCCCGAAATGATTATAGACGACGTCGAGGAACACCATCAGCCCGCGCAGATGGGCTTCGTCGATCAGCCTCTTCAAATCATCGGGATGACCATAGGCGCTGTCGGGCGCGTACCACAGCACGCCATCATAACCCCAGCCGCGGCGACCGGCGAAGTCGGCCAGCGGCATCAGCTCGACCGCGGTGATGCCGGTCGCGACGAGATGATCGAGCTTGTCGATCATGGCGGGATAGGTGCCTTCCGCGGTGAAGGTGCCGACATGCGTCTCGATCAGCACCGTCTCCTCCCAGGGACGGCCGCGCCAATCGGATGCGCGCCAGGCAAAGGCGTCGTGATCGATCACCTCGCTCGGGCCGAACACGTCGTCGGGCTGGAATGCAGACGCCGGATCGGGCACGTCGATCTCGTCGTCGATCCTGAATTTGTAGGTGCTGCCGACGGGCAGATTGGCAATCTCGGCGACATACCAGCCATCCTGCCGGCGCTGCATCGCGTGTCGTCTGTCGAGCAGCAGATCGACACGGCGCGCCGCAGGCGCCCACAGCCGGAACGACACGCCGTCCTTCGTCGGCCTCGCCCCGAAGGATGGCCTCATAGCGCCCCCGCGAAAGCGAGCACGGAGCGCGGGGGCGCCTTGCTGTCGCTTCCGGGCTGGAAGTCGACCGTGTTCAGCTTGGCGTCGGTCGTGTTCAGGATTTGCTGCCAACTCTTGTATTCGGTCATTTTTGGCAATTTGAATGCGATCTCTTCGGGGGCTGCGTTGAGTACGATAAAGATCGCGGCGCTGCCGGGTTCCATCGGCCCCATCACATAGGAGAGGAACCGCCCTTCCGGGAATTTCCAGTCGCTTTCCGTCATTTCGTCGCCCGCCGGCGTCAGCCACAGCGCGCCGTAGGAGATGCCGTCCTTGGGGCGACCGTCGAGCCAGCGATGGCTGCGAAGCTGCGAGAACCGGCGGCGGATATCGGCGAGTTCGGCGACGAAATCGACCATGTCGTCGCCGTCCTTACCGAGATTGTCCCAGCCGACCCAGCCAACCTCGTTGTCCTGGCAATAGGCGTTGTTGTTGCCTGATTGCGAATTCCCGACCTCGTCGCCTGCGAGGATCAGCGGAATGCCTTGCGCCAGCATGAGGCAGGCCAGCACGTTCTTGCGAAGCTGCCGGCGCAAGCTGACGATTTGGGGATCGTCGGTCGGGCCCTCGACACCGCAATTGTTGCTGTGGTTGTCGTTGGAGCCGTCGCGATTGTCCTCGCCATTGGCCCCGTTGTGCTTCTCGTTGTAGCTGAAGAGATCGGCGAGGGTGAAACCGTCATGCACGGTGATGTGGTTGACGCTGGCGCGCGGCCGCCGTCCGTCGTGGTTGAACAGGTCGGAGGACGCAGTCATGCGGCTGGAAATGTCGCCGATCAGGCTGCCTTCGCCGCTCCAGTAGCGGCGCATGGCGCTGCGGTAGCGGTCGTTCCACTCCGACCATTGCGAGGGAAATGCGCCGACCTGATAGCCGCCGAGGCCGAGGTCCCAGGGTTCGGCGACGAGCTTGACGCTCGCCAGCACCGGATCCTGCCGGATCGCGGTCAGGAACGAGCTGCCGCGATCATAGCCGTTCGGCCCGCGCGCCAGCGTGGTGGCGAGGTCGAAACGGAAACCGTCGACGTGGCAGACCTCGACCCAGTAGCGCAGGGAATCCATCACCATCTGCAGCACGCGCGGATGGGTGAGGTTCACCGACGAGCCGCAGCCGGTGAAGTCGTCGTAATAGCGCGGGTTCTCGCGGTTCAGCCAGTAATAAGACGCGTTGTCGATGCCGCGATAGCACAGCGTCGGGCCGAGGTGATTGCCCTCGGCTGTGTGGTTATAGACGACGTCGAGCATCACCTCGATGCCGGCATCGTGCAGGCGCGCGACCGTGGTGCGGAAGGAATCGAGGGCGTTGTCCTGGGCGTAGCGCTGCTCGGGCGCGAAGAAGGACAGGGTGT
The DNA here is from genome assembly GCF_023074155.1 of Bradyrhizobium sp. 134. Lineage (NCBI taxonomy): Bacteria > Pseudomonadati > Pseudomonadota > Alphaproteobacteria > Hyphomicrobiales > Nitrobacteraceae > Bradyrhizobium > Bradyrhizobium sp. 134. The sequence goes on along the minus strand of NZ_JADPKX010000074.1, from coordinate 515,038 downwards.
TATAGCCCCAGTAATTGACGAGCTTCTTCTCCACCAGGATGCGGTCATCGACGAAGCTGTGCACCGGCAGAAGCTCCACGGTGGTGACGCCGAGCTTCTTCAGGTGCTCGATCATGGCCGGCGAGGACAGGCCGCCATAGGTGCCGCGCAAATTCGGCGGCACGTCGTCGCGCTTCTGTGTCAGTCCCTTGACGTGGGCCTCGTAGATGATGGTGTCTTCCCAGGGAATGTTGGGCCGGATCTCGCGGCGGCCCCAGTTGAAGGTCTCGTCGACGACGACGGCCTTCGGCATGCCGCGCGCGTTGTCGCGCCGGTCGAACGACAGGTCCTCGCGCGGGCTTCCGGTGCGATAGGCGAAATGCGCGTCGCTCCAGACCAGCCGCCCGGAAAGCCGCTTGGCATAGGGGTCGAGCAGCAGCTTGTTGGCGTTGAAGCGGTGGCCGTGCTCGGGCTCGTAGGGGCCATGCACGCGATAGCCGTAGAGCTGGCCGGGCGATACGTCGTTGAGATAGCCGTGCCAGACGTCCTCGGTGCGCTCCGGCAGCTCGACGCGCTCGAGTTCGCGGCGGCCCTGCATGTCAAACAGGCACAGCTCGACCTTCTGCGCGTTGGCGGAGAACAGCGCAAAATTGGTGCCGCGTCCGTCCCAGCTTGCGCCGAGGCGTGCGGGCGATCCCGCAGTCAGGCGCATCGTTCAGCTTTCCGGAACGAGGAAGATCGCGGCGAGCGGCGGAATGGTGAGGCGGAGCTCGCCATTGACGGCGTGGACTTCGCCGATGTTGCCGACATTGCTGCCGCCGTAATGGGCGGAGTCCGAGTTGAACACTTCCTTCCACTTGCCGCCGAGCGGCGCGCGAACCCGGTAGTTGCGATAGACGTTGGGTGAGAAGTTGACGATCACCATGCACCGGGCATGCTCGTCAAACCCCTTGCGCAGCCAGGCGAACACGTTGCGGCTGGCATCGTCGGTGATCAGCCACTCGAAGCCGGCCTGCTCGCAGTCCATCTGGTGCAGCGCGGGCACCGCGCGATAGAGCCGGTTGAGATCGCGGATCAGCGCCTGGATGCCTGAATGAGGCTTGTACTCGAGCAAGTGCCAATCGAGCGACTGGTCGTGATTCCATTCGCGGCTTTGCGCGATCTCGGCGCCCATGAACAGCAGCTTCTTGCCAGGATGGCCGAACATGAAGCTGTAATAAGCGCGCAAATTCGCGAAGCGCTGCCATTCGTCGCCGGGCATGCGCCCCAGGATCGAGCGCTTGCCGTGCACGACCTCGTCATGCGACAGCGGCAGGACGAAGTTCTCCGAGAAGGCGTAGTGTAGGCCGAACAGGATGTCGCCGTGATGATGTTTGCGGTGGATCGGATCCTTGCTGATGTAGTTCAGCGTGTCGTGCATCCAGCCCATGTTCCACTTGTAGCCGAAGCCGAGCCCGCCGAACTCGACCGGACGCGAGACCTGCGGCCAGGCGGTGGACTCTTCGGCGGCCGTGGTCGCCTGCGGGAAGCGCGCGAACAGTTCGGTGTTGAAGCGACGCAGGAACGCGATCGCCTCGATGTTCTCCCGGCCGCCGTGCTGGTTCGGAATCCACGCGCCGGGCGGACGGCTGTAGTCGAGGTAGAGCATGGACGCGACCGCATCGACGCGCAGCCCGTCGATCGCGTAGCGCTCGAGCCAGAACAGCGCGTTCGACACCAGGAAGTTCGTCACTTCGGTGCGGCCGTAATTGTAGATCAGCGTGCCCCAATCGAGATGCCGGCCCTGGAGCGGGTTGGCGTGCTCGTACAGCGCTGTGCCGTCAAAGCTGCCGAGCCCGTGCGGATCGTCCGGGAAGTGGCCGGGCACCCAGTCGAGCAGCACGCCGACGCCCTCGCGGTGGCAGGCATCGACCAGCGCGGCAAAATCCTCCGGCGTGCCGAAGCGGCTGGTCGGCGCATACAGGCCAGTCGGCTGATAGCCCCATGAGCCGTCGAAAGGATGCTCGCTTACGGGGAGGAATTCGAGATGGGTGAAGCCCATGTCGCGGGCGTAGGCCGGCAGCTGCTCGGCCAGCTCGCGATAGGTCAGCCATTCATTGCCGTTCTTGCGCCGCCATGAGCCGAGATGGACCTCGTAGATCGACATCGGCGCGGACAATGCGTTGATGCCGTCGGGCGCCGGTCGCGGCCGGGGCAGATGCGCCTCGTCGAACACGATGGAGGCGGTCTTCGGCCGCACCTCGCTTGCAAAGGCCATCGGATCGGACTTCAGCGGGAGCAGATGGCCATGCGGTCCGATAATTTCGAACTTGTAGTGGTCGCCGGCCTTGGCGTGCGGGATGAACAATTCCCAATAGCCAGCGCCGCGCACCCGCATCGGATGGCGCCGCCCGTCCCAGAAGTTGAAGTCGCCGACCACGGAGACGCGCCGGGCGTTGGGCGCCAGCACCACGAAGCCGATGCCATCGATGCCTTCGAGCCGCATCGGATGCGCGCCGAGCTTGTCGTAAAGGCGCTGGTGGGTGCCTTCGCCGAGCAGATAGAGGTCGAAATCGGTCAGGATCGGTGGAAAGCGATAGGTGTCCTCGAATTCGATGACGTTGTCGCCGAACTTCGCGCGAAGCTGGTAGTGCTTCGCGCCGTTCGGCAGAGCCCCGATGAACAGGCCGGAATCATGAACGCGATCTAGCTTCGCCACCTCGCCGTGCTCGCCCACCACCTCGACGTTGGAGGCATCAGGAAGAAACGCGCGCACCACGCTCTTATCGCCCTCGGGATGCAGCCCGAGATAGTGGAACGGATCGGAGTGGCGACCCTCGATGATTGCATAGGCTTCGGCAGGGAGTTTAGGCATGGGCTTCGCTCTCGATACTGGACAGAATGCGAAGCAGTCCGGACAGCGGCGCATGGAGCCCCTCAGGCCGGTGGGACAGCTCGTACTCTACTTCCTCAAACGCTTGATCAAGCAGGAAAAACCTTAACAGGCCTGCCGCGGATTGCGGATCTTCCGGCCACAGCCGCCGATCGCTCATGGCTTCGCGGTAGGCGGTGAGGAACGTCGCGGTGGTGCGCTCGCGCCATTCGTCCAGCGCAGCCGTAAGCCGGCCCTGTTCGTCGGAAGCACCGGCGAGCGCGCGGTGGAGCGCCGCGTTAACCGAAAGATCAATTGAGCGGATCAGGCCGGCAACGTCGCGCGCCGCAGGCAGCTTGCGCCGCTTGTCGGCCAGCGGCAAACGCGGATCTCCATCGAAGTCGATGATGAAGATATCGTCCTTCACGATCAGAGTTTGCCCGAGGCGGAAGTCGCCATGATGACGGATGTTCAACCCGCCGATCTCGGAAGGTAAAAGCGCATCGAGCCGGCCGGATAGGGACGCGCGCTGCGCGGCGAGCTGATTGATCAGCGGCCGATCTGCCTCCCGCAGGCCGTCGCTGCTGGCGGCCAGCCGCTCGAAAACCCGCTCGGCCCGTGTCTTGAGCTCCGATGACCAGCGCTTGACGTGTGCGGAGCCAATCGCCTCCGGCGCGAGATCGCCTGGCTTTGCAGCGGCCAGAGCCACATGCAGCTCGGCGAGCCGTCGGCCGATCTGCGTAATGAAGTGCAGATAGGGCGCCTGCTCCTGGGTCTCGCGGGGCATCTCGCCCGGTGGCAGCACCCGCTGCTCGTCGATATAGCGGTCGAGATAACCCGCGGTGACGCCCCAGCCGTCGCCCTGGTTCTCGACATAGGCGTGCAGCACGCCGACTGCGCTGCGACGGTCGTCTTCAACCAGCTCGACGCTGCCGAGCAGTGCCGGCGTATTGGCAAAGCGGGCGATTTCGGTGAGGTAGGAGCCGATCTCGATCTCGGGATTGATGCCGGCTTCGAGCTGGCGATAGATCTTGGCGACATACTGGTTGTCGACCAGCGCGGTGCTGTTCGACTGCTCGATCGCGCGGATGCGTTCGGGCTCCTTGATGGTGTACTCGGCAAACCGGCTGGTCGCCTTGAACTCCAGCCGCAGATTGTTTTCTTCCACCACCAGGTTCTGCGACAGGTTGCGCAGGAACAGGCCGATGAAGATCTGCTCGGTTGCCACATCCAGCAGCGTCCCTTCGCGGGCGCCCTGACGCACGGCGGCGAGCGCTCTAGGATTGAAGCGTTCGCGGTCGAAGCGCACCCATTCGATCTGCATCGGCAGCACGTAGCGCGTGGTGACGTCGCCCTGCGCCACCTCGAAGAACGCGATCCAGGGCCTGTTGTCGCCGATGTCGCAGAACGGCACCGCCGAGGTCAGCGTCGGCTTGATCTGCTTGGGATTGTGCTCTGGATACCAGCGCGTGCGCGACAGGAATCCCGGCAGCACCTCGTGCTCGAACACGCCGCGCTCGCGCGCCAGCGACACCCAGGTCGAGTTCACCGGCACCACCAGCGTCTCGAATTCCGGAACTGCGCGCGGCGTCACCGGCTCGGACTTGTCGCGCTCGGTGAGCTGGAACCAGTAGAAGCCATAGGGCCCCAACGTGACCATGTAGGGCAGTTCGCCGATCGCCGGAAAACGCGTGCGGCCGAGCATCTCCTGCGGGATGCGGTCCTTCCAGGGCGACAGATCGAGCTCGGTCGCCTGGGCCGCGCGCGACAGATTGGCGACGCAGAGGATCACCTCGTCGCGGTACTGCCGTACATAGGCCAGCACGGCGCGGTTGGCCGGGCGGATAAAGGTCATGGTGCCGCGGCCGAAGGCGAGCGTCGATTTGCGCACCGAGATCAGGCGCTTGGTCGCGCTGAGCAGCGAGGACAGGCTGCGCGACTGTGCCTCCACGTTCACCGATTCGTAGCCGTAGACGGGATCCATGATCAGCGGTGCGTAGAGGCGCGCCGGGTCGCAGCGCGAGAAGCCGCCGTTGCGGTCCGGGCTCCACTGCATCGGCGTGCGCACGCCGTTGCGGTCGCCGAGATAGATGTTGTCGCCCATCCCGATCTCGTCGCCGTAATAGATGATCGGCGTGCCGGGGAAGGACAGCAGCAGCGAGTTCATCAGCTCGATCTTGCGCCGGTCATTGTCCATCAGCGGCGCGAGGCGGCGGCGGATGCCGACATTGATGCGGGCGCGCGGATCGTTGGCGTAGGTGGTCCATAGATAGTCGCGCTCGACGTCGGTCACCATCTCCAGCGTCAGCTCGTCATGGTTGCGCAGGAACAGCGCCCATTGGCAGCTCGCCGGAATGTCCGGCGTCTGGCGCAGGATGTCGGTGATCGGGAAACGGTCCTCCTGGGCGATCGCCATGTAGATGCGCGGCATCAGCGGGAAGTGATAGGCCATGTGGCACTCGTCGCCCCGGCCGAAATATTCCTGCACGTCCTCCGGCCATTGATTGGCTTCGGCCAGCAGCAGCTTGCCCTTGGAGTAGGAATCCAGCTCGTGGCGCAGCCGCTTGATGATGGCATGCGTCTCGGGGAGGTTCTCGTTCGAGGTACCTTCGCGCTCGCAGAGATAGGGAATGGCGTCAAGACGGAAGCCGTCGACGCCGGCATCGAGCCAGCGCTTCATCACCTGGATCAGGGCGCTGACGACGCGCGGATTGTCGAAATTGAGATCCGGCTGGTGCGAGAAGAAGCGGTGCCAATAGAACGCGCCGGCCTCGTGATCCCAGGTCCAGTTCGACTTCTCGGTGTCGGTGAAGATGATGCGGGTGCCCTGGTATTTCTGGTCGGTGTCGCTCCAGACATACCAGTTGCGGGCGCTCGAGCCCGGAGGGCTGCGGCGCGCGCGCTTGAACCAATTGTGCTGGTCCGAGGTGTGGTTGACGACGAGCTCGGTGATGACGCGCAGCCCGCGTTTCTGCGCTTCCTGGATGAAGCGCTTGAAATCCTTCATCGTCCCGAAATCGGGGTTGACCGCGCCGTAGTCGGCGATGTCGTAGCCGTCGTCACGGCCGGGCGAAGGATAGAACGGCAGCAGCCACAGCGCGGTGACGCCGAGCTCCTGGAGATAAGGCAGCTTCTCGGTCAGCCCTGCGAAATCGCCGATGCCGTCATGATTGCTGTCAGCAAACGCCTTGACGTGAAGCTGATAGATGATGGCGTCCTTGTACCAGAGTTCATCCACGATCTCGGCAGCCTCGGCTTTCTTGGTGTCGACGGAAGACAATACGTTCATGGCGTGCGCCCTTACGCCAGGCAGCGGAACAGCAGCGCCGGATCGCGCTCGGGATCGATACGCAATTTGATCCCGCCCCATTCGATGCGGGCCTGTTCGCCGGTGAGGAGGTTTTCGAGTGCCGACACGTGGTGTCGCTGCCCGCCGGCGTCAACCGTGATGTCGCCGAGCGGCAACCAGAATTCGCGTACGTGGCGCGAGAGCGCAACCACGGCCACGACGATGTTGGCCGGGTCGGTCGCTTCCTTGACGAAGGCGATCGTCTCGTCGTCTTCGATGCCGAGGAAGCGCAGGTTCGCCGCCTGCTGAAGCGCAGCATTCTCGTTGCGGATGCGATTGAGCTCCGTGATGTACGTCTTGATATTGCCGGGCTTGTCCCAGTCGCGCTGCTTGATCTGGTATTTCTCGGAGTCGAGATACTCCTCGCGGCCCGGGATCGCGTCGTGCTCTAGCAACTCGAACCCGCTGTAGACGCCGTAATTGCCGGACAACGTCGCGGCCAGCGCGACGCGCGATTTGAACGCCCAGGTCTCGCCGCCCTGCAGATGATAGGGCAGCAGGTCGGGCGTGCTCACGAACAGGTTCGGCCGATAGAAGTCACGTTCGGGATAGCGCGTCAGCTCGCCGAGATATTGCTCCAGCTCCCACTTCGCCGTTCGCCAGGGGAAATAGCTGAAGGATTGTGCAAAGCCGAGCTTGGCGAGGCCCTTCATCAGCTTCGGGCGGGCATACGTCTTGGAGAACAGGATTACCTCGGGATGCCGGCGGCGGATGTCACGGATGAGCCATTCCCAGAAGGCGAGCGGCGCGGTGTCGTGATTGTCGATGGCGAAGATGGTGACGCCGTGGTCGATCCAGAACAGCAAGGCGTCGCGAAACGCGGTCCATAGTCCAACCCGGTCGACGGACGTAAAATCGGGGATCACGATATCGGAATAGGGCCCGTCAGCCGTCCGCACCGAGCGATCCGGGCGCCATTTGAACCATTCCGGATGTTGCGTCAGCCACGGGTGGTCCGGCGAGCATTGCACGGCGAAGTCGAGCGCGAGCTCGAGCCCGTATTCCAGGCAGGTCGCGACCAGCGCGCGAAAATCCTCGATCGTGCCGAGTTCGGGATGCAGCGCGTCGTGCCCGCCTTCAATGGCGCCGATCGCATAAGGCGAGCCGGGATCGCCTTCAGTCGCCACCGGCGTGTTGTTGCGGCCCTTGCGCCGGGTGCGGCCAATGGGATGAATGGGCGTGAAGTAGAGCACGTCAAAGCCCATCGCGGCGATGTCGGGCACGCGCGCGATGCAGTCGCGGAGCGTGCCATGCTGTCCTGACACCACGCTCTGACTGCGCGGCATCATCTGATACCAGGCGCCGAAGCGCGCCTTGTCGCGGTCGACGACGAGCGGGAAGGGCGCCGAGCGCGTCAGGTCGAGCCGCGACTGGCTCTCGGCCATGGCTGCGCCGAGTTCGGTTGCCAGCAGCGGGGCAACGTCGCCGGTCTGAAGATAGTCCTCGCATTGCCTGACGATGACGGCGGCGGCGTCCTGCTGCGCGCCATGCGCCTTGGTCAGAAGGCCGGCGCCCTCGATCGCATCGAGGGTGACGTCGGCACCGGAGCGCTGCTTGCGCGTGATCGCGTGCGACCAGGTGGCGAACTCGTCGGTCCATGCCTCGATCGCATAGACATATTTGCCGGGCTCGACGGGTGTGAACGCGCCGGACCAGCGGTCATTGCCGTGAGGGATCATCGGCTCGCTCTGCCATTCGCGGTCCTGCTCTTGTCGCCAGATCAGCGCTGCGCCGATCACGGCGTCGCCGTCGCGGTAGATGTCGGCCCAGACCTCGACCGGTTCGCGCGCGATCCGCTTCACGGCGAAGCGCCCGCCGTCGATCAGGGGATAGACGTCTTCGATGAGGAAAGTGCTGCCGGCTGCGGCACTCTCGACAGTTTGAATTGTCTTGTTCACGGTGATGCCATTGACAAGAAAGCAGGAGCCCGTTTCCCTTGCCGGGAACCTACGCTTGATACCTATATAGAAAGCCGCTTGTGTGTCATTGGTTCCCTGGGGAACGGCAGGCGCGGTTTGCGAGTTAACCCAGACTAACCTCTTCCGTGACCTCGTTAAAATCAATTCCCCCGGCCAGAGAATGGCTTGCAAGCTGCGTGCCGAATGGATCTTTTAGCTCAAGCCCGGATCAAGGGCGTTCAATCCGAATTCGTCGATGCCCTCGGAAAGCTGCGGGTCACCGATCCCGTGGCCCTCAAATCCATCCTCGATGCCCTGCCTGAGAAGCGGGTTTACCGCTTCGTCAGCGGGCCCGTGGTGGTGCGCGCCTTGGGACAGCCGCGCACCGAATTGGTGACGATCGGTGCGCCGCCGCTCAAATGGAAGATGACCGGCAACGGCAGTTTGATCGCGCAAGGTGAGACGCGCGAGCCCGTGATTGCCTGGCCCGCCGGCCTGCCGCTCGGCTATCACCGCCTGACGCTGACCGATGCCGAAGGCGTGACCGAAGAGGTGCCGATGATCGTGGCGCCGGAGCGGGCCTTTGGCGGCGATTTCGACCGCGGCTGGCTGCTTGCCGTGCAGCTCTACAGCGTCCGCTCGGACCGCAATTGGGGCATCGGTGATTTCACCGACCTCGCCGGTCTCGTCCGGCTCGCCAAGCAGTTGGGAGCCGACGGCGTCGGGCTCAATCCCCTGCATGTGCTGTTCGACGACCATCCGGCCGATTGCAGCCCCTATTCGCCGAACAGCCGGCTGTTTCTCAATCCGCTCTATATCGACGTCGAGGCGATCCCGGAATTTTCGCCCGACCTCGTCCCCGACGCGGCCGCGACCGCCGCGCGGCTCCGTCACGGTGATCGTGTGCCCTATTCGGACATGGCGGCCTTGAAATGGCTGGCCTTGCGTGCCGCCTTCGACAGCTTCGTGAAAACCGCGAGCGGCGTCCGCCGCAACCAGTTCGACGCCTTCCGCGCGGCTCGCGCGCCGCTGTTGTCCCGTTTTGCCTGCTTTGAGGTGCTCCGTCATCGCTTCGCGGCGCCGTGGTGGGAATGGCCGATGGAATGGCAGCAGCCGGACGAGACAAAATGCGCCGAGCTGCGCAATGGCCCCGACAAGCACGAGGTCGAGTTCGTCGAATTCGTGCAATGGACCGCCGATAGCCAATTGCATGCCACCAAGGAGCTGGCCGGCCAGCTCGGCATGCGGGTCGGGCTCTATCTCGACGTTGCTGTCGGCGTGCAGTCGAACGGCTTCGATGCCTGGAATGAGCAGGGGGCGATTTCCCGTCATCTCGCGGTCGGCGCGCCGCCGGACGTGCTCAACACCATCGGCCAGGATTGGGGCCTTGCCGGGTTCAACGCCGGCGGCCTGGAGGCGCAGTCGTTCGTGCCGTTCGCCGATATGCTCGCGGCATCGATGCGCCATTCCGGTGCCATCCGTCTCGATCACGTGCTGGGCCTGAAGCGGCTGTATCTGGTGCCGCGCGGCTTCAAGCCCGACAATGGCGCCTATGTGCAGATGCCGTTCGAGGCGCTGCTGGCGACCGTGGCGCGCGAGAGCGCGGCCCATAAGTGCATCGTCATCGGCGAGGACCTCGGCACGGTGCCGGAAGGTTTTCGCGAGACCATGCAGGATTTCGGTATCTGGTCCTACCTCGTCATGATGTTCGAGCGCGACGATGCCGGTCACTTCCGGCCCGTCGATCACTACCGGCCCAACGCGCTGGTGACGCTGAACACCCATGATTTGTCGACCTATGCCGGCTGGCGCTCATTCAGCGATCTCAAGATGAAGCGCTCGCTCGGGCTCGATCCCGGCGAGAACGATCAGGCCCGCTGGGATGCGCTCGGCCTGCTCGACGAGATCCTGCGTGCCAACGGCATCCGTGCCAATGATGTCTATTCGGTGCTCGCCTTCCTGTCGCGCACGCCCTCGCGGCTGCTTGCGGTGTCGCTGGAGGATCTGCTCGGCGTGATCGACCAGCCCAACATTCCCGGCACGATCGACGAGCATCCGAACTGGCGCCAGCGCCTGCCCGTGACGCTCGACAAGATCGCCTCGAAAGTCGATCTCGCGGCTTTGAAGGCCGCGACACGGGAACGCTCGTTGCCCGGCGGGCGTTGATCGCCGGGGTCTCCGGACGTCGTTTTCGAGGCTCGCACGACATTGTCTCAGAAAATCGAGGACTATGCGCTGATCGGCGACTGCGAGACCGCGGCGCTGGTCGGCCGCAACGGCTCGATCGACTGGCTGTGCTGGCCGGCCTTCGATTCCGATGCCTGCTTCGCCGCGCTCCTCGGCACGCACAAGAACGGCCGCTGGCTGATCGCGCCGGGCGAGGACGTCACCGCGACGTCGCGCCGCTATCTCGGCGACACCCTCATCCTCGAAACGCGCTTCGAGACGAAGAGCGGCACCGTTGCGCTGATCGACTTCATGCCGCCGCGCGGCAAGGCCTCCGACATCGTGCGGCTGGTCCGCGGAGTCAGCGGCACGGTCAAGATGCGGATGGAGCTCGTCATCCGCTTCGGCTTCGGAGTCGACATCCCGTGGGTGCGGCGGATCGACCATTCCCTGCTGGCGGTCGCCGGGCAGGACATGACCGTGCTGCGGACGCCGGCGCAGACCCGCGGCGAGGATCTGACCACGGTTTCCGATTTCGAAGTGAAGGCCGGCGAGACCGTGCCGTTCGTGCTGACCTACGGCCCCTCGCATCTCGAGCCACCCCCGCCGATCGACCCGGAGCTCGCGCTTCAGGAGACGGAAAAATTCTGGCAGGACTGGTGCAGCCACTGCAATCGCGATGGCGACTATCGCGACCTGATCGTGCGCTCGCTGATCACACTCAAGGCGCTGACCTTCGGTCCGACCGGCGGCATCGTCGCGGCGCCGACCACCTCGTTGCCGGAGAAGCTTGGCGGCGCCAGGAATTGGGACTACCGCTTCTGCTGGCTGCGCGATGCCACCTTCACGCTGCTGGCGCTGATGAACTCGGGTTACACCGAGGAAGCCTCGGCCTGGCACAATTGGCTGTTGCGTGCGGCGGCAGGCTCACCGTCGAACATGCAGATCATGTACGGCATCTGGGGCCAGCGGCGGCTGCTGGAATGGGAGGCGACCTGGCTCGACGGCTACGAGGGCGCGCAGCCGGTGCGCGTCGGCAATGCCGCGCATGCGCAGCTCCAGCTCGACGTCTACGGCGAACTGATCGACGCCTTCCACCAATCGCGGATGGCCAAGCTCAAGCTCGATGACGAGAGCTGGGCGCTGGAATGCGCCGTGCTCAAGCACCTCGCCGAAGTCTGGGACCAGCCCGATCATGGCATCTGGGAGCGGCGCGGAGAGCCGAAGCACTACGTCTTCTCCAAGGTGATGACCTGGGTCGCCTTCGACCGCGGCATCAAGAGCGCCGAGACCTTCGGCTTCAAGGCGCCCCTGCTGCACTGGCGCACCTTGCGCGACGCCATTCATCGCGACGTCTGCAACAGGGGCTTCGACGTGGAGGAGAATGCCTTCGTGGAGTCCTACGGCTCGAAGCTGCTCGATGCCAGCGTGCTGCTGCTGCCGGCCGTCGGCTTCCTGGAAGCGTCGGATCCGCGCATTCGCGGCACCATCGCGGCGGTCGAAAACCACATGCTGCGCGACGGCTTCGTGCTGCGGCACGATCCCCGCGAGGTGCCTGCGGGGCAACCGCCGCTCGAAGGCGCCTTCCTTGCCTGCAGCCTGTGGCTGGCCGATGCCCATGTGCTGTCGGGCGATCTCGACAAGGCGCAGATATTGTTCGACCGCGTGGTCGGTATCGCCAATGACGTCGGGCTGCTGGCCGAGGAATATGATTCAGGCGCCAAGCGTCAGACCGGCAATTTCCCGCAGGCGCTGACTCACATCGCGCTGGTCAACACCGCGCATAATCTGTCGGCGGCAAGGCAGGGCAGCCAGAAGCCCGCGATGCAGCGGTCGAAGTAGTGACCTAGGCGACCCCGTTCCGCTTCAAGATCATCTCCATCGCCTCCGCAAAACCGTCCTGCTCGTTGGTCGCGGTGACGTGGGTCGCCTGCTCCTTGACGTTGTCGGCCGCATTGCCCATCGCGATCGAGGTGCCGCTGACGCGGAACATCGCGAGGTCGTTCTGCATGTCGCCGATGGTGGCGACCGCGTCGGTTGAAATGCCGAGGCGCTTGGCCATGGCTTGCACGAATGTGCCCTTGTCGAAGCCGGGCGGGGTGATGTCGAGGTAGTAGGTTTGCGAACGCACTGCCATCGCCTCGCTGCCGAGCGCCTTCTGCATCGCCTTCTCGCAACGCTCGAGGCCCGCCGCATCGGCGCTGGCGCCGACGATCTTGCAGGCGCTGGCGAGATACGGCGAGAAATCCGTGACGATGGTCGGATCGGAGCGGATCGTATGCTGCTCGTGAGCGACGTATTGGCCATCAAGCCTGTCGATCAGCCATTTGTCGGTGGTGAACAGCCAGATGTCGGCGCCGAAGTCCCGGAGAATTTGCAAGCTTCGCTCGGCCGCGCCGGCGGGGATGAGATGCTGCTCGACCGGATTCATCTCGGGGTCGACGATCGAGGAGCCGTTGAACGGGCCGACCGGCAGCCAGAGCGCCAGCGGCTCGATCAGGAAGCGCATGCCGATCGCGGGGCGGCTCGACGTAATCGTGAAACCGATGCCGGCCTGGTGCAGACGCTGCACCGCTGACCTCGCGCGGTTGGTCAGCGTCTTGTCCTTGGTCAGCAGCGTACCGTCGACGTCGGAGACGACGAGCGAGATTTTTGTCATGACGGTCCCTTGGGTGTTTCTTGGGTGTTTGGCCTCAGCGTTTCGCGCCGCCCAGTTTCAACTGCCGCACCGCGCCGTCCACGATCGCTTCCACGGATTCGTCGATCGAGACGGTGATCACGTGCTCGCCAGCCTCCGGCGGCTCTAGCGTGTTGAATTGGCTCGTCAGCAGGCCGGGCGGCATGAAGTGCCCCTTGCGTTGCGCGAGGCGGGCGGCGATCAGCTCCTTCGTGCCCCTTAGGAAGACGAAGCGGACGTCGTCGCGTCCGCGCAGCAGCACATCCCGATAAGTATGCTTTAGCGCCGAGCAGGCGATGATCACGTGCTCGCCCTTGTCACAGACCCGCGCGATCTCGTCGGCGATGGCGTTGAGCCAGGGCCAGCGATCCTCGTCGGTGAGGGGATGGCCGGCCCGCATCTTCTCGACATTGCTGGCGGGATGAAAGCTGTCTCCGTCCTCGAATCGCCAGCCGAGGCGCTCGCCCAACGCTTTTGCAACCGTGCTCTTGCCCGAGCCCGACACGCCCATCACGATCAATGCACAAGGTGCTTCAACGCCCGTCACGAATTCCCCCCGGAAGCGCGGCCTGGTCGACCAGCCAGACGGTCTCGCCATTCGAGCGCGCGCGTACGGCCGGCAGAGTCTCGCCATTGAGCAGGCGCGTCAAGATCGGCTGCTTGTCGTGCCCCGCTATCTCGAACAGCATTTCGCGGCAGGACGCCAGCGCAGGCAGGGTGAGCGAGACCCGCGGCACGAAGGGGGCAACATTGGCTTTGGGGACGCCGACCACCCAGCGCTCGGTCTCCTCGATCGCAGGATAGCCCGGGAACAGCGAAGCGGTGTGGCCGTCGGGACCTGCGCCCATCAAGACCATGTCGAACAGCGGCCGCGCCGGATCCAGGCTTTCCGCGCCGTAGAAAGCCTGCAGCTCGCGCGCATAGGGCTCGGCGCTCTGATCGGGGGTGTCAGCCGTCGTCGGGATCGGGTGAACATGGCCGGAGGGCGCGTTGCGATCGAGAAAGGTCGCGCGCGCGACCGCCATGTTGTTGAGGGGATCGCTTTCGGGCACGAAGCGCTCGTCACCGATGAACCAGTGCACGCGCTCCCACGGGATTTTTTCGCGCCAGACCTCGCTGCCCAAAAGCTGGTAGAGCTTCTTCGGGCTGGAGCCGCCGGTCAGGCATATCGCGATGCGCCCGGGATTGGCCGCGATTCGCGCCATCACCCGCTCGGCCGCGGCCCGCGCGAGAGCCTCGGCGTCGGCCTCGACGATCAGCTTCGGCTGTCCCGCAGCCGTCACGAAAACTTCCGCCAGCTTCGGCCGTCGCGGCGGAGCAATTCATCGGCGCAGGCGGGGCCGTCGCTGCCGGCTTGATAGGTCTCGATGCCGTTGCTGCCCGCGTTCTTCCAGGCGTCCAGGAACGGCTGCACCGCCTGCCATCCGGCCTCGATGCCGTCGGCGCGCTGGAACAGGATGTTGTCGCCGATCATGCAGTCGTAGATCAGCGTCTCGTAGCCGGTCGAGGGATCGGCCCGGAAATAGTCGCCATAGCGGAACTTCATCTCGACGCCGTCGATGGTGACGCTCGGCCCCGGGATCTTGGCGTTGAACTGGAGCTCGATGGTCTCGGTCGGCGCGATGCCGATCGTGAGGAAGTTCTGGGAGAGGCGATCGACAGCGGTGCCTGAGAACATCGACAACGGTGCCTGCTTGAACTTGATCGCGACCTCGGTGCGCTTGTGGCCGAGCGCCTTGCCGGTGCGCAAATAGAACGGCACGCCGGCCCAGCGCCAATTGTCGATCATCAGCTTCAGCGCGACATAGGTCTCGGTGGTGCTGCCGGGCTTGACGTCCTCGGTCTTGCGATAGTCCGGGATCTCATCGTCGCCGATGCGCCCCGAGAGATATTGGGCGCGCACCGAGCTCTTCAGCGCTTCATCTTCGCTCGGGCGCTGAATCGAGGTCAGAATCTCGGCCTTCTCGGAGCGCACGGAATGGGCGTCGAAACGCGCCGGCGGCTCCATCGCGACCAGCGACATCAACTGAAACAGATGGTTCGGCACCATGTCGCGCAGCGCGCCGGTGGCGTCGTAAAAGCCGCCGCGATGGCCGACGCCGAGCTTTTCCTCCACCGTGATCTGGATGTGGTCGATATGGTTGCGATTCCAGATCGGCTCGAACATGCCGTTGGCAAAGCGCAGCACCAGGATGTTCTGCACCGTCTCCTTGCCGAGATAGTGATCGATCCGGTAAATCTGGTGCTCGTCCATGATCTTCAGGAGTTCGGTGTTCAGCGCGCGCGCCGACGCAAGATCGGTGCCGAACGGCTTTTCGATCACCAGCCGCCGCCACGCGCCGTTCTCCTTCATCATGCCGGTGCGGCCGAGCTCGCGCGCGGTCGGCGCGAATGCGGCCGGCGGGGTCGCAAGGTAGAACAGCCGGTTGCCACCGGTACCTTCCGAGCATTCCAGCTGATCGAGATGCGCGCGCAGGCGATCGAATGACGGCGGGTCCTTTGCGTCGGCCTCCACGAAGGTGACGCATTGCAGGAGCTGCCGGGCGACGACGTCGTCCACGGGGCGCGTCGCGAACTCGCGCAGGCCTTTCATCAGGCTCACGCGCAATTCGTCGTCCGACTGGCCCTTGCGGGCCACGCCGACGACGCAGAATTTCTCCGGCAGCATTTTCTCGGCCGCCAGATTGTACAGCGAGGGCATCACCAGTCGATGGGTGAGGTCTCCGGTCACGCCAAAGATGACGAAGGCGCAATTTTCCGGCTTGCGCTTTGGCTGCGGGTCTTTTGTCACGAACTATTGGCCTTCGCTTGTTACGTTTTACTTCCGCTTCGAGCTATTTGGGCTTCGAAGCAGCCGACTGCTTCGGCTCCTTGTGGCCGCCGAAGCCGGCTCGCATCGCTGAGAGTATTTTCTCGGCGAAGGTGTGTTCCTTGCGGGAACGGAAACGTGCGAACAGCGCCGCGGTCAGGACTTCGGCCGGCACGGCCTCGTCGATGGCGGCATTCACGGTCCAGCGTCCTTCGCCGGAATCCTCGACGAAACCGGAATACTCCGCCAGCGCAGGGCTATCCGCGAGCGCGGTCGAGGTAAGGTCGAGCAGCCAGGACGGGATCACGCTGCCGCGCCGCCACACTTCGGCGATGTCGGCGAGATCGAAATCGTAACGATGATCCGCCGGCAAGGCCTCGATGTTGGCGTTCTTGAGGATATCAAAACCTTCGGCATAGGCCTGCATCAAGCCGTATTCGATGCCGTTGTGGATCATCTTGACGAAATGTCCGGCGCCAACCGGACCGGCATGGATGTAGCCCTGCTCGATGCGGGGATCGCGCCCCTCACGTCCCTCCGTGCGTGGAATGTCGCCGGTGCCGGGCGCGAGCGCGGCGAAGATCGGATCGAGCCGATCGACCACCTGTTTCTCGCCGCCGATCATCATGCAATAGCCGCGGTCGAGGCCCCAGACGCCGCCGGAGGTGCCGACGTCGACATAGTGGATGCCGCGCTCCTTCAGCGCCTTGCCGCGGCGGACGTCGTCCTGCCAGAACGTGTTACCGCCGTCGATGATCACGTCGCCTTCCTGCATCACGCCCGCGATGGTATCGATCGTGGTCTCGGTGATGTGGCCGGCCGGCAGCATCACCCAGGCCGTGCGCGGCCGCTCCAGTTTCGCAATGAACTCCTCGAGCGTCGCCGAGCCTGTCGCGCCGTCTGCGACAAGGCCCGCGACGGCCTTGGCGTCCTTGTCGTAGACCACGGTCGAATGTCCCTGGCGCATCAGGCGGCGAACGATGTTGCCGCCCATCCGGCCGAGGCCGATCATGCCGAGTTGCATTTGAGAAATTCCCTTAGTTCAGTGCGTCATTGAGCGCCGCATTGAGCGCCGCGAGACCCTTCTTGAGCCCACCCTTCAGGTGGACCCGCAGCGCGCGCCGGCCGCGCTCGGTAAGCACGTCGAAGTCGCCGCGCGCCTGCGCGGCCTTGATGACGCCGAAGCTGGCCTTCTGGCCCGGCACCGGCAAGTCCCTGGCATCGTCGGCGGTGATCTGGAGGAACACGCCGCTGTCGGGCCCGCCCTTGTAGGCCTGCCCGGTGGAGTGCAGGAAACGCGGGCCGAACTCGGCGCAGGTTGCGACATTTCGCTTCTCGCGCACTTCGAGCCGCATGGTCTGGAGTGCGTCGATCGTCGCCTTGTCGCGGGCGATGTAGCCGAGCAGGGCGACATAGTCGCCATGTTTGGAGCGCGACAGATGCGCCTTCAGCCACGAGGTGAGGTCGCCGTTGGCGCCGGCGGCCCGCAGGGCCGCGGCATTGGTCTCGTCGGTGTAGAGATCGGCCTCATTGGTGCTGACAACCGGCCGTTCGGCCGGCAGCGTGCCGGTCTTTTCGAACGAGGCGGTGAGCTCTCGGGTCTTGATCTTGGCCGCTTCCACGTCCGGCTGGTCGAACGGGTTGATGCCAAGGATGCTGCCCGCGACCGCCGTTGCCATCTCGAAGCGGAAGAACTCCTGGCCGAGATGGTCGATCGACTTCATCACGATACGCACGACGGGATGGCCGGCCGCTTCGATCGCAGCAAGCTGCGAGTCATGGGCGGGGTCCGCCTCACCCTCGATACGGATGTCGATGAAGAGCCGGTCATTGCCATAGACCGCGGGCTCGCCCAGCGGCTCGCCGTCGATCGGGATCAGGCCCTTGCCGTCCTTGCCGGTCGATTCCGCGATGAGCTGCTCGGCCCAGGCGCCGAAATCGGCGATCTTCTTCGACGACAGGATCGTCACCTTGTCGCGACCTTCCAGCGCTGCATGGCCCATGGCAAGACCGAGCTGCACGCCGGGGTTTTCACTTGGCGGCACGTCCGGTCCGCAGGAGCGGGCCATCGCAAGCGCGTGCTTGACGAAGGTCTTGATATCGATGCCCGCGGTTGCCGCCGGCACCAGCCCGAACGGCGAGAGCACCGAGTAGCGTCCTCCGATGGAGGGCTCGCCGTGGAAGATGCGCGCGTAGTTCAGCGTCTTCGCCGCCTTCTCCAGCGACGACCCGGGATCGGTGACCGCAATAAAGCGATGGCCGGTCTTGACCTTCGGCCCGACCGCCTGCGCGACGCGCTCGTGGAAATAATCCTTCATCGCATTCGGTTCGGTGGTGCCGCCGGATTTGCTGGAGACGATGAACACAGTGTTGGCGATGTCGATCCTGGCTTCCATCGCCCGCACCTGCGCCGGATCGGTGGAATCCAGCACGTGCAGCTTCGGGAACCCGGGCTTCTTGCCGAAGGTCTCGGCCAGCACCTCCGGCCCGAGGCTTGATCCGCCCATGCCGAGCACGACGGCGTCGGAGAATTTCTGGCCTTTCACACGGCTGGCATAATCCTCATAGTCGGCCACGTCGGCCTTGGCGGCGCTGTCGAGCCAGCCGAGCCATTTATCCTCGTCGGTGCCGGTCCAGACCGACTTGTCGCGCTGCCAAAGCCGGCGGATCTTGGCGGATGCGCGCCATTCCTCGGTGCTCTTGGCCACGGCCTTGCCGAGACCGTCGCCGAGCGAGAGAAGCTGGCGGTCGATCGCGGGCCCGAGCACGGTGGCGCGCTTGTGGGCGACCGCGCCATAGAGCTTGTCGGCGGCGTCGGCAAACTGCTTGACGCCGTCCTTGACGAGCTCCTCGGTGATGGCGTCGAGCGAGACGCCGGAGCGCTCCAGTTCGTCCAGCACGCGCCTGGCGTCGTCGACATTCTCTTCCAGGCTGTCGCGCGGCGTGCCGTGGTCGCGGAACGCATCCAGCGTCGCTGGCGGCACGGTGTTGATGGTGTCGGGACCGATCAATTCCTCGACATAGAGGACGTCGCTGTAATCCTTGTTCTTGGTGCCGGTCGAGGCCCACAGCATGCGCTGCGGTTTGGCGCCCTTGGCCGCGAGCTTCTCCCAGCGCGGCCCCGAGAACAGGCGCTTGTAATCCTGGTAGGCGACCTTCGCATTGGCGATCGCGACCTTGCCCTTCAGCGCGGCGAGCCGTTCCTTCTCGCTCGGATCGTTGGCGCGGGCGATCTTCTCGTCGAGCTGCTTGTCGACCACCGAGTCGATGCGACTGACGAAGAAGCTCGCGACGCTCGCCACGTGGGAGGGGTCGCCGCCACCTGCGACGTATTGCTCCAGACCGGCGAGATAGGCCTCGGCGACTTGCAGATAGACGTCCCTGGAGAACAGCAGCGTGATGTTGATGCTGATTCCGTCGCCGATGAGCTGTTCGATCGCCGGCAGGCCGTCCGGCGTCGCCGGCACCTTCACCATCAGGTTCTTGCGGTTGACGTCCTTCCAGAGCCGCCGTGCCTCGGTGACCGTTTCACCGGTGTCCATCGCCAGATAGGGCGAGACTTCCAGGCTGACATAGCCGTCGCCGCCCTTGAGGCGGTCGTAGACTGGGCGCAGCACGTCGGCGGCGTTCTGGATGTCCTCGACCGCGACGGCCTCGAACAGGTCGGCGACCGACCGATCGCCGCGCTTCAATGCCTTGCCGATCGGCGCGTCGTATTCGTCCGAGCTGCCGATCGCCTTCTCGAAGATCGAGGGGTTGGAGGTGACGCCCTTGACGCCGTCGGTGTCGATCAGCCGCTTCAGGTCGCCTTTGGCGATGAAGCCGCGGGCCAGGAAGTCCAGCCAGACGGCTTGTCCGTGCTTTTCCAGTTCTTTGACGGGATTCATGATGCTAATTTATCTCCAAGCCTGCGGGCGAGGGGTTTCCGCGCCGGTCCTGACGCGCTATCCTCTAGCTTACATGCATCCTTGAGGGAACCAATCAAGGGTATGGGCGTCATATCCTCCGGTGTAACTCCGTCGCGATCATGGCGATCCGCGTAGGGGGCCGAGTTGCGTAAAAGGTCGTTGGCCGTGAGAAATCGGCCTGGCCTCGTTGCGTAACGTCAGCTGCCTCGGCTCGTCGCTAGTGGCTGCGCGGAGTACTCATCAGCGGATTCCGGTCCGCCTGATGCGTCGTGGCTCGGTCGCGAATGGCCATGCTGGGGGAAAGCATGCAAGCACATCATGACCGTCTGGCGCTCGCCGTCACAGACAGTCCCAAATCGGTCACGTCGACCGGAAGCGTCGATGCGTCCCACGATCTCGAAATCGGTCCATGTACGACCCAAACGCGGCTGCTGGTCGTAGCAGGCTTCGCCATGACGCTGCTCAGCGCGACACTCGCGTTGGGCTGGTGGGATGCTTTTGGCGATTACGACACGACGGTCGGCTCTGCTGGCGTGGTGGTGTTCGCCCTGATTACCGGTCGGCTGATCTGGATGCTCCCCGCCGAACGGGGATCGGTGGTGATCGTCACCCCCTATGGCATCCGCGATCTCCGCATCGGCAATGAATTTTTGCTGTGGGACTCGATTGCGGAGATTTCGGCTGAAGAACGCCGCGGGCGCAAGGTGATCGTGCTGACGCCGACGCCGGCCTTGCAGCGGCAGCTCTGCACCATCCGCGGCTTGGCCCGTTGTGCGCAGGACGATCGGCAGAACGACCGCATCGTCATCCAGTCGGAGGGCCTGGCGACCGATTTTGATACACTGCTGCGCGCTTGCCGCGACTGTCACGCCGCCGGCGGTCCACGCACCGCATTGCAGCAGGAAGATGAACGCGGCACCCAAGGCTTCGCCGTACAAGCGTCATAAGATCGCCGTTCCCAGATCGCTATGATGGGGCGCCGGATGAACGCATCCCCGGTAACGCCCGGATGTTGCGAGCGAGTGACATTTTCTGGAAATGAGCCAATATAGACAAAGATTCGCTCAAATATCAGGCAGGTGCCTGTTCGTAACTCACCCTGTGCCTACGTTGTGCGTTGCGCCGAGAAGGCGCCCGGGTGTCGAATGATCGTCATGTGCTCACGCTGATTCGAGAGTGGCGCTAAGGAACGGTCCGGTCGCTGCTTTCGTTCAATTGTGTAGCGGAACTCACGCGGAGAGGGATCATGTACAACGATTCTCTATTCAACGCTTTCGCTAAGTCGTTCGAGGCGAGAAGCCAACACGACATGTCGATGGCGGAATATCTGGAATCGTGTCGAAGCGATCCCATGAAATACGCGAACGCGGCCGAACGACTGCTAGCAGCGATCGGTGAGCCCCAGACGATTGACACGGCCAAGGACCCACGCCTTGGCCGTATTTTTTTGAACCGCACGATCCGCACCTATCCGGCATTCGCCGGCTTCTACGGCATGGAAGAAACCATCGAGCGCATCGTCGGTTTCTTCCGTCACGCGGCGCAGGGCCTCGAAGAGCGCAAGCAGATCCTGTATCTGCTCGGTCCGGTCGGCGGCGGCAAGTCCTCGCTCGCCGAGCGGCTCAAGTCGCTGATGGAAGTGCACCCGATCTACGTGCTCAAGGCCGGCGACGAGCTCTCGCCCGTGTTCGAAAGCCCGCTCAGCCTGTTCGATCCGGATCAGCTCGGCCCGATGCTGGAAGAGAAATACGGCATTCCGCGCCGCCGTCTCACCGGCCTGATGAGCCCGTGGTGCTACAAGCGGCTGGAAGCCTTTGGCGGCGACATTTCCCAGTTTCGGGTCGCAAAGATCCAGCCGTCGCGGCTGCGCCAGATCGGCATCGCCAAGACCGAGCCGGGTGACGAGAACAACCAGGACATCTCCTCGCTGGTCGGCAAGGTCGACATCCGCAAGCTCGAAACCTACGCGCAGAACGATCCCGACGCCTACAGCTATTCCGGCGGCCTCAACCGCGCCAACCAGGGCGTGCTCGAGTTCGTCGAGATGTTCAAGGCGCCGATCAAGATGCTGCACCCGCTGCTCACCGCGACGCAGGAAGGCAACTACATCGGCACCGAGAACATCGGCGCTATTCCGTTCACCGGCGTCATCCTCGCGCACTCCAATGAAGCCGAGTGGTCGAGCTTCAAGGCCAACAAGAACAACGAGGCCTTCATCGACCGCATCTGCGTGATCAAGGTGCCTTATTGCCTGCGGATCACGGAAGAGCAGAAGATCTACGAGAAGCTGATCCAGGGCTCCGAGCTCGCGGCCGCGCCTTGCGCGCCCGCGACGCTGGAGACGCTGGCGCGGTTCTCGGTGATGTCTCGGCTGCGGAAGCACGAAAATTCCACGACCTACGCCAAGATGAGGGTTTACGACGGCGAGAGCCTGAAGGAGACCGATCCGAAGGCGCGCAGCGTCCAGGAATATCGCGATGCCGCCGGCGTCGACGAGGGCATGGACGGTGTCTCCACCCGCTTTGCCTTCAAGATCCTGGCTGCGACCTTCAACCACGATCCGCAGGAAGTCGCCGCCGACGCCGTGCATCTGATGTACGCGCTGGAGCAATCGATCAAGCGCGAGCAGCTGCCCGAGGAAGTCGAGAAGCGCTACCTCGAATTCATCAAGGCGGACCTTGCACCGCGTTATGCCGAGTTCATCGGAAACGAGATCCAGAAGGCTTATCTCGAATCCTACTCGGATTACGGCCAGAACCTGTTCGACCGCTATGTCGATTACGCCGATGCCTGGATCGAGGACCAAGATTTCAAGGACGCCGACACCGGCCAGCTGCTTGATCGCGAACTCTTGAACCAGGAGCTGACCAAGATCGAGAAGCCGGCGGGCATCGCCAACCCGAAGGATTTCCGCAACGAGGTGGTCAAATTCTCGTTACGGTCGCGCGCCCAGAACGGTGGCAAGAATCCGACCTGGATCTCCTACGAGAAGATTCGCGATGTGATCGAAAAGCGGATATTCTCCCAGGTCGAGGACCTGCTTCCGGTCATCTCCTTCGGGTCGAAGAAGGACGGCGAGACGGAGAAGAAGCACGGCGAGTTCGTCGCACGCATGGTGGAGCGCGGCTACACCGAGCGTCAGGTTCGCCGGCTCGTCGAATGGTACATGCGCGTGAAGCAGGCCGGTTGAGGCGGATGGTAAAGTGCCGATTCACATTATTGACAGGCGCCTGAATCCAGGCGGCAAGAGTCTCGAGAACCGGCAGCGGTTCTTGCGTCGGGCCAAATCCCTGGTGCAGGGCGCCGTCAAGAAGACCTCGCAGGAACGCGACATCAAGGACGTCCTGGAGGGTGGCGAGGTCACGATTCCGCTCGACGGCATGCACGAGCCGCGTTTCCGCCGCGACGGCGGAACGCGCGACATGGTGTTGCCGGGCAACAAGAAGTTCATCGAGGGCGACTATCTCCAGCGCTCCGGCCAGGGCAGCGCCAAGGATTCCGGTCCGGGCGAAGGCGACAGCGAGGACGCCTTCCGCTTCGTGCTCAGCCGCGACGAATTCGTCGATCTCTTCCTCGATGATCTCGAACTTCCCGATCTGGCCAAGCGCAAGATCGCGCAGACCGAGAGCGAGGGCATCCAGCGCGCCGGCTACACCACGTCGGGCTCGCCATCCAACATCTCGGTGAGCCGGACGGTTCGGCGCGCAATGGCGCGCCGTATCGCGCTCAAGCGTCCCAGCAAGGAGGAGATCGAAGAGCTGGAAGCCGCCATCGCCGCATGCGCGGATGAGGACGAGCGTCTGGTGCTGATGGCCCAGCTCGAAAAACTGAAGGCGAAGTCCAAGCGCATTCCCTTCATCGATCCGCTCGACATCCGCTATCGCCGCTTCGAGACGGTGCCCAAGCCCGTTGCCCAGGCCGTGATGTTCTGCCTGATGGACGTGTCGGGCTCGATGTCCGAGCACATGAAGGATCTCGCCAAGCGCTTCTACATGCTGCTCTACGTCTTCCTGAAGCGTCGCTACAAGCATGTCGACATCGTCTTCATCCGCCACACCGATCGTGCCGAGGAGGTGGACGAGCAGACCTTCTTCTACGGCCCGGCTTCCGGCGGCACGCTGGTCTCCAGCGCGCTGCAGGCGATGCACGAGATCGTGCGCGAACGCTTCAGCCCGTCGGACTGGAATATCTACGCCGCGCAAGCCTCCGACGGCGACAATTCCTATTCCGACGGCGAGCTCGCGGGCATGCTGCTGACCGACAAGATCCTGCCGGTCTGCCAGTTCTTCGCCTATCTCGAGGTCGGCGAGTCCGGCGGCAGCGCCTTCGATCTGTCCGACTCCTCGCTCTGGACCCTCTACGAGCGCCTGCGCAACAGCGGCGCGCCGCTCTCGATGCGCAAGGTCAGCGAGCGCAGCGAGATTTTTCCGGTGTTCCACGATCTGTTCCAGCGCCGCGACACTGCCCAGGAGAAAGCCGCTCCATGACGGAACGCTTGTTCGAAGGCGCCGATTGGGATTTTCACACCTTGCAGCGCATCACGGATGCCTGCGAGGAGGTGGCGACGAAAGATCTCGGGCTCGACGTCTATCCGAACCAGATCGAGGTCATCACCGCCGAACAGATGCTGGATGCCTATTCGTCGGTCGGCATGCCGCTGTTCTACAAGCATTGGTCATTCGGAAAGCAGTTCGCCTATCACGAGGCCTCATACCGCAAGGGCCTGATGGGGCTCGCTTATGAGATCGTGATCAACTCCTCGCCCTGCATCTCCTATCTGATGGAGGAGAACACGGCGACGATGCAGACGCTGGTCATTGCGCACGCCGCTTTTGGCCACAACCACTTCTTCAAGAACAATTACCTGTTCAAGCAGTGGACCGACGCCGACGGCATTCTGGACTATCTCGACTTCGCCAAGAAGTATGTGATGAGCTGCGAGGATCGCTACGGCCGCACCGAAGTCGAGCGCACGCTGGACGCCGCACATGCGCTGATGTCGCATGGGATCGACCGCTATCCCGGCAAGAAGAAGCTCGATCTCCGCGCCGAAGAGAAGCGGGCAGGGCGCCGCCGCCAGCACGAGGAGGAGGTCTTCAACGACCTCTGGCGCACCGTGCCGGCGGGAAAGAGCAAGACCCGGTCCGCGCTCAGCATCGAACGGCGCCGCAAGCTGCTCGGCCTGCCGCAGGAGAACCTGCTGTATTTCCTCGAGAAGAGCGCGCCGCGGCTGGCGCCCTGGCAGCGCGAGCTGTTGCGCATCGTCCGCCACATCGCGCAATATTTCTATCCGCAGAGCCAGACCAAGGTGATGAACGAGGGGACGGCGACCTACGTCCACTATCGCATCATGACCAAGCTGCATCAGCAGGGCCGCATCAGCGACGGCAATTTCCTCGAATTCCTGCAGTCGCACACCAACGTCGTGTTCCAGCCCGAATTCGACGACCAGCGCTTTTCCGGCTTCAACCCCTATGCGCTCGGCTTCGCCATGATGCAGGACATCGAGCGCATCGTCACCCGGCCGGAAGACGAGGACCGCGAGTGGTTCCCGGACATCGCCGGAAAGAACGACGTGATGGGCGTGCTGCGCGACGTCTGGGCCAACTACCGCGACGAGAGTTTTATCGCCCAGTTCCTGAGCCCGAAGCTGATGCGCCACCTTCGCATATTCCACCTGCATGACGATCCCGAGGAACGCGCCGGCATCCGGGTCGACGCCATTCACGACGAGCGCGGCTTCCGCCGCGTTCGCCGCGAGCTGGCACGGCAGCACGATGTCGGCTACATCGACGCGAATATCGAGGTGGTCGACGTCGATCTCTCCGGCGACCGGCGGCTGATCCTGCATCACCATGTCATCAAGGGCGCGCAGCTCAACGAGACCGACGCCAAGCGCGTGCTCCAGCATCTGGCCGATCTCTGGACCTACGACGTCGCGCTGATCGAGGTCGACGCCAACGACAAGGTGCTGCGCGAATATGTCGTGAGCCCGCGCCCGATCTCGGCGGTGGCCTGACGCTGCTGACTATGCGGAGCAATACGGCGAGATGCGCGTTGATGTACCCTCGCCCCTTGTGGGAGAGGGCGGCGACGCCGGGAGACACAAGCTCACTGGGGTGAGGGGTATCTCTCACACTTCCCGTGTCGATAGAGACCCCTCATCCGGCGCTTCGCGCCACCTTCTCCCACAAGGGGAGAGGAAAGCGTTCGTGGCTCCACAACAACTGTTCTATGCGGAACGTTTCGCCGGCTTCTTCTTGGCTTTCGACGCATTCAGCTCCACCGCCGCGCGGATCAGCGCCTTCAACGCCTTCTCGTTGATCTTTTCGCCTTCGCGAATATCGATCGCGCGGCGCACGTTGCCGTCGAGGCTCGAGTTGAACAGGCCCGCGGGATCCTCCAGCGCCGCGCCCTTGGCAAACGTCATCTTCACCACGGCCTTGTAGGTCTCGCCGGTGCAGATGATGCCGTCGTGCTCCCACACGGGAACGCCGCGCCATTTCCATTCCTCGACGACATCAGGGTCGGCGTCCTTGATCAGGCCGCGGATTCGCCCGAGCATCTCGCCGCGCCAGTCGCCGAGCTCCTTGATCCTGCCGTCGATCATCCTGGATGGCGAGGCGCCATCCGTCTTCGTCGTGCTGCTGTTTTTCGCGGTCACGGCCTTCTTCATGTTCACGCCTCTTGTCGGGCGCCGCGGCGGCGGCCGAGATATGGCAGCGCGAACATATAGAGCCCGGTCGCAAGCAATGGGATCAATGGGACGAAGGCGAGCAAGCCGATCCACGTCGCCTGGACTTGCAGCGTCAGGGCGACGATGTTGGCGATGACGGCAAGCGTGAAAGCGATCGACAGCCAGCGATGGATCTGCCGAATCCACATATTTCCGGTCAATGAAACCTCCTCTTGAGATGATCGAATGAAGGCCGGCGGCCGAGCTAATCTGCCCACGCCAGCAGCTCGTCCAGCTTGGCGAAAAACTGCTTCCAGCCGGCGTGCGCGCCGCCGAAAGCTTGCTTCTGCGTTGGGCTGAAGCCCGCTTGCTCGACGCGCAGATGCGTGCCTGCGCCGGTCGGGGTCAGCGTGAAGGTCACGACGCTCTTGAGATCGAACGCCGCGTCGTCATGCGAGAAATTCCAGGTGTAGGCGAGCGTCTTCTGCGGCTCGATGGTGAGGACCTCGCAGTCCAACACGCCGCCCCACTCGCCGCGAAGGTTGAAGCGGTGGCCCACGTTCGGCTTGAAGTCGTTCTTCATCAGCCATTCCTCGATCAGATGTGGCTGCGTCAGCGCGCGCCAGATCCGCTCTGCCGGAAAGGCAAATTCGCGCTCGATGACGACAGATCGGGTTTCGGCCGCGGATTCGTTCATTGGTCCATCCTCTTCAGGAGATCGTCGAGCGCGTCGAGCCGGTTCTGCCAGAACCCGGCCATCTGGCTGGTCCAGTCGATCAGCGGATTGAGCGCGCCGGGCTGGGCGCTGTAATGGGTCTGCCGCCCTTGATGCCGGTCGCGCACGAGGCCGGCCTGCTTCAGCGCACCGAGATGTTTTGAGACCGCCGGCTGGGACACGCCCGACAGTGCCGTCAGGGCCCCGACCGTCTGTTCGCCCTCGCGGCACAGTCGCTCGAAGATCGCCCGACGGGTGGGGTCGGCGAGCGTTCTGAACAGAAGATCGTGGGCGGCGGCGGGCATGTAATCCATAACCTGTAAGTTATGGGTGTATTCATAACCGTGGAGTTATGGATAAGTCAAGAGCGTTGCGAGCGTGTGGTCCTCGCTCGCGCAACCCGCTCCGCCGTCATTGCTAGGAGCCCTTGCGACGAAGCAATCAGTCTGCCTCAGTGGAGGGACTGGATTGTTTCGCTGCGCTCGCAATGACGGACAATGTAGCGGCGCCTCCCGCGCCCTACGGCCGCAGATAAAGATAGCCCTGCGACTGGAACTCGGCCAAACGGACCACGCCGCCCTTCTCCGCGCTGACGAAGCCTGGCAAGAGATCCGTGAGCGTGACGTTCTGCGCCTTCATCGTGTTGCCGCAGGCGGCAAGCTCGACGCCATCCTTGGAGAAATCGCCGACGCGCTTGCTAATGTCAGGGTTGGCCTGCGCCCAGTGAAACGCCTTCAGCGCCGGCCCGTGAATCACCAGCGCGATCGTCACATGCTCGGGGCCGCCGACGCCGTCGATGTGGTTCTGGATGTTGCCGAGCACGAAATTGACCTTCTCGGCATCGCTCAAATGATAGACCACCTTGTTGCCCGTGCCGGCTTCGGTCGCGGCCTTCGCGCTGGAGGCGCCAAGCGCCGCGCCCAGGCCCGAGACGGCGCTCCACAACATGTTCCGGCGGTTCATGACGATCTCCCTCGATTCCGCCGGACACATATCATTTGTGGCGGAGCGCGGCGAGTTCCTTGCGGTCGGTCACGAGCGAGGCGCATTCCTTGTTGTCCGTTCGATCTAGGCGGAAAATCCCGTCATCGGCCCCGGCGACCAGCGATTGCTCGGCATCCTCATCCGGCTTGTTGTTCTGCCAGACCCTGACCCGCGCCAGCCGCACGATGGCCGATTTGTCGTCCTTCGAGAGCGCGACGCCGATGCCGCCGCCCTCGCAGTCGACGCCGCAACCGAGGCGGATCTCGGTGCCGTCCTTGGTAAACACGGCGTGATGACAGGAGCCGCTGGAGTCGAAATCGCCGGAGCGGTGACGATATCTGAATCCGAGGCGGAAGGAGTTGTGGAGCTGCTTGTCCTCCGTGTCCAATTCCGCCGAGATCAGCAGCTTCATCGAGGCGACCTTCTGCTTCGGATGGTGCGCCAGATGCTCGGCATCGTAGCGCCGCACGAAGCAGGCATAGGCCTTGTTGCCGGGTGCACCGACATACATGCGCGCGTTGAAGGTCTCGACTTCGGCCTTGCTGGCCTCACGGATATCGTCGGCCTCCTCGGCGTGGGCCGCGCCGGCAAACGCGGCGAGGAAGACGGCAGCAACGAGAAAAAACTTCATGATGGCCTCGCGTGCAGCAACTGAGCTGTACGCTGTAGACGCCGCCCAGGTACGACGCGTTCAACGTTCGCAATCTGACGTGATCTTCGCAGGAGGGAGCGAGGTGAAGTTCCACGCCGGGCATTAGTCTTCGGTGGGGTCACGAAGGTTCATTCGAGCTGACGCCTTCGCCTTTCGGAACTCGACGCCGACGATTGCTCCGACGTTGCCCGATTTCATCGATGTGATAGCCTTCACAGACGATCGCCTCTCGCAGTCGTAGGCTGGGGTCTGCCTTGTAGTTTGTGGAGTCCCCCCGCAATGGGCGAAATTCGCAACTTCAGATCCGGGAATGACGAGCCGCCCACACACGGCCCTATGCCTCGTCGTCTCGCGGCCATCATTGTCGGTGACATCGCTTCCTACAGCCGCCTGATGCAGGCCGACGAGGAGGGCACGCACGTCCGCGTCAAGCGGATCGAGCGGGATCTCATCCAGCCCAGCATCGTCGAGCACCACGGAAGTCTGGTGAAGACGACGGGCGATGGCTTCATCGCGATCTTCGACAGTCCGGTCGAGGCCGTGCGATGCAGCATCGTCATCCAGCAAAATCTCATCGGCCGCAACGCCTCGCTTCCGAAGGAGACCCGGATCGAGTACCGGATTGGCGTCAATCTCGGTGACGTCATCGTGGAGCCGGATGACGTCTACGGCGATGGCGTCAACATCGCGACGCGCATCGAGGGCATCGCAGAGCCAGGCCAGGTCTTTATCTCCGGCGCGATCTACGAGCAGATAAAGCACAAGGTCGTGTGCGGTTACGAGTCGCTCGGGGACCGCAAAGTCAAGAACATCACCGATCCCGTGCGCGTCTATAAAGTGCTGCCGGATGCAGACGCGGTCGGCAGGACGCGCGGGCGGCGCGAGAATGCTCTGATCTTTCTCCTGGGAATCACGCTGTCGGTGATGGCCGCCGGCGTGCTGTGGTATCTGCTGGCTCAGACGCCGGGCAGGGTGGGCGAGCAGGCCGCCGTGACCACCGTTTCTCCGGCCGCATCGCCGAGCCCGCAGCCTCCGCCGCGCGAAGCGGCGCCGCAGACGCCGCAGCCGTCTCCCTCCGCGGCTTCGTCATCTCCATCGCCCGCTCCGGCGCCAATTCAATCGACGAGTCAATCGGCAAGTCAATCGCCAATTCCCGTCCGCGAACCCGAGATGGTCGCCATTCGCGGCGGCAGCTTTGCGATGGGAAGCAATGACGACCCGACCGAGCGTCCTGTCCATCAGGTGACGGTCAAGCCGTTCTCGATCGGAAAATATCCGGTGACCGTGCAGGAATGGAACGAGTGCGCCGCTGCAAAGGCGTGCGGCTTCACGGCGATCGGCAAGGACGATGCGCCTGTCAGCAATGTGAGCTGGACCGACGCGCAGCAATATGCGGCCTATCTCGCTCAGGCGACGAAGAAGACTTATCGGCTTCCGAGCGAAGCCGAATGGGAATATGCCGCGCGGGGCGGAACGCAGACCAAATATTGGTGGGGCGACAAGCTGCAGCCGGGCATGGCCGGCTGCAAGGATTGCGGTGATCTCGCGGCCGAGCAGCCCGCGAAGGTCGGCAGCTTCAGGCCGAATCCGTTCGGGCTCCACGACATGGGCGGGGGCGTCGATCAGTGGGTCGAGGACTGCTGGCACAAGACCTATCAGGGCGCGCCCGGCGACGGCTCGGCATGGAGCAGCGGGGACTGCAGCGCTCATGTCCTGCGCTCGGGCTCCTGGAAGAACGATTCGAGATATGTGCGGCCGTCCAACCGCGACGGCTACGACACCAATGTTCGTTATCCCACGCACGGATTCCGCGTGGCGCTCAGCCCCTAAATGGTGGAGTTGGTTTGATGCAGATATTTCGTTGCGTCGCGCTGGCGGCGGCGCTCGCATTGCTCCCGGGGGCAGCCTTTTCACAAGGCAAGGCAGCGCCCAAGGACGCCAAGCTCTATTTCATCACCCCGCATGACGGGCAGAAGGTCCGCGGCGGATTCTGGGTCCGGTTCGGCTTGCGCAACATGGGAGTGACCCATGCCGGCGACGAGTATCAGAACGCCGGTCACCATCATCTGCTGATCGACGTCAACGACCCCATCGATCCCAAGGAGCCGATCCTGCAGGACAAGTCGCATCTGCATTTCGGGGCAGGGCAGACCGAAACGCTGCTCGAGCTTCCGCCCGGGACGCACACGCTTCAACTCGTGCTGGGCGACGCCCGGCACTATCCGTTCGAGCCGCCCATCGTGTCGGAGAAGATCACCATACGGGTCAGGCAGCCGGCCGCGGCGCGGTAGTCGGTCACCGCAGGCTGGCGTTGAACTTGTCCAGCGCCGCCGAGCCCGGGCAGAGCGTGTCCGCTTCCAGCGTGTTGAGCGGCGTCTCGACCGTGTTGAGATGCTCGTGCAAATCTTCCGCATCAGGGTCGACGTAGAGCAGGCCGGTGACGATCTGTCCCTTGGCGGCGTGCTTTTGCAGAAAGGTCTGGGCGCCGAGCCGGTCATGCGGATCGTAGTCGGCGTCGATCTTGCGCAGCGCGATCCTGCTGCCGTCATGCTGCTCGACCATCTGCACCGTGCCTGGTGCGTAATCCACCGCGATCGGATCGCGGCCAACCAGCACGTCGAGCCGGTTCACCGCGTCATTGTGCTCGCGGACATAGTCGAAGCTCTTGGTCGAGCCGGCGTGGTTGTTGAAGGCGATGCAGGGGCTGATGACGTCGATGAACGAAGCGCCCTTGTGGCGGATCGCGGCCGCGATCAGCGGCACGAGCTGGGTCTTGTCGCCGGAGAACGAGCGCGCGACGAAAGTCGCGCCCAACTGCAGCGCGATCGCGACGAGGTCGATGGCGTTGTCGGTGTTGGTGACGCCCTTCTTGCTCTTCGAGCCGCGGTCGGCGGTCGCCGAGAACTGGCCCTTGGTCAGGCCGTAGACGCCGTTGTTCTCGACGATATAGGTCATGTTGACGCCGCGCCGGATCGAATGCGCGAACTGGCCGAAGCCGATCGAGGCGGAATCGCCGTCGCCGGAGACGCCGAGATAGATCAAATCGCGATTGGCGAGGTTGGCGCCGGTCAGGACCGACGGCATGCGGCCGTGCACGGAGTTGAAGCCGTGCGAATTGCCGAG
This sequence comes from Bradyrhizobium sp. 134, assembly GCF_023074155.1. NCBI lineage: Bacteria > Pseudomonadati > Pseudomonadota > Alphaproteobacteria > Hyphomicrobiales > Nitrobacteraceae > Bradyrhizobium > Bradyrhizobium sp. 134. The sequence continues at coordinate 483,251 of NZ_JADPKX010000074.1, read as the reverse complement.
GAAATAGTCGGGCGTCTTGGACGAGCAGCCGATGCCCGAGATTTTTGCCACCCGGTGCGGCTCGATCGAGAGCTCATAGCAGGCCTCGATGATTGAGGCCGTGATCGAATCATGGCCGCAGCCGGCGCAGAGGGTCGAGATCTTGCCTTCGTAGTCGCGATGGGTGTAGCCGAGCTCGTTCTTCTTCAGCCCGGGATGGTGGAATTTCGGCTTTGCAATGTAGGTCATGACACGGCCTTGCGGAGCGGGGTCACCTTGAGGTGATCTTGGTGGTCGCCAATGGCTTTTGCGATGAAGCGGGCGGTGATCGGTGAGCCGTCGTAATGCACGATCGGCACCAGCCGCACCGGGTCGATGCCGTTCTCGTTGACGATCAACTGGCGCAGCTGGCTGTCGCGATTCTGCTCGACGACGTAGACGAAATCGTGCTCGGCGAGGAAGCTCGCCACGCTGGAGTGAAACGGGAAGGCTCGGATGCGCAGGCGGTCGAGCTGGTGCCCGCGCGTTTCCAGCAGGCCGATCGCCTCGTCCATCGCCGGCGAGGTCGAGCCGAAATAGATCACGCCGTATTTGGTCGGCCGTTCCGCATTGGCCTGGAGCGGCCGCGGCACCATGTCCTGCGCGGACTCGAACTTGCGCATGAGCCGCTGCATGTTGTCGGCGTAGACCGAGCCTTCCTCGGAGTAACGCGCATAGCGGTCACGCGACGTGCCGCGGGTGAAATAGGACCCCTTGGTCGGATGCGTGCCGGGATAGGTGCGGTAGGGGATGCCGTCGCCGTCGACGTCGAGATAGCGGCCGAAGTCGCGGCCTTCGTCCAGCATCTCCGCGGTCATCACCTTGCCGCGGTCGTATTGCTTGGAATCGTCCCACTTCAGCGGACGGCAGAGCCGGTGGTTCATGCCGATGTCGAGGTCCAGCATCAGGAAGATGGTGGTTTGGAGCCGCTCGGCGAGATCGAAGGCCGCGGCCGCGAACTCGAACGCCTCGGCGGGATCCTCCGGGAACAGCAGCACATGCTTGGTGTCGCCATGCGAAGCATAGGCGCAGGCGATGATGTCGCATTGCTGGGTGCGGGTCGGCATGCCGGTCGAAGGACCGGCGCGCTGGATGTTCATGATCACGGCCGGGATTTCGGCGAAATACGACAGGCCGATGAACTCGGTCATCAACGAGATGCCGGGGCCTGAGGTCGCGGTGAAGGCGCGGGCGCCGTTCCAGGAGGCGCCGATCACGATGCCGATCGAAGCCAGCTCGTCCTCGCCCTGCACGATCGCGTACTTCGCCTTGCCGGTCTCCGCATCGTGTCGGTACTTCTTGCAGTGGGCGGTGAAAGCCTCCGCTACCGACGAGGATGGCGTGATCGGATACCAGGCGCATACCGTGGCGCCGCCATAGACGGCGCCGAGCGCGGCCGCGCTGTTGCCCTCGATGAAGATGCGGTCGCCGACCTTGTCGGACTTCTTCACCCGCAGCCCGGTCGGGCATTTCAGGTTTTGCAGCGCCCAGTCGCGGCCGAGATGCAACGCGTGGACGTTGGAGGACAAGAGCTTCTCCTTGCCCTTGTACTGTTCGCCGATGAGCTGCTCGATCAGCTTCGGATCCATGTCGAGCAGCGCCGAGAGTGCCCCGAGATAGATGATGTTCTTGAACAGCTGGCGCTGGCGCGGATCGGTGTAGGTCGAGTTGGTGATCGCGGTCAGGGGGACGCCGATCACGGTGATGTCGTCGCGGAATTTCGTCGACGGCATCGGCTTGGTGGAATCGTAGAACAGATAGCCGCCGGGCTCGATGCCGGCGACGTCCTTGTCCCAGGTCTGCGGGTTCATTGCGACCATCATGTCGACGCCGCCGCGGGCGCCGAGATGGCCGTCTTCGGTCACCCGCACCTCGTACCAGGTCGGCAGGCCCTGGATGTTGGAGGGGAAGATGTTACGGGGGCTCACCGGAACGCCATGGCGCAGGATCGCGCGCGCAAACATCTCGTTGGCGCTGGCCGAGCCCGATCCGTTGACGTTGGCGAAGCGGACGACGAAGTCGTTTACGCTGCTGATCGGCTTTTTGTCGGACATGTCGAACCCGCTTGAGTCATTTCGATCAAATATTTCTGCATGTCCCAGGCGCCGGTGGGACAACGCTCGGCGCACAGCCCACAATGCAGGCAGACGTCCTCGTCCTTCACCATCACGCGCCCGGTCTTGAGATCAGAGGACACGTAGAGGTCCTGGTCGGGATGCAGTGACGGCGCCTTCAGGCGCTGGCGCAGATCGGTTTCCTCGCCATTCTCCGTGAAGGTGATGCAATCCATCGGACAGATGTCGACGCAGGCATCGCACTCGATGCAGAGCGATGTCGAGAACACGGTCTGGACGTCGCAGTTCAGGCAGCGATGGGCTTCGCCGAGCGCGAGCTTGACGTCGTAGCCGAGTTCGACCTCGGTGCGGATGTCCTTCAGCGCGATCACCTTGTCGCGATGCGGCACCTTGTAGCGCTTGTCGTTGGAGATGTCGTTATCATAGCTCCATTCGTGGATGCCCATCTTCTGCGAGGAGATGTGCACCTCCGGCAATGGCCGCTCGGTGACGTCCTCGCCCGAGAGCATTTTGTGGATCGACAGCGCGGCGTCATGGCCCTGCGCCACCGCCCAGATGATGTTCTTCGGCCCGAACGCGGCGTCGCCGCCGAAGAACACTTTTGGATTGGTGGATACGAACGTCTTCGGATCGACCTTGGGCATGTGCCATTTGTCGAACTCGATGCCGCAATCCTGCTCGATCCAAGGGAAAGCGTTCTCCTGGCCGACCGCGACCAGCACGTCGTCGCATTCGATGGTCTGGTCCGGCTCGCCCGAGGGCACGAGATTGCGGCGGCCCTTGGCGTCGTATTCGGCCTTCACCTTCTGGAAGGTGATACCGGTGAGCTTGCCGTTATCGTGGACGAAAGCCGTGGGCACGAGGAAGTTGAGGATCGGGATGTCTTCGTGGAGCGCGTCTTCCTTCTCCCAGGGCGAGGCCTTCATTTCCTCGAAGCCGGAGCGCACGACGACCTTCACCTCTTCGCCGCCGAGGCGGCGCGCGGTGCGGCAGCAATCCATCGCGGTGTTGCCGCCGCCGAGCACGATGACGCGCTTGCCGATCTTGTCGGTATGGCCGAACGAGACCGAGGACAGCCAATCGATACCGATATGGACGTTGGCGGCGGCTTCCTTGCGTCCGGGAATGTCGAGCTCGCGGCCGCGCGGTGCGCCGGAGCCGACGAAGATCGCGTCGTACTTCTCCGCGAGCAGCGCCTTCATGCTCTCGATGCGGTGGCCGCCCTTGAAGTCGACGCCGAGACCCAGGATGTAGCCGGTCTCCTCGTCGATGACCGAATCGGGCAGGCGAAATTTCGGGATCTGCGAGCGCATCATGCCGCCGGCTTGGGGATCGGCGTCGAACACGGTGCAATGATAGCCAAGCGGCGCGAGATCGCGCGCCACCGTCAGCGAAGCGGGACCGCCGCCGACGAAGGCAACGCGCTTGCCGTTCTTGGCCGCGGGCCGCGGCAGGCGTTGGGTGATGTCGTCCTTGAAGTCGGCGGCGACGCGCTTCAGGCGGCAGATCGCGACCGGCGTCTCCTCGACACGTCCGCGGCGGCACGCCGGCTCGCATGGGCGATCGCAGGTGCGTCCCAGAATTCCGGGAAACACGTTCGATTTCCAATTGATCATATAGGCGTCGCTGTAGCGGCCTTGGGCGATCAGTCGGATGTATTCGGGAACGGGAGTGTGCGCAGGACAGGCCCATTGGCAATCGACTACTTTGTGAAAGTAGTCGGGGGCCGCAATATCGGTCGGTTTCATTCCTACCCTGTCCGCGCAGGCTCAAAGACCCGGCGGCCTTTTCTTGAGCTTGGCGAACGCTAACGCGCGGCGATCTGGTTTCTGAATGACGTCATTGGGTTAGCTTATTAGAACCGTTCCGAAGTACAACGGCAAATTTCGTGCTTCCCCTCTTTCATGGGAGCTACGCGCACACAGCATTAACGGCCGCGCGCAGTATGTGGCGGTGCAGCATGTTGCGATGCGTTCGGTGACCTAGTTGTGCGCGATGTCGCTCTTGGCGAGGTCCCACATCAGGCTGTAGGTGCCGACCGACACAGGAAGCGGGAATGGCGAGGCGGCAGGGCCGGTGAAGCGCGCTGCGATCACGGCCGAGACCGCGCCGACATGCGTGCCGTCGATCAGCACGAACCAGTCGCGCGCGCCTTCATTGCGTACTGCCGGAACATCCGCCGTTGCGCCCGACAATTCCGGCTCGCTCTCGAGCAGATGCATCGAGATGATACCGTCGTGCTTGTCCGGCGCCAGCCGTTCTTGCAGTGCGCCACGCCACGCGGCTGCATTGTCCGGCGTCGGCCGCAGCCGCACGAGGCCGAGCGCCGCGCCGCGTCCGGTACCATTGCTGATCGTGATGCGGGCGACCACCCGCAGCATGTCCTTGAAATGCGCCATGCTCCGCCGCGACCATTCAGTCTGATTGGCGAGCCGCGCCCGGTAGGCGGGACTGTCGAGCACGTCGAGCGTCGCGGTCGAATACAGCGAGAGATATTTGAGATTGGCGGCGTGCGCGACATAGCGCCGCGCCTCCAGAAAACCCTCGATCGCAACGCGCTCTTCCAGATGCTCGCGATCGTACCAGCGATTGAAATCGGCTTCGGCAGCCGCATCGATGTTCATCGACGTCAGCAGCATGCCCTTCCCAGCGAGTGGCATTTTCTTGTTGTCCTGTTAGCGCGAGATCTTCGAGGCGATGTCCGCGATCGACTTCATGACCGCGTCCCGCACGCCGGTATCATAGAGCGAATGGCCGGCTTCTTCCACGACGCGAATCTCGGAACCCGGCCACGCTTTTGCGAGCGCCTGCGATGTCTCGGGAGGGCACAACAGATCGTAGCGGCCCTGGACGATGATGCCGGGGATGCCGTCGAGCTTGCCGGCGTTCCGCAACAACTGGTTCTCCGTCATGAAGCTGTCCTGGACGAAATAATGCGCCTCCATGAACGGCGTCGCCGGCAATGTGCGCCACACGTTCAGCGACGCCAGGTCCAGGCGAGTCTTTGCCGCCTTGTGCTCCGACAGGGCGCGCTCGGTGTCGTGCCAGGCGCGCGATGCGGGGCCATGCACGGCCGGATCGGGATCGAGGATGCGGCGATAATAGGCCTCCACCGGCCGCGCGCGTTCCTCGACCGGCAGCACGCTGAGGAAATCCTCGTAGAGGGCGGGGTAGAATTGCGACAGGCGCGAGGTGAAGGCGATCTCGACTTCAGCACGCGTGCCGAGAAACGTCGCGCGGAGCGCAATCCCGGAGACGCGCGTAGGATGGGCCTGCGCATAAGCCAGCGCCAGCGTCGCGCCCCAGGAGCCGCCGACCACCATCCAACGCGCGACGCCGAATTTCTCGCGGATCTTTTCCATGTCCGCGATCAGATGCTGTGTGGTGTTATGCTGGCGCGATCCCTTCGGCCGGCTGCGGCCGCAGCCGCGCTGGTCGAACAGCACGGCATGGAAACGGTCGGGATCAAAGAGGCGGCGATGGTCGGGCTGGCAACCGCTGCCGGGGCCGCCATGCAGATAGACCGCGGGGATGCCGTCGGCGCGGCCGACGCTCTCGACATAGAGCTCGTGGCCGTCGCCGACGTCGAGCATTTCGGAGGTCAGCGGCGCAAAGGGATCGGCGCGCTTGACTGAGCTGGCCGCGTCGGCGTCAGGCATCATTCCCGGATTCCAGAGTGCCGCCGGCGAAATTGCGATAGACGAAGCGGTTGGTTTCGCCCTCGGCCTCGCGCTCGGCCTGCTTGAAGATGGTCTCGTGCAGCGGCGACAGCGCACAGGCAGGATCGGTGTTGGCGGCGTCACCGGTCAGCGCAAAGGCCTGGCAGCGGCAGCCGCCGAAATCGACCTCGCGGAATTCGCAACTCTTGCACGGCTCCTTCATCCAGCCGGTGCCGCGATAGCGGTTGAAGGCCTCCGAGTTCTGCCAGATCCAGGCGATCGAATGGTTGGAGCGCACCGATTCGAAGTCGAGCCCGGTGATGCTCTCGGCGGCGTGGCAGGGCAGCACCTTGCCGGCCGGCGAGATGTTGAAGAATTGGCGGCCCCAGCCGCCCATGCACTTCTTCGGCCGCAGCGCGTAATAATCGGGCACGACATAGTCGATCGTCAGCCGGCCCTTCAGCCGCTCGCGCGCCTCCTCGACGATGCGGGTGCACTCGTCGAGCTGCATCACGGTCGGCATCAAGGCGGCGCGGTTCTTCAGCGCCCAGCCGTAATATTGGACGTTGGCGACCTCGAGCCGGTCGGCGTCGAGATCGACCGACATCTGGATGATATCAGGCAGCTGGTGCAGGTTCTGCCGGTGCATCACCGCATTCACGGTGAGCGGCAAATCGAGCTCGCGCGTCCATTTTGCGACTTCGAGCTTCTTGCGGTGTCCGTTTTTGTAACCGCCGACGCGATCGGCGAGGGCTTCTTCAACGCCCTGGAAGCTGATCTGGACATGGCAGAGCCCGGCATCGGCAAGCTCGCTCAGCCGCTCGCGCGTCAGCAGCACCGCCGAGGTGATGAGGTTGGTGTAGAGGCCGACATCGCTGGCGTGCTTGACCAGTTCCACGAGGTCTTTGCGCGCCGTCGGCTCGCCGCCGGAGAAATGCACCTGGAGCACGCCGATCTCGGCGAGCTCGCTCAATACCTTCTTCCATTCCTCGGTGGTCAGCTCCTTGCCCGAGCGGTCGAGCTCGACCGGGTTGGAGCAATAGGGACATTGCAGCGGGCAGCGATGGGTGATCTCGAGCAGCACGGCGAGCGGAATGCCGAACGTCTCTGCCGTCGAGCGGCTCTTCTCCAGCACCGCGAGGCTGTCGCTGGCGTCGGGCGGGATGGTGGGATTGCCGAGCACATCGCTCATGACGTCTTCTCCCGGGCCTCCGTGAGAAAGCCCTTGTCGGCGAGATCCTGCAGCATGACGATGACGTCGGCCAGGATCGCCTCGCGCGGCGCGGCGTATTTTGCCGCCAGCTGGTCGGACATTTCGCCGACATTGCGCTCGCCGTCGCAGAGCTGCAAGACCTCGACCGCGATCTCGTCCGGCGCCAGCACGCGTTCGGGCGCCAGGATCACCCAGACCTTTCGCGTCTCGTCATATTTCAGCTTGGCGTGCCGCGGCAGCACCGGCCGGCTGGTCTCGCTGACGCTGATGTTGCGCGGCCCGGCCATTGTTCCTCAACTCGCTTTTTGGTGTTCTTGGGGCACGAACGCGCCCGGCGGAATGTTGCCCTCGACATAGGCGTGTTGGAGTGCGTCGAGCTGCACCCAGAGCACGTTGGTCTTGAAGATCAGCGCGTTGCAGACCGACGCGCGTTGCTCCGGCGTAGTAGCATGCGCCTTGACATAGTCGAGCGCAAACCCGGCGTCGCGCGGCGCCTGCGCCAGCCGGCGCTTGAAGTAGCTCATGATGTCAGGATTGACGAAGTCATAGTGCTCCAGCATGCCGGCAATGCGCTCTTCGTGCAGGTTCGGCGCGAACAATTCGGTGAGCGAGGAGGCGATCGCTTCCAGCGGCGACTTCTCGCGGCAATAGTGCACATAGGCTTCCACCGCAAAGCGCGTCGCGGGCAGGATGCCTTCAGTCGATTCCACGTAAGCCGTGTCCAGCCCGAGGCCGTCGGTCAGCTTCAGCCAGCGCTCGATACCGCCTTCGGAGCCGATATCGCCGTCATGATCCTCGATGCGGTGGCGCCATTCCACGCGCGTGGCGCGGTCGCGGAAGCGCGAGATCACCACCGCGTCCTTGATCGGGATGGTGCTCTGGTAATAGTAGCGGTTCAGCGCCCAGGCCTGGACCTGGCCCTTGTTGAGCTTGCCGCCGTGCAGCATCTTATGGAACGGATGCAGGCTGTGATAGCGCGTCGCCCCGATATGGCGCAGCGCCGCCTCCAGCTCCTCGGCGCTCGTGAGCCTGATGTCCTTGCCGACCGAGAGCGCGGTCATTCCACTCAGTGACGCGGCATTCACAGCACGATCTCCGTTCCGTCAGCGGGTATCTGCCAGCCCGCCGCTTCAGCGGCCTTGCGCTCGGGGGAAGAGGGCAGCAGCGCCGGGTTCGAGTTATTGATATGCAGAAATATCTTCCTGTCGAGTGCGAGGTCGGCGAGCCGCGCGATGGCGCCGTGGTCGCCGGACATCGCGACATGGCCCATGCTCTTGCCGGTCTTGTGGCTAAGCCCGGCCTTGATCATCTCGTCGTCCTGCCACACCGTGCCGTCGAAGAACACCAGCGCGGCGCCGTCGATCTCGGCCTTGAGCGCGTCGGTGACCTCGGCGCAGGCGGCGATGAAGTAGAAGCATTTGCCGGTCGATTTATCGGTGATCTTCAGCCCCAGCGTATCGCCCTCGCCGGCGTCGCCGCCCGGATGCGCCTTGCCTTCCAGGTACCAGGCCGATTTGCCCGAGACCGCGAAGGGCAGCACCTCGATGCCTGAGCGCGCCCCGTCCGGCAGCCGCGGCTCGAACGGCTCGTTGATGTCGACTGGCTGGCGCGGCACGTTCTTCTCGTTCAGCACGTTGAAGATGCTGTTGGCCTTCAGGATCGCCAGCACCTTCTCATGCGCATAGACCGTGAAGGGCGAGCCCTCGCGCATCGACAGCAGGCCTGCCACCGCGTCCACTTCACTGTTGGTCAGGATCACGCCTGCGATCGGCGTATGGCGCAGCGCGCCTGCCTTCGGATGCAGCTGTGGCGTGGCATTCAGTTGCTGGCGGAGGTCGGGGGAGGCGTTGATCAAGAACCAATGCTCGCCGTCGCCACTGAAGGCGACCGAGGCTTGGGTCCGTTGCAGCTCTTGGCCGTTTTCACGGGCTGTCCGGCAGCCCTCGCAGCCGCAATTCCATTGCGGCACTCCGCCGCCGGCTGCGGCGCCCAGGACGACGACGCGAAGCATGATCCGTCTCCTGGAAGCAATGTCGCGAGGTGGACCTCACGCAAACACAAATCCTGTCTTCCGGACATGCATCGTGACCGAAAGATCCACCTGCGCAGAACGCGAATTCACCAACCGCTTACTTGCGGGTGGCGCTCACATACATGTTGATTTCCATGCCACAGGGCACTTCGACGATCTTGGGGGCTTTCCAGGCCATTTCGGCTCTCCATTTTCGAGATTTCGGACGTATCCGCCCGGGGCTAAGTTACTGCGAGCACAAAAGTTCGCCAGTGAAATTTTCCCGAACACGGGCATATTGCGCCGCGAGAAAAGCGCGGGGAACAGTACTTTCTGGTGATGCGGCCCTGCGCTTGGCGCATTCGGTCGCGAACCCTGTCCTGATAAAGCAGTTGTGAGTGCAGTGCAGCTTTCAATCCGGTACAGGCGACCCAACTGGAACTTCGTGATGCCCAGATATTTCTTCAACACCCGTATCGGCGACGAACTGATCGTGGATCCCGAGGGAGAGGATTTGCGCAATCCCGATCGTGCCTGGGAGGTCGCCCGCCAGATGATTCTGGAGGTGCTGAGATCGGAAGGCACCCAGCCGGCCCTGCTCGAGGCTGTCATCGAGGTCACCGACCGCGAAGGCGAGATCGTGCTCGAATTCCCCTTCACCGAGGCACTCCTGGACATCCCGGACCAGTCCGCGACGCGGCATTAGCCTCCGACGCTTTCTCCCCGTTATTGCGAGGAGCCCTTGCGACGAAGCAATCCAGACTGCTTCCGCGGAGGCAGTCTGGATTGCTTCGCTTCGCTTGCAATGACGGAGAATGAGGCGTCACCCGGCATCCCCCGCCCTTCGCCCCTGCGAAATCCGCATGGCTTTGCCGCGTTCCCGGGGCTAAAAGACGCCGGTTAAACGGAGCAAGCCATGCAAGATCTCTGGCGCCTGTCGGCGGCCGACCTCGCCAACCTCGTCAAAACCAAAAAGCTCTCCGCCAGGGAGGCCGCGCAGGCCGGCTTGGCCCGGCTCGACGCCGTCAATCCCAGCCTCAACGCCGTGATCGACCACCGCCCGGAGGACGTGCTCAAGCAGGCCGACGCCGTCGATGCCGCCATCGCCAGGGGTGAGGACCCCGGTGTGCTGGCCGGCGTGCCCGTCACCATCAAAGCCAATGTCGACCAGGCGGGCTTTGCCACCACCAACGGCCTGAAACTGCAGCGCGACCTGATCGCGCGCGAGGACAATCCGGTGGTCGCCAATTTCCGCAAAGCCGGCGCCGTTCTGCTTGGGCGCACCAATTGCCCGGCCTTCTCCTATCGCTGGTTCACCACCAATCTGGTCCACGGCGACACCAAGAACCCCCGCGATGCCTCGCTGACGCCGGGCGGCTCGTCCGGCGGCGCCGGCTCGGCGGTCGCGGCCGGCATCGGCCATATCGCCCACGGCACCGATATTGCCGGCTCGATCCGCTATCCCGCCTATGCCTGCGGCGTGCATGGTCTGCGCCCGACGCTCGGCCGCATCCCGGCCTTCAATCCGGCCCTGCCGGAGCGCCCGATCGGCCCGCAGATCATGGCGGTGTCGGGCCCACTGGCGCGCACCGTCAACGACATCAGGATTTCGCTCGCGGCGATGTCGGCCCGCGACATCCGCGATCCCTGGTTCGTGCCGGCACCGCTGGAAGGCCCGGCGCGGCCGAAGCGCGCCGCGCTGTGTCTTAATCCGGACGGCCTGGCCACCGCGCCCGAGGTGAAGGCTGCCGTCATCGACGCCGGCAAGCGGCTCGAGCGTGCCGGCTGGACCGTCGAGACAATCGAGAACACCCCGCCGATGCGCGAGGCCGTCGAGTGGCAGATCAAGCTCTGGCTGGGCGACGGCTACGAGGCGCAGTTGGAGATGGCCGAGCGTGAGGGCGATCCGGGCGCTCTGGCGTGCCTGCGCGGCAATCGCGCCAGGCTTACGCCGATGGACCAGGCAAATTACGCCAAGGCTTTGACCCGCCGCGCCACGCTGACCCGCGACTGGATGTTGTTCTTCGAGACCTATGCCGTGCTGCTGACGCCGGTCTCCGGCGAATTGCCGTTCCCCGATCATCTCGACCGCAAGGACGACGAGTCCTTCAAACGCGTCTGGGAAGCACAGCTGCCGCAGATCGCCATTCCCTTCATGGGCCTGCCGGGCCTCGTGGTCTCCACCGGCCTCGTCGGCAAGGCGCCCGTTGGCGTGCACATCGTGTCCGGCCGCTATCGCGAGGATCTCTGTCTCCTTGCCGGCGAAGCGATCGAGGCGGGCGGCGTGCCGCCGTCGCCGATCGATCCCGTGGGTTAGCGATGTCGGTGATCTACGACTTCAAGGCCAACTCGCTTCTCGGCGAAGAAGTGCCCATGCGCAGCTTCGAGGGGCAGGTGCTGCTGATCGTCAACACCGCGAGCAAATGCGGCTTCACGCCGCAATATCGCGGGCTGGAGGATCTGCATCGCGATCTCAATCCGCGCGGCTTCTCGGTGCTCGGCTTTCCCTGTAACCAGTTCGGTGCGCAGGAGCCTGGACCGGCGAGCGAGATCCAGGCGTTCTGCTCGACCAATTACGACGTCACCTTCCCCCTGTTCGAGAAGATCGACGTCAACGGCAGCAATGCGCATCCGTTGTATGAGTACCTGAAACGCCAGCAATCCGGCCTGCTGGGCGCCTCCATCAAATGGAATTTCACCAAATTCCTGGTGGATCGCGCCGGCAAGGTAGTTTCGCGCTATGCGCCGACCGCGCGGCCCGAAGGATTGCGGCAGCAAATCGAGACCCTGTTATGAGCGAGACAATCATGAGCGACGAATTTCCGGACCGCCTCTCGGTCGATCCGAACAGCCCCTTTTACAATGCGGACATCCTGGCGCGCGACGTCGGCATCCGCTTCAAGGGTGTCGAGAAGACCAATGTCGAAGAATATTGCATCAGCGAAGGCTGGGTTCGCGTCACCGCAGGCAACGCCAAGGACCGCCACGGCAACCCGCTGACCATCAAGGTGCACGGCCCGGTCGAGCCGTATTTCAGGGATAAGAAGTAGGAGCGCGCGCTCTCCACCCGTCATCGAGCGCGCTCTCTCCTTGTCATTGCGAGCGTAGCGAAGCAATCCAGGATCTTTTCGCGAAGGCAGTCTGGATTGCTTCGTCGCAAGAGCTCCTCGCAATGACGAAAGTGAAAGGCCAACCCCATGTCCGTCCGCATCGTCGACGTCCGCGAGATCACGAAACCGATCTCTTCGCCGATCCGCAACGCCTATATCGATTTCACCAAGATGACGACGAGCCTGGTTGCGGTCGTCACCGATGTCGTTCGCGATGGCAAGCGCGTCGTCGGCTACGGCTTCAACTCCAACGGCCGCTACGGGCAGGGCGGCCTGATCCGCGAGCGTTTTGCCGCGCGCATCCTGGAGGCCGACCCGAAATCGCTGCTGAACGCGGCCGGCGACAATCTCGATCCCGACAAGGTCTGGGGCGCGATGATGACCAACGAGAAGCCGGGCGGCCATGGCGAGCGCTCCGTCGCGGTCGGCACCATCGACATGGCGGTGTGGGATGCGGTGGCGAAGATCGCGGGCCAACCGCTGTTCCGCCTGCTCGCCGAGCGTCATGGCGTCAAAGCCAATCCACGCGTGTTCGTCTACGCCGCCGGCGGCTATTACTATCCGGGTAAGGACCTTTCAATGCTGCGCGGCGAGATGCGCGGCTATCTCGATCGCGGCTACAACGTCGTGAAGATGAAGATCGGCGGCGCCGATATCGAGGACGATCGCGCCCGCATCGAAGCGGTGCTGAAGGAGATCGGCAAGGACGCGCAACTCGCCGTGGACGCCAACGGCCGCTTCGATCTCGAGACCGGCATCGCCTATGCCAAGATGCTGCGGGACTATCCCTTGTTCTGGTACGAGGAGGTCGGCGACCCCCTCGACTACGCGCTGCAGGCAGCGCTCGCCGAATTCTATCCGGGACCGATGGCAACGGGCGAAAACCTGTTCAGCCACCAGGACGCCCGCAATCTGATCCGCTACGGCGGCATGCGCCCCGACCGCGACTGGCTGCAATTCGACTGCGCGTTGTCCTACGGCCTGTGCGAATACCAGCGCACGCTGGAGGTGCTGAAAACGTATGGTTGGTCGCCGAGCCGCTGCATCCCCCACGGCGGCCACCAGATGTCGCTCAACATCGCAGCCGGCCTTGGCCTCGGCGGCAACGAGAGCTACCCCGATCTGTTCCAGCCCTATGGCGGCTTCCCCGACGGCGTCCGGGTCGAGAACGGCCACATCACCATGCCCGACCTGCCGGGCATCGGCTTCGAGGGGAAATCGGATCTCTACAAGGAAATGAAGGCGCTGGCGGAGTAGCCCGACGCGAGGGGCCGCACACTCCGTCATTGCGAGCGCAGTGAAGCATTCCAGAGTCTTTCCGCGGGCGCAGTCTGGATTGCTTCGTCGCATCAGCGCAAAATTGCTTTGCAATTTTGTCACGAACTCCTCGCAATGACGATGTGGCGAAAGTCTCGCAATCATCTCTTGGTTGTAATATCATGAAAGCTCTCCTCAGCTGAGCGCGATCATGAAGCAGCCTTGCGTGTACATGTTCGCCAATCGTCGCAACGGGACGATCTATACAGGCGTCACGTCCAATCCACCGCGCCGCGCGTTCGAGCACCGCGAGGGCTTGGTGAAGGGGTTCTCGTCAAAGTATGGCTGCAAGCTTCTCGTCTGGTACGAGCTGCATGCGACGATGACCGACGCGATCACACGCGAGAAGCAGATCAAGGCCGGCAGCCGGGAAAAGAAGCTTGCGCTGATCGAGAGCGTCAATCCGGATTGGATGGATTTGTACGAGACGCTGATCTGATTGCACCAGGTGTCACCACACACTCCGTCGTTGCGAGCGTAGCGAAGCAATCTCAGGTGTCGCCACATACTCCGTCATTGCGAGCGTAGCGAAGCAATCCAGAGTGTCTCCAAGGAGGCAGTCTGGATTGGCTTCGTCGCGAGAGCTCCTCGCAACGACGGTGGCGAGGGTGATGTCTCTCCTGTCAGCGCCTAGACCGGGGACGGTGGTCTTGATGCCTCAGGTGTCACCACACACTCCGTCATTGCGAGCGCAGCGAAGCAATCCAGAATCTTTCCGCGGCGCGGTCTGGATTGCTTCGTCGCAAAAGCTCCTCGCAATGACCGCGAGAGTGCGTCGTCGGCTGCGTTCGCATTGACGATGTGGCGCGAGCCGGACGTCCCTTACGACAGCCGCATATCCAGCAGCCGTCGCCCTTCGCCCTTCAAGAGCTTCTTCACCGCGCTCGAGGCCACGACCTCGCCGTCATTGGCGTAGGCTTCGTGGTTCTTCTCGATGTCGTCGAGGCGGTAGAGGTAGTTGACCATCACGCCGGCGGACTCGCGCACGCCCTTGGGCGAGAGATCGCCTAACCAGTTGATGCGCTCGAGGCGGGCGCCGTTGCCGAGATGGAAGCGGGCGACGGAGTCGATCAGCTTGCCTTTCGGCGTGCGCGCCTTGAGGAAGTAGTGCGCCGCGAGCGGTTCGATCACGCCACGCAGCAGCGTGGTCGTCTCGGGGTTCTCGAACCATTTGGGATCGTCGAGGCGCTTCAGCACTTCGCGGTCCTCATCCGAAAGCGGCAAATCCTTGTCCTGCTTCACCCATGGCATGAAGCCCGGTACCGGCGACAGCGTCACGAAATTGTCGAGCTTGGGCAATTCGCGGCGCAGCTCCTCCACCACCTGCTTGATCAGGAAGCTGCCGAAGGAGATGCCGCCGAGACCGCGCTGGGTGTTGGAGATCGAGTAGAACACGGCGGTGCGGGCGCGCTCGATCGGGACGGAGGGGCGATCGACGGCGAGCAGCGGCGCGATCGCGCCGGGGATCGTCTCCGTCAGCGCGACCTCGACGAAGATCAGGGGCTCGTCCACCATTGCGGGATGGAAGAAGGCGTAGCAGCGGCGGTCGACCGGATCAATGCGGCGGCGCAGATCGTCCCAGTCGCTGATCTCGTGCACGGCCTCATAACGGATGATCTTTTCGAGGATGTTGGCCGGGGTCGACCAGTCGATCCTGCGCAGCACGAGAAACCCCCTGTTGAACCATGACGAGAGAAGATGCGAAACGTCGCGATCGAGTGCGGCGAGATCGGTGTGCCCGTTCCTCATGTCGAGCAGGTCGGCGCGCATCTTGACGAGATCCCCAGTGCCGCCAGGCGCGCGGTTGAGGCGGCGGATCAGCTCCTGCCGGCGCGGCTCGGAGGCGAAATGAAGCGCGCTGGCATCCTCGTCGGCCGGCTTGGCACGCCATGTCTCGATCGCCTTGGACAGGCGTTCCCGATCCGGGCCGAAATCGCGCACCAGGGCTTCGAAGAAAGCGCGACGTCCCGCCGCATCCAGCTCCTGGTAGATGTCGAGCACCTCACGCGCCATCGCCGTGCCCGACGCTTCGCCCCGGCCCGACAGCAGCGCGCCACAGAGCTCGATGAGCCCGTCGGCGTCTGGCTTGGTGTCGGCAGAATCCCCGCGGCGAAGCAGCGTGCGGCCGCGCTCGGAGATGGTGGTGAGCAAGTCGGAGAAGAAGGCGTTGGCCATCGGGGCTTTCGTGTCGGGTTTGTGCGGTGCGGGAATCTTACACGGGATTTGGGCGGAAGCCGATCACAATCAAGCGGGGGAATTTGGCAAGTTTAGCGGGGGCGTGCGTTTCGAAAACCCAAAGAAAGTTGTCATGCCCCGGCTTGACCCGGGCATCCAGTATGCCGCAGCTTTTCGGTTCTAGCCGCGCCGTCCCCGAGTACTGGATCGCCCGGTCAAGCCGGGCGATGACACCGAGTGTGTAGCAAACTCCGTCGGGGTCCGCCCCGTCACCTGACGGAACGCTGCGGAAAACGCCGGCACGCTGGCATAGCCGAGCTGGGTCGCGAGCTGCTTCACCGACACATTGGCATCGGTCGACAGCCGCTGGATCGCCGCCGCAATTCTTGCGCGCTGGCACCAGCTCTTGAAGCTCAGCTGCGTCTCTGTCGAAAACAGCCGCGACAGCGTGCGCGCGGAGGTTCCGACCTCGCGCGCCAGCGCGTCGATGTCGTGCAGGCCGGTGGGATCGTCGAGCACGATCATGGCCGCGCGCCGGCAGCGCGGCTCGTGTGGCAGCGGCACGAAGGTCGCGGAATCCTCGGCCTGGACCAGTTCCAGCATCACCAGCCGAACCAGCAGATCGGTCCGCTCCTCGGTATTTTGCGCCTCGAACAGCGCGAGGATCGCCTGGTTCAGCAGCGGCGACACCCGCACCACGAATTCCCTGGTCAGTCCCTCATGGCGCTGCTCGCGCTTCAGCCAGGCGAGGTCGAAATAGAGCGTGCGCATCTCGATATCGGCAAGCAAATCGATGGCGTGCTGGAGCCCGGCGGGGACCCAGACCGCGCGGTCCGGCGGCACCAGCCAGCGTCCCCCGGGAGTCGTCACCTGCATGGTGCCCCTGGCGGCATAGATCAGCTGCGCCTCGCGGTGCAAATGCGGATCGATCCGCATGCCCTTGGGGTAGTCGCGCGCGACCAGATGCACGCCCGCGGGCGAGCGATGGTTGCTCCGGACTGCCCGGAGGATTGGCGTCTCGACGACAGTCATTGGCAGCATCCCGTCATGCCCAAGACATATAACTCATTTCGGAGCAGGAGAGGATTCCCATGAACAGCCCCAGCCGGGTGATCAGTTTCGTCAACGCGGGCCATTTCATCGACCATTACGCGATGCTGATTTTCGCCGCCGCGGTGATCATCATGGGACCGGCGCTCGGCATGGCCTATTCGGAGCTCTTGCCTTATGCGACGCCGGGCTTCGTCGCCTTCGGCGCGGGCTCGCTGCTCACCGGCTGGCTCGGCGACCGCTGGAGCCGCCGCCACATGATGCTGATCTTCTTCGTCGGCATCGGCGCCTCCATGATCTCGGTCGGCTTCGTGCAGACCCCGGCACAGCTTGGCGCGGCGCTGTTCGCGATCGGCATTTTCGCCTCGATCTATCATCCCGTCGGCACCGCCATGATCGTCTCCTACGCTGACAGGCTCGGCCGCGAGATGGGCATGAACGGCGTCTGGGGCAATCTCGGCGTCGCATCGTCGGCGCTGGTCACCGGCGTGATCGGCCAATATCTCGGCTGGCGCTTCGCCTTCATCGTCCCGGGCATCGTCACCATCCTGATCGGCATCGCGTTTGCGATGATGGTCGTGCACGAGGACCGCAAGGGTTCGAAACAGGCGGCGGCGCAGGCGCGCGTCGCCAAGCAGGACATGTGGCGCGTGATCCTGTCGCTGCTGATCGTGGTGATCGCGATCTCGACGACCTTCAATGCCGTCACCGTCGCGCTGCCAAAGCTGTTCGCCGAGCGGCTCGCCGATCTCACCAAAAGCCCGGCGCTGCTTGGCGTCATCGCGGCCTGCGTCTATGTGTTCGGCGCGATGACGCAATACACGATCGGCCGGCTGCTCGATCGCTATTCGCTGAAGACGGTGGCGCTGCCGCTGTCCTTCATGCTGGCGCCGTTTTTGTATCTGGCCGCGAGCCTGTCCAATTTGCCGCTGATCCTGGTCTCGATCGGCATCGTCATGGGTGCGTTCGGGCAGGTCACGGTCAACGACGCCATGGTCGGCAAATACACCAGCGAGGAATGGCGCTCGCGCGCCTATGCCGTGCGCTATTTCATCGGCTTCACCGCCGCCGGCGCCTCCGTCGGCCTGGTCGCCTGGCTCTACGAGCAGGGCGGCTTCGTCACCATGCTGCACGCCTTCGCCGCCCTCTGCCTGCTCGCGATCGCAGCGGCGATCATTCTCCCGCGCGAGATCAGGACACCGCAGGCGGTGTGAGGGATCGGCGTGAGGCGCGCGGCTGCCTCCACGTCGTCATTGCGAGCGCAGCGAAGCAATCCAGAATCTTTCCGCGGCGGCAGTCTGGATTGCTTCGCTGCGCTCGCAATGACGGGGGATGAGGAGGCACCTTGCGCAGACCACTCATGATGCCATCATGCCAGTGTTTTGCCCGACGGAGCAATCAGTTTTCGGCAAAGACGAAATATGATTTCGGCGCACACAAAATTTTCTTCAGCCTTTTCAACCTCATCTCTACTGTGCATGGGGTTGTTTTAGCGTTTTTTTGTGTTGCCCCCTAACCCCCCCTGCAAGCGACAGGAACCCGCTGCGCCCACCGCGGGTTCTATCCCCGTCATCCCGGCACCTCGCCGGGGCAGATGAAGGGGGAAAATTCCTGCATGCAGTGGAGCCTGCTCCGACCGGTCGGCCTTGTCGCCGCGGCTCTCGTCCTCACCACCGTTGCGGCCAGTGCCGAGGGCGGCAAATCGGCCGGTCCGTCCGAATTCCTGCTGGTGGCGCAGATCGTGCTGTTGATCGCGGTCGGCCGCGGTCTCGGCGAGATCATGCAGCGCCTCGGCCAGCCCTCGGTGATCGGCGAATTGCTCGCCGGCATCCTGCTGGGGCCGTCGCTGTTCGGTTGGGTCTGGCCTGACGCACAGCACGCGATCTTCCCCAAAACGCCCGAGCAGAAAGCGATGATCGACGGCATCGCGCAGTTCGGCATCCTGCTTCTGCTGCTGCTGACCGGCATGGAGACCGACCTCAAGCTGGTCAGGAAGGTCGGCAAGGCCGCGATCGCGATCTCGATCGCCGGCATCCTCGTGCCCTTCGCCTGCGGCTTCGCGCTCGGTGAATTTCTGCCGGACGCGCTGTTGCCGAATCCGCAAGCCCGCCTGGTTGCGTCGCTGTTCATGGGCACGGCGCTGTCGATCTCCTCGGTGAAGATCGTCGCGGTGGTGGTACGCGAGATGAATTTCATGCGCCGCAATGTCGGCCAGATCATCGTCGCCACCGCCGTCATCGACGACACCATCGGCTGGATCATCATCGCCGTCATCTTCAGCCTGGCCTCGCACGGCACGCTGGATATCGCCTCGGTGGCGAAAGCCGTGCTGGGCACGCTGGCCTTCCTCGCCATCAGCTTCACCATCGGCCGCCGCCTCGTATTCCAGCTCATTCGATGGGCCAACGACAATCTCGTCAGCACCGCCCCGGTCATCACGGTGATCCTGCTGCTGATGTGCGCCATGGCGCTGATCACCCATCTGATCGGCGTCCACACCGTGCTCGGTGCCTTCGTCGCCGGCATTCTGGTCGGGGAGTCCCCGATCCTGACGCGGCAGATCGACGAGCGCCTGCGCGGGTTGATCTCGAGCTTCTTCATGCCGGTGTTCTTCGGTCTGGCCGGCTTGAGCGCCGACCTCACAGTGCTGCGCGATCCCGATCTGCTGATGCTCACCGGCCTGCTGGTCGTGATCGCCAGCGTCGGCAAGTTCGGCGGCGCCTTCGTCGGCGGAACCGTGGGCGGGTTGAACACACGGGAGTCGCTGGCGCTCGCAAGCGGGATGAACGCGCGCGGCTCGACCGAAGTGATCATCGCCACCATCGGTCTTTCGATCGGCGTGCTCAGCCAGAATCTTTTCACGATGATCGTCACCATGGCGATCGTGACCACGATGGCCATGCCGCCGATGCTGCGCGCGGCGCTAGCAAAGCTACCGATGAACAAGGAGGAGCAAGAGCGCCTGGAACGCGAAGAGTTCGAGAGGCGCGGCTTCGTCGCCAACCTCGAACGTCCGTTGCTCGCAGTGGACGAAAGCGTCAACGCCACCTTCGCCGCCCACATCGCCGGCCTGATCGCCGGCATGCGCGGCCTGCCGATCACCGTGCTGCACATCGGCAAGCGCGCCAAGGATCAGGAGAAGGGTCGCGACGAAGAGGAAAGCCCCGAAACCGTGGTGAAGAAAGCCGCTGAGGCGGTATCGGCCCATGGCGATGGCGACGCCGGCAGCGTCGACGTCGTCACTCGGGCAAGGCGTGCGGAGCTCGGCGAGTCCATTGCCGACGAAGCGCGCAAGGGCTTCGATCTCCTTGTCGTCGGCACCGACAAGGTCGCAGCCACCAAGGATCGATTCGACCGCAAGATCGAGGACATCGCAGCGAAGTTCGAAGGACCGCTCGCGATCGTGGCGGCCAAGGGCAAGCACCTGAAGCAGCCGACGCCCGAGGCGCTCAACATCCTCGTTCCGGTCTCCGGCAGCGGCGTCTCCAAGCGCGGCGCCGAGGTCGCGGTCGCGCTGGCGCAGGCGGGATCAGGCTCGCTCCGGGTGATCTATGTCGCGACGACGCGCGACAAGGGCGCGCAGCGCGGCGCCTCTCGTGGTCTGAGCCACGAGGCCGGCATCCTGAAGGACGCCAGCGATCTCGCCGCCCGCTACGACGTCGACATCACCACGACCTTGCGCGCGAACCGGGCGCCTGAAGCGGCGATCCTGCGCGAGATCGAGACCACCGATGTCGATCTCGTGGTGATGGGCGTCGATCGCATCCAGGCCGACCACCTCTCCTTCGGCGGCGTCGCCGACGCCGTCCTCAGGCAGGCGAAGGTCTCGGTGCTGCTGGTCTCGAGCGGTGAGGCGCGGCAGGTCCCTGCGGAGAAGGCCTAGGACTTCACCTCGGCCACCGCCACCGCCTTCGGGGTTTTCTTCGACGCACGCCAGTTCTCGAAGCGCTGCACCACCACGAAGAACGCCGGCACGAACAGCACCGCGAGGCAGGTCGAGGCCAGCATGCCCGAGAACACGGTGATGCCGATCGACTTCCGCGCGCTGGCGCCGGCGCCGGTCGCGATCACCAGCGGCACCACGCCGAGGATGAAGGCGAACGACGTCATCAGGATCGGGCGGAAGCGGGCGCGCGCGGCTTCAATCGCGGATTCCAGCACCGGCTTGCCGTCGCGGCCGTGCAGCTCGAGCCCGACCTCGACGATCAGGATGGCGTTCTTGGCCGACAGCGCGATCAAGAGGATCAGGCCGATCTGGCAATAGAGATTGTTGTCGATCTTCAGGGCATTGAGGATCAGCATCGGTCCGAGCAACGACAGCGGCACCGCCAGGATCACCGAGATCGGTGCGTACCAGCTCTCGTACTGGCCGGCGAGCACGAGATAGACCAGCAGCATGGCGAGCCCGAACACCCAGTAGATCTGGTTGGAGACGGCCTTCTCCTGATAGGACATCGCGGTCCATTCGAAGCCGGTGCCCGGCGGCAGCGTCTTGTCCGCGATTTCCTCCATCAGCTTCAGCGACTGGCCCGAGGAGTAGCCCTGCGCGGGCAGGCCGATCACGGTCGACGACGGATAGAGATTGTAAAGGCTGATCAGCGAGGGGCCGGTGGCCGGCGTGATCGTGGCGACGGTGCCGATCGGGATCATGTCGCCGTTCGAGTTGCGCACCATCATGTTGGCGATGTCGCGCTCGGTGACGCGGAAGGCGGGATCGGCTTGGGTGTAGACCTGGAACACGCGGCCGAATTTGTTGAACTGGTTGACATAGGACGAGCCGAGGTAGGTCGACAGCGCGGCGAACACCTGGTCGGTCGTGACGTGCAGGGTCTGGGTCTTGATGCGGTCGATCTCGACGTTGAACTGCGGCACCGACGAGCGGAACGAGGATTGCACGCGCTGGAGCGCGCTCTGGCTCTGGCCATTGCTGACCATCGCGCCCGTGATGGCCTGGAGCTTGGCGAAATCGCTGTTGCCGTCGCGCAGTTCGACCTGCATCGAGAAACCGGCGGCGTTGCCGATGCCCTGGATCGGCGGTGGCGGCAGCACCAGCGTGCGCGCCTCCATGATGACCCCGAGCTTGTCGTTCAGCCCGTAGACCAGCGAGCGCAGATCCTCGCCCGGTCCTTTGCGCGCGTCCCAGTCCTTCAGGATGATGTAGGCGACGCCGGCATTGGCAAGGCTGGCGCTGTTGTCGAGCGCGGAGATGCCGGCGATGGTGATGACCTGCTGGACTCCAGGCGTGTCCTTGATCAGCTCGCTCGCTCTGTCGAGCACCTTCTGAGTCCGCTCCAGCGCGGCACCGTCGGGCAGTTGCACGGCGGCGATCAGGTAGCCCTGGTCCTCGATCGGCAGGAATCCGGTCGGCACCCGGGACAGGCCATAGCCGCCGATCCCGATCAGCACCAGCGCGAATGCGACCGAGATCGTGCTGTTCCTGCACAGCACGCCGATCAGCCGGATGTAGCCGCGCTCGACGCGGTTGTAGACCGCGTTGAAGCCGCGATAGAAGAAGTTGCGCTGCTCCGGCGGCACCGTCGGCCGCAGCCACAGTGCGCATTGCGTCGGCTTCAGCGTCGCCGCGTTGATGGCGGACAGAAGCGCGGTCGCGGCGATCACCAGTGCGAATTGCGAATAGATGCGGCCGGTGAGCCCGGCGAGGAACGAGGCCGGCAGGAACACCGAGATCAGCACGAGCGTGATGCCGACGATCGGCGCGAACAGCTGGTCCATCGCCTTGATCGCGGCGTCGTGGCCGTTCATGCCCTGCTCGATGTTGTGAGTCGCGCCTTCGACCACGACGATGGCGTCGTCGACGACGATGCCGATCGCCAGCACGATCGCGAACAAAGTCGACATGTTGATGGTGAAGCCGAGCGCCGCCATGGCGGCGAAGGCGCCGATGATGGTCACCGGCACCGTGGTCGCCGGCACCAGCATCGCGCGCCAGTCCTGCAGGAAAACCAGGATGACGACCAGCACCAGCAGGCCGGCCTCGATCAGCGTCATGTAGACCTCGTGCACCGAGGCCTGCACGAATTTGGTGGTGTCGAACGGCGTGTCGTATTTCATCCCTTGCGGGAAGGCCTTTGCAAGCTCCGCCATCTTCTTCTCGACGGCCTGCTCGACCTGGAGTGCATTGGCGCCTGGCGACTGGAACACGCCGATGCCGGTGGCCGGCTGCTTGTTCAGGGAGAAGATCTGGCTGTAGGTCTGCGCGCCCAATTCGACCCAGCCGACGTCGCGCACCCGCGTGACGTCGCCGCTGGTGCCTGATTTGACGATGATGTTCTCGAACTCGGTGGTGTCGTCGAGCCTGCCGTTGACGTTGAGTGTATACTGGAACGCCTGTCCCGGCGGCGTCGGCGGCGCGCCGACCTGGCCGGCGGAGACCTGCTGGCTCTGCTGCTGGATCGCCTGGATGACGTCCTGCGGGACCAGACCACGGACCTGCAGCTTGTTCGGATCGAGCCACACCCGCATCGAATACTGACCGGCACCGAACACGGTGACGTTGCCCACGCCGGGCAGGCGCGAGAGTTCGTCGCGGAGGTTGATGGTGGCGTAGTTGCTCAAATAAAGGCTGTCGAACGTCTTGTCGGGCGAGGTCAGCGTCACGAACAGCAGGATGGACGTCGACCGCTTCTGCACGGTGACGCCCTGGTTCTGCACCGACTGGGGCAGTTGCGACAGCGCGCTGGAAACGCGGTTCTGCACCAGCACCTGCGCGAAGTTGAGGTCGGTGCCGATCTTGAAGGTCACGGTCAGCGTATAGGTGCCGTCGGAGCCGCTGTAGGACTGCATGTAGAGCATGTCCTCGACGCCGTTGACCTGTTGTTCGATCGGCAAGGCAACCGTGTCGATCACAGTCTTGGCGCTCGCGCCGGGATAGCGGGTCGTGACCTGCACCGTCGGCGGCACCACGTCGGGATATTGCGCGATCGCGAGGTTGAACAGCGCGACGCCGCCGATCAGGATCATCAGCAGCGCGATGACGTTCGAGAGGACCGGCCGCTCGATGAAGAACTTTGAGATCATGGCAGGCGCTCCTACTTACTTGGCAGACGCCTGCGGCTGCTCGATCTTCGTCACCTGCGGGTCGATCTTCTGGCCCGGAATCACCCGCAGCAGCCCTGCGATCACCACGCGATCATCCGGCTTCAAGCCGCTTTCGATCACGCGCAGGCCGTTGTCCACGGGACCGATCTGCACCTTGCGCTGCTCGACAACGTTGTCGCCGTTGACGACGAGGAGATAGCGGCCGCCCTGGTCGCTGCCGAGCGCGGTGTCGGGCACGAGCAGGGCGTCCTTCTCTTGGGTGAAGGGCACGCGAACGCGGACGAAATAGCCGGGCAGCAGCACTCGCTTGTCGTTGGGCACGAGACCGCGCACCGCGAGCGTGCCCGTCGACTGGGTGAGGGTCGGGGCGACATAGTCGAGCTTGCCCTCATGCGGATAGCCGGCCTCGGTCTGCAGGCCGACTTGAATCGGAAATTGCTTCATGTCGGCGGCGGTGAGCCCGCGGCGAGCGGCCTCGGCACGGATGCGCAGCACGTCCTGCTCGTTGACTGTGAAGTTCACATAGATCGGATCCATCGCGACGATGGAGGCGAGTTGAGTCGGGGAGGAGACCCCGACGAGTTCGCCGATCGAGACCATATGCGCGCTGACGACGCCGTCGAATGGTGCGCTCACCTTGGTGTAGCCGTAGTTGACCTCGGCGAGGCGGGTGTTGGCCTTGGCCTGCTGGAGGGTGGCCTGTGCGTTGTCGCGGTTCGAGGTCGAAGTGTCCAGGGTCGCCTGCGAGACCGCCTGGCGCTGCACCAGTTCGGCCTGCCGCTTGAAGTCGGCTTCCGCCTGCCGGAGCGAGGCCTGCGCGCCGGCCTCGGCCGCCTGCGCCTGATCGAGCTTGAGCTTGTAGGTCTCAGGCTCGATCGTGAACAGCTGGGTGCCTTGCTTGACGAACGCGCCGTCCTGGTAATCGATCGATTGAAGGAATCCTTGCACGCGCGCGACGAGATCGACATTCTTGACCGGCGCGGTGTTGCCGGTGGCCTCGACATACCGCGTCACCGGGCGCTGCACCGGCGCGGCGACGTCCACCTTGGGCGGCGGCGGGGCGACGAACGTATTCTTGTCCTCACAGCCGGCGAGGATGGCAACGGCCGCGACGGCGGCCACAGTCGGCCCGACATGCCTCCAGGCCCCAATGCGCTGTGCTGGTGATGCGAGATTCGCGCGCGTCATTCGGTGGCCCCGGTTGCTATCTGTCGGTGCGGCAGGCTACCAACAAACACCCAGCCATGGAACACCATAGCCATGGCAGTCAGCGGCCTTGAACTGCAAGCGGCGGTGTGGCCTTTGACGGGGTTTGTCATGACAAATCGCTTTTCATCGCGCGCACGATCGACCACAATTATCTCAAAGGCCGAGCGACGACGCGCGAAGCGTTCGGGACGAACAAGAGAAGAATAAAGGAAGAAAAGGTCGGGAGATCATGACATGCCCACGTCTCTCCAGTCGGTCCTTAAGTCGGTCCTTGCCGGCCTCGTTCTCGCCGCGGCCGTCATCATGCCCGCGCTAGCAGATGGTCTGAAGGACGAGATCGCGCCGACCGGCAAGCTGCGGGTCGCGATCGCAATCAGCCCGGCGGGCGGTGCATTCTGGTCTACCAAGACCGAAGCCGGTTATGCCGGCGTGCCCGTCGATCTCGGCAGTGAGATGGCCGCCCAGCTCGGCGTGCCCGTCGAATATGTCGTGCACCAGAATTCCGGCCAGATCACCGATGCGGCGTCGAAAGGCACTCTCGAAAAAGGTGCTTGGGACGTCACCTGGCTCCCCAAGGATCCCGAGCGCGAGACCAGGATGATGTTCGGCCCGATCTACGAGGTCGCGGACGCCACCTATATCGTCAAGGCCGGTTCGAACGTGACCAATTTCGCCACGCTCGACCAGCCCGGCATCAAGGTCGCGGCCGTCAACGCCACGACCACGATGCGCGGCGCGGTCGCGCATCTGAAGAACGCGAAGGTCACGGGCTATCAGACCTACGACGAGATCTTCGGCCTCCTGAAGAACGGCGAGATCGATGCCTTCGCGCTGTCGCGCGATCAGCTCAACAAGATGGCGCAGAAGATTCCGGGCACGCGCGTGCTCGACGAGACCTTCAAGAAGACTGTCACCGCGGTCGCTGTGCCGCTCGGCCGTCCCCAAGCGCTGACCTTCGTCGCCAAGTTCATGAACGAGGCGGTGACGAACGGCACCTTGCGCAAGGCCTATGACAACAACGGCCTGAAGGACACGCCGATCCGCACCGAATAAGACGGCGGCGCAGGATGGCTGCGCCGCGCTCCGGCCCTACGGCTCCGCGGTGCGGATGCCCGCGGGGCTCACTTGCATCTTGAGCGTGGATGTCTTGTTCAGCGCCTTGCCGTCGAACGAGAAGGCGATCAGCTCGTTTTCGACCATGCACTGGGCCACGACATATTTGGAGTCCTTGGACCACACCATGCCCTGGCACCAATGGCCGATCTTGGCTTCCGTCACCGGCGTAAGGTCAGTGCCCGAAATCTTGTAGACCTTGAGCAGGCCGAAATCGTTGAAGAACGGCGAGGCCGGCGGCTTGTTCGAGCCGTTCATGACGGTCACGGCCACATGGCTGCCGTCCGGGGACATCTTCACGGCTTCCGGCGTCTGGCCGATGCTCACCGTCGTGACGACGCGGACCGGTTTCGCCGTCATGTCGATCAGGCTGATCGTGTCGTTGTCGCCGCTGCTGGCGCCGACATTGCCGACGATGGCGGCGGCGCTGCCGGTGAGGTCGATGTCGTAGGGGCGGATGCCCGCGGAGAGATCGCGCTTGGCGTACTCGACCTTGCTCCCGTCCACAGTCAGAAGCGAGATCTTGCTGTCTCCGTCGCGCGTGACCAGCGCGGTCGCGCCGTCATGGGAAAAGACGGCGTGGCTGGGTCCTGATTTGGCGTCGCCGAGCTGGATCTTGCCTGCCGCCGCAAGCGTGCTCCCGCTGATCGTGAAGACCGAGACCGTGCCTTCGCTGCGGTTCGCAACCAGTGCCAGCGTGCCCGCACGGTTGATCGAAACGCCGGCAGCGCCGGCGCCTGCTTGCAAGGTCGCCAGCACTTTGGGGGGTACGGATTTCAGGTCGATGACCGAGAGCTTGTCGTCGGGCACCGTCTTGGCCGGATCCGCAGGATCGAGCTTCATCGCGCCGGTGACGAGGGCGAACGCGCCATCCGGCGCAATGGCCACGCTCGGAGGCGGGCCGACGACGCTGGCCGGGGCGGGCACTTCGCCGAGAAGTTTCAAGGCACCCTCGGTGAAGTCGATGACGCTCACCGTGTCCGGCAGCGGCTGCTTGCGCACCACGGCGCTGCCGTTCTCGAGCACCATCTTGCCGTCATTGGCCGTGACGACGATCTCGGCATGCGCGGCGAAATTGGCCAGGCCGGCCAGCGATGTTGAGATCAAGGCCCATGCGGCACGGTGCGTGCGCTTGCGAAGAGCGGCTGTCATGTGTCCCCCCGAGATTTGTTCTTGTCCGGAGAAGCTAAATGCACCGGGCGCAGGACGCAATGACCAGGCGGCGACCGTTTGCCTTTGAAGACGCCGACGGACGGCTACAAGGCGGGAGCTAGCTCTCACCCGCGTGCCACGCGGCGACGCCCCTCAACGCGGCTTGATCTCCGCATATTTCGCCATCGCCTTCTCGAACTTTCGCTTGAACAGCCACATCGCGCCAAGGATTTCCCGGAAGCTTGCCGAGGTGCGCGCCCGGTCGGCCTGTCCGAATGCGAAGATGCTGTTGTTGCGCAGGTGCTTCATGATCGTCGGACTGGACACCCTGTAGTTCAGGAGATCGCCGGACTTGAGCGCCGACCGCGTCGGCGTAGGAACGATCTGGATCAGCTCGAACAGCTTCATCTGGTCGATCGGGTCGGGCAGCGTCTTCACGATTCCCGGGATCTCCCGGAAAACATCCGCATGCGCGTTCATCAGGCCGTCGCGCACGTTGGTCCAGTGATTGAAGCGATGATCGGTGCCGCGGGCGCGCGCCTCCTCCTTGTCGTCGCGCGCGCTCAACCCGGGATCGGCGGCCGCGATCTCGGCCTTGATGGTCTCCCATTTCCTGCGGCCGTTGCGGTCCTCGGATGGGCCGGTCTGGAAGCTGCCCATATAGGTGTTCGAGCGCCCGTTGCGGACGTTCTGCTTGCCATTGGTCTCAGCGAAGAACAGCCCGAGGCTGATCCGGCCCGCGGCTTCGGCGTGGTCAGGCGCCAGCCCCTTGGCGCGCGCGATCGCGACCGCGAGATCGACCACGTCCTTGAACGGCGTCGCCGAGTTCTGCGCCCCGGCCGGCGGCGCCTCCATGATCTCGAACAGCTTTGAGTATTCGTCGACCAGCGGCTCGATGTCGGCATCGAAATAGGCCGGAGGTATCTCGAACTTGTTGGGCCTGCCGATCCGCGACGGCATGGCGTCGGTGAGATCCTTGTAAGCACTGATCACGGCGACGCGTGCCAGATACAGCGCCTGGCCCGGCAGATTCGGCAGCGGCTGCTTGGCGTCGATCTGGCGGCGCCGCTCGGCCAGAATCGCCTTGAAGTCGCCGAGCGCACGCTCGTAGTTCGCAACCGCCTCCGATTGCCTGGCAGTGAGCGTTTGCGCCCGGCACGGGACCAGCGTCGTAAGGAGCAGCCCAAGCGCCGCGATGATTGCGAGGAGTTGACGTCGTGCAGGCATGGCCGGTTCCCCCAACGATTCGTCGGTCGGGGGATCGTAGCCTAGTCGTTGGCTTCGGGCGGCAGGAAGTCGACCTCGTGCAGCGCCGAGATGCGCACGACCTCGGCCGGGTCGGTCAGGTCATGGAGCTGATTGAACAGCGCCTCCAGTTTCTGCATCGGCGAGACCCAGAACAACGCACGGGCCGGTTTGTCGGATTTGTTGAAATAGCCGTGCGGGATGCCGCGCGGCAGGCGCACGAGGTCGCCGGCGTGGGCCTTGACCCATTTGCCGTCGAGCTTGAGGTCGAGCGTGCCTTCCTGCACCAGGATGAATTCGTCCTGGGTCGGATGGATGTGCACCGGCACGAACTGGCCGGGATCGCTGTTGGTCTCGAACGCGAAAGTGGACTCGGTGACGGCCTTGGGGAAGTAGACCTGGCCGAGGATGTTCCAGGTCTTGCCGCCATAGCCCGTACCGTTCGCGGTGATGCCTTTTTCGAGTGACGTCATGGGTCGCCTCCAATGGGATTGTAACTGACACGGAGTGTTGCGCAGCAGCCATGCGCTGTCCATGCGCAAGACGCGCCCTAACGCCTGTCGCGTTCAGCGGCCTGCCTGCGCAGAAAGCCTTCGAGATCGGCCTGCACCGAATAGGGCGTCGGGATCGGATCGCCAACCGCGTCGACGGCGGTGTCGAGAGAGCGGCGCAGCATGCGCGCGAGTTCGGCCTTCCGATAGGGCTTTGTCAGAAGCGGCGCGCCCTTGGTGGCGCGTCCCTGCGCATGCGGAGCGTCGTAGGCATAGCCCGACGTGAACAGCACCCGCAGCGAGGGGCGCGCTGCCACCATCTCGTCGGCGAGCTCTCGTCCATTCAAGCTGCCGGCCATCACGATGTCGGTGAAGAGCAGGTCGAAGGGCGTGCCCTCGGCCGCGATGGCGAGTGCCTCGGCCGCATTGGCGGCCGGGATGACCTTGTAGCCGAGGCTTTCGAGCTGGACTGTAACGTACTGGCGGACGTCGCGGTCGTCCTCGACACAAAGGATGGTTTCCGTCCCGCCCACGACCTTGCGCTCGTCATAGCCGGTCGGGCGAAGCGTGCTCGCCTCCGCCTTCGGCAGGTAGATCGTGAAAATCGTGCCGCGTCCTTCTTCGGAAGCGACCTTGATGCCGCCGCCGGACTGCTTGATGAATCCGAACACCATGCTGAGCCCAAGCCCCGTGCCCTTGCCGACGTCCTTGGTCGAGAAGAAGGGATCGAAGATCCGCTCGAGAATGGCCGGCGGAATGCCGGTGCCGGTGTCGGCTATCTCGATCTCGACATAGTCGCCGGCATAGCCGGCCCCGACCGCCATGGCCTCGCGGACGCCGAACACGACGTTGCGCGTCGTCAACGTCAGTCTGCCGCTGTCCAGCATCGCGTCGCGGGCGTTGATCGCGAGGTTGAGAAGTGCCGAGCTCAATTGGCCGCGATCGACGAGGGCGAGCCAGATGTTGCCGTCGTGCCGGGTCACGATCTCGATCTTCTTGTCGAAGGTTGCCCGAAGCAGCTTTGCGAGCTCTTCGAGCAGTTCGTTGACATCGCTCTCGGCCGGCTTGAGCGCCTGCTTGCGGGCAAAGGACAACAGGCTCGACGTCAGCGCGGCGCCGCGGTCGGCGGCGTCGCTGATCAGCTTGGTGATGGTCGCAAGCGGCGGATTGTCCTTCACGGCGTCGGCGAGGATCTCGATCGTGCCCGTGATCACGGTGAGCATGTTGTTGAATTCGTGCGCGATGCCGCCGGTGAGCTGGCCGATCGCCTCCATCTTCTGGGCCTGGATCAGCTGCTCCGCGGCGGCGCGCTTCTGGGTGACGTCCTTGACGAAATTGTTGATGAGGGTGCGCCCCCCGATGCGGAGCGCCGTGCTGGAGGCCTCGATCAGGATCTCGTCGCCGTCCCGGTGCAGCAGGGTCGCTTCGAACCGGATGCCGATCGGCGTATCCGACAATTCCGGCAGCAGCCGCATCATGCGTTGCCTGAAGCCGTCGCGCAGCGGCTCGGCGATGAGGAGGTTGACGACGTCGGTGCCGAGCGCCTCCTTGCGCGTCCATCCAGTCAGGGCCTCGGCCTGAAGACTCCATTCCAGCACGGTGCCGCTCTGGTCGGTCTGAATGAAGGCGTCGAGCGCGGTCTTGATGACGGCTTGCGTCATCTGCGCGCTGGCCTGCGCCTGCTCGGCCAGTAGCGCGGCGGCGCGTTTTTCCTGCGCGGTTTCGATCGCGCGCGTGCACAGACGAGCGAGCAGGACCGCAATGGCGCCGCTTGCGAGCAGGGCGACGATCTGGGCAATGCCGAACCCGGTTCCGGTCGCGGCATAGGAGACGAGGAGAGCCGCCGCGGTCACGATGACCTGCGCGGCCATCGCGAGTGTCAGAAGCCCCCTGAGTTTCATGGTCTCACACCAACGCGTCAGTCGCGGCCCCGTGGCCGCCCTGTCAATGTCCGGCTCCACGTCAGCTACAGATGTGAGCTACAGATTCCGCGCGGCGGCGTCGAGGGGCAATTTGCGGTGGTGCCGGGTTGGCGGCGCTTCAACCTGCCGGCGAATCGGTCTGGCGCAGCGTGGTCACCCAGATCACGCGGGCCGTCTGCTGGGTCGGGTTGTCGAACATGTGCGGCACGATGCTCGGAAAGCGAAAGCTGTCGCCGGCCTCGAGCAGATGGGCCTGGTTGTCGAGCCACAGCCGCAGGCTTCCCGAGAGGATATAGCCCGCCTTCTCGCCGGTGTGCTGCAGGAAGTCGGTGCCGGACGAGGCGCCGGGATTGAGCGTGAGCTCGTAGAGTTCGAGCTGGCCTTTGTCTGCCGGCGTCAAGGCCTCCTTGACGACACCGCTGGCGGTGAGCCGCAGCAGACGCCGGCTGTTCTTGCGCACGATGTAGCGCTGCACATCGGCGGGATCGGTGGTCTCGAAGAAATAGGAGATAGGAACGTCGAGCGCGATGCTGAGCAGGCGCAACGTCCGTATCGACGGCATGGCACGCGCGCGTTCGAGCTGGCTGATCATGCCGTTGGAGAGGCCGGTCTTGTTAGCAACGTCCTGGATCGAAAGGCCCGCACGCTGCCGCAGCAGCCGCACGGTCTCGCCCAGGCGCTGGTCGACGGCATCGTCGGCCTCGGTCGCCGGGGCATCCTTCGGATCGCTGATCTCGCCGCGACCATCCATGTCGCTCTCCCGTGCATCATCTCAGCCCCGGACAACGACGGTCTGGAGCTTCAGTCGAAGTGAAAAGGTCGCGCATCCTAGCAATGCGATTGACAGCTGTATTTAGTCGTGATGAACTTTTGATAGAAAAATTTAGAAGCACTAAAGCCCACTCCTGTCCCTTTGCCGGGGATCTCGGGGCGCGGGAGACGGTGCCGCGTGCGACAACGGAGAGTGGTCATGGCGGACGACACCGGGAAGTTCGGCGTTGGGGCACTGCATCTCGGCAATCCGAATCGCCGTCAGATATTCCAGCTCGGCGCGGGCGCCGCGGCGGGATGGACGCTTTCAGGCAACGCATTCGCGCAGACCGAACGCCCGACCAATCCGCCCGACAAGCCGCGCGGGCAGGTGATCGCGGCGCTGTCGCAGGAGCCGACGGTCTTTCATCCCCTGATGCCGGGCATCGAAGTCGATCAGGGCATCTGGTGGCAGGTGTTCTCGCCGCTCTGGTTCATCGATCCCGACGGCCAGTTCGTTCCCGACCTCGCCCGCGAAGTCCCGACCCTCGAGAACGGCGGCCTGTCGGCCGACGGCCTGACCTGGAAGATCAAGCTCCGCAGCGACGTGAAATGGCACGACGGCACGCCGTTCACGGCCGACGACGTCAAGTTCTCGCTCGAGCTGATCAACAATCCCGATTTCCGCGCGCGCAGCCGCGTCGGCCATAGCCTCGTGAAAGACATCAAGGTCGTCGCGCCCGACGAGATTCACTGGCGCATGGAAGCTCCCTATTCGCCCTACATGTCGATCCTGGGATCGCTGACCTTTATCGTGCCCAAGCACATCCTGGAGAAGGTGACCGATCCGAACGCCTCGCCGTTCCACAACGCGCCCGTCGGCACCGGACCGTTCCGCTGGGGCGAGCGCGTGCCGGGCGACCACATTCAGTTGAATGCTCACACCGGCTATCACGGCAAGGGGCCGTACGTCGAACGCGTGGTGTTCAAATACATTCCCGATCTCACCGTCCTCTACACCCAGTTCCGCACCGGCCAGGTCGACTACACCGGCCTGCAAGGCATTCTGCCAAACTTCGTGCAGGAGGCGAAGACGCTGAAGGGCCGCAAGATCTTCGTCTCCTCGACGTCGTCGGTGGAGCACATCGCGCCCAATCTGGAGTTCGGCGCGTTGGCGGACCGCACCGTGCGCGAGGCGCTGTATCTCGCGATCAACAAGCAGGCGATTATCGACGCGCTGAACTACGGCTTGCCGAGGCAGACCGAAAGCTTCGTGCCGCAACAGGCCTGGTCGTTCCAGAAGGGACTGCCGCAGCACAAATACGATCCAGCCAAGGCCAACACGCTGCTCGATGCGGCCGGTTGGGTTCGCGGCGCCGGCGGGGTGCGCGAGAAAGGCGGCGTCAAGCTCGAATTCACCAATTCAACGACGTCGGGCAATGCGGTGCGCGAGCAGACCCAGCAGTTGCTGATCCAGGACTGGCGCGCAATCGGTGCCGCGATGCGCGTCAACAACATGCCGGCCGCGGTGATCTGGGGCGACTTCTGGCAGCAATCGAAATTCAACTCGGTGATCGTGGGGGTGAATTTCATGCTCGGCAGCGACCCCGATGTGACGCCCCGCTTCGGCTCCGGCGCCATTCCTGCCAAGGGTGGCCGCGGCTACAACACCTATCAGTATCGCAACCCGGAGGCGGATCGACTTCTCGCAGAAGGTGCCAAGCAGTTCGATCTGGCGCAGCGCAAGACGACCTATGGCAATCTGCAGAAGCTCATCCGCGACGACCTCGCGATCCTGCCGCTGTTCCAGGGCTTCATTGCCGAAGGCGTGAAGGAAGGACTCCAGGGTTTCCGCCCCAACATCAACATGTCGATCAACTGCTGGAACATCCGCGAATGGTATTGGGCCTGATGGTTCAGGTGCGCGAGATCGCCTGAGATGGCCGGTTACGTCGCCAATCGCCTGGCGCAGGCGATCATGTTGCTGGTGATCGTGTCCGCGATCGGCTTCGCCATCCTGCATCTGGCGCCGGGCGGCCCGCTCTCGCAATTCGCGGCGTCCGCGCAGATGACGCAGGAGGATCTCGATCGCGTCACCAGGCAGCTCGGCCTCGATCGTTCGCTGCCGATCCAGTATCTCGACTGGTTCGGCCGGATGCTGAGGGGCGATTGGGGCCGCTCGTATCGCGACGGCGAGCCGGTGCTGGCGGTGATCTCCTCGCATCTTGGCGCCACGCTGGAACTGATGGCGACTGCGACCATCATCGCGGTCCTGCTCGGCTGCTGGATCGGTGTGCTCGGTGCGCTGCGCCGCTATTCGCTGTTCGATTCGCTGGCGACCGTCGGCGCCATGATCGCGCTGTCCATCCCGACCTTCTGGTTCGGCCTCGTTACCATCTACGTCTTCTCGGTGAAGCTCGGCTGGCTGCCGGCGGGCAACCGGCAGACCGTCGGCGACGGCTCGCCGCTCGATCTGCTTCATCATCTCATTGCGCCGGCGCTGGTGCTGGCGCTGGTCGAGACCGCGATGTGGGGCCGCTTCATGCGCTCCTCGATGCTCGAAGTCATCAACCAGGACTACATCCGCACCGCGCGCGCCAAGGGCATGCCGGAATGGCGAATCCTTACCGTTCACGCCTTGCGCAACGCGCTGCTGCCGATGATCACGGTGGGCGGCCTTCAGTTTCCGACGCTGCTCGGTGGTGCGCTGGTCGCCGAGACCGTATTCACCTGGCCCGGCATGGGCCGGCTGTTCCTCGATTCCATCGGCTACCGCGACTATCCGGTGGTGATGGGCATCCTGATGTTCTCGGCGATCATGGTGCTGATCGGATCGCTGCTCGCCGACATCCTCTATGCCGTCGTCGATCCGCGCATCCGGGTGGGCTAGGCGATGACGAGCGCAGCCCTCACGACCGTTCAGCTCGCGCCGGGCCTGGCCGCCTGGCGGCGCTTCCGCCGGCACCGGCTCGCGCTCGCGGGCGCGTTGATCATTCTGCTTCTCATCCTCGCTGCGGCATTCGGCCCATACCTCCTGCCGTTCGACGACACCTATATCGACATCATGAAGCGGTTCGCACCGCCGCTGTCGGGCGCGCACATCCTCGGCACCGACGAGCTCGGCCGCGACGTGCTGGCGCGGCTGATGATGGGCGCGCGTGTCTCGCTGTCGATCGGCTTCGTCGCGATGGTGATGGCGATGGCGGTTGGCATCGTCGTCGGCGCCTTCGCCGGCTTCTATGGCGGCGTGGTCGGCGCGGTGCTGATGCGGCTCGTCGATGCGATGCTGTGCTTTCCGACCATCTTCCTGCTGCTTGCGCTCGCGGCGCTCATCGAGCCCGGCTTCGTCACCACCACGGTGCTGATCGCGGCAACCGCCTGGATGTGGGTGGCCCGCGTCGTCGAGGCCCAGGTGCGCTCGCTGCGGGAACGCGAGTTTGCGGTTGCTGCACTCGCGTTCGGCTCGTCGAACCTGCGGATCATGTTCCGCGAGCTCGTACCGAATGCGATTGCGCCGATCGTGGTGGCGGCGACGCTGAACGTCGCCAAGGCAATTCTGCTGGAATCCTATCTCAGCTATCTCGGTTACGGCATCCAGCCGCCGGCCGCGAGCCTCGGCAACATGCTCAACAACGCACAGATCTATCTCACCAGCGCGCCCTGGCTCGCGATTGCGCCGGGCCTTGCAATCACGCTGGCGGTGACGAGCTTCAACTTCCTCGGCGACGGCTTGCGCGACGCGCTCGACCCGCGGATGAACATCCCATGATCTGCAAACTGGCGACGAGCCGAGCTGTCTCGATCGAACTGAATATCTGGAGTGTCCCATGTCCCCGCCGCTCACCCGTATAAACAGTGACGAGCGCCTGCCGGCGCAGGTGGATGTCGTCGTCATCGGCGGCGGCGTCATCGGCGTTTCCGCGGCCTATCATCTCGCGAAGAAGGGCCTCTCCGTCGCCCTGATCGAGAAGGGCCATGTCGGCGGCGAGCAGTCGAGCCGCAATTGGGGCTGGTGCCGCCAGCAGGGTCGCGCGCGTGAGGAGATCCCGCTGGCCCGCGAGGCGCTGCGCCTGTGGGAGGACATGCAGAACGATGCCGGCGTCGATGCCGGCTTCCGCCGCACCGGCGTGCTGTTCCTGACCAAGAGCAAGGATGAGCTCGCGAGTTGGGAGCGATGGGCCGCAACGGCGCGCGAGATGCAGGTGCACTCGACCGTCCTGACGCCGGCCGAGGTCGCCGAGCGTCTGCCCGACAATTCCGAGACATGGGTCGGCGGCCTGCACACGCCCAGCGACGGGCGCGCCGAGCCGTCGATGGCTGTGCCCGCGCTTGCGACCGCCGCGCGAAAACACGGCGTCACCATTCACCAGGGCTGCGCCGCGCGTGGGTTGGAGACGCAAGGCGGACGGGTGAGCGCCGTCGTCACCGAGAATGGTACCATTCGCACGCAATCAGTGCTGCTGTCGGGCGGTGCCTGGTCGTCGCTGTTCTGCCGACGCCACGGCATCGAGCTGCCGATCGGTCTCGTCAACGCCACCGCATGCCGGACCACGCCGGGGCCGGAGATCACCTCCGGCGCGCTCGGCACCGACTTCTATTGCATCCGCCGCCGGCTCGACGGCGGCTTTACGCTGGCGTTGCGCAATCGCGGCACGGTCGAACTGTCGCCCGATCTGTTCCGCTACGCGCGGACCTTCTGGCCGACCTATCGTCATCGCAAGAACGGGTTGAAACTGTCGTTCGGCAAATCCTTCTTCGACCAGCTCATGCGGGGCACGAACTGGAGCTTGGATAAGCCGTCGCCGTTCGAGACCGAGCGGGTGCGCGATCCCGCGCCTGACATGTCGCTGGTCAATGCCGCGCTGGCTTCGCTGATCAAGTCGAACCCTGAATTGAAGGACATCGAGATCGCGGAAGCCTGGGGCGGGACGATCGACTGCACGCCGGATACCATTCCGGTCATCTCGTCGGTCGACGCCATGCCCGGCTTCTTCCTGGCCACCGGCTTCTCCGGCCATGGCTTTGGCATCGGTCCTGCAGCCGGCAAGCTCGCCGCCGACATCGTGACGGGCGCGACGCCGCTGGTCGATCCCGCGGCCTACAGCCACAGGCGCCTGATCGATGGCCGCCGGCTCGCACCGGTCAGCCCGTTCTGAGGGTTTGGTGGCATGACGGTTCTGTACAAAGCCAACATGGTTCGCGGCGCTGAGTGGGCGGGCTTCTTCGCCGAGCGCGCGCCCGATGTGCCGTTCCGGCTCTGGCCCGACATCGGCGATCCCGCCGACGTCCGCTATCTCGTGGCGTGGGTGCCGCCGGACGACATCGCGACGACCTTCCCAAATCTCGAGCTCGTCTTCTCGGTCGGTGCGGGTGTGGACCAGTTCGACGCGTCAAAAGTTCCGCCGCACATTCCGCTGGTTCGCATGCTGGAGCCCGGCATCGCCGAGACTATGGTGGAATACGTCACCATGGCGGTGCTCGCCCTGCATCGTGATCTCCTGCACTTCATCGGCCAGCAGAAGGCGCAGGTCTGGCGCGAGATCCGGATCACGCCGGCCAAACGTCGTCGCGTCGGCGTGATGGGTCTTGGCCTGCTCGGCCAGGCCGTGCTCGAACGCCTCACGGCGTTCGGCTTTCCGCTTCTCGGCTGGAACCGCTCACTCCGCGAGATCGACGGCGTCACCTGTTACGCGGGCATGGAGACGTTGCCGGATTTTCTTGCGCAGACCGACATTCTCGTCTGCCTCCTACCTCTGACCGATCAGACCCGGGGCATCCTGAATGCGGACTTGTTCGCGCGCCTGCCGCGCGGCGCGTCGCTCGTCAACGTCGGGCGTGGCCCGCATCTGGTCGAAGTCGACTTTCTCGCGGCGCTCGACAGCGGCGCATTGTCGGGTGCTGTCCTCGATGTCGCCGAGCCGGAGCCGCTGCCTGCGGGGCATCCTTTCTGGAGCCACCCGCGCATCCTGCTCACGCCGCACAATGCCAGCATGACTACGCCGGATACGGCGGTCGATTTCGTGCTGGACGTGATCGCGCGCCACCGCCGCGGCGAGGAGCTGCCTGGGCGTGTCGATCGTAGTCGTGGCTACTAGGACACCGGCATGAGCGTGGGCGCAAGCGGAGCTGATCAAGTCGCTGCCAACGCGCCGTCGCCGGTGCTGTCGGTTTCCGGCCTGACGACGTCCTTCCTACGTGAGCGGGAATGGAGTCCCGTCGTCCGCGACGTGTCGTTCGATATTGC
This sequence comes from Bradyrhizobium sp. 134, assembly GCF_023074155.1. NCBI lineage: Bacteria > Pseudomonadati > Pseudomonadota > Alphaproteobacteria > Hyphomicrobiales > Nitrobacteraceae > Bradyrhizobium > Bradyrhizobium sp. 134. Next base: position 445,438 of record NZ_JADPKX010000074.1, on the reverse strand, counting down.
CTCGGGGGAAACCGTTGCGATCGTCGGCGAGTCAGGTTCGGGCAAGAGCGTCACCGCGCTCTCGATCATGCGGCTCATTCCGAAGGAGAACGGCCGCGTCGAAGGCAGCGTCCGGCTTGCCGGTCGCGACCTGCTGACGCTGCCCGAAGCGAGCATGAAGGATGTTCGTGGCAACGACATCGCCATGATCTTCCAGGAGCCGATGACGAGCCTCAATCCGGTGCTGACCATCGGCTTCCAAATTGCGGAAGCACTGATCCAGCACCGCGGCCTGTCGCGCGCCGCGGCGGAGGTCGAGACCGTCCGCCTGCTCGACCGCGTGCGGATACCTGCGGCGAAATCGCGCTTCCACGAGCATCCGCACCGTTTCTCCGGCGGCATGCGCCAGCGCGTGATGATCGCGATGGCACTGGCCTGCAGGCCGAGGCTGCTGATCGCGGACGAGCCGACCACCGCGCTCGACGTCACGATCCAGGCCCAGATCCTGGAGCTCCTGAAGGAGCTTCAGCAGGAAGAGGAGATGTCGATCCTCTTCATCACCCACGACATGGGCGTGGTGGCCGAGATCGCGGACCGCACCGTGGTGATGTATGGCGGCCAGGCGGTGGAGACCGACCATACATCGCGTATCTTCGCAGCCCCTTCGCATCCTTATACAAGGGCACTGCTCGCGGCCGTGCCACGCCTCGGCTCGATGGATGGGCGGACGCGGCCGATGCGTTTTCCGATCGTGGACAAGCTAACGGGGACCTCGGACGAGCCGGCGGAGACGCCCGATACGGTTTCGATTGCCGAGCGACCGCTGCTCGAAGTCTCCAACCTCACGACGCGCTTTCCAATTCGCTCGGGCCTGTTCGGCAAGATCTCGGGCCGCGTCCATGCGGTCGAGAACGTCTCCTTCACCTTGCGCGCCGGGGAGACGCTTGCGCTGGTCGGCGAATCGGGCTGCGGCAAATCGACGACGGGCCGCTCCATTCTCAAGCTGACGGAGCCGGACAGCGGCACCGTTCTGATCGACGGGCAGGATGTGCTGGCCATGAATGCCCGCACCTTGCGTGACTTTCGCAAGCAGATGCAGATCGTGTTCCAGGATCCGTTCGCGAGCCTCAACCCCCGCATGTCGGTGGGAACGGCGATTGCGGCCCCATTGCTCGCCAACGGGCTCGCCACGGCGTCGCAGGCACGGGAGAAGGTCGCCGACCTGCTAGTTCGCGTTGGTCTCACCGCTGACATGGCCGCGCGCTTTCCGCACGAATTCTCCGGTGGCCAGCGCCAGCGCATCTGCATTGCCCGCGCGCTCGCGCTCGGACCGAAGCTGATCGTCGCGGACGAAGCGGTCTCGGCGCTCGACGTCTCGGTCAAGGCGCAGGTCGTCAATCTGATGCTCGATCTTCAAGCCAGCATGGGGCTTGCCTATCTCTTCATTTCCCATGATATCGCGGTGGTCGAGCGAATGAGCCATCGCGTCGCGGTGATGTATCTCGGCGAGATCGTCGAGACCGGTCCGCGCGCGGCCCTGTTCGGCAATCCGCAGCATCCCTATACGAAGAAGCTGATGGCGGCCGTGCCGGTGCCCGATCCATCGCGCCGCGGCACCAGGCGCGAGGTAGCGAACGACGAGATCAGAAGCCCGGTGCGCGCGCCCGACTACCAGCCGCCCGTTCGGCAATATCGCGAGGTGTCGCCGGGCCATGTCGTCCAGGCCTGGGGCGAGGAATGGTCCAACTGACGTGCGCAGACTGTGAGCGCAAGGCTCTGTCTATCCATCATTTCCAAAATGCACGATGGAATCGCGCAGCAATCTGTCGGGCAGGTCAACGGTGTTGTCCTTCGCCCTGCCGGGCCTGTGACATCACGCTGAAATCACAATGAAATCATCGCGGCGCAATCTGGTGCGAGGGCCGACCGCGCCAGCTTCGTGCTATGCGCTGCAGCTGGACCGTCGGCCGGCGAGCTCCGATAATGCGCGGACATCGGGAAGGCTGGCGAAGACGTGCCTTTACGGATGGATTTACTAAAATGACCCAAGCAGGCGTCTACGGGCAGAGGCTCGGGCAGGGCCTTCGCTCGAAGCAAGCACCGGTTCTGATCACGCGTTCGCTGCACAGCGCCGAGCTCGCGGTCACCGAAGTCCGCAACGACGATCCGACACCGGATATTTCCGGCTCGCTGGCTGCGGAAGATGCCTATCTCCTCAGCCTGAAACTCCGCGACTATCCGGATTGCGAATGCTGGGAGGAGGGCCGCTGTGTCACCAAGGCGGATGTTCGCGCAGGTGCGACCTATCTGTACGACCTCAAGCGCGACCCGCGCTATGTGATCGACAAGCCGTTTCACTCGCTCTTCTTCTATTTGCCGCGCTCGGCGCTCAACGGCATTGCCAGGCAACCGGACGGACCGCGCGTTGGCGAACTCAGCTACGAGCCCGGTGTCGGTCATGACGACGAGGTCGTTCGACATGTCGGTGCCTCGTTGCGGCAAGGGCTGTGTCGGCCCGACGAGACCAACCAGCTTTTCGTCGATCACATGATGCTCGCGCTCACCGCCCATGTCGCCCAGACCTATGGCGGGCTGGAGCCAGCCGCAGAACCAACCCGCGGCGGTCTCGCGCCATGGCAGGTGAAGCGTGCGTGTGACCGGCTCGATTCCGACCTCTCGGGCAAGATCGCGCTACAGCTGATCGCGACCGAGCTTGGCCTGTCAGTCAGCCACTTCTCACGCGCATTCCGGATATCCACGGGCCTGCCGCCGCATCAATGGCTGCTCCAGCAACGCGTCAAGGCGGCCAAGCAACTGATGACAGTCCGCGACCTGCCGTTGTCCGAGATTGCCATCTCGGCCGGATTTGCCAATCAGAGCCATTTCACCCGGGTGTTCTCGTCCATGGTCGGCGTCAGTCCGGGCGCGTGGCGCCGCGAAACGGATGGCGGACGGGAAAAGATCTAGTCAGCGCCGCGTTTCCAGCGAATAGGTGTAGGCCGTGCGGCGCGCGGCGCGCCGCAAAGATCTCGTCCGGCGGATGGCCGATGCCGTCGGCAAGATTGGCCGGATTGAAGATGGAGCCGTCGCAGGCCTCATTGGCCTCGAGGCTGGTGATGACGATGGTCCCGAGCCGCACCTGTTCACGGTTGTCCTCGTCCGGCCATCGCAGGGTCACGTCCATGGTGGGATCGTCGGGGCGGTCGAGCAAGGCCATCACGTTGAAGCGGACGTCGCCGGCTGCGATCCTTCGCGCGAGATCGTCATGCAGGAAATCGACCGACTTTGTCCTGGCTTCGTCTTCGCTCAAGGCGACGTCGCCGCCGACAGGCGCGACCTTGAACTTGATAAAGCGGGTCTCGCCCTTCGCGTTCGTCGCGGGAAAGGCGTGCACGCCCCAATAGGTCGTGCCGGAAAAACTGCCGGGCAGCCGGCGCGCCGCGATGTACTTCGCCTGGTTCAGCGTTTCAGGATTGGCCGCGGAAAAAGCCCGGACCTTCTCGATGTCAGGCTCGCCGTCCGCGCCCGGAATTCGCGCCTCGAGGAAGGCGAGCATCTGGTCGAGCGTCCGTGCAAAATGCACCGGAGCGGTTTCGGTCAGGATGTCGGAGCGATGGGCGTCGTCGCCAAGCCTGAAGCTGAAGCCGCGCAGCACGAGGTTGTTGGTGTCGGTCACCCCGGGATTGCCGCCGCCAACGGAGAAGCGCGCCAGCACGCGCGAGGGCTTGGTGAAGCTCAGCGATCGCGTGATCTCTGCGGCGCGGTCGGACGGGGCATAGGTGCCGCGCACGCATCGGCCCTTGGCGAAGCTCGCACGCACCTTCGGCGGATTGCCTGCGACCGTTTTGAGCGCGTCGACGATCGCGGCCGGAGTGGCGGCAGGGGGTGGCAATTCGGACATGGCTTGGCCTCCGGCGGGAGCGGCATGTCCGTGTTTTAGGTTTGGTGCAGGGTCGGCGTCTTTCCCAAAGCCGCGCTGCCTTGTCCGATCCTGCTGAAGAAATTTGGCGGAGCTTCAGGAGTTCACGTGCACGAAATCCCGCAGCAGCGGGTAGATCTCGTTGTTCCAGCGCTTGCCCGAGAACACGCCGTAATGGCCGACGCCGGCCTGCATGTGGTGCACACGGCGGTAGGCGCGCACGCCGGTGCAGAGGTCTTGCGCGGCCAGCGTCTGGCCGATCGAGCAGATGTCGTCCTTCTCGCCCTCGACCGTCATCAGCCCCATGCGGCTGACGGCCTTGGTGTCCACCGGACGTCCCCGATGCATCAGCTTGCCCTGGGGCAGAAGATGCTCCTGGAAAACGTCGCGCACGGTCTCGATGTAGAATTCCGCGGGCAGGTCCATCACGGCGAAATATTCGTCGTAGAAGGTCTTGATGCTGGCCGCCTTCTCCTTCTCGCCCTTGGCGATGTGATCGGCGAGATCGATGTGCTGCTTGATGTGGCGCTCGAGATTCATCGAGACGAAGGCGGTGAGCTGCACGAAGCCGGGATAGACTTTCCGCAAGGCACCGCGGCACTGCATCGGCACGTAGTTGATCAGGTTCTGCTCGAACCAGTCGATCGGCCTGCTCTTGGCGAATTCGTTGACCCTGGTCGGCAGGATGCGCGTGTCGATCGGCCCGGCCATCAGCGTCAGCGTCGCCGGCCGCGAAGGATGGTTGCCCTCGCACATGATCGCGGCGGCCGCGAGCGCCGAGACCGAGGGCTGGCAGATCGCGACCATATGCGGGCGCGGGCCCAATTGGCCGAGGAAGTCGATGAGATGCTCGGTGTAGTCGTCGAGCCCGAAACGGCCCTCGCTGCGGGGAATGTCGCGCGGATTGTGCCAGTCGGTGATGTAGACATCGTGATCCTGCAGCAGCGTCTTCACGGTGCCGCGCAGCAGCGTCGCGAAATGGCCGGACATCGGGGCCACCAGCAGCATGCGCGGCTGCTCGCCCACGCCCTCCTTCTTGAAACGCAGCAGCGAGCCGAACGGGGTCGCGTAAGCGATCTCCTCGGTCACGGCGACCTCGCGATTGCCGACCATGACGCTGTCGATACCGTAGGCGGGGCGGTGGTAGGTGAGGGTGGAGCGGGAGATCAGCTCCAGCGCGGCCGACAGACGGCCGACGACCTGATCCGACAAGCCCTGCGGCACCAGATTGAGGAATTTGAGCGCGGAGGAGGCCCCCGACCGCCACGGCGCCGTCAGGTCCATATGGTTCTGAAAGGCCTGATAATACATCGACATCATACTGAAACGCCCACCTGTCCCCGTGCTGTTATGCAATATCGAAGCCAAACCCGGGATGGGCCGCTCTCAAGATTGGCACGTCGCTTGCTGCTCTTTTCGCGGGAAGCACAGGCGGTGCGCACTCCCGCAGAGTCCGGGCAGGGTGCGAGTCACAGGCGTGAGGGAAGGCCACATGGCGAAGGCGACACTGACCATCAGCAGCAAGAACTATTCGTCCTGGTCGCTGCGTGGCTGGCTGCTGACGAAATTTTCCGGGCTCGATTTCGAGGAGATCGTCACCGCACCGGACGACGCGTCGGCGCGCGCCGAAATCCTGCTGTTGTCGTCTTCGATCCTGGTACCGTGCCTGCGGCACGACGGCGCGATCGTCTGGGATACGCTGGCGATCGCCGAATATCTCAACGAGGCGATGCCGGATGCCGGGCTGTTGCCCGCGGATCGCGTTCAGCGCGCGCATTGCCGCTCGATCTGTGGCGAAATCCATTCAGGCTTCACCACCTTGCGCGCCTCGCTGCCGGTCAACCTGAAGGGGCACTTCCCCGGCTTCAAGATCTGGTCGCGCGCGCAGGCCGACATCGATCGCGTCTGGGCGATCTGGCGCGACTGCCTGGACAAATCGGGCGGGCCCTTCCTGTTCGGCGAGACCCGCACCATGGCTGATGCGATGTACGCCCCGGTGGTGACGCGCTTCGTGACCTACAACGTCAAGCTCGAGCCGCAACTGCAGGCCTATGCCGATACCATCATGGCCATGCCGGAGATGAAGGAATGGATCGCGGCGGCACGGGATGAGCCGGCCGAGATCGAGGAGCTCGAGGTCGAATATTAGGCAGGCCGGGTGCTATCTGCCTGTTTTGGGAGCGAGCATCCAACCGTCACCCCCGCAGTCATGTCATTGAAGGTGTTAACGTTTGACGCCCGTGGTGGGCCGGGCCCGCTCAGGCGCTGCGCAGATATTGTGTGCGCGCGCTGGCTGGCTCCGACATGTAGCCGTGAACAGGCGCGTACGGGGGCTTACGGCTGATTCGGACGTGATTCGTTCGGGCCGCGTTCCGAAGGTTAAGCCGGGACGCGGCCCCGTTGCATTTTGAGACGGAAATCAGGGCTCAGGCCACGCCCGAATGCTTCATGCGCGGGACGCGCCAGCCGATGACGGTTGCTTCGACTGCGACGCCGGCCGCGTGGTTCTGCCAGCGTCCCTCGACATAGCGGCAGGCGAACGGCAGCTGATAAGTCCCGCTGTGGTCCTCGCACAGCACTTCGACTGCAAGGCCAGGCGGCGGTTCTCCGGCGCCGTCGAATTCCGCCAGTCGTCTGTCGCGCGTTGCCATCAAAAACTCCCCTAAACAAAGCCGCGGAAGGAGCGCCCATTTCCTCCGCGTGCAGATCATCGCTCCCCGTCCGAGGGAACAGCGCAAGCTCAACGCGAGAATGCGGTGCGAGTGTGGTAGCCTCGACAGGCTGCGTGCAAAAAGCGCACATTGCCGTGATTGATTTGACGAGGAACCTGCATGCTGCTTCGAAGCGCCGGCGTCTGTTTCGCGATGTTACTGCTCGCCACGCTGGCGATTGCGCCGGGCCGCGCGCAGGACGTGCCCGGCATCGAGATCTGCACCGTCGAGAAGACCATGGAGCGCCGCACCAGCTGCCTCCAGAGCAACGTCGACTTCCTCCAGAAGACGATCACCAGGCTGAACCTCGATCACCAGCAGAAGCTGGACGCCGCGGCTCGTCAGATCGATGCGTTGAAGACGACCGTGGCCGGCTTGCAGAAGATGCTCGGCGATCTCCAGGCCGCGCAGGCGAAGACCGCTGAGGATGTGAAGAAGAAACAGGATGCGCCGCCGCCGAAGGATGCGGCGAAATAGGCCGCGCTCAGGCGACGCGATATCGCTCCATCACGCTGCGGTCGGGCTCATAACCGAGCCCAGGTCCGGTCGGCACCGCGACATGGCCGGTGGCATCGACATCGGCGCGGCCGCCCCACAGGCAGGCCTCGCGCTTCAGGTAAAACATCTCGACCAACCCGTCGTCGCGCCCCGCCAGGAGATGCAACGTCGCCAGCAGGCCGGGGCCGAAATACGGGGAGTGCGGAACGATCTTGACGCCGACCCGATCTGCGAGCGCCCCAACCTTCAGGAATTCCGTGATGCCGCCGACCTTGGTCACCGACGGCTGGGCGTGGCTGACCGCGCCCGCATCCATTATCTGGCGGAATTGATATTCCGTGCAGGCGTTCTCGCCGGCGGCGACGCCGAGCCCGCCCTTGCTGCGGACCTCGGCGAGCGCCGCAAAATCCTCCGGCGGCCAGACCGGCTCCTCCAGGAACATCGGCTGCGCGTCCCGGCATGTCCTGGCGAACGCGATCGCCTCTTCGCCTGACAGCGGGCAGTTCATGTCGACCATCAGCGGAATGCCGGGTCCGATCGCCGCGCGCGCGGCAAACACCGCCGGCGCCGTGGTCTCGTGCAGCTTGATGGCGCCGTAGCCGAGCGCCAGCGCCTTCTTGCATTCGGCGGCGATGTTGTCGGGCGAGCCAATCCGCAACAGGCTCGCATAGGCCGGAATGGCCGGGCGCCTGGCGTCGCCGAGCAGGCGGTGCAGCGGCACGCCCTTGATCTTGGCGGCAAGGTCCCACAGCGCGATGTCGAGCCCGGAGATCGCGAACATGGTGATGCCGTATCGCCCGAACAGATGCAGATTACGCTGGATCTGCTCCATCACCGCGGGGATGCCGGCGGCATCGGGAACCTCCAGCCCACGCGCCTGCGGTGCGATCATTTCCTCGACGGCACTGCGCGTGGTGCGGGGGCAGACATAGGCGAAGGCATCGCCCCAGCCGGTCAACCCGGCGTCGGTGGTGACCTCGACCATCACCATGTCGAGGGCCGTGATGGCGGAGGCGCCCTGACGGAAGCTCGCGACACCGGCGTCATAGGGGATGCGGATATGGTGCGCCCGCACATCGGTGATCTTCATGACGCGGTTCCTCTTGCTTTCTCGTGAGCGGTTTCAAGGACGTCCCGAGTGTAGCCATGAACGCCCGGACGTTGCCAGTGGCTGGTCCGGCGTTATCCTCTTGCGGGACCGCAACGCCGATCAAGCGAAGCCTGCGGACTTCCGTGCATCATGATCGCGCTTCGAATGAGAAACGCCATGAACCCAGCCCAGCGCGCGCTCTGGTACGTCGAGAGCCATCTGGCCGAGCCGATGACGCTCGACGAGATCGCTGCGATATCGGGCGTGTCGCGGTTCCACATCGTGCGCGCGTTTGCCGCAGCCACCGGCGTGCCGGTGATGCGGTACGTGCGCGCGCGGCGGCTGAGCGAAGCGGCGCGCAGTCTTGCGAACGGCGCGCCGGACATCCTGTCGCTGGCGCTGGAGGCCGATTACGGCTCGCACGAAGCATTCACCCGCGCGTTCCGCGACCAGTTTGGCACCACGCCCGAAGCGGTGCGGGCCGCGCGATGCACCGGCCATCTCAAGCTTCAGGAGCCGATCCTCATGGACTCGACCATCTCCGACAAACTCGCCACCCCGCGCTTCGAAACCACAAAGGCCTTCCTCGTCGCAGGCATCAACGAGCGCATCTCCTGCGACAACGGCGCGGCCATTCCTGGGCTGTGGCAGCGCTTCCACCAGGAGGTCGCCGACATTCCCGCGCGCGTTGGACCGGTCGCCTATGGCGTCTGCTGCAACGGCGACGATGCCGGCAATTTCGACTACATCGCCGGCGTCGAGGTCGGCGATTTCTCCGAGCTGCCGCGCCGCTTCGGCCGTATCCGTATCCCCGAGCAGCGCTATGCGGTGTTCACCCACGCCGACCACGTCGCCTCGATCAGACGCACCGTCAACGCGATCTGGAATCAGTGGCTGCCGGCCTCCGGCCTGAAGGCTGCGGATGCGCCGAACTTCGAACGCTACGACGAGAAATTCGATCCCGCCACCGGCAATGGCGGCCTGGAGATTTGGATACCCGTGCGCGATTAGCGCGCAACGCTGGCATACCATCCCGCTTGCTTGGCAAGCCCCGGCGACTTTGTCATAACCGCAGGCAATCTTGCGTGTGGGGCCGTGCTGGACATCCCGTGCAAGTCATAACAAGCAGCCGGGAGGGTCCCACATGTCCAACGTCCGCGTTCTCGCCACCGACCTCGAATTTCCCGAAGGGCCGGTCGTGATGCCGGACGGCTCGGTGGTGCTGGTGGAAATCCGCGGCCAGCGCCTGACCCGAATCCATCCCGACGGGCGCAAGGAGATCGTCGCGAAGATTCCGGGCGGCCCGAACGGCGCGGCCCTCGGCCCCGACGGCAAGATCTACATCTGCAACAATGGCGGCTTCTCCTGGATCCCGACCCGCAACATGATCATGCCGGGTCCGCAGCCCGACGATTATCTCGGCGGCTCGATCCAGCGCGTCGATCTCCAATCCGGCAAGATCGAGACCGTCGTGACGAAATGCGGCGAGCACGATCTGCGCGGGCCGAACGATCTGGTGTTCGACAAGCAGGGCGGCCTCTGGTTCTCCGATCTCGGCAAGCGCCGCGCGCGCGAGATGGACGTCGGCGGCATGTATTATCTCAAGCCTGGCATGAAAGAGATCGTCGAGGTCGTGCACGGCATACTGCCGGCGAACGGCATCGGCCTGTCTCCGGACGAGGCCACCGTCTACATCGCGGAGACGCCCACCGGCCGGCTCTGGGCCTACGAGCTCTCCGCGCCCGGCACGCTGAAGCCGCGCGACGTGATCTATCGCGGCGAGCGCGGCAAACCGATCTGCGGCCTCGGCGGCTACCAGATGTTCGACTCGCTGGCGGTCGAAGCGAACGGCAATGTCTGCGTCGCCACCCTCGTCTCCGGTTGCATCTCGGTGATCGCGCCTGATGGTACGCTGGTCGAGCAGATCCCGACCGGAGACCGCGTCACCACCAACATCGCCTTCGGCGGTCCCGAGCTGAAGACCGCCTACATCACGCTCTCAGGCAAGGGCGAACTGATCGCGATGGACTGGCCGCGTGGCGGTTTGCCGCTCAATTTCCTAAACAAGTAAACGGTGCTAGTGACCGTCATTGCGAGCGAAGCGAAGCAATCCAGGAAAGCGTCCGCGGTGACAGTCTGGATTGCTTCGTCGCTTCGCTCCTCGCAATGACTAAAGAGAGAGTTTCAAATGCCCTGGCCTGATCCCATTACCCTGCGCGGACAGCATGCCGGTCTGGAGCCGTTGTCGCATCAGCACCGCGAGGGGCTGATCGAGGCCGTGAAGGACGGCGAGCTCTCCACCATCTGGTACACCGCGATTCCGACGCCGGACAACATGGGCAAGGAAATCGACCGCCGGCTCGGTCTTCAGGCCGCGGGCTCGATGCTCCCCTTCACCGTGTTCGATGGCAGCGGCAAGATCGTGGGCATGACGACCTACATGAACATCGATGCCGCCAACCGCCGCGTCGAGATCGGCTCGACCTGGTATGGCAAGAGCGCGCAGCGCGGCCCGCTCAACACGCAGTGCAAGCTGCTGCTGCTCACCCACGCCTTCGAAACCCTGGACTGCATCGCGGTGGAATTCCGCACCCACTTCTTCAATCACCAGAGCCGTCGCGCCATCGAGCGCCTGGGCGCCAAGCAGGACGGCATTCTGCGCAGCCACCAGGTCGCGCCCAACGGCACGCTCCGCGACACCGTGGTCTACAGCATCACCGCGGCCGAATGGCCGACCGTGCGAACGCATTTGAATTATCAACTCAACGACAAGCCGCGCTAGAGGCGGCCGAGGCACCATGGACAGATTTGATTATGTGATCGTCGGCGCGGGCTCCGCCGGTTGCGTGCTCACCAATCGGCTGAGCGAAGACCCTGCTACCAGCGTCTGTGTACTCGAGGCGGGCCCGAGCGACTGGCATCCCTACATCCATCTGCCGGCGGGCTTCATCAAGACCTTCCACATGAAGAGCATCAACTGGGCCTACCAGCAGGAGGTCGGACCCTGGACCGGCGGGCGCAGCATCTACGCGCCGCGCGGCAAGACGCTCGGCGGCTCGTCCTCGATCAACGGCCATATCTACAATCGCGGCCAGCGCATGGATTTCGACACCTGGGCGCAGATGGGCAATCGGGGCTGGGGCTATGCCGACGTGCTGCCCTACTTCCGGCGGCTGGAGAAGCGCGTCGGCGAGGGCGAGGACGTTTATCGCGGCCGCGACGGCAATCTCACCGTTACCACCATGAACTGGCGCGATCCGCTTTGCGAAGCCTTCATGGAAGGCGCGGTCTCGCTCGGCATCCCTCGCAACCCCGACTACAACGGCAAGACGCAGGAAGGCGTCTCCTACTGCCAGCGCACGATCGATAGGGGCTTGCGCGTCTCCGGCGCGACCGCGTTTCTCAAGCCCGCGATGAAGCGTCCGAACGTGCATGTCCACACCCACGCGCACGCCACCGAGATCATCTTCGAGGGCAAGCGCGCCGTCGGCGTGCGCTACATGAAGGGCGGCTCTGGCGGAACGCCGGTGGAAGTGCGCGCCAACAAGGAAGTGATCCTCTCCGGCGGCACTTATAATTCGCCGCAACTCTTGCAGCTCTCCGGCATCGGCTCGCCAGATTTGTTGAGCGCCCACGGCATCGCCGTGCGTCACGCGCTTCCGGTCGGCGAAGGCCTGCAGGACCATTACGCGCCGCGAACGGTCGCGCGCGTCAAAGACATCAGGACCATCAACGAGCTTCGCCGCGGCTGGCGTCTCTGGGTCGAGGCGATGAAATGGGCCACCGCGCGCAAAGGCCTGCTGTCGCTGTCGCCGACCATGGTCTATTGCTTCTGGCATTCCGGCGAGAGCGCCGACAGCTCCGACTTGCAGCTCACCTTCACGCCGGCGAGCTACAAGGAAGGCGTGCAGGGCCAGCTCGAGGACGAGCCCGGCATGACGGTGGCCTCCTGGCAGCAGCGCCCCGAGAGCCGCGGCTATGTCCGGATCCGCTCGTCTGATCCGTTCGCGCCGCCGATCATCCAGACCAACTATCTCGACGCCGAGCTCGACCGCCGCGTCATCGTCGGCGGCATGAAGCTGGCGCGGCGCCTGCTGAAGAGCGCGCCGCTGTCGCCCTATTACGCCTACGAGGATTTCCCGGGTCCTGACATCAACACCGACGACGAGTTTTTGGCCGCCGCCACCGAGCGCGGCACCACCACCTTCCACCCCGGCTGCACCTGCCGCATGGGCCCGGCGGACTCCACCTGGGCGGTGGTCGACGACCAGCTCCGCGTTCACGGGCTGCAAGGTCTCCGCGTCATCGACGCCTCCGTGATGCCACGCATGATCTCGGCGAATTTGAATGCATCCACGATGATGATCGCCGACCGCGCCTCGGACCTGATCCGCGGCAAGCAGCCGATGGAAGCCGCGCGCGTGCCGGATGCGGCGGTGGCGTAGCAAGGTCTCGTGCCCCGGACGCAGCGCACCGCTTCCCCGGCGATGCGAAGCGTCATTCGGTGCCGCGGTGCGCTGCAGAGCCGAAGGCTCATCTCACGCGACCTTGGTCCGCCTCCTAGGTCCCGGCTCTGCGCAGCAGCGCTTCACGCTGCAGCGCGTCCGGGACACGAGAGCGCGTTGTCTTGCTCAGTCATTGCGAGCGCAGCGAAGCAATCCAATCCAGCCTGTCACCGCGGAGGGATTCTGATTGCTTCGCTGCGCTCGCAATGACGAGGTGGAGAGAGTGCGCCACACTCTCGGTGTCATCGCCCGGCTTGACCGGGCGATCCAGTATTCCAGAGGCGGTTATGATTGAGTCGAGAAGCCGCGGCGTACTGGATTCCCCGCCTTCGCGGGGAATGACACCGGAAGGTGGGGCGGCAGCGGAGTGCGCTCGAACCTACACTTCCCGTCGGCTCAGGAACGCCAGTCGCTCGAACAGATGCACGTCCTGCTCGTTCTTGAGCAGCGCGCCGTGCAGCGGCGGGATCAGCTTGCGCGGGTCGCGCTCGCGCAACTGCTCGACGCTCATGTCTTCGTTGAGCAGCAGCTTGAGCCAGTCGAGCAGCTCCGAGGTCGACGGCTTCTTCTTCAGGCCGGGCACCTCGCGGACCTCGAAGAAAATGCGCAAGGCTTCCTCGACCAGCCGCTTCTTGATGTTGGGGAAGTGGACGTCGACGATCCGGGTCATGGTGTCGCCGTCGGGGAACTTGATGTAGTGGAAGAAGCAACGGCGCAGGAACGCGTCCGGCAGCTCCTTCTCGTTGTTGGAGGTGATCATCATGATCGGGCGCTGCTTGGCCTTGATCGTCTCGCCGGTCTCGTAGACATGGAATTCCATGCGGTCGAGCTCGAGCAGCAAATCGTTCGGGAATTCGATGTCGGCCTTGTCGATCTCGTCGATCAGGAGGACCGGGCGCTGCTCGGCGGTGAAGGCATCCCACAGCTTGCCGCGCTTGATGTAGTTCTTGATGTCGGACACGCGGGCATCGCCGAGCTGGCTGTCGCGCAGGCGCGACACGGCATCATATTCGTAGAGGCCCTGCTGCGCCTTGGTGGTGGACTTGATGTGCCAGGTCAAAAGCGGGGCGTTCAGCGCCTTCGCCACTTCCTCCGCCAGCACCGTCTTGCCGGTGCCGGGCTCGCCCTTGATGAGCAGCGGGCGCTCCAGCACGATGGAGGCGTTGACCGCGACCTTGAGATCGTCGGTCGCAACATAGTCCTTGGTGCCGGTAAATTTCATCGTGCGTCCTTGTTGGTCGTCGTCTCAGGAATTGCCAGTTTCATGGCCCTGGTCCAACAAACGGAACGGCCGCGCGTGGCGGCCGTTCCTGGTTCGGTCAGGCTTTCAGACCCGTTTTATCAGCGAAAGGATGACGAGCACAATCACCGCGCCGATCGTGGCATCCACGATGGCCCCGACCGTGCCGGTTGCGAGCTGGATGTGCAGCTGAGGCAGAATCCAGCTGGCCACGAGCGCACCGATGATGCCGACGACGATGTTGCCGATCAGCCCAAATCCCGCCCCATGGACAATCTTGCCGGCAAGCCAGCCTGCGATCGCGCCAATGATGAGCGCTGCGAGAATTCCCATTGCAAACGTCCCCAAAACAACCCCATGAGACCGCCAATTCTAGAGCAAAAAGCCTCCCGGTCCAGCGCAGAGCAGTGGCCTCCGCCCCTTGACGTTCGCCCCCCGACGGGCAATCTGTCACCCATGTTCCTGCAATTCTTCACTTCTCTGCGCGATGCGCAGGTCCCCGTGACGCTGCGCGAATACCTCACGCTGATGGAGGCGCTCGACGCTGACCTCGCGGACTACTCGGTCGAGAATTTCTACTATCTCTCGCGCACCTCGCTGGTGAAGGACGAGCGCAACCTCGACAAGTTCGACCGCGTCTTCGGCACCGTCTTCAAGGGGCTGGAAAGCCTGCTCGACGCCATGGAGGGGGCCGAGATCCCCGAGGAGTGGCTGAAGAAGCTCGCCGAGAAATACCTGACCGACGACGAGAAGAAGCAGATCGAGGCCATGGGCTGGGACAAGCTCATGGAGACCCTGAAGAAGCGCCTCGAGGAGCAGAAGGGCCGGCACCAGGGCGGATCGAAGTGGATCGGCACCGCCGGCACCTCGCCGTTCGGCGCCCATGGCTACAATCCCGAAGGCATCCGCATCGGCCAGGACAAGAACCGCAACAACCGCGCCGTGAAGGTGTGGGACAAGCGCGAGTTCAAGGATCTCGACGGCAATGTCGAGCTCGGCATCCGCAACATCAAAGTGGCATTGCGTCGCCTGCGCAAATTCGCGCGCACCGGCGCGCCTGACGAGCTCGACCTCGACACCACCATCCGCGAGACCGCCAATCACGGCTATCTCGACGTGCACATGCGGCCCGAGCGCCGCAACGCGGTGAAGCTGCTGGTGTTCTTCGACATCGGCGGCTCGATGGACGCGCATATCGAGCAGGTCGAGGAGCTGTTCTCGGCGGCGAAGAGCGAGTTCAAGCACATGGAGTATTTCTACTTCCACAACTGCCTCTATGAAGGCGTGTGGAAGCAGAACAAGCGCCGCTTCACCGACCGCACCCCGACCTGGGACGTGCTGCACAAATACCCGCACGACTACAAGATCGTGTTCGTCGGCGACGCCTCGATGTCGCCCTACGAGATCATGGTGCCCGGTGGCTCGGTCGAGCACGTCAACGAAGAGCCCGGCTCGGTCTGGCTCGACCGCATCATCCGAACCTATCCCCATTCGGTGTGGCTCAATCCCGTGCAGCAGAAGCACTGGGACTATTCGGAATCCACCACCATCATCAAACGCATCTTCGCCAACCGCATGTACCCGATCACGATCGAGGGGCTTGAGGGTGCGATGAAGGAATTGACGCACTAGCTCGCGCTCCTCGCGCCCCGGAAGACAACAAGAGGGAGAACGACGTGCCCCAGACCATCACCCGCGGCATCAAGGCGCTGATCGACGAGGCCAATGCCGAGATCGAGACGCTCACCGCCAAGGACGCCATCGAGATATCGAAGAACGGCGACGTTGTCATCGTCGATATCCGCGATCCCCGCGAGATCGAGCGCGACGGCCGCATCCCCGGCGCGTTCGCCTGCACCCGCGGCATGCTCGAATTCTGGATCGATCCGCAGAGCCCTTATGCGAAGCCGGTGTTCCAGGAGGACAAGAAGTTCGTGTTCCATTGCGCCGGCGGCTTGCGCTCTGCGCTCGCCGCCAAGACCGCGCAGGACATGGGTCTCAAACCCGTCGCCCACATCGCCGGCGGCTACGCCGCCTGGCGCGACGCCGGCGGGCCGACCCAACAGTGGGAGCCGAAGAAGAAGGGGTGAAGGTGCTGCGCTGCCGCTCCAATCTCCGGCGTCATTCCCCGCGAAAGCGGGGAATCCAGTACGCCGCGGCCTCTCGGCCCAATCACAATCGCCTCTGAATACTGGATCGCCCGTTCCTAGTGCGCAATTGCGCACTGGCCGGGCGATGACAGCGGAGTTGGATGCACACTGCTTCAACCTCGCTCACGTTGCGCTGGCCCGGAATGACAAGAAAGACCTCGCATGACCACCGATCCCCTCGTCTCCACCGAATGGCTCGCCGCCCACATCAACGATGCCAACGTCAAGGTGCTCGACGCCAGCTTTAAGCTGCCCGGCGTGCTGCGATTGCCGAAGGATGATTACCTCGCCGCGCATCTGCCAGGCGCAGTGTTCTTCGACGTCGACGCGGTCTCGGACCATTCCAACCCGCTGCCGCACATGTATCCGAGCGCCGAGCAGTTCGGCCGCGACGTCAGTCATCTCGGCATCTCCAATGCCGACACCGTCGTGATCTACGATGCCGGCGGCTGGGTCGCTGCTCCCCGCGCGTGGTGGATGTTCCTGGCTTTCGGCCACGGCAATGTGCGCATCCTCAATGGCGGCCTGAAGAAGTGGCGCGCCGAGGGGCGTCCGGTCGAGAGCGGCGAGGCGAAGCCGAAGCCAGCGACATTCAAGGCGAGCTACGATTCCAAGCGCGTGCGCAGCATGCAGCAATTGATCGCCAACGTCGAAAGCCGTGCCGAGCAGGTGATCGACGCGCGCGCCGCCGACCGGTTCGAGGGACGGGCGCCGGAGCCGCGCGCGGGCATTCGCTCCGGCCATATCCCGGGCGCGCGCAACGTGCCCTACAATCTTCTGTTCGACGCCGCGACCGGCACGATGAAGCCGCTCGATGATCTCCGCGCCGCCTTCACGGGCGCCGGCGTCAAGCTCGATGCCCCGATTGTGACGAGCTGCGGCTCCGGGGTCTCTGCCGGCGTGCTGACGCTCGCGCTCTATCGCCTCGGCATCACCGACACCGCGCTCTATGACGGCTCGTGGTCGGAATGGGGGCAGGAAAAGGGACCGCCGATCGCGACGGGGCCAGCGTAACCCTACTGACGTGCGCGCGCGGTCGTCGTCGCGGCGAGTGTGGGTTGCGGCTGCCCAAACGGATCGAGTTGCTGAACAGGCGGCGGCGGACGCCGGACAATGTGGCGGCGCTTCTTCACCCGATGCGCCCGCGGCTTGGTCGCCTTGCTCTCCGGCGAACCGCTGTCGGCCTTAGAGTCGGCCTTGGCCTTCGCCGGCGGATCCTTCCAGGCTGTGGTCGCCGGGTCGTTCAATGCGGCGAACTTCGCGCTCGCCATGTCGAACGTGGACGAAGCCGGGGCTCCGCTGGGGGCGGCAGGTGCTGGTTTGCTCGTGAGAGCGATCGAAACGGCGTTGGTCTCGGCGATGGATGCGCTGGCGTCGGCCGGAGTCAGCGTGTTGCTTGAGGCCGGCGCCGTGGCGTCCGTCGTCGTCTCGGCCTTGGCCTTGGCCTCGACATTGGCCGGTTCGGACGGAACGTCGGCCGGAGGTGCAGCGACCTGCGGCTGACCGTCGGTCTCGGTTGTCACCACGACCACCGGCTCGGGCTCGCTCATCGGCAGCGCGATGGTCGGGACTTGATCGCGCAGCGACGGCGTCGGATCGGTGGCTGCTTCCGGCTCGGCGCGCAGGACCGCGAGCACCGGCTGGGCCGGCTCGGGAGCCTGTGCAAACACCTGCTCCTGCGGACCATTCCGCCAGGAGGGGTTGCTGACATACTGCTCGTGGCTCGCCCGCAGCAGCGCGGCGGCGCCCAGGCCGAACACCAGGATGGAGGCTGACAGCAGGATCGCGGCAAACAGGAAGCGAAAGCCGGGAAGCATCGAGGGATTGCGAATTTCCGCCCCGGCGTCGAAGTGGCCAGGGCCCATGAGCCATCTGAACGCGGTGACGGTACTGCTTGCCGCGTTCGCCACGCGGGGATCGAAGCTCAAAGCGGAGGCGAATCAGGCTGATTCGAACATACCGCAACGATTCCGCGCCGTTCCGTAAAAAACGGAGCCGGCGACTCCTGCGATCTCGGGCGTGGGCTGATTTTCGTCCCCTGATGCAAGCAGGCAACGGTAGTCTTGCGGATCACAAATCGGCAAATCAGGCACAAATCCGCCTGTCATGTCTTGAATGTGCCGCTATCTTCCGTCATCTGGCCGTTAACGGTCCGGACGGGGCCCGGGGACTATACAAGAGCGATGATGATCAAACATTTTCTGACGATATGCGCTGCCGCAACAGTCGCTGCGGCGGGAACCTCGCTCGCGCAGGCCCAGAGCTATCCGGTCCAGCAGGCGCCGAGCTATGGCGCGCCGGCCGAATATCGGCCCGGCGACCGCGCGCCGAGTTTCGACGCGCTCGACGATGAAGACGATTCGATGCCGCAGGCAGCGCTGCCGCCGCCCGGCCCGGATCCGCGCTACGGCCGTCCGCCCGGCGCTCCCCCGGTGTATTCCGCCGCGCCGCCGCAGGGGCCGGTGATGTCGCCCGATGATCCCCGTTATGGCCGTCCCGCCGGCGCCCCCGTCTATTCGGCCGCGCCGCCGCAGGGGCCCGTGACATCACCCGACGATCCGCGCTACGGCCGCCCTGCCGGCCCGCCCGCGGTGATCTACGCCGATCGTCCGGCTCAGGCGCCCGGCAGTGACGGCCTGCGTCCGCCCGAGGCTGTCGGTGGTCCCGGCGCGACCGGAACGGTCCAGGCCGGGCAGCCGCCCGTGGGTGCCGACGGCCGGCCGATGGCGATCGCCTCGCTCCCGCCCGAGGAGCAGCCTGACGCTGCCCCGGCGCAGCTGCCGCAGAACCTGCGCCGCCAGGAAGTCTCGCTGGCGACCAAGGAGCCGGCCGGAACGCTCATCGTCGATACCCCGAATACGTACCTTTATTACGTGCTCGGCAACGGCCGTGCGATCCGCTACGGCGTCCGCGTCGGCCGCGACGGCTTCACCTGGACCGGCGTTCAGAAGATCACTCGCAAGGCCGAGTGGCCGGATTGGCATCCGCCGACGGAAATGATCGAGCGCCAGCCTTATCTGCCGCGCTTCATGGCCGGCGGTCCCGGCAATCCGCTCGGCGCCCGCGCGATGTATCTCGGTTCGACCGTCTACCGCATCCACGGCACCAACCAGCCCTCGACCATCGGCAAGTTCGTGTCCTCCGGCTGCATCGGCATGCTGAACGAGGACGTCTCCGACCTGTTCGATCGCGTCAAGGTCGGCACCCGCGTGGTCGTGATGCCGGGTGGTCCGCCGCCGGGAACTGCGACCGCATCCGCCGCGCCCGTGCCCGGCGCCGCCGGGCCCGCGCCGATGGCCGCACAGGCCGGCCCGGTCGGAGGCACCCAGCCGACAGTGGTGCCGCCGCTGCCCGCGCCCGTCACCGTGCGCTGAACTGGCCTCGCAAGAATTGATCTAGCAAGAATTGATCTGATGACGGCGCGTGGCCTTCGGTCACGCGCCGTCATCATTTGGCGCATGCGAGCATGTCTCGCTTGCGTATGCGCATGCCTTGCTTGAACGGCTCCGCACCTCGATTACGTCCGGGAGGATTGCAACGAATTGAGGAGCACAGGATGCGCATCTTTGTTGCGGGCGCGACCGGCGCGGTCGGTCAGTATCTTGTTCCGGCGCTGGTCGCCGCGGGTCATTCCGTGATCGGCACGACACGGAGTGCGGCAAAAACAGACCTTGTGCGGCGATTGGGTGCGGAGCCGATCGTCGCCGACGGCCTCGATGCCGACAGCATGCGCGCTGCGGTGATTGCGGCAAAGCCCGACGCCGTCATCCACCAGATGACAGATCTCGCGGCCGCCACGGACCTCCGCCATTTCGATCGGGCTTTCGCGCGAACCAACGAGCTCCGCACCCGCGGAACCGACATTCTGCTGAATGCCGCACGCGAGGCCGGCGCCAGGCGCTTCATCGCGCAAAGCTTCTGCGGCTGGACCTTCAGTCGCGCCGGGGGAACGGTGAAGACCGAGACCGATGAACTTGACCCGCATCCGCCGCGAGAGCTGCGACGCACGCTTGAGGCGATCCGGTATCTGGAGCAAAGCGTCACCGCTTCGACGACGCCGCAGGGCATCGTGCTGCGCTATGGATTCTTCTATGGACCCGGCACGGGCACGCTCTCGCTGGCGATGATCGACCAGCTGCGCCACCGGCGTGTGCCGGTGATCGGCGATGGCGGCGGCACGTGGTCGTTCATTCACACCGAAGATGCCGCTTCTGCCACGCTCGCCGCGCTTGAATGCGGACGCGCCGGCAGCATCTACAATATCGTCGACGATCATCCGGCGCCGGTGAAGGACTGGTTGCCCGCGCTGGCCGAATTGCTTGGTGTCAAGCCGCCGCGTCACATTCCCGCCTGGCTCGGGCGCCTGCTTGCGGGCGAGCATATGGTTGCGATGATGACGGAGGTGCGCGGAGCATCCAACGCCAAGGCCAAGCGCGAACTCGGCTGGCTGCCGGCGCATGCCTCCTGGCGCGACGGCTTTGCCGATGCAGCGCGGCAGCCCGCCAGCCACCGCACGGCGGCCTGAGGCTTCAGGCCAGCTTCCGCGGCAGCCCGCTGCCCTTGGTGAAGGCGTCGATCGCCTCGACCATCTGGCCGTAATGGATGCGCAAGCCGTCCTCGGTGGCGTAGCCGAGATGCGGCGTCAGCACGAGGTTGTCGAGCTTGCGGAAGGGATGGTCCGTCGGCAGCGGCTCGACCGAGAACACGTCGATGCCGGCGCCTGCAATCCTCTTCTGCTGCAACGCCTCGAGCAGCGCCTGCTCGTCCACGATCGGCCCGCGCGCGGTGTTGACGACGAAGGCCGTCGGCTTCATCCGCGCGAGATCGGCAGCCCCGACCAGCCCGCGCGAGCGCTCGCTCAACACCACATGGATGCTGACGATATCGGCCTTGGAGAACAGCTCCTCCTTGGTGGCGTAGCCGACGCCGGCGTCCTTGCACTTCTCCGGGGTCAGGTTCGGGCTCCAGGCGATCACGTTCATGCCGAACGCCTTCGCGATATCAGCCATCTTGCTGCCGAGCTTGCCGAGCCCGACGACGCCGAGCGTCAATCCCTCGATCTCGACGCCGGCAAAGGCCTGCCAAGGCTCGCCCGCATGCATGCGTGCGTTCTCGCGGCCGATGCCGCGGGTCAGTTCCAGGATCAAGCCCATGGTGAGGGGCGCAGTCGGATCGCGCGAATATTGCGTGCCGCCGATCGTGATGCCGCGCGCCTTGGCGGCCTCCATGTCGATCGAGGCGTTGCGCATGCCTGATGTCAGCAGCAGCTTCAGCTTCGGCAGGCTTTCGAACAGGCTCTTCGGGAACGCGGTGCGCTCGCGCATCGCACAGACGATCTCGAAATCGGCCAGCGCGCTCGCCGCGGCCTGCTCGGAGGCGAAGGGGTGGCTGAACACGGTGACGTCGATCCGGTCGGACAGGCTTTGCCAATCGGCGACGTCGAGGGCGAGGTTGAAATAGTCGTCCAGAATTGCACAGCGCAGCCGCGTCATCAGCGTTCTTCCATGGCGAGAGGTGGAACCAGGCCATGGTTGCGCGCAATCAGGACCGTGCGCAAGCCGTTCGCGTCTTCAAAAATCCGACAGCTGATAAAGGCTCAGAGGTCGCGGGGCTTGAGCCGGAACGGCGCATTCATGCCGTGCTTGGCACGCCAGGCGGGGCCGGGGCCGCGCATGTAGTGCAGTTCGGGGCGGTAGGGATTGAAAGCGGTGGCGAAGAAGCGCTTCCAGAAGCCCTTGATCTCCGAGGCAAATGCGGAGGCGCTGCCGGCTTCCGCCGGAACGGGAAGGGAATGGGTCTCGATCATGGCCATGACGCTGTCTCGCTATGCTCCCGTTCATTCTGAGCGGGTGGCGCTGTTTCCGCGCGAAAACGAGCTTTGGCCTGATTTATTAAAAGATGGTTTCAATTGTCCGGATCAGCGGCGGTATGGTGTCCGTCCCGTATTCATCCGTGGTGAACGGAGGGAAAACATTGCCCTTTGGGGGCGGGATCGCTACATCGGCGGCAAGCAAATTTCCTCAAATCGAAGGTTTTCGGGACCGATGGCGCGCCAGTTCATCTATTTCATGCAGGGCCTGACCAAGAGCTACCCGACCCGGAAGGTGCTCGATAACATCCATCTGAGCTTCTACCCGGACGCCAAGATCGGCGTGCTCGGTGTCAACGGCTCGGGCAAGTCGACGCTGCTCAAGATCATGGCCGGCCTTGACAAGGAGTACAACGGCGAGGCCTGGGTCGCCCAGGGCGCCCGCGTCGGCTATCTCGAGCAGGAGCCGCATCTCGATCCGGCACTCAGCGTGCGCGAGAACGTCATGCTGGGCGTTGCCAAGCAGAAGGCTATCCTCGATCGCTACAACGATCTGGCGATGAACTACTCCGAGGAGACCGCCGACGAGATGACCAAGCTGCAGGACGAGATCGAGGCCCAGGGCCTCTGGGATCTCGACAGCAAGGTCGACCAGGCCATGGATGCGCTGCGCTGTCCGCCCGACGATGCCGACGTGTCGAAACTCTCCGGCGGTGAGCGCCGTCGCGTCGCACTGTGCAAGCTGCTGCTCGACCAGCCTGAGTTGTTGCTGCTGGACGAACCGACCAACCATCTCGACGCGGAATCGGTGTCGTGGCTGGAAGGCCATCTGCGCAACTATCCCGGCGCGATCCTGATCGTCACCCATGACCGCTACTTCCTCGACAACGTCACGAGCTGGATTCTCGAGCTCGATCGCGGCAAGGGCATTCCCTACGAGGGCAATTACTCGTCCTGGCTGCAGCAGAAACAGAAGCGGCTCGAGCAGGAGGGCCGCGAGGACGCTGCGCATCAGAAGACGCTCGCCCGCGAGCAGGAATGGATCGCGTCCTCGCCGAAAGCCCGCCAGGCCAAATCCAAGGCGCGTTATCAGCGCTATGACGAGCTCCTGAAGCAGGCGAGCGAAAAGCAGACACAGACCGCGCAGATCACGATTCCGGTGGCCGAGCGCCTAGGTCAGAACGTGGTCGACTTCGAAGGGCTCAGCAAAGGTTTCGGCGATCGCATGCTGATCGACGATCTCACTTTCAAGCTGCCGCCCGGCGGTATCGTCGGCGTGATCGGCGCCAACGGCGCCGGCAAGACCACGCTGTTCAGGATGATCACCAAGCAGGAACAGCCGGACAAGGGCACCATCACGGTCGGCGAGAGCGTTCATCTCGGTTACGTCGACCAGTCGCGCGACGCGCTCGATGGCAGCAAGAACGTGTGGGAGGAGATCTCCGGCGGCAACGAGCTGATCCTGCTCGGCAAGAGGGAAGTCAATTCACGCGGCTATTGTTCGTCGTTCAACTTCAAGGGCGCCGACCAGCAGAAGAAAGTCGGCGCGCTCTCCGGCGGCGAACGCAACCGCGTGCACCTTGCGAAAATGCTGAAATCCGGCGCCAACGTTCTGCTGCTCGACGAGCCGACCAACGACCTCGACGTTGACACGCTGCGAGCGCTCGAAGAGGCGCTGGAGGATTTTGCCGGCTGCGCCGTTATCATCAGCCATGATCGCTGGTTCCTCGACCGTATCGCGACCCACATCCTGGCCTTCGAAGGCGACAGCCATGTCGAATGGTTCGAGGGCAACTTCCAGGACTACGAGAAGGACAAGATGCGCCGCCTCGGCCAGGACAGCATCATTCCGCATCGCGTGAAGTACAAGAAGCTGACGCGGTGATCTCAGCATGATGCGGCGGGTGCTCATAGCTGCGGTGATCGCTATCACCTGCGGCCTGTCGCCCGCCCGCGCTGCCGACGCCGCTTTCACGCAGTTCATCGCCTCGCTGTGGCCGGAGGCGGAGACCGCTGGCGTGTCGCGCGCGACGTTCGAGCGAGAGACGCGCGGCCTCGAGCCTGACTACAAGCTGCCGGATATGATCCTGCCGGGGCGCCCAGCGACCGGTGCGCCGTCGCAGGCCGAGTTCGTGCAGGTGCCGGCCGATTACGTCAAGGAAGCCTCGATCGCGCGGCTTGCGGGCGAGGGGCAGCGGCTGCTGCAAAAATATCGTCCGGCCCTGACCGAGATCGAGAAGAGCTCGGGCGTGCCGGCCACCGTCATGCTGGCGATCTGGGGCCGCGAGACCGACTATGGCCGCTACACACTGCCTTACGATCTCGTGCGCGTGCTGGCGACGCAGGCCTATGTCGGCCGCCGCAAGGACACCTATCGCAACGAGTTCATCCTCTCGCTGAAAATTCTCGGTGACGGCGTGGTGACACGCAAGGACATGCGCTCGTCCTGGGCCGGCGCGACCGGGCTCACGCAATTCCTGCCGTCCGAATATTACAAGCACGGCGTCGATTTCGACCGCGACGCCCGCATCGACATCTGGCATTCGGTGCCGGATGCGCTGGCCTCCGCCGCGCAGCAGCTCGTCAACAAGGGCTGGCAGAGCGGCGTGCGCTGGGCTTACGAGGTGCAGGCACCGGCCAAGGTCGATTGCACCGCTGGCGTGCCCGAGGTGACGAAGCCGATCGGCCAGTGGCTGCGCGAAGGCTTTGTGCCGGTGCGTGGACAAAAGCTCACTGCCGCCGAGCAGGCCCAGCCGGCCTCGCTGCTGCAACCCGAAGGCATCTACGGCCCGTCCTTCCTGACCACGAAGAACTACTTCGTCATCAAGGAATACAATTTCTCCGATCTCTACGTGCTGTTCGTCGGCCATCTCGCCGACCGCATGACGAGCCCGCAACCGTTCGCGACGCCGTGGTCTGCCTCGAAGCAATTGCGAACCAGGGATGTCGAGGCGATGCAGCGCGGGCTCACGCGCGCGGGACTCTACAAGGACAAGATCGACGGCAAGGCGGGCATGCAGACGCGCGCTGCGCTCGGCGCCTACCAGAAGTCCGCAGGCCTCAAGGTCGATTGCTGGCCGAGCGAAGAGGTGCTGCGCTCGATCCAGGCGGCGCCGTAGGCACAGGGCCAGCTAAAAGAAAAGAAGCCCGGCCGAGGTGCTCGGCCGGGCTTCGATCGCGGCGCTCATGTGCGCCATGCGATCAGATCAGTAGCAAACGCGAACCGGGCGGACGGTCCAGCCGTAGCCGTCCCAGTAGCGCTGGCGCTGCCAGTAGCAGGGCGGCGGCGGCGGGCCGGGCTCGGCCACGTAAACCGGTCCACCATAGGCGGGACGGCTCGATGCGATTGCGCCGCCGACGATCGCGCCGCCGATCAGGCCGGCTGCGATGCCGACGCCGACGCCGTCATGGGCCTGGGCGGATGGCGTAGCGCTCACCAGCGAACCGGCGATCGTCGCAACCGTGAGGGCGGCAACTAAAGTCTTCTTCATACTCTTGGCTCTCCTGAGAGATGGATGCTCCTTGTTAGGAGCGCCCGGGGTTCAAAGGTTCACGCAGACTCTGATGGAATTGGCCTTGCAGCTAGGAAGCGCGCAAATGGTCAATCCGCGGTAAACGCGCACGGAGCTGTGACGAGAAAAAGCGGTCTTTTTCAGGCCCCTAGATGAACGGCGCATCTGGAATGAACCGGCTTGGGGCGACTTCAGCCACAGACTCTGGCGCGGCGGACGCGCCAGGCATAACCGTCCCAGAAGCGCTGCTTCTGCCAGACGCAGCCGTTGCCGTAATAGTCGTCGGCGACGTAGCCCGGGCCCGGCGCGTAGTAGCGCGGCGGATATCCCGGACCATATGCGTAGCCGGGGCCAGGGCCGGGCCCGTAATAGTACGGAGAGGCCAGCGCCCCACCGACAATGGCGCCCCCGATGATTCCGGCTGCCACGCCCGCGGCAACGCCGCGTTGCGCCTGGGCTGGTGTAGCGGCGCTAAGGGCCACAGCGGCGACGGCAGCGATTGCCAGGAGCGACTTCTTCATTGACTGACCTTTCGAGCAAAACACGCGGGAACTCTTTGGGGGTAAAGTTCCATATTTCGATTGAATGATCAATGAACGGCACCTTTGCCGGGGGCGACCAATTAACATGGACCGCAGCTCTGCCAGGGAAAGGCGATGATGGGCAACGCGATGATAAATGCTTTGATCGCTGCCGGGATCGTCGTCGCGATCGGCTACGGCTGGATCACCCATCTCCAGAACCGCGGCCAGCGGCGCTCCCGCGCCGGGGCCAGCGGCAATAGCGGTGGCGACACCTCCGCGGGCACGAGCGACGGCTTCTCATTGGGGAGCTGGTTTTCCAGCGACAGTTCCGGCAGCGCGACCGACGGCGGCAGCTGTTCCAGCAGCGATGGCGGCAGTAGTGGCGGAGATTGCGGGGGCGGCGGCGATGGTGGAGGCGGCGGAGGCGACTAGATCCGCCGCAATCTTGATCCAGCGCAAGGCCCTATTTTAGAGCCGTTCTAGGCTGTTTCCGGGCTAGTTTGGAATAGCTTCAAATTCCGCTTTTTCCTTTTGCATCCGGCCGGCCCCTTAAATATCGATGATGGCGCATCACCAAAAGGGCCTGCCGCTTCCATGATCGTTTGTTCCTGTAACGTGCTGAGCGATGACGACATCCGCGCCGCCGTCGCCGAGTCCGACGACGCCGTGCGCCATGCCAAGCAGGTCTATGGATGTCTCGGCTGTAGCGCCGAATGCGGCCGCTGCGCTCGGACGATCAAGACCATTATCGACGAAGCGCTTGGCCCTTGTGCCTCGTCCTGCTGCTCCGGCTGCCCGCACAACCACACTGTGGCTGCCAATGACGAAACGGCCCAGCCGGCCGAGTTCGCCCTCGCGGCCTGCTGAAATCTTCCGCAACCCTGGCTGAGCTTTTCCCCGGCTGCGTCCCCGTAGCCGGTTGCCCCAGTCCTTAAACTCATTTAGAAGCGTTCTAAATTCGGTTTACGGCCGATTTGGACTGCAAAAGCTGGAGTGAACCATGCAGGGCGACGCAAAAGTTATCGACTATCTCAACAAGGCACTGCGTCACGAGCTGACTGCGATCAACCAGTACTGGCTGCACTACCGCTTCCTCGACAATTGGGGTCTGCGGGACATGTCCAAGGTCTGGCGCAAGGAGTCCATCGAGGAGATGGAGCACGCCGACAAGCTCACCGAGCGGATCCTGTTCTTCGACGGCTTCCCGAACATGCAGGTGCTCGATCCCTTGCGTATCGGCCAGAACGTCAAGGAGATCATCGAATGCGATCTCGCCGCCGAGATGAGCGCGCGGGCGCTCTACCAGGAAGCGGCGACCTACTGCCACAGCGTCAAGGACTACGTGACACGCGACCTGTTCGAGAAATTGATGAGCGACGAGGAGCACCACATCGACTTCCTCGAGACCCAGCTCGACCTGATCGGCCGCATCGGCCTCGAACTCTATACCCAGAAGCACGTTGGCGGGCTCGAGGGCGAGGGGCACTAGTTCGGCGCGTAATCGCTGCCACAAACTCCGTGCCGGTCTGATGCACAATTGCGCGCCAGGCCGGGACGGCAGTCCAGGACGCCAGCTACAACTGCGTCTTGTAGAGCTCTTCCACGATCTCCTGGCTCTGCGGCTCACCAAGGCCGGTCTGCTCGTGGACCACCTCGACGATGCTCGGCATCACCGAGCGCGGCACCTTCTCGGATGACCACAGCTTTGAGCGCATCAGTGCCTTGCCGCAGTGGAAATAGACTTCGCTGACGGCGACGTTCAGCACCGCGCGCGGCGCCTTGCCAAACTCCACCATCGAGGCGAGCAGGTCCGGATCGGCCGACAGCGTGCCGCGGCCGCCGACGCGCAGCGTCTCGTCGATGCCGGGGACGAAGAACAACAGATGCACGAAGCCCGAGCCCTCCACCACATTCCGAAAACTGTCGATCCGGTTGTTGCCGGAGCGATCAGGCATCAGCAGCTGGTTGGGGCCGGCGACGTGGACGAAGCCAACGCCGCCGCCGCGTGGTGAGGCATCCACGCTGCCATCGGCTCCCGACGTCGCGAGCACGCAAAACGGCGACATCTCGATGAATTTCTTCGCGTGCGCATCGATCGCGGGGCGCGCTTTCGCGATCACGCGCGGGCTCGGCTGGGCATAGATGGTAGCGAGGTCTTCGGCGCAAAGATCAGTCACGAAGGTCTCCCTGGTGGAATGTCTGAGAATATCATCTCCCGGCGCGATCGCTATCCCCCTTGTCGCGCCGCCACGGCCAGTCGACCACGCCGGCGCAGTACAGAGCCCACCAGATCAAGACCGGCTGCAGCGCCAGCCGCGGCCCGTGATAGAGCCAGCTGTTGGGGATGGGTGGAAGGTCGATGCCCTCCAGGGCATGCTTGATGTTGGCCGGCCACACGCAAAGCGCATAGAGCGCGAGCGCAACGCCTGCCCACCAGCGCAGCGGCTTCGTCACCAGCGCAACCGCTCCTGCGATCTCGCAGACGCCAGTGATCAGGATCAGCTGTGTTGCAAACGGAACCCAGGCCGGCGTGATCGCAAGCAGCTTGTCGGGAACCCGCAGATGCGCGATGCCGGCCACGATGTAAAACGCTGCCAGCACAAAGCGCATCACAGCGCGCGTTCTGTCGTTCGCAGGAGCCATCGGCCGAACTAGCACGCGCGGCGCCGAGGCGCTATCGCGCGCTACACCGCATCGGCCGGCACGAAGCAACTAATGATGACGGCGCCGCGGTGACGGACGTACCACACAACGGCCTGACCCACCGGATTGCCGCGGTCGCGGATGATGGCGCGCTCGGGCACCTCCATCCATTGTCCCTCGATCGGCACCCAATAGGCACCGCTGCGCACGTCGTACTCCGTGCGATGGCCGTCGGAGACGTCACAGCAGGGCACGCCATTCGGTGCGATCACGCTCTTGAACCAGGCGCCGATGTCGGGCGGGACGTGATCATATTGCCCGTTGTCGAACGCGAACGCGGCGCCCGTCAGTGCCGCGAGCCAAACGCACAGTGCGAGCCTGTGCATGCGATCCTCCTCATCGCCTGTCGTGCCGTTGGCGCGTGATTTTCCCACGCGTCGATTCGGACATCGACGCAATTAAGCCCGAGCCGTCAGCGTAATGCATGCTCAAATAATATGCGGGCTAGACGACCGTTGATGCGATGCAAAATCAGCGGCGCGCAGATTCGATCGTTTGCTGCGGCGCGGCTTGCAGAAATTGCTGGATCTGCTCGCTGTAGAATTTGGCGTTTCCGGTGGTGCCGTGGCCGCGCGTCTCGGTGCTTGCCGGGATGAGATACAGTTTGCTGTTCTTGACCCGCGCCATCGCAGCGTCCGTGATGCCGGTCTCAGGCGGATTGCGTTCGTCGTCGGCTGAATTGATCAGCAGCAGCGGCGCTTCGATGGCCCCCAGCTTCTCGCCGGCATTGTAGTCATGCGAGGACTCCCACTGGTAGACGAAGTCGTTGGCATCTGCCGTGATCGGCATGGCCAGCCGCTCGTCGACGATCTTGTCGGCCTTCGTCGCCGTCGGTGCCTGCGATTGATAGGCCAGCGTTCCACCGATGCTCGCGATGCCGTAGGCGGTGATGGCGTATTTCATCATGCGCGGCTGGCCGGTGTAATTGCCGCCATTGTAGTCGGGGTCGCTGCGGATGGTGTCGAGCATGATCCGCCGCAGCATCCAGTTGCGCGACGCCATCTCGGTCGGCTGCGAGGCCATCGGGATCAGCGCGTCCATCGCCTTCGGATATTTCTCGCCCCACAACCAGGTGTGCATGCCGCCCATCGAATTGCCGATGACGAGCCGCAGGTGCTTGACCCCGAGCCCTTCCGTCACCAGGCGATACTGAGCTTCGACCATGTCGTCGTAATCGTATTTCGGGAAGCTCGTCTTCATCCCGTCGGACGGTTTTGACGATTTGCCATGGCCGATATTGTCGGGGATGATGATGTAATATTTGGAGGCATCGAGTGGCTGCCCGGCGCCGAACAGCTCGCCGCCAAAGGCGGGTGACAGCATGCTCGCGCCCGAGCCGCCGGTGCCGTGCAGCACCAGGACGGGCTGGCCGCTCGGCTCACCCACCGTGATGTAGTGCAGCTTCAGCTCCGGCATGGTCTCGCCGGTGTGGAACTTGAAATCCCTGGCGACCCAGTCGCCCTGTTTCGGCGCCGGATAATCGGCCGCCCATGCGGATGTCGAGATGGCCGACAAAGAGACGGACAACAGAATGGCTGACAGCGCCGCGCAGGAAGCTTTCATGTCTATTTCCCCCGTGCGGCTCTGGTCGGCGGCCGCGTTGCGGCGGAACTTAGCAGAACTGTGCGGAAGGATGTAGGATTTCGTTTTCGCCGGTCGTCCTTGAGGGAAAGGTCAGGAGAGACTGCATGTGCCGCAACATAAAGACGCTGTTCAACTTCGAGCCGGAGGCGACGGAGGATGAGATCCACGCCAGCGCGCTCCAGTTCGTCCGAAAACTGTCCGGCTTCAACAAGCCGTCGCAGGCCAACGAGGCGGCCTTCGACCGTGCGGTGGCGGAGGTCTCGGAGGCTGCGCGAAAACTTCTGACGTCGCTGCACACCCATGCCCCGGCACGCGACCGTGAGGTCGAGGCGGAAAAGGCCAAGGAACGTTCGCGGCTGCGGTTCGGTTAGGCGGCTCGCGCGTCCGTTCCGTGACCTGGCTCACGGTGAAAACGGTCTCAACGCGCGATGATGTTCGCCGGGCCTTTGACACCCGGGAGCACGACCATGAGCCGCCCTCTTCTTCCGCTGAAAGCAGGTGCCATCGTCTTCACGCTGCTGTGGACCGCGTGGATGACGTGGTGGAGCGGCTCGTTCTCGAGCGCGAACGTCGTGATCCTGGCCTTGTGCGGCGCAGCGGTCGGCTATCTCTGGTACCGCGCCATGCGCTGGCAATTCGAGCGCATGGGCATGCTGCCACGACGCGAGAATGGGACGAAATAGATTCGTCCGTCACTCCTTGTGGCCGTGCTTCTTCTTTTTCTTCTTCTTCCTGTGATTGTCGTCTTCGCTGCTCTCGTCCTCATCGCCGAAGGGTGCGTCGTCGGTTTCCTGCACGGCCGCTTCCAACGCGTCGCGCTCGGCGGCTTCACGCTCGCGCTGCCGGCGGCGCTCGTCCCAGGCGTCGAACAGCTGATCGAGCCACGGCAGCACCTGCTCGATCGACGGCAATGGGCCGGGCGGCCCGGCCTCGCCGCGCGGGCCTTGCGGCCCCGCCGGCCCTTGCGGTCCGACAGGTCCCGGTGCACCGGCCGCCCCGCGCGGTCCGGCTTCGCCCTGCTTGCCTTGCGGACCGGGCTTGCCCAGAGGTCCGGGCTTCCCGATCGGCCCCGGCTTGCCGTGAGGTCCTGGCTTGCCGCGCGCGCCATCCGGCCCGCGCTTGCCTGGATGACCCTGCGGTCCCGGCCGCCCCGGTTCGCCCTGCCGTCCGCGCGGTCCCTGAGGTCCCTGCCGTTTTTGTTCGTCTGCCACGCCGCTGCTCCTCAACCGGAAGCAAGCTAATTAGCGGCGTTTGACGACAGCGGCAATTCCGCCCGGGCCCGCGCCTGCGCATGATCAACACCAATCGGCCGCACGTCGCGCGCTAGTCGTGATAGGCCGGCACCTCAATGCCGGACGCGGCATAGAGCCTGATCTTGTTGCGCAGCGTGCGCACCGAGAGGCCGAGCACGCGCGAGGCGCGCGTGCGATTGCCGTCGCAGCGCGCGAGCGTCTGCAGCACGAGCTCACGCTCGACCTCGTCGACGGTGGCGCCGATCAGCAGCGGAACGATCTGGTTCGGTGAAAGGACATACGCGCCCGGTTCGGACGCAGCGACATGAACAGTGGTCATCGACACACTCCCCGATCAACGCCCGCTTCCGTCTTTGGAAGCGGATCGAGAACAAACGACCCCCAAGCCGTAGATCTACGGTGGGCGGGTTTGGTTAACGAAAGGTTAACCGCAGGCGATCGCACGAATTGACCTTGGGAATGCCGCCGCACCGCCGCGATTGGCACGGATTGCATATTCCTGCGAGCATACCCTGCGTTACGGAGCGGGCATCACCCCGCTCACACCGTCCGGTATCCGCCGTCCACCATTACGATCGTTCCCGTGACGTAGGACGACATATCCGACGCAAGGAAGATCGCGGGACCCACGATGTCCTCGGCCTTGCCGGTGCGCGCCAGCGGGGTGTGATCGACGAAGGCCTGCACCAGCGCCGGATTGGTCGCGCGCACATTGGCGTTGATATTGGTCTCGATGAAGCCCGGCCCGATCGCATTGACGCGCACGCCCTCCTTGCCGAGTTCGACCGCGAGCGCCTTGGTGAAGCCGAGCACGCCGTGCTTCGAGGTGGTGTAGGCCGCCGAGCTCGGCGTGCGCAGATGCACGAAGGACTGGATCGAGCCGATATTGACGATGCGGCCCTTGGCTGCACGCAAGGGGCTGAGGAACGCCTGCGTCATGTTGAAGACGCCGTTGAGGTTGAGCGAGATGATGTCGTTCCAGTCCTTCGCCACTGTCTCCGGCTCCGCGGTGAAGGCGTTGCGGCGGGTGATGCCGGCATTGTTGACGAGGATCGAGACCTGCCCGACCTTGTCGGCGACTTGCTTGGCGAGCGCAAAGCAGTCGTCGCGCTTGGTCACGTCGAGCGCAAAGCTCTCGGCCTTGCCGCCGGACTTGCGAATCTCCACGGCGGCTTCCGCGACCGTGTCGGCATCGACGTCGAGCAGCACCACCTGCGCGCCCTCGCGGGCGTAGCCGGAAGCGATGGCCCGGCCGATTCCGGATCCGGCGCCCGTGATGACGGCGAGATGGTTTTCGAGGAGAGGCATGGGCGTTTCCTTGGCTGGGTTTTCAACGTTGCCGGCAAGACTAGTTGAAAACGGAAGCGGCAGAAACGCCATGCCGCGCTGACGCCTTATGCAATCGGGCGTCGCGGTGACTTCGGTGGACGTGGCAAAGATGCCACGGCACGGCACGAACATCGCCAGTTCGTTCTTGTCTGATCCGCCGTCGCTTGGGTCCAAGAAGTTTGGCGCCGTCAGCGTCACATCTGTCTCGAATATTTGGGGCGGCGGCGATTCCGCGCGGACGGGGTATTGGGCATGAAGAAATTGAGGGGCGGAAGCGCGGCTCTGGTCGCGTTCGTAGCGACGGTGCCTGCCTTGGCGGCGGATATCGGGGGCGCGCCGACGTACAAGGTCCCATCGGCGGTCACGTCACTCTGGGGCGGATTTTATGCGGGTCTTGGGCTTGGTTTCCGTGGTTCGCGCACGGACGCCACGGCGACATCGGAGACGGTCGCCGGCGCCCCGCAGAATTTGGCGGACGGTCGGCCGACAAGTGCGTCCTTCGACGGACTGGGCTTCCGCACCAGTGCCTTTAGCGGCTTCAACTGGCAATTGGCGCCGCAATGGATTGCGGGCCTCGAAGGCGATGTCGGCTTCGCCGACCAGTCCACCACGCGCCAGTCGCTGGCCTTCTCCCCCGGCTTCGTCCGCTTCGCCTTGCCGCCCGACAGCCTGACCGTAAAGACCGAGTGGGACGCCAGCCTGCGTGCCCGTCTCGGCTTCCTGCTCACACCTGCCACGCTGGCCTATGCGACCGGTGGCATCGCCTGGCAGCGTAGCTACATCAATTCGAACTGCGCCAACTGTCCCGGCTTTACATTTTCGCCCGCCGTGATTTCCGCATCGTCTATCCAGGTTGGTTGGACCGTCGGTGGCGGCATCGAGACCGCGCTGGGCGGCAATTGGTTTGCACGCGCCGAATATCGCTACGCTGATTTTGGCGCTACACCGTTCACCATTGCTCGGACCGCCGTGCCCGCTTCGGGCTTCAATTCGACCGCGGACAAATTCGATCTCAAGATCCAGACTCACGCCGCCTCGTTCGGCCTGGCCTACAAGTTCGGGGACCCGATCGTGGCAGGAGCGCAGGCAGCGATGATCACCAAGGCAGCGCCGATCGCGATGTCGTGGACCGGCCCCTATCTCGGTCTTGGACTCGGCGTCCGCGCGCAGCAGGTGGATACGGCGGCAACGTCGGAACTGTTTGGCGTTGCACTGATCCCGCTCGAGAAGAACACCGTGCCGTTCAACGGCACCGCCTTCCGCGCCAGTCCCTATGCCGGCGTCAACTGGCAATTCGCGCCCAAATGGGTCGCCGGCATCGGGGGCGACGCCGGCTTTGCCGACCGGACCGTCACGCTGAGCGGATATCCGGTGTCGCCGGCGTTCGGCACCTTCCACGAGAGCGCCGATTCCCTAGTGGTGAAGTCAACATGGGACGCGAGCCTGCGCGCGCGTCTCGGCTTCCTGGTGACGCCGGCGACGCTGCTATTCGCGAGCGGCGGTGCGGCGTGGCAGCATGACGAGGTGATCTCGACCTGCGGGAGCGCGCCCTGCCGGACCTTGTTTAATTTATCGCCGTCGGTGATAACGAACTCCACGACGAAACTGGGCTGGACCCTCGGCGGTGGCCTGGAGACGGCGCTGGGCCATCACTGGCTGGCGCGCGCCGAATACCGCTTCGCCGATTTCGGCACGTCGACTTACGCAATCAGCCGAACGTCGCACTTCGCGCCCAGCAACACCGTCGATACTTTCGATGTCACACTGCGCACCCACGTTGCGACTTTCGGTCTCGCATATCAGTTCAACTGATCCGTGCCGGGTCTGGCGGCCCATCCGGCGGAGGCGTAACGACCGCGATGGGTCTGCGCGCAGCTGCGACAATTTCCTTCAGGATTCGTTTCTAAGTTTCATGAAAGGCTAACTCGAAATTAAGGGGTCGGAAACGGCGGCCTTGGCATACTGGTCTTGATTGCTAAACGTTGCGCGCATGATGGAACGGCTTGAATCCTGGAAACTCGCACTCGAACGCCTGCGGTCGGCGGACGGCGCCGATTGGGCCGAGGCCGGACGGCTCGTGGCCGAGATCGCGCGGATGAGCACCGATACCATGCTGCGTCAGGCCGCCGAGCAGGCGCTTCCGGTGCTGCGCCAGGCCGTGGACAATGACGATCACAGCGTCACGCTGGCGGCACGGCGCCGTCTCGGCGTGGTGCTCGATGTCGTTCACGACCTGACCGCGCCGCGCTTCGGCCGCCGCAATGCTGCGCCGAAAAAATTGTCCAGCGAGGATCGCGCCCGCAAGGTGCTCGGCCTGCCGCTTGCGGTGCAGCTCACCTGCGAGGACATCAACCAGGCCTATCGCCGCGCCGCCAAGGGCATGCACCCCGACCAAGGCGGCAGCGCGCAGGCGTTCATCGACCTCGCCGCCGCGCGCGATATCCTGATCCATCCCCGCGCGTACAAGGACGCGTGAGGGCTCAGCTCTTGTTCACGCAGCTCGGATAGGGCGCGGCTTCGCCTGCTACGATCGCGCAGAGCTCGATCGGGCTGAGTGCGCGCAAACGCGCCTGCCAGCGGTCGTCGTTCACCGGCGGCTCGTCGCTTTCGGGGCCGCGCTCGGCCCACTGGATCGTGTAGTAGTCGGTCGTACCCTTCAGCGTGACCAGGAGCGCGGTCTCGCTGTGCCGGGTCGGGCCGCCGTCGACGCGGCCGCAGCCGATCACGGCGACGAAACCTTCGAAGCGGCCGAACGCGGTGGCGCCAAGCGACCTTGCCGCAAAGCTGTCGGGGCAGGCGGATTTGAAACCGCCTGCGATCGAGCCCGCGAATTTTTCCGGCGATGAACCGGGAGTGGTCGTCATGCCCTTCTCGCCGGTCACGGTGATCATCTCGGTCCAGCGTTCGGGCGTCTCGCCCTTCAGCACGGCCTCGCGGATGTAGTGGCCGCCCTTGGTGTTCTCGAACACCGCGGAAAAATTCGAAGGCATCGCGAAGCTGACAAGCTGGCCGAACAGCGGCGAGATCACGCGGAAGGATTGCGGGGCCTGTGCGTTCGCCGTTGCGGCGAGAAGCAGCGATGCGGCCAGAACCGTGGCTGTCGTCGGCGCGCGCATCGATTGGCTCCAAAGCCAGGAGGTGAAAAAACAAGCGGGCAAAAACAAGCGGGCAAGGATGCTGGTTGGCGCGGGGCGCTGGGGGGCGCCCCCGACAAGATGTGAGTAGGTCCGCCAACGGGCCAGGTTCAAAGCGCGTGCGCGGAAAATGCGCGATGTCGGCCGAAAAACCAATGGCGCGTCCAAAAAGAAAAGGACGGACCGCTCGCGCGATCCGCCCCTTGAAATCCGGTCTGTCGCCTCACGCCTAGAGCGTGCAGCGGCGCTCCGCGCGCAGCTTGATCTGGAGCTCCGAGGCGGCCGTGAAGGTCGGGAGCGGCTTGCTGACGACCTTGTAGGTCGACACGCCCCATTGGAACGGCTTGTACTTCAGGTCCTCGTTCCAGACCTGGCAGATGCCGGTGTTGTCCCAGCGGATCACGTAATAGCCGACCGCCGCGGAGGCCGGCACGGCGAACACGGAGGTGGCGATGCCGGCAACGGCACAGAGGGCGAGAACGCGACGCATGAAATATCTCCTGATGGGAACGTGAGACGGAAACTGGTGCGGCAAAATGGTGCGGCTGGCAAGCGGGGCGGCGACCGTTCACGGATATGTCAGCCGTTCGTCGGCTGTTCGGACGACCCTTATCCCTTGACTATCGCCTGACGAGCACACGTCTACCCCTTGGCCAGCGACGCCACGGCCTCGATCTCGATCAG
The DNA here is from genome assembly GCF_023074155.1 of Bradyrhizobium sp. 134. Taxonomy (NCBI): domain Bacteria; kingdom Pseudomonadati; phylum Pseudomonadota; class Alphaproteobacteria; order Hyphomicrobiales; family Nitrobacteraceae; genus Bradyrhizobium; species Bradyrhizobium sp. 134. The sequence continues at coordinate 408,814 of NZ_JADPKX010000074.1, read as the reverse complement.
CATCTTCGGATCGGGCAGCGCGTGGACCACGCAGGTGGTGCGGGCGGGGTAGGGCGGCGGGCCGAAGGCGCCGGCATAGAGCGCGTTCATGGCGGCCACGTCGGAGGCGCGGGTCAGCAGCACGTTGACCTTGACGAGATCGCGGATCTCGGCGCCGGCCTCTGCCAGCACGCGCTTTATGTTGACGGCGACGTTGGCGAACTGCGCCTCGAAGCCGTCCGGCAGCGCGCCGCTCGCGTCGAAGCCGGGAATGCCGGAGACGAACAGGAGATCGCCGGCGCGCGTGGCGAAGGACAGCGGCGGCGCCTTGACGTGCGGCGGGGGTGCGAAATGCTGGATCGGCATGGATCACCTCGGGTGAACAGCTGGAAGCGCAAGCGTAGCGGCAGGTCGGGGCGCCTCCAACAAAAAACGCGAAAACAACCCCATGCACGGTAGGCATCCGGCGGAAATCATTGATGTTCCTTTTGACTTCGGGAAAAGCAAAATATCATTTGCTCCGTCGGGCAAAACAGGGGCAGAATGGCATGGTGGCGAGTGAGCGTCTCGTTGCGCCAATCTCCGTCGTCATGCCCCGGCTCGACCGGGGCATCCAGTACGCCGCGGCGTCTCGGTATCCCACCGCGATCTCTGCAATACTGGATCGCCCGGTTAAGCCGGGCGATGACAGTTGAACGCGTTGCTAAAGACCGCGACTCACGCCCAGCCCATCATGTTGCCGCCCCGATCCATCGGATACATTCGCGGCGTCTGATTCGTTTTCCTCCTTGAAGAATAGCCCCCCGGAGACCCCCATGAAGTTCGCATCAACCTTCCGCGCCGCACTGCTCGGCGTCGCCGCGCTGGCCGGCCTCTCGACCTCGGCGCTGGCCGACGGCGGCACCGTGGTGCTGACGATCTACAAGGCGGGCTGGATCATCGGCGGCTCCGGCGGCTCGGGCGTGATGAACTTCCGCGGCCGCGCCTATTCGCTCTCGACCGGCGGTCTCGACTACGGCCTCGTGTTCGGCGGCTCCAAGACGGTGCTGCGCGGCCGCGTGTCCAACATCAACCGGCCCTCCGACATCGCCGGCGTCTACGGCGCCGCCGGTGCCGGCATCGCAGTGGGCAGCGGCGCCCGCGCCATCGTGCTGACCAACCAGAAGGGTGCCGTGCTCGAGCTGTCCGGCACGCAGGTCGGCCTGATGGCGAATGCGGATCTGAGCGGGCTCGCGATCACGATGCGGTAGCACGGCGATCACCGCAATTCGTAACCCGCATGAGCGTAAGCAACATGCGCGACTGCTCTCAAGCCCGGATGTCGCTGTCGCTCATCCGGGCTAAGCTCCCGTTACCGCTGCATGAATCCGCTCGCAATGCGCGACGAGATTCTTCTGCGCATCGACGAACGACTTGAGCGGCGTCGGGATCGGAAAGTAATAGATGTTGGCGATGAAGCCGTAGATGCCGGCATCGATGCTGGTCGGCGCCTGGCCGTGGACGAAGCCGCTCGCCGGCACGATCTCCGCCAGCACTTGCAGATCGGCGAGCCCCCGCGCGTAGGCCTGCTCGGGCGTGTAGCGGCCGATGCCCTGGTAGTGATAGCGCTGCGCGTTGTAGGCCTTGGCCTTCTCGAACCCTGCCGCGTCGATCTGCGGATGTTGCGCGATGAAGGCGTCGCGGAACGCGGGATAGAAGCGCTCGTCCTTCCAGCGCGAATACGAGATCACCCAGTAGAGATCGTCGAGCATGCGCGTGACGAAATGATCGGTGCGGCGCTGCTCCGGTGAAAGCCCCGCATCGATGGTGAGGCGGTATTTCGCGGTCGCGTGCGCGATGATGGTCTCGCTGTCGCCGATGGTCTCGCCGTCATCCACGATATAGGGCAGCTGCCCGCGCGGCGCGGTGGAGGCATCGAACACGTGCTCATGCACAAACGGCACGCACGCGAGCTTCAGGAAAGCATAGACCTTGAGGCCGTAACCGTTGTTGTCGGCTACGCCGAACAGTTCTGGATAGGAATAGAGGGTCAGCATGGGCGGGCTCCTCAAGCTGAAGTCGTATCGCCGCAGTGACGCCCTTGCAACAGTCTCGCGCCTTGTGCGCCGCCTCCTTCGATCGGAGGACGATTGGCGTCGCCCGTTCGCAGTATGGAATCGCTCGACATTCCTGCAGCGACCCAAGGCCCGACATGCGACGTTCATCGACCCGCCGAATGATTGCCGCCCTGCGGTGTGGCACGGCAATTTTGGCCGGACTGGCTCTCGTAGCACCCGCGAAGGCCGCAGACATCGCGCCAAAACCATACACGAAGGCGCCGCCGCTGGCGGCCTCGTCCTGGACCGGCTTCTACGCCGGGCTCGGCCTCGGCTTTCGATCGATCAGCGCCGATCTCACCACCACATCAGTGCTGCAAGACGGCGTTCCCCGCGACTTGACCGGCGCTGTGCTGACCCAGCCGTTCGACGGTGCCGGCTTTCGCGTCAATCCCTATGCCGGCTTCAACTGGCAGGTGGCACCCAGCTGGGTCGTCGGCATCGAAGGCGATGTCGGCTTCGGGGACAAGACCACGGCACTTCCCGGGTTTCGCGCCTCGCCCTGGGCCGGCTCGTCCACCTTCGGGATCGACAGCGTTTCAGTCAAAGCCGGTTGGGACGCGAGCCTACGCGGCCGCGCCGGTTATCTGCTGACGCCGGCGACGCTGGTCTATGCCACCGGCGGCCTCGCCTGGCAGCACTATGACGTCACCTTGATCTGCGTCAGCGCCAGCTGTGCCAGCAACGGCCTGGCACCCAATTTGATCTCGAATTCCACGACCAGGACCGGCTGGACTTTAGGTGCCGGCATCGAGACCGCGCTGTGGGGCAACTGGCTCGTGCGCGCCGACTATCGCTACGCGGATTTCGGCGCTGCGCCGTTCAATTTCACGCGCACGGCGACTGCAGGGCCGGCGCTCACGGTCGACAATTTCGACGCGAGCTTGCGGACGCACACCGCAAGCGTCGGCCTCGCCTGGAAGTTCGGCGAGCCCGTCACCGGCGGCCGTTCGCATCCGCTGGCTGCGCAGGCCGCGATCCTGCCGTCCTGGACCGCCGCGTATGTGGGCTTGGGTCTAGGTGCGCGCGCCACGCGCACCGATCTCATCACGACGTCCGAATCGCGTGCCGGCTTCCCCGAGGATCTGACGCGTCGCGCCAACATTCGCCCGATGGACAACACCGCGTTCCGCGTCAACCCCTATGCCGGCTATCTCTGGCAGTTCGCCCCGCAATGGACCGCGGGCGTCGAAGGCGATTTTGGCTTTGCCGACAGCACCACCACGCGCGAAGGCTTCACCAACATATCGCTCGCCGATTTCCAGTCGCGCGGCGGGAGCACGGCGGTCCGCGCCAAATGGGACGCCAGCCTGCGGGGCCGGCTTGGCTATCTCGTGACACCGCGGACGCTGCTCTACGCGACCGGCGGCGTGGCCTGGCAGAATGTTCAGCTGACCTCGACCTGCGTCAGCGTCACCTGCAGCGTTTTCGGGTTGACGCCGGCGATCATCACGGGATCGACCACAAAAGCAGGGTGGACAGCCGGCGCCGGCATCGAAACCGCGCTCTTCGGCCATTGGCTGGCGCGTGCCGAATACCGCTATGCCGACTACGGCAGTTCGTCCTTCACGGTCGCGAGATCCGCCACCGACGCCAGCCGCAATCCCACCGTCAACACCTATGACGTGACGATGCGAACGCATCTGGCGACGTTCGGGGTGACGTATCGGTTTGATTGAGAAGAGCGACAGCCGCTTGCTGTGATCCCGCGGCGCTGGTTTGTCCCCGACAACGCCGCCTGAAATCGCTACACTCTGCATCCTGGTGACGTCAGCAGGATGGGATCCCATGGCGAAAGAGTTGGAAGGCAAGGTTGCGGCCGTGACCGGGGCTGCGTCGGGCATCGGATTGGCCAGCACCGAGGCGATGCTGGCCGCGGGCGCGCGCGTGGTGATGGTCGATCGCGACGAGGCCGCGCTGAAGGCGCTCTGCGACAAGCACGGCGACGCAGTGATGCCGCTGCTGGTCGACCTGCTCGACCCAAAAGACTGCGCAAGGCTGCTGCCGCGCGTTCTGGAGCAGGCCGGTCAGCTCGACATCCTGCATGCGAATGCCGGCACGTATGTCGGTGGCGATCTGGTCGATGCCGACACCATGGCGATCGACCGGATGCTGAACCTGAATGTCAACGTCGTGATGAAAAACGTGCACGACGTGCTGCCGCATATGATCGCGCGCGGGACCGGCGACATCATCGTCACGAGCTCGCTGGCGGCGCATTTTCCGACGCCATGGGAGCCGGTCTATGCGTCGTCGAAATGGGCGATCAACTGCTTCGTCCAGACGGTGCGGCGCCAGGTCTTCAAGCACGGCATCCGCGTCGGCTCGATCTCGCCCGGCCCGGTCGTCAGCGCGCTGCTCGCGGACTGGCCGCCGGAGAAGCTGAAGGAAGCGAGGGACTCGGGAAGTCTGCTGGAGGCCAGCGACGTGGCTGAGGTCGTGATGTTCATGTTGACGCGGCCGCGCGGCATGACAATTCGTGACGTGGTGATGCTGCCGACCAATTTCGATCTTTAGAGCGCTGCGGGTTACGCTTCGCTAACTGCCCTGCGAACCCTTCGATGCGGCGGTGAAAACCGCCAATTGAGCGTCGAAAGCGCGCCTGAAGGCCGGCCGCGCTTCGCCGCGGGCGACATAGGCGGCGATATCTGGATGTTCGTTCAGCAGGCCTGATGCGTTCAACCGGCGCAGCACCGTCACCATCATGAGATCGCCGGCGCTGAACGCGCCGTCGAGCCAGTCGGCATCGCCGAGGCGGCGGGACAATTCGCCGAGCCTGACACGGACGCGATCCTGCAGCATGGGCAGCCGCTCCACGTACCAGCTCTTGTCGCGCTCGAACAGCATGGCCATCCCGAGCTCGACGATCGGCGGCTCCAGCGTGCTCAGCGCGGCAAACATCCACGCGATCGCGCGTGCCCGGGCGTTCGGCTCGGTCGGCAGCAGCCCGGCATGACGCTCGGCGATATGGAGCACGATCGCGCCGGACTCGAACAAGGCGAGATCGCCGTCCTCATAGGTCGGAATCTGCCCGAACGGATGCAGGGCGAGATGGGCGGGCGCCTTCATGTCCTCGAACGAAACCAGACGCACGTCGTGGGGCTGGCTGACCTCCTCGAGCGCCCAGCGTACCCGCATGTCGCGAGCTTGTCCGCGGCCACGGTCGGGTGAGCTTTGGAAGGCGGTGATGGTGGGGGGCATGGGAGGTCTCCATTCGTCGTCATTGCGAGCGCAGCGAAGCAATCCAGACTGGCGCCGGGGAGACGGTCTGGATTGTTTCGTCGCAAGGGCTCCTCGCAATGACGGGGTTTGTGGCAGCGCGCCCCTCACAGATCACGATGCCAGCGAGGTGTTCGGTTCAGCGCTTTGCGTCCAGAGGACGAACGACCGGCGCGGATTCCGACAGATTATCTCTTTTTTTGCTCGCGCACTGTCGGGGTTGAAAAATTCCACGTCTCATGTCGGAACGTCCCTCGCAGCCTCGTCCTTGGAACACCGGGCGCCCTGCCGCGCGTCCAGCCCGAGGCAAAAGGATATCCGTTCATGACTTCCATCACGCCGTTTCTCTGGTTCGACAACAACGTGCCGGAGGCCGTCGCCTTCTACAAATCGGTGTTTCCCAACGCCAAGGTCGAGACTGTCAGCCACTTCATGGCGGTGTTCGAGCTCGAAGGCCAGCGCTTCAACGCGCTCAATGGCGGGCCGCAATACAAGTTCAACGAGGCGGTGTCGTTCTTCATCAGCGTGGAGACGCAGGCGGAAGTCGATTATTTCTGGAACAGGCTCACCGCCGACGGCGGCGAGGAATCCCGCTGCGGCTGGCTCAAGGACAAGTTTGGGCTCTCCTGGCAGGTGATTCCATCAGCGCTCGGCCGCTACCTCGGCGACCCCGACCGCAGCAAGGCGAACCGCGTCATGCAGGCGATGATGCAGATGAGAAAGATCGTGATTGCGGATCTGGACAGGGCGTATGCGGGGTGAGGGGCTGAAGGATGTAGTTTGCAGACGCGAGGTGGTGGGTTACGCTGCGCTCACCCACCCCGCGAACCCCAGGTCCGAGACCTGCCCATGCTGGATAGTTTCGTATGGCCCGAGCCGGACGGGGCTCCCGACGAGATACTGTTCCGCAACGTTCGGGAACACGGCTGCCATCTGATGGGCATCGCCGCTGCGGCGCAGACCCCGGCTTATGTTTTCTCGATTGGCCTCTACCTCAACTACGCGCACGCCGAACTGGTCTTGTTCGGGCTCGACCCCAAAGACGCTTACGCCGTCATCAACGCCGTTCGCGACCGAGCCGCAGCGGGACGGCGCTACGTCGCGGGCGACGTCTGCGACGACCTTCCGCTCGAGCGTAAGGTCTGCTTCGTCGAGGTGCCGCTCAGGGCCTACGAAGCCTATCTCGGCACGGCGATCTGGTTCTATGCAAGATTGCTGCGGCCGTTTCCCTGCCTTCAGATCGTATGGCCGGATCGCGAGGGACGGTTTCCTTGGGAAGCGGGGTACGATGTGAGTCTCAAAACGCATCAACCGGTGTTGAGATCGTTTTCCTGAAGCTTGCCGATCCACTCGGCCAAATCGTGCCACGGCTCCAATGTCCAGTGCCCGGACGCAGCGCCAGACGGCGAGGGCAGCACGAACATTTCGGGCAAACTCTCATCCAGCTGCTGCCGCCCCAGCGCAATCACGCTCGACGGCCTGCCATAAAACAAGCTCGCAGCCTTCTTGCTCGTGAACGCAATCGTCCGTGGCCGAAACTTCTCGATCTTGGCCTTAAATCCCGGCACGTCGATCGTGTCAGCCGCGATCTGGTGATCCATCCCGGCGCCCGACTTGGACAGGTCGGTGAAGCCGATCCCGAGCTCGATCAGCGACGCAAACTCGCTGGGTTGATAGCGCCGCGGCGTGATCCCGGCCTCATGGATCGCACGCCAGAAGCGGTTGCCGGGATGGGCGTAGTAGTGCCCGAGCTCGGCCGAGCGCGTGCTGGCGGCGGTGCCGACGAAGACGAGGCGGAGATTGGGGCGGAGTTGATCCGGGAGGCGGTGGGGGAATGTATCGGGCACGTCAATTATCCGCGGCTGTAGCCCGCATGAGCGGAGCGATATGCGGGATGGCAAAGACCCGGACGTCGCTGCGCTCATCCGGGCTACGCTTGCTGGCGTTAGTCCGATTTGCGCGTCACACGCACCGCCCGAGCCGCTTCTAGTTCATAAATTCCGGTGGTGCAGTGTCCTGTCAGAAGATCGAGGCTGAATGATATCCAAGAGTCTCCAATGGGAGATCATGCCTCGCCGGTGAGCATGGTTTCTTGAACATTTATCTTGCGGAAGCCATCCCACGAAATCTGCGGACTATTCCATCGCAAATTATCCGACCGAACTGCGCTGAAATCGACCGACCCTTGGAAAACGACTAATCCAAGAGCCGGTACGGCAATTGCACGCGCAGTGTCACTTGCAATGCGATCTCGAATGGCGTGGTGTTCCGGATCGATAATGCAAGTATCGCCGCGAGCGACAACGATCACGTCTCTTCCGTTGGGATGATCGAGCACAGTGGTGTAATCGAAGATGCCTCCCACGAAATTGCCGATCCATGGATCGGAATCGTTGGGATAGAAGCGGACTACCAAACCTTCCCGAAATTCGCGCTCACCGCGCCCGGTTAAAGAGATGGCCGGAGGTCCGTACGGTGGTAGTCCTGGTAGTATTTCAAACCGCATGGGCTGTTCGTATTGCGTTTCCAACTTTGGGGGCGACGACCGTCGCCCCCAGAATTCGCACGGGCGCCCCTCACAACACCCGATTACTCTCCTTCACCTTCTCCGCATCCAGGTACAAGTTCTCGCCCATCTCCTTGAACTTCGCGCTCATCTGCTTCATGCCGTCTTCGGCCGTCCCGCTCATCGACATCCCCACGCCGTTGGGATCGTTCAGCGTCGCCGCATAGTCCCGCACGTCCTGCGTGATCTTCATCGAGCAGAATTTTGGACCGCACATCGAGCAGAAATGCGCGACCTTGTGGGCTTCCTTCGGCAGGGTCTCGTCGTGGAAGTTCTTTGCGGTCTCGGGATCGAGGCCGAGGTTGAACTGGTCGCTCCAGCGGAAGTCGAAACGGGCGCGGGACAGCGCGTCGTCGCGCAGCTGGGCGGCCGGGTGACCCTTGGCCAGATCGGAGGCGTGGGCGGCGATCTTGTAGGTGATGACGCCGACCTTGACGTCGTTGCGGTCGGGTAGCCCAAGATGCTCCTTTGGCGTGACGTAGCAGAGCATGGCGCAGCCGAACCAGCCGATCATGGCCGCGCCGATGCCTGAGGTGATGTGGTCGTAGCCCGGCGCGATGTCGGTGGTCAGGGGCCCGAGGGTGTAGAACGGCGCTTCGCCGCACTCCTTGAGCTGCTTGTCCATGTTGATCTTGATCTTGTGCATCGGCACGTGGCCGGGGCCTTCGATCATGACCTGGCAGCCCTTGTCCCACGCGATCTTCGTGAGTTCTCCGAGCGTCTCCAGTTCGGCGAACTGCGCGCGGTCGTTGGCGTCGGCGATCGAGCCCGGACGCAGGCCGTCGCCGAGCGAGAACGAGACGTCATACTTGCGCATGAGGTCGCAGATCTCGTCGAAATGGGTGTAGAGGAAGCTTTCCTTGTGATGCGCCAGGCACCACTTCGCCATAATGGAACCACCACGAGAAACAATGCCGGTGACGCGGCTGGCGGTGAGGTGGATGTATTGCAGGCGCACGCCGGCGTGGATGGTGAAATAGTCGACGCCCTGCTCGCACTGCTCGATCAGCGTGTCCTTGTAGAGCTCCCAGGTCAGCTTGACCGGATCGCCGTCGCACTTCTCCAGCGCCTGGTAGATCGGAACGGTGCCGATCGGCACCGGCGCGTTGCGCAAAATCCACTCGCGGGTGGTGTGGATGTTGCGGCCCGTGGAGAGGTCCATCACGGTGTCGGCGCCCCAGCGGATCGCCCACACCATCTTCTCGACCTCTTCCTCGACCGACGACGTCACTGCCGAATTGCCGATATTGGCGTTGATCTTGGTCAGGAAGTTGCGGCCGATGATCATCGGCTCGAGTTCGCTGTGATTGATGTTGCAGGGGATGATGGCGCGGCCGCGCGCGATCTCGGAGCGGACGAACTCCGGGGTGATGAAGGCGGGGACTTCCGCGCCAAAGCTTTCGCCGTCGGCAAGGGCTGCTTCCGCACGCTCTAGCTGCTCCTTGCGGCCGAGGTTTTCGCGCGCGGCGACGTAGATCATCTCCTTGGTGATGATGCCGGCGCGGGCGAATTCGAGCTGCGTGATCTTGTGGCCGTCGAGGCCGCGCAGCGGCTGGTGATAGGCCGAGAAGGCGCGCGCGGCCTTGTCGGTGGAGACGCTGCCATTGTCCTCCGGCTTGATCTGCCGGCCCTGATATTCCTCGACGCCGCCGCGCTCCAGCACCCAGGCCTTGCGGCCGCGCGCGAGACCGGCGTTGACGTCGATGGTCACGCTCGGGTCGGTGTAGGGGCCGGAGGTGTCGTACACCGGCAGGTTCGGTTCGCCGGCGCCCTCAGAGAGGATGATCTCGCGCAAGGGCACGCGGATATCAGGCGCGGCGTCGGGCGAGGCGAAGATTTTTCGCGACGAGGGCAGCGGGCCGGTGGTGACGGCGGGGACGGTCTTGTCGGGGTTGGAGCGGATGTTCATGGGATCCTCCTTGAGTTCGTTGATGTCGTTGCGCGTGCGTCAATTGCGACTGTCATCCCCGCGAAGGCGGGGATCCAGTACTCCGAGACGGTGCGGCTCAAGCCGAGAAGCCGCGGCGTACTGGATCGCCCGGTCAAGCCGGGCGATGACGACGGAGTGTGTGGATGGCCTGGGAGGTGAAGCATCACGCGGCCTCCTTGGACAGGCCGAGCCATTGCCGCACCCGCGCATCCGGGTCGGCATTCTGGGTGATGTCTGAAACAACGGCGATGGAATTTGCGCCCGCGGCAAAGATCTCCGCGGCGTGCTCGAACTTGATGCCGCCGATCGCGACCAGCGGGATATTGCCGATGCGCTTTTTCCATTCCGTGATCTTCGGAATGCCCTGCGGCTCGAAGCGCATCGACTTCAAGGTGGTGAAGAAGATCGGGCCCAGCGCGACATAGTCGGGCTCGGCGGCGAGCGCCGTTTCAAGCTCGTCCTCGTCATGGGTGGAGACGCCGAGCGACAGGCCGGCCTCGCGGATGGAGTTGAGGTCCGCGTCGGCAAGGTCCTCCTGGCCGAGATGCAGGTACTTTGCACCCGCGACAATCGCCGCGCGCCAATAATCGTTGACGACGAGTTTTGCTTGCGTGCCCGCGGTGATCGCGAGCGCATCGGTGACCATCTGGAGCGACTGCGAATCGTCGAGGTCTTTCGCACGCAGCTGGATGGTGCCGACGCCGAGTTTCGTCAGGCGCTCGACCCAGGCGAGGCTGTCGACGACGGGATAAAAGCGATCAGGATACGGCATGCCAGAACGGGGTCCCAACAACAGGGGTGGAAGGGGAGGCGAAATCGCGGGCGTTCATCAGCCCGGCCTCAAAAGCGGTGCGGCCGGCCTCGATACCGAGGCGGAAGGCGTTGGCCATGGCGACGGGATCGGCCGCCTTGGCGATGGCCGTGTTGAGCAGCACGGCGTCGTAGCCGAGCTCGAGCGCTTCGGCCGCATGCGACGGCGCGCCGATGCCGGCATCGACCACCAGCGTGATATCGGGCAGCCGCTCGCGCATCAGCTTGAGCGCGTCGCGGTTGGTGATGCCTTTCGCACTGCCGATGGGCGCGGCCCACGGCATCACCACCTTGCAGCCGGCATCGACCAGGCGGTTCGCGACCGAAAGATCCTCGGTGCAATAGGGGAACACCTCAAAGCCATCCTTGATCAGGAGGCTTGCTGCTTCCACGAGTCCGACCACATCGGGTTGCAGCGTGTCGTTATCGGCGATGACTTCGAGCTTGATCCAGCTCGTGCCAAACAATTCGCGTGCGAGCTTGGCGGTGGTCACTGCCTCGCGCACGCTGCGGCAGCCGGCGGTGTTCGGCAGCACGGTGACGTCGAGCTCGCGGATCAGATTCCAGAACGCATCGCCGGTCTTGCCGCCGGCGGATTCGCGCCGCAGCGACACCGTGACGATGTTCGAGCCGGAGGCGCGGATCGCCGACTGCATGATCGCAGGCGAGGGATAGAGCGCGCTGCCGATGAGGAGGCGGGAGGGGAAGGTCTTGCCGTAGAAGGTCACCATGTCGGTGTCTCCTCGATTGACGCAGTCATCCCCGCGAAGGCGGGGATCCAGTACGCCGCGGCCGTGCGGCTGGAGCCGAGACGCCGCGGCGTACTGGATCGCCCGGTCAAGCCGGGCGATGACGGCGGAGTGTTTGGCGAGCGCACCATCTTCACCCTCCCTGCCGCGGCGTGATGATCTCGATCTCGTCGCCGGCCTTCAGCGCCGTCTCGGCCCAGCGGCTCTTCGGCACGACGTCGTAGTTGAGCGCGATCGCGAAATGGGTGCCTTCGTAGTCGAGCTCGCTGAGCAGCGCGTCGACGCTGGCCGAATTCACCTCGCGTTGCTCGCCGTTCACGATCACGCGCATTGCATCACCTCATTGTCGATCTGGCCGCGCTCGACAAAGCTCAGCGTCAGCTCGGCCAGAACAGGCGCGATCAGGAAGCCGTGGCGGTAGAGGCCGTTCACGCTGATCGTGCCGTCACGGATGCCGATGCGCGGCAGATTGTCGGGAAAGGCGGGGCGCAGGCCGGAGCCGAATTCGACGATACGGGCCTCGCCGAAGGCGGGATGAACGGCATAGGCCGCGCCCAACAGCTCCAGTGCCGAGCGCACGCTGACGCCGGTGTCCTCGGCCTCGATCGAGGTCGCGCCCAACATGAACAGATTGTCCTCGCGCGGGATCACATAGAGCGGCCAGCGCGGATGGATCAGCCGCACCGGGCGCGCGAGCTGCACCTCGGCGGTCTCGATCAGGATCATCTCGCCCTTGACGCCGCGAAGCTCCGGCTGCTCGTCGCGCGCAGAAAGGCCGCGGCAGTCGATCACGATGCCGTCGAGGCCTTGCAGATCCTGGGCGGTGACGTCGCTGTCGAACTTGATGGTGCCGCCGGCCGCAACGATGCGCTCGTGCAGTTTCGGCAGCACGCGGCGCGGCTCGACATGGCCCTCGGTCGGGAAGAACAGCGCGTCGCGGAAGCGGCCTTCGAGCGACGGCTCGAGCTCCGCAAGGCCGGCGGCATCGAGCCGGCGATGGCCTTCGGTCATCCGGGCGAAACGCTCGAAGTCGTTGCGCTCGCGCGGGTGGGCGACGACCAGCGAGCCGTTGAAAGGCGTGTCGGGCAGCTCGCGCCGCCAGATGTCGAGCGAGCGCAGGCCGAGGCGGCTGATGATGGGTTCGGAGACTTCCGCCTCGCAATAGGGCGCGAGCATGCCGCCGGCCCAATGGCTGGTGGCATCGGTCATGTCGGCGTCACCGCGCTCGTGCAGGGTGACGGCGTGTCCGGCCTGCGCGAACAGCAAGGCCTGCCAGGCGCCCGCAATGCCTGCGCCGATGATGGATACCGGGGAATCCGGTCGCTTGGTCGTCTGCAACATCCCTGTCCCTTCGCCGGCATGACCCGGATCAGGTTCAAAGGGTCACCGCGGTCCTGGGCGGATTTGCCCATTTAGCGGTATCTCAGCTCCTCCTCGGAGCACCCCTCGGAACGGCTCTAATGTATGCCAGCAGGGCTGGGTGGTCAACGCGCTTGGTGCGAACCGCGCTTACCTGGGCGCCTGCGCCCGGGCGTTGCGGACGCGCTGGGCGAGCTTCCGGTGCGGGACGCTGCCGAACATCGGCTGCGGATTGCCGTTTGGCTCGAGCCAAGGGGCGCCCATATTGGCCTCGCCCATGTTGGCGACCTGCACGGCCTCCTGCCGTTGCCGCTTTGCGGCGTAGTAATAGCCACCGGCGAAATAGCGAACGGCCCGGGCGTGATCGCCATTGGCGGCGTGATAGGCGCCGGCGAGATATTTCACGGCATAGGTGAGGTTGGTGTTGGGATCGCGCAGGCCGGCGGCGTCGCCGGTGTAACCGACCCCGCGGGCGGTCGCGAGCTTGATCTGCATCAGCCCGATGGTGCCGCCATGGCCGACCAGGCCGGGCTGGTAGCGGCTTTCGCGCATGATGACGCGATGCACCAGCGCCTCCGGCACGCCGTTGGCGCGCGCATGGGCCGCGACCATCTCGGCGTACTCCGCCTGGCCCGCGAATGCGGCCTGCGGCAACGTCAGTCCGGCCGCGAGCAGCGCGGCGACATGTAAAATTTTCATCAGATTTCCCGGAGGTCCCTGAGACTGATTGAAGGCCTGCGCCCGGCTGCCGTTTAGGCCTCCCGAACGCGGCGATGATGTGACCAAACGCCGCCGCTAATTTTTTGGCGGCGTCGAGCCGCAGTGACGACTCAATGCTGGCGCCAGAGTTCCCTCAGGCGGACAAACTCGCGACAGCAGGCCTGTCTATTCGCATGGGCGGACGAAAGCGAGTATGTCACGGCCAGCGAATCGGGAGAGGTGCCATGACAAAATCAACCATGGTCAAAGCCCACAGTGGCGACATGTCAGAACACGATTTGCCCAGAAACAACCCGTGTGCCCAATGCGGCACGCTGATCCCGAGGCCCGACTGGATCGAGCCGGGCGAAGGGCGCGTCTCCTATCTCTGGATGTGCCACGCCTGCAATTATCGCTTCGAGGCGATTGCGATCTTCGACGAGGCCGCCCTCGAGCACCCGCCGCTCGCGGCCTGAGTTTTGTTCTTCGGGCATGATCTTTGGGGCATGATCTCCGCGCAAACGCGTTCCGAGTTTGTCGCGAGGGAAAACCGCTGCACAGTTTTCCGGATCTCGCCCCATATGCGATCGCGCGCGCCGCGTGATCGTCGAGGGGAATCGTGCGCTGCAAAATGTTCCTGAGTGACTTAGGAACAAACGCACGCGGCTTCGATACTCGCGCAGCACGCGACGAAATTGCAGCACGCGCGGAACTGGGACTGATCCGAGCTGTTTTCTCCGCACGAGTTTTCTGCTGAAGGAGAGGACAATATGTTGATGAAATCGATCGCGGCCGGTCTCGCCGGTACCGCACTGCTCGCAACCGTTGCGTTCGCGCAAAATCCGACCGCCACCACCGACAAGGCGCCGGCTGCCGCCGCCTCGACGACCACCACGACCGCGTCGGGACAGTGGCGTACGTCCAAGATGGACGGCATCAAGGTCTATAACGACGCCAACGAGAACATCGGCTCGATCAACGATCTGCTGATGGACAAGAGCGGCAACATCAAGATCGCCGTGATCGGCGTCGGCGGCTTTCTCGGCCTGGGCGAGCATCTGGTTGCCGTGCCCTATGAGAAGCTGAAGTTCGTCAACGAGGCCGTCGCCTACACCGGTGCTGCCGGGAACAACCCGAACAGCGCAGCCAACCGGCCCGCGGCGACCACCACGACGGGTGCCGCGACCGGCACCGACAACAAGCCCGCGACGACAACGACCGCCACGTCCTCGTCGAAATGGTATCCGGACCACGCCGTGTTCAATGCGAGCAAGGATGAGCTGAAGAACATGCCCGAGTTCAAGTACTCGGAGTAACGCGGCTCTGAACTGCTAAACGAAGCACGCCCGGTTTTTGCCGGGCGCGCTGTCGTGTGTTTTTTCGCCTCCGGTCACTGCGAGGTGCTGTCATTGCGAGGAGCTCTTGCGACGAAGCAATCCAGGCTGCCACCGCGGAAGCATTTCTGCTTCGCTCGCAATGACGGAGAATGCCCCTAGTTTCCCTTCACCAGCGGGCAGCCGCCCTTGTCCAGCGGACGGAAGGCTTCGTCGCCGGGCACGGTGGCGATCAGCTTGTAGAGGTCCCACTCGCCCTTGGAGTCCTCGGGCTTCTTGACCTCGAACAGATACATGTCGTGGACCATGCGGCCGTCGATGCGGATCTTGCCGTTCTTGGCGAAGAAGTCGTTGACCGGCGTTTTGCGCATCTGCTCCATCACCTTCGGTGCCTCGTCGGTCTTGATGGCGTCGATCGCCTTCAAATAATGCATGGTCGCCGAATAGAGCCCCGCCTGGATCATGGTCGGCATGTGGCCGACCTTCTCGTTGAAACGCTTGGAGAACGCGCGCGTCTCCTCGTTGGTGTCCCAGTAGAACGCGTCGGTGATGATCAGGCCTTGCGTCGACTTGATGCCGAGCGAATGAACGTCGGTGATCTCCATAAGCAAGGCGATCATCTTCTGGCCGCCCTGTACCAGGCCGAACTCGGCCGCCTGTTTCAGCGCATTGGTGGTGTCGCCGCCGGCATTGGCCAGCGCGACCACCTTGGCCTTGGAAGCCTGGGCCTGGAGCAGGAACGAGGAGAAGTCCGACGAGTTGAGCGGATGGCGGACCTCGCCGAGCACCTTGCCGCCGCTCTCCTTGACGACGTTGGCGGCGTCGCGCTGCAGCGCCATGCCGAAGGCGTAGTCGGCGGTGACGAAGAACCAGGTGTCCTCGCCGCGCTTGACCATGGCCTTGCCGGCGACGTTCGACAGCGCATAGGTGTCGTAGGTCCAGTGCACCGTGTTGGGCGAGCAGGCGACGCCCGTGATATCGGATGAGCCGCCGCCGGAATTGATGTGGATCTTGTTCTTCTCGCGCGTCAGCGCCGAGATCGGCAGCGCCACCGACGAGGTCGGCACGTCGAAGATCGCGTCGACCTTGTCGTTGTCGTACCAGTTGCGGGCGATGTTGACGCCGACGTCGGGCTTGTTCTGGTGATCGGCGGAGACCACTGCGACAGGCTTGCCCGCGACCTTGGCGCCGTAATCGGCGACCGCCATCTCGACGGCAGCGAGCGAGCCTTTGCCGGTCGCGTCCGCATAGAGGCTCGACATGTCCGTGAGCACGCCGATCTTGACGACGTCGTCGGAAATCTGCGCCTGGGCGGCGCCTGACGTGGCGGCGAGAGCGAGTCCGGCCGCGACCGCGGCGATGAGTTTTTGCATTTTGTTTTTCTCCCTCAGCGTTGTTGTTTGGGCTTTGTTGCGGGAGCCGTTCTAACGACAATCGGTCGCGGGAGCAAAGCCCGGAATGCGCGAGGAGGGTTGAGAAATAAGCAGGGCGCTGCGGTGTTTTTGCCCTCTCCCCGCAAGCAGGGAGGGGGAGAAGTCTCACGCGCTGCTGCCCTTGAGCCGTTCGTTGCGTCGGCGCAAGCCTTCCAGGGTGGCGAGCAGGATGACCGAGACCGTCGTCAGGATCACCGCCGCGGCCGTGATGGTCGGGCTGATGTTCTCGCGGATGCCGCTGAACATCTCGCGCGGCAGGGTCCGCTGTTCCGGACCTGCCATGAACAGCACGATCACCACCTCGTCGAAGCTGGTCGCGAAGGCGAACAGCGCCCCCGATGCCACGCCGGGCAGGATCAGCGGCAGGATCACGCGGCGGAACGCGTCGAGCGGCGAGGCACCGAGCGAGGCGGCGGCGCGCGCCAGATTGGTGTCGAAGCTCTGCAGCGTCGCGCCGACCGTGATCACGACGAAGGGCGTCGCCAGCGCGGTGTGGGCCAGGATCAAGCCGAGATAGCTGCCGGTCAGTCCGATCGGCGCGAAGAAGAAATACAGGCCAACCGCGGTGATGACCCCGGGCACGACGACCGGCGATAGCACGAAGGCCAGCACGAGCGGCTTGAACCGGCTCTTCCACTGCGCCAGCCCCAGCGCCGCCAGCGTGCCAAGCACCATCGACAGCAGGGTCGAGGCCACACCAATGATCATGCTGTTCTTCAGCGAATTCATCCAGCGCGGCGAATTGATGAAGTCGTCATACCAGCGCAGGGAGAGGCCCGGCAGCGGATAGGTGAGGTACGAGCCCGAGCTGAAGGACAGCGGCATGATCGCAAGGATCGGCGCGATCAGGAAGATGAACACCAGCGTGGAGATCACGATGGTCGCGGTCCACGCGATACGCTGGCTCGGTGTGCGGATGGAGGAACTGTCGCTCAATTCTTCATCCCTCCCGTGACCTGCTGTCCCTGCACCAGCTTTCCATAGACGAGCGCGAGCAGAACAGTAGCGAGCAGCAGCACCGCACCCAGTGCCGACGCAAGGCCCCAATTGGCCGTCTCGGTGGTGTAGAGCGCGATGAAGTAGCTGATCATTTGATCGGCGGCGCCGCCGACGAGTGCCGGCGTGATGTAATAGCCGAGCGCCAGGATGAAGACGAGCAGGCTTCCCGCGCCGATGCCGGGCAGGGTTTGAGGCAGGTAGATCCGCAGGAAGGCGGTGAGGGGTGGTGCACCGAGCGAGGCGGCGGCACGCATGTAAGCAGGCGAGATTGCCTTCATGCTGCTGTACAGCGGCAGGATCATGAACGGCAGGAGGACGTGGGTCATGGCCACGCAGACACCGAAGCGGTTGTAGATCAGGCGCAACGGCGCATCGATGAAGCCAAGCCAGAGCAGGCTGTCGTTCACGACGCCTTTGCCCTGCAACAGAACGATCCAGGCGCAGGTGCGGACCAGCAGCGACGTCCAGAACGGCAGCAGGACGAAGATCATCAGCAGGTTCGACCGGCCGGGCGGCAGCGCCGCCAGCAGGTAGGCGACCGGGAAGCCGAGGATCAGGCAAAGTGCCGTGACGCTGAGGCTGATGAGGAAGGTGCGGGCGAACACGTCGCGGTAGATGGCCTGATCCGGCGGGGCTGCGATAATCGCGCCGTCCGCGTTCCGCGTCAGATCGAGCGCCGACAAAAGGTAGAAGCCAGTCATGGGACCACTGGCATCCTTGATCGTGGTCCAGGTGGCGCGTTCGCGCCAGGCCGGGTTGATCTTGCCGAGCGTCTCCCTGGCCGTGCCGGGCTCGGGCGCAGTCTTCAGGTTGCGTGCGGTGGTGGTCAGGATCGTGCGGAAGCCGTTCAGTGCGTAATTGAGCCGCTTGGCCGCAATCGCAATGGTGCCGGAAGCGCGCGCCGCCATGATGTCGCCCGCCAGCGCCGCGTAGGCCTTTTCGTCCGGCAGATCCCTGCCGTCCCAACTGGCGAGAGCCGCGATGGTCTGAGGCAGAACCAGACGCACCTCCCGGTCATCGACGGCGCGCCACAGCATGCCGGCGATGGGCCCAGCGAAGGTGAAGAGCAGGAAGACGAGAAGCGGCAGAATGAGTGCCAGCGCCTTGATCTGGCGCGCGCGCTCCGCCCGCCGCAATCGGCGCTTGAGCGGCACCTCGGTCGACGCATCGGCGCCGGTCAAGAGCGCATCCGTCATTCGTGTTACCTTCGGTCGAGCCCTGCGGGCGCGCTATTTCGCGGCCCATTTGTTGAAGCGCTCGGTCAGGCGGTCGATGTTCTCAAGCCAGAAGGCAACGTTGATCTCGACCGCATTCTTGATGTTGTCAGGCGCTGTCGGCAGGTCCTTCAGAACGGCAGGCGCGAGCAGGGCGGCTGCGTCCTTGTTCGAGGTGCCATAGGCAATGTTCTCCGACAGTTTCGACTGGTTCTCCGCTTTGCCGACGAAGTCCAGGAACTTGTAGGCCGCGTCCTTGTTCGGGCTGCCTTTCAGGATCACCCAAGTGTCGATGGTGAAGAGGGCTCCGTCCCACACCATGCCGAAATTCTTCTTCTCGTTCTTGTTCGCGGTGTCGATGCGGCCATTGTAGACCGAGGTCATCGCCACCTCGCCCGAGGCGAGCAATTGCGGCGGCTGGGCGCCGGCCTTCCACCAGACGATGTCGCCCTTGATGGTGTCCAGCTTCTTGAACGCGCGCTCGATGCCCTCGTCGGTCGCCAGCACCTTGTAGACGTCCTTTGGCGCGACGCCGTCGGCCATGAGGGCGATCTCCAGCGTCGTCTTCGGACCCTGACGCAGGGCACGCTTGCCCGGGATCTTTTTGGTGTCGAAGAAGTCGGTCCAGCCCTTCGGGGCCTCCTTGAGCTTGTCCTTGTCGTAGCCGAGAACGAAATCGTAGAGGATGGCGCCGACGCCGCAAGCGTTGACCGACGGCGGGATATAGGCGGCCTCGCCGCCGATCTTCGAATAATCGAGCTTTTCGAACAGGCCTTCCTCGCAGCCGACCGCCAGTTCGTCGCTCTCGACCTGAACGACGTCCCAGGTGGCGGCACCACCCTGCACCTTGGCGCGCAACACGCCGACGCCGCCGTCCCAGGACTCGTCGTTCATGGGCACACCGGCCGCTTTCTTGAACGGCTCGAAATAGACCTTCTTCTGGGCATCCTGATACGCGCCGCCCCACGACACGACGGTGAGGTCACGCGCCTGCGCGACCGTGGCCAGCGCCGCGCTGGCGGTGAGTGCCGCGGCGAACCCCAGGACAATCTTGCGCTTCAGCATGGTCTTTGTTCCTTCTTCTTCACGTGACTTGCGTTGAGCTTGGTCGGTGCAGGCCCGCCCGCGTTGGCGAGATGCTGCATGTTTGGATCAGACGGGATCGAGGGCCAGGCAGTCCTCCGGGCGGAAGGTGATGAACACGTCATCGCCGGGTGTAAGGCTGCCAGCTCTTACGTTGCCATGTCTAAGGCTGTCATGCGTCCCCGGCTGAAGCTTGACCATGAACTCCTTGTTGTCGGCTACGTCGAGCACGGCCAGCGCGTGGTCGCCGAGATAGATGGTGTTCTGCACCTTGGCTGGCAGTCGGTTGGGTTCGTCGCTGGAGGTGCCATCCGGGATAATGGCGATCCGCTCCGGCCGCACCGACAGCGAGGTCGATGCGCCCGTGCCCGATACGTTTACCGCGCGTGCGGTCACGGCGCCGCCGCCCGCCAGCGCAACGCGGCAATATTGTTTTTCGACCGTCTCGACGGTGCCGGACAGCACATTGTTCTCGCCGATGAAATGGGCGACGAAGCTGTTCACCGGATGCTCATACAGCGCGTCGGGCCTGTCGATCTGCTGCACGATGCCGTCGTTGAACACGGCGATGCGGTCCGACATCGTGAGCGCTTCACTTTGATCGTGGGTGACGTAGACGACGGTGATGCCCATCGTCTCGTGCAGTTGCTTGATCTCCAGTTGCATCTGCTCGCGCAGGCGCTTGTCCAGGGCGCCCAGCGGCTCGTCCATCAGCACGAGTTGCGGATTGAAAACCAGCGCGCGGGCCAGCGCCACGCGCTGCTGCTGGCCGCCGGATAGCTGCCCGGGCCGCCGCTGCGCCAGGGTTTCCATCTTGATCATGCGCAACGCCGCTCTCACGCGCTCCTGCGCTTCGGCCTTGTTCGTGTTGCGGACGGATAGCGGGAAGGCGATATTCTCCGCAATCGTCAGGTGCGGAAACAAGGCATAGTTCTGGAACACCATGCCGATGTCGCGCTTGTGTGGCGGCACGTTCTTGATCGGCCGGTCCGCGAGGTAGATCTCGCCCTGGGTCGGAACCTCGAAGCCGGCCAGCATCATCAGCGTGGTCGTCTTGCCCGATCCGGACGGGCCGAGCAGGGTGACGAACTCGCCCTTCCTGATGTCGAGATCGAGGTTCTTCACCACGAGGTGCTCGCCATCGTAGGTCTTTTGAATGCCGGAAAAGCGCACCAGTGCCGGCGCAGGGGGGACCGTGCCGGCTTCCATGTTGTCCTCGCGTTATCAGCTACGATGCTGTCAGGACCTCGTCTGAGGTTGTGAAGAGCAGCTTAGCATCCTCCGACCAGAATGCCAGCGGCGCAAGCGACGACGCGAACGGATCCGTTGAGGAAAGGCGCGCGCTACATTCCCGACAGCTTGGTGACATACACATTGAGCGAGCCGCCGGCTTCGGCGACGATGCGCAGCGTCTTGGAATCGAAGGCGATGTCGGCGAGAGTGAGGCTGTCGATCTTGGCATCGACCTTGAGGCCGTCCTCGTTCTTCTGGTAGTCGGCGATCGCGGCCGCGATCTTCTCACGGGCGTTGGCGGCGATCGGCTTCAGGTCGAGAGACGCCTTCTGCACCAGCGCCTGCTGCATCTGCGGCACGACCGCGCGCGCCGCCGCGCCGAGCAGGCCGAAGGCCGCCTCGGATTCCACCGCGAGCTGGATATCGGCGAGTCGCAGCGTCTGCTGCGCCTGGTCGAGCATCGGCCGGCCCCAGATATGCACGGTCGCCTCCGCGCCGAGACCGAGCCAGCTCTTCTTCTCCTTGGCGCGGACCAGGAGCGAGATCAGCAACCGCTCGCCCGACGGGACCACGTTGACGCTTTTCACGGTGACATCGACCGGACCGGAGCCGTCCTCGGGATAGGTGTGGCCGACCATCTGCGCCGCGATCAGCTTGTTGATCTCGGTGAAGGGCACGTCGATCGGCACGCCGATGTTCACGCCGGTGCCGGTCGGCGGCACGATCGAGATCTTGTCGGGGAACGGACAGTCCGGCTTGGACGGTGTCGAGATCACGCGCGTCTCGAGCTCGAGGCCAAGCAGCAGCGTCACGTTCTGTGCGTCGACGCGCGGCTGCGCCGCGGTGGCGCGGGTCGGCTTCATCTCGAGCCAGAGCGGCGGCAGCGCGGCGGAAGACCCCGAGCCTTGCAGCGGAATCGAGCGGCAGGCCTTGGCCCATTGTAGCTTCGCATTCTCCCGCAGCGACGGATCGTTGCGGATGCGCTCGGAGACGATGTTGATCTGCTCGCCGACGTTCTTGTCGATCAGCGGCTTCACCTGCGCCGGCACGTTGACCTTGGCGCCGGCGACGTTGAGGTTGGTGTCGCCGAGATTGACCTGGGCGCCGAGATTGGGCTCGAGATGCCAGTTCGCGGCGAGCTTCGGGCGCGAGGTGATGACCACGTTACCCTTGATCTCGGCGCTGGCATTCAGGTTCTTGATGTTGACCGCGCCGATTCGTTTCGCCGCGTCACCGCCGAGCACGCCGCTGAGCGCGTCGCCGAGCGCGCCGGTGGCCTTCGAGGACAGCGATCCCGTCACGTTCAGCTTGCCGCTGAGTGGCGTCGAGATCGTCAGCACGTCCTTGTCGCCGGCAGCCGCCATCGGCCCGCGTACGGCGGACCAGCCGATGTCGGCGTTCTCCAGGATCTGCGAGATCGGGTTCTCGGCCTTCCCCGCGAAATTACGCGGCGCGGCCTTCTCGGCCTGCTCGCGGATCGCCGACACCGCGATGGCGACCGGTGCGATCACGATCGAGCTCTTGGAGGCGGGCGGCAGCGGCGGCAGTTGCGCGACCGGAGGCGCGGAATTGGTCGCGCGCGGCGACAGCCAGTCCATCGCCTTCAGGCTGATGAAGAACGACGCCGCGAGCACCGCGATGGCGATCAGGATAGTCTTCAAGTTCAGCGTTAGTCGCATCAATCCCCCAGGCCGCCCGGAGCGGAAGTCTACAGGGCAGGCGAGGAGGGCGCTAGCCTAGCGCGTGGGCGCCGGGGCGCTACGATCAACGAAAAGCAACCCTGCAATGGCAAGCATGACAGCGCCAAGGATGCCTTCTTGTAGCTTGGCAAACCAGGCGTTGCGGGAAAGCCAGCCGCCAATGCTGGAAGCGCCAGCGGCGATGCCGACATAGACGACGCAGCCAAGGGTCTTCGAGACTACTGCAAGAATCAACAGTTGTTCCCAGACCGGACCAACAGTGTGATCAGTGAATTGGGGCAGGAACGCCGTCATAAACAGGAAGACCTTCGGGTTGAGCAGGTTCGTAGTGAAGCCCTGTATGAAAGCAGCTCGGTGTGCGCCTGCCGGCGCCGCGCGTGCTGTATTCTTATCGAGGCGAATACTCCGCCAAAAAGCGCGAACACCAAGGTATGCTAGGTAAGCCGCACCGAGCAATCTCACGGCGGAGAACAGTTCCGGTGAATGCTGGAAGATTTCGGCGAGACCTAGAACAACAAGCGGTATTTGGATGAATCCGGCAAAGAATGTCCCCAAGACGCTCATGAAGGCAGCTCTAAAGCCTTGCGTCATGCCGCGCGTGAGCGTCAACATCATGTCCGGACCTGGAGTAATGTTCAGCACCAGCGATGCAAGGGTGAACGCGAGCAGAACGTGAGCGTTGAACATAGAAAGGGATACCGTGAAAAGGAATGAGCAGTATGAGATAAGTAGTGCGGAGGCCGACTGTCAATCCATTCATCGGTTCAACCCGCATTGGGGCGAGCGTCTTTCGTACGCCCCTTAGGAATGTGGCTAGGCACTCACGTCCGCATGATCGCAGCGAGCGCAACAGCCAAGTGTCGGCAAGCCATCTTGAACAAAGCTGTGGGGCCCATCCTGAGATTAGCCGCGCCGGGGACGGCGGACGGCTCTCACATTGCCGCGATTTCCCCCGCCGCAGAACAAGTGATCGCCGCCGTCGGACTCGAGCCCTGAGACCATGGTACCTGAAGGCAGGTCGAGCTGCTCCAGCACCTTGCCCGTCTCGGGGTCGATCCGCCTAATGTCGCTGTCCTCGCCTTCCCAGGTGCCGTGCCAGAGCTCCCCGTCGACCCACGTCACCCCGGTGACGAAGCGCTTGCTTTCGATGGTGCGGAGAATCTTTCCCGTCTGGGGATCGACCTGATGGATCTTGCGCTCCCGATACTGTCCGACCCAGAGCGAGCCCTCGGCCCAGGCCAATCCGGAATCGCCGCCGCCGCCGGGGGCAGGGATGGTGGCGAGCACCTTGCCGGTCGCAGCGTCAATCTTCTGGATGCGGTCCTCGGCAATCTGAAACAGGTGACGGCCGTCGAACGCCGTTCCGGCATGCGCGGCGACATCGATGGAGCGGGCGATCTTGCCATCGGCCGGATCGACCGCGTTCAATCTGTCGCCGGACGCGAACCAGACATGGGTGCCGTCATAGGTGACGCCATGCACGGCTTCGACGCCCGCAAAGGGCCCGTATTCCCTGACGATCTCGGCGGCTGAACGTTTCATCTGCTCGGTCCCTGTGGCGTGAATCCCACCTTACGTCTTCAGGAGCGGTCCGGGGAGTAACAAGCCTGTCGGGAAACCCGGGACGGGCGGCGTCATCCAGCGCCGCGCCCGTCCGTGGCCGAAGGACTGCACCTTGTTCGATCGCGCCAGCTCTTCGAGAGCGCGTTGCACGGTGCGCGCGCTCGTTCCCAGCGTCAGCGCGAGCGCCGAGCTCGACCAGGGCTCGCCGTCGGAAAGGAAGGCGAGCACATTGGCGTGCTTCTCCTCGACGGGCCGTGCGAGGACGAGAACCTGCCACGTGTTGTGCGGCGTCAGCGCAAAACCTTGGCTGGTCGCGCTGACATCGGCGAGGGGCTTGAGCTTGGTGCGGAGCCGCCCGATTTCGACACGCAGGCGGGCGCGATGCGATTCATCGACGTGCCTTGCCTGAAACGCTCCCGTGATCAACGCTTCGCGCGAGACATCGGCGGGCCAGGCCTGCGCCAGGATGCGGGCGAGCGCGAACAGCACCGGCCGCCTTCCGAGCGGCACGAGGATGCCTCGTCTGCGAACCGCGTGATGGAACGTGTCCACCACGAGCGCCTCCGATGTCGCGAGGTCCTCGACCTCGTTGAGCAGCAACTGCCGTTCGTGCCCGCGCGTGATCAGGCGCGCTGCGGGCGTGTCGAGCACGTGGCTCGCGCTTTCGACCTCGGCTGCAAGCGCTGGAATGCCGGCCTGCCGTGCTGCGCTCGCCGCGCGCCCGAGCGCCGCGCGCGCGTCTTTGGTTCGGAGCCGCCTGATGGCGATGCCGGCGATCACGAGCTCACGGGCGACCTGCGAAGCCGGGGACGACGGCGTGGAGTTGATATCGGCCAGCGTGCGTTCGGCGTCATCGAGGCGCCCGAGAAGGAGAAGTCGGCGCGCCTCGATGTGACCCGCATGGGCGGCGTTGGCGAGGTCACCGTGGCTTGCGAGCGTCGCTCGCGCGGCCGCGAGCGTGTTGGCCGGCCAATTCAGGTCGCGCGAGACGAGTGCGATCTCGGCCTCCGCCACCACGCACCTGGCCCGCGCCACCGCCTCTCTCGGGCCGAAGGCGCGTGCGGCGCTGCGCAGCAATGTCTTTGCCTTTGCGAGATCGCCGAGCTGCGCCATCGCGATACCGCGCAGCGCCAGCGAAGGTGCATCGTTGCGCAGTGCGACGCGGTTCAGCGCGCCCAGCGGATCGCCGGCTTGGAGCGCGCGGGCCGCCGCCGTGATCAGCGACTCCATTCAAATCCCGCCACACTTGTTACTCCCACCACGCAACCGTCCGGTGCGAGAGATCGTTGACGGCCGACAATGTGCGGCGAGGGACGAGCGGTTCCGGATCTCGCATCGCGAGATACGGAACGGCCGCCCGGGAAAAGTTGGAGAGCCATGATGACATCAGCTGACAACGCAGGAAACCAAGGACAGGCCGCCATGCAAACACCGCCGGTGGTGTCGCCGCAGGACTGGGAGGCCGCCCGTCAGCAACTGCTCGTGAAGGAAAAGGCGCATACCCGTGCCCGCGACGCCCTGGCCGCCGAGCGCCGGCGCATGCCGTGGATGGAAGTGACGAAAACCTATGCTTTCGAGGGGCCCGGCGGCAAGGTCAGTCTGCACGACCTGTTCCAGGGCCGGCGGCAGCTGATCGTCTACCGCGCCTTCTTCGAGCCGGGCGTGTTCGGCTGGCCGGATCATGCCTGCCGCGGCTGCTCCATGGTGGCCGACCAGGTCGCCCATGTCGCGCATCTGAATGCCCGCGACACCACGCTGGTGTTCGCCTCGCGCGCACCGCAGGCCGATATCATCAGGCTGAAGCAGCGGATGGGCTGGACCATGCCATGGGTCACCGTCACCGACAGTTTCGATGCCGATTTCGGCGTCGACGAATGGCACGGGACCAACGTGTTCTTCCGCGATGGCGACCGCATCTTCCGCACCTACTTCGTCAAGAGCCGCGGCGACGAGCAGATGGGCGGCACCTGGAATTACCTCGACATCACGCCGCTGGGACGGCAGGAGGTCTGGGAGGATTCGCCGAAGGGCTATCCGCAAACGCCCACCTACAAATGGTGGAACTGGCACGACAGCTACACCGAAGGTGCGGCACCCGACAAGAAATGGGTCGAGATCTCGACCGCCGGCGAGAAGGCTTTTCGCGAGGAGGCCGCGGAAGGACGTGACTAGTCCCGTCAGCGCAACTGTCGGCGCGAGCCGCAACGGCGTGGTGGCCGCGCGCCACCTCGCCAGATGGCTGGGGCTGGTGGCGACCCCGACCTTCGCGATCATGGCCGTGCTGACGGCCATGCTCGATGGTCCGGCCGACATGCTGTGCGGCTCCGGACATGGGGCGATGCTCGGAGGGATGGTGCCGATGTATCTTTTGATGAGCGCGTTTCATTCGGCGGCGTGGCTGAGGCTGATTGCAGAGCGGTGAAGTCGGTAGCTCTACCGCGAAGCCGCCTGCAAATAGGCAACGACCTTCGCCGCTTCCTCCGCCGAGACGCCGCCATAGGGCTGCATCTTGTTGCCGGATACGACTTCGTCCGGCTTGACCATGAAGCGGGTCAGTTTGTCCTGGTCCCAGACGAAG
The DNA here is from genome assembly GCF_023074155.1 of Bradyrhizobium sp. 134. Classification (NCBI taxonomy): domain Bacteria; kingdom Pseudomonadati; phylum Pseudomonadota; class Alphaproteobacteria; order Hyphomicrobiales; family Nitrobacteraceae; genus Bradyrhizobium; species Bradyrhizobium sp. 134. The sequence goes on along the minus strand of NZ_JADPKX010000074.1, from coordinate 382,270 downwards.
CCGGCTTCCTTCATCGACGAGGAATAGTTGTAGTTCGGCAGCGAGCCGGCCTTGCGTCCAACGATCTTATTGAGGTTGGGGCCCAGACGATTGTCGCCCTCCTTCACCGAGTGGCAGGTGCGGCAGGAATTGTTGAAGGCCTGCTGGGCTGCGTCGGCACTCCCAGGCTGCTGTGCGAGCGAGGCGGGCGCGGTCAACAGCAGTGCCACTGCGCCGGCGATCGCGCGGAGCCAAGTGCCTTGCGGCGATTGCGGACGTGATTGCATTCGCGCCTCCATCGGGGATCGCGCCGCAGCACGCGCGCGCATCGGGATGCCGAGGGCAAACGAAGACGGCCCCGGTGGGTTCCGGGGCCGTTTGCGTCACAATGTCCTGTCGCTTACCGCGTCGCGGCGCCGAGATCCGCGCGGCGTTCCGTCATCGGCAGCACGATCACCTTGGTGCCGACGTTGACGCGGGAGTAGAGGTCCGCGACGTCGTCATTGGTCAGGCGGATGCAGCCGGAGGAGACGTGCTTGCCAATGGTGTCGGGCGCGTTGGTGCCGTGGATGCGGTAGATGGTGCCGCCGAGATACATGGCGCGGGCGCCGAGCGGGTTGCCGGGGCCGCCGGCCATATGGCGCGGCAGATAGGGCTGGCGGGCGATCATTTCCGGCGGCGGGGTCCAATCCGGCCACTCGGCCTTCTTGGTCACCGACTGGGTACCGGACCAGGTGAAGCCGTCGCGGCCGACGCCGATGCCGTAGCGCATCGCCTGGCCGTTACCGAGCACGAGATAGAGGTAGGTGTTGGGTGTATCGATGATGATGGTGCCGGGCGCCTCGCGCGTCGCGTAGGAGACGGACTGGCGACGGAAGCGGGCCGGCGTTTCGACGGCGTCCTGATCTTCGGACGGCGCGGCCTGATAGGGCGTGGCTTGATAAGGCTGATACGGCTGCGGCGCCGCGATCGGCGGCAGCGGCTGGAAGAACGGGAAGAGCTGCACCGGCGCGGCCTTCACCGGGCCGGCGAACGCGATCGCGGTCACAGCCACTGCACCAAACGCAACGGCGCGCGAATAAGTCTTCAACGTCTCCAGATTGATCATTGGTCGCCCCTGTTTGCGCCGTGTTTCTTGGTCGCCCCGGCACCGTTTCGGTGCTCTGTTGCCTAGATCACTAACGACAAGAAGTTTCGGGACGTTTGCGCGGAAAACCGAAAACGGTTTCATGGCGGAAAGGATTGTTTCATGACGGTTTCGTGGCTGAGCGGACCCGTTAACGAACAAAACAGCGGGCCGACACTTCCATGACGTCACACGCCTGAAATATCCGTGGTTGATGGTCCTAAGCCGAGAATCATAAAAATCTCGGAATTTCCCCATGCGGGTATTAATCGCGACTGACGCCTGGCATCCGCAGGTCAACGGTGTGGTCCGGACGCTGACCTCGCTGGCTGGCGCGGCCAAGGCATTGGATGTCGAGATCGACTTCCTCACGCCGGACGGCTTTCGGTCATGGCCGTTGCCGACCTATCCGGGGCTGCGCGTTGCGCTGCCGAGCGGCAAGGAGATTGCACGGCGGATCGAGAAGGCGGCGCCCGAGGCGCTGCACATCGCGACCGAAGGGCCGATCGGCTGGGCGGCGCGGGCTTATTGCCGCCGCAACCGGCTCGCCTTCACCACCTCCTACACCACGCGGTTTCCCGAATATGTCTCGGTGCGAACCGGCATCCCCGCGAGCGTCGGCTACGCCGTGCTGCGCCACTTCCACGATGCCGCCGCGATGACGATGGTGGCGACGCCCTCGCTGCGGCAGGAGCTCTCCGAGCGCGGCTTCAAGCGGCTCGGCTTCTGGACCCGCGGCGTCAACACCGAACTGTTCCATCCTGAGTCTCCGGCCAGGCTCGATCTGCCTGGGCCGATCTTCATGACAATGGGCCGCGTGGCGGTGGAGAAGAACCTCGAGGCGTTCCTCTCGCTCGACCTGCCCGGCACCAGGGTCGTCGTCGGCGACGGGCCGCAGAAGGCTGCGCTCGAAAAGAAATATCCCGATGTGGTCTTCCTCGGCGAGAAGAAGGGCGCCGATCTGACCGCGCATCTCGCCGCCGCCGACGTGTTCGTATTTCCGAGCCTGACCGACACGTTCGGCGTGGTTCAGCTCGAAGCGCTCGCCTGCGGCACGCCGGTTGCGGCGTTTCCGGTGACGGGTCCCAAGGACGTCATCGCCGATCATCCGATCGGCGCGATCGACCATGATCTGCGCGCCGCGTGTCTGCGCGCACTCACCATGTCGCGCCAGACTTGCCGCAATTTCGCGCTGGAGCGCTCCTGGGAAAACAGCGCGCGCCAATTCGTCGGCAACCTCACTTCACTTCAGCCCAGTCGCGTCCTGCGCGCTTCGCCCCGCATGGCGCGGCGTGCGGTGCGCGGTTGATCTCAAACGCTTGAACCACAGCGAGAACATCATCGATGGCTAAGATCATGAACCTTGACGGCACCCAGCAGCTCGACCTCACCCGTGGCACGGTCGAGCAGGCTTATGATCGTTGGGCACCGGTCTACGACCTCGTGTTCGGAGGCGTGTTCGCCAAAGGCCGGCAGGCCGCGATCGCGGCCACCAACAAAATCGGCGGCCGGGTGCTCGAGGTCGGCGTCGGCACCGGCATCTCGCTGCCGCTCTACGCGCCGCATCTGCGCATCTTCGGCACCGACATCTCGGAGGCGATGCTCGACAAGGCGCGCCAGCGCGTCGCCGAGGGCGGCCTAGAGCACGTCGAGGGCCTCGCGGTGATGGATGCCGAGAAGCTCGAATTCCCCGACAATTCCTTCGACGTCGTGATGGCGCAATACGTCGTCACCGCCGTGCCGAATCCGGAAGTCGCGCTGGACGAATTCGCCCGCGTCCTGCGTCCGGGCGGCGAGTTGATCATCCTCACCCGCGTCAGCGCCGATACCGGCATGCGCCGCTTCATCGAGCAGAAGTTGCAGCCGGTGGTGCGTCCGCTCGGCTTCCGCACCGCCGAGTTCGCCTGGTCGCGTTATGCCAAATGGCTCGCCGGCGCCGACGGCATCGAGCTCGCCGAGCGCCGCCTGATTCCGCCGCTCGGTCACTTCTCGCTGGTGCGCTTCCGCAAGATCGACGTCGCCAAAGCGGCGTAACCCAAGCTCACGCGTGCGTCACCGCGTCGCTGCACATCGTCACATGACAAAATGATGATGTCACACGGCCTACATCGAATCTCTGTAAATCCTGAACCCGAAAGCATTTGGGGGAGAGCATGATCAAGAACTATCTCGAGCAGCTGCGGATCCAGCGCTGGGACGACCATCGCTACTATCACCACAGCCGCATCAATCAGAGCCTGCATTTCGTGAGCGCGCTGAGCTTCCTGTTCGCCTATGTCTGGCTGTTCATCGATCCCATGATCTCGGCGCTAGTCGGCTGGCTGGTCTCGATGACCTCGCGCCAGGCGGGTCACTTCTTCTTCGAGCCGCACGGCTACGACCAGATCAACCAGGCGACGCACGAGCACAAGGAAGAGATCAAGGTCGGCTACAATCTTCGGCGCAAGGTGGTGCTGATGTCGATCTGGGCGGTGTCGCCGCTGGTGCTGCTGGTCGATCCCACGCTGTTCGGACTGTTCACGCCCTGGGCGGGCGCGACCGATTTCATGCGGCAGGTCGCCAAGGTCTGGCTCGTCGTCGGCGGCGGCGGTCTGATGTTCCGCACGGTGCACTTGTTCTTCATTCGCGACGTCGAGACCGGCCTCGTCTGGATGACGAAGATCCTGACCGATCCCTTCCACGATTTGATGCTCTACCGCAACGCGCCGCTGGCGCTGATGCGCGGCGAGCTGATGGACCCCGGCCTGCACCTCAACCCCGAGCACACGCTGGGCCTGATCGGCGAGCCCACGCTTGAAGAGCGGCACGCCTGAGCGCCGCGATCTCACCAAGGCTTCCGATGTCTGGCGGTTGCGTCATGCCCGGGCTCGTCCCGGGCATCCACGTCTTGCGGCTTTCGCGCGGAAGCGCGTGGATGGCCGGGACGGGCTCGGCAATGACGGCATTGGCGGACTTGGCCTCAGCGCGCGAAACGCCTGGCCAGCATCTCTTTCAGGATCTGCCGCTTGATAGCCTTGTTGGTGAAGACGCCATCGTGCCACCAGAAGCCGTCGGCCTTCATCTTCTCGGCCGCGCGGACGAAACGCTCGGCGACCTCGGTGAAATCGGCATCGGTGTAGTTCAGGCTGAAGATCAGCCGGCCGGTGCCGACCCAGCTCAGGGACAGGCCTTCGGCGCGCAGGTAATACTGCAGCATCCAGTTGTAGCGGGATGGCGTGGTGTATTTCACCGTCCAGATCGAGGAGAAGTTGGCGAACCGCACCGGCAGGTCCGCGCCCTCCATCATCCGGTTGAGCTTTTGCGCGCGCTCGTTCCAGGTCTCGTCCAACCCGTCATAGACGGCGCGGAAGTTCGGGCTGGCGAGCCGGCTCAGAAATTCGTCCATCGCCGTCATGACGTAGGGGTGCGAGTTGAAGGTGCCGCGGGCGAAGCAAACGTCGGCGGGGCGATCGTCGCGGAAGCGGCGCATCAGCTCGCGTCGGCCGCAGACCACGCCGACCGGCAGGCCGCCGGCGAGGCTCTTGCCGTAGGTCACCATGTCGGCCTTGATGCCAAAGTATTCCTGGGCGCCGCCTGCGGCGAGGCGGAAGCCGACGAAGACCTCGTCGAAGATCAGCACGATGCCGCGTTGGTCGCAGACCTCGCGCAGCTTCTTGAGCCATTCCGTATAAGCCGCGCGATCGAAATTGCCGCCGCGGGAGGAATCAACCAGCGAGGAGTCGCCGGGCGCGTTGCCATTCGGATGCAGCCCCTGCAGCGGGTTGACCAGCACGCAGGCGATGTCCTTGCGCGTCCGCAGCACGTGCAGCGTCTTCTCCGACATCTCGGCGAGGGTGTAGGTCTCGTGCGCGGGAATCGGATTGCCGACTCCGGGCTGCACGTCGCCCCACCAGCCGTGATAGGCGCCGGCGAAGCGGACGAGATGGGTGCGCCTGGTGTGGTAGCGCGCGAGCCGCACCGCCTGCATCACGGCTTCGGTGCCGGACATATGGAAGGAGACTTCGTCGAGGCCCGAGATCTGGCACAGCCGCGCCACGTTCTCGAGGATGACGGGATGGTAGGGGCCGAGCACCGGTCCGAGCGCGTGCGCGCGCTTCTCGGAGCCCTCGATGCATTCCTTGTAGAAGTCGTTGCCGAAGATGTTGACGCCGTAGGACCCCGTGAGGTCGTAGGAGGTGTTGCCGTCGACATCCGTGACCGTGACGCCGCGCGACGACTCCACGAAGGTCGAGGTGCCCAGATGCTCGCGAACGAGGCGCGAGAACTGGAACGGCACGCGGTAGCTCTCGGTGAAGTGCAGGTCGGAGATCTTCTCCGCCGCCTCCCTCGTCATCGCGCGGCCCTTGGGGTAGCGCTCGGCGTAGAGACACGCGAGACGGAAGAAGCCGTCCTTGCGCTGCGTTGCGACGTTCGCCGGCGCGCCGTCGCAGGCGAAATACGCATCGCCTTCGAATTCGTAGAACGGGAGCAGCCTCGCCACCCGGCGGGACATCTTGGAATGTCCCGCGAGCGAGCGGTGCTTGGCGCGGGACAATTCGAGCCGCGCCTTGATTTTCGGGAAGGCGGCGGCAGCGGACGCTGCGGCGGCCACGGACAAAGAAAGAATCGGGAGTGTCGTTTCCATGACAACAAGCGCTAATACTGCGAGCTGACAGATTCATGACAGTCAAAGCCCTCATCGCCTCTTTCACCCAGCAGGAAGACCTCAACTTCCTGTTGACCAACCGCATCCCCCGCGCCGCGCTGACCCGCTTCATGGGCTGGTTCTCCAAGATCGAGAATCCGCTGGTGCGGGACGGCTCCATCGCGCTGTGGAAGCTGTTCTCCGACCTCGATCTGTCGGAGGCGCGCAAGACCCATTTCAGGAGTCTGCACGACTGCTTCACCCGGGAGCTCAAGCCCGGCTTGCGGCCCTTTGATCCGGACCCCTCCATTGTCGCCAGTCCGTCCGACGGCATCGTCGGCGCCCATGGCCGGATCGCCGACACCGAGCTGTTCCAGGTCAAGGGCGCGCCGTACTCGCTGCTCGATTTGCTCGGAGACTCCGTGCTGGTCGACCAGCACCGCAACGGCTCCTTCGTCACGCTGCGGCTGACCTCGAGCATGTATCACCGCTTCCACGCGCCCTTTGACGCGCATATCGAACGCGTCACGCTGATCCATGGCGATGTCTGGAACGTCAACCCGATCGCGCTGAAGCGGGTCGAGCGTCTGTTTTGCAAGAACGAGCGCGCGGTGATCCGCACGCGTTTGCCGACGGGCGAAGCCGTGACGCTGGTACCGGTCGCCGCGATCCTGGTCGCAAGTATCCGTCTGCACTTCCTCGACATGGTGCTGAATGCGCAGACCACGGGGCCGGTCAATTTCCCCTGCGACGTCAACGTGAGCAAAGGCGAGGAGCTCGGCTGGTTCGAGCATGGCTCGACCATCATCATCCTCGCGCCCGGCGATTTCACCTTCTGCGACGGCATCGCCGAAGGCACGCGTATTCGCGCAGGTCAAGCGCTGCTGAGGAAAAACTAGCCTTCAATCTGCCGCGTCGGCTGCCTATATCGTTCGTGGGGACGTTTCTGCGACGACGGATTGGGTGATGGCACGGGCGCCGGTCATGGCGGCGGGTGGTATTGTGCTGCGGCGAGGTGCGCCGCCGCTGATTGCCGTCGTGCGCCAGCGCAAGCGCAACGAATGGGTCTTGCCCAGGGGCAAGCTCGACGACGGCGAAACGCCGAGAGAAGCCGCGCATCGCGAAGTGCTGGAAGAGACCGGTCACGACGTCACCATCCACGAATTTTTGGGCACACTCGTCTACCAGTCGGGCGGACGTTCAAAGGTCGTGCATTTTTGGCGCATGGAGGCCGGGGACGGTCCGGTCCGCAAGCTGATGAACGACATCAAGGCCGTCGACTGGCTGACGCTGGAAGACGCGCTCGGGCGCCTGTCGCGCGAGGACGAGCGCGTGTTCCTGACCCAGGTTGGCCCGATCGCGCTCGCGGCCGCTGGGCTTGCGCCGGGGGATGCCGACGTCAGATCGCCGCTCGCGACCGAGGATGTCGATGCAGCCTTGCAGACGCTGACGCCAGCCGAAGCGGCTTCGGTCGGCGAGTTGCGGCACGGTCTGTTGCAGAAGGTGAAGGCCTGGCTGCGCGGTGAGGCGTGAGTTTTCTTCACCTCGCCCCGCGTTGACGGTGCACCCTCTCCCACAAGGGGCGAGGGGTGTCTCTCCACGCGCGAAGCTGTCGCAATGGATTCGCGGTGAGAACCCCTCATCCGGCGCTTCGCGCCACCTTCTCCCACAAGGGGAGAAGGAAGAAAGTCATCGCCGCTCCTTCTCCTTCGGAACTGGCGCTGGCCTTCGCGGCGCTACGGGACGTTGCGCGGCGGGGAGGCGCTGCTGGAATCCGCCCGGGCGCTGCATGCCCGGAGGTTGAGCGGCGGGCGGCTGCCCCGGCTGCATGCCGGTGCGCGGAAGTTGCGGCTGCACGTGGGGCTGCTGCTGCGTTCCGGCCGGCTGCTGCGGCGCGACTCCGCCGGGCTGCGTCGGAATCTGTCCACCGCGCTGCGGCTGGTTTTGTGGCCTGCCGTCAGGCTGCGTGCCTTGACCGGCGCGCGGTAGGCCTGCCGGACGTCCCGCGCCTTGCTTCTGGCCTTGTTGCTGCTGACCCTGACCCACGCGCGGCGTACCGGGCTGCACGGCGCCGCCTTGGCCCGGCGCTTGGCCCTGCCGCTGCGGCGGCTGGCTGCCTTGACCGCCTGGCGTGCCTGGCTGTTGCTGCCCCGGACGGTTGTTCTGACCGGGCTGACCGTTCGGCCGCTGGGGCTGTTGCGGCTGTTGTCCTGGCGCCGTGTTTGGCCGCAATTGTTGCTGTTGCGGCGGCTGGAACGGCCGCGGAATGCGCGGGCTCGCGGTCGGATTGGCGCGGCGGAAGTCGCGCTGCTCGGTGACGATCTGCCGGCCCGTGGTCTGCGCCAGATGCACCTGGCTGACGAAGCCGCGGTCGCGCGCGATCTGCTGTGGTGCGATCGTGATCGGCACCGCGGCAAAGCGCATGACGCCGGCCGCGGCTGCGCCCGGCCGGATCGCAAAACCGCTCGCGCCTTGCGTCAGCGCGCCGAGCCGCGTCCCGCTCGTGCGGTCGTCGACGTCGATGTGTCCGACCCGGCCGTCGGCGTCGGGATAGAGCTTGATGTTGACGTTGTTGGTCTTGTTCGCGGCCGCGCCTTCCGGCACGTCGACGACGCCCGTGGTGCCGCGGATGCCCAGCGTCGCCGTCGGCGTCGTGATCTTCATGTTGCCGGTCTTTGCCACCGCCGCCGCGACGAAGGCGACCGTGCCCTTGCCGATGTCGAAGATGCCTGCGTTCTGCTTGCCGCCGTCCTCATAGACGTAAGTGTCGATGGTGATTTTTGCGCTGGCCGAGAGGTTGAACGTGGTCGCGTCGTTGAAGGTGATGCCGAGCGATGAGTTCGACGAAGTCTGCACGACGTCGTTGAGAAAGATGTCGTCGCGCACGCGCAGCGGATAGGAATTTTTGTCGCGGATCACGGTCGCGATGCCCGTCACCGTCGCGACGTTGCCGATCGGCTCGACGGCGGCGGGCTGCGCGTCGGTCGGGGGAGCGGGTGAAGCCGATGGCGTCGGCGAGGGGGCGGGCGACGGCTGCGCTTCTGGCTGCGCCTGCGCAAGCTCGATCGCATCGGATGCGAACGCAACGCTCGCCCCGGCCGGCGGCAACGCCAGCAGCGCAAGCGCGAACATGAAGCGGCGCCAGGCTACGATAAATGTCACGAAGAGTCCCGGTGAGAAACGCGAGGCGAGATCGACCGATATCAGCCGCGTACAGCTGAACGGCGGATGAATGTCTATCGCACGGGGGCGGCGAACGTTCAAATGGTACGCGACGTTAGCTTGTGGCCAAGCCTCTCCACCGTCATGGCCGGGCTTGTCCCGGCCATCCACGCCTTTAAGCGCGGGACTAAGAGCGTGGATGCCCGGGACAAGCCCGGGCATGACGAAGAATGTGCATGTGTTGGAGACGACATCTGCGGCGTCAGCTCACGCGCTTCCAGGTCTGGCCGCCGCAGAACATGCCGCCGAAGGCGCAGCCCTGCACACGCATTGCATTCGGGCCCTTCATCGCGATCGTCGAGTCGTAATTGCGGCCGGAGTCGGGATCGTGGATGCGCCCGCTCCACTTCGCGCCGTCGGGCTTCATGTTGATCAGGATGCGCTCATTGGTCTTCGCGGCGTAGCCGCAGAGATTGACGCCGCACTGTTCGACGCGGACATTGCCCTTGTTCTCTTCGGTGGCCCAGACGCCGATCGGCGTGTTGGCAACCGCAACAGGCGCGGCGGCGACCGGAGCCGGAGCGGGGGCCGGAGCAACCGCGACGGCCGCGGGCGCAGCAGCGGGCGCGGTCTGCGTCGTGGCGTCGTAGCCGGTGGACGGAGCAGCGGCAACCGTCGTGCTCGGTGCCGCGATAGCGGGCGCTGCCGGCGCGGTCGCCTGCACCGGGGCCTGCTGCACGGGCTGCTGCACCGGAGCCGGCGCCGGCTGCGCGGTCGTGGCCGGAGCCGGCGTGGTGTCGACGTCGTCGTCCTTGGAGCTGGAGCCAAGGCCCTTGAGGTTGATGTTGTTCAGCTTGATCGGCTTGTCCGACAGGCCCGGCGCCACGATGGTCACGCAATTGAGCGAGGCGCAGTTGCGCGGCGTCTCGATGCGGATGTTCTGGCCTTCGATCTGGAACGAGATCGCATTGCCGGCATGCGCGGCGGCCGTGGACGCGAGGAAGAGAGCGGTGGCGGCGATGGTGAGCTTGTTCATGACAACCTCCGAAGAATGTGTGGGTCTCGATGGGACTGAAGTCGCGGGTGGATGAAGCGTGGTTCGACCCTACGCCGGGCTGGTCGGGCGTTCTGTGATAGACGTCACAACGGCTCTCCTCTGCTGGGTGAGGCAGCGCACATTCAGCCGCGATTCCATCTGTGTAACGTCGTCGCCACACAGAGGGAGGCGCCGATGATGCGGCTTGTGACTTCGCTTGGCACCTTGATCGCGCTGATGGCGATTGCGCCCGCAGCCGAGGCCGGATCCTACGCGTTCTCGATCGGCGGTCATCGATTCCAGGTCGAGTCGCCCAGGAATTGCCGATCGGCTTCCTGTGTCGCGGTTTCCTCCCATCGCAGCTTTCGGCCGGTCGTCGATACGACACCGGCGCCGACGCCGGTGCTACCGCCGCCGCAGCCGCTCTATCCCGTGGCTCCGGTCAGGCCGGCGCCAGCCATTGCGGTCGCGCCTCCACCGGCGCCGGCGGCTCCTGTCCTTGCCTCGACGACGTCGCAGCCAGTTGTCCTGCCGCCGGCGCCAAGCTCCAATCCGCCACGGGTCGAGCTACCGCGGACGGATCCGCCGAAGACCGTCGCGCTCGATCCGCCGCGCATGGAGGCGCCGGTCGTTGCGCCGAGGCCGGTGCTCGAGCAGGCGGTGACGAGCCCTGAGCGCAGCGACGACGAACTCGCCTATTTGCCGCTCGGCGAATGGGAGAGCGCAGGCGCCAAGGGCACGGTTCGCATCGAACGCTGCGGACCGGCACTGTGCGGCTTCGCGCTGACGGAAGCATCGACCAGGGGCGAAAGCGTGCTCGTCAACATGAAACCGAAAACGCACGACGTCTGGACCGGCAACATCTACAGCCGCTCCAGCGGCAGCACCTATTATGCGACGATGACGCTGAAGGGCTCCGGCAAGCTTCACGTCGAAGCCTGCGCACTGGGCCATTTCTGGTGTTCCGGCAACGACTGGACGCGAGCCGAAGAGCGGCCGGAGAAGCTGATCACGACGTCGCGGCAGTGGAGCGCGCGGTCGTAAGGGAAACGTTCGATACCTCCGGCTGAAGCCGCTAGATCATGCCGAGCACGATGGCGCCGACAAAGGCCATGGCGAGGTACGCGGTGATAACGCTCAGTCTCCCGGCGAACGTCATGAGGTCGCTCCCGCTGCTCGCGCCGCCTTGCGCGAGGACGTCATGGTTAACAGAGTGTCTCTTTTCGGAAAAGTCAGCCTTGCTGTCGCTCGTCACCGGCAGGCGCTCCTGCTGGCGCGGGCTGACATGGTTAAAGAACACTGAAATCAACACGTTGAAGAGTCTTTAAGTAAATTCACCGAACGTGCGTGCATGACGCGCGGAGTTCGTTTGTATCTCGTCGGCTCCATCGTCCTTGTTTCGTTAGCGGGTTGCGGACGCGGCGTCTTCCAGGCCGAACGTGAACCGTGGCGGGCCGAGGCCGAAGCCGCATGCCTGAAATCAGGCGCGGTGAAAGAAGGGCCGGATCTCGTCCGCATCGACCCGATCTCCGGGCCAGGCATGTGCGGCGCGGAGTTTCCGCTCAAGGTCGCCGCCCTCGGCGAAGCCTCGAGCAGTTACGGCTTTGCCGATGAGGATTTGCGACCGCCCGGGAGCATCGGCAACCAGCCGCGCTGGCCGGTGACGCAGCCGCGATCGAATTACCCGCAGAGCCAGAACTATCCGCAACGCTCGAACTATCCCGAGAGCGCGGTGCGCCAGCCCTCCGGCTATGGCGCTTCCCCTGGTCCAATGCCTCTGAACGCGCCGGGCGTGGCGCAGCAGGAGGACGAGATCGACCTGCCGCCCGAGGGCACCGATGCCGCGGGCGCGTCGCGCTACATGAATGCGCCGAGCTATCCGGCACGGCCGGCGCCCTTCTCGCAGGGGCCCGCGCAGCAACCGCCGCCGCGTCTAGGTCCGGCACGGGGCGATCCCGTCACCGCCGTCGGCCCTGTTGCGATCAAGCCGGTTGCGACGCTGGCCTGTCCGATCGTGTCCGAGCTCGACCGCTGGCTTGCTGACACCGTGCAGCCCTCGGCTATGCGCTGGTTCGGCACCCGCGTCGCGGAGATCAAGCAGATCTCCGCCTATTCCTGCCGCGGCATGAACGGCAATTCGCATGCCCATATTTCCGAGCACGCTTTCGGCAATGCGCTCGACATCGCCGCCTTCGTGCTCGCCGACGGCCGCCGCGTCACCGTGAAGGATGGCTGGCGCGGCATGCCGGAAGAGCAGGGATTCCTGCGCGACGTGCAGTCGGGCGCCTGCGTGCATTTCACCACGGTGCTGGCGCCGGGCTCGAACGTCTATCATTACGATCACATCCACGTCGATCTGATGCGCCGCGCCAGCCGCCGCCTGATCTGCCAGCCCGCCGCCGTCTCCGGCGAAGAGGTTGCCGCGCGAGCGGGCGGGCGCAATCCCTATGCGAATGCGCGCGATCCCTCCGTGACCGGCTCGCTGGGGACGCGCAAGAGCATGGCGCGAAAGCACGAAGAGGACGAGTACGCCGACGACTGAGGATTGCGCGTGGCCCGTAGCCTGGATTACGGGCAGCGCAATAGGGAAGGTGTTCCCGCATTCCGCTTCGCTGGATGCGGGCTACGATCCCACGCCGGCCGGCTTCGCGCTGACCCCAGCCTGTTCAGCCGGCGTCGCGTCTTCGGCAGAGCGCATCTCGGGCGCAAAAATTTGCGCATGCGCAAATCTCTCCTAAGCCATTGAAGTCAGGAAGACAATTCTGCCGCCGCGGGGTTTTCCAGCAGTTGGCACGGTCGCTGCAATGAGGAAGCTGCCACGAAGCGGCGCTGCCGGCGCCGTGAGCCAGCGGATCCCGTCATGCAGATGCCTGTCACCCCTCCTTATTCGGATCTCGAACAGCGCGTGCTGTCGCGCATCACGGAGGAGCGCTGGCTTGAGCTCGCGTCCGAGCTGATCCGCACCGGCCAGCCCCGTTCCGGCAATCCGCTGGATCCCGATTTGCCGCCTGCCGAGGAAGAGGCGATCTCGATGCTGGTCGCGGGCAAGCTCGAAGCGCTCGGCATGGAGGTCACCAAGCACAGCGCGCAGCCGCATCGGCCGAACGTGCTCGGCGTGCTCAAGGGACGCGACGGCGCGCCTTCGCTCATTCTCAACGATCATCTCGACACCTATCCGGCCGTCGAGCCGGAGAAATGGCACATGACGGATTTCGATCCGTTCAAGGCGACGCGCCACGGCGATCTGCTCTACGCGCGCGGCACGTCCGACACGCGCGGAAATCTCGCTGCATCGTTGCTCGCAGTGCAGGCCCTGACCGAAGCGGGTGTGAAGTTCGATGGCACCTTGATGTGCTGCTACACCGTCGATGAGGAGCGGAACGGCACCGAGGGCTCCGTCTACATGCTCAACAAGGTCGGCCTGACCGCCGACTACGAGATCACCGCCGAGCCGACCGCCTGGGGTGACGTCAACAAGGATTGGGGCATGAACCTGTCGGTGGCCAATTCCGGCCACTGCCTAATCGAGCTCACCGTTCACGGGATCAAGTCGCACATCTGGCGACCGGACATCAGCGTCAACGCCATCATGGAAGCGGCAAAGCTGTTGCCTAAGTTGAAGGACATGGCGTTCACGCATGTCCCCAGCAAGTTCATGGGACATACGCCGCCCTGCTGCGCCGTGGTGCGCATTCGGTCCGGCCTGCCTGGCGAGATGCAGTTCTCGCCGGATGCCTGCACCATCACGCTCGCCGTGGTCGGCATCGTGCCCGGCATGACGTTGTCGAGCGTGATTGCGGACATCGAGCGTCTCGGACGGGACACTTTTGCCGGCGTGAACGACGTCAAGGTCGAGGTGCGCCAGGTGCCGGGCTCGCTGTTCGTCAACGCGACCGAGCCGGTGCCGGTCGAGGAGGAGCCCTGCCGCTCCCTGCGCGCGGTTTACCGGCGTCTGATGGGCCGCGAGCCCGGGGTCAACCGCAAGAACGCCTTCAATGACACGATCCGCTTCCGCGAAGCCGGAATCAATGCGGTGACGTTCGGTCCCGGAGAAGACGGCTGGGCCGTCGACAACGAGAACATCTCGATCACCAAGTCGGTGATGGCGACGCGGATCTACGCGCTGACCATCATGCAGATCCTGGGAGTGCGGACATGAGCGTCGAGGCGACCCACATGACGATTCCAATCTCGCCGGATCGCACGCGACGCGGCAGCTTGCGGCTGCGGCTTCCGAAGGTCTCGCGATCGGTGCTGCTCTCGACGTTGACCGTCGCCGTGCTGCTGGCCGGCTGGGCCATTGTCACGGAGAGAGGCTGGGCCAACGAGCTGTTCCTGCCGAAGCCGCAGGCGGTTTGGGCCGCGTTCGTCAAGACGATGACGAAGGGATATCAGGGCGCGACCCTGCTTCAGCATCTCGGCGCAAGCCTCTATCGCATCCTCACCGCCTTCACGCTGGCCTGCTTGATCGGCATTCCGCTCGGTGTCCTCATGGGCGTGTCGCGCAACGCACGCGCGCTGCTCAATCCGTTGATCGAGTTCTACCGGCCATTGCCGCCGCTCGGACTTTATACGCTGCTGGTGATGTGGCTCGGCATCGGTGAGAGCTCGAAGCTGTCGCTGCTGTTTCTTGCCGGTCTTCCGGGCATCGTCATCTCGACGATCCAGGCCGTCACCAGCGTGGACCCGGTCTATGTGCGCGCCGCCCAGTCGCTCGGCGCGACCCGGCGACACCTGCTGTTTCACGTCTATTTGCCGGCGGCGGGACCGCTGATTCTGGCCGGCATGCGCATCTCGCTCGGATTCACCTACACCGTTCTCGTCGCCGCCGAAATCGTCGCGGCATCCGCCGGCATCGGCTGGATGATCTGGGACGCCGCAAAATTCCTGCTGTCCGACGTCGTGATCATGGGGCTGATCGTGCTCGGTCTCACCGGCGTCGTGCTCGACCTCATGATGCGCGGCATCGCGAAACTGTTGATGCCGTGGGCCTGAATCCAATTCTGATCGTAGGGGAGACCTCCATGAAGAGACTGATTGCGACGCTCGCGGTTACCACGTTGGCGCTCACGGGTGCAGTCCGCGCCGAGGACAAGCCGGCGAAGGTGACCGTCGGCTATCTGAACCTCGTCAACGCGCAGCTGGTCACCAAGCATCTTGGCCTGCTCGCCAAGGAGATGCCGGGCGTCGACATCAAATACGTCAAGATCGGCGGCGGTGGCGACATGCTGCGCGCGATCGCTGGCAACGACGTCGATTTCGGCGGCCTCGGCAACCCGCCGACCGCGATCGGCGCGACGCGCGCCCTGCCGATCAAGGGCATCCTGGTGATCAACATGCTCGACTACGTCGAGTCGATGGTGGTTCGCGCCGACAAGAACATCACCTCGCTCAAGGACCTCAAGGGCAAGACCGTGGCGGCGCCGTTCGGCTCAACGACGCACTACCTCCTGCTCCAGGCGCTCAAGGACGAGGGTGTCGATCCCGCCTCGATGAAGATTCTGGACCTCGCGCCGTCGGACATCGCGGCGGCCTGGCTTCGCGGCGACATCGACGCGGCCTGGTTCTGGGAGCCGAATCTCGGCAAGGCTGTGAAGAACGGCGGCAAGATCCTCGTCACCTCGGGCGAGATGGCCAAGCGCGGCTACCCGACCTGGGACATCGGCGTCGTCATGAACACGTTCGCGGAGAAGTATCCGTCCTACGTCGACAAGTTCATCAAGGCCGAATGCGAAGGCATCGACTTCTGGCTGAAGAACCCGGAGAAGACCGCCGAGATCATCGCGGAGGAGCTTTCGCTGCCCATCGAGGACGCGCAGCGAATGATGAAGGGAACCGGGATGATCCCCTGCAACAAGCAGCTCACGGAGGAGTATCTCGGCACATCCGCGAAAAAGGGCAAGTTCGTCGACACGCTGATCTCGACCGCCGATTTCCTGGTGAAGCAGGAGCGCCTGCCGAAGCTGCTGCCGCGCGCCGACTTCGAAGCCTTCATCCAGCCCGCCTATCTGGAGAAGGTGATCGGCCGCTAGGTCGGTGCCGGCGGGTCTGCCTCGCCGGCACATTGCCAATTCCCGCAAGCACGTGACCGACATGAATCTCGCACCTGGCCATCTCCGTGCCGCCTATCACAGCGGTGAGCTCACGCCGTCCGATGTCGCCGCGCATGTGTTGTCGCGCCTTGACGACGCCGACCAGAGCGGCGTCTGGATCTCGACGGCAAATCCAGACGGCGTCATGGCGAAGGCCCGCGCGCTCGATGCGCGCATTGGCGAGATCGGCGAGCTGCCGCTCTACGGTCTCGTGTTCTCGGTCAAGGATTGTATCGACGTGGCCGGCGAGCAGACCACCTCGGCCTGCCCGGAATTCGCCTACACCGCGAAAGACACCAGCCCGGTCGTCGCCGACGCCATCGCCGCCGGCGCGATCTATCTCGGCAAAACCAATATGGATCAGTTCGCGACCGGCCTCGTCGGCGTGCGCTCGCCCTATGGCATCGCCCGCAACCCGCACAACCCCGACTACATCCCCGGCGGCTCCAGCTCGGGCGCAGCGGTGTCGGTCGCGACGGGCACCTCGTCCTTTGCGTTCGGCACCGATACTGGCGGATCGGGCAGGGTGCCGGCGTCCTATTGTGGCGTGACCGGCTTCAAGCCGGCGCCCGGCGCCTTCAGTCAGCGCGGCATGGTCTACGCGTGCCGTAGTTTTGATACCATCTCGCTCTATACGCGCGACCCCCGCGATGGCCACGAGATCTATCGCGTGTTGGCGCGGTGCGATGCCGGGGACTGCTTTTCACCGGAAGCTTTCGCCGGATGGACGGAGCAGGCTCCTCCAGCGCGGCCGCTCAACATCGCAACGCTGCGTCCGGATCAGCTCAGGTTCTTCGGCAATGCGGAGACGGAGGCGCTGTTCGGCGATGGGCTGCGCAAGCTGCGGCAACTCGATCTGTCGGTGGCGTCGGTCGATTTCTCGCCGTTCATTTCGGTCAACGATCTGATGTTCTTCGGACCCTTCCTCGCCGAACGGGACGTCTCGGTCGGCGCATTCCTCGACGCCAACCCGGACGCGGGCGTGAAGATCGTGCGCGACCTCGTCATCGGCAGCCGGAAGTTCACGGCGGCCGACGCCTATCGCGCGCTCTACAAGGTCAAGGAGGTCCAGCGGTCGCTGCGCGATTTCTGGCAAGTTCACGACGCGCTGGTCGTGCCGACGGTCGGCACCGTGCTGAGCATCGACGACGTCGCGCGCGATCCGCTGACGGCCAACTTCAACAACGGCTATTACACCAACTACGCAAACCCGCTGGGCCTGGCCGCCATCGCCGTTCCGAACGCCGTCACCGCAGCCGGCGTGCCCTATGGCGTCACGTTCCTGGCGCCGGCTGGCCGGGAGCGTCTGCTCACCGATCTGGCCTGCGCTTTCGTGGAGGCTTCAGTCGGGCCCGACCATCTGCGCCGCGTTGCAATCTGAGCGGAGACCTCCTAGCCTTCGAGCCGTCACTCGAAGGGAGACCGATCGTGGAGCGCAGCGATGCGCATGAGGTGGCCGATCCCGCTGAGCCGCGCGCCGAACTGTCACGGCCCGGGACCGGACGTTATGTGCTGAAGGCGTTGGACAAGCCCGATCTGGAGCTGGTGATGCGAACCGGCCGGCTCGCGACCTACCAGAACCGCGAATATCTGCTGCGGGAGGGCGAGCCCGCAAACGGCGTCCACATCATCCTGAACGGAATCGTCGAAAGCACCCATGCCGGCACGCAGGGGCGCGAATTGATGCTGTCGACCTGGGAGGCAGGCGACTTCGTCGGGGCGCCCTATATCCTCGGCGATCACCGCCACAGCTGGTCGGCCCGCGCGCTTGGGCGCGTCGAAGCACTGCATCTCGACCAGGATGCGGTCCGCCGGTTGATCGCGCAGTCGCCGTCGTTCGCAGTCGCGCTGATCGAGTGTCTCGGCTTCAAGGGCGAGACCTATTCGATGCTGGCGCAGACGCTGGCGGGACAGAAGGCGGCGGAACGGCTGGTGCTGCTGCTGGTGAAGCTGTGCGAGAACGCGGCCCAGGACGAGAGCGGCCCGATCTCGCTCGGCCGCATCACGCAGGCCAATCTCGCGCGCATGATCGGTGCGACGCGCCAGTCGATCAGCCTGATCCTCAGCCGCCTCCAGGACGACGGCATCATCTGGACCGGCCCGACCAAGATGGTCGTCAACGATCTCGCTGCGCTCAGGAAGCAGGTGGCGGACTAGGTGTGGTCTTATAAGGTCAGCCCACCGTTGCAAACGGAAGTCTTCCGCGTTGAGCATGATGGACGGCTTGTGACCCGTTGCGGACGATCGCAGCAATGCACATCGACTACGATACCAGGCCGAGGCAATCGGCTAGATCGGCCCAAGGTTTTTACTCGGCACTTGCGCCAGTGCGGCATCGATGGCGGTTTGCAACTCTGCCAGCAAGCAAGGCTTTCTCACGACCGGGGTGCCCCTGAAGGCATCAGGCACACCCGACGATCCGTAGCCGCTCACGAAGAAAAAGGGCTTGCCGCGTCCCGCAACTGCTGTGGCGATTGGCTCGATGGTGTCGCCGCCGAGATTGATGTCCAGGATCGCGAGATCGAACTCGGCATCCGTCGCAAGAACGGCACCCTTGGTGACGTTTCCCGCTTCTGCAACAACTGAATGACCCGCTTCCTCGATCATCTCGACCAGCATCATTCGGATGAGCGCTTCATCTTCGATGAGGAGGACTGATGCAGACACGGATCTCGCCGTTTCTCAGGCGGGACCCGTCTGCTGCGACGCCGCGTTCAGGAGCTGGGAAACAGCCGAAACGACTTGCGCGGGCGCAAATGGTTTCTGAAGCAGAATGCTGTTCGGTACACCGAAGATGGGCCATTTATCGGCCGCGCCGCCGGTCATGTAAACCACGGGAAAATGCGGGTCGATCTCACGGGCGGCCCTTGCGACCTCCCAGCCGTCGAGGCGCCCCAGCAGATTGACGTCAGTGACGAGCGCCCGGTAGGGCTGACCACCCTTCAGGAGCGTGACGGCTTCCTCGCCCGTCTTCACGGTCGCGATCTGAAAGCCTCCCTCCGAGAGAGCGTCTTCGACGATGAGCTGGAGCGCATCCTCGTCTTCGATCAACAGAATGGTTGGAAGTTCCGCCGTATTCACATCTTCCCCTGCTTCGCCCAACGTTACAAAGTGCACATAAGGTTCTTTGTTCCATCGGTGGAACGAACAAAGCGAAGCAGTTCAAGCTACGCCGGGCACTTAGAGACCAGTACGTGCCATTCCTCCCGCGGCGCCAATTCCTCTTCAAAATTAATGGAGGAACATTCCTGCCATTGCCAAGTTTTCCCGATACCCTTCCCCAAGGGTGACCCCAATGGCCCCAGCTCAATGCCCCCCCCGCGAGCTGGGGCCTCTTTTTCCCTGACGATTGAGCTGACATCGGGAAGCACAACCGCTTCTTGTCAAAGGAGTGCACGCCCGAGCGCCGGGCGCCGTAGCAAATCATTTTCGGGCCGACTTCGACGGTGCTGGGACCAGCCCCATACACAGCTGCACCTCGGCCGGGACATTGTAGGTCCGCATGATGTGGCGGCTGTCGCGCAAGCCGGATGCCTCACGCTGCACCACGAACATCCAGAGCGCGTGACCGGCTTCCATCACCAGCTTGCGCCTTGCCGGTTGCATCGAGTCCGGCACCTCGGGGAGGGCATGGGCGGCGTCGAACTCGCGCAAGCGCGCGAGCGCCTGCTCGAGCGTGCGGCCCATCCGTCCAAGCGCGGAGGCCTGTTCCTGAACGATCTCATAATGGAGGATATCGACCGGCGGCCGAAGATCACGGGACATGAGGCCCAATATAGGAGCGCCGGAATGGCCTGCAACGCATGCCCGCTTGGCGCTACTTCGCCCGATAAGCCGCCAGGAACATCCGCGTCGCGCTGTCGACGACCTCGCTCATGCGTTCTTCCGACGGTGCGGGCGCGGCCTGGAAGACGAAGGGCAGGAAGAGCGAGGCCTTGCACAGCTCCATGAACTGCGACGCCGCCAGATCGCAATCGTCGATCTCGAGATCGCCGGAGGCGACATGGGTGTTGAGATAGTCGGAGAGGCGGTTGATGGATTTGTCCAGCACGCGCGCATAATAGCGGCGGCCGAGATCGGGCATGCGCTCGGCGATCGCCATCACGGTGCGGATCGCGGACCCGCCGCCGGGCCGGCACAGCAGACGATTGTAGGCCCGGCCGAAATCCTTCAGCGTGGTTTCAACATCGCGTGCCGGATCGAAATTGAACGCGACCTGCCCGTGCTGGAGCGCCTCCTGCTCAAGGATGGCTTCGAACAGCGCGCATTTGTCAGCGAAGTAGACGTAAAGCGTGCCTTTGGAGACCTGCGCCGCGCGGGCGATTTCGCCCATGCTGGCACCGTCAAACCCGAGATCCATGAACACCTTGCGGGCCCCGTCCAGGATCTGGCGGCGTTTGGAGCTGTCCTCCTCTTGGATGACGTGCAGATGTTCGCGGCCGGTTACAACCATTGGTTCAGGGTCTCGGAAAGTTTTTGCTTCGGTCGAGGGTCATGAAACCGAAATAAAGGATTCGGGCCAGTAGGGTCTGTCCGGGAATATTGTCTATATTGACCGAACCGTTCGGTCAATGATATTTGGGATCGGCGAGAGGGACCCGGCCGCACGGCGGCCGTCCCTCATTGCGCTTTTTTGGGGGAGGCCTCCATGGCCGTAGTGAGAGATCAGGCTGCGCGCGTCCTTCGCCCGGACGCCGCGGAGACGCCGACGCCCGCGGGTGGTGACGCTGCCACCGAGACGTCTGTAGCTCTCGCCGAGCAGTTGCGCTCTCATGTGGCCGAGGAAACCAAGCGCCGCCCCAGCGAGGCGCCGGAGACGCCCGTGACCGACAAGCCGGCCGCAGCCCCCGACGCGCCCGCCGCCGCCGGCGCGCCGAAGTCCGGCAAGCGCAAGTTCATGATGATGGGAGTAGGGCTGGTGCTGGCGCTCGCGGCCGCGAGCTATGCCGGCTATTACACGCTGGTCGGCCGCTTCTACGTCGCGACCGACGACGCCTATGTCCGCGCCAATAACACCATGCTGGGCGCGCGCGTTGCCGGCCACGTCTCCTCGATCCTCGCCGGCGACAACACGACGGTCCGCGCCGGTGACATCGTCTTCCGCATCGACGACGGCGACTACAAGATCGCGGTCGACGCCGCCGCGACCAGGATCGCGACCCAGCAGGCCACCATCGATCGCATCGGCCGCCAAGTCGCGGCGCTCGACAGCCAGGTCGCACAAGCCAAGGCGCAGCTCGTCTCCGCCGAAGCCGGCCTCAAGCGCGCCGACCTCGATTATGAGCGCCAGCAAGCGCTGAGCAACAAGGGGTTTGCCTCGCGCGCCACCTTCGAGAGCTCCGAAGCCGGACGCGACCAGGGCGCCGCCGCGGTCAAGGCTGCGCAGGCCGCCTACGACGTCGCGCTCAGCAATGTCGACGTCGCCAAGGCGCAGCAGGCCGAAGCGCAGGCGCAGCTCGCCGAGCTCAAGACCACGCTGGCCAAGGCCGAGCGCGATCTCGCCTTCACCGCGGTGCGCGCGCCGGTCGACGGCACGTTCTCGAACCGGCTCGTCAGCGCCGGCGACTTCGTCGCGGTGGGCCAGCGGCTCGGCAACGTCGTGCCGCTCGACAACGTCTATATCGACGCCAATTTCAAGGAGACCCAGCTCAAGCGCATCCGCCCCGGTCAGCCGGTGACGATCAAGGTCGACGCCTACGGCATGCGCAAGTTCTCCGGTGTCGTTGACAGCATCGCGGCGGGCGCGGGTTCGGTGTTCACGCTGCTGCCGCCTGACAACGCCACCGGCAACTTCACCAAGATCGTGCAGCGCGTGCCGGTCCGCATCCGCGTGCCGAAGTCGGTCGCAAAGCAAAACCTGCTTCGCGCCGGCATGTCGGTCACTGCGACGGTCGACACCAACAAGGGCGCGGCCGACGCCGACAGCGAGGTCGATCTCGACGACGCCACCATGATCCATCCGCAGTAGCGCGCCTGCGCCGCGAGGTCAGACCATGGCGAACGCCACGACCGCTTCACCTGCCATGATGGCGGACCCCGCTTCGGAGCGCATTGCGCCGAAGCGGTTGTTCGCTTTCATCATCATGGTGTTCGGGATGTTCATGTCGATCCTGGACATCCAGATCGTCTCGGCGTCCCTGAGTGAAATCCAGGCCGGCCTGTCGGCAAGCTCCAGCGAGGTCTCCTGGGTTCAGACCGCCTATCTGATCGCCGAAGTGATCGCGATTCCGCTGTCGGGATTTCTGTCGCGCGCCTTCGGCACGCGGCTGTTGTTTGCGATCTCGGCGGCCGGCTTTACCGCATCGAGCCTGCTCTGCGGCTTCGCCACCACCATCGAGGAGATGATCCTCTGGCGCGCGCTGCAAGGTTTTCTCGGCGCCGGCATGATCCCGACGGTGTTCGCTTCGGCCTACACCGTCTTCCCACGCACCAAATTCCACATCGTCGGTCCCATCATCGGGCTCGTCGCGACGCTGGCTCCGACCATCGGGCCGACCGTCGGCGGCTACATCACCGACCTGATGTCCTGGAACTGGCTGTTCTTCATCAACATCGTGCCCGGCATCGGGATCACCATCGGTGTGCTGGCGCTGGTCGATTTCGACGAGCCGCATTTCGAATTGCTCGATCGCTTCGACTGGTGGGGGCTGCTGTTCATGGCCGGCTTCCTCGGCACGCTGGAATACGTGCTGGAGGAAGGCCCGCAATATGAATGGATGCAGGACCCCTCGGTCGCGATCTGCGCCTGGATCTGCGGCATCTCCGCGATTGCCTTCTTCTGGCGCGTCTTCACGGCGGCCGAGCCGATCGTCAATCTACGCACCTTTTCCAACCGCAATTTTGCGATCGGCTGCGTCCTTCAGTTCTGCATCGGCATCGGCCTCTACGGCCTCACCTACATCTATCCGCGCTATCTCGCCGAAGTGCGCGGCTATAGCGCGCTGATGATCGGCGAGACCATGTTCGTCTCGGGCATCACCATGTTCCTGGTCGCGCCGGTGGTCGGCCGTCTCATGGCGAAGTACGACATGCGCTACATGATCGCGTTCGGGCTCGTCGTGTTCGCGCTCGGCTCCTACCAGATGACCTGGATCACGCGCGACTACGATTTCTACGAGCTATTGATTCCGCAGATCCTGCGCGGCATCGGCATGATGTTCGCGATGGTGCCGACCAACAACATCGCGCTCGGCACGCTCGCACCTGACCGGGTGAAGAACGCCTCGGGCCTCTTCAACCTGATGCGCAATCTCGGCGGCGCGGTCGGTCTTGCCGTCATCAACACCGTGCTCAACGACCGCACGGACCTGCACATCACGCGCCTGCAGGAGCGCGTCACCTGGGGCAACGCGACCGCGACCGAAACCCTGACCATGTTCATGCAGAAGTTCCAGGGGCTCGGCGATTCCACGCTGATGGCGATGAAGCAGCTGTCGCAGCTCGTGCATCGCCAGGCCGTGGTGATGGGCTTCGGCGATGCCTTTTTCATCCTGACGCTGTTCTATCTCGGCCTCACCCTGCTCGTCACACTGTTGAAGAGGCCGGCCTCGCCGTTCGGCGCCAGCGGCGACGCGCACTAAGCCAGCCACTCATTCGGTGTCATCGCCCGGCTTGACCGGGCGATCCAGTATTCCGAAAAGCCTGTAATAGAGCCGAGGCGCCGCGGCGTACTGGATGCCCCGCCTTCGCGGGGCATGACGGAGGAGAGCGCGGCGACGCGTACTAATTTGCAACACTCGTGCGTGATCTCGCGCGAGCCCCGTTGCAAATCACCAATGACACATCTATAAAGCGCACCTCATTCCATCGAACCGGGAGGATTTGCATGATTTCGTCGCATTCGCAGATCGCACGCCCGCGCTCGATGATGTTCTGGCTCGGTATCTGCTCGGCCTCCTAGAGGCCTCTTCCGCCAGCTTCGATTGGGCTTCCAGTCCCGATCGCTCCGCTCCCCAAGTCCAAAACCAACTTCAAGTGACGCCGTCTCGGCCCTGGCGGCCGACCTGCGTCCATCAATGGAGCCGGCCCGCGGCATAAGCGGCCGGATGATGCCATGACCGCTCTGTCAAAAAGGCCCGCGGCGATACGCGTGGTGCTGCCCTTCGTGTTCCGGCACTGGCTGAAGCAGCCGGGGCGTACCCTCGTCGTGGCCGGCGGCTTGTTGGGTGCGACCATCGCCGACCTGTTCATGCCAGTCTTCTCCGGACATCTGGTCGACGCCCTGACGCGCGGCCCATCCGATCCCGCCGCGCGTCACGCGGCGCTGATGGCATTGGGCGGTATCGTGGCGCTGGGCGCAGCGTCCATGGTGCTGCGGCTGACCGGCCTCCAGGCCATCGTGCCGTTCTCGCTGAAGATCATGTCCGAGGTCGCGCAGGAAGCCTTCATGCGCGTGCAACGGTTCTCGACCGACTGGCACGCCAACTCCTTCGCGGGATCCACGGTGCGCAAGGTCACCCGCGGCATGTGGGCGCTCGACCTGTTGAACGACACCATCTTGATGGCGCTGGCGCCGTCGCTGCTGGTGCTGATCGGGTCGATGATCCTGCTCGGCGTGCACTGGGCCTCGCTTGGCGCGGTGATCGCGCTCGGCGCGCTGGCCTATGTCACGATGACGGTGCTGTTCTCGACGCGCTACATCGCGCCGGCCGCGCGCGTCTCCAATGCCTGGGACACCAAGGTCGGCGGCACACTGGCGGATGCGCTGACCTGCAACGCCGTGGTGAAATCTTTCGGCGCGGAGGCGCGCGAGGATGCGCGGCTTGCCCATGTCGTCAACCGCTGGCGCGTGCGCGTGCGGCGGACCTGGCTGCGCTACAACTACACCAATCTGGCGCAGCTCTCGGTGTTGCTGGCCCTGCGCGCCTCCGTGATCGGCGGTGCCGTGCTGCTGTGGATGTCGGGGCAGGCCTCGCCCGGCGACGTCACCTATGTGCTGACGAGCTATTACGTCATCCATGCCTATTTGCGCGACGTCGGAATGCACATCAACAACCTGCAGCGCTCGGTCAACGACATGGAGGAGCTGGTGGCGATCCACGACGAGCCGATCGGGATTGCGGATGCGACGGACGCGCGGCCGATCGCGATCGAGCGCGGCGAGCTCGTGTTCGACGACGTGACGTTCCATTACGGCGGCCATCACGCGCCGCTCTATGACGGACTGTCGGTCACGATCCGCGCCGGCGAACGCGTCGGTCTCGTCGGCCGCTCCGGCTCCGGCAAGACCACCTTCGTCAAGCTGGTGCAGCGGCTCTACGACGTCACCGGCGGCCGCGTTCTGATCGATGGGCAAGACATCGCCAAGGCCACGCAGCACTCGTTGCGCAGCCAGATCGCGATCGTGCAGCAGGACCCGATCCTGTTCCACCGCTCGCTCGCCGAGAACATTGCCTATGGCCGGCCCGGCGCCAGCCTGGAGGCGATCGAGCAGGCGGCACGGCTGGCCAACGCGCACGACTTCATCGTGCGCCTGCCTAAGGGCTACGGCACGCTGGTCGGCGAGCGCGGCGTCAAGCTCTCCGGCGGCGAGCAGCAGCGCGTGGCGCTGGCGCGTGCCTTCCTGGCCGATGCGCCGGTGCTGATCCTGGACGAAGCGACCTCGAGCCTCGATTCGGAATCCGAGGCGCTGATCCAGCAGGCGATGGAGCGGCTGATGAGAGGCCGGACCTCGATCGTGATCGCGCACCGGCTGTCGACGGTGAAGAGCCTCGATCGCATCCTGGTGTTCGACCGCGGCGAGATCGTCGAGCAAGGCACCCATGCCAAGCTCGCAGCCAAGCCCGGCGGCATCTATCGCGGGCTGTTCGAGCGCCAGGTGGTGGAGCTCGGACAGATCGCAGCAGCGGAATGAGTGACGCGCGGCCGGCGGACCAATGTCGGCCGCGTCGCCGAAGAATCGGTCAAGGATGGGTGACATGAAAGACCTGACCAACGGCTCCATCGCGAAGCACATTCTGGGCATGGCGCCGCCGATCATGGTCGGTATGGTCACGATCATGCTTTGCCAGCTGGTCGATCTGTACTTCGTCTCGGGCTTGGGCGATGCCGCGGTCGCGGGCGTGGCGGCGGCCGGCAATGCCGGCTTTCTCATCAACGCGCTGATGCAGGTGCTCGGCGTCGGCGCGGTGTCGTTGATCGCGCATGCCGTGGGACGCAAGGATCGGCCGGATGCCAATTTGATCTTCAATCAGACGATCGTGCTGTCGGTGCTGTTCGGACTGTTGACCCTGGTCGCAGGCGCGGCGCTGTCGCGCGCCTACATGCATGCGATCGCCGCGGACGAAGCCACGATCGAGGCGGGGACCACGTATCTGCTGTGGTTCATGCCGGCGCTCGCGTTGCAATTCGCGAGCCAGGTGATGGGATCCGCGCTGCGCGCCACCGGCATCGTGCGTCCCACGATGCTGGTGCAGGCGCTTGCGGTGGCCATCAACATCGCGCTGGCGCCGGTTCTGATCGCGGGCTTGGGCACGGACCATGCGCTCGGCGTTGCCGGTGCGGGGCTGGCGAGCTCGATCGCGGTGTTGATCGGCGTCGTGATGCTGCTTGCCTATTTTCGCAAGGTCGAACGCTATGTCGCCTTTAATCCGGCGCAGTGGCGTCCGCAGGCGCAGCATCTGAAGCGCATCCTCAATGTCGGTCTGCCTGCCGGCGGCGAGTTCGCGATGATGTTCATCCTCATGGCGGTGGTCTATTTCGTGCTGCGCGATTTCGGTGCGGCGGCGCAGGCCGGTTTCGGGATCGGACAACGGGTCCTGGGCCTGATCCAGATGCCGGCCCTTGCAGTTGCGCTCGCCGCCGGGCCGATCGCCGGCCAGAACATGGGCGCCGGAAAAGGCGAGCGCGTGCGCGAAACCTTCGTCAAGGCGGCGCTGATCACCAGTGTCGTGATGATCGGCTTCATGTGCCTCGCGCAGTCGAAGCCGCAGCTCCTGCTCGCGGGGTTCTCGAACGATCGGGAAACCATGGAGATCGCGTTCCTGTTCCTGCGGATCATCTCGCTCAACATGGTGGCGCAGGGCGTGATCTTCACCTGCTCGAGCATGTTCCAGGGCCTTGGCAATACCAAGCCGGTGCTGTGGAGTTCGGCAACGCGCGTGCTCACCTATTCGCTGCCGGCGATCTGGCTGTCGACGCGGCCGGGTTTCCGGATCGAGCACGTCTGGTACCTGTCGATCGCGGCAACCACGCTGCAGGCGGCCCTGAGCTTGTGGCTGCTACGGCGTGAATTCAGGAAGCGCCTTGTCATGCTCCGACACGAGGAATCCCCGGAGCAGGCTGCGCCGGAGCCCGTGGCGTCTCCTGTACGCGCGCCGGCGTAGCGATCGCTTGTCCCCGCCCCACGGCTCCGGCAAACTTGCCGCGCCGTGGGGATCGCCTGCAGGGGCCAAATGACCGGAGTGTTGTACGAGCAGCGGCCCAATTCCTGGCTCTCCGCGATCTGGGCGGCACGCTATCGCACGCCAGCCCGCTTCGTCGCGCTGATTGCGTTGCTGTTGCCATGGACCACGACCGGGCTCATTTTCGCGCTCATTCCCTGGCTGATCGCGTTCGCGTTCCTCGACCTTCGCGAATTTCCGCGTTCGCTGCTTCGGCCGATCTGCCTGCTGCCGATTGCGCTGGTCGCACTCGCCGCCATCGGCACGCTCTGGTCGGATGCGCCGTGGCCGGACCGAATCCATGCGATCGGCCCGGCAGCGAAGCTGCTGGTGATTCCGCTCCTGATCTACCAGTTCGAGCGCTGGCCGTTTGGCGGCTGGGTGTTTTCCGCGTTCCTGGTGTCGTGCACGGCGCTGATGCTCTATTCCTTTGCCGTCGCCGCCGATCCCGCACTGTCGCTGAAACTCTATCTGTCGCGCGGGCCTTACAAGGTCGAAAGCGGGATCGCGGTGCGCAATTATATCGACCAGAGCCAGGAATTCGCGCTCTGTGCGATCGCGCTGGTTTATCCCACCGTGTCGCTGCTACGACGAGGCCGCTACCGTAGCGCGGCGCTGTTCGTGGCGCTCGCGATTGGATTCCTCGCCAACATGATGTTCGTCGTGGTCTCGCGCACGGCGCTGGTGACGCTGCCGATCCTGATCGTGGTCTTCGCGCTCTTGCATTTGCGCCGCCGCACCGCGCTGCTCGCCGTCGGTGCGATGGGGCTGTTGGCCTTGACGTTGTGGAGCGCCTCGCCGCATCTGCGCACGACCGTCGCCAAATTCAGCGGAGACTACGAGGTCAGCATCGTCGGCAACGACGTCAGCGGCATGGGATCGCGACTGGAGTTCTGGCGCAAATCGCTGGCATTCACCGCGGACGCGCCGCTGCTCGGTCACGGCACCGGCGCGATCCGCGGCCTGTTCGCGCGCGCGGCTGTCGGCGAGAGCGGGGTTCGGGCGGAAATCGTCGGTGATCCCCACAACCAGACGCTCAATGTCGCCGTGCAATGGGGCGCGTTGGGCGTCGTGATCCTCTACGCGCTCTGGTTCGCGCACCTCTCGCTGTTTCGCGGCGAGGGGCTGGCGTGCTGGGTCGGCCTCCTGGTCGTGGTGCAGAACATGCTGTCCTCGCTGCTCAACTCGCATCTGTTCGATTTCGCCGAGGGCTGGATCTACGTGCTTGGCGTCGGAATTGCCGGCGGCATGGCGCTCGCCGCGAAGACAATACGAAGCTAGTGCGTGCCCAAACTGTTCCAGACCAGGCCGAGGCCCGACAGGAACAAGAGACCGAGCACGACATCGCCAAAATGCTTGTCGCTCAACGCGTGGTAGACGCGCGCGCCGGCCCATGCGCCGATCAGCGTGCCCGGAAATGCGATCACCGCAAGCCAGACGACCTTGAACGCGACGAGGTCCGAGGCCGTCTGCAACACCAAAGCGGCGGCCAGCACGGTGAAATTGAAGAGCTGGAAGATGCCGCGCCGCTCGTGCTTGTTCCAGCCGCGGATGTTGGCCCACAGGATCGGAAGCGGCCCCGACAGTCCGGCAAGGCCACCTAATATGCCGCCGGCAAAGCCGATCGCGCCGTCGGCAATGCGGCCGCCGAAGGTGACGGCGAGCGGCTGCTTGTTCAGATAGAGAGCGGTTGAAAACACCAGGATCAGCACGCCGACGCTCAGCTTGAACACTTTTGGATCGGCGGAGGCGACCAGCATGGTGCCCAGCGGCACGCCGATCAGTCCTCCAATCAGGAACGGCCAGACCAGCGAGAGATCAAAGCTCTTCCACATCGACGGCAGCGTCGAGCTCTGCGCGATCACCGAGCAGATCAGCACCAGCGGCACCGCGAGCGAGGGCGGCAGCACGTAGAGCCAGATGCCGAGTGCCATCAGCGCCGTGCCGAATCCGGCAAGGCCCGAGACGAAGCCCCCGGCCAGTGCGCCGAGCAGCAGCAGCGCGTAGGTGAGTATTTCCAACAGATTGTCCCTGTCGCCTGGGCGATCCCGAACTGTTGATCGCCGTCGCTCGCATAGCACAGCTGCGGCCGTGCAGGTCAATTTCAAAACCGCACGCAAGCGTGATCCCCAGCGGCGGGCGTTCGCGAAAGACAGGGCTACATGATGCTCGTACTTCAACCTGGGGGCCCGCTCGACGCCATCATGCGGTTCGATCGGCCAGACTCCCGAATGAGCATATGGAGAAGGACGATGACCCGCACGAAGATTGCCGTCGCGGCCGCGCTGATGTCGGCGGCGGCCTTGATGCCGACAATGGCGCAGGCCCAGTTTTCCGAGCCTGCGGCCTATCAGGCTGCCCATCCGGACCGCGACGTTCTGAATGGCGGCCAGCTCACGCCCGCCGCGCGCGGGGCTCGCGGCCAGTCCTTCGCGCCGAGCGAAGCCTATGCGGCCTATCCGTCTCCCGTCGCGCCGGTCGTGCGCTCGCGGCATCGCCGCCAGCATCAATAGGCTATTGCTAGACGATCTGTCTGGTGTCGGCGGGCCTGTGCAGCGCGCCGACCAGGATGCGCAGCGCCTCCGTCAATTCCGCCCTGTTGCGCGCCGCGCCTAGCGAAACGCGTGCCGCGTGTGGCGCGGTCCCGTCGACGGTGAAGGCCTCGCCGGCGACGACTGCCAGTCCATTCCGCAGCAGATGTGCCGCGACGTCGGGACGGTCCTTGGGCAGCCGCAGCCATAGATGGTGAGCGGCGGACTTGGCCTGGAACTCGAAGCCTTTGAGCGCGCGTTGCGCGAGCTGCTGCCGGCCGACGGCCTCGCTCCTGATCGCGGTGATGATGCGGTCGGCGATGCCGGTCTCGATCCAATGCGTCACCAGCGCGACCATCAGTGGTGCCGGCATCTGCACCGTCGCCTGCAAAGAGCTGCGCATCTCCCGCTGCGAGCTGCTGTCGGGCGTCACCAGATAGGCGACTCGCAGCGCGGGCGCGATGCATTTTGACAGCGTGGTTGCGAGATATGTCCGTTCCGGAATGAGATTGGCGATCGGCGATGCCGACCGATCGAGCAGCCCGTAGGCGTCGTCCTCGATCAGAATCGTATTGGAATCGTTGATGATCCTTGCGATGGCGCTGCGGCGCTCGGGGAGAAGCGTCGCGGTGGTCGGATTGTGCAGCGTCGGAATGAGATAGACCGCTTTCGGTCTATGCGTGCGGCAGGCCTTCGCCAGCGCGTCGGCCAGGATGCCGCCGTCGTCCATGGCGACGCCGACGAGCTTGACGCCGAGCCGCGCCGCGGCGGCCTTGATGCCGGGAAAGGTGAGCGCCTCCGTCAGCACCACGTCGCCGGGCCGGGCGAGGTGGGCGAGCAGGCTGAACAGGATCGTCTGCGCGCCGGGAAAGATCACGAGCCTGTCGGCATGCGCATGCGGCACGCGTGCGCGCATCCATCGCGCGGCGACCTCGCGCTCGTGTGCGCTGCCGCCGGGCGGCTGGTAGTTGAGATGCGCCGTCAGGCCCGATTGCGCGCGGATGGCTTCCATCCCGGCGATGATGCGCTCGTCGAGTTGCGCTTCGAGAGGTTGCGGCGGCACGTTCATCGAGAGGTCGATCGCGACGGGATGCGGCAGATCGACCGCGCGGCGCGCGCTGGTCTCCGACACGAACGAGCCTTGGCCGACCCGGGCCTCCATGATGCCGCGGCGCCGCGCCTCGGTGTAGGCGCGCGTCACCGTGGTGAGATCGATGCCGAGCGCCTTTGCCAGCGCCCGCTGCGTCGGCAATTGTTGGCCGCGCACCAGCCGGCCGGCGGCGATGTCGGCCTCCATGGCCTCGACGATGCGCTGATAGCGCGGCCCGCTCAGCTCCGAGATTGTAGGAGTCCAATCCATGCAATTAAGGTCCATATCCTTTGAATGTATGGATGCAAGATCTTATTGTATGGATCGTAGAAAAGGAAGAGGTGGGGTCATGGCGACCGGTTCAGTCTCTCTCACGAAAGCGATGTGGCGCGGTTTCTTGGGCAAATGCCCCAATTGCGGCGAGGGGCACGCGTTCGGCCGTTTCCTGAAGGTGGCGGATACCTGCGACCATTGCGGCGAGGAGCTGTTTCACCAGCGCGCCGACGATTTCCCGGCCTATCTCGTGATGGTCGTCGTCGGCCATCTCGTGGTGCCGGCAATCCTCGCGGTCGAGACCGCCTATGCGCCGGCCGTCTGGCTGCAACTGGCGGTGTGGCTGCCGGTGACCTTGTTCGCTTCGCTTGCGCTGCTGCAGCCGACCAAGGGCGCCATCGTCGGGCTGCAATGGCAGATCGGCATGCACGGTTTTGAGGCGGGCAAGCTGCGGCGCGAAGCTGGTCAGGGTGCACCCGTTTTCGTCGAGGTGAACACGCGCGCGGCTTAAGGGGCCGTAGCGTTTACATCGCGAGACCGGCCGCTACACTCCATCGTACAAACAAGAACGATGGAAACGCCGATGGTCGCACGCTCAAAAACCTTCCTGCTTTGTCACGGCGCGTGGTCCGGCGGGTGGGCCTGGAAGAAGATGCATCCGCTGATGGCGCAGGCCGGCCATCGCCTGATTGCGCCGACCTATACCGGCCTCGGCGAGCGCGCGCATCTGGCCAGTCCCGCGATCGATCTCGATACGCATATCCAGGACATTCTCAATGTCATCAGGTTCGAGGACCTGGAGGACATCGTGCTGCTCGGCCACAGCTATGGCGGCATGGTCGCCACCGGCGTCGCCGATCGCGCGCGCGAGCGGGTGACGCAATTGATCTACCTCGACGCCTTCGTGCCGCGTGACGGCCAATCGCTGTTCGATCTCCATGAGGGCGGGCGCGAGCCGATGCGCAAGGCTGCAAGCTCAGGCGACGGCTACCGCATCCCGCCGAACCCGCCGCCGCCGGACACGCCGCAGGCCGATCTCGACTGGCTCAACGCGCGCCGGATCAACATGCCGATCAAATGTTTCGAGACGAAGCTGAAGCTCGAACATGGCGAGCCGGTGATGCCGCGCAGCTACATCTATTGCACGCGCATTCCGCCGGGCGACGTGTTCGGGCAGTTTGCGAAGCGCACCAAGAGCGAGGATGGCTGGCGCACTTTCGAACTCGACGCGAGCCATGCACCGAATGTCACGGCGCCGGAGGCGTTGATGGCGGTCCTGGAGAAGATCGTCGGATAAAGCCAAAATGGTGAGGGGCCCGATGCATTAACACCGAGCCCCTCGTCACTTCTTGGGAAGACACGTTTTCTTCACGCGAACCGGAAAACCACTTCGCTCGAAAACGCTTTAGAATATCAGCCGGCCTGTAAGCCGGGTTCTGTAAGGCACCGTCCGCTTGCGCGAACGACACGTGACGGCCATTCCTCTGGGACCATGTTCGCACAGGGCCTCGAGCAACCTACCCGGACGGCGGGCCTGACATCGCCCCGCGGCGTTATCGCTTTCGCGAACAGCCCGCTACGCCGTCCCTATTCGGTTTTGCTCCCGGTGGGGTTTACCATGCCGGCTCCGTTGCCGCAGCCGCGGTGCGCTCTTACCGCACCTTTTCACCCTTACCTGCCTACGCAGCTTGCGCTGCTACGGCGGGCGGTTCGTTCTCTGTGGCACTTTCCCTGGGGTCGCCCCCGCCGGACGTTATCCGGCACCGTATGTCAAGGGAGCCCGGACTTTCCTCCCCGGCGGCCTTTCGGCACTTGCCGGAGCGGCCGTCCGGCCGACTGACGGCTTACGCATGAAGCATTTGTGTCGGTTCCGCAAGCCGATAACGCCATGCACGGTTCGCCCGAAATAATTTATCCTGAAGATGTCGTTGGGCGCGTGTCCCGTTCGACTGGATGTCGGCGATCCAGCCGTGCAACAGGAGTTAAGCGATGCAGTATTTGCTGATGATCTACCAGAACGAAGCCGAGTACGCGAATATGCGTCCGGCGGCCGGCCAGCAGATGACGGCGGAATATCAGACCTTCACGCAAGGCATCATCCAGAGCGGCAATTTCAAGGCCGGCGACCGGCTGCAGCCGACCACGACCGCGACGACCGTGCGCGTGCGCGATGGCAAGACGCTGACGACCGACGGCCCGTTTGCCGAAACGCGCGAGCAGCTCGGCGGCTATTACCTCGTGGAGGCCAAGGATCTCGATACCGCGATCGAGATCGCGTCGCGGATTCCGTCGGCGCGCATCGGCTCGATCGAGGTGCGGCCGATCTGGGTCTACGACAAGTGAAGGCGCAGTCGCGCATCGACATATGACATTGTCCGAGATCGACAAGATCTTCCGCGACGAGGCGGGGCGGGCGCTGGCCACGCTGATCCGCCTCGTCGGCGATTTCGATCTTGCCGAGGACGCGCTCCAGGACGCCTTTGCGGTGGCACTGGAGCGCTGGCCGGCGTGCGAGGTCCCCGACAATGCGCGTGCCTGGCTGGTCAATGTCGCCAGGCACAAGGCGATCGACCGTATCAGGCGCCAGGCCGTTTTCCGTGGCAAGGAGCAGGCGCTCGTGCACGAGCTCGAGCTGAACGCGCAGGCGCCCGTCGAGCCGCCGGCGATGGTCGACGACGACATGCTGCGGCTGATCTTCACCTGCTGTCATCCCGCATTTGCGCCCGAAGTCCAGGTCGCGCTGACGCTGCGCACCGTCTGCGGGCTCTCCACGGCGCAGGTCGCGCGCGCCTTCCTCGTCACTGAGGAGGCGATGGGGCAGCGTCTCGTCCGCGCCAAGCAGAAGATCCGGCTCGCCGGCATTCCTTATGAGGTCCCCGAGCGCGACACGCTGGTGCCGCGGCTCGAGGGTGTGCTTGCCGTGATCTATCTGGTCTTCACCGAAGGCTATGTGGCGACGTCAGGTGCGGATTTGATGCGGCCCGATCTTGCGGCCGAGGCGATCCGGCTTGGCCGCTTGCTCGACCGGCTGTTACCCGATCGCGCGGGGATCAAGGGCCTGCTGGCGCTGATGCTGCTGCACGATGCGCGCCGCGCAGGGCGCCAGACCGCCGCCGGCGACATCGTGCTGCTGGAAGAGCAGGATCGTTCGCGGTGGGACCATGCACAGATCGAGGAGGGTCTCCGTCTGGTGGACGACGCACTGCGCGTGCCCGGCCGGCCGCAGCCCTATGCAGTCCAAGCCGCGATCGCCGCGCTGCATGCGCGCGCGCCGAGCTATGAGCAGACAGACTGGCCGCAGATTGCCGGGCTCTACGAAGTACTATTGCGCATCAACCCGTCGCCGGTGATCGAGCTCAACCATGCGGCGGCGGTGTCGATGGTCGATGGGCCGGCACGTGCGCTCGATCTCGTGGATGCGACTACTGCGCGCGGCGGGCTTCGTGGCTACGAGCTGTTGCCGGCGGTGCGGGCCGATCTATTGCGGCGGCTCGGCCGGAATGAGGAGGCGCGCGAGGCCTATCGCGCTGCGACGGAGGCGACGCAGTTGGAGCCGCTGCGACGACTTTATGCGCGAAGGATGAGGGAGATGGAGTAGTTGCCCAATACTCCTGGATTGCTTCGCTTCGCTCGCAATGACGGGGTGTGTGGCAGTCGTCGTCACTTCGTCGCGACGGCCGTTGTCTCCTGAGGGAGACTCCCCAACAGTGCCTGCAAGGTCGACAGCGTCGAGTGATCCGCGACCCCATCCAGTCGCGCCGGGCGGAAATGGCGCTGGAACGCGGTGACGACTTCCATGGTCGCGGCGTCGTATTTGCCGGTGAGGGGAACGCCGTAGCCGTATCTGGCGAGCGCCTGCTGCAGGCTCAGCACCTCGTCGCTGATGGTGCCGAGCATCAGGCTCTCGCCGCGCACCACCGGCGCGGGCGTGACCCAATGGCCGACGCCGGAATTGGCCAGCGAATGCCACGGAAATTTTTCGCCGGGATCCTTCTTGCGCGCGGGCGCCACGTCGGAGTGGCCGAGCACCCGGTGCGCGGGCACCTTGCGGCGGAGCATGATGCCGCGGCACAGCGCGATCACGGCGGCGATCTGGCGCAGCGGAAACTCCGGATAACCCCAATCGTGGCCGCGATTGACGATCTCGATCCCGATCGAGCAGGAATTGATGTCGTCCTCGCCGGCCCAGGCGGACACGCCGGCATGCCAGGCGCGCCTGGCCTCCGGCACGCATTGCACGATGCGGCCGTCTTCCAGCACGACATAATGTGCCGACACCTCGGTGCCTGCCGAGCAGAGCCGCGCCAGCGCACCTTCGACGTCGGGCATGCCGGTGTAATGCAGCACGATCATGTCGGGCTGCCGGCCCTTGTTACGGTCGCCATGGTTCGGTGAGGGGATGATGTCGGAGACGATCGAGGAATCCGGCTCGAACGTCCGCATGTTCGCGGCGGCCTTGGGAACCGGGAGAACACGTTGACGCTTCGAATCAGATCCAGACGGCGTGGACGAACCGGACGACATAAGCAGCTCGAGACAGACGGAGAGTGGGCCAAGCCCTTCTCTTTACTATTCCTTTACCCTCCAACGTGCGCAACCGCGCGACGAGGTTAACGGATGCATTTTGGCGCATGTGTGTGGATGAAGCATCACCGCCGCGTCAGCTTTTCGACTTGTCGCGAGCCGATCAACGCTTTCTTAACGCTAAGGGCCGTTACTGAGGGATGAAGAGCCGACCCGCGTCCGGAGGCGGCCAAAGCGTATTTTGGCTCGAAATCCCATGGCTGCCCGACAAATTCCAAGGGGAATACTGGGTTGGTGGCCCGGGACGGCCGGGCACGGTAACCATGTTGGACGGGGGTTGGGTCGTGGAACCGCCGCGACGCGGAATCATTCGAGGCGTTATGAGCTTGTTCGTCCCCGATCTCACTTGGGAGTCCGGCGGGGCGATCGGCAGGCCTGGCGCATGAGCTCGGTTCCGCACATCCCCGTTCTTGGCCGCGAGGCCATCGACCACCTCGCGCCACGCGAAGGTGGCACTTACATCGACGCGACCTTTGGCGCCGGCGGCTACAGCCGCGCGATTCTCGACGTGCCGGGAACCCGGGTGATCGCCATTGATCGCGACCGTACTGCGATCGAGGGTGGCGCCGAGCTGGTCGCCCGCTCCGCAGGCAGGCTGACCCTCGTTGAAGATCGTTTCTCCAACCTCGCCGAGGTCTGCGCGGCGCAAGGCCTCGAAGGCGTCAACGGCGTCGTGATGGACGTCGGGGTGTCCTCGATGCAACTCGACCAGGGCGGCCGTGGCTTCTCGTTCCGCCTCGATGGTCCGCTCGACATGCGGATGGGGCAGGCAGGCCCGACTGCGGCCGACATCGTCGCGCGCGCGTCGGAAGGCGATCTCGCCGACATCATTTATCTCCTCGGCGAAGAGCGGCAGTCGCGCCGGATTGCCCGCGCCATCGTCGCGGACCGTCAGGAGACGCCGTTCACGACCACGCGCGCGCTCGCCGATCTCGTCGGCAGGGTGGTTCGTTCCAAGCCTGGCGATATTCACCCGGCGACGCGGACGTTCCAGGCCCTGCGCATCTTCGTCAACGAAGAGCTCGAGGAACTCCAGAGCGCGCTCATCGCTGCCGAGCGTGTGCTAAAGCCCGGTGGTCGCCTCGTGGTCGTCTCGTTCCATTCGCTGGAAGACCGCATCGTCAAGAATTTCTTCGCTGAGCGTAGCAAGACAGGTGGCGGCTCACGCCATTTGCCGGAAGTGTCTCAGGCGGTGCCGAGCTTCCAGCTGCTGACGCGGCGGCCGGTGATCGCGGGCGAGGACGAAGTCGCGCATAACCCGCGCGCGCGGTCGGCAAAACTGCGCGCCGCCGAGCGCACCTCGGCTCCCGCGCATGGCGATCGCGAGCAATCGTCCTGGCCAAAACTCTCCGACGTCATGAGAGGTGGCTAGCGCATGCGCTTCATCCACCTCCTCGTCATCGGCGCGCTGATCTTCGCGGCGGCTCATGTCTACCGGATCAAGATGGACTCCACGGCGCGCACCGAAAAGGTATTGCGTCTGCATGCGGAGATCCGCGAGCAGCGCGATGCGATCGCGGCGCTGCGCTCCGAATGGGCCAAGCTCGATGCCCCCCTGCGCCTGCAAGGCCTGTCCGACCGGCATCTGCAGCTCAAGCCGGTCAACGGCACGCAGTATGACTCACTGAAGAATTTGCCCGAGCGTCCGCCGCGGATGTTCAGGCCGGGCGAGCCGGATCCGATCGGCGCCATGCTCAACACCATCGAAGCCGCGAGCGATCCCGATAATGTGACGGGCTCCGTGCCTCAGCCCGAGGACAAGCCATGAGTGCTGTGACCCCGGCCAAACCTGCAGAAAAGCCGACCGAGCCTTGGCGGCAACGGCTGATCCGCAGCCTGCTGTACGGGCGCAACGTCGATCGCGCGGCCAAGGCGCGGGCGCGCGTCGGCTTGGCGATGCTCGCCTTTGGCGCGGTCTACGCCCTGATCGGCGGCCGGCTCGTGATGTTCGCGATCGGCGCCGACGCCCACGGCGCGCGCCGCGCCGCGGCGCAGGAGGTGGTCGCGACCGCGCGGCCCGACATCGTCGATCGCAATGGCGCGATCCTCGCGACCGACGTCAAGGCGTCGAGCCTGTTCGGCGAGCCGCGCCGCATTATCGACAAGGACGAGGCAATCGAACTTCTGACCGCCACCGTGCCCGACCTCGACGAGGCCGAGGTGCGTGAGCGCCTGAAGACGCGCAAGGGCTTCGTCTGGCTCAAGCGGGAGATTACGGCGAAGCAGCAGCAGGACATCCACAAGCTCGGCATTCCCGGCATCGGCTTCCTGCGCGAGAACAAGCGCGTCTATCCGACCGGCAACGAGGTCGCCCACCTCATCGGTCTCGTCAACATCGACAACCAGGGCATCGCCGGCATGGAGAAGTGGCTCGACAATCAGGGGCTCGCCGATCTCCACCGCGCGGGCTTTGCCACCGACCGGCTGCAAAAGCCGATCGAGCTCTCGGTCGATCTGCGCGTCGAGCACGCACTGCGTGACGAACTGCTGAAGGCCAAGGAGAAATACCACACCAAGGCAGCCTCCGGCATTGTCTCCAACGTCAAGACCGGCGAGATCGTGGCGATGGTCTCGCTTCCGGATTTCGACCCCAACAATCCGAAAGAAGCGCACGACCCCGACCGCATCAATCGCCTGACCACCGGCGTCTACGAGATGGGCTCGACCTTCAAGGCGTTCACGCTGGCGATGGCACTCGATTCCGGCAAGATCAATTTGAACACGTCGTGGGATGCACGCGGAAACCTGCACTACGGCAAGTTCACCATCCACGACAGCCATCCGCTCGGACGCTTCATCAACACCAAGGAAGTGTTCACGTTCTCGTCCAATATCGGCGCCGCGCGGATCGCGCTCGGCCAGGGCGTCGAGGCTCACAAGGCATTCCTCGCCAAGATGGGCCAGCTGACGCGGCTGCGCACCGAACTGCCGGAAAGCGCGGCTCCGCTGATACCGCGCCGCTGGGGCGAGCTGAACACGGTGACCATTGCGTTCGGCCAGGGCATGTCGGTGGCGCCGCTGCAGGCGGTGATGGGCATCAACGCGCTGGTGAACGGCGGCTATTTGATTCCGCCGACCTTCATGAAGCGCAGCGAGTCCGAAGCGGCGGCGATGGCCAAGCGCGTCATCAGGACGGAGACCAGCGACAAGATGCGGTTCCTGATGCGGCTCAATGCCGAAATCGGCACCGCCAAGACCGCTGACGTCAAGGGTTACTATGTCGGCGGCAAGACCGGCACGTCCGAGAAGGTCATCAACGGCCGCTATGCCAAGAAGCGCGTGCTCAACTCCTTCACCGCGATCATGCCCTGCGACGATCCGAAATATCAGATCCTGATCATGCTGGACGAGCCCCAGGCGATTCCCGAAACGAAGGGTTTCATCACCTCGGGCTGGAACGCGGTGCCGACCGGCGGCAAGGTGATCGAGCGGATCGCGCCGCTTCTGGGCGTCGAGCCGCGGTTCGACCTGCCGCCGTCCGAGCGCCTTATTCTTGCAGCATCCAGGACAACCCAGTAATCAACCGGGTGGGCCGTTGCCGCTGCTGAGTCGGGATTTCCCTGAAGATTCGGCGATCCGGTCCGGCATGTCGACTGGAAGACCATGAAGCTTCGCGACCTCCTCGATCAGGACGTTCAGGGCAATGACGCCGCAATCGAGCCCGCGGTCGCGGCGCTCGACGTGAGCGGCGTTGCCCTCGACAGCCGCGCGGTCAATCCAGGCGATCTCTTCTTCGCACTTGCGGGCAGCAAGACCGACGGTGCGCGCTTCATCGATGCCGCGATTGCCGCAGGCGCGGTGGCGGTCGTCGGCGACCATGCGCCTGATGGCTGCAAGGTGCCGTTCATCACAGTCGCCAATCCGCGCCGCGCGCTGGCGCTGGCCGCGGCAAGATTTTTTCCCGCGCAACCCGCGACAATTGCGGCGGTGACCGGTACCAGCGGCAAGACCTCGGTCGCCGCATTCACCCGGCAGATATGGGAACGGCTCGGGCACGCCTCCGCCAGTATCGGAACCATCGGCCTGGTCTCGCTGAAGCGTACCGTCTACGGCTCGCTGACGACGCCCGATCCGATCGCGCTGCACCGGCAGTTGGACGAGATCGCGCGCGAGGGCGTCACGCATCTCGCCTTCGAGGCCTCCTCGCACGGGCTCGATCAGTACCGCCTCGACGGCGTGCGCGTGTCCGCCGGCGGCTTCACCAATCTCTCGCGCGACCACATGGATTACCATCCGACCGTTGCGCATTACCTCGCGGCCAAGCTCAGGCTGTTTCGCGAACTTGTCCCGCCGGGGGGCGCGGCCGTGATTTCCGCCGATCATGATTGCTCGGCGGAGGCGATCAGTGCTGCGAATTCGCGCGGCTTGCGCGTCATGGCGGTCGGTCGCAACGGCGACGGGGCGGGCGAGGGCATTCGTCTCGCCGGTGCGGAGGTCGAAGGGTTTTCGCAAGTGCTCGCGCTCGACCATCGCGGCAAGCGATATGCGGTCCGGCTGCCGCTGGTCGGCGAATTCCAGATCGAGAATGCGCTTGTGTCGGCCGGTCTCGCCATCGGCACCGGCAGCGACGCCGCAGACGTGTTTGCGAGTCTCGAACATCTCGAGGGCGCCAAAGGCCGGTTGGAGCGTGTCGGCGAGCGCAACGGTGCGCCGATCTTCGTCGATTACGCGCACAAGCCCGATGCGCTGGCGAAGGCGCTGCAGGCGCTGCGTCCCTACGCCAGGCGCAGGCTGGTCGTCGTATTCGGCGCCGGTGGCGACCGCGATGCCGGCAAGCGTCCGATCATGGGCGAGATCGCGGCTGGCAATGCCGACGGCATCATCGTCACCGACGACAATCCGCGAAGCGAGAAGCCGGAATCCATTCGCGCCGAAATCCTCGCTGCCGCCAAGGGTGCCCGCGAAATCGGCGACCGCGCCGTTGCGATCCGCACCGCGATCGCGGAATTGGAAGATGGCGATGCGCTGCTCATCGCCGGCAAGGGCCACGAGACCGGGCAGATCGTCGGCGGAGAGGTTTTGCCCTTCAGTGATCACGAGGCGGTCGCCGCCGCATTAGCGTCGAGGATTACATGAGCGCGCCCATATGGACGGTGGCCGAAGTGGCGCGCGCGCTGGGCGCTGCCGGATCGTTCCCGGACACGCCGATCGACTTCGTCACCCAGGACAGCCGGCTGGTGAAACCGGGCAGCCTGTTCGTGGCGCTGAGCGGCACCCCGAGCGGCGGCTTCATCTCGGCCTTCGCCAGCGCGCGTGACGGTTGGGAGTTCGCGGACAAGGCGGAAGCCTCGGGCGCGGTCGCGATGATCGTGCCGCACGAGATCGCGGGCGTCCGCATTCCCCAGATCGTCGTCAAGGACACGCTGATCGACGGTCTCTGGGGTCTAGCGCGCGCGGCACGCGCGCGCTTCAACGGGCCGGTGATCGGGCTCACCGGCAGCGCGGGCAAGACCAGCACCAAGGAATTCCTCGCGGCCTACCCCAATGCCTATGCCAGCCCGTCGAGCTTCAACAATTTCTGGGGCGTGCCGCTGACGCTGTGCAATGCGCGGCCCGATGCCATTCTCTGGGTCGTCGAAATGGGCATGAACCAGGCCGGCGAGATCGCGCGGCTCAGCGAACTGACGCGGCCGACGGTCGCGCTCGTCGTCAACGTCCAGCCGGTGCATCTGGAGAAGCTTGGCTCGCTCGAGGCCATCCGCCGCGAGAAGGTGTCGATTGCCCTCGGCCTGCCTTCGGAAGGCGTGCTGGTGCTGCCCGCCGGGATCAGGGCGCCGGATTGGAAGGGCAAGGTCATACGCTTCGGCGACAAAGCCGAGGTGCACGAGGTCGCGCACGCGCCACATGGCGACAGCTGGCAGGTCGTGGCCGCGCTCGGCAAGAAGGAGATCGCGTTTAGCCTGACGCCGGGCGCGCCGCACCGCGTTCAGAATGCGCTCGCCGCGCTCGCATCGATCCGTGCGGCCAACCTCGATGCGGCGACGCTTGCGATCAAGCTCGACCGGGTCGGCATCATGACCGGCCGTGGCGTCGAGCAGGCGGTCGGCGGCGTCACCGTGATCGACGACAGCTTTAACGGCAATCCGGCCAGCGTGGCTGCCGCGCTGCAAAGTCTGCAGGCGCGCAACACGACCGGCGGCCGCCGCATTGCGGTGCTCGGCGACATGCTGGAGCTGGGCGACGGCGCGCCGGCCTATCACACCGATCTCGCCAGGCATCTCGACGGCATCGACGGCGTCTATTGCGTCGGGCCCCTGATGCGTCACCTCTTCGAGGTGCTTCCAGCCGGTAAGGGTCTCGGCTGGCACGACGACCCCGTCACGCTGAAGCCGGGCGAGGTCGCAAATCTGCTGAGGGCAGGCGATGTCGTGGTTGTCAAGGGCAGCAAGAAGATGTTCTGGGTCAACAAGTTTGTGCCGGGCCTAGTGGCCGCCTTGCAGGCAAGGGCGTAAACTGCTTGGAAGGCGCTGTTCCCGAATCCCACCCTTTCCGGCGCGAAGCCGTTCGTTTTCTTTAGAGGTCGCCCGACCCCAGGATGAAGACCAGCGAATGCGCGTGAGACAGGTTGATAAGGCCAAGATCAAGGCGCGTGCAAAGGCGCCATAGGACCGTCTGAATGTTTTACTGGCTGATCGAGCTCTCCAACACATTTCCGGGCTTCGGTGCCGTTCGCACCTTCCTGAACGTCTTCCGCTACATCACCTTCCGCACCGGCGGCGCCGTCGTCACCGGCGCGCTGTTCGTGTTCCTGTTCGGCCCCTGGATCATCGACCATCTGCGCATCCGGCAAGGCAAGGGTCAGCCGATCCGGGCCGATGGTCCGCAATCGCATCTCGCCAAGAAAGGCACGCCCACCATGGGCGGGCTGATGATCCTGTCCGGGCTCACGGTGGGCACGGTGCTGTGGGCCAATCCGCTCAACCCCTACGTCTGGATCGTGCTGGCGGTGACGCTCGGTTTCGGCTTCGTCGGCTTCTATGACGATTATCTGAAGGTGACCAAGCAGACCACGACCGGGTTCGGCAGCAAGCTTCGCCTGCTGATCGAGGCGGCGATTGCGCTGGTTGCCTGCTACGCGCTGGTGCGGCTGAACCGCGATCCTGCGTCGACCGCGCTGACGATTCCTTTCCTGAAGGACACCGTGCTGCATTTCGGCTGGTTCTTCGTCGGGTTCGGCGCCTTCGTCATCGTCGGCGCCGGCAATGCGGTGAACCTGACCGACGGTCTCGACGGTCTTGCCATCGTGCCCGTGATGATCGCGACCGCGAGCTTTGCGATGATCGCCTATCTCGCCGGCAACGCGGTGTTCGCCGATTATCTCCAGATCAAATATGTCGCCGGAACCGGCGAGCTCGCCGTGCTCTGCGGCGCGCTGCTGGGCGCCGGTCTCGGCTTCCTTTGGTTCAACGCGCCGCCGGCCTCGATCTTCATGGGCGACACCGGCTCGCTCGCGCTCGGCGGCATGCTGGGTGCGATCGCGGTCGCGGTGAAGCACGAGATCGTGCTCGCGGTGATCGGCGGCCTGTTCGTGCTGGAGGCGGTCTCCGTCATCGTGCAGGTGGTGTCGTTCAAGATGACGGGAAAGCGCATCTTCCGGATGGCGCCGATCCATCACCATTTCGAGCAGCTCGGCTGGACCGAGCCGCAGATCGTGATCCGTTTCTGGATCATCTCGGTGATGCTGGCGCTGGCCGGCCTGTCCACGCTGAAGCTGCGGTGATCGGTCGATGATCCCCGTCACGTCCTTTGCCGGCAAGACGGTCGCGGTATTCGGCCTCGGCGGCTCGGGGCTCGCGTCCTGCCATGCCTTGAAAGCGGGCGGCGCCGAGGTGATCGCCGCCGACGACAATGCCGAGAACGTCGCCAAGGCGGCGCAAGCCGGCTTCATCACGGCTGATTTGCGCAACGTCTCCTGGG
Source organism: Bradyrhizobium sp. 134 (assembly GCF_023074155.1). Classification (NCBI taxonomy): domain Bacteria; kingdom Pseudomonadati; phylum Pseudomonadota; class Alphaproteobacteria; order Hyphomicrobiales; family Nitrobacteraceae; genus Bradyrhizobium; species Bradyrhizobium sp. 134. The sequence goes on along the minus strand of NZ_JADPKX010000074.1, from coordinate 338,475 downwards.
CCAATTTCGCTGCGCTGGTGCTCGCGCCCGGCGTTCCCCTGACCCACCCGGTGCCGCATTGGAGCGTGTTGAAGGCGCGCGAGGCAGCTATCGAGGTGATCGGCGACATCGAGCTGTTCTGCCGCGAACGGCGCCGGCACGCGCCGGATGCGCCGTTCGTCGCCATCACCGGCACCAACGGCAAGTCGACAACGACGGCTTTGATCGCGCATCTGACCAAGGTCGCCGGCTACGACACCCAGATGGGCGGCAATATCGGCACCGCGATCCTGTCGCTGGAGCCGCCGCGCATGGGCCGTGTCCACGTCATCGAGATGTCGTCCTACCAGATCGACCTCACGCCCTCGCTCGATCCCTCCGTCGGCATTCTGCTCAATGTCAGCGAGGACCACATCGATCGCCATGGCACCATCGCGCATTACGCCGCGGTGAAGGAGCGCCTCGTTGCCGGTGTGCAGGCCGGCGGCACCGCGATCGTCGGGGTCGACGACGGTTTTTGTCGCGACATCGCCGACCGGCTCGACCGTGCCGGCAAGAATGTGGTGCGCATCTCGGTCAAAAACCCGCTGGCCAGCGGCATCCATGTCGAGCATGGCAATATCGTGCGCAATTCCGGCGGCGCCCGCAGCGAAATCGCCAGGCTCGGCGGCATCGGTTCTCTGCGTGGCCTGCACAATGCGCAGAACGCGGCGTGCGCCGCCGCCGCCGCGCTCGCGATGGGCATCGGCCTCGATATGCTTCAGAACGGCCTGCGCAGCTTTCCCGGCCTTGCGCATCGCATGGAGCAGGTCGGCCGCCGTGGCAACGTGCTGTTCGTCAACGATTCCAAGGGCACCAATGCGGACGCCACCGCGCATGCACTGTCGTCCTTTTCGGACATCTTCTGGATCGCGGGCGGCAAGCCGAAGGCCGGCGGAATCACTGGCCTCACCGGCTACTTCCCGCGCATCCGAAAAGCCTATCTGATCGGCGAGGCCGCGCAGGAATTTTCCGGTACGCTCGGCACGAAGGTGCCGCACGAGATCAGCCAGACCCTCGACGTCGCGGTCGAGCAAGCCGCAGGCGATGCGGAGGCGTCGGGCATCACCGACGCGGTGGTCTTGCTGTCACCCGCCTGCGCCTCCTTCGACCAGTACCGCAATTTCGAAATTCGCGGCACTAGGTTCCGCGAGCTGGTGCAGGCGCTGCCGGGTGTGAAGCCGGTGGTGTGAGGCAATTCCAATCATCCGCGATTTCTTAACCTCCCGGTAACCAACCTCGGCGACCAATGGACCGACCTCTGTCCGAAAGTGGCCGCCATGCTCTCCCGTGAAGAACGCACCCCCTTTTCCGAGTGGTGGTGGACCGTCGACAAGCCGCTGATGGGAGCCATCCTGGCGCTGATGCTGACCGGCGTGATCCTGTCGCTGGCAGCGAGCCCGCCGGTTGCGACCCGCATCGGGCTCGATCCCTTCCATTTCTTCAGCCGCCACGTGATGTTCCTGGCGCCGTCCGGCCTGGTGCTGCTCGGGGTGTCCTTTCTGTCGCCGCGGGCGATCCGTCGCTCGGCGCTGATCATTTTCGCGGCCAGCATCGTCCTGATCGTGCTAACGCTCGCGATCGGTCCTGAGGTGAAGGGCTCGCGGCGCTGGATCACGCTGCTCGGCGTCAACATCCAGGCCTCCGAAATCGCAAAGCCGTCGTTCGTCGTCATCGCCGCCTGGCTGTTCGCGGAATCGACCAGGCGGCCGGAGATGCCGGCGACCTCGATGGCGCTCGCGCTGCTCTTGATGCTGGTCTCGCTTCTCGTCATGGAGCCGGATTTCGGCCAGACCATGCTGATCCTGATGGTGTGGGGCTCGTTGTTCTTCATCGCGGGCATGCGGATGATCTGGGTGTTCGGGCTCGCCGGCCTCGGCGCCGCCGGACTGTTCAGCGCCTATCTTTTTGTTCCGCACGTCGCCGGCCGCATCAAGCGCTTCATGAATCCGGCCTCTGGTGACACCTTCCAGGTCGATACCGCCATGGAGGCCTTCTACAATGGCGGCTGGTTCGGGCTCGGACCGGGCGAAGGCATTGCCAAGCGCAGCCTGCCGGACAGCCACACCGACTTCGTGTTCGCGGTTGCCGCCGAAGAGTTCGGCATCATCCTGTGCCTCGCGATGCTGGCACTCTTTGCTTTCGTCGTCATCCGCACGCTGTCGCGCGCCTATGCCAACGAGGACATGTTCTCACGCTTCGCGGCCTCGGGTCTTGCGATCCTGTTCGGCGTGCAGGCCGCGATCAACATGTCGGTCAATCTCCAGCTCATCCCCGCCAAGGGCATGACGCTGCCCTTCATCTCCTATGGCGGCTCCTCGATCGTGTCGCTGGCCTATGGTGTCGGCATGATGCTGGCGCTGACGCGGCTGCGTCCGCGCACTGAAGTCGAGGCGAGCGGCCACGCCGAGGCGATGCGCAGCTACGCGTAGTTTTTCGTCACTGCGAGCAGCGAAGCAATCCAGAATCCCTCCGCGGTAGCAGTCTGGATTGCTTCGCTTCGCTCGCAATGACGGGGGAGACACTGTAAAACTCCCCACCATGGACACCTCCCCCCTGATTCTTCTCGCCGCGGGCGGCACCGGCGGCCATCTGTTTCCGGCCGAGGCGCTCGGCGTCGAGCTGATCCGGCGCGGAATCCGCGTCCGCCTCGTCACGGACGAGCGCGCGCTGCGCTACAGCGGCCTGTTCACCAAGGACATGATCGACGTCGTCTCGAGCGAGACTGCGCGTGGACGCAATCCGCTGCAGCTCGCCTATGCCGGCCTGACGCTCGCAGCCGGCACGTTGTCCGCCTACAGCCTGATCAAGCGATTGAAGCCGGTCGCTGTCGTCGGCTTCGGTGGCTATCCGACGCTGCCGCCGCTGGTCGCGGCAAAATTCGCGGGCGTGCCCGGCATCATCCATGACGCCAATGCCGTGCTTGGCCGCGCCAACCGGTTCCTGTCGAGCCGCGTCCGCGCCATTGCGACGTCATTGCCCGGCGTGCTCGACCGTGATCCGGCGCTATCAGGCAAGACCACGACGGTCGGCACGCCGATGCGGCCGGCGATCCTCGCCGCAGCTGCCGTGCCATATGCTGCGCCTGAAGTGAACGGCCCGCTGCGCCTGCTCGTCGTCGGGGGCAGCCAGGGCGCACGCATCATGGCCGACATCGTGCCGGGCGCGATCGAGCGCCTCGAGCCCGCGCTGTGGAGCCGGCTCGTCCTTACCCAGCAAGTGCGCGACGAGGACATGGCGCGCGTGCGTGCGGTCTACGACAGGCTGAAGATCAAGGCCGAGCTTGCGCCGTTTTTCACCGATCTGCCGGCGCGGCTCGCCTCCAACCATCTGGTGGTGTCGCGCTCAGGCGCCGGCACCGTGGCCGAACTCGCCGCGATCGGACGGCCCTCGATCCTGGTGCCGCTGCCGGGCGCGATCGACCAGGACCAGTTCGCCAATGCCGGCGTGCTGGCCAAGGTCGACGGTGCGATCCGCATTCCGCAAACCGAGTTTTCCCCCGATCGCCTCGCCGCCGAGATCTCCGCCTTCGCCGCCGAGCCCGCGCGCCTTGCCGCCATGGCGCAGGCCGCCCGTGGCGCCGGCCGGCTCGACGCAGCGGAGCGGCTGGCCGATCTGGTGGCCAAAATCGCGGGAATCTGACGCGAAATCAGCCAGAATTCCTACTTTTGCCGTCATAGCCGGGCTTGTCCCGGCCATCCACGTCTTGCAAGAAGTGGTAAGGATTCGTGGATGCCCGGGACAAGCCCGGGCATCACGAGGGAACTGCGGGATACGCCATGAGACTGCCGCGCGAGATCGGACCCATCCACTTCGTCGGGATCGGCGGGATCGGCATGAGCGGCATCGCCGAGGTGCTGCTCAATCTCGGCTATTCCGTGCAGGGCTCGGACGCCTCCGACAATTACAATCTCGACCGTCTCCGCGAGAACGGCGCGAAGGTCTCTGTCGGCCACAAGGCGGAGAATGTCGATGGTGCCGAGGTTGTCGTGGTCTCCACCGCGATCAAGCGTGACAATCCGGAACTGACGGCGGCGCGCGAACGGCGCATTCCGGTGGTGCGCCGCGCCGAGATGCTGGCCGAGCTGATGCGGCTGAAGAGCTGCGTCGCCATCGCCGGCACGCACGGCAAGACCACCACGACCACGATGGTCGCGACGCTGCTCGACGCCGGCGGCCTCGATCCCACCGTGATCAACGGCGGCATCATCAACGCCTATGGCTCGAATGCGCGTCTCGGTGCGGGTGACTGGATGGTGGTCGAAGCCGACGAGAGCGACGGCACGTTCCTGAAGCTGCCGACCGAAGTCGCGATCGTCACCAATGTCGATCCCGAGCATCTCGATCACTTCAAGACCTTCGAAGCGGTGCAGGACGCGTTCCGCCATTTCGTCGAGAACCTGCCGTTCTATGGCTTCGCCGTGATGTGCATCGATCATCCCGTGGTGCAGACTCTTGTCGGCAAGATCGAGGATCGGCGCATCATCACCTATGGCGAGAATCCGCAGGCCGATGTGCGCTTCGTCGACCTGGCCCCGACGGGCGGCGGATCGAAGTTCAAGGTTGCGTTCCGCGATCGCAAGACGGGCGCCGTGCACGAGATTGCCGATCTCATGCTGCCGATGCCGGGGCGCCACAATGCCTCCAACGCGACGGCCGCGATTGCGGTCGCGCGCGAGCTCGGCGTCTCGGACGAGGCGATCCGCAAGGCGATCGCCGGCTTCGGCGGCGTCAAGCGCCGCTTCACCAAGACCGGCGAGTGGAATGGTGTCACCGTCATCGACGATTACGGCCATCATCCGGTCGAGATCGCAGCGGTGCTGAAAGCGGCGCGGGAATCCACCAACGGCAAGATCGTCGCCGTGGTGCAGCCGCATCGTTATACCCGGCTGCAGTCGCTGTTCGAGGAATTCTGCACCTGTTTCAACGATGCCGATGCGGTGATCGTCGCCGAGGTCTATGCCGCGGGCGAGACGCCGATCGAGGGCATCGATCGCGACCATTTCGCCGCGGGCCTGCGCGTCCACGGCCACCGCGAGGTGATCCCGCTGCCGGCGGCGTCCGATCTCGCCGGCATCGTCAAGGGTGTGGCGAAGTCCGGCGATCTCGTCGTGTGCCTTGGCGCCGGCAACATCACGCAATGGGCATATGCCTTGCCGGATGAGTTGAAGGCGCTGGGGTAGGGCAGTGGGCTTCCCCGACATCACACCCGATCTCAAATCCGCGATGCCCGATCTTCGCGGCCGGCTGCTGGCGAACCAGTCGCTCGCCGAGCTCACCTGGTTTCGCGTCGGGGGGCCCGCGCAGGTGCTGTTCACGCCGGCGGACGAGGACGATCTCGCTTATTTCCTCGCGCATCTCGCAAGCGACATTCCCGTCTATGTCGTCGGTGTCGGCTCCAACCTGATCGTGCGCGACGGCGGCATTGCGGGCGTGGTGGTCCGTCTGGCGCCGCGCGCCTTTGGCGAGGCGAGCGCGAGCGGCGATGTCGTCACCGCAGGCGCGGCCGCGCTCGACAAGCGCGTGGCGGAAGTCGCCGCGGGCGCGAACATCGGGGGGCTCGAATTCTACTTCGGCATTCCCGGCACGATCGGCGGCGCGCTGCGCATGAACGCGGGCGCCAACGGCGGCGAGACCAGGGACGTGTTGATCGAGGCGCGAGGCGTCGGGCGCGACGGCAAGAAGCACGTCTTCTTCAATGTCGACATGAAGTTCGTCTACCGCAACAGCGGCGTCGATCCCTCCATCATCTTCACCTCCGCGCGTTTCCGTGGCGAGATCAGGGATGCCGACGCAATCCGCGCGCGCATGGCGGAAGTGCAGAGCCATCGCGAGACCGCGCAGCCGATCCGCGAAAAGACCGGCGGCTCGACCTTCAAGAACCCGCCCGGCCATTCCGCCTGGAAGCTGGTCGATGCCGCCGGCTGCCGCGGCCTGCGCGTCGGCGGTGCAGAAGTCTCTGAGATGCACTGCAATTTCCTGATCAACACGGGCAATGCCACCGCGCACGATATCGAGGCGCTGGGCGAGACCGTTCGTGAACGGGTGAAGACGAATTCCGGAATTGAGCTACACTGGGAAATCAAGCGGATCGGAATTCCCGGCTAATCTGGACAAGCGACGAGAGAACATGCGCATCACCATCCTCTTCGGCGGCTCCAACCGCGAACGTCTGGTTTCGGTCGCCTCAGCCCAGGCGCTGCATCAGGCGCTGCCCGAGGCCGATCTCTGGTGGTGGGACGTTGAGGACAAGGTGCATGTCGTGCAGTCCAGACAGCTGCTCGAACATGCCCGCCCGTTCGAGGACGAGTTCAAGCCGGGCACGTCAGGCATTCCGTTGGAGCAGGCGCTCGACCAGGCTAGGGCGGAGAACCGGGTGCTGGTGCTCGGCCTGCACGGCGGGCGCGCCGAGAACGGCGAATTGCAGGTGATGTGCGAGGCGCGCGGCGTGCCGTTCACCGGATCGGGCTCGGCCTCCTCGCACCTCGCGTTCGACAAGTTCGCGGCCAAGCATTTCGCCGCGCTCGGCGGCGTGACGCCGCCGGCCAACATTGCGCTGGACCAGATCGACGAGGCCTTCGCGGAATACGGCCGGCTGATCGCAAAGCCCGCCAGGGATGGCTCGAGCTACGGCCTGATCTTCGTCAACGCCAGGCAGGATCTGGTCGCCGTCCGCAATGCCGCCAAGCACGAAGAGTACGTGATCGAGCCCTACATCGCCGGCGTCGAGGCGACCTGCGGCGTGCTGGAGCGGCCGGATGGCTCGATCATCTCGCTGCCGCCGATCGAGATCATCCCGGGCGAGGGCAGTTTCGACTACGCGGCGAAATATCTTTTGAAGTCGACCCAGGAGATCTGTCCAGGCCGCTTCACGGCGGAGATCACCGCCGCACTGAAGCAGCAGGCGATGCTGGCGCACCGGGCGATGTCCTGTACCGGCTATTCGCGTTCGGACTTCATCGTCTCGGACAAGGGGCTGGTCTATCTCGAAACCAACACGCTACCCGGCCTGACCAAGTCCTCGCTCTACCCCAAGGCGCTAAAGGCCGAGGGCATCGCGTTCGTCGAGTTCCTGCGCGGCCTGGTCGAGCTCGCCGTGGCCGGTGTGCGAAAATAATTAGGACTGGTTAACGGCCGAACTGGCGAAACGGCCGGTTTTGGAACCCAAAACCGGTAAAATGCCGGATATTGCGGCATAAATGCCTCACAGGCCTGGGCAAAACGCTCACGTCGTTAACGAACTTTACCTTTTGTTTACCAGGACGTCCGAAGGTTAACGCTGGCGGCGCATATGACGCTTTGGCTGCCGGCGCGTGGACCGTTGCGGGTGTTGTCACTCCCAGCGAACGCTCTGAAGGGGAGAGGTTTTCTTCTGCTGAAGACCAGCACCCGGCCCGGCAAGTCCGAGACGTCATGTTCGCCAGGACCCGCGCGATGTCGCGGGCAAACTGTTGACGAGCTCGTGCAATGGATGGAGCAGGAAGCCTCACTCGGTCGCTTTTCAGATCGCTGAGGCCCCAAGCTGACCTGAAGGCGGCCGCTATCGGAGCGGTCGTGCTTCTGCGCGAGTGGGTGCAGGACAAGCGTCTGGAACGAGTTCACGGCGCGCGTGCTGCGGCCAACGAAAAGATTAAAACCAAAGCCCGGGCCAAAGCCATCATCGAGCGCGAGCCGACGCCGCGGTTGGTCGCGCTGGTCGAGCGCTATCTGCCGCGCCGGGTCGGGATCAGCATGACGGTGCTGCTCCTGATCGGAAGCTGCGGCTTCGGTATCGTCAAGGGCGGCCATCTCCAGGATTTCATCACGGCGGTCAACGACACCCGCAACGCGCTGGCCAATTCCGCCGGCTTCCGCATCACCTCCGTCGTGATCAACGGCCGCAAGCAGCTCAGCCAGGACGAGATCCTCGCGATCGGCGGCGTCAGCGGCCGATCCTCGCTGCTGTTCCTCGACGCCGACGCCGTGCGCGACAAGCTCAAGGCCAATCCCTGGATCGCGGACGCGACCGTGCTGAAGCTCTATCCGGGCCAGCTCATGATCGAGCTCACCGAGCGCAAGGCTTTCGCGCTGTGGCAGGAGGCCGGCCGGCTCTCCGTCATCGCCGACGACGGCGCCGTGCTCGAACCCTATGTCTCTCGCCGGTTCCTGTCGCTGCCGCTCGTGGTCGGCAAGGGCGCCGATACGCAGGCCCGCGATTTCCTCGCTTTGCTGGCGCGCTATCCGCAGGTCAATTCGATCACAAAGGCCGCGATCTTCGTCGGGGAGCGGCGCTGGAACCTCAGGCTCAAGGACGGCCTCGACATCCGCCTGCCCGAGCAGGACGTCGGCAACGCGCTTGCGATGCTGTCCAGGCTCGACAAGGAGGACAGGCTGTTCTCCCGCGACATCGTCGCGGTCGACCTGCGCCTGCCCGATCGGTTGGTGGTGCAGCTGTCCGAGGACGCCGCCAAGGCGCGCGACGATTTGTTCAAGGACAAGAAGAAGAAAAAGGCCGGGGACGCTGCATGACCGGTCTTGATCGCACCCAGACACCGAAGACACGCCCGATGCCGCACAAGCGCGGCGGCCTCGTCGCCTGCCTCGACATCGGCACCAGCAAGATTGCCTGCATGATCGCGCGGCTGAAGCCGTCGGCGCCGAGCGAAGCCCTGCGCGACCGGACCCATGCGGTGGAGCTGATCGGCTACAGCCAGATCCAGTCCCGCGGCATGAAGGCCGGCGCCGTGATTGATCTCGGCGAATGCGAGCAGGCGGTACGACAGGCCGTCGGGCTTGCGGAGAAAATGGCCAAGGTGCGGGTCGAGTCCGTGCTGCTGTCGGTCTCCGGCGGTCGGCTCTCCGGTCAGCTGGTCGAAGCCGCGGCCGACATCCGCGGCGGCGCCGTGACACCGGCCGATGTCAGCCGCGTCACCTCCACCGGCATGCGCCACGCCACCGGCGAAGGCCGCACCGTGCTGCACGCGCTGCCGGTCGGCTACACGCTCGACGGCGTCAAGGGCATCCGCGATCCCCGCGGGATGGTCGCGCATCAGTTCGGCATCGACATGAACGTCGTCACCTGCGACGCCACGGTGGCGCGGAACCTGATGCTGGCGGTCGAACGCTGCCACATCAACGTCGAAGCCATGGCAGCAAGCCCCTATGTGGCTGGCCTGTCGGTGCTGACCGACGACGAGGCCGATCTCGGCGCTGCCGTGGTCGAGATGGGCGCGGGCACCACCACGATCGCGGTCTTTTCCGGCGGTCGCTTCGTGCATGCCGCCGGTTTTGCGGTCGGCGGGCAACACATCACGATGGATCTGGCGCGCGGACTCTCCGCGACCATTGCCGATGCCGAGCGAATCAAGACGTTATACGGGACCGTCATCACCGGCGGATCGGACTCGCGTGAGCTGATGTCTGTACCGACAGCCGGTGACGAGCAGGATCTGCCGCAGATCGTCTCCCGCGCTACCATCGCCAACATCGTCAAGCATCGTGCCGAGGAAGTCTTCGAAATGGTTCGGGACAAGCTGAAGGATTCGCCCTTCACCTCGGAGCCTAACGGCCGTGTCGTGCTCTCGGGCGGGGCCTCGCAGCTCACCGGTCTGGTCGAGCTCGGAACGCAGATTCTCGGCCGGCCCGTGCGGGTCGGACGTCCGCTCGGTTTCGGCCGGCTGCCCAACGAGGCGAAGAACGCCGCCTTCGCGGTGCCGGCCGGACTGCTCGTCTACCCGCAATATGTTCATCACGAACATGTCGAACCGCGGCATACGCGGCAGCAGGTCAGGACGGGGACCGGCGGGTATTTCGGAAAGGTCGGACGATGGCTACGCGAGGGCTTCTGATGACTCCTTCCCGCAATATTCGATTTTCACCAACTCCCGCGGCCGCCGGCCGGGGCGAACCCACGCGCGCGTGATCGAGAGGCAAACATGACCATCAGCATCAATGTTCCTGATATTCACGAACTGAAGCCCCGCATCACCGTGTTCGGCGTCGGCGGCGCCGGTGGTAACGCTGTCAACAACATGATCACGGCGGGCCTCCAGGGCGTCGATTTCGTGGTCGCCAACACCGACGCGCAGGCGCTGACGATGTCGAAGGCGCAGCGCATCGTGCAGATGGGCACGGCCGCCACGCAAGGGTTGGGCGCAGGTTCGCAGCCGGTCGTCGGCGCGGCCGCAGCCGAAGAAGTGATGGACGAACTCCGCGACCATCTCTCGGGCGCCAACATGGTGTTCGTCACCGCCGGCATGGGCGGCGGCACCGGCACCGGTGCGGCTCCCGTGATCGCCAAGATCGCGCGCGAGATGGGCATCCTCACCGTCGGCGTCGTGACCAAGCCCTTCCACTTCGAAGGCGGCCGCCGCATGCGCACCGCGGAAGCGGGTATCAACGAGTTGCACAAGGTCGTCGATACGCTGCTGATCATCCCGAACCAGAACCTGTTCCGGGTCGCCAACGAGAAGACCACCTTCGCCGACGCTTTCGCGATGGCCGACCAGGTGCTCTATTCGGGCGTTGCCTGCATCACCGACCTGATGGTCAAGGAAGGCCTGATCAATCTCGACTTCGCCGACGTTCGCGCCGTCATGCGCGAGATGGGCAAGGCGATGATGGGCACGGGCGAAGCCTCCGGCGACAAGCGCGCGCTGACCGCCGCCGAAGCCGCGATCGCCAACCCGCTGATCGACGATAGCTCGATGAAGGGCGCCAAGGGCCTCCTGATCTCCATCACCGGCGGCAAGGATCTCACGCTGTTCGAGGTCGACGAAGCTGCGACCCGCATCCGCGAGGAAGTCGACCAGGACGCCAACATCATCGTCGGCGCCACCTTCGACGAAGCCCTCGACGGCCTGATCCGCGTCTCGGTCGTCGCCACCGGCATCGAGCAGGCCGCGATCGCGCGTAACAGCCAGGCCACCAGCGCTCCCGTGGCGAATCCTGCTCCGCAGGCGCAGCAGGCTCCCGCTGCTCCGGCCGCGGCTGCCGAGAGCCGTCTTGCCGATTTGACCGCACGGCTGCGCGCCGACAATCAGCGCATGGCCGAGCGCGCCCAGAAGTTCGAAGGGCAGACCCCGGCCGCAGGAACGGGCCAATTTGCCGCCGCTCCCACGGCTCCGCGTCCGAACGTGGAGCGCGCTGCGCTTGCCGCCATCGCCGCCGCCGTTGCGGACGTCCCGCAGGCTCCCGCGCCGATGCAGACCTATGGCGACGTCACAGTGCGGCCGATCGCGCAGAAGCCCACGCTGTTCCCCGAGCCCGAGCAGGCGCCGATGGCCATGCATGAGCCGATGACGCCGGAAACCTTCATCCCGCCGCAGGCCGAGCGTGCGCCGGTCCGCACACCGCGGATGCCGCGGATCGAGGAACTTCCGATGCCCGCCCAGGCCGAGCTTCGCCAGGCCCGCGGCGAGGTCGAGGAGGAGACCCCGCAGAAGACCCGGCTGTCGCTGCTGCAGCGCCTCGCCAATGTCGGCCTCGGCCGTCGTGACGAGGAGAGCGAGGCGCCGATCGCGGCCCGCACCGCCGGTCCCGCGATGCCGCCGCTGCCCGATCGCCGGCCTCAGAAGACCGTGGCGCAGCAAATCGCTTCCACCGAGCCGGTGTCGGAGTATGCCCGTCGTCCCGCGCCGCAGGGCCTGGACATGCACGGCCGTCCCGCGCCTGTTGCCCCGGCGCCACAGGGAGACGACCATCTTGATATCCCGGCCTTCCTGCGGCGGCAGGCGACCTGAGGATTGTTACAATAAGGCAGACAAAAAAAGGTCCCGGCGGGAAGCTTGCCGGGACCTTTTCTTTTGCCCCGTGCGTATCCGGATTGCGTCGCCAAGCAACTGATTTTAAATAATTAATTACATATTCGATGGTTCAGTAAAACTACCGAAAACGGTCCCAAACTCCGGTCCAATTTGGTTAAGCCTTGGCGCGAATACGGCGGGTTTGGGGTAACAATCGGTAAAAAAGCGTGAGTTGGCGCTGTTTGAGGCAGTGACTATGGTTTGCCGTGACTTGGGGATACGGATTCGGAAGCGAGCGGTCTGGGCCGCTCAGTCGGGTTCAGTATAAGTCGCAGTGGTCGTAGTGGGGCGGTTCCTGATGAAATTTAGCCGGCAAACAACGCTTCGAGCGCAAGCCAGTGTGGCAGGCGTCGGCGTTCATTCCGGTCTTCCCGTCACGCTCACGCTTGGACCCGCGCCTGTCGACGCGGGCTTTGTTTTTATCCGTACCGGGCTTGAGGGAAGTGACCGCGAAGTTCAGGCCACCGCCGAGCAGGTGATCGCGACCGATTTCGCCACCGTCCTCGGAGATCGCAACGGCCCGCTGGTTTCCACCGCCGAGCATGTGCTTGCTGCGCTGCGGGGCATGGGCGTCGACAACGCCATCATCGAGATCGACGGGCCGGAAGTGCCGATCATGGACGGCAGCGCGGCGGCCTTCGTCGCGGCGATCGACCAGGCCGGCATCGTGACCCAGCCGGCACAGCGTCGCTTCATCCAGGTTTTGAAGCCGATCTCGGTCAAGATCGGCGACTCCTTCGGCGAGATCAGGCCCTATGCCGACGGGTTCCGCGCCGAGGTCGAGATCGACTTCACCAATCCTGTCATCGGCCAGCAGAGCTACGCCTTCGACCTCAACCCGGAGCGTTTCCGCCGCGAAGTCGGCCGGGCCCGGACTTTCGGTCTGATGTGCGACGTCGCACGGCTCTGGAGCGCGGGGTATGCGCTCGGCGCCTCGTTCGACAACACCGTCGTGTTCGACGAGGAGCGGCTGCTCAACACCGAAGGCCTGCGCTACGCCGACGAATGCGCCCGCCACAAGGTGCTGGACGTGATTGGCGACCTCGCGCTGGCTGGTCTGCCGCTGCTTGGCGCCTACCGCTCGGTGCGTGGCGGCCACAAGCTCAACCACGCCGTCCTGACCGCGCTGCTCGCCGACCGTACAGCGTGGCGGGTGGTCGAGGGCGAGGCAGCCCGCCGTACCACGCGTCCGGTGGCTGAAACCGGTCGCGGCATCGTCGGCGGCCGGATCGCCGCGGTCTACGGGCCGGACGTTTCCTGAAGCGAGACGTTTCCTGAAGCGGACATTTCCTAAAGGAGAGACGGGCCTGAAGAGACCCGTCGCCGCAGGCGTTTGGCGGCGGCTTTCCCCGGGAAACTCCTGGTAACGATGATCGGCTAGGATTGCGGCGCGTTCGCCTTAATCCGGGCGGAATGCCTGCCTATCCGGTTGGTTGAAGATCGTTTTTCGGTTACACCGGCGTGGTCGCACGGCAGGCACCACAGCTATATTTCGCGCCCAGGACGGGGTTCATGGGCTGGCGGACACCGCACCACAGGGCGTCAGGGCAATATTCATGTCGGCACAGCGTATGACGCGCGGATATCTTCAAGTCCCGTCTCGAGAGGTCTCATCTCGAGAAGTCTCGTCTCGTGCCCGTGGGCTGATTCAGGCTGTCGTCCTCTTTGTGCTCGCGCTGCCGCTGGCCGGCTGCGGTACCGGCGCGCTGTGGGACAAGTTCACCGCCAAGGACGACACCTTCGTCGAGGAGCCCGCCGACAAGATCTACAATGAGGGCCTGTACCTCATGAACGAGAAGAAGGACATGAAGGCGGCGAACAAGAAGTTCGAAGAGGTCGACCGCCAGCATCCTTATTCCGACTGGGCCCGCAAATCATTGCTGATGTCGGCCTACGCGTCCTACCAGGGCGGCGACTATGACAATTGCATCGGCGCGGCCACCCGCTACGTCACGCTGCATCCCGGCAGCCCGGATGCGGCTTATGCGCAATATCTGATCGCCGCCTCGCATTACGACCAGATTCCGGACATCAGCCGCGACCAGACCCGCACCGAGAAGGCGATCGCCTCGCTGGAAGAGGTGGTGCGCAAATATCCGACCTCCGAATACGCGACCTCGGCCAAGGCCAAGATCGAAGGTGCGCGCGACCAGCTCGCCGGCAAGGAAATGAACGTCGGCCGCTATTACGCGCAGAAGCGCGACTACACGGCGGCGATCAACCGCTACAAGGCCGTGGTGACGCAGTACCAGACCACCCGCCATGTCGAAGAGGCGCTGTACCGCCTGACCGAGGCCTATATGGCGATCGGGATCGTCGGCGAGGCTCAGACGGCCGCCGCCGTGCTCGGGCATAATTTTCCTGACAGTCGCTGGTACAAGGACGCCTATAATCTTGTAAAATCGGGCGGTCTCGAACCGAGCGAGAATCAGGGGTCCTGGATTAGCAAGACCTTCAAGAAAATGGGTCTCGGCTAGGAAATAGAGTTCCATGCTGGCGCGTCTGTCGATCCGTGACATCGTCCTGATCGAACGGCTCGATATCGAATTCGCACCGGGCCTCGCGGTTTTGACCGGCGAGACCGGTGCGGGCAAATCCATCCTGCTCGATGCCTTTGCGTTGGCGCTCGGCGGCCGCGGCGATGCCGGCCTCGTGCGCCATGGGGCGGAGCAGGGGCAGGTCACTGCCGTATTCGATATCCCAAAAAACCATCCCGCGGCCAAAATCCTCGCGGAGAACGGGCTGGAGGATACCGGCGAGATGATTCTCCGCCGGGTCCAGCTCGCCGACGGCCGCACCCGCGCCTTCATCAACGACCAGGCGATCAGCGTGCAGACGCTGAAGGCGGTCGGGGCTGCCCTGGTCGAGATCCACGGCCAGCACGACGAGCGCGCGCTGGTCGATGCCGCCACCCACCGCCGCCTGCTCGACGCCTTCGCCGGTCTCGAAAAGGACGTTTCGGCGGTCGAAGCGCTCTGGGACGCCCGCCGCACCGCCAACACTGCGCTGGAGGAGCATCGCGCCGGCATGGAGCGCGCTGCGCGCGAAGCCGATTACCTCCGCCACGCCTCCGACGAATTGAAGCAGCTCGCGCCCAAGGACGGCGAGGAGACCTCGCTGGCTTCGAGGCGCACGACCATGATGCAGGGCGAGAAGATCGCCTCCGACCTGCGCGAGGCGCAGGAGGCGGTCGGTGGCCACCATTCGCCGGTCGCCTCGCTGTCGGCGGCCGTGCGCCGGCTGGAGCGTCGCGGCGTCAACTCGCCGGCGCTGGTCGAACCCGCGGTGAGGGCGATCGACATCGCGATCAACGCGCTGGAGGAGGCCGACCAGCATCTCCAGGCGGCGCTTGCGGCAACCGATTTTGATCCCTCGGAGCTCGAACGCATCGAGGAGCGCTTGTTCGCGTTGCGCGCCGCGTCGCGCAAATATTCGACGCCGGTCGACGGGCTCGCCGCGCTTGCTGCAAAATACGCCGCCGACGTCGTCCTGATCGATGCCGGCGCCTCCCGGCTGAAGAAGCTGGAGCAGGCTGCGATCGAGGCCGATGCGCGCTATGCGGCGGCCGCCAAGAAGCTGTCGATGGCGCGGCAGAAATCGGCGGAGAAGCTCAACAAGGCCGTCAATGCCGAGCTCGCGCCGCTCAAGCTCGAACGCGCCAAGTTCATGACCCAGGTCCAGACCGACGAGGCCGCTCCAGGCCCGCAAGGGTTCGACCGCGTCGAGTTCTGGGTGCAGACCAACCCGGGCACCAAGCCGGGGCCGATGATGAAGGTCGCCTCCGGCGGCGAGCTGTCGCGTTTCCTGCTGGCGCTGAAGGTGGTGCTGTCCGACCGCGGCTCGGCGCCGACCTTGGTGTTCGACGAGATCGACACCGGCGTCGGCGGCGCGGTCGCGGACGCGATCGGCGGACGGCTGGCGCGGCTCGCCGGCAAGGTTCAGGTGATGGCCGTAACCCACGCCCCGCAGGTCGCCGCCCGTGCCGACCAGCATTTGCTGATCTCCAAGGACGCGCTGGACAAGGGCAAGCGCGTCGCCACCCGCGTCAATGCACTCGCCGCCGACCACCGCCGCGAGGAGATCGCGCGGATGCTCGCCGGCGCCGAGATCACCGCCGAGGCGAGGGCTGCCGCGGACCGTCTGCTCAAGGCGGCGACGGCTTGATTTCGTGTCCCGGACGCGCGCAAGCGCCGGGGCCCTAAACGTTATGTCCGGGGTACGAAACTGTAACCGCCTTTACCCTCCCGCCCGCTCCATCGTATCCAAGCACCATGGCCAGAGCAGCAAAATCGAAACCAGCACCGCTTCGCGACGTCGCCGACCTCACCAAGGCGCAGGCCAAGGTCGAGCACATGCGGCTCGCGCTCGAGATCGAGGGGCACAACGAGCGCTACTACCAGGACGACGCGCCCACCGTCACCGATGCCGAGTATGACGCGCTGCGCCAGCGCTTCAACGCGATCGAGAAGCGCTTTCCGGAATTCGTCAGCGCGGACTCGCCGTCGCAGAAAGTCGGCGCTGCACCGTCGGGCCGCTTCAAGAAGGTGCGGCATGCCGTCCCCATGCTGTCGCTCGATAACGCCTTTGCGGAAGAGGATCTGCGCGACTTCGTCGGCCGCATCGTGCGGTTCCTGAAGCTCGACGACGACAGAATCGATTTCTCGGCCGAGCCGAAGATCGACGGCCTCTCGATGTCGCTGCGCTATGAGGGTGGTGAGCTCGCCACCGCCGCGACGCGCGGTGACGGCGCGGTCGGCGAGGACGTCACCGCAAACATCCGCACCCTCGAAGACGTGCCGCAAAAGCTGAAGGGCCGCAATGTCCCCGACATCTGCGAGGTGCGCGGCGAGGTCTACATGACCAAGAAGGCCTTCCTCGCGCTCAACGAGCGGCAGAAGGCGGAAGGCAGCACCATCTTCGCCAATCCGCGCAACTCGGCCGCGGGTTCGCTCCGGCAGAAGGACCCGACCATCACCGCCTCGCGTCCCCTCGGCTTCTTCGCCTATGCCTGGGGCGAGATGAGCGCGATGCCGGAGGGCACGCAGAGCGGCATGATCGGCTGGTTCGAGCGCTGCGGCTTCAAGACCAACCCGCTGACCAAGCTCTGTCACTCCGTCGAGGAACTGCTGGCGTTTCATCGTGCGATCGAGGAACAGCGCGCAAAACTCGACTACGACATCGACGGCGTCGTCTACAAGGTCGACCGCATCGACTGGCAGGAACGGCTCGGCTTCGTCTCGCGCACGCCGCGCTGGGGCATCGCCCATAAATTCCCCGCCGAGCGCGCCACGACGGTGTTGCGCGACATCGAGATCCAGGTCGGCCGCACCGGCTCGTTCACGCCGGTGGGCAAGCTCGAACCGGTCGGCGTCGGCGGCGTGATCGTGCAGAACGTCACGCTGCACAACGAGGATTACATCAAGGGTATCGGCAACAAGGGCGAGGTGCTGCGCGAGGGCCGCGACATCAGGATCGGCGACACCGTCGTGATCCAGCGTGCCGGCGACGTCATCCCGCAGGTGGTCGACGTCGTCCTCGACAAGCGGCCGAAGGCTGCCAGGGAATTCCAGTTTCCGAAGAAGTGCCCGTGCCCGTTGCATACTGATGTCACGCGCGAGGAGACGGCGGCGGGCGAAGAGGGCTCACGCGCTCGCTGCACCGGCGAGTTCGCCTGCCCCTACCAGAAGATCGAGCATTTGAAGCTGTTCGTGTCGCGGCGCGCCTTCGACATCGACGGCCTTGGCGAGAAGCAGCTCCAGTACTTCTTCGACGAGGGTTTTGTGAAGGAGCCAGCCGACATCTTCACGCTGGAAAAGCGCAACGCAAAACTCAAATTGGAGGACATCGAGGGTTACGGCGCAACCTCGGTGCGCAATTTGTTCGGCGCGATCGAGAGCCGTCGCAAGATTGCACTGGAGCGCTTCATCTACGCGCTCGGCATGCGCCATGTCGGCGAGACCACGGCGCTGGCGCTGGCACGCGGCTACGGCTCCTGGGACGCCTTCCACGACGCCAGCCTCAAGGTTGCCAAGGGCGACGAGGAGGCAATGGCCGAGATGGATGCGCTCGACCAGATCGGCGAGACCGTGATCAAGAGCATCGCCGATTATTTCGGCGAGAGCCACAATCGCGGCATCGTCGAGCGGCTGACGAAGGAGGTCGAGATCATCGACGCCGAGAAGCCGAAGAGCAACTCCGCCGTCGCCGGCAAGACCGTGGTGTTCACGGGCTCGCTGGAGAAGATGACGCGCGACGAGGCCAAGGCCACCGCTGAGCGGCTAGGCGCAAAAGTGTCCGGCTCGGTGTCCAAGAAAACCGATCTCGTCGTCGCCGGCCCCGGCGCGGGTTCGAAGCTCGCGGAAGCCAACAAGCATGGCGTCAAGGTGCTGACCGAGGACGAGTGGCTGACGCTGATCGGGGAGTGAGGGCTTCTTTCGTCATTGCGAGCGAAGCGAAGCAATCCAGAATCTTTCCGCGGGTCGCAGTCTGGATTGCTTCGCTTCGCTCGCAATGACGGAGGACGCGGCGTGCCATCCCTCACATCATCCCGCTCTCTTCCTCTTCCGCCTGCTCGATCAGCGTCTCGCTCACCATGACCTCGCGGCGGGGGACGACGAAGATCATCGTGCAGGCGCACAGCAGGGAGATCGCCAGCACTGCGGCGGTGAGCGGCAGCGTGGTCGCGGAATGGCCGCCGAGATAGGCGCCGAATTGCGACATCAGCGCGCCGATGCCCTGCTGGAGAAAGCCCATCGCACCTGATGCGGTGCCGGCGGCCTCGGGACGGACGCTGATGGCGCCGGCGGCCGAGTTCGCCATCACGAAGGCATTGCCGACCATCACGATCATCTGCGTGCCGAACAGCCAGGCGGGTGTCTCGTTCCAGCCGGTGAAACTCCACAGCAGGTTCAACAGGCTGCCGCAAAGCTGGAGCGCGAGGCCGAACCAGATCAACTTCTCCAGGGAGTGCCTGGGCGCAAAGCGCACGCAGAGCAGATTGCCGACGAGATAGGCAAAACCCGTCGTCGCGAACCACGCGCCGTATTCGGCGCTGGTCCTGCCCATCTGCGTCACCACGATATAGGGGCCGCCGCCGGCGAACGTGAAGATGATCTGCGAGGCCAGCACCTGGCACATCACGTAGCCGACGAAGGCGCGGTTGCGGATCAGGATCCCGACATCGCCGCGAAAGCCGCTGCCGGCGGCGCGGTCTCGGCGCGTCTCGGGCAGCGCGAACGCGATGCCGACGGCGACGATGATCGCGGCGACGGTGATGGCGTAGAAGATCGCGCGCCAGCCGAATGCTGTCTCGATCAGGCCGCCGGTGAGCGGGGAGACCATCTGCCCGATCATCAGCGCCGCGACCACGAGGCTGATCATCGAGGCGACGCGATCGCGCTGCTAGATGTCGCGGATGATGGCGCGGCTCACCACCATGCCGGCGGCGCCGCCCAGCGCCTGGAAGAAGCGCGCGGCGATCAGCTGCGGCAGGGTTTCCGCGAAGATACAGGCGACGCTGGCGACGACCATCAGCGCCAGACCTCCAAGCAGCACCGGGCGCCGCCCGAAACGGTCCGACAGCGGGCCCATGATGAGTTGCGATAGCGCGATGCCGACCATGTACAGCGACACCGTCATCTGCGCGACCGAGATGTCGCTGCCAAAGGTCGTCGCCAGCACCGGTAGCGCCGGAACCAGCATGTAAAGCGAGATCGGCGCGATGCCGGTCATGACGACGAGCAGCAGCAACACCACGCGCGAGGTCGCGATGTTTTTCGCCGTTTCCGGCGGCTTGCTTATCATGCCGTGCATGCCTGACCGTCTCATAGAAATTCGAATCTGACTGTAGCGCTCTCGCGCAAGACGGATATCGGCGTTTCGGAATGCGGCTATACGGATTCCGGGACGGTGATAATGGCGGCGCGATGATGATGAATTGGGCGCGTTGCTCATGCCGCGTGATAGGTGTCATTCCCCGCGGAGGCGGGGAATCCAGTATTCCAGAGGCAGCAGTGATTGAATCGAGAGGCCGCGGCGTACTGGATGCCCCGCCTTCGCGGAGCATGACAGCTGTGGTGGAGAGACAGCCTTGCACAAAACACGTAGTGCCATGCGACGACGCGCTTACGCCTTCAACTCCGCCGTGGCCTGGTCAAGCCAGGCCTTCGTCGTCTCGTCCAGGGCCGGCCGCACCTCGGCCCTGACGCGCGCGTGGTAGGCGTTGAGCCAGTCGAGTTCGTCTTTGCTGAGCATGCCGACATCGATCAGCCGGCGGTCGATCGGTGCCAGGGTCAGCGTCTCGAAGGCGTTCATCGATTTTTCCGCGCCCTTGATGTCGGCAGCGACCACCAGTTCCAAGTTCTCGATGCGGATGCCGAAACCCTCGGTCTTGTAGTAGCCGGGCTCGTTGGACAGGATCATGCCTCGCTTCAGCGGCGTGGTGCCGAGCTTCGATATCCGTGCCGGTCCTTCGTGCACCGAGAGATAGCTGCCGACGCCGTGGCCGGTGCCATGCTCGAAATCGACGCCGGCGGCCCAGAGATATTGCCGTGCCAGTGTGTCGAGTTGCGCGCCGGTCGCGCCGTCGGGAAAGATCGCGCGGGCGATTGCGATGTGGCCGCGCAGCACGCGCGTGAAGCGGTCGCGCATCTCATCGGTCGGCTCGCCCACGGCCATGGTGCGGGTGACGTCGGTGGTGCCGTCTTCGTATTGTGCACCTGAATCGATCAGCAGCAGATCGCCGGGCACGATCCGGCGGTTGCTCTTGCGGGTGACGCGGTAGTGCACGATGGCGCCATTCGGGCCGGTGCCCGATATGGTCGGGAACGACACATCCTTGAGCGCGCCGGTATCGCGGCGGAACGTCTCCAGCGCCTCGACCGCGTCGATCTCGGTGAGCTTGCCGCTTGCCGCCTCGCGGTCGATGAAGGCGAGGAAGCGCGCCAACGCCACGGCGTCGCGCCGGTGCGCGGTTTGCGTGCCCTTGATCTCGGTCGTGTTCTTGACCGCCTTGAGCAGCGCGATCGGATCGCTGCCGCGCACCGGCTTGCCACCGGCACCCGTGATCAGCCGGCTGAGGGCATCGGCCGCGGTCGCATTGTCGAGCGCGATCGATCCACCGCTCTTGGCGAGCGCCATCAGCGTCGGCGCCATCGCATCGGGCTCGCGCACGTCGGCGGACTGCTCGAGATGGTCGCGGGTCAGATTGGAGAGCTTGCGGTGATCGATGAAGATTGTGGGACGGCCGTCCTTCGGCACCAGCGCATAGGACAGTGGCAGCGGCGTATGCGCGACGTCGGCGCCGCGGATGTTGAAGGTCCAGGCCACGGCATGGCTGTCGGACAGCACCAACGCATCGACGCCGAGCTTGCCGATCTCGCTCCTGATCTGTGTCAGCTTCTCGGCTTCAGTCACGCCGGCATGTTGCATCCCGTGCACCGTGACCGGCGCAATCGGCGGCTGTGGGCGGTCCTGCCAGATCGCATCGACCGGATTGCTGTCGACGGCGACCAACTCGGCACCGGCCTTGGTGCAGGCGGCGGACAAACGCTCGGCTGCCGCAAAAGTGTGCAGCCACGGATCAAATCCTAGGCGGTCGCCGGCCTTCAGGTGTGCCGACATCCAGCTTTCCGGCGGGGGATCGATCAGAGATTCCACGGCCCAAGCCCTTGAATCGACCTGCTTGGCCGCCTGGATCGTGTAGCGGCCATCGACGAACACCGCGGCCTCGTGCGTCAGCACCACCGCCAGTCCCGCCGAGCCGGTAAAACCGGTCAGCCAGGCCAGACGCTCTTCCGACGGCGGCACATACTCATTCTGCTGCTGGTCGGCGCGTGGAATCACGAAACCGGTCAGCTTGCGGCGGGCGAGTTCTTCACGGAGCGCGGCCAACCGGGCCGTCAATGCGACGCCCGCCTCGGGCTCCTCGAATGTCTGGAAGTGCGCTTCGAACATGGTGGATCACTTTAGGATCATGCGGATCAGTCCGCAATGTAGACGCATTTGAGGTCGTATCTGGCATGGACTGTGCTTGAACAAGTTCCATTCGAATTGAGTGGAGTACAGGATGCGGCAGTTGCGCTTCGTCTGGATAACAGGGAAATTCGAGCAAGTTGTTCATCTCAATGACGAGGGGACACTCGATGCCAGCGTTCACGTTTGAGAAGATTACGCCGCCGGTGCGCCGCGCCCCGGCTGCGGCAACACCGAAGAAACCGCGCGGCCTCATCAACCAGATGATCGACCGTTTCGCCGAACGCCGCGCGAGGCGCGCCTCGCGGGCCGAGCGCGCGATGCGCCCGGACGAGAAGGCGGCAAAGTAGCGGCATCTACAGCAGCACCCGTACTCACCACATCTTCCGCAGCAACAGGCTGCTCCACCCCTCGATCCGCAAGTGCTTCAGAGGCACTAGGCCGCGCGCGCGGTAGGCGGCGATCACGGCGGGGACTTGGGGCGTCAACAGGCCCGAGAGGATGACGCGCCCTCCGGTCGCGAGGTGCCGCGTCAACGGGCCCGCCAATTGCCGTAACGGATTGGCCAGGATGTTGGCCAGCACCAGGTCGAACGGGCCGCATCTGCCAAAATCGGCCGCAGCGAATCCGGTGGCGCGGATCACTCGCACATGGTGACCGACTTCGTTCAACAAGGCGTTCTCGGCTGCCACCTTGACCGAGGCCGGGTCGATGTCGGAGGCCAGCACCGCGCGATGCAGCGCCTTCGCCGCCGCTATCCCCAGCACGCCGGTCCCGGTGCCGAGGTCGAGCACGCGGCCGGGCCGGGTGCTTTTCAGGACATGGTCAAGCAGGAGTAAACAGCCGCGTGTGGTGCCGTGATGGCCGGTGCCGAAGGCGAGAGCCGCCTCGATCTCGATGGCGAGCTTGTTTGGCGCCACGCGGTCGCGGTCATGGCTGCCGTGGACGACGAAGCGCCCGGCCGGCACCGGGACGAGATCTTCCAGGCTCGACTTGACCCAGTCCCTGGCTTCGACGGTGTCGAAGGCCAGCGTGTCCGCGATCTCATTTCCTGCTGAGGTTGCAACGAGTTCGCGCAGCCAGGCCCGGTCCGGCGCGTTCGCGAAATGCAGCGCGACGTCCCACTGTCCGTTCGGCTGCTCGAAGGCGGCGACCGCCGCATCGTCCTCGAAGAACATTTCGGTGAGGACGTCGACAATGCGCCTGGCGGCGATCTCGCTGCCGATCGAAAAACTGGCGCGATGGGTGGGGGAGGGCTGCATTCTCAGGGTTCCGTCCGGTTCAATTTTTGGAACTTTTGTTCCAATTTTTTCCAATAACTTGCATTCACGAGGTTAACCCGACCGCAGGTTGTACCACGTAGATTTGCGGGTGTTGGGCAACCCACACAGCTTGAAATGGAATAGGAGGCGAGACTTGAAGCGCATGATTTTGAAGTTCTGGACCGACGATTCAGGTGCAACCGCAATCGAGTACGGCCTGATCGCAGCCGGCATCGCGCTGGCGATCATTACCGTGGTGAACGGCCTGGGCACCACCATGAACGACAAGTTCACTTCGATTAGCAGCTCCTTGAAGTAATTTCCGCCTCCCATTTCACGGCGGGGCCAATTCTCTATCCGACTGCTTTCGAGCCGCGCCCGTCGGGGGAATTGCCCCCTGGCGGGCGCAGTCGTGTTTGGGAATTGGCTTGCACAGAATGCCCACTGGCTTACCCGCTGGTTTTTCCGGGCTTTGTCCACGGATTATCCCGCCGTTCATCCCCGGATTTTCCACCGACTTGTACTGGCTTTGGAGGAGCGTAACCCACCGCGCCTTCACAGCTTTGCCAACAGTCTGTCCACAGCCCATCCACAGGCTTATCCACGGCTTCCGAACAACGACCGGTGATCCCTCAAAATCGCCTGCGCGGCGTTGTGGCCGGGGGCGCCGGTGACGCCGCCGCCGGGATGGGCGCCGGAGCCGCAATGATAGAGGCCCCTCACGGGTCCGCGATAATCGGCATGGCCCAGCATCGGCCGGGCCGAGAACAGCTGGTTCAGCGTCAGCGCGCCGTGGAAGATGTCGCCGCCGAGCAGGCCGAACTGCCGTTCGAGGTCGAGCGGTGACAGGATCTGGCGGCCGAGCACGCTTGTCGCAAAACCCGGCGCGTATTTGTCCACCGTCGCGATCATGAGGTCGGCAACTTCTTCACGATGGTCGTCCCACGACTTTCCATCGGGAAGCTCCGGCGCCACGTGCTGGCAGAACAGGCTCGCGACATGCTGTCCTGCGGGCGCGAGCGTGTCGTCGAGCGTCGAGGGGATCAGCATTTCCACGACCGGCTCTCGGCTCCAGCCGTGCGCCCGGGCATCGAGAAAGGCGCGGTCCATGTAGCCGAGATCAGGCGCCAGGATGATGCCCGAGGTGAGATGATCGCCGTCGCCCGGCAGCGCCGTGAAGGAGGGCAGGCGGTCCAGCGCCACGTTCATGCGGAAGGTGCCGGAGCCGTTCTTCCAGTGCCGGATGCGATCGAGGAAAGTTTGGGGAAGCGCATCGGCGGCGACCAGCCGCGTATAGAGCAGCTTCGGATTGACGTTGGCCGCGACATATTTCGCGCGGACGGTCGTGCCGTTCTCCAGCGCCACGCCGACCGCGCGGTCGCGCTCGACGATGACCTCGCGCACGCCTGCATCGGTGTCGATCACGACGCCGCGGTCGCGTGCGGCGCGCGCCATGGCTTGCGTGATCGCGCCCATGCCGCCGATGGCGTGACCCCAGACGCCCTTCTTGCCGTTCACCTCGCCGAAGGCGTGATGCAGCATCACATAGGCCGAGCCCGCGGCGTAGGGGCTGGCATAATTGCCGACGATGGCATCGAAGCCGAACAGCGCCTTGACCAGATCATGCTCGAAACGTTCATCCAGCATCTCGCCGGCCGAGCGGGTGAAGAGATCGAGCAGGCTGCGGCTCTGCTCCAGAGACAACCCGCGCAGGATGTTGGCACTCTGGAATGCGTTCACGGCCTCGCGGATCGAGGCCGTGCCGAAGCCATCGAGCAGGTTTGGCGGCGCGCGCAGCACGAATTGCCGGAGCACGTCGGCGATATCTTCCAGCTCGCGCGAAAACCCGTCGAGCGCGTTTGCGTCGCGCGCGCTCAGCCGTGCGACGGATGCCTGCGTCCGCCCCTCGCCAATGAGGAGATAGCTGCCGTCGGGAGCAGGCAGAAAATTCTGCGCGCGTCGTTCAACGATGCGCAGGCCCTGTTCGGCCAGCTTCAAGTCGCGGACCACTTGCGGATTAAGCAGGCTCACGGTGTAGGCCGCGACCGAATTGCGGAAGCCCGGATGAAACTCCTCCGTGACCGCGGCCCCGCCGACCACCTTGCGGCGCTCGACCACGCGCACGCGCAAGCCGGCCATCGCGAGATAGGCCGCGCAGGTGAGGCCGTTATGGCCAGCGCCGATGATGATGACGTCGGTTTCGATCATGAAGGTGCAAGCTGTTCCACGGTCATTCCGGGACGGTCTGAGCGCCCCGGTTCGGAATGACATCTGTATATGAAGCATTCCCCGCTGCAACATCACGAGAGCCTTTATTGCTCGTTCAGGCGCCTTGTGCTCCATTGCGCGCGCCCGGCGCCCGCCGGGATATGCTGGAGCTTCCATGGATTCGATCGTGCAACCCGCCGCCACGGAGCAGCCGTCCTCGTCACGCAACCGGCTGCTGCTGACGGTCTACACCGCCGCGATCTTCGTCAGCGCGCTGTTGCTGTTCTCGGTGCAGCCGCTGTTCACCAAGATGGTCCTGCCGCGGCTCGGCGGCTCGCCGGCGGTGTGGTCGGTGGCGATGGTGTTCTTCCAGTCGCTGCTGCTGGCGGGCTACGCCTATGCGCATTTGTTGATGCAGGTGAGGAACCGCATCGTTCCCGTGCTGGTGCATCTCCTGCTGCTGATCGCGGCCTTCGCCACGCTGCCGCTCGGCATCGCCTCCGCCTATGGCGATCCGCCCGCTTCGGGCTACGCGATCTGGCTGCTCGGCCTGTTCGTGATCTCGATCGGGCTGCCGTTCTTCGCGCTTGCCGCCAACAATCCGTTGCTGCAGGCCTGGTTCGTCCGCACCGGGCATCCTGCCGGACATGATCCCTATTTCCTCTATGCGTCCTCCAACATCGGCAGCTTCCTCGCCCTGCTGTCCTATCCGTTCCTGCTGGAGCCGATGTTCACGCTGCACACTCAGAACCGGCTCTGGACCGGCGGTTACGGCATTCTGATCCTCCTGATCGCAGCATGCGGCGTGCTGCTGTTGCGCTCGCCGAAGCTTGCCATGGTCGATGCACGAACCGAGGATTTGAATGCGCCGGCGCCCGGTTTCATGACGCGGCTGCGCTGGATATTCCTCGCCGGGGTGCCGTCCGGCCTGCTCATCGCCGTCACCGCGCACATCTCGACCGACGTCGCGGCCGCGCCGCTGCTGTGGGTGCTGCCGCTGTCGCTGTATCTCCTGACCTGGGTGGTGGTGTTCCAGTCGCGGCCGCTGCTGCCGCACAAATGGATGCTGATGCTGCAACCGGTCGCGATCGCGGGCGTCGTCTTCCTGCTGGCCTTCGGCGGCGAACAGAACCTGCTGCTGACGCTCGGCGGCCATCAATTGTGCTTCTTCGTCATCGCCATGGCCTGCCACGGCGAATTGGCGCGGACCCGGCCGGCCGCGAAATATCTCACCGGATTCTATGTCGCGCTGTCGTTCGGCGGCATGGTCGGCGGCCTGTTCGCAGGGCTCGTCGCGCCGTTCACATTCTCCTGGATCGCGGAATATCCGATCCTGGTTGCGCTTGCCGCGCTCTGCCGGCCGCCGGCGAACGAGCGGTTGCCGGGCATCGTCAAATGGTATTGGCTGGCGCTTGCCGCGCTGGTCGTCGTGCTCGTTGCGCCCTTTGCCACGACGGGCGTCCTGTCGAGCTGGTTCGAGGATCACCGCGTCTGGCTGGCCAGCGGCGTCGGCGTGCTCGCCGCGCTGCTGGCGCTGGCGGTCAACGCCGGCCGCTGGAAGATATTCGCCACCGTCGCGCTGGCGCTGGCGTTGATCCGGGTTTATCCGGCGGACGAAGGCCGCGTCACCACGGTGCGCAGCTTCTTCGGCGTGCACAAGATCGTGGTGACGCCCGGCGGCTATTTCCACGTGCTGATGCACGGCACCACGATCCACGGCGCCGAGCGTTTCCTCAACAATGACGGCACGCCGGTCACCGGCCGGCCCGAGCCGATTACCTACTATCACAAGGATGGCGGCATCGGTCAGGCCGTCAGCGCGATGCGCGAGCGCAAGGGCGCGCCGCTGAAGGTCGCGGCGATCGGCGTCGGATCGGGCACGCTCGCCTGCGCCGCCGAGCCCGGCGAGAGCTGGACCTTCTTCGAGATCGATCAGTCCATGGTCGACGCGGCAAGCGATCCGAAGAATTTCCGCTACATTTCGAGCTGCATGCCGGGCCTGAAGCCGGTGATCGGCGATGCCCGCCTTACCTTCGCGAAGGAGCCGGACGGCGGCTATGATCTCATCATCGTGGACGCCTATTCGTCCGATGCGATCCCGATCCATCTTGCGACCGAAGAAGCGATGAAGATCTACAAGGACAAGCTCGCTCCGCACGGTGCCGTGGTGATGCACGTCTCAAACCGCCACCTCGATCTCGAGACCGTCGTGGTCGGCATCGCCGATGCCAACGATCTCAAGAGCTGGGTCTACAACGAGGATTCGGGGCGCGATGGCGACTACATCTTCTCGACCGACGTCGTCATCTCCGCCCGCGAGGATGCCGACGTCGGCAGGCTCGCATCGTCGAAATCATGGGAGCAGACCGAAGCCGACGACAGGGTGCGGGTCTGGACCGACGATTACTCCAACATTTTGGGCGCGCTGTACCGGCGCTTGCGGGACGGGGAGTAAGGCCCGCTTCTACGGCTCCACCGGCGTCGCCGCGGGCAACGCAATTGCTTTCTCGCCCGCGACCTGTCGCAACAAATCGGGCCTGTCGGAGATGATCCCGTCGACGCCGATCTCGATCATGCGCGCCATGTCCTCGGGCTTGTTGACCGTCCAGACCACGACACGCAGCCCGAGCGCATGGGCCTCGACGATCAGCGCCGCGGTCACATCGCCGAAATAGGGCGACCAGACCGTGCCGCCCGCAGCCTTGATGGTCCGGGGCAGCGACCCGCCATGATCGGCCGGGCTGAATCCTGCTGTCCAATTGGTCGCCTTGTCCAGCGCCACCGTCTGGCTCGAGCCGCGCTGGAGCGTCAGGTACACCGTCGGCATCTTCGGTGCCCGCTGCTGGACGAGCAACAGAGTCCGCCAGTCGAACGACTGGATCATGACGCGGTCGGAGAACTTTTCGGCTTCGATCAGGGCGAGCAGCCTGGTGACGAAAGCTTGCGGATCGAGCGTCTCGTCCGGATGGTTCGGATCGATCTTGGTCTCGATGTTGAAGCGCACGCGCGTATTGCCGGATTTGCGCACCAGCGCGAACAGCTCGCTCAAGGTCGGAATGCGGGTCCCGGGCATGGCGCGCTGGTCGGGGAATTGCTTCGCGTAAGGGCTGTCTGGCCGGATCTCGCCGACGTCATAGGTCCTGATATCGGCGAGCCGCAGTTTCACGAACGGCGTGCCGGGGGCCGCGACATAGGCGCCGCTCGCATCCCGCGTGATATCAGGGTTGAGCCCGCGCTCATGCGACACAACCACTTCGCCATCGGCGGTGGTGCCGACGTCGAGCTCCAGCGTGTCCACGCCCATCGACAACGCATTGGCGAAGGCCGGAAGCGTGTTTTCCGGCAGCAGCGCCCGTCCGCCGCGATGGGCCTCAAGGTCGAAAGCCGAATCAAATGCCATGGCCGGTCCCGCAATGAGAAGTGTCAGTACGGTCAAGATCGTCGCAGCACGTGACGGCATGGCGGCTCGTGGGGCAAGGGGAAAGGGGCGATATTTCAACGCGTTTTGGCGCGTCCGGACGATTGTATAGGTTTTCGTGGCTGTTGAAACCTTGGGCGGTGGCTTGGGTTGCGGCCAGCGCGGGGGTATGTACTCATAGTCGGTGCCTTGGAATCCCGCCCGTGCAGCAGCAACGCGACCATCGAATTATCCGCAGCCGGCATTTTCGCCGGATGCAGCGCCGGCATTTCGTCATCTTGGACGTTTTGCCCTTCGTCGGCACGCTGCTGGCGCTGGTCCTTCTGTTCTACCGCCCGATCGGCGCGATGGAGCTTGGCCTGTTCGCCGGCTTCTGGCTGGTTACCGGCCTCGGCCTTACCGTTGGCTATCACCGGCTCTTCACCCACCGCGCCTTCGCGACCTCCACAGCGATGAGTGCGATCCTGGTCGTGATGGGATCGATGGCCGGCCGCGGCCCCATGCTGTCCTGGGCGGCAATGCACCGCCGGCACCACGAATTGTCCGATCACGACGGCGATCTGCATTCACCGCGGCTGCACGGCGAGGGCGCGTTCGGCCGCCTGCGCGGCTTCCTGCACGCGCATTTGACCTGGATGATCGAGCACGATTATCCCAATGTTGCGCACTATGTCCCGGATCTGATGGCGGATCGCAGGCTGGTTGCCGTCAACAGCTACTATTACAGTTGGGTCGGTCTCGGCCTGGTGCTGCCGGCCGCGATCGGCGGCCTCGCCACCATGAGCCTGTGGGGCGCAGTGACCGGCTTGCTCTGGGGCGGCGTGGTGCGCATGTTCGTGGTCGAGCAGACCATGTCCGCCATCAACTCCGTCATGCATAGCATTGGCGCGCAACCTTTCGTCACCCGGGACGACAACAGCCGCAATCTCGGCGTGATGGCCTGGCTTGCCTGGGGCGAGGGCTGGCACAACAACCACCACGCCTTTCCCTATTCCGCGGCCTTCGGCCTGCGCTGGTTCGAGTTCGATCCCGGCTTCATCTTCATCAGGGCGCTGGAAGCGCTGGGACTGGCCTGGGACGTCAAGGTGCCGAGCGAGGAGAAGATTGCGCGACGCATGCTGCGGCAGCCGGGTGACGTTGCGCCCGACCTCGAAACGGGCTGAGCATCATCCGCCGGCTCACGCCGGCGATGGCGCGGCTTTGAACCGATGCTGTTCAACGACTATCCCTTTCTCCTGGTCTTCCTGCCCGCGGCGCTGCTGATCTATCGCTTGGCCGATCCCTATCCGCATCTGCGCATCGGCGTGCAGGTCGCGCTGTCGCTCGCCTTCTATGCCTGGGGCAGCCCGTCCTTCATCCTGCTCCTGATCGGCTCGATCGCGATCAACTGGCTCGCCTCGGTCGCCTATGGGCGCGTGAAGTGGCCGGCGGTGCTGACACTGGTGATCATGCTCGATCTCGCGGTGCTGGCGTTGTTCAAATACGCCAACTTTCTTCTCGCCAATCTAGGTCTCGCGCTGGGTACGACGTTGCCGGTGCTCGACGTCGGGCTACCGCTCGGCATCTCCTTCTTCACCTTCCACCACATCATGTATCTGGTCGATCTGAAGCGCGGCAGGGCGCCGCTCTATGCGCTCGACCGCTACGCGCTCTACATCGCCTTCTTCCCGCAGGCGATCGCCGGCCCCCTGGCGCGCTGGTCGGAGGTGATGCATCAGTTCGGCAGGCAGATCTACGTTCCGGGCTGGCAGCGCCAGTTCTGTGTGGCGACCTGCTTCATTGCGATCGGCCTGTTCGAAAAAATCGTGATCGCCGACGGCCTCGCGCATCTGCTCGATCCCATCTACGCGCAGGCAGCGAACGGGCCCTTGCCCAGCGGCGATGCCTGGCTTGCCTTCTGCTTCTCCTTCCAGATACTGTTCGATTTCTCCGGCTATTCCGACATCGCGATCGGCCTTGGTCTGCTGTTCGGCGTGCAGCTGCCGTACAATTTCAATGCGCCGCTGCGCTCGACCAATATCCAGGATTTCTGGCAGCGCTGGCACATCACCTTGATGCTGTTCCTGCGCGACTACGTGTTTTATCCGCTGGTCAACCTGCGTCTTTTGCCGCGGCACTGGCTACCGATCCAGTTCTTCGGCGCGATGATGATCACGATGGCGCTGTGCGGCCTGTGGCACGGCGCGAGCTGGACCTTCGTGTTGTGGGGCGTGCTGCACGGGCTTGCGCTGGTTGCCTGCACGCTGTGGCGTCGCTATGGCCCGGAGTTCCCGTCATGGCTCGGCTGGACGCTCACCGTGCTCTTCGTGCTCGCGACCGGCGTGATTTTTCGCGCGGGCTCCGTGGAGGCGGCATGGCATGTCTTCTGTGGGCTGGTTTCGCCGCTGCCGCTCGAGCGCGGAAAGCATTTGTGGCCGCTGATTGTAGCGCCGCTGTTCGCCTTCCTGCTGCCGGCGAGCCAGGACATCGTGGCGGTGCTCACGCGTCGCCCCAATCCGTGGCTCGCGGGTCTGCTCGGTCTTGGGCTATTCGCATCGCTGCTTCACATGGGTGGTCGGGATCTCCATGACTTCGTCTACTTCAAGTTCTGAGACCGACCCCGGCTGGGGCCGGAGCTTGCTCGCGTGTCTGGGCACGCTGATCGGGGCTGCGCTGCTGGTGCTCGCATTCATGGTGGTGGTCGATCCCTATGACAGCGGCAAGCTCGGCCTGCTTGGCATCGACGGCGTCGATAATCGTCTGACTCAGATCACGGCGGCGAGCCGCGCGCGAAATCCGGATTTCAATGCCGCGATCCTGGGCAATTCGACGGCACAGATGATCGAGCCGATGGAACTGTCGCGCGCGACCGGCCTGCGATTCGTGCAGCTCTACATGACCGGTGCGGTTCCCCGCCAGGAGCTCGCGGTGCTGGACTTCTTCCTGCGGAATCACCGCGAGGTCGGTGCCCTGGTGGTCGTGACTGATCCCGGCTGGTGCGTGCATGCACGGCTCAAGGAGGAGGGCGGCGTCCCGTTTCCCGACTGGCTCTATGACAGAAGCGTCGTCACCTACGCTGCGCGTCTGATCTCATGGCAGGCGATCGAGCACGCTTTTCAACGCATCAGCATCGGCCTTGGCCGGCGACCACGGATGAACCCTGACGGCTTTGTCAGCTACGAGGACATCTGGCCGCCGGGCCAATTCAAGGAAGTCGGCTGGCCCAGGGATCCGGCGCCGTCCTTGTCCGCCGAGATGCGGGCGACATTTCCCGAGATCGCTGCGCTGGCAGATATCGTCAGGACATTGCCGGCCGGTGTGCCCGTCGTCATCATCGTGCCGCCGACCTTCGCGACCACCGTGCCGAAGCCCGGCACGGAAGCCGCCCTGGAGCGCAGCGCCTGCGACGCGGCGCTGAAGAAAGTGGTCGCGGGCCGACCGCGCAGCAATTTCATCAACTATCGCGTTGATAACGATCTTACGCGCGACCGCGCCAATTTTGCCGACTTCATCCACTATCGCGCCATCCTGGCGCGCAAGATCGAGCAGGGGATCGTTGCGAGCCTGCGCGATGGGGAGAACGCGAAGATCGATTTCTGAGCGGTCCTCAGCCGAGCTGCTCGAAACCGCCATCGAGCCAGAGTTTGCGCGCCAGCTTGCGCTGGATCTTGCCGCTGGTGGTCTTCGGCAGGGTGCCGGGCCGGATCAGCGCGATGTGGCGCGCCGAGAGTTCGTGGTTGTCGGCGATGGCCTCCCGAATCCGGCCCCTGATCGTTTCGGTGTCGATCGAGTGACGCGCGGTGCGCTCGATTTCCTGGACGATGACGAGTGCCTCTTCGCCGGTCTCGTCGGGCACCGAGAACGCCGCGCCGCAATTTTCGCGCAAAGCTCCATCGAGCGATTGCACGGTGCGCTCGACGTCTTGGGGATAATGGTTGATGCCGCGGACGATGATGAGGTCCTTGATCCGCCCGGTGACGAACAGTTCGCCGGTGACGTCGAGGAAGCCGAGGTCGCCGGTGCGCAGCCACGCCCCGTTTTCGCGGGCAATCTGCGCATTGAGCCCCTCGCGCGTCGCCTCGTCGTTGCGCCAATAGGCGCGGGCGATATTGGCCCCGTTCACCCATATCTCGCCGACGCGGTCCGCGGGCAGGCGCGTGCGGTTGTCCGCGTCCACGATGGCGATCCGCTCGCCGGTGAGCGCGCGGCCGCAGCCGACGACGATCTGCGTGTCTTCAGCGCTGGAAGGCGCTTCCGCTGCGTGCGCCTGAAGCGCCGTGCGGCTCAGGCTGCGTGTGACATGACCGCCGTCGCGGCGTCCGCCGGAAATCAGGAGCGTCGCTTCCGCCATTCCGTAGGCGGGATACTTTGCGCGCGGATCGAAGCCGTGCGGCGTAAATGTCTGGATGAACCGTTCGATGGTTTCCGCATGCACCGGCTCTGCGCCGTTCAGCGCGATCCTGAGCGAGGACAGGTCGACGCCCTCCATCTGGTCGGCGCGATAGCGGCTGACGCAGAGGTCGAAGCCGAAATTCGGGCTGCACGCCACTTCCGCGCGGTAATGAGAGATCGCGCGCAGCCAGCCGAGCGGCCGCTGCATGAACGCATTCGGTGCCATCAGCACGCAAGTCGCCCCAACATAGAGCGCCTGCAGTGCGTTCAGGATCAGCCCCATGTCGTGATAGAGCGGCACCCAATTGACGTAAGTCGATTGCCGGGTGTTGCCGAGCGCGAGCCGGATCATCTCGAGATTAGCGAGCAGATTGGCGTGGCTCACCATCACGCCTTTGGGCGCGGACGTCGAGCCGGAGGTGTATTGCAGGAAGGCGATGTCGTCCGGCGCCGGCTCGGGCAGTTCGATTGTCTCATCATCGGCCGCGCCGAGATCGACCTCGATCCAGCGAATGTGCTCGTGCGCGAGGCGTGCCCGCAGATCACCGCGGAGCGCGACGGCCGAATTGGTCAGCGCCACCGCCGGCGTGCAATTGGCGAGTATCGCGGCGCTCGCATCGCGCGCGCTGTTTCGCCGTGGCGTCATCATCGGCACGGCGATGATGCCGGCGATCAGACAGCCGAAGAACGCCACCATGAATTCGATGCCGGGCGGAAACACCAGGATGGCGCGGTCGCCGGGACGCGCGGCCACGGTCAATCGCTGCGCGAGGGCGGATGCGGAGTGATGCAGTTGGCGGAAGGTGAGGACAGCTTCCTCCGTCCCGCGATCGGATACGAAGATGTAGGCCCTATCGTCGGCCTGCTCCGCCGCACGTCGGGCCAGCAGTGCCACGAGCGAGCGGAAGGTTTCCATGGGTTGCGCCGGCTTCTGCCGCCCTCAGGCGGCGGGACGGATTGCGCCCTTGTCGGCGAGAAATTGCGACAGCGCCTCAACGGTCGGATGGTCGTAGAAGTCGTCCGTCGATAGTTCGAGGTCGAGCTTCTCCTCGAGTTCCATCATCAGGTAGACCAGCATCGCCGAATCGAGCCCAAGGCGGCTGAATTTCGTGCCGATGTCGACCCGGTCCTTCGAAATTCGCAGGATATTTGCCAGGGCGGCAACGCAGAAATCCGAAATCTGCTCGCGTGTCATGTCATGTCCCAAAAACAATGGGACGACAATACGGGTGACCCCCTGGTTGTCAATTTGGCCGGAACGCCGCTGCGTTGAAGGTTGTGGACTGTTGCTTCCTTGCGTCGGCCGGTGCCCAATCCGTGCACAGGCTGGCGCTGTTTCCTGCGGTCGACTGCGGCAAGCGCCCGTCGCAGCAGCGGCTTTCTGATTCGCTGGCGCGGCAACGCCGCGTTCAGATAGGGTCAGTTCTGGTAGTAATAGCCACGGGGTTGGTAAACCTGCCGGGGCTGCGGCTGATAGTAGGTGCCGTTGCCCTGATTGTAATATTGCTGCGGCTGCTGCTGATAGACCTGTGCGTCATAGAGCGGGCGGCTGCCACGCGGCGCCGGGTAGCGCGCGCCGGTGTCGGTGCCGTCGGCCGGATAGATGTAGTTGTCATCCTGCGGCATGTAGCGGCGGGCAGGTGCGGCCTGAGGCGTCAGGTTCACGGGATCGCCTGATGTGGCGTACTGCTCTTCGGCGGGCTGCGGCGCGCGGGCCACTGCCGTGGGGTTGCGGCCACGCGGATTGCGCGCCAGGGCCACCTGCGCCGAGCCGGTCAGCGTCACCGTGGTGTTGAGCACGCCCTGCTGCTGCACCAGCGCGTAAAGAGTCGTGGCATTCTGGCGCGACAGCCGCACGCAGCCATGCGAGGCGGGCGTGCCGAGCCGGCCGACCGAGTCGGTGCCGTGGATGGCGTGCCCGACCTTGGTGAAGAAGATCGCGTGCGGCATCGGCGCGTCGTCGAATTCCTTGGAATAGTGATCCTCTTCCATGCGGAAGGTGCGGAACGCGCCGTTCGGCGTCTCCCGCGAGGGGATGCCTGTCGACACCGGCCAGTGGTAGCGCGCGACGCCGTCGACAGCGACGGTCATCTGCTGATTGTCCTTGTCGACGGTGATCTCGACCTTGGCCTGCGCGGTGCCCGCGCTCAAAAGCATCAGGGAGGTGAAAGCAATAAAAAACGAACGCATCTGACTTGTGGCCTCCGGCCTGTTCACACTAGGCGCCGCGGCTCTCCGTCCCCCGGCGTGCACTATGCCTGCAATCCGGCTTTCGTTCCAGCGGCCTGCCCGCCCATCGTTAACGGGACGCCCGGCGTAAGCAAGGCCGCTTTGTGCCGCAAAGCCAGCGGTAGCGCTGACATTTTCGCGAGCGGGAGATGCGTTCATAATGCCGACAATTCATCAGAATGGCGCAACCATCCGGGGCGCAACCATTTGGCCGCATCGGCGTTGATGATCGCTGCCTCGACCGGCGGCTTCCGCCGCCGGTTTTACCTTTGGGAATGAAGATGAACAAAGTTTGCGTCGCCGCCGCTTCTCGGCCGGCCGGTCTGCCTTTCCGTCTGCTCTTTGCTGGCGCCGCCGTTCTGGCCGCGCTGTCCTGCATCCCACAGCCTGGCCATGCCCAAGGCATCGTTCGGGGCGCCCAGGAAGGTTCTTATGAAGGCAACCGGATAGCCGGCCCCGTGGGTGGCGTGGTTGGAGGCGCGGTCGGCGCGGGTGTCGGCGGTGCCGTCGGCGCGGTCGAGGGGGTGTTCGGCATTCCTCATCGCGGCCACCGTCGCTGCCGCGGCTATTACGACGGATACAACCGCTTCCACTGCTATCGGTGATGTCCCCGTAGCCCGGATGGAGCGAAGCGCAATCCGGGCTACGCCTCTCGATCAGTTCTTCAACCGATACCCCGTGCGGAAAATCCACCAGATCACGACCAGACAGATCACCAGGAAGGCCGTCGTCATGCCGATGCTGACGGCCATGCTGACGTCCGCGATCTCGTAGAAGCTCCAGCGGAAGCCGGAGATCAGATAGACGACCGGATTGAGCAGCGCCACCGTGCGCCAGGCGGGTGGCAGCATGTCGATGGAATAGAAGCTGCCGCCGAGGAAGGTCAGCGGCGTCACCACAAGCATCGGGATCATCTGCAGCTTTTCGAACCCGTCGGCCCAGATGCCGATGATGAAGCCGAACAGGCTGAACGTCACCGCCGTCAGCACCAGGAAGGCCAGCATCCAGGCCGGATGGTGGATGTGCAGCGGCACGAACAGGCCAGCTGTGGCGAGGATGATCAGGCCGAGGATGATCGATTTGGTCGCGGCCGCGCCGACATAGCCGAGCACGATCTCGAAATAGGAGATCGGCGCCGACAGGATCTCGTAGATCGTGCCGGTGAATTTCGGGAAGTAGATGCCGAACGAGGCGTTGGCGATGCTCTGCGTCAGCACCGAGAGCATGATCAGGCCCGGCACGATGAAGGTGCCGTAGCTGACGCCCTCGACCTGGCTGATGCGCGAGCCGATCGCGGCGCCGAACACCACGAAATACAGCGAGGTCGAGACCACCGGCGACACGATGCTTTGCAGCAGCGTGCGCCAGGTGCGCGCCATTTCGAACAGATAGATGGCGCGGACAGCGCGGTAGTTCATGACGCCCTCACGAGATCGACGAAGATGTCCTCGAGCGACGATTGCGTCGTGTCGAGATCGTTGAAACGGATACCGGCGGTGCGGAGGTCGCCGAGCAGGCTGGTGATGCCGGTGCGCTCGCCCTTGGTGTCGTAG
Source organism: Bradyrhizobium sp. 134 (assembly GCF_023074155.1). NCBI lineage: Bacteria > Pseudomonadati > Pseudomonadota > Alphaproteobacteria > Hyphomicrobiales > Nitrobacteraceae > Bradyrhizobium > Bradyrhizobium sp. 134. Next base: position 301,661 of record NZ_JADPKX010000074.1, on the reverse strand, counting down.
TCGTAGACCAGCGTCGCGCCGCCGTCGCAGAGGTCGAGCTCGTAATGCCTGAGGCTCTCCGGCAGCGCATCGAGCTTGCCTTGCAGATGCAGCGTCAGCCGCTTCTTGCCGAGCTTCTGCATCAAGGTAGCCTTGTCCTCGACCAGCACGATCTCGCCCTTGTTGATGACGCCGATGCGGTCGGCCATCTCCTCGGCTTCCTCGATGTAATGCGTGGTCAGGATGATGGTGACGCCGGATTGCTGGAGCGTGCGCACCACCTCCCACATGCCCTTGCGCAGCTCGACGTCGACGCCGGCGGTCGGCTCGTCGAGGAACAGGATCTGCGGCTCGTGCGACAGCGCCTTCGCGATCATCACGCGACGCTTCATGCCGCCGGAGAGCGTGATGATCTTGCTGTCCTTCTTGTCCCACAGCGAGAGGTCCTTCAGCACCTTCTCGATATGATCGGGGTTCTTCGGCTTGCCGAACAGCCCGCGGGAGAAGCTCACGGTCGCCCACACGCTCTCGAAGGCATCGGTGTGCAATTCCTGCGGCACCAGCCCGATCAGCGAGCGCGCCTTGCGAAAGGAGGTCTGGATGTTCTCGCCGCCGACGAGGACCTTGCCTTCGCTCGGATTGGCAATGCCGCAGATGATCGAGATCAGCGTGGTCTTGCCGGCGCCGTTGGGGCCGAGCAAGGCGAAGATCTCGCCGCGCTTGATGTCGAGATTGACGTTCTTGAGCGCCTTGAAGCCGGACCCATAGGTCTTCGACAAATTGGCGACGGAAATGATGGAGGACATGATGGCCGCAAGTCTGAGGGGGCGAAGGCTGGGGAGGGGAGGCTGGAACCTTGCCGGGAGGGGCGGGTCAGCGGAGCCCTGAGATAGGAATGCCCTTGCGCGGCTGCAATTAGCCGGACAAAAATGGCCTCGAAACAGGCCCTTCCGAGGCAGGTTTCAGGCAAGTGTTGCGCGATGGTCACGACTAGCTGCTAAGATCGTCGTTCACGCGGCTCTTTGTTGCGTCTGCGAGCAGGCCATGGCTACGATTCTGGCCGAAGCATATTCCCAGGGAAAAGATCGATGAGACCGAACGGCCGTCACACCGCTGGCGCCAGCCAGTTGTCCGCCCTCCGTGCCTGGGCGATGGGCCTGCTCCTGCTGTCAGCTGTTGCCATGAGCCCGACCACCGCCAAGGCGGCGCCGAGCCAGGCTGCGGTCGCGACCACGCATGTCTACCTGCTCCGCGGCGTGCTCAACATCTTCTCGCTCGGGCTCGACACCATCGGCGCCCGGCTCCAGGCGCAGGGCATCCCGGTGACCGTCTCGAATTTCGTGTCCTGGTCCTCGCTCGCCGATGAGGCCGCCACCGCCTACAAGGCCGGCCGGCTCAGGACCATCGTGCTGGTCGGGCATTCCTCCGGCGCGACGGCGCTGCCGGACATGATCGCCAAGCTCAACCGTCTCGGCGTGCCCGTGAAACTCGCGATCGGGCTCGATTCCGTGTTCAAGACCAAGCTGTCGACCGGCGCGGAGCGCTACATCAACATCTATATCGGCGACGGCCCCGGCGAGCCGGTAAAGCGCGCGGACGGTTTTCGCGGCAAGCTCGACAATGTCGACGTCCGCGGGTCCGGCGTCGGCCACATCTCGATCGACAAGAACGAGGCGATCCAGCGCCGCGTGATTGCCGAGATCGACGCTGCAATCATGCGCTCGCGCGCACCTGCTCCGGTTGCCGAACCCGGCACGCCCAGGCCGGCGCGGTCGGCGGCGGCAACGGCTCCCCGGAATTAGCCTTTCGCCGCAAGCCGCTGAATTGACAATGCCGCCGTCATGCCGACGGCGGCATTGTCGTATCTGCACAAGCCAAGCTCGATCACCCGCCGGTCGAGTGAAGGGAACTCTGCACACGATCTGGTGTTGTCACACCATGACAAGGAAACGAAACGTCGGTCCCATGGCGGTTCAGCCCGAGCGGGCGTGGGCCGGTCGGCCTGTTTCCGAAAACGTTCTTGAGAAAAAGCTGCAGCCTCAATCGAGCCAGTTGAGCACAACGCGAGCCGGCCTTCTGAGGCAGCACGCGCTGCGAACGCAGCGGGCGTTGCTCGCCGGCAACCGCGATGGTCGCAAGAGTTAAGAGTTCCTCGAATCGACAGGCCGTTTTTCCGGTGTGCCGTCTGTCTGGGGCCAGTCCACGTGAAGATTTATCAGTGCCCGTCATGCCGCCATCCTGTCTCGTTCGAGCACGTCGCGTGCGCGAATTGCAGCAACGAGCTGGCGTTCGATTCCTCTCGCATCGAGATGACGAAACTTGCATCCCATCAATCTTGCCGTAACCGGGAGATCATCGGTTGCAACTGGTGTGTCGAGGGCGCCGACTGGTATTGCGACTCGTGCCGCCTCACGCGCACGATTCCGAATCTCGGCAGCACCAGAAACATCATGCTCTGGCGCCGGATGGAGGAAGCCAAGCGCCGTCTTCTCTATGATCTCAGTCGCCTCAGGCTTCCGCTTGCATCGCGCACCGGCGCACCATTGGCGTTCGACATTCTCTCGGACGAGGTCAGTCCGATCCTGACGGGGCATCTCTCGGGTCTGATTACGCTCAACCTTGCGGAGGCCGATGATGTCGAGCGAGAAGCTCGCCGCGTGGCGTTCCGGGAGCCGTATCGCACGCTGCTCGGGCATTTCCGGCACGAGATCGGTCACTTCTATTGGGACCTGCTCGTTGACGGCACGACGTTCCAGGCCCCGTTCAAGCTGATCTTCGGTGACCAGGCGCAGGACTATCAGGCCGCGATCAACACCTATTACAGCCGCGCCGATCGTTCATACGACCGAAGCGGCTTCATCAGCGAGTACGCCACGTCCCACCCCTGGGAGGATTGGGCGGAAACGTTCGCGCATTTCCTGCATATCGTCTCGACGCTCGACTCGCTGGCAGGTTTGCCGTTATCGCTGGACGAGCGCGCCCGTCAGACCCTGACGGATCCCTATCTCGAGAGCGACTTCGAGGCACTTTTGGCCCTGTGGATGCCGCTTGCTCGCAGCATCAACGAACTCAACCGCTCGCTCGGGATGAGCGACGCATATCCGTTCGACATATCGCCGGCGGTCAAAGGCAAGCTGCATCTCGTCCACATGGCGATCAGCGCATTCCGCGATCAGCAGAGTTTGGCGGCGTAAAGGTCGCGGCGGACAGCCCCGTTCGAAGCAAGAATCTAGGGCTGCGGTTCTGATTCGATCAGAACCAATCATGCTCTAGGCAGCCGTCACCCGCACGGGCATGCTCTTCAGCCCACGCAGGGAATTGTTGAGCCTGCGCCTCGGCTCTGCCGTGAGCTCGATGGTCTTCACGCGCCTTGCGAGCTCGCCGAAGATCAATTCGCCTTCCAGGCGTGCGATCATCTGGCCGACGCAGGCGTGGATGCCGGCGCCGAAACCGACATGCCCGGTCGCCAGCCGTTCGACGTCGAAACGGTCGGCTCGGTCCCAGCGCGCGGGATCGCGGTTGGCGGAGGCCATGAACAGCAGGACCTTGCGGTGTGCGGGGATCACGCCGCCGCCGATCTCGACATCGCGCGTGGTGGTGCGGAAGAACGTCTGTACCGGTGAATCATAGCGCAGCCCTTCCTCGAAGGCATTGCGCGCCAGCTCCGGCTTGTGGTGCAGCTTGCGATATTCATCCGGGTGAGCGGCGAGCGCGAGCAGCGTATTGCCGATACCGTTGACGGTGGTGTCGATCCCGGCGGTGAGGAACGGTCGCACCAGATGGGTTGCTTCATGCTCGCTGATCTCGCCGTCGTCAGCCGCCTGGTAGATCATCATGCCGAGCCCGTCCGGTTGCAACGCATCTCGCGCACAGCATTCCATGATCCAGCTCTGCGCCGCGAGGCCGGCTTGTCGTGACGCCGCCAACGTTTCGTTCTCCGGGCCAAAGCTGTCGAACACGAACGTGCTCCAGGCGAGCAGCCTGTCGCGGCCGTCCGGCCGGATGCCAATCGCATCCGGAAACACCTTCATCGGGTAGGCCTCGGCGAGATCGGTGACGGCATCGAACGTGCCCTTGTCGATCAGCTCCGAAACCTTCTTCTCCGCTTCCTTCTGAAACGTCTCGCGCAGTCGCCGCGCGACACCCGGGGACAGGGTGCGACCGAGCACGCGGCGGCCCTTGTCGTGGTCGGGAGGATCGATCTGGAGCGTCAGCGGCTTTGGCAGGGCCGGGTTCATCCCGTGCAGCCCGACACCCTCGCCGCTGATGAACGTCTTCCAGTCCTTCAGGGCCGGCTCGACTTCGGCATAGCCTGCCATGGCCCACACGCCGTAGCGCTCCAACGCGAACGCGGGACCGAGCGCGCGCAACGCCTCATAGGCGGGATAGGGGTCCATCAGGAAATCTGGCGCAAACGGGTCGGCCGGACTGGATGCAATGCCGTTCATGGTCAGCTCCCGTCCACTATTGCCTGGTTAGCGGACACTGGCCTTCGCTCTCGGGGCGGAACGCGTCCTCACCCTTGATCGTGGCGACCACCTTCAGCAGGTCCCAAGTCGATGTCGACTCTTCCGGCGCCTTGACCTGGAGCAGATAGAGCGGGTGGATCTTGCGGCCGTCCTTGCGGATGTAACCCTTGCCGAACAGCGGATCGTCGGTCGGCATCTCCTTCATCGCCGCCACCACCGCCTTGCCGTCCTTGGCACTGCCGACCTTGTCGACCGCTTTGAGGTAGTGAATCACCGAGGCGTAGACGCCGGCCTGCATGTCGTTCGGATAGGCTTTCGACGGAATGCGTTCGGCGAACCGCTTGGCGAAAGCCCGCGTGCCGTCGTTCAGATCCCAGTAGAACGGGTTCATGATCTGCGCGCCTTGCGCAAACTTCAACCCGAGCGCGGGGAGGCCGTTCATGCCCAGGATCAACCCGACCAGCTTATGGTCCTTGGTCAGACCGAACTCGGCGGCCTGCTTCATCGACGTGATGGTGTCGTCACCGGCATTGGCGAAGCCGACGACGTTCGCGCCCGACGCCTGGGCCTGGAGCAGGAAAGAGGCGTAGTCGGCCGTTCCCAACGGATGCCGGACGCTGCCGAGCACCTCGCCGCCGGACGCCTTGACGGCCTCCGCCGCCTGTTTTTCCAGATCGTGACCGAAGGCGTAGTCAGCGGTGATGAAGAACCATTTCTTGCCACCCTGCTGGACGATCGCCTTGCCGAGGCCGCGCCCGTAGGCATAGGTGTCGTAGGTCCAGTGCACGGTGTTCGGCGTGCATTTTTCGCCGGTCAGCAGCACCGTACCGGCGCCCGATCCGACGAAGACCTTGTTCTTCTCGGCGCTCATGCCGGCGACGGCGAGCGCGATCGACGAGTTCGGAATGTCGAAGATCGCGTCGACGCCGTCGTTCTCGTACCAGCGCCGCGCGATGCCGATCCCGATGTCCGTCTTGTTCTGGTGGTCCGCGGCGACGACCTCGACCGGCTTGCCGCCGGCCTTTCCGCCAAAATCCTCCACCGCCATCTTGGCGGCGACGACGGAGCCTATGCCTTGATAGCTCGCGAACGGCCCCGACTGGTCGTTCAGGATGCCGATCTTCACCACGTCCTGAGCGAGGGCCGGCCCCGCCGCAGCCAGCATCAAGGCCGAAATGCACAATTTATGCAGAAATTTGCTGTTCATTGTCTCCCTCCCGTGGGCGGTCTTGGTGCCGCTAAATAATAGTTATATTTTATATCTATTTTCGGGAGAGTCAATTCGGCGGATTCTTGGGCCGCCGCGGTTCGAGGATCATGAGTTCGTGAAACCCGCAGGGAAGTCCGGCCAGCAGCCGGAGAAATCGTTGAATTTGCAGGCGCTCCAGCGCACGCCGGGCTTCATGCTTCGGCTCGCACAGCTGAAATTCTTTGAGGGCTTCTACGAAGCGTTCGCCGCATTGGGCGTGACCCCCGCGACCTATGCGATCTTCGTCGTCATTCGCGACAATCCCGGCGTTCCGCCAAGCAGCCTCGCAAGCCTGCTGCGGCTGCGCCTGCCCAATCTGATCAAGATCCTGAATGAGCTGGAGTCGTCGGGCTTCATCAAGCGCAACCGCTCCAAGGCGGATCGCCGCGCCGTCGAGCTCGTGCTGACGCCAAAGGGCGCCAAGCTCATCCACGAGGCGACGAGCCTGACGGAGCCGTACAACAAGAAGATGCTCGTGCCGCTCAGCGAAGCCGAGCAGCGCACCCTGCTCGAACTATTAAACCGGATCCTGCCGCTCTAGGTGGCCCGCATCGGCGGGCGTGCCGCCCGACAAGGGCCATGGCCGTTGCTCCTGCTAGGTCAAGAACGCGCGAATGCTGTCCGCGATCTCCTTCGCGTGCGTCTCCAGCGCGAAATGGCCGGTGTTAAAGAACTGCACCACGGCGTTCGGATTGTCGCGTTTGAACGCTTCGGCGCCGGGCGGAATGAAGAACGGATCGTTCTTGCCCCAGACCGCGAGGAACGGCGGCTGGTGCGTGCGGAAATACTCCTGGAAGACGGGATAAAGCGCGACGTTGCTCTTGTAGTCGCCGAACAAATCGAGCTGCACGTCGTCCGAGCCTGGACGCGCGAGGTAGAAATTGTCGAGGTTCTGACCGTCCGGTGACACGGTCATCGGATCGGGGACACCATGCGTGTACTGCCAGCGCGTGGCTTCCGGCGTGAGGAGCGCGCGGAGCGCCTCGCGATTGGCCGGCGAGGGATCCTGCCAATAGGTCTTGAGCGGAGTCCAGTTGTCGCTGAGGCCATCCTCATAGGCGTTGCCGTTCTGCGAGATGATCGCCGTGATCCGCTCGGGGTGGCTGAGCGCAAGCCGGAAACCAGTCGGCGCGCCGTAGTCGAAGACGTAGACCGCGAACCGGTCGAAACCGATCACTTCGGTGAAGCGTTCGATCACACGTGCGACGTTATCGAACGTGTAACGGAAGCTTTCGCGCGAAGGCATGTCGGACTGGCCGAAGCCGGGAAGGTCGGGCGCCACAATATGAAACCTGTTAGCAAGCAGCGGAATGAGGTCACGAAACATGTGGCCTGCGCTGGGGAAGCCGTGCAGCAGCAGGATTTTTGGCGCTCCGATAAGGCCGGCTTCGCGATAGGCCACCTTGAATCCGTCGACATCCGCGCTGCGGTACGTGATTGAGGCCATGACATTCTCCAGTTGCAGTAACCTTATAAAAGCTTTTAAGAGGTTACTTGCAGGCGTCGTAACTTGTCAATGACGTTTTAACAGGTTATCTATATTCATGTTCTCCCGACCGGCCAAGGACCGCTCATGGACCGCCCGCCCGCCATGTTCATCGCCGACTCGCTCGGCCTCGACTTCCTCAACTCGGTGGCGACGCCGGTCGATACGCCCGTGGACTGGATCGACGACGGCGATGGCCTGATCGACTGGCTGGCACAAGCGAAGCTGGTGCCGGCGGATGATCTGCACGCGCTGACAGCACGTGCCACGCCGGACGAGCTGGACAAGGTCGCGGATCAGGCGCGCGCCTTGCGCGAATGGTTCAGGGGGTTCGTGCGCAAGCATGCGGGCCGGCCGCTCACGACAGATGCCTTGCGCGAGCTCGGTCCATTGAACAGCCTGCTGGAGCGCGACGAAGCCTTCAGCCGGATCGAGCCCGGGCCTCACGATGGCGGCGCTCTGGCATTGCGAATCAAGCGGCGCTGGCGATCGCCGGAAGCGCTATTGCTGCCGGTTGGCGAAGCCATGGCGAAGTTCGTCTGCGATGAGGACTTTTCGAACGTCAAGGCGTGCGAGGGGCATAACTGCACCATGCTGTTCGCCGACCACACGCGCCGGCGCGCGCGGCGATGGTGCATCATGGCGGTCTGCGGCAACCGCGCGAAACAGGCCGCCCACCGCAGCAGGCTCAAGAGCATGCAGTGATTGGGTGTCGAGATGCTGGAATGAGCGTGGATCGAGCCCCGGTTCCGTGCCCCAAATTCCACCCAATCGACCGTCACTAAGCGCCTTTGGGGGAGGCTGCAGCCTCCCGGAGTGGGACTGCTGGACTGATGATCGATTTGAGGCGACTTCTCGCGCTGGCAGCCGTTGCGCTGCTCGCCTTCAGCACCGGGACGGCCGTTGCCTCACCTGCCAAGACGAAGCCCGCCGCGGCCGCACCGGCCGCGCCGCCGCCCCCACCGTTCGAGCCATTGCCGCCGCCGAAAATCTACCTGTTCCGTGGCGCCATGGGGCCGTTCTTCTCCACCGGCATGGACCGGCTCGAAGAGAAGCTGACGCAAGCCGGCTTTTCCGCCAACGTCTATGAATTCACCATCTGCCGATGGATCGGTGACCGCGCCATCTCCAGCTACAAGGAAACGCCGGCGCCGATCGTGCTGATTGGGCATTCGATGGGCGGGCTTTGCTCGATCGTCATCTCCGAGATGGCGGCCAAGGAGAACGTCCCGATCAGCCTCGTCATTACCATCGATCCCGCGCATGCGACCGGCGACGTGCCGCTCAATGTCGAGCGCTTCATCAACATCTACCTCTCCGACAGCGTGCTTGGCGGCGGCAACGTGGTCGCGGTGCCGGGTTATCGCGGTCACTATGCGAGCTATGACCTGAAGGAGAACGCGCGGGTCAGCCACATCAACATCGAGAAGTCCGACGACATCCACCGTCAGATCGTCGACATGGTCACGCAGTTGCCGCGCATCCCGCCCCAGACGCAGGTCGATGCCGTGCCGCTGCGCTATCTCGTGCCGGCGAATACGCTGGTCGAATTGTGGGACAGTGGCGTGCGGCTACCGGTACGCCGCGGCGACACCATGGAGAGCATCGCGGCAGCCAATCGCGTGCCGTTGTGGTCGCTGGCGCAGAGCAACTCGCTGCCGGAGAACGCAACCCTCACCCCCGGCCAGTCCATCATCGTTCCGCGCCATTTGACGCCGCCGGAGCCGACAGCCGCCATGGCGACCCCGCCGCCCGGACGGCGGTAAGCGGTCAGCAACGGAGATCGCCGGAATGGAGCTTGGCTGATGCCAGGCACCATCCCTCGCGGCGCCTGTCATTCACGCATCTTGTGCCGTGGCAGCCATCTTGAGGCGGGTGTCGCCAAGGAGGAGCGAGCCGTGGCGGATGCCCGGCCCGCCGGGCGATAAGGCGCGGCGAGAAGCATCAGAAACAATGCCCGCTCGGCCGCGTATTTGGCGGCGGGTCGGCCGTTTTCGCAGCCGTGCATGACCAGGCGTCCTTCCGTCGTGCAGACACGCCACCGCCATGTCCTTCGACCGCATTTCTTCAGGAACACTTCGAATGTCGGGAGCTGTTCGGGCATGTCGATTACCCGTGGCTGCTCGCCGTCAGGCGCGTGGCTGCGTTCCCCATCGCCCGGTTCGGAGCCTGAAAGGTGAGCGGAAAGGCGGAGACGGCGACCTTCTCGATCGCCGAGCGCTCCTCGGACACGCGTCGCTCGATGAACCGCCGTTCGAACTCGGTCAGCTCGGTCTTGAGCAACCGCTGATAGCGGCTGATGTTGCTGCGGTGGCCGCGCAACAAGGCCAGCTCTTCATCGACCCTCATCGCAATCTCCGTAGAGCTGTCGTTGCCTAGGCTGCGAGGCCGGTTCGCTCGACCGATCGCGTGCGGACCGGCTTGCCGCCCGGAGGGCCCTTCGGATGGTGGTCGAGGCTCGCGAGCGCTTCCAGGATTTCGTCGATGGTGACGGCTTTGCCCGAGCCGGGCAGCTCCCGCAATGTCGGACTCGAGGCGACACTGGCTGCGTCCGAAGCCCAGGACGCAAGGATCGCGCGCTTCTCGCCGATCGACAGAGTTGGGTCGGCTATGACGTCACGGGGATGATCATAGACAGAGCCAGGGTGCAATATCGCGTTCAGATCGATGATGTTGTCGACATGATCGAGCATGAGAGGTCCTCCTCCTTTCTCTAAACCTCCGACTTGCATCCGGTACGCGGTCGAAGGCCATGGCCGATCCCGCCCGACCATCGGGCGGGATCACCGGGTCTCCGACAGACCGAATTCAGGCGGCTTTGCCTTCGAGTTGATGCACGTTGCCGGACGGCGCGGCATTGATGGCAATTCGCCGCGGCTTCATGGCTTCAGGGATTTCCCGGACCAGTTCGATCTTGAGCAGGCCGTTCTCGAACGAGGCGCTGTGCACCTGAACATAATCGGCCAGGTTAAACTGCCGCTTGAACGGCCGCGCGGAAATGCCCCGGTAGAGATATTCGCGTTCGGTTCTGTCCGGCTTGTTTCCCTCGACGGTCACCGCGTTCTGCTCGGCCGTCACCGTGACTTCGTTGGGTGAGAATCCCGCAATCGCAAGCGAAATCTGGTAGCGATCCTCGCTGAGGCGTTCAATGTTGTAGGGGGGATAGTTGTCCTCGCCGGCACGCTGTGCCGTTTCAACGAGGTCGAAAAGGCGGTCGAAGCCAACCGTCGAACGCCACAAGGGAGAAAAGTCGCAAGTGCGCATAGCCAGATCCTCCAAGGAGCAAAATGGATACGAACGACACCGGACACGACCGGTGCCCGTCTCAGTTTCCCGACCCACCAGGCGTCGGGAACGCCACCTCTCGGCGGCAGCGGAAAAATAAAAAAAGCCCGTTTTGGTTTCAAGAGGGGGTCCAAAATTTTTTGGAATCCCTGGCGCCTCCCGACCCAACCCTCTCCCCGCAAGAACGGGGGAGGGAGGAGACGCACCGCGGACTACACCTTGGATCCCTGGATCGCCTCGATCACGGCATCCGTCACCTCCTTCGTCGTCGCCGTGCCACCGACATCGGGTGTCAGCACGCCGGCGGCGCATACTTTCTCCACCGCCGCCATCAACCGCACCGCCGCGTCTTTTTCGCCGAGATGCTCCAGCATCTGCGCGCCGGTCCAGAATGTCGCAACCGGGTTGGCGATGCCCTTGCCGGTGATGTCGAAGGCCGAGCCGTGGATCGGCTCGAACATCGAGGGGAAGCGGCGCTGCGGATCGATATTGCCAGTCGGCGCGACGCCGAGGCTTCCTGCCAGCGCGCCGGCGAGGTCGGAGAGGATGTCGGCGTGCAAATTGGTCGCGACGATGGTGTCGAGGCTCTTCGGATGCAGCGTCATGTGCACCGTCATGGCGTCGACCAGCATCTTGTCCCAGGTCACATCGGGGAATTCGGCCGCGACCTCGGCCGCGATCTCGTCCCACATCACCATGCCATGGCGCTGCGCGTTCGACTTGGTCACAACGGTCAGGAACTTGCGTGGGCGCGACCGCGCGAGCTCGAACGCATAGCGCATGATCCGCGTGACGCCGACGCGGGTGAACACCGCGACCTCGGTGCCGACCTCTTCCGGGAGACCCCGGTGGGCGCGGCCGCCCATGCCGGCATACTCGCCCTCCGAATTCTCGCGCACGATCACCCAGTCGAGGTCGCCGACGCCGACATTGCGCAGCGGCGAGGCGACGCCCGGCAAGATCTTGGTCGGCCGCACATTGGCGTATTGGTCAAAGCCCTGGCAGATCGGCAGCCGCAGCCCCCACAGCGTGATGTGATCGGGCACGTCGGGCGCACCGACCGCGCCGAAATAGATCGCGTCGAACTTCTTCAACTCGTCGAGGCCGTCGGCCGGCATCATGACGCCGTGCTTCTTGTAATAGTCCGAGCCCCAGTCGAACGTCTTGATGTTGAAGGCGAGGTCGCCGCTGCGTTTGGCCAGCGCCTCCAGCACGCGAACGCCGGCGGAGATGACCTCGGGGCCGATGCCGTCGGCGGGGATCGCTGCAATCGAATGGGTACGCATGAGGATGCTCCGTTGGGTGTCAGTGGGATTGCGTGACGAGTTCGACGCGGGCGGTCTGCGCCCGCGACAATAGCAGGGTCAGGACCGCGGAGAGAACCAGCAGGCCTGCAACGCAGTAGAGCCCGCCGACAAAGCTGCCGGTCTGGTCCTTGATCCAGCCGATCATGGCGGGCCCCACGAAGCCGCCGAGGTTGCCGATCGAGTTGATGGTGGCGATGCCCGCCGCGGCCGCGGGGCCGGAGAGGAATAACGTCGGCATGCTCCACAGCGGTGGCTTCGCCGAGGAGATGCCGATGTTGACGAGCGCCAGCGCGATCAGCACGGTCACGACGCCGGTCGCAAGTCCGGCAAAGGCGAGCCCCGCCGCCGCGAGCAGGCAGGCCAGAACGACGTGCCAGGTGCGCTCGCCGGTGCGATCCGAATGGCGCGCCCACAGCACCATGGCGACGACGGCGGCGCTCGCCGGCAGCGCGTTGAGGAATCCGACCTGGAGCGAGGACAAGCCGAACTGCTTGATGATCTGCGGCGCCCAGACGCCGAGCGTGTAGAGGCCGGCCGAGGTGCCGAAATAGATCAGTGCCAGCGCCAGCACCCGCGGATCGGCGAGCCCTCGCCAGATGCTATGCTTCGCGGTCGCAGCTTTGCTGGTGGTCTCTACGTTCATGGTCTCGACCAGCCAGCGCCGCTCGTCATCCGCGAGCCATTTTGCTTTCTCCGGGCGGTCTGTGAGGAATGCCAGCACCACGAACCCCAGCAGCACCGCCGGCAGCGCCTCCAGCACGAACAGCCATTGCCAGCCCTTGAAGCCGAGCATTCCATCCATCTCCAGCAGCGCGCCCGAAACGGGCGATCCCAGCACGGTCGAGAGCGGCGCCGCCGCCATGAACAGCGCAGTCACGGCCGCACGCTGGCGTGCCGGGAACCAGTAGGAGAGGTAGAGAATGATACCGGGAAAGAACCCGGCCTCGGCGACGCCGAGCAGGAAGCGCAGCGCGTAGAAGCTGGTCGGGCCCTGCACGAAGGCCATCGCGGCCGACACAATGCCCCAGGTGATCATCACCCGCGCGATCCAGATCCGTGCGCCGACCTTGTGCAGGATGATGTTGGAGGGTACCTCGAACAGGAAGTAGCCCCAGAAGAAGATGCCGGCGCCGAAGCCGTAGACGGTCGGCGACAGGCCGATGTCCTTGTTCATCGTCAGCGAGGCGAAGCCGATATTGACGCGGTCGATGAAGGCCACGAAGTAGAGCAGCATGATGAAGGGAACGATGCGCCATGTGATCTTGCGCAGCACGCGCGTCTGAATCTCGTTCGCCATCTCAGCCTCCCTGATTCCGTTGTGACGGCGGACCCTGAAGGTCCACTTCGGAGCCAAGCTAGGCGGGAGTGGCTGGGGGACTCAATTGGCGCTGGTTTATACAAAAAAATGATATAATCCTCGCCGGGAAGGCCAAGAGGACTGCGAATGGAATTGCATCAGTTGCGATGCTTCGTGGCCGCGGCCGAGCAGCTGCATTTCGGCCGCGCGGCACAGCATCTCCAGATGCTGCCCTCCGCACTGGGCCGCCAGATCAAGCTGCTGGAGCATGATCTGGATACGCGGCTGTTCGCGCGGACGACGCGGGCGGTGTCGCTGACGGAAGATGGCGCGACGCTGCTGCGCGATGCCCGTGCCATCCTTGCCCGCGTCGAGGCGGTCGAGAGCAATCTGCGCAATCGCGCGCGCGCGGGGGCTGCTCGAAAACTCCGGGTCGGCGCGATCGACAGTGCCGCGGCGGGGCTGTTACCGGCATTGCTCCGCGACTTCCGCGCAAAGCACCCGGAGGTCGGGGTGCAGCTTCTGGAGGAGAAGACCGTCCGGCTGCTGCCGAAGATCCTGACCGGCGCGCTCGATCTCGCCTTCGTGCGTCCGCCGGCTCAGCGGGACAAGCGGCTCGAATTCCGCGATCTGCTGCAGGAGACAGCCATCGTGGCCTTCTCGCAGCGCCACGCGCTGGCCAAACGCAAGTCGATCACGCTGGTGGAGATCGCCGACGAAGCGATGCTGGTGCCGGACCGCCGCTCGCGGCCGCACAGCCACGACCTCACGATAAGACTGTTCGAGCAGGCAGGCCTCACGCCACGCATCGTGCAGGTCGCCGACGAGAAGCAGACCATCATCAATCTCGTCGCAACCCGGCTCGGGGTCGCGATCGTGCCACGCTGGAGCACGCGGATGGCGGTGTCAGGCGTGCGCTTCGTGCCGCTGCGGCCAAAGCAGATCGGACCCGTCGGCCGGCTGCCGCTCGCTGCCGCATGGCTGCGCGGCTCGCGTGACCCGACCCGCGACGCGATGCTGTCCGTGCTCGAGACGCGTCTGCGCAGCTATGCGCGCGACGCCTGAGGCGCTATGACATCGGCTGTGCGAGAGGGGTAATGCGATGACTGAACGGCAAGCTTCGAACGAATTGCGGGTTGCCATTGCAGGGCTCGGCTCGATCGGCACCAAGATCGCGACCGCGCTCGATCAGGGCATCGAGGGATTGACGCTCTCCGCCGTGGCGGTGCGCGAGCCCACAAAGCATCAGAAATTGCTACGCGGCCTGCGTCGTCCGCCATCCGTATTGCCGCTCGACCAGCTCGGCGACGCCGCCGACATCGTGGTCGAATGCGCGCCGAGCAGCCAACTGCGTGCGATCGTCGAGCCCGCAGTGAAACGCGGCAGGGCCGCGGTCGTGGTCAGCGTCGGCGGGCTGCTCGACAATTTCGACCTTGTCGATCTCGCCCGCGCCAATGGCGGCCGCATCCTGGTGCCGACCGGCGCGCTGATCGGGCTCGACGCCGTCAACGCGGCTGCGATCGGCACCATTCATTCGGTGAAGATGGTCACGCGCAAGCCGATCGACGGCTTGAAGGGCGCGCCGTTCATCGTCCAGAACAACATCGATATCGACAATCTGCGCGAGCCGCTGAAGCTGTTCGAGGGCACCGCGCGCGAGGCCGCGAAAGGCTTTCCGGCCAATCTCAACGTCGCGGTCGCGCTGTCGCTCGCGGGCGTCGGGCCGGATCGCACCCAGGTGCAGATCTGGGCCGACCCCACCGTGACCCGCAACGATCACCGCATCGAGGTCGAGGCGGATTCCGCGCGCTTCTCGATGTCAATCGAGAACGTCCCGTCCGAGAATCCCAAGACCGGGTTGATCACGGCGCTGTCAGTGATCGCGCTGCTCCGCAAGCAGCGCGCCACGCTCAGTGTTGGAACATAACCCTTCAAGCGCCCGTCACGCGCCAGATCACGTTGCCGACGTCGTCGGCCATCAGCAGCGACTTCTTGTCGGGACCGATCACGACGCCGACCGGGCGGCCGTAGGATTCTTTCTCGTCGGGCGCGAGGAAGCCGGACAGGATGTCGCGTGCGGGACCCGAAGGCTTGCCGTTCTCGAACGGGATGAAGACCAATTTGTAGCCTGACAGCTTGCTGCGATTCCACGAACCGTGCTGGCCGATCGCCATGCCGTTCGGGAAGCCGGGCAGCGTGCCCGCCGGCATCCAGCACAGGCCGAGCGAAGCGGTATGGCCGCCGAGCGCGTAGTCCGGCGTGAGCGCCTTGGCGACCATCGCCGGATCCTGCGGCACGCGATCGTCCACCGTCTTGCCCCAGTAGCAATAAGGCCAGCCGTAGAAGCCGCCATCGTGCACCGAGGTCAGATAGTCCGGCGGCGTTTCGTCGCCGAGGCCGTCGCGCTCGTTGACGACGGTCCAGAGCACACCGGTCGTTGGTTCCCAGGCGAGACCAACGGGGTTGCGCAGGCCTGCGCCGAAGATGCGGTGCGTGCCGGCGACGAGGTCGAGCTCGTAGACCGCGGCGCGGCCTTCCTCGACCTCCATGCCCATCTCGGCGATGTTGCTGAGCGAGCCGACGCCGGCATAGAGTTTTTTGCCGTCGGGGCTCGCGAGCAGGCTGCGGGTCCAGTGGCCGCTTGGCTTGAAAGTGGTGAGGCGCTTGCCCGGCGCGGTGATGCGATCGGCATTCGCCACGTACGGGAAGGCCATCACGCCGTCGGTGTTGCCGACATAGAAGGTGTCGCCGACCAGCGCCATGCCGAACGGCTGGCTGAGATTTTCCATGAACGCGCCGCGATACTCCGCGACGCCGTCGCCGTCCTTGTCGCGCAGCAGCGTGATGCGGTTGGCGCTGACGCCGAGCGCGGCGGCGCGTCGCATCGTGGCCTGCATTGCGTAGTGAAACACGGACCGCGGCGCCCCCGCGATCTGCGTCGCCTCCGCGATCAGCACGTCGCCATTGGGCAGCACCTCGATCCAGCGCGGATGGTCGAGACCGGTCGCGAACGCATTGACCTTGAGCCCGGGTGCGACCGTCGGCTTCTGTCCCTCGCTCCAGCCCCGCGCCGTCGGCATCTTCAGTGTCGGGATGGCGCCTTGCGGCTTTGCTTCGGGAATGGCGGGCGACTGGCCCCAGGCCGGCGCAGGCACGGTGCCCGACAGCTTTCGCCATTGCAGCGCGATGCCGCCGAGAAGCGCAACGAACTGCGCAAAGATGCTGGAAAAAGTCATGAGAGGCCCCTGTTTGCGCGCGCATCCAACGGGCTGACGGGGCAGACGTCAACCTGTGTGGAGCGCCGCGGGGCTCTATTCCCGTGGAATGGCAGCCGCTCGAATTTGCATGGGACGAATGCCGCCAGGATGGGCCCGGAGATCAGCGGCCGATCTGCCGCTCTGCCCGGCGCGCCGCGCGAAAACCATCCAGATGATGGATGTTCGGCGCGAGCGCCGCCTCCCTGGAGAGGAGATGATAAACGCGCGCCACCGTGCGCTGCTTCTGCTTCGGCCGCCCGGGCGGCAGCGCCCGCGCCTTGCGGACGGCGGCGATCGCGTGCTCGCGAAAATAATCGTAGGCGTCGGACATGGCTCGATGCTCTGCGGTCACTGCAGGTGTCAAGGGGCTAACGGCCGCAGGCAGCAGGGGTTCCTGACAGCAGGTGTGTTGCGCACACAGCTTCCTCAGCGTCGTCCTGGCGAAAGCCAGGACCCATACCGCGGAATCCATCGACTGTGTGCGGCCTCAGTTCCGGCAGTCCCCGCCAAACCGCTCCCTGGGGTAATGGGTCCTGGCTTTCGCCAGGACGACTCCGGAGGTGCAGCCGCGCTACGCTTGTGATGACAGCGTTGAAGCGATACTCGCCTCAGCGCGGCGACAGGAACGGGATGATCATCGGGACGCGGCGGCAATAGGCGCCGTAGGCGTCTTCGCCGAGCTCCTTGGACAGGAACACCTCTTCCATCCGGCCCTTCTGCCACATGCCGAGCGAGATCAGGATGGCGCCGAGCATCGCAGTTACGGTGCCGACCGCGATGCCGGTCACCAGCATGCCGAGGATCAGCCCGGTGTAGATCGGATGGCGCACGATGCCGTACGGGCCGGTGTCGATGACGCGGTGGTCTTGCTTGTGAGTGATGGTGTTGGACCAGAACTGTCCAAGATGCAGCCGTCCCCACCAGGTGAAGGAGATGCCGGCCAGCACGATCAGCGCCACGACGTAGACAGCATTATTGCTGAACACCCAGAGCGGCTTCTCGCCGAGCACCTCGGCGGTCCAGGGCGTGAACAGGATGCCGCCGACCAGGATCGGAATGCGATAGCGGCCGGACTCCAGCGTCATCACCTGCTTCTGGGTACGGCCTTGCCAGAACGAGGCGCCGACCCAGCTTGCGAGCCAGGCGAGCCAGATCAGGGCGAGCAGTTGCGTCGGCCAGGTCGTGGTCCAACCACCCCAGGCGACAGAGAGAAGCTTGCTGAAATCGAAGGACATGCGGAAAGGTTCTTTGGGTTGGGCGGCAGCTCAGCTGGCGCGCGAGGAGAGCGCGTGATGCTCGATGGCGCCGGAGGCAAGCGCGCCGCCGCGGGCGAGAAGATGGGTGATGGTTTCGCGCAGGACCGGCTCGATCGGGCGCGGCGCGTAGCCGAGTTCGGTGCGCGCCTTGTCGATCGAGAGGTCGCTCGCGGCGAGCGCGATGCGCACGCCCTCGGCGGTGCCGTTGGGCGGCCGGCGCGTGATACGATCGGAGAGATATTCGAGCATGATGCCCGACAGTTCGGCCATCTTGCCGGGAACGACGACCGGGAATTGCCGGCGGCCGCTCATCGCGGACATCATCCGCAGAATCTGGCCGAGCCTGACGCAGTCGCCGCCGAGGATGTAGCGCTGGCCGTTACGTCCGCGTTCCATGGTCAGCACGAGGCCCATGGCGACGTCGCGGACGTCGACGAGATTGACTAGGAAGTCGAGATGCGGCTGCACTTTCTTCTGCAGGAAGTACCACAGCATCGCGGTCGGCGGCGTCAGATTATGGTCGGCGGCACCGATCGGCATGGTCGGGGTGCCGATCACCAGCGGAAAACCTTCAGCTGCGGCCTTCGCGGCGCAATGCTCGGCCAGCGATTTCGACCGCGTGTAGGCGCCCGGCATCGCATCGGCCGGCTGCAGCGCCTCTTCGGCGGGAACACCGTTGAGGTCGGAATAGGGGAACAGGATCGATTCCGTCGAGCAGTGCAGGAAGCGCGAGACGCCGCGCTTCATCGCGGCCGCGAGCACGATCTCGGTGCCGCGACAATTGACGTCGTGAAAGGCCTGCTTGTCGGCGACCCACATGCCGGGCAGGCCGGCGAGATGATAGACCTGATCGACACCCGCAATTGCGGCATCGACCGCGGCGCCGTCCAGCACCGAGCCACGGGCATATTCAACGTCGGCATACGGCGTGGCCGGCGCACGAACATCGAGAACACGCACCCGCTGCCCACGGGCGCGGAGCGCTTCTACGAGATGATGTCCGATGAAGCCGCTGCCACCGGTAACCAGTACGAGAGCCATGCAGAAGGTTTGCTGTTTCGCGTCTAGAACTATCGGGTTGAAAGGGAATTGGTCGGAACAGGCGCCAGAATCGCGGCAAGGTCGCGACGGAAGCCCAATGCGATGAATAATTTTGCCATGACAAACATCGGTCCAAGCAGAAAATGCGTGGGGTGGTCGACCATCGACGGCTGCCGCTCCTCGAAAACCTTGTGGCCGACGATTTGCGACGCGACGCCGAGCCCGATCAGCACCGCAAAAATCGACCACATCATGACGATCGAGACCTGATTGCCGATCGCGGTTGCGACCGAAAGCAGCACGATCATCGCGGCGAGGATGCCCAGCCCGATCCCGGCGTCCAGCATCAGCCAGTAGACCAGCACCGGCAGGGCCAGAATCACGGCCAGACTGACCTCGATCCCGAACACCGGGAAATGCACCAGCGTCAGCGGCAGCACGGCGCCGGTGAAGAGCAGGAGGATGCCGACCACGTGCATCGCGCAGTTCCAAGGATCGCGATGATATTCGACGTAGTCGGCCAGCTGGTGTCGAAAAGAACTGGCCATCTCGGTCTCGTGCAGCATGGGGTCGGGAAGGACGAAAAAAGCCTATAGCACCTGATAGGGCGGTGCACAAACCGGCGCTATTGTCGCGCAAGGCCACGCTGTCGCGCTGTGAGACAGGTCACAAAATGATCAAGACTTCAAAGGGTTCCGCCAGCCGCCGTGGCGCGTCTGCTCAGTGTTTCTTGGCGGGCTTTTTCGCCGCAGGCGCAGGTGTCGCAGCCGGATGCGCAGGCGCTTCCTCGGGTACCTTGGCGTAGGTCAGGATTTGCAACTGGGCGTTGGCGGCCGCGGTTGGCCTGGCCCGGTCGAGAAACTGCTCCTCGCCGAGGCCGATCGGATGCAGCCGCTTGGTCGAGATCTTGAACGTGTTCACCAGCACGTCGCGAATCGCGTCCGCCCGGCGCTGGCTCAGGATCGCGTTGGCCTCGCGCGTCTTCGCGTTGGATTCCACGTGGCCGACGATCAGGAACGTGTAGGGCAGCAGCGAGGCATGGACCAGCGCGTCAGCGAGGCGCCCGACGGTCTGGTAGGACGCCGGCTGGATGATCGGCGTGTCGGCGTCGAACTGGATCTGCGCGGTGAAGGTCGGCAAATTGACCAGATCCGGCGCGATCAGCGGCCGGTTCACCGGACCGGGATCGTTCTTGATCCTGGCCTTGGCCCGCTCCATCACCTGCAGCTTCAGCGCGGGAAGATCGATCTCGGCGGCTTGTTCGAAATGGTTGAGCTTGCCGACGATGTCGTCGCGGGTCGGCGGCGCCGTCTGCGCTTCTGCCGCGCCCGCAAGCAAGGTGAGGCCGAGCGCGATGGTTATTCCGACGATGGAAAGCCGGTTCGCTGGCATCACCGATACCCCGCGTCGTCGACGGCCTTCAGGCAGTTGTTGCTGATGCCCTTGGGCGTCGAGACCAGGCAGGGGACCGCCTTGCTGGTCTCCTTGGTCGAGCCGCCGCAGACCTTAACGATCTCGCGCTGGCAGACGTTCGCCACGGTGACACGGGCTGCGACGCGCTTCTGGATGGCGTCGAAGGCACCGAGATAGTCGCTCTGGCACTGTTGCGAGAGCACGTCGCGGTTGCGCGAGAGGCACTCCTTCAGGCGGGTCGAATCCGGGTTGACGCCGCGGCAATTGGCAACGATTTCCGCACCGCAACTTTTCGCAAGCATCCCGATCGCATCGCCAAAGCTCATGGTCTCCGCCGCCGCAAGCGACGGCATAACCAATGCCAGCAAGATCAGTGTGATGGAGCCCCGGACCATGGCCGCATCTGATAC
Source organism: Bradyrhizobium sp. 134 (assembly GCF_023074155.1). Taxonomy (NCBI): domain Bacteria; kingdom Pseudomonadati; phylum Pseudomonadota; class Alphaproteobacteria; order Hyphomicrobiales; family Nitrobacteraceae; genus Bradyrhizobium; species Bradyrhizobium sp. 134. The sequence continues at coordinate 281,212 of NZ_JADPKX010000074.1, read as the reverse complement.
GGGGAAGTTCGCGGTGGTCAAGGGCTGTTCGGGCGAGAAGTGTCGAGAGTCCGACCAGTGCGGCGAACAGTCCTCACTCCGTGGCCTCAGTGAGGGGTGGCCATTCGATCAGGGCGACCGTGTGCTTCCCGAGCTCGTCGGCCACATCAGGGTCGGCCTTGAGCTCGTCCAATGTCCGCGGCGGGGGAAGCTGGCGGCCGTCCGCGATCAGTTCCTGTGCATAGAACGCGAGTGCCTCGGGCGCATTCTCCAGGGCCTCATCGACGTCGTCGCCGCCGGAAATGCAGCCGGGCAGGTCGGGAAACCACAGGCCGACGGCTTCGTCCGGGCCGGCGTCCTCGATGATGGCGATGTAGTGCGGCATGCAGGCCTCACGCCCGCTGCACAAAACTGTCCACGACCTTCTTTTCCCCCGCCTTGTCGAAGGCGATGGTGAGCTTGTTGCCGTCGATCTTGGTGATGCGGCCATAGCCGAATTTCTGGTGGAAGACGCGGTCGGAGAGGGAGAATTCCGAGGTCGTGCCGGTGGATTTGGCCACCAGCTCGCCCTCGATCGTCAGCGGCCCGCGGCGACGCGAGGAGAAGCTGCCGAAATCGGGCGAGGACGACTGGGACGAAAACGACGAGGCTTGTTCCTCGAAGCTGCCGCGGCCGCCATTGCCGCCCCCGCCGCCGCCACGATTGCGATTGGCCTGGGCGCGCTGCCAGCCGGGGGTCGAATAGGTGGAGCCGAACGCTTCCATGTCGTCGAAGCGGGAGGCGCCGTAGCCGCCGGTGCCGCCCCAGGCCGAACCGCCCTTGGATTCTGTGATCTCGACATTGGCGGCCGGCAGTTCGTCGAGGAAGCGCGACGGGATCGTGGTCGACCAGGTGCCGTGGATCCGGCGGTTGGTCGCAAAGTAGATTTTGGCGCGGCGGCGGGCCCGGGTCAGGCCGACATGGCCGAGCCGGCGCTCTTCCTCGAGACCGGCGCGGCCCTGTTCGTCCAGCGTGCGCTGGCTCGGAAACAGGCCTTCCTCCCAGCCGGGCAGGAACACGTTGTCGAATTCCAGCCCCTTGGCCGAATGCAAGGTCATCAGCGACACCGCGTCCTCATCGGCGCCGCTGTCGCGGTCCATCACCAGCGAGATGTGCTCCAAGAACCCTTGCAGGTTCTCGAACTCCTCCATCGAGCGCACCAGCTCCTTGAGGTTTTCGAGCCGGCCCGCGGCGTCCGCCGAACGGTCCTTCTGCCACATCTCGGTGTAGCCGCTCTCGTCGAGCACGATCTCGGCGAGCTCCGTGTGCGAGGTGACCTCGCGCTGGGCGCGCCAGCGGTCGAACTGGGCGACGACGTCGCGTAACGAGCCGCGCGCCTTCGGCTTCAGCTCGTCGGTCTCGACCACCGCGCGCGCCGCCTCGAACAGCGGAATGCGGCGCTTGCGGGCGTGGTCGTGCAACATCTGCACGGTGGCATCGCCCAGGCCGCGCTTGGGCGTGTTGACGATGCGCTCGAAGGCGAGATCATCGGCCGGCGAATTGATGACGCGCAGATAGGCCAGCGCGTCGCGGATTTCGGCGCGCTCGTAGAAGCGCGGGCCGCCGATGACGCGATAGGGCAGGCCGAGCGTGACGAAGCGGTCCTCGAACTCGCGCATCTGGTAGGACGCGCGAACGAGAATCGCGATCTCGTTGAGCTTGTCGCCCTGGCGCTGGATCTGCTCGATCTCCTCGCCGATGCCGCGGGCTTCCTCTTCCGAATCCCACGAGCCTGTCACCGTGACCTTCTCGCCGTCATGGTCTTCGGTGCGCAGCGTCTTACCGAGCCGGCCTTCATTGTGGGCGATCAGGTGCGAGGCGGCGGCGAGGATGTGGCCGGTCGAGCGGTAGTTGCGCTCGAGGCGGATGACCTTGGCGCCGGGAAAATCATGGTCGAAGCGCAGGATGTTGTCGACCTCCGCGCCGCGCCAGCCATAGATCGACTGGTCGTCGTCGCCGACGCAGCAGATATTTTTGACGTGGTTTTTTTCGTTCGCCGGATTCGGCGCCTCATCGTCATTCTCGGCATCACTCGGCCCACGCGAAGCGTCGAGCCCCGGTGATCCATCTCGCGAAGAATCGATGGCTTGCCGGGGCAAGCCGGGCAATGACGGATTGGACGATGGCGCCTGTGACAACAACCGCAGCCACAGATATTGCGCGACGTTGGTGTCTTGATACTCATCGACCAGGATGAATTTGAAGCGCTGCTGGTACTGCCGCAGGATATCCGGGTGCTCGCGGAAGATGCGGATGTCCTCGAGCAGCAGATCGCCGAAATCGGCGGCGTTCAGGATCTTCAGCCGCTCCTGGTAGCTCGCATAGAGCTTGCCGCCCTTACCGTTGGCGAACACGGCGGCTTCGCCCGACGGCACCTGCGACGGCGTCAGGCCGCGATTCTTCCAGCCGTCGATGAGGCCGGCGAGCATGCGCGCGGGCCAGCGCTTGTCGTCGATATTGTCGGCTTGCAGAAGCTGCTTGAGCAGTCGGACCTGATCGTCGACGTCGAGCACGGTGAAGTTCGACTTGAGCTGCGCCAGCTCGGCGTGGGTCCGCAGGATGCGCCCGCCGATGGAGTGGAAAGTGCCGAGCCACGGCATGCCTTCGACCGCATGGCCCAGCATCTGGCCGAGCCGGTGCTTCATCTCGCGCGCGGCCTTGTTGGTGAAGGTCACCGACAGGATCTCGGCGGGGCGGGCGCGGCCCTGGCTCAGGATATGGGCGATGCGCGTGGTCAGCACGCGGGTCTTGCCGGTGCCGGCGCCGGCCAGCACCAGAACCGGGCCGTCCAGCGTTTCCACAGCCTCGCGCTGCTCCGGATTGAGCCCGGACAGGTATTGCGGGCCCACCGAGGCCCGCGCACGCGCGGCGATGCCGCCGGCTGCGGGCTGGTGGTCGGGGACGCTCTGGGACGTGATCTTGCTCGGCTCGGTCATGCGAATCATTTGCCCCACGTTGGCACCGCGGGGTGGTGAAAGGGGAGCCTTCTTAACAGGGATTGGTCCCTATATGGGGCCGCGGGCGGAGGTTTTCCACGTGCGCGGAAAGCCAATTTGTTCCTGCGGGTCAGGCGAATTTCCGGCCCTAGCGGCTCGGAACCATTGTTCCGAATTGGCGATTGGTTCTGCAAGTGAGGCGCGTCAGCCGCGCCGATCGCAGACAGACATCGAAACAGAGGTTCGGATCATGCTTAGCTGGGTAGTGACGTTTCTGGTTATCGCCCTGATCGCCGGTATTCTGGGCTTTGGCGGCCTCGCCGGCGCGTCGATCGAAATCGCCAAGATCATCTTCTTCATCGCGGTCGTGTTGTTCCTGGTCTCGGCCGTTGTCGGTCTGGCCCGCGGCCGCACCAGGGTCTAGCGCGCTTACCGCTTCGAGGGCATCGCCACGTTCCGGCCGATGCCCTCGGGCCGTGGCACCGCGCTGTGGGTCTTGACCACCGCTGCGATGCGCTCGCTTATGTCTGGCGGAAAAGCCGCCACCTTTCGTGAGCCCATGTCGATGTGAAGCGACATGTTTTCGGAGGTCGCCGACAGCCAGCCCTCGGTGGCGTGTCGTAGCTCCTGGAAGGTGTGAAGCCGCTTTTCGTCGGCTTCCAGCAACCAGACCGAGACCTGCACGGGATCGCCGAGGTGGATTTCGCGCAGATACCGCACGTGGCACTCGGCAGTGAAGGTCGAGCCGCCGCGCTCCTTCATGTAGCCCGGCCCGATCCCGAGCGTCAGCCACATCTGGTCGATCGCGCGGTCGAACATCACGTTGTAATAGGCCATGTTGAGGTGGCCGTTGTAGTCGATCCATTGCGGCTCGATCTGCATGATCGAGGCGCGGAACGGTGCGCCCTCGATCGTTGTGGCAGCAGTCTCCGGCATGTGTCCTTCCCCAGCTATGCATCCGGTCGCTTGACTTGACCGGTGAGATGTCCTTTGCCACGGTTCGTCTCGTCGGGAGGAACGTCCGTGGGTACGACCATCACCAATAATCCGCCGCGGCCGGCGCCGAAAGCCCTCGCGAGCGCGCTGGAGCAGCTTGCCGCGCGGTTCGGCAACCGCCTCATCACCTCGCAGGCCGTCCGCGAGCAGCACGGCCATACCACCACATGGATCGTGAACCAGCCGCCGGACGGCGTGGTGATGGCGCAGGAGACCGCCGACATCCAGGACGTGGTGCGGATCTGCGCGAAAAACGGCGTGCCCGTCATCGCCTTCGGCACCGGCACCTCGCTCGAGGGCCAGGTCAACGCACCCGCCGGCGGAATCTGCATCGACCTGCGCGACATGAACAAGGTGCTCGCGGTGCATGCCGAGGACCTCGACTGCGTAATCCAGCCCGGGGTCACCCGCAAGGCGCTCAACGAGCATCTGCGCGACCAGGGCCTGTTCTTCCCGATCGACCCCGGCGCGGACGCCTCTCTCGGCGGCATGGCCTCGACCCGCGCCTCCGGCACCAACGCGGTGCGCTACGGCACCATGCGCGATAGTGTGCTGGCGCTGAAAGTGGTCCGCGGCGACGGCGAGATCATCACGACCGGCACGCGCGCGAAGAAATCATCCGCCGGCTATGACCTGACGCATCTGTTCGTCGGCGCCGAGGGCACGCTCGGCATCATCTCGGAACTGACCATCCGCCTGCGCGGCATCCCCGATACCATCGCGGCCGGCGCGGTGTCGTTCGAGACCGTGCACGGGGCGTGTCAGGCCGTGATCCTGGCGATCCAGACCGGCATTCCCGTGGCGCGCATCGAGCTGCTCAACGCCGCGCAGGTGCGGGCCTGCAACGCCTATTCGAAGCTGACGCTGCCGGAAACGCCGCTGCTGCTGATGGAATTCCACGGCAGCGAGATCGAGGTCGGCGAACAGTCCAAGGCCTTCGGCGAGATCGCAAAGGACTGCGGCGGCGGCGATTTCTCCTGGACCACCAAACCGGAGGATCGCACAAAACTGTGGCAGGCGCGGCACGACGCCTACTGGTCGGTGAAGGCGCTGCGGCCCGGTGACAGCATCGGCGTGGTCGCGACCGACGTCTGCGTGCCGATCTCGCGCCTTGCCGAATGTGTCGGCGAAACCGAGGAAGATCTCAAGCGGCTCAACCTGTTGTCGCCGATCGTGGGCCATGTCGGCGACGGCAATTTCCACTGCTCGCTGGTCTGCGACACCAACGATGCCGACGAGATGGCCCGCGGCGAGGAGTTCATGCATCGGCTGGTCGAACGCGCGCAGGCGATGGACGGCACCTGCACCGGCGAGCACGGCATCGGCCAGGGCAAGCAGAAATACCTCAAGGCGGAGCTCGGCCCCGAGGCGATCGATGCGATGCGGGCGCTAAAAAAGGCGCTCGATCCGCAGAACATCTTCAATCCCGGCAAGATCGTACCGGAGGCGTAGCGCGCAGGCTCACCGCCGTTTATGCTCGCTCCCTCACCACGGAGCAGGCAATGCAGTGGTTCGCGCGCAAGACGCGTCAAGACATCTGGGACGAGGCGATCGAACGGCCGCTCGGCGATATCGAGGCCGCCGAGCGCATCCGTGCGATCTGTGACGCCGCTGCGGCGAGCGCGGCAGGGTCTGCGCGCAGCGACAAGCGCGACAGCGAGCGCTACGAGCGCGCGGCGAAGGTCGCGATGGAAATCGCGATGAAGATCGCGGACGGACTGATGCGCGACGACGCAGTCCGTCGCATCGTCGATCTCTGCATGAAGGCGAACGACCTCAAGACGGCGCAAATCCTGTTTCGCGCGATCCATGCCAGCTGGATCCGCGAAACGATCCAGCGGGATCATCCGACATTGGCGCAGTGAGCGCAGTTATTTCGCCAGCCTGCGCACGGCCTCGTCGACACTGTGGAAGACGTTTTCCCGGGGCAGGGCCTCGAACAGTTTGAACCGCTCGAATGCGTCCTGCGCGCGCACCGATTCCAGCCGGGCCAGCGCGACCGTGACACCCTGTTCGCTGCACGCCCTGAACACATCGAGCAGGATCTGCGCGGCGGTGAAGTCGATCTCGACCATGCCGCTCGCCTCCAGCACCAGCAGCTGCGGAGGCGTCGCGCCGAGCACCTTGGTCACGTCGCTGCGAAAGCCGGGCGCGTTGAGGAACGACAGCGGCGCCTGCAGCCCGATCACGGCGACTCCGGCGATGCGCTCGCCGGCGATGTGCGGATGCGCCGGCCACCAGATCGTGGTGCCCGGCACGCGCTCGAACTCGACGAGCCGCGCGCGCGTCGTGCTCCAGATGCCGTGCAGCAGCGACAGCACGATGCCGAGGAACGCACCCTGCTGGATCGGCAGCACGATGATCAGCGCGGCGGTGGCGGCGATCAGCAGGAATTCGCTCGGGGATTGGCGATAGATCGTGACGATCTGCTTCACGCGGATGATGCGCAGCGCGACGAACAGCAGGATGCCGCCGAGGGCTGCGTCCGGAACGTGCTGCAGCAATCCCGTTCCAAACGCGAGCAGCGCCAGTACGATTGTCGCCGCGGCGAGACCCGCGAGCTGCGATTGTCCGCCGGTCTCGGCGACAATGCCCGTCCGCGGCGGGCTGGCATTGACCGGAAACGCGCCGAACAGGCCCGACAGCGCGCTGCCGGCACCCACGCCGAGAAAATCGCGATCGACATCGGCCGGCTTGTCGGGATCGGACGGGAACGAGCGCGTCGTCGCCGCGGTCTGCACCATCACCACGACCGTGATGACAAACGCGAGCGGCACGAGGCGGACCCATTGCTCCGGTGCAAGCTCGGGGAAGGTCGGCCGCGGCAGCGTGCCCGGCACGAGGCCTACGACATTGACGCCCTTGTTCTCGAGGCCGAGCGCGATCGTGGCCAGGGTCGCGGCGACGAGCCCGATCAGTGCGCCCGGAATTTTTGCGCTGATCTTCTCAGCGACGAAGACCACGGCAAGCACGCCGAAGCCGATGCACAACGTGAAGGGATTGCTGCGGCCGAGCTCGCTTGCGAGCACACCGATGCGATCGAGCGTCGGTCCGCCCGGCGAGTCCAGGCCCAGCACGCCCGGCAATTGCGACACGATGATGTGGACGGAGATGCCGGCGAGGAAGCCGACCATGACGGGCACGGACAAGAGATTGGCGATGCCGCCAAGGCGGAAGGCGCCGCCCGCCAGCATCATCGCACCGACCATCAACGCCAGCGCGATTGCGAGGCCCTGATACTCAGGCGAGCCGGCGGCAGCCAGCGCCGCCAGTCCGCCGGCGAAGATCGGCGTGATCGTGGAATCGGCGCCGCAGGACAGGAAGCGGTTGCGGCCGAGCATCGCAAAGCCGAGCGATCCCGCCATGAAGGCGAAGAAGCCGATCTGCGGCGCGAAGCCGCCGAGCCGCGCCGTGGCCATCTGCTCGGGAATCGCGATCGCCGCAAGCGTCAGCCCCGCCATCAGGTCGCCCGGGAGGGAATAGGACGCGAGTGAGCGAAACAGCGGCCAAGCTGGCTTGGCGTGAGCGTCGTGTGGCATCGATGTGGAGTCCCCGGAAAGCCTGGCGCCAGTCGGTTAGACTACAGCATTTCCGTATCGGGAAGCAGCAGACGCAGTTTATCTCCATCCGTCGTCACTGCGAGCGCAGCGAAGCAATCCAGCATCCCTCCGCGCAAAGACTCTGGATTGCTTCGCGGAGCCTGTCATCGGGCCGTGCTTCGCGCGGACCCGGTGGCTCGCAATGACGGAGGACAGATCTGTCCTCCGTATCTCGCGAGTGGGGTCTCAGTACCGGCCGCGGTCGTTGTGATAATCGCCGCCGCGGCCGCCGCCCATTCCTATGCCGATCCCGACACCGATGCCAATGCCTTGCATGATGGCGCCTGGCGGCGGGCCGCGATCCGGTGGCGGCGCGCGCTCGTAGATCACCTCATCAGGCGGCGGCCGGCGTTGCCTGGGCGGCGTGTCGACCACCTTGCGCTTCGGCGGGGTGTCGTCGACGCGCTTCTTGATCACGGGCGCGACCGCCGGGTTGACCGGCGAAGCCGGCGGTGTGGGCGTCGAGCACGGGCAGGTCGGGGCCATTGCGACGGCGACCGGGGCAGGAGCGGCCGCGACCACAGCAGGCAAGACGTAGTTGCGGTTCTGCACGCGGAGCAGCAGCCGGCGTGCGGTCGCAGCCAGATCGCTGTTGTCCCAGTTCGTCAGATAAGCCTCGAACGAGGCGCGGGTGTTGATCGCGGTGGCGCGCTCCCACGCCAGCATCTGGCGCCGGCGCTCCACGATCGTGCGCAGGCGCGGGGTACGGGTATCCTGGGCGTACAACTCGATATAGGCCTGATACGCCGGCACGGTGTCGTCGGTGATCACCATCTCATAGGCGACCATGGCCGGCTTGCCCTGCAAATCCTTGCGCCAGTCCTCGAGGCTGCGCGTGCCGCTCGCAAGTGCCATGGAGGATGCGCCAGGAAGCGCAGCCTGACTGCCGCTGCCGTCGCCGCCGAAGAACTTGAAGTCGGTCGTCAGCGACGAGCTTTCCCAGGGGATCTGGCGTCCGTCGGTCGATTGCGCCACGGCGACGCGAATGCGCTTGAACACTTCCTCGATCGGCAGATTGGGCTGCTTGGCGACGGTCAGCGCCGCGGTGGTGTAGGGGCTGTCGATGCCGGAGCCATCCTCGGCTTCGGAGCCCGGCGAGGTCGAATAGGAAATGAAGGAGCCCGGCGCGCCGGCCTTGGTGTCGACGATTGCAAGCCCGTGGCCGGCGCCGCTGAGCGCCGGGAACGGGTTGTTGCGGCAGGCATCGAGCATGAAGATGCGGGCTCGTGTCGGCAGCGCGCCGAGCGTGTTGAGCAAATCGTTGAGCCGCACACCCTGCAGCGGAATGTCGGCTTCGCGCTTGGGGTCGAGATCGACGGGAACGAGATAGTTCTCGCCGTCGATCTGGAGGCCGTGGCCGGCATAGAACACCAGCGCGACGGTGTCGGCGCCGCTGGCGCTGACCTTGCCGGCGAAATCCGAGATCGCCTGACGCATGTCGTTCTGCGCCAGATTGGATGCCGTGGTGACGGTGAAGCCGGCATTGCCGAGCAGCTCCGTCATGCCCTTGGCGTCGTTGGCTGCGTTGGGCAGTTCCGGCACGGTGCGATAGGCCGATTGACCGATCACGAGTGCGAGCCGCGCTTCGGCCGCGGCATCCGTGGGCGTCGTCAATTGCGTGAGCGCGAGAAGAGCGGATCCAAGAAACAAATTGCGAAGAACTGGACGGCGCATGGTGTCACCTCCATCGGCAATGCGCGCGATGATGTCACCTTTTCTAGGTGGCCGCCATGCGTCTGTCTGTGCAGTGGATCACGTTGAGCTGCGGCAAAATGGGGCAGGAGGTCTGCCAGAGCCAGTGCGGCATCGTTCTGGCGCCATCCATGTGAATTGCGCATTGATCCATGCGCCAATTGGATTGATTGCCGATGCCGCGCGAAAGCATCCTCTCGCACAATGGACCCGATGCCGGTCTAAGCGAGAATCCTGCAAAAAACACGGTTGTTTCGCCGCGCGCTGACGCCGTCGATCCTCGCGACACGCCGCTTTGCGACCACCGGCCGCAAGCCTTGCCTGCGCCGTCGCTTTGGCCATACAGTCCGCGCAACGGGCTGCGGCAACGACCGTCGCTCGAAAAATAATAATTGGGGAGAAACCGCATTATGTCCATCGTGCCCGTGAACCGTCGCGCGTTCATCAAGTCGTCGACGGGACTTGCCGCCGGCCTCGTGTTCTCCCCCGCACTCATCGGCCGCGCCGAAGCCGCGACCTTGAAGCTGAAATGCTCCTCCTCGCTGCCAAACGATCCCAAATTCGCCAACGGCCGCGTCTATTACGACAATCTCGTTAAGAACCTGAAGGCGAACGGCCTCGGTGAACAGGTCGAGGTCGCGTTCTTTCCCGACAACCAATTGGGTCAGGAAATCGACGTCATCAACTCGGTGAAGCTCGGCGTCATCGATCTCATGGTCTCTGGCTCGTCGATCTCGGCCAATCTGGTGCCGCTGGTCGGGACCTTCGATCTCGGCTTCCTGTTCTCGAGTTTCCCGCAGCAGACCAAAGCGTTCGATTCGGGCGCCGCCAAGCCGATCGAGGACGCGCTGCTCAAGGGCAGCAACATCCGCATCATCGCCTGGGCGTATAATTTCGGCTCGCGCAGCGTGCTGGCGCGGAAGCCGGTGAAGACGCCGGAAGATCTCGCCGGTCTCAAGATCCGCACCCTGCCGAATCCCGTCATCACGGAATGCCTGCGCCTGATGGGCGCCGCCGCGACGCCGCTGGCCTTTGGCGAAATCTACACGGCATTGCAGGCCGGCGTGCTCGATGGGCTGGAGCACGATCCGCCGACCATCCTGGCGAGCAAGTTCTTCGAAACGGCGAAATTCTATTCACTGACGCAGCACAATTTCTCGCCGCTCGCGATCTATTTCAGCGACGCGACCTACAATCGCATGGATCCGAAGCTGCGCGAGGGTTTCCTCGACGCCGCGAAGAAGGCTGCGGCCGACACGCGCACCCACGGGCTCGCGGTCGAGAAGGAGGCGCTGTCGGCTTTGACCGAGAAGGGCGTGACGGTGGCCGAATGCGACCGCGAGGCGTTCAAGAAGCGCGTCGCGCCGCAGATCGAGAACTTCATGAAGGCGCGGCCGGACTCCAAGGCCGTCATCGACATCATCCGCGCCACGCAGGCCTGACGTGGCAATGACAGCTGCCGTACCTCTCTCGGGCGGCCGCCACGGGAGCATCGCCCTGCTGCTTCGCGTCAGCGACGCGATCGCGGCCATTCTGCTGGCCGCGGATCTCGTCGTCGTCTGCGGTTCCGTGCTGCTGCGCTTCTGCTTCAACGCGCCGGTGGAGTGGTCCGACGACGTCGCGCGCGGCCTGATGGTCGGCTCGGCCTTCTTCGGCGCGGCGAGTGCGCTCGCGCGCGGCGAGAATGTCGGCGTCTCCTTCTTCCGCGACCTGGCTCCGGTACGGCTGCGCGCGCTGGTCGATGCCGCGAGTGCGCTGCTGGTGGTGCTGATCTCGGGCTACGTCGCCTACAACGCCATCAAGCTCGGCTCGCTGACGGCGGGCCAGACCACCGGATCCGGCTTGCCGCTGGAGCTGACCTTCTACCCGATGGGCGCCGGCGCGCTGTTCATGACGGTGTTCGCGATCGACCAGCTCTGCGCCAGGCCGCTCCCTGATATCGTCAGAGGCCTCGTCGCGATTGCCGTCGTGACCGGCCTCTATCTCGCCTGGGATTATCTGTCGCCGGCCACGGTGCCGTCAGCGGGCACGCTGATGCTGATCGGTTTCTTCGCGACGTTGGTCGGCGGCTTGCCGATCGGCTTTGCGCTGGCGCTGGCCGCGCTGATCTTCATCTGGGTGGAGGGCGCGCTGCCCGGCGTGATCTTCGCCCAGCAAATGGCGCGCGGCATCGACAATTTCGTGCTGCTCGCGATTCCGTTCTTTATTCTCGTCGGCTACCTCATGGAAGCTAACGGCATGTCGGTGCGGCTGATCGAGCTGTTGCAGCGTGGGGTCGGGCGCATGCGCGGCGGCCTCAACGTCGTGATGGTAGCCTCGATGGTGCTGTTCTCCGGCATCTCGGGTTCGAAGATGGCCGACGTCGCGGCGGTCGGCTCCGTGCTGATTCCGGCCGCGCGCCGCTCCAAGCAGAACCCGGGCGGTGCCGTGGCGCTGCTCGCGGCCTCCGCGGTGATGGCGGAGACCATTCCGCCCTGCATCAACCTGATCATCCTGGGTTTCGTCGCGAATTTGTCGATCGGTGGCCTGTTCGTCGCAGGGCTGCTACCGGCGGCGCTGATGGCGCTGGCCTTGATCGCGGTCTCCATCATCTTCGGCAAGACTCCAACTGAGACGCCAACTGATGCCGAGGACATCGCGCCGCAGATGCCGGTGTCGGGCCTGTGGAGCGGCGCGATCGCCTCGTTCGGCCTGATCTTCATGATCTTCTTCGGCTTTAAGAGCGGCTTTGCAACCGCCACGGAAATCTCGGCCTTTGCCGTGGCTTATGCACTCGTCGTCGGCAGTGTGGTGTTCCGCGAGCTCAGCTTCACATCGGCCGCGCACAGCTTCGTCCAGGGCGCGACGCGCGCGGGGCTCGTGCTGTTCATCGTTGCCGCAGCGCAATCGCTGGCGTTCACGCTGACCCTCCAGCAGGTGCCGCATGCGGTCGGCGATTTCATGCTGGGATTGTCCAAGACCAGCGGCACCTGGCTGTTCATCCTGCTCGCAATCGGCGTGTTGATCGTGATGGGCTCGGTGCTGGAGGGCGCGGCCGCGCTGATCATCTTCGGGCCGTTGCTGCTGCCGGTGGCCGTCCAGCTCGGCATTGATCCCCTGCATTTCGGCGTGGTGCTCGTGATCGCGATGGGCATCGGCCTGTTCGCGCCGCCGCTCGGGCTCGGGCTCTACGGCGCCTGCCTGATCGGCAATGTGCCGATCGAGCAGACGGTGAAGCCGATCATGGGCTATCTTGGCCTGTTGTTCCTTTGCCTGCTTGTGATCGCGTTCGTGCCATGGCTCAGCACGGCGTTGCCGCGCGCGTTCGGCTACTGAAGGAGTCTTGCCGTGAAAGTCCTGCTGGCCCACACGCCGGAGATGCGCCGCAATTACTATGGCGATCGCAGCCTGAACGGTTTGCGCGCGACCGCCGAGGTGATCCTGCACGAGAGCGATGAGACGCTGGTCTCAACCAGCCTCGTGCGTGCTGCGCAAGATGTCGACATCATCGTGGCCGATCGCATGACTGAGGGACGCGGCGAGATTTTTGCGCAACTGCCGCGCCTGCGCGCCTTCGTCCGCTGCGCCGTCGACATCCGCAACGTCGATGTCGAGGCCGCCTCGAAGGCCGGCGTGCTCGTGACCCGCGCCGGGCCTGGCTTCGTGCAAGCCGTTGCCGAGCTCGCGCTCGGCTTCATGGTCGATCTCTCCCGCGGCGTATCCCCGGCGACGGCCGACTACCAGGCAGGCCGCAAGCCGGAAGCGCGGATGGGACGGCAGCTCGCCGGCAGCAAGATCGGCATCATCGGCTATGGCAGCATCGGGCGCTATCTCGCCGACATTGCCAAGGTGATGCGCATGGAGGTGCTGGTCGCAGATCCCTTTGCGACCGTGAGCGACAGCGCCATCCGGCAGGTCAGCCTCGATGAGCTCCTCGCCGCGTCCGACTATGTCGTCTGCCTTGCCATCGCCAATGAGCAGACCGAGAACTTGATCGGGGGGGCGGCACTGGCGCGGATGCAGAAACATGCTGTTTTCATCAATCTCTCGCGCGGCAATCTCGTCGACGAGGCGGCGCTGGCGAAGGCGCTGCTCGAGAATCGTATCGCGGGTGCCGCGATGGATGTCGGCCGCGCGCCCGACCAGATGCCAAGCCCGGAGCTTGCGAAGCTTCCCGACGTCATCGCGACACCGCATGTCGGCGGCCTGACGCCGCAGGCGATCGAATACCAGTCGCTGGAAACCGTGCGCCAGGTCGAGGCGATCGTCAAAGGCGAGATCCCGCAAGGCGCCGTCAACGCCGACCGCTGGACGCGTCGGCCCTGATCCGGCTCTACAGCCGGTCCACTGCTTTGAACGTCCCGTCCTTCTGGATCACCGTCAAAAACACCGTCGGCGGCGCGTCGAGCATGCGCATGCCGACGGTGACGGTGCTGCCGCTGATGTCGAAGCGGCCGACATCGTTGATGGCGCGCAGCAGGTTCGCGCGCGTCGGTTGCGGCCCGGCTTGTTCCAGCGCCGCGGCGGCGAGGCGGCCGGTGAGATAGCCTTCGAGCGACACGAAGTCCGGTGTCAGCGCCGGGTCGAACGCCGTCTGCGCCGCCTGGTAGTCGGCGACCAGCTTGAGCGAGCGGTCCCAGGGAAACGGCACGACCTGGGTGACGACGACGCCTTCGCCCTCGGGGCCGAGCTCCCGGGCGAGCGCCACGGCGCCGACGAAGGAGATGTTGACGAAGGTCGGACGAGCACCGCTGCGGTGCGCGAGCTTGATGAACTCCGCGCAGGGACCGTAGGTCCCGACCATGACGATCGCCTCGGGTTCGACGCGCTTGATCGTGCGCCAAGCCGACGCGACGGCGCGGGTGTTGCGCTCGAAGGTGCCTTCGGCGGCGAGCTCGAGACCGCGTTTGGCAAGCGCGCGCTTCACGCCGGAAAGACCGTCGCGCCCGAAGGAATCGTCCTGGTAGAAAATGGCGATGCGGGTGAAATGGCGATCCTCCGTGAGGTGCTTGACCCACGCCTCGGCCTCGGCGGCATAGCTCGCACGGATGTTGACCACGTTCGCAAGCTCGAGGTCGCGCAAGAATTCGGCGCCGCTGAACGGACCGATGAAGGGCACGTTCCTGGCGCTGGTGATCGGTATCGTCGCCATCGCGGTCGGCGTGCCCACCGCGCCGATCAGCGCGAACACCTTGTCGTCCTCGATCAGCCGCAGCGTCTGCGCCACCGAGCGGTCGGGATCGTAGCCGTCGTCGCGGCTGATGAGCTGGAGCTTGCGGCCATGGACGCCGCCTTTGGCGTTGATCTCGGTGAAAGCTGCGACGATGCCCTGCCGCATCCGCTGTCCGAGTGTGGAGGAGGGACCCTCGAGGGCTGCGGCCTGGCCGAACAGGATCGCATCCTCGCTGACGCCGATCTCGTCGGCTTTTGCCGGCAGCATGGTTGCTGCCAGGAGCGCGACGGTGATCACGATGAATGTCGCAGATCGAGATCGATACATCAAAAAGTCTACGGGTGCGGGGAGTGGTTTCGGGTAAAGCTATCGCCGCAGGATGAATCGCCGATGTATCGGCGGCTCCGTACTACTCCGGGGAAAACCGGCAACTTATTTCGACAAAGCCCGCATCATCCTGCACTTCATTAACTAAGCCGGCTGATGCAGAAAAGCCGCGTTCCGAAATTGTGCAGTTCTTAACCGGGGTCCTGTTCCGATAGTGGCTCCGGCGGCTCAACCAGAGGTTCGGTTGGCCGGGAGAGGGGACGGCGGTTTCTGGAATGGGCGGTCGGGATCAGAACGATCAGGATCGGGGACGTATGACCGGATGGTGGCGTGCCGCGCCGCTGCTCGGGCTCTATCGCCCTGCACTCGTCGCAGTCGGCGTTGGTCTTCTGTTCTCGGTCGCGGGTGCGGCCGCTGTGGCGCGATGGGAAGGCCGCGTCAACAAGATCGAGTTCGAAAACGCGGCCGAGACCGAAGTGATCGTCATGCAGAACGGCATGGGCGAGTACATCTCCAGGCTCGTCGCGTTGCGCACGCTGTTCGAATCGACCAACCAGGAGATCACCCGCAGCGAATTCGAGACCTTCAGCGCCCGCCTGTTCGAGCGCCATCCCGGCATGCTGCGCATCTCCTGGGTGCCGCGCGTGAACCGCAAGGAGCGCGCCGAATACGAGGCCGCGGCGATCACGGACGGCGTGTCCGGCTATCGCATCAAGTCGCTCCAGGGCGATGCGTTCGCGACCGCGCCGCAGAGCGACGAATATTTTCCGGTGCTCTACTCGACCCAGCCGAAGACGTCTCCGGTCTACGGCATGGACTACGCGACCATTCCGGAGCGCCGCGAGATCCTCGAGCGCGCACGCGACACCGACCGCGTCTCGGCCATTCGCACCCGCCTCTACGAGCCGAAGGCGGGCGGCCGGTTGCCCGACGTACTCGTCGCCATTCCCGTCTACGCCAAGGGAACATCGCGCGACACCGTCGTGGACCGGCGCCGCAATCTCGCCGGCTTCGTCGTCGGCGTCTTCGACCTGCCGCTGCTGATCCAGTCCATTCGCGCGACCACCGGGGCAAGCCCCGCGGTCAGCGTGAACGTCTATCCGCCGTTTACGGCGCAGATCGTCGGCCTGGAGGCCATGCTGCCGGATTATTCGTCGGCCGCGACGGCGCCGCAGTCGATGCGGGACGTCGCGCGGACCCTGCACTGGTCGGGCAATCTCAAGATCGGCGGCATGGATTGGCAGGTGCGGGCGGTTCCGGCTGCCGGCGGTCCGCTGGAGACGACTTACGATCGCGCGGGCGCGGTGCTGATCGTCGGCATGCTGCTGACGCTGTCGCTTTCGACCTATCTCATGCTCGCGAGCCGCAATTCGCAGCGGCTGTCGCTGGCGAACCGGCGGGTGCTCGAACTCGCCCAGACCGACACCCTGACCGGATTGCCGAACCGCGCCTTCTTCCTCGCCCGGCTCGACGAGCTCAATGGCCGTTTGATGGACGCCGGTCCGACCTTCTCTATCCTGATGCTCGACCTCGATCGCTTCAAGAACGTCAACGACTCGCTCGGTCACGGTGCGGGCGATGCGTTGCTGCGTCAGGTCGCACAGCGGCTGAAATCCGCGCTGCGCGCCAGCGACGTGCTGGCCCGGCTCGGCGGTGACGAATTCGCCATCATTCAGGAAGCGTGCGAGGATCAGCGCGTCTGCTCGACCGAACTGGCGGGGCGGATTGCCAAGCTCGTCGCCGAGCCGTTCCTTCTTCCCGGACATCGCGTCGAGATCGGCACCAGCATCGGCATTGCGATCGCGCCCGATCACGGCACCGATCAGGAGCAGCTGCTGAAGAAGGCCGACCTTGCGCTGTACCGCTCGAAATCATCGGGCCGCAACTGCTTCACCATCTACGACAAGGCGATGTCGGCCGAGCTCGAGGCGCGCAGCACGCTGGAAGGCGATCTGCGCGACGCCATCGCCCGGTGCCAGCTCGAGGTGCACTACCAGCCGTTTGTCGACGCCCTCAGCGGCGCGCGGCGCGGCTTCGAGGCGTTGGTGCGCTGGCGGCATCCGACGCGCGGCTTGATTCCGCCGGACCAGTTCATCCCGCTTGCGGAGGAGACCGGGCTGATCGTGCCGCTCGGCGAGTTCGTGCTGCGACGCGCCTGCGCGGACGCGGCCGGCTGGCCGTCCGAGCTCGCGGTCGCCGTCAACCTGTCGCCGATCCAGTTCAAGGAGGCCGAGCTGTTCGAGATGATCAGCGCGGCGCTCGCAGATTCCGGGCTGCCGCCGCAGCGGCTGGAGATCGAGATCACGGAATCCGTGCTGCTGGAACGCGGCGTCGAGAACCACGCCTTCATGGAGCGGCTGAAGAGCATCGGCATCGCGCTCGCACTCGACGATTTCGGCACCGGCTATTCGTCGCTCAGCTATCTGACCGCGTTCCCGTTCGACAAGATCAAGATCGACAAGTCGTTCATCCGCAACCTCACGCATCAGCCGCGCAGCTCCGCCATCATCTCCTCGATCGTGACGCTGGCGCGCGGGCTGGACATGTCGGTGACCGCCGAAGGCGTCGAGACCCGCGAGGAATACGAACGGCTGAAGGCGCTCGGCGTCAATTTCGCGCAAGGCTATCTGTTCGGCCGCCCGCACCCAATCGAACGGATTCTGTTCGACGCGGCCGCCAAACCGCCCCAACGCGACGCCGCCTGAGGGCGGCCGCCCAAGGATCGCTCAATGGGGCATGCGCGAAAAGCGCTTGACCCGGGCAGCCCCGGATGGTCGGAAGGACCGTCCAGGGATGAAACACACAATGCGGCTTCCGTTCTTCTACGGCTGGGTCGTGGTCGCGGTGACCTTCGTCACCATGGCCATCGGCGTCAACGCTCGCACCGCCTTCTCGCTGTTCTTTCCTCCCATCATCTCTGAATTCGGCTGGGAGCGCGGCGTCACCGCGGGCGCATTTTCCTTCGGCTTCGTGGTGTCGGGCATGGTCAGCCCGCTGATCGGCCGGCTGATGGATCGCGCCGGCCCGCGCGCGGTGATGGAGCTCGGCGTGGTTCTGATGGGTGGCGGGCTGCTGCTCGCGCCGCTCACGAGCCAGCCATGGCATCTCTATGTCACCATCGGCGTCATGGTTGGCGCCGGCTCGGTGTGTCTCGGTTATTCCGGGCAGTCGCTGTTCCTGCCGAACTGGTTCATCCGCACCCGCGGCCTCGCCATCGGCATCGCCTTCGCCGGGGTCGGCATCGGCTCGGTGACGCTGCTGCCGTGGGTGCAGCACATGATCGAAGGGACCGGCTGGCGCACCGCCTGCACGGCGATGGGCCTGATGATCCTGATCGTGCTGGCGCCGATCAATCTGTTCCTGCACAGGCGCCCCGAGGATATCGGCCTGCGGCCCGACGGCGATGCGGCCCCGGCCGTGGGCGCCGCAAAACCCGTCTCCAACATCGTCGATCCCGTCTGGGCCGGGACTGAATGGACACTCCGGAAAGCGGTCGCCACGACGCGGTTCTGGTGGATCGCGCTCGGCTATTTCTGCGGCCTCTACATCTGGTACGCGGTGCAGGTGCACCAGACCAAATTCCTGCTCGACATCGGCTTCAGCCCGGGTGTCGCGGTGTGGGCACTCGGCATCGTCAGCCTGCTCGGCATTCCCGGCCAGATCCTGCTCGGCCATGTCTCCGACCGGATCGGGCGGGAATGGGTGTGGGCGATCAGCTGCGCGGGTTTTGCGATCTCTTTCGCGGCGCTGATGGCCCTGAAATTCCAACCGTCATTGTGGCTGGTCTATCTCATGGTGTTCACGCAAGGCGCGCTCGGCTACGGCCTGACCTCGATCATGGGCGCAGTGGTGTTCGAGATTTTTCAGGGCAAGCACCAGGGCAGCATTTTCGGCACGATCATGCTGGCGGCATTGGCCGGCGGCGCCGCCGGTCCCTGGGTCACCGGCTTGCTTTACGATCGGGTCGGCGACTACACGCTCGCCTTTGGCGTTGCCATCATCGTAAGCGGGCTGTCGGCGCTTTCGATCTGGCAAGCTGCGCCGCGCAAGGTGCGCGCCGTCGCCGGCAAGCTTCAGGTGGGCGCCGGCGCCGAATAGGTTCCGTACGCAGCGGATTACCCTCGCTTCTTTTGCGGAACATTAAGCATGTCGCGTCTTGGCGCGGCGCGACCGGGCTGCAAAAAGGTCTTGGACACCATCGCGGCACTAGCCTCGGTTGCTGTATCTTCCCGATGCCTCCGGGTCTAGCGATGTCCGCCTCCGATTGTGCCATGACAGAAACTCCGGAAGTGCTGTTGGCCGCGCTCGAACGCGCCGACGAGGGCATCGTCGTCGTCGACAGCGCGCGTCGCATCACGCATTTCAATGCCGGTGCAGAGCGGATCTGGAATCTCGCACGCGCTGATGTGCTCGGCCGCGACGCCGAAATTCTCACCCTCAAATGCCTTCAGGCCGAACCGTTTGCGGAGTTCCGGGACGAGATCAGCCTGGTGCGCCGTGACGGCAGCCGGATCCGCGCGGCCATCTCGCTTTCATCCATTGCAAGTGGCGGCATTGCCTATCGCATCGTCTTCGCGCGCGACGTCACAGCGGACGCCGAGCGCCGCATCAGGATCGGGCTTCTCCACGCCGTCTCCGACCAGACCAACCGTGCGGTGCTCATCACCGATACCGACCAGAACATTGTCTACGTCAATGCCGCCTTCACGACGCTGTTCGGCTACACCAGCGAGGAAGCCGAGGGCCGCCGCGCCAGGGGCCTGCTCGCGGGCCGCCACACCGATCGCAAGGCCGTTGCGAAGCTCGTCAAGCGCCTGATGGATGGCGGCCACCGCGGCGAGGTCGAGATGCTCGCCTATGACAAGGACGGCGAGGAGATCTGGGTCTGCGCCCGCATCGATGCCTTCCGCGACAAGAAGGGCCAGGTCAAGCACTTCTTCGCGCTGCTCGAGGACATCACCGAGACCAAGCAGCTGCGCTCGCTGCAGCAGCTCATCATGGGCGCGCTCGCCGACGAGGTTCCGATCGGCGAGATCGCCGACCGGCTGTGCCGCCGTGTCGAGCAGATGGCGCCCGACGTCGTCTGTTCGCTGCTGCACATCGATGCCGCGGGCCTGATCCATCCGCTCGGCGGCCCAAGCCTGCCCGAGGACTATTCCCGCGCGCTGGACGGCGTGGCCATCGGCCCCAATGTCGGCTCGTGTGGAACCGCGGCCTTCTACGGCGAGCCAGTGCTGGCGACCGATCTGGAGACCGACCCGCGCTGGCAGCCGTACAAGGCGATGCCGCTCGCGATTGGCCTGCGCGCATGCTGGTCGACGCCGGTCAAGGCCAAGGACGGACGGGTCATCGCCACCTTCGCCTTCTACTACCGGGAGCCGCGCGCGCCGAGCAATTGGCATCGGCGCATCGTCGAGGCCTGCGTCAATCTCGGCGCCTTCGCGATCGAGCGCAAGGAAGCGCGCGCCGAGATCGCACGGCTCGCCTATCACGATATCCTCACCGGCCTGCCGAACCGCGCGCAATTGCGGCGCCTGATCACCACCGCCATCGATGCCTGCCCGACCGGCAGCCACGTCGCGCTGGCCTTCCTCGACGTCGATCATTTCAAGGACGTCAACGACACGCTCGGTCATGCCGCCGGCGATGAGCTCCTGATCCAGCTGGCGCAGCGCCTGCGCGAGCAGATCGGACCCGAGGACATGCTGGGGCGACTCGGCGGCGACGAGTTCGTGATCCTGCTGCCGCGTCGCAACGCCGAGGGTGCCGAGCGCGTCGCGGCCGGAATCACCGAAGCGCTGGCCGCGCCGCTGCGGCTCGGCTCCAGGCAGTTGCAGATGTCGGCGAGCATCGGCGTCAGCCTCTATCCCGATCACGCCACCGACATCGACACCTTGATGCAGCAGGCGGACGCGGCCATGTACATGGCCAAGCAGGCCGGCCGCTCGACCCATCGCCTGTTCAGCGCCGAGATGAACGGGCTCACCGAGCAGCGGCTGGCCTTGATTGCGGCGCTGCGCCGCGCCATCGCCGAGGGCGAGCTGACCCTCAGCTATCAACCGCAGATTCGCAGCTGCGACGGCGCGATCCATGGCGTCGAGGCGCTGGCGCGCTGGCATGATGCCGAGCTCGGCGACGTCTCGCCGGCAAAATTCATCCCCCTCGCCGAAGAGTGCGGCCTGATCGAGCAGATCGGCCTGTGGTCGGTGCGCGAGGCCTGCCGGCAGATGGCGAGCTGGCGCCGCGCCGGGCTCGAGATTCCATCCGTGTCCGTGAACCTGTCGCCGATCAATTTTCGCAACGTCACGCTGGCCGCGCGGCTCAAGGACATCCTCGCTGAATACGATCTGCCGGCGGATGCGCTGATGCTCGAGATCACCGAGGGCGCGTTCATGCAGGACAGCGTCGCCGCGCTCGAGACGATGAACGCGATCCGGGAGCTCGGCGTCGGGCTTTCCGTGGACGATTTCGGCACCGGTTATTCCAGCCTGAGCCGGCTCGCCCATCTGCCGATCCGCGAGCTGAAGATCGACCGCAGCTTCATGCGCGACATCGAGCGTGACGCTGGCGCGCTCGCGATCGCCACCGCCGTGGTGCGCGTCGGCCAGGGCCTCGGCATGACCGTCGTCGGCGAAGGGGTCGAGACTGAGGCGCAGCGCAAGGTGCTGGCCGAACTCGGCTGCGACGTCGTGCAAGGCTTCCTCTACGCACCCGCACTCGCGCCTGTTGCCTTCGAGCGCTGGTTGATCGAGCACTGCGCCGAGCAGGCGCAGGCGATGCTGGCTCGTCTCGACATTGCACCGGCCGGCGCGACCGCAGTGAAGCGGTCAGCGTAGAAGCGACTTTCGGCGGGTGATGTCCGGGCTCAGGCATCCGGTTGCAGGAACGTGCCGTATTGCTTGGTCGCGGCGACCGCGGCCGCGGCCTGTCCGATCATCCGCATTGCTGCCATCATAGGCCACGGTCCAAGACTCACCCGCCGAACGCCGACGCGAGCCAGATCCGGAAGTGCGGGAACGCCTTGTGTCACCATGATGTTGACCGGCAGAGGCGTGAGCTGAACGAACCTTTCAATGAGCGCGAGGTCGGTGAGGCCGGGGACGAAAATTCCGTCGGCGCCGGCCTCGGCATAGACCTTCGCTCGCCCCGCCGCTTCGTTCATGCACTCGTCCGGCGATCCGAATTTCAGCAAGAACGGATCCGTTCTCGCATTGATGAACAGCTGAACTCCCAGATCTTTTGCAGCGTGCCGCACGGCCTTGATCTTGGCGGCATGGAGCTCGGGATTGACGAGTTGCCGCTTTCCCCCTGATAGCCCGTCCTCGATATTGATGCCGACGGCGCCGGCTTTCAAAATCTCGGTCGCCGATCTGGCGGCAGCCTCCGGGGTGTCGCCATATCCGGCCTCCAGATCGATTGAGACTGGAACAGACACGGCCGCAGTCATCCGCGACACCAGGCCGGTCACCATGTCGAGCGGGACATTTTCTCCGTCGGCGTATCCAAGTGCGGAGGCGACCGCCCCGCTGCTGGTCGCGATGGCCGGAGAGGTCTTCGCGATGGCTTTGGCGGTGGCGGCGTCCCAGGCGTTGAACAGGATGAGCGGATCGCCCTTCCTGTGAAGGGCATGAAAGGTCTCGGCATATTGCTGTTGTGTCTTGGCGTCCATTGCGCGTACTCCGGATTAGAGAACTCAAAGGATGTTGTGGGCGACCGCCCTCTGCGTTCAGTCAGGCGCGTGCGTCTTGAACCAGTCCATGATCAGGCCGGTGACTTCTTCCTCACGCTCGAGGTGCGGGAAGTGCCCGACATCGGGCAGGACAATCCGCTTGTGCGGCCCCTTGAACAGCGGCTCCTCCTTGACCGAGTACCTCGCTGTCGGATCGTTGCTGCCATAGATCGTCAGCGTCGGCGTGTGCATGTCATTGATCGGCAGCCGGCGCGCGAGCCCCGCATCGGTCAGGCCTCCGTAATATTTAAGCGCTGCGGCCATCGTGCCGGGCGAGCTGAGCGTCTCCTTGATTGAACGGATGTGCTCGGCATTGTTGAATGTCGGCGACCACAGCTTCCAGAGATAGTCGACGAAGGGAAGTCCCTCGGTACTGACCGCGGATTCGGCGCCGGGAAGCTGGAAGAAATAGACATGGAAGACGGCTCGAACGAGCTCCGGATCCCGTCTGATGCTCGAAATTGTAATTGGATGTGCGGTGTTCATGACTACGGCGGCCTTGATTGCCGATGGCGCCGTTGCCAGCGCCTGAAAGGTCGAGGTGCCGCCCCAATCCATGCCGACGACGCGCGCCTGTCCGTCGTCACTCAGCGCCGCGATGAGGGCTTCGAGATCCTTGCCCAGTGCGATCGGATCGAAAACTCCGTCCGCCGGAATCTCGGTCGGCGCATAGCCGCGCAGGAACGGCGCGACCGCACGATACCCTGCATCCGCGAAGACCTGCAGCTGCTTTCGATACGACCAGGCATTATCGGGAAAGCCGTGCAGGAACATGACAAGGGGGCCGTCGCCCTGCTCGAGATAGGCGAAGCGCACGCCGTTGGCCTGCACGTATTTCAAGGCGGGTTCAATGCCTCTGGTATTCGCTTGGGCATTCGCTTGTCGTGCCGCGCTCCCAGTATTCATCGTCATTCTCCATGTCATCGCGCCCCGCGATCGAAATATGTGCGGAGCGCACATATTCGTCAAGTTGTTTTTTGTGCGCTCCGCACATATTGTCCTGCTCATGGAAAACGGAATCGCAAATTTGCTAGGGGCGCTTTCGCTCGCCGTCATGGATCGGATCGAGCAGGGCGCGCGCGAGGTCATCGGCCGCGGAGGCGAGACGCCTGCGGCACTGGTCGTCATCGGCTATGGCCAGGGCATGACCAACGACAAGCTGCGGCGGATTCTTGGCCTGTCGCATTCGGGAACGGTCCGGCTGGTGGACCGTCTGGTGTCGGATCGGCTGGTCGAACGTCGGCCCGGACAGGACGGCCGCGAGGTTGCTCTGCACCTGACCGCGAAGGGCGCCGCAACCCGCAACGACTTGATGACCTCGCGAATATCGGCGGTCGCGTCGCTTCTGGATGTGCTGTCGCCGGCTGAAACGAAACGACTCGAAACGCTGCTCCATGAGTTGTTGTCTCGGCAGGATACGTCCGAGATGGATCGCTTCACGATCTGCCGCATGTGCGACGACAGCGTTTGCACGAATTGCCCCTTGCCCACGGACAAGGGCAAACGCGCTCGCTAGCGGGCGGGCTCGACACAATCATCCGGCTTGGGCCCAACGCGCGTTCACGTCGCGGAAAGGAACGTCCGGCGCTTCTCCACGTTATCGGCCGTCGAGCGCAAACCGGGCCACACGATGAAGAAGATCGCCACCATCCTTGTCATGCTCTGTAGCTTGCCGGTTGCCGCCGGTGCGGAGAGCTGGAGTGGCTATCGCATTCCCGAGACCGGGACCAACGTCGACATCCCGTCGTCGATCTTCACGGAGCAAGCCGGTCGACCCGACGGGTATGGCATGCAGTACCGGACCAGCGACGGCCGCGCGGATTTGACGGTGCAGGCCGTTCCGAACGACGGCAGCTCACCGGCCGCTTTCCTGGCGCGAAAGAATCCGCCGCCCGGCATCACCTACAAGCGCATCACGCCGCGCTTCTTCGTGGTGTCCAGCACCCGGGGCGGCAAGATCTGGTACGACCGCTGCAACTTTGGCCGTCGCTACGTGCATTGCGTGCTGATCAACTACCCCGCTTCCGAGAAGCGGCAGTGGGATGCGCTCGTGACCCGCGTCAGCCGTACGCTGAGCGGCGGTTGATCCGCTCACAAAGAAAAAACCTGCTCACAAAGAAAAAACTGCCCGCAAGTCGCGGGCAGCAGTCTCGTGAGGATGGTTCAGCGCACGTTCGTCGATGTTGTCGACATGGTCGGCTTGGAGCCTGGCACGTGCGACATGGTCTTGGTGGTGGACCCGACCTCCTCGCCCGCCTTCACTTTGGTGCGGGTGTGGGAGCGGCTGAACGTGCCACCCTCATGCGCCTGCGCGCGCGCATTGGAATTGAGCACCGGACCGTTGCCCTTGTTCATGCTGGTGCCGGACTGCGCCTTGCCGTTGGCAGACGCGGCGCTGCCGCCCGCTGCAATCGACGAGCCGGTCTGTCCGGAGCCCGAGGTCGACGTGCCGCCGGTGCCGAGCGTGCTGGCCGAGGTGCCGCCGGCGGCAGCCGAACCGCCGGTGCCACCGGTCATGCTGGTTTGTGCCGACAACGGCGCGGCGGCGGCGAGCAGGAGTGCGACCGACGAGGTCGCGATCAACATTCTCATCTGTCAAATCCTTTTGCTATGGCGACGATGTCGAGATGGTGCAGCCGTTGACTGTGACGGTGCTCGCGCTGGTCGAACCGGGGCCGCCGGCCGTCGAGGACGAACTCGACACGTTGCCGCCACCGGCCTGGACGTGCACCGACGATCCGCCGGCCGAGCTCGAGCTCGAGAGCGAGCCGCTCGATGAGGTCGAGCCGGTTGTGCCCGAACCCGATGACCCCAGCGCGGTGATGCTGCCGTCGGGATGTTTTTCCACCGTGACCCGGCAGGTCTCGCCGGATGCAGTCTTGCCGGTTTTCTGCATGGTTTCCCCCACAGCGGCGCTGCTTATCAAAGTCAAAACTGCGATCGCAACGATTGGTCTGTTCATGCCAGTCCTCCTCAGGAAGGACGAAGGAGCGGCATTGCTGCCGCTCCGCCGGCCGGGATGTCAGTCCTTGTCCTTCTTCATCTCGTCCTTGTGGTGGCCTTTGCCCTTTTCCATGCCCATGTCGCTGGAATGTCCCGCGGAGGAGCCGGCCGCTCCCACGGTCGAGCCGCTCTTGCCGCCGCCGGCCGAGGAGCCGCCGGTGCCGACTGTCGATGCCGAGTTGGAGCCGGAGCCTGCCGCAGAGCCGCCGGTGCCGACGCTGGACGAGCTCTTGCCGCCGCCGGCCGACGAACCGCCGGTGCCGAGCGTCGAGGCCGAGCCTGAGCCGCTGCCGGAGCCCGCGGCGGAGCCGCCGGTGCCGATCGACGAACTGCTGGTGCCGCCGCCGGCCGACGAGCCGCCGGTGCCAAGCGTCGAAGCCGAACCCGAGCCGCTGCCCGAACCCGCCGATGAACCGCCGGTGCCGACGGTCGAGTTGCTGGTGCCGCCGCCGGCTGACGAGCCACCCGTGCCGACCGTCGAGCTGGACTGCGCCATCGCGAGCGCCGTACCGGCCAGCAGCGCGGCTGCGGCCACAGACAATTTCAGAATCCTCATCGCTGTCTCCTCCAATGATCAAATTGCCAAAACAGGCTCGGGATAAAGTGGCAAGGTGAGGAAACGTTCCTTGGATGGGGTACGGTGATGTGGAAAATGCGCGCGTATAATCGCTGCCAGGTTCCAGCGGCGCAGCGCGGCGCGCCGATGTCGAGTGGGAACAGTGAAGCTCGACGATCTGAGGACAACAAGCGCTAGTCCGACGACAATCCCGTCCTGCGCCGCAGATCCGTGATCGCGCGCAGAAAGCTGTCGGCCGGCGTCGTCTCCGGATCGATCAGGCGGTGCAGGCGAAAGCCGTCTTCCAGCGCCAGCACGACGGAGGCCATCCATGGCGGATTGAGCGTGTCGCCCCTCGCGTTGCTCTTCAGCGTGGCCTCGACGATGTCGGCGACCAGCTTGCGCCGCGCGCGCAGGCGCTTTGCAAGCTCCGGTCGGCGCTTCTCCGCGCGCGCGACAAACAGGATCATCTCCATGTGGAGCAGCGGCGAGCGGCCGAGCGGGTCCTGCCTTGTGCGGTCCATCGCCTTCAGCGCCGCGATGAAGTCGTCGAGATTGTCGTGCTGCGCGAGGATGTCCTTGTTGCGCCGGATTGACTGCGCGACGTGGTCCTCGAGCATGGCGATGATCAGCTCGTCCTTGCTCTTGAAGTTGGAATAGAACGCTCCCCGGCTGAATCCGGCCGCCGCCGCGATCGCCTCGATGCTGGCGCCGCCGATGCCGTCCTCCTCGAACACGCGCGCGGCCGCCTCGAACAGCTTGTCGCGCGTGTCGTCCCTGGTCGGCCTGGTTCTCACCCTTGACATCGGAGCAGGTTAGGGCAGAATGCAACTCGATACAACAATGTATCGAGTTGATAATTCAGGGATGGTTACGCTGCGCAAGAGGGGCTGCCCGGCGTATGCGATTCATGCGGCAACCGACATGAGGTCACCATGAACGAGCACGTGCAGGGCGCCGGCGGTCCGCTGTTCAATCCGCTGTCGCCGGACTTCATCCGCGATCCCTATCCGCATTATGACCGGCTCCGCGCGATCTATCCGATTCACGTGACGCCGTTCGGCCAGTTCGTCACCAGCCGCCATGCCGATGTCAGCCTCGTGATGCGCGACAAGCGTTTCGGCAAGGATTTCGTCGAGCGCTCCAAGCGTCGCTATAGCGAGAAGATCATGGAGGAGCCGGTCTTCCGCAGCATGAGCCACTGGATGCTGCAGGCCGATCCGCCCGACCACAGCCGCCTGCGCGGCCTCGTCGTGAAGGCCTTCACCGCCCGCCGCGTCGAGGACATGCGGCCGCGGATCCAGGAGATCGTCGACCAGACCATCGATGCCGTGATCGACCGCGGCCATATGGACCTGATCGAGGATTTCGCCTTCCGCCTGCCTGTCACCATCATCTGCGACATGCTCGGCATCCCCGAGGACCATCGCGAGACTTTCTATAACAGCTCGCGCGACGGCGGACGGCTGCTCGACCCAGTGCCGCTCTCGCCGGAGGAGATCGCCAAGGGCAACGCCGGCAACATGATGGCGCAGATGTATTTCCAGCAGCTGTTCGAGCTGCGTCGCAAAAATCCCGGCGACGATCTCATCACTCAGCTGGTGCAGGCCGAGGAAGACGGCAACAAGCTCACCAACGAGGAGCTGACCGCCAACATCATCCTGTTGTTCGGCGCCGGCCACGAGACCACGGTCAATCTGATCGGCAACGGCCTGCTGGCGCTGCATCGCAATCCGGACCAGCTCGCGCTGTTGAGGGCGCGGCCGGAGCTGATGGTGGGCGCGATCGAGGAATTCTTGCGCTACGATTCCTCGGTGCAGATGACCGGGCGGGTCGCGCTGGAGGATATCGACGATCTCGGCGGCGCGAAGATCCCCAAGGGCGAGACCGTGCTCTGCCTGCTGGGGTCGGCCAACCGCGACCCGGCGGTCTATCCTGACCGGCCCGACCGGCTCGACGTCACCCGCCAGAATGTGAGGCCGCTGTCGTTCGGCGGCGGCATCCATTTCTGCCTGGGAGCCCAATTGGCCCGCCTCGAGGCCGAGATCGCCATCGCCACGCTGTTGCGGCGTCTGCCCGACCTGCGCATCGACGACGTCGAAAACCCGGAATGGCGGCCGACCTTCGTGCTGCGCGGCCTGAAGCGGCTGCCCGCGAGCTGGTGATAGCCGCCCGCGTTAACCTCCGCGCGCAACAGTCGCTGTGACTTCGCCACACTTCCCCCTATATAAGGGGCTGTTCCGGTACGTCTGAGGCCCTGCGGCTCAGGCAAGGCCCGCATCCGGTTTGGCCGAGGGGAGACCCGTGCAGACGACGCTGCTCGGATTGGCGATTGCCTTTATCTTAGCGCTGCTGGCCGCTCTGATCGGGCCTTACTTCGTCGACTGGAACCAGTTCAGGCCCCAGTTCGAAGCGGAGGCCGGCAGGATCATCGGCGTGCCGGTGCGGGTGGCGGGCGAGCTCGACGCGCGGCTGCTGCCGGCGCCGACGCTGCGGCTGCGCGGGGTCACCTTCGGCGGCAACAACGATCTCGGCCGCCTGCGCGCCGACAAGCTCGACGTCGAGTTCAGCCTGAGCTCGCTGATGCGCGGCGAATGGCGTGCCACCGAGCTTTCGGTCAACGGCATGGCGGTCGATCTCGGCCTCGACGCGCGCGGGCGGGTCGATTTGCCGTCCACCGCGAGCGGCAGTTTCAATCTGGCATCGCTGGCGATCGAGCGGCTGAACCTCACCGGCCGCATCGCCCTGCATGATGCCGCCAGCCGTTCGACACTGGAGCTCAACGACATCGCCTTCTCCGGCGACGTGCGCTCGCTGGCCGGCTCGGTCCGGGGCGACGGCAGTTTCACGGCCAGCGGCGTGCGCTATCCGTTCCGCGTCTCCTCCGGCCCGAGCGCCGACGGCAACGCCACCCGCCTCCACCTCAACATCGATCCCGGCGAGCGCGCCATCCTGGCCGATCTCGAAGGTGTGCTTGCCTTCGACAACCGCCTGCCGAAATTCGACGGCGCGCTGACGCTCGCCGTGCCGGCGCCGAAGAAGCCGGCCGAAGCGGGGCCGATGCCCTGGAAGCTCACCACGAAACTCAAGGCCGATCCGGCCGGCGCCAAGTTCGAGCAGGTCGATGCCAGCTTCGGGGCCGAAGACTCCGCGCTGAAGCTCGGCGGCGTCGGCGATATCAGGTTCGGAGCGTCGCCGCTGCTGCGCGCGGTGCTGTCGGCGCGCCAGGTTGATGCCGACAAGCTGACGGTCAAGAACGATGCCGAGCCGCAGCGCATCCTGCCGGCGCTGCGTGCTGGCCTCGCCGCAATCCCGCAGGCGCCGATCCCGGCACAGATCGAGTTCAACTCCGACCAGATCATGCTCGGCGGCCGTCCGCTCCAGAACATCACGGCCGAGCTTGCGACCGACGGACGATCCTGGACCTTCCAGCGGCTGGATCTGCGCGCGCCGGGCCAGACGCAGCTCTCGCTCAACGGCGCGACGCCCGGCGCCGACAGTTTCAGCGGCCGTCTCAGCGTCGATTCCTCCGATCCCGATACGCTGGTGGCCTGGCTCCAGGGCCGCAGCGAGGTCAACCGCCGCAGCACGCGGCCGCTGCGCCTTGCCGGCGACGTGACCATCGCGGCCAACCATTTCGCCATCGACAGGCTGAAGGCCGAGATCGAGGGCGGCGCGGTCGAAGGCCGCATCGCTTTCGTTCAGACCGGCGCGAGCAAGGGCTCGCGGATCGACGCGGAGCTCAAGGCCGACCGCCTCGACCTCGATGCCGCCGCAAGTTTTGTGCGCGCGCTTTCGGGGCCGCAGGGCGAATGGCCGGAGGAAGCGAAGCTGTCGCTCGATATCGGCCGCGCGATCTCGGCAGGCCAAGAGCTGCGGCCGTTCACCGCAAAACTCGGCTACGGCCCGGCATCGCTCTCGCTGGAGCAATTGCGGTTCGGCCAGGCCAGCGGCGTGACCACGGAAGCGAGCGGCAGCTTCGACCGCGCCAAGGCAACGGGCAAGCTCGCGCTGAAATCCTCCGCCAATTCGCTGCGCGATCTCACCGCGCTGCTCGAGCCGTTTGCGCCGTCGGTGCGCGCGCGCTTCGACGCCATCCCGTCGCTGCCAGGTGCGACCCGCCTCAAGCTCGACCTCAGCCTCGACAAGAACACCGAGCACGCCGATCGCAACGACGCGCGCGCGGTAATCGAGCTCGACTCGCCGCAGCTCAAGGCCAGCGCGACGCTGGCCGCGCAGACGCCGGTAGCCGCCGTCAACGGCATCGAAATCGAGCGCTTGCGCAACAGCGACTTCACGCTGGATTCGAAAGTCTCGACACCACAGGGAAGTCCGCTGCTGGCGTTGCTCGGGCTCGATCGCGTGGTCGCCGCAGGCGAGGGCGCTTCGCAGTTCGAAGGCCGCTTGAGCGGCGCGTGGCGTCATCAGCTGCAATTGAATGCAAAGCTCAGCGGCGGCGGGCTGGACGCGGACGCACAAGGCACCGTCGAATTGTCGGAGCCGAAAGGCAGCGTGAATTTACGCGTGCGCAACGCCAATCTGGCCCCGCTGTTCGGGACCAGCCCGGCCGATAAATCCGTGCAGAGCGTCAATCTGTCCTCGCGCGTCAGCCTTTCCGGCAACCGCCTGACCTTCAACGATCTCGACAGCACCTTGGCGGGCTCGCATCTGCGCGGTCATCTGGCGGTGACGCTCGATCAGGAGAAGACCGTCGACGGCGAAGTCGGCCTCGATTCGCTCGACCTCGTGCCGGCGCTCGCGATGGCCATCGGCGCGGCCGGACACGATGCCAATGCGCCGTTGAGTGCCGGGCTTCTCGGCGGCTGGCGCGGCCGCGTCGCCTTCCAGGCCTTGCACGGCACGTTGCCCGGCGGCATCGAGCTGCGCCCCTTCGGCGGTACGATCCGGAGCGACGGTCAGTCGCTCGCGCTCGACGCAATGAAGGGCGGCCTCGGCGGCGGCGAGCTGTCGGCGAGCCTTGATGCGCGCACTGGCGCCAACGGTCTGACGTTGAACGCGCGCATCGAGCTCGGCAATGTCGACGCGGCGGCGCTGCGCTATCGCGACCTCGCGCTGCCGAAGGGACGTGCCTCGGCGCAGATGGCGCTGACCAGCCAGGGCCGCAGCGTCGCGGCCCTCACCGGCGCGCTCGCCGGCAACGGCACGGTGACGCTTGATTCCGCGGAAATCTCCGGCCTCAATCCGCGCGCCTTCGAGATCGCCATCCGCGCCAGCGACGGCGGCCAGGTCGCCGACGACAATCGGCTGCGCCAGCTGGTCGAGCCCGCGCTGTCGGCGGGGCCGATTGCAGTGGCCTCGGCGCAGATCCCGTTCACGATCCGCGACGGGCGGCTGCGCGTCGGCGCAACGTCGTTGGAGGCGAAGAACGCGCGCGCCATCGTCTCCGGCGGCTACGACATTCCCGCCGACCAGGCCGACATCCGCGCCAGCCTGACGCCGATCATGACCGGGCTCTCCGGCGCGCCGCCGGAGATCCAGCTGTTCGCGGCCGGTCCCCCCGACAGGCTCAATCGCACCGTCGATCTCGGGCCGCTGTCGTCCTGGCTTGCGGTGCGCACGATCGATCGCGAGACGCGCCGGCTGGACGCCATCGAGCGCGGCGAGCCGCCGCCGGCGACCGCCGCGCTGCCGACCCTGGTGTCGCCCGAACCGACGCCGGAGCCGTCGCTGCTGGATGTGCCGATGCCCGGCCGCGATCCGCGCCGTGCGGCGCCGCCGAAGCCCAAGGCCGATATCAGGGTTGCGCCGACCCCGAAGGCGCCGCAGGCCGCTCCCGCAGCGCCAAGCCCTCCACTTACAAGCCCTCAACTCACAAGCCCGCCGCTTGCGAGCCACCAGATCGCGCCGTTGCCCCCGCCGATCGACGTGAGGCCGGCTCCCGGCCCGCCGCCCGCAAAGCCCAAGCCAAAGCCGCCGCTGGTGCTGACGCCACAGAATCCGTAGGCGACAGTCCGTCATGCCCGGGGCTTGTCCCGGCCATGACGCCGCAGAGGCATCAGTGCCCCAAGCCTTTTCAGCTAGCGGGAGAGAGGGGCGCAGCTTCCTCGCGACGCACCGGTAAACCCATTCCCTCGCTTTTTAACGAATTTTGCTCGGCAAAACTGATCTGCCGACTTTACCGGATTCTCGCGTTTGTTCCCTAGTCTCTATTCCCAGAGGAACTCGGCGTCCTGCCGGCACAAGCAGGATGGCTAGCCAAGAACTGGGGTCATCGGGATGAACGGCGCGACAACACTTCTGCAGGATCTGGACGACGCGATCGCACGCGGCACCGACGAAAGCCGGACCAAGGCGTTGTGGCACGCGACCGACATTCTGATCACCGGCCGCTACAGCGACGACGAGATCAGCACGTTCGGCGAAGTCATCGGCCGGCTCGCCGACGAGATTGAGGTCGCCGCACGGGTGCAGCTCTCCGAGGTCATGGCAGCCTGCGATCACGCACCGCTCAATGTCATTGCGCAACTCGCGACGGCCGACGAAATCGAGGTCGCCGGTCCCGTGCTGCGCGACTCCAATCGTATCGACGAGAAGCTGCTGGTCGAGAGCGCCATGACCAAAAGCCAGTCGCATCTGCTCGCGATCGCCCAGCGCAAGTCGATCGGCGAGGCCGTCACCGACGTGCTGGTCAAGCGCGGCGACCAGGAGGTCGTGACGTCGGTTGCCCGGAACGAGGGCGCGCGCTTCTCCGGCTCGGGCCTTCTGCACATGGTCCGCCGCGCCGAGGGAGACTCGATTCTTGCCGAGCAGCTTGGCCTGCGCAAGGACGTGCCGCGTCACATCTTCCAGCAGCTGATCTCGAAGGCGTCAGAAGACGTCCGCCGCCGGCTCGAGCACGAGCGCCCGGAAATGATGGCGCAGATCCAGAGCTCGGTAAGCGACGTCACCGGCGATCTGCACTCCAAGTTCGGCCCGTCCTCGCGCAGCTATTTCGTCGCCAAGCGCGTGGTGACGACGCAGTACCGGCAGGGCAACCTCAACCAGGACTCGATCTCGAACTATGCGCGTCAGCACCGCTTCGACGAGGTGCAGATCGGCCTGTCGCTGCTGTCGTCGCTGCCGGTCGACGTGATCGAGCGTGCGATGATGGACCGCAATCGCGAGATGATCCTGGTGCTGTGCAAGGCGCTCGATTTCTCCTGGGACACCACCATGTCGCTGCTGTTCCTCGGCGCCAAGGATCACCTGATCACGGCGCGCGAGCTCCACGATAACGAACGCGATTTCGGCAAGCTCAAGATCGAGACCTCGCGCAGCGTCTTGAAGTTCTACCAGTCGCGCAAGACCGCGGGTGCCGACGCGGGCCGTCAGCCCGAGCTCCAGGTACACTGAGCGAGAGGGAGTATCTGCAATGTTGCCTCAATTCGGCACCGCCGTTCGCAAGAAGAACCTCAACAAGGCCGCAGCCGGCGAGATCGGCGGCGGAGCCGCGGACCAGGCCTCGGTCGATGCCGCCTGGCTCGTGCTGGAAGCCGCCAACGACCTCGGTGACCATGCCGCTATCGAAGCCTGCCGCCGCGTCATCGACGCCGAGCTGAACGGCACGGCCGCCGGCAGCGCGGATGTCGATCTCGTGCTGGGGTATTTCAGGTAGCAGTCGTGCCCGGCCGAGGATTGTCGGGCACCGTGAGCGGCTGTGAGTTCTACTTGCCGCGATATCGAAGGGTCTCGACGAGCAGCGAGAATGCCGGTGAAGGTTGGCGCCGACTGGGATAATAAAGGTGGTAACCCGAGAACGGCGGACACCAATCCGACAGCACCCTGATCAGCCGGCCCTGCGAGATATATGGCTGCACGTGCCCTTCGGTGAGGTAGGCAAGTCCGAAGCCTTTGAGCGCGCCCTCCAGCAGAAGCCCTGCGCTGTTGAACACGAGCTGTCCTTCCACGCGCACGTTGAGCTCCCGACCGTTCTTCTCGAACTCCCAGGCGTAGAGGCTGCCGCCGTGAGTCGGTAGGCGCAGATTCAGGCAATTGTGCCCAGTTAGATCCTGAGGCGTCCTGGGTCGCTTGCGTTCAGCGAAGTAGGACGGCGATCCAACGACGGCCATTCGAAGATCGGGGCTTATTCGCACAGCGATCATGTCCTTGGCGACGAGCTCGCCCGGACGAATTCCCGCGTC
Source organism: Bradyrhizobium sp. 134 (assembly GCF_023074155.1). Classification (NCBI taxonomy): domain Bacteria; kingdom Pseudomonadati; phylum Pseudomonadota; class Alphaproteobacteria; order Hyphomicrobiales; family Nitrobacteraceae; genus Bradyrhizobium; species Bradyrhizobium sp. 134. Next base: position 247,063 of record NZ_JADPKX010000074.1, on the reverse strand, counting down.
GACCTGCTGCGCCACGATGTTGGTGAGCCCGTAGTCGATGATCACTTCGGCGTGGATGTCTGGATACTGGGGAAGAATCTTCCCCAGCGCCGGCAGCAGGATCTCGGCGGCGGCGTACTCCGTCGCGGTCAGCCGTACGGTTCCCGCGGGCTTTTCCCGGAGTTCGCTCAAGGCGGCGAGATCAGCATCCATCTCCGTGAATTTGGGCCCGAGGCTCAGGAACAGCCGTTCTCCGGCTTGGGTTGGTGTGACACTCCGGGTCGTTCGGTTGAGAAGACGGACGCCCAGGCGTTCCTCCAACTTTCGGACGATCTGGCTCAGCGCCGATTGCGTCATACCAAGCTTGGCTGCGGCACGCGTGAAGTTGCGCTCCCTCGCCACGGCGAGGAAGGCCAGGATATCGCTGGCGTCATCCCGGTTCATTGATAAGCCTGTCTTATGACTGCATTCGAATTTTATCACCTAATCGGACCGAGGCGGAAGCCTTACTTTCTCATCAACATGAGGGGCCACTTGATCTCGTCATCGCCCAAGGGCTCGCCAGCCCGCGATCGGATTGGTCGCAGCCGGGCGCGATCGACGTCCGAACTCTGCCCAGCACTCGTCGCCTTGTAGCTGATGGCGCACCGGCAAATCTGGAAGGATCCACGCGATGAGAATGCTCGCAGCGGCCTTGTTTTCATTCTGCCTGTTTGCTGACGGCCCGGTCGCGGCCAAAGACGCATCCAGCGACGGAGCAAAGACCATATCAAAGCCGGAAGACATCCGTGCGGTCGCGCCAGCCCTCGAAGGCTACGCGCAAAAATTTGTCGATGGCGATCTGTGGAAGCGACCGGGTCTCTCGCCTCGGGACCGCAGCATCGTCACCGTCGCAGCTCTCATCGCCCGTGGTCAGACGGTGGAGCTGCCATACTATCTGGGTCTCTCGCTGGAGAATGGCGTGAAGCCGTCGGAAATATCGGAGATCATCACGCATCTGGCCTTCTACACCGGCTGGGCCAACGCGATTGATGCGATCCCGGCTGCGAAGCAAGTGTTCGAGAGCCGCAACATCGGCGCCGATCAGCTCCCGCCCGCGATGGGACCGCAGCTGCCGCTCGATGAAGCGGCGGAGAAGCAGCGGGCAACGCGCGTCGGAGAGCAGTTCGGGCAGATCACGCCGAGCCTTGTCCAGTATACGACCGACGTGCTGTTCCGCGATCTCTGGCTCGGGCCGGCGCTGGCTCCGCGCGACCGCAGCCTGGTGACCGTGAGCGCGCTGATTGCCACGGGTCAGGTTGCGCAGATCACCTATCATCTGAACCGCGCAATGGACAACGGGCTGACGCGGGAGGAAGCCGGCGAGGTGCTCGGCCATCTCGCCTTCTACGCCGGATGGCCCAATGCTTTCTCCGCGGCACCTGTCGTCAAGGACGTCATCGAGAAGCGACCGCGCTGAAACAACGAAAATGCCTCGGTCGACAATCCCGCTCGCGATCCTCCACGAGCGGAGACATGCCATGGTGACGCGCAGAGACATACTCGTTGGCGGAAGCGCCTCCGCCCTCGTCGGAATCCGCCTGACCCCGGCGCGGGCGTCCGAAGCACTGAAGGAGACTGCAATGGACATCGACATCAAAAGAAACGGATCTCGCCCTTCCCAGAAGGGCCCTGAAGACTGGTTCACCGGGACAGTGCGCATTGACCCGTTGTTCGCGGCTCCCGAGCCTGCACGCGTGAGCGGCGCCCAGGTCACTTTCGAACCTGGCGCACGCACCGCCTGGCACACGCACCCGCTTGGGCAGACGCTGATCGTGACAGCAGGGCTCGGCTGGGTGCAGCGGGAAGGCGGTCCTGTCCAGGAGATCAGGCCCGGCGACGTCATCTGGTTCCCTCCAGGGTTGAAGCACTGGCACGGCGCCTCGGGCACCACAGCCATGACGCACATTGCCATCCAGGAATCGCAGGACGGCCGAGCGGTCGACTGGATGGAGAAGGTCGGCGACGAGCAGTACCGAATGTGAAGACACTTCATCGGGCGCATCATCTGACCCGAGCAAGCGCGCCCAGTCGATCGGAAGAGGTTTCATGAGCGTACAACTCGCCCCAAAAAACGAGACGCTGTCGCCCGGTCCGGCATGGAGCGCGGTCTTTGCGTTGACCCTCTGCGTCGGGACATTGATTGCGTCCGAGTTCATGCCAGTCAGCCTGCTGACCCCCATCGGGACCGGTCTCCACATGACCGAGGGGCAGGCGGGCCAGGCCATCGCAGTCTCCGGACTGTTCGCCGTCTTAGCCAGCCTTGCGATCTCCTCGGTGACGCGGGGCATTGATCGGCGCAGTCTTCTGCTGGGCCTCACCTCGCTAATGATCGTTTCGGGGCTGATGGTGGCGCTGGCGCCGAACGCGCTGGTGTTCATGGTAGGGCGCGCGCTGATCGGGGTCGTCATCGGTGGGTTCTGGTCGATGTCGGCGGCCACCGTGATGCGCCTTGTGCCGGAGCAGCAGGTCGCGGCCGCCCTTAGCCTCCTCAATGGTGGCAACGCGCTGGCGACAACGATCGCCGCGCCGGTCGGGAGCTTTCTAGGTCAGTTCATCGGCTGGCGAGGCGCCTTCTTCTGCGTCGTCCCGCTCGCGATCATCACCCTGGTCTGGCAATACGCGACATTGCCCTCGATGCCTTCGGAGCGCGACGCCGCGGGGAACGTATTCGGGTTGCTCCGCCAGCGCTCTGTCGGCATTGGGATGCTCTCGGTCGCTCTCCTGTTCATGGGCCAGTTCGCGCTTTTCACCTATTTGCGGCCATTTCTGGAGACCGTGACGCGCGTAGACGTCTCCACGCTCTCGGCCATCCTGCTCGTGCTCGGAGTCGCGGGCCTGCTGGGGACCTACCTCATCAGCTTCCTTCTGAGGCGGAGCCTGCAAGCACTTCTGATCGGGATGCCGCTTGCGATGGCGGCCCTTGCCCTCGGCTTGATCGCCTTCGGAAGTTCAACCATCGTTGTCACCGTGCTGCTGGCCGGTTGGGGCCTCATCGGCACGGCCGCACCGGTCGCCTGGTGGACCTGGATGAGCAGGGCGCTGCCTGAGGATGCGGAGGCGGGCGGCGGGCTGATGGTCGCGGTGATCCAACTCGCCATCACGGCGGGCGCCTCCCTCGGAGGATTCTTGTACGACAGCAGTGGATACCGGAGCGCCTTCATTGCCGCCGCCATCCTGCTCTGCGGCTCCGGACTTCTAGCTTTTGGGGTCAGCACGGTGCGAGATCGGGAGAAGGAACGACGGGCCGCCTGAAAGCATCGCACGCATCCGTGATCTCCGAAACCTGCCGACGCGGGTAACGACGGAAGCTCCGCTTCGTACAGCCTTCAGCGAGCGTATTCTCGCAGAGCTGATGGATGTGCAACCGGGGAGACATGGTCGGATGAAAGAGTTCAACGTCGCTGAGGTCGGGGGCGGTTCCTATCGTCCTCTCGCCATTCTCCGCTGGGTCATGGTGATCATATTCGTATCGTTTGGCATGCAGAAATTCACGCCGCAGTCCGCCCAGGGGATCGCGCAGTTCATCAGCAACAGCCCGTTCATCTCCTGGCTGTCGGTGTTCGGCCTGAGGGGAGAGGCCTATGTGCTCGGCGTCGCTGAATTCGTGATTGCAGCGCTGCTCGCGGCAGGCAGCTTCAGCCCGGTTTCGTCCGCGCTCGGTTCATTGATGGGCATGGTGACCTTTGCGATCACCTGGTCATTCTTCTTCACGACGCCCGGCGTCGTTAAATGGAGCCTTTCATCCGATCCGATGGCGTGGAATCTGACCGGCGAATTTCTGTTCAAGGACATCGTCCTGCTGTGCGTGTGCGCGGTGTTGTTTCTGGCCTCGCTGCCACGATCGGTTGTCCGGCTGCGCACGGAGTGATCGTCAGGCCGTCTCTCAGCGACGAATCCGGTAGAGAACGCCGTTCTCGCCGTGACGGAACGTGCTTCGCTCGAGGAGATAGTTGGCCTTCTCCAGAACGCGGCGCGATGCGCCATTGCCGACATAGACCAGGCCGATGAGGGACGGCAGCTCGTGGTGTAACAGTCCGATATCCGTCAGCGCGGTCGCGGTCTCGCTTGCCAGTCCATGGCCCCAAAATTCGCGCTTGAACGCGTAGGCAATCTCGACCTCGTCGATATCGTCCACCAGGATGTGCCGGATGCCCGCTCGCCCGGCGAATGCCCCGTCTTTCGTTCGCAGCACCCACAGCCCGAAGCCATACTGGTCCCAATGGGAGATATTTGCGTCCAGATAGGTCTTCGTCCTCTCCGCCGGGCGGACGCCGCCGAGATAGCGCGAAACGTCCGCATCGAGATGCAATGCGACGAGATCGGCGAGATGATTTTCGTTCAGCCTCTCGGCGGTCAGGTTCTCGGTGCTGAAATGATCCATGGACCCGGATAGCCGCTTTCGGAGCAGGGCAGGATGACGCGCCTTCGCCGCCCCTCATGATTTCTAACACATCCTAACGGGCAATTTCGGCGGCATCCGGTCAATGTATCCATGGAAAAGCGGTGGAATTTCCAAACAAGCACGAAGGTCGACGGAGATTGCATGACGTCCAAAACGCAAATCGAATCACTGCAACGGCCCGCGAGCGTCTCGCGCCGCGGTTTCGTGGGAGGCCTGTCGGCGGGCGTTCTGGGGGCGGTTGCGACCGAAGCGGCGGCGGCGCAAACCCTGGCCGAAATCCCTGATCGCGGGCCCGGCGCCGATCTCGGTGCGCACAGCGAACGATCGCGCTTCGTCAAGATCGATCGCATTCCCGAGGCAACACCAGGCAAGCGCAACGTCGACCCCAGTGATGCCATCAACTCCAAGACGCCGCATCAGAAGCTGGTGGGCAACATCACGCCAACCGATCTGCATTACGAGCGCAGCCATTCCGGGGTGCCGGACATCGATCCCGCGCAGCACCGTCTGCTCATCCATGGCCTGGTTCAGAAGCCGCTGGTGTTCAGCGTCGACGATCTCAAGCGGATGCCGTCCGTCACGCGCGTGGTCTTCATCGAATGCACCGGAAACGGATGGGAAAACTGGAAGAAGGCAGACCCTGACCTGACGGTGCAGAACACGCACGGCCTCGTCAGCACCAATGAGTGGACTGGCGTTCCGCTGAAGTTCCTCATTGGTCTCGCGGGCAAGGAGAAGAACTCGAACTGGATGCTCGCGGAGGGAGGCGACGGCGCGGGCGTCGACCGCAGCATTCCGTTGACCGACGAAATCGTGAACGAGGCCTTTGTCGCCTACGGTCAGAACGGCGAACCACTGCGCCCCGCGCACGGGTTTCCAATGCGACTGGTGATGCCGGGTTTCGAGGGCAACCTCAACATCAAATGGCTGCGCCGTCTCAAGTTCGGCACTGAGCCCTGGATGACCCGCTGGGAGACGGCGCGATACACGCAACTGCTCGCCAACGGCAAGGCCCGCCAGTTCCAGCTGAGGATGGAAACCAACTCCGTCATCACACAGCCCTCGGGCACGATGCAGATCCAGCCCGGCTACAACATTATCTCCGGTCTGGCCTGGAGCGGCCATGGCAAGATCGCCAAGGTCGAGATATCGACCGACGGTGCGAAAAGTTGGAAACAGGCGCAGCTGAATCAGCCGGTGCTGTCCAAGGCACAAGTTCGATTCCAGATGGACTGGGTCTGGGACGGCAAGCCGACAAGGATCGCGAGCCGCGCGACCGACGAGCAAGGCAACGTTCAGCCGGACCGGCAGTCTTTCATCGCCACGATGGGGAGCAATGCGCTGTTCCACTACAACGCCCAGCAGACCTGGAGCATCGACGAGGCCGGGAGGGTCCGCAATGTCCTCGCATGACAATCGGCTCGTCGCAGCGGCTCTCGCGCTCGGCCTGCTCGCGGCGCCCGCATTTGCATTCGATTTAGGCCGTCCCGCGACTCCGGAGGAGATCAAGCTATGGGACATCGACGTCACACCCGATGGCAAGGGGCTGCCTGTCGGCAGCGGCACGGTTGCGCAGGGTAAGCAGGTCTTCGCCGACAATTGCGCGGCCTGTCATGGCGACAACGGCCAGGGCGGGATCAAGGATCGTCTGGCCGGTGGGCAGGGCACACTCGCCTCCAGCGCGCCGGTCAAGACCGTCGGCAGCTTCTGGCCCTATGCGACGACCTTGTACGACTACATCCACCGCGCGATGCCATATCCCACACCGGGTTCGCTCAGCACCGACGACACGTATGCCGTCACCGCCTACATCCTGAGTCTGAATGGCATCGTTCCCCCCGACGGCAAGGTTGATAAGGACAGCTTGCCGAAGATCAAGATGCCCAACCGCGACGGCTTCATTCCGGACCCGGAATTCGATCCGGCAAAACTATTCCGCAAGAAATGAGCGTGTGATCATGAGGGTTTCGGCGCTGCTCAAGATCCTCGTCCTGGTTGCTGCGACATGTTTATGGGAGACCCAAGCAATGGCCGTCGATGGACTGATCACGATCAGGAGCAGTTTCGGGCCTGAAGAGACGATGAAGCGGCTGGAAGCCGAGGTGATGGCCAAGGGCCTCACAATATTCGCTCAAGTCGATCATGCCGCGGGCGCCGCCGCTGCCGGCCTGCCGTTGCGCCCGACCAATCTCATCATCTTCGGGAACGCCAGGGGTGGCACGCCCTTGATGCAGCAGTCGCAGACCAGCGGCATCGATCTGCCGCTGAAGGCGCTGGTCTGGCAGGACGAGCAAGGTGCGACGTGGGTGTCCTACAACGATCCGGCGAATCTCGCCGGGCGTCACGGCATCGGCGAGCCGGCCAAGGCTGCAATCGTCGCCATGACGGCGGCCCTGCATGCGATTGCGACCAAGGTCACCGCCCCCTAAATTGACGGGACGGCCGTGCGACGCGTGCTCCCTGAGGAGAGATCCATGAACAGCACAGACGGGCAACCGGAATCACCCGCTCCCGGAGACGGCAAGATCGCGAGATGGGCGGTCATAGCGGTGCTGTGCGCTTTCCTCGTCGGTGCCGGCGCGCTCGGCTATCTCGGCTGGTTCAGCACGACGACCGAGGTGCCGGCATCGGGTTATGTCGCACTGGTGCTCGGTGTCGTGTTCTCGCTGGTCGTGGGCATCGGCTTGATGGCGCTGGTGTTCTACAGCAGCCGCAAGGGTTACGACGAACCGGCGGTGCTGATCCGGGAGCCGGAGAATGATTCGGACGAAGACGGCGTCAGCGCAGGCTCCGGTCCACCGACCGAGCCCACTGAGCGAGCCCACTGAGCCGGATGCTCGCATCGAGATGCAGTGTGACGAGGTCGGCGAGGTGATCTTCGCGAAGCCTCGGTGCGCTTAGCCTCGCAAGTCCGGGCTCAGCTTTCTGAATCTTTCAACCAGGAGGCAATCGTCTGATTCAGGTAATCAGGCACTTCATGCTGAATGAAGTGGCCAACGTCAGGCACGATCTTGACCGTGAGATTGTCGGGATTTTCAATCCATGACTTTTCCAGATCAATCGTGCTTAGCAAAGCGTGGCTCTCCTCGATTCCGTGCAGATGCAAGACCGGGCATTTGATCACGGCACCGGTGAGCTTCTTCATGGTTGGGTCGAAAAGATTGAGCCCAAGCTGGGAAAACGCGTAGTTGGCTTTGTAATAATTCATCATGGACGAGATGGAAGATTTCGCGAAAGCCTCGACGTATCGACTCCTCACCTGTGGATCAACAACCCAGTATGCCAAATCCTGCGCAGTCAAATTGTCGCCTTTGCCTCGAGCGAAGAAGCGTGTGGCGTAGGCGCTGGCCTTGGCCTGCGCGATAGGATGGTTCCAAGGGAGCAATTCCCTCGTGATGGCGCCAGGATGAGGAACGCTGAGGACGACAAGTCTTTCGATCAGGTCCGGATTTTGCCCGGCTAATAGCCACGACAAAGCGGCGCCCCAGTCGTGCCCGATCAGGATGGCCTTGCGACCGTTTCTCTCTGCATTGATCACGGCACGGATGTCATCAAGGAGAACCGGAAACTTATAGTTCTCGACGCCTTCCGGCCGATCGCTCAAATCGTATCCGCGCAGATCGAGAGCGACCACCTGATAATCTGCTGAAAATGCCTGGATCTGATTTCGCCAGGAATACCAAAAGTCGGGAAATCCGTGCACGAACACCATCAGCGGTTTTTGATTGGAGCCCATGGTGACGTAGTGGATTTTCGTTCCTGCATTTTCCGCATATCTGTGCAGAAGGTTCGGATCCTTATCGATATCAACCGCCGGCTCGCTCAAAGCGACAGGGATTTTGTTGTGCCAGACGGCATCGCTTGACGTTTCTCCGCAAACGACGCGAGTGGACATCGCAGCTCCTAAAAGCATCATCGCGCAGGATCTAGAGGCCATCTCAGTGGTCCCGTTCGCTGGAACAGTTGCCGAAATCGAAGTTGCTTGAGCTCATTTTGAGTATGTCCTGCGCAGCAATCTATGGGGGCGTAGGCCAGATGTTGCAACTTCTGGAAGTGAACTTGATAGCCGTGACACGGCGGGCGCATTTACTATGGTGATCGCCATAATATGGCGATCACCATAGCGGTGTCAAGCCATGCGTGTTATGCTGACGGGATGCCCCGTAAGACTGACGCCCGCGATCGCGCGATTGCCACTGCCGAGCGACTGTTTCGCATCCAAGGCTACACTGCGACGGGATTGAGCCAGATCATCGAAGAAAGCGGCTCGCCCAAAGGATCGTTCTATTTTCATTTTCCGCGCGGTAAGGCCCAGCTCGCAGAAGAAGCAATCGATCATTACGTTGCGACTAGAATGGCTGTGTTGGGGGCGATCTCGGCGAATACGACGGGCGATGCCCTGAGTTTTGTTCGCCAGATTTTCGGCGCGTTCGCGGCCGAGATGGTCGCCTCTGATTTCCAGTATGGATGTCTCATGCAGAATCTGGCGAATGAGCTTCCTGCACTCGACGCTGAACTGACCAAACGGGTCGCGCGCGGATTTGCTGATTCAACCGAGATCGTCGCGGAGCATTTCAGAGGGTGCGGTTTCACGTCCGCGCGCGCATCTTCGACCGCTTCCGCATTGGTCGCTGCCGTCGAAGGCGCACGTACGATCGCCCGTCTGCAACGCACAGCGGCTATATTCGACGCGCTGGCGGATGTGAGTGTCCAGGGGTGGGCGGCCCCCGAGGGGAGACCCGAGGTCAGCTCCCGGCGGCGCGGACGGTAGCTGCAACGGCCGACTTCCTTGCCGTTGCAATTGGCATGAAACGATGTTCACCGCGTCGTTCCAGGCGAGCGGCATCGAATGACATTGACGCGGAATAACGGGCAGTGCTTCCTACCATTGCAAGGACGCGCTTTCGTTGGGGGTGACGGTCGTCCAGCGAATGTTCCGACGCGGAGTGGCAATGGATTTCGAGCGCGACATAGCCAAGGTCAGCGGAATCGCTGCGGTCTCGACCATCCTCGACGTGGTCAGCCGGACCACCGGCATGGGGTTTACGGCCGTTGCCCGCGTCACCGAGGACAGGTGGATCACCTGTGCCTCGCGTGATGAACTTGCGTTCGGGCTGAAACCCGGTGACGAGCTCAAGGTCGAAACCACGATCTGCCACGAGATCCGGCAGAGCCGTGAGGCTGTTGTCATCGACAACGTCAGCGAAGATGCCGCGTACTGCACGCATCACACGCCCACGCAATATGGCTTCCAAAGCTACATCTCCGTGCCGATCATCCTTCCCGACGGTTCATTCTTCGGAACTCTTTGCGCGATCGATCCGAAGCCGCGCAAGCTTCGGACCCCGGAAGTCATCGGCATGTTCAAGCTGTTTGCCGAGCTGATCGCGTCTCACCTCGACGCGGCCGAACGCGTCGAACTGATCGAGAACAGGCTCGCGCTGGAACAACGGAATGCCAAGCTGCGCGAGCAGTTCATCGCCGTGCTCGGGCACGACCTCCGAAATCCTCTCGCCTCGATTCAAGGCGGCCTGCGGCTTCTGAACAAGAAGGTCGATGAGGAGGGGCAGAACTGGATCAACCTTCTGCAAGGAAGCGTGGCCCGGATGGCGGGCCTGATCGACAATGTCATGGACTTCGCCCGCACGCGGCTCGGCGCTGGGATGCAGCTCAAGCTGAGAGAGCAGGCACTCGAGCCTGTCATCAAGCAGATCGTCGCGGAGTTCGAGAACGTGCATCCGGATCGGGTCATCGAAACGGTCATCAACGTCTCCGGGACTGTCAGAATCGACGCCGGCCGCATAGGCCAGATGCTGTCCAATCTTCTCGGCAACGCGATTTCCTATGGAGACGCCAACGAGCCGATCAGGGTCCTGGCGCAGGCGACCGGAGCTGGCTTCGACATCAGCGTTGTCAACAAAGGTGCGCCAATTCCGGCGGAAGCGATGCCGCGCCTTTTCACTGCGTTCGACCGCGGCGACGTTCAGCCGAACCAACAAGGGCTTGGACTCGGACTGTACATCGCCCAGGAGATTGCGCGCGCCCATGGCGGGTTGATTGTCGCGTCGTCGATGCGGGATGAAACGGTGTTCACGGTGTCGATCCCGGGAACACAGGCCAGCGGCTGAGGAGGCGCGCCATGCTTTGGTATCCTGCCGTCACCGCGCGTCTCACCAATTCTCCGACAATGCCATCATGCGCCTGTTTTGCCCGACGGTGCAACCGGCCTTGTGCGCCAGGCGTTGGTTCTGGCCAGCTGCGGTCAGCTGATTTTAGCACACGCGTAAGCCATTGATTTCACAACCTCCGTCTACTGTGCATGGGGTTGTTTTCGCGCTTTTTGGTTTCGAGACGTGGCTAGCCCGCTCCGAACGCGACCGCGACGTTGTAAGTCAGGAGGCTCGCGGCATAGGCCAGCACCAGCATGTAGAAGAAGGTGACGGCCATCCAGGTCCAGCTTCCGGTCTCGCGCCGGATCACGGCCAGCGTGGATGCGCATTGCGGGGCGAAGATGTACCACGCCAGCATCGACAGCGCGGTCGCGAGCGACCATTTCGTCGCCAGCACCTGGCCGATCTGCTCGGCCGCTTCCTTGCCGCCTTCGATCGCATAGACGGTGCCGAGTGCCGCGACCGCGACCTCGCGCGCCGCCATGCCCGGGATCAGCGCGACCGCGATCTGCCAGTTGAAGCCGACGGGGGCGAGCAGCGGCTCGAGCGCCTTGCCGATGATCGCGGCCAGGCTGAAGTCGATCGCCGGTTCGGTTGCCCCCGCGGGCGGCTGCGGGAACGAGGCCAGAAACCAGATCAGCACCATCATCGAGAAGATCGTGGTGCCGGCGCGGTGCAGGAACATCTTGGCCCGCGTATAGACGCCGATCGCGATCGATTTCAGCCGCGGCACCTTGTAGTCCGGCAGCTCCAGCATGAACGGCGCCGGCGCATAGTCGCGCAGCATGAAGAATTTGATGAGGAACGAGACGGCCAGCGCGCTGGCGATGCCGACCGCGTAGAGGCCGAACATCACGAGGCCCTGGAGGTTGATGAAGCCCCAGACGTCCTTGGCCGGAATGAAGGCGGAGATGATCAGCGTGTAGACGGGAATGCGCGCCGAGCAGGTCATCAGCGGCGCGATCAGGATCGTGGTCAGCCGGTCGCGCTTGTTGTCGATCACGCGCGTCGCCATGATGCCGGGGATGGCGCAGGCAAAGCTCGACAGCAGCGGAATGAAGGCGCGGCCGTGCAGGCCGGCGCCGCCCATGATGCGGTCCATCAGGAACGCGGCGCGCGCCATGTAGCCGAAATCTTCCAGCAGCAGGATGAACAGGAAGATGATGATGATCTGCGGCAGGAACACGATGACGCTGCCGACGCCTGAGATCACGCCGTTCTGAAGGAAGCTCTGCAGCAGGCCGGCGGGCAGGGTGGCGTGCACGAACTCGCCGAGGGAGTCGAAGCCCGAGTTGAGCAGCTCCATCAGCGGCTGCGCCCAGGCGAACACCGCCTGGAACATCACGAACAGGATAGCCGCGAGCACGATCAGGCCGCCGACGGGATGCAGCACGATCGCGTCGATCCGCGCGGTCCAGGTGTCGGGCCGGCTGGGCAGGCTGACGCAGTCGGCGATGATGCGGTCGGCTTCGCGCTGGGTGGCGCGCAAATCGGCCACGCTGAGCGCTCGCCAATTGTTCTCGCCCGGCTCGGCGGCGAGCTTCGCCGAAATCTCGTCGGTCAGCGACAGCAGGTCGGCCGTGCCGCCCTTGCGCACCGCGATCGAGGTGACCACGGGCACGCCGAGTTCCTTGGCGAGCCGCTCGACGTCGACAGTGATGCCGCGGCGGGTCGCGATGTCGAACATGTTGAGCACGAGGATCATCGGACGACCGGTGCGCTTGAGCTCCAGCAGCAGGCGGATGGTCAGGCGCAGATTGGTGGAATCCGCCACGCACAGCACGAGGTCGGGCAGGGCCTCGCCGGAAGCCTTGCCGAGCACGAAGTCGCGGGTGATCTCCTCGTCCGGGCTGCGGCCGCGGAGGGAATAGGTGCCGGGCAGGTCGACCACGGAGACCTGGCGGCCCATGGGCGTGACGAAGAAGCCTTCCTTGCGCTCGACGGTGACGCCGGGATAGTTCGCGACCTTCTGCCGGCTGCCGGTCAGCGCATTGAACAGCGAGGTCTTGCCGCTGTTTGGTGTGCCCACCAGGGCGAGATGAAGTAGGGGCAATTCCATGAAGTTGGGGTCCGGTCGCTTCAGGCGACGATGATGGCCATGGCTTCGCGACGGCGGACCGCGATGGTGATGCTGTCGACCCGCACGGCAATCGGGTCGCGCCCGACCAGCCCCTCGTGCAAGACCTCGACCCGGGCGCCCTCGACGAAGCCGAGCTCGATCAGCCGGCTCTCGAGCTCGATGTCCGAGAGCGCCGAGCCTGCGTCCTTGGGGGAAAGGTGCTGGATGACGCCGGTATAGCCGCGCTGGGCCAGGCCCAGCGGCATCTGCGGACGCGTATCATGGATGTCGGTCATGCCCTGTATTTTCAATGCAGGGCATCGAGGTCAAGCGCGCTCGGTCGCTGAAACTGCACCTTAGAGTGATTTTAAATTACCAGCTTCGTGACGGAGGCGATTGGCGCCAAGATCGGGCGCCAAGCTCGGCACCAAGACGGCTACTGGGCCGGGACCTTTTCCGCCTGGATGGCGGCCATGGCGCGGCTCTTGAAGTAGTCGAGCACGAACAGGCGGATCGCCGAGGACAGATTGCCCTGCTGGCGGTTGCCGTCGATCTCGCCGACCAGCTCGGACAGCGTCATGTTGCGCAGGCCCGAGATCTCCTTCATGCCGTTCCAGAACGCCTCTTCCAGGCTGACGCTGGTCTTGTGACCGGCGACGACGATCGACCGTTTCACGACGGGCGACTTCATGGCTGCTCCTCGCGATCGATCTGGTGCTGGTCCAGGTGCGCCTTCGCCTGGTCCGCGCGCGTCTCCTCCGCCGACCGCTCCGCCTTCGTGCGGCCGAACTTCGTTCGGTTGGCGTCCGCCTGCTTCGCCGTGGCTTGCCGCTCGGCGCGCTTCCGGAAACGATTCAGGTTGATGACGTTCCCCATGTCGCGTCTCCATCATCCGATCCTCCGTGGGCAGGATGAAACATTCAGAAACTGTGCGCCGCACTGCGCCCAATGAGACTTGATCGCCATTCGCTTGTCCTCGTCAATCGACCCTTGGGCCATCAAACGATGAATTCCGCCCCGTGGGGGCGGAGGGGCTGCGTAACACGCAATCCCGCCGCGACATTGACGGTAATCAAATCCCGTCCTTTAAGCCCTACATTTAATGGAGCTTGGGGCTCCGTATCATTACGGATGGCTATCGGAATTCGGAATTATCCCGGGCTGGTCATCTTCTCGGGGCGCACCAGGCGGTCGAACTCCTCCGCCGAGACGAAGCCGAGCCGCAGCGCCTCTTCCTTCAGGGTGGTGCCGTTGGCATGCGCCGTCTTGGCCACCTTGGCCGCGTTGTCGTAGCCGATCTTGGGGGCGAGCGCCGTCACCAGCATCAGCGAACGCTGCATCAGTTCCCTGATGCGCTTCTCGTCGGCGCGGATGCCGCTGACGCAATGCTCGGTGAAGGAGCGCGCCGCGTCCGCCATCAGCCGGATCGAGTGCAGCATGTTGTAGGCCAGCACGGGCTTGTAGACGTTGAGCTCGAAATGGCCCTGGCTGCCGGCAACCGTGATCGCGGTGTGATTGCCGAACACCTGGCAGCACACCATGGTCATCGCCTCGCACTGCGTCGGATTGACCTTGCCCGGCATGATCGAGGAGCCCGGCTCGTTCTCCGGCAGCATCAGTTCGCCGAGGCCCGAACGCGGGCCCGATCCAAGCAGGCGAATGTCGTTGGCGATCTTGAACAGGCCTGTCGCGACCGAGTTGATGGCGCCGTGCGCCAGCACATAGGCGTCGTTCGAAGCCAGCGCCTCGAATTTGTTGGCGGCGCTCGTGAAGGGCAGCTTGGTAATCCCGGCAACGTGCTTTGCGAACAGTTTTGCAAAGCGCGGCTTCGAATTGAGGCCGGTGCCGACGGCGGTGCCGCCCTGCGCCAGCGGATAGAGCTCCTTCACCGCGACCTTGAGCCGGGCGATGCCGCTTTCGACCTGTGCGGCATAGCCGGAAAATTCCTGGCCGAGCGTCAGCGGCGTCGCGTCCTGGGTGTGGGTGCGGCCGATCTTGACGATCTTTGCGAACTCCTTCTCCTTCTTGCGCAGCGCGCGCAGCAATTCGCCGAGGGCAGGGACGAGATCGGCGGTGATGCGGCTTGCCGCCGCGATATGCATCGCGGTCGGGAACGAGTCGTTCGACGACTGGCTCATGTTGACGTGATCGTTGGGATGCACCGGCTTCTTGGCACCGAGCTCGCCCCCCAGGAGCTCATTGGCGCGGTTGGCGATGACCTCGTTGAGATTCATGTTGCTCTGCGTGCCCGAGCCGGTCTGCCACACCACCAGCGGGAAATGATCGTCCAGCTTGCCCTCGATCACCTCGCGCGCGGCGCGGATGATGGCATTGGCGCGGCGCTGGTCGAGCAGGCCGAGCTCCTGGTTGGATTGCGCCGCGGCGAGCTTGACGATGCCGAGCGCATGCACGAGCGAGATCGGCATGCGATCGATGCCGATGCGGAAATTCTGGCGCGAGCGTTCGGTCTGCGCCCCCCAATAGCGATCGGCGAGGACCTCGATCGGGCCGAAGCTGTCGGTCTCGGTGCGGGTTGCCGGGCGCGAGGAGCGGTCGGTCTTCGCGCGAGAAGTTTTCGAGCGGGAAGTCTTCGAGAGGGAAGTTTTGGCCATGAGCACATCCATTCCGCCGCGCGAAATGCCACGCGGCCTCATCATGTGCCTCTATATAGGGAGTTTGGCCGCCCGCGAGGGGCGCCAGTCCGATCTAGATCATTTCTTGCGGAAACGATCCAATCGCACGACTTCGGCGCCGCCCTGGTTCGGAGCCGCCGGCTCCTCAGTGCCTTCCGCCGGTTCAGTGGCAGGCGTCGGCACCGCGACCGCGGACGGGGCGGGAGCGGCCGGCAATGTCTCGGCCGAAACGTCGGCGACATCGGAGGTGTCGAACTGGAGGCCGAATTTCACGGACGGATCGAGGAAGCTCTTGATGGCGCTGAACGGCACGATCAGCCGCTCCGGAATGCCGCCGAAGGACAGGCCGACCTCGAAGCGGTCCTCGAGCACGGTCAGATCCCAGAACTGGTGCTGCAGGATGATCGTCATCTCTTCCGGATATTGGGCCAGCAGCCGCGACGACAACTTCACGCCCTCGGCCTTCGACACGAAGGTGATGAAGAAATGATGCTCGCCGGGCAGTCCCTGGGACGCGGCGTCGGTCAGCACCTTGCGCAACACGCCGCGCAGCGCGTCGCGGGCCAGCACATCGTATCGGATATGATCGGTCGCCATGGTGGTCCTGTTGCATTCCAGGAGCTGGGCCCTGCCGGCCCGACTCGCCAAGCCGCAATAGTACCGCGCCTGACGGGTCAACAGGAGTCCCCGCGGGGTAGGAAATAAGAGGTAAGTGGAGGCTTCTGTTGCCAGGTGCCTCCGAACCCCGCCTAACGGAGCTTAACCCGTTAGGACTTCAGAATGGTCTTTCAAACTGCGTTACGCAGCCTGAGCAACCGGAGCAAAGTTGTCGTTGGCAACTATTGCATAGCCCGATAACGGCGGAACAATACCGAGAAAAAGAACGCCCTTTACGCCCTCGTCGATCCTATTTCGCCCCCGCCAAAGCCCGCTTTCAGGGCCAGCCCACTGGTGGGCTTTGGTGGAGGCGCCGGGTACCGCCCCCGGGTCCGAATGGTTTATTGCGACGACCGTTTATTTCCATAGCCGGCGAACCGGCACTCCCAATATAGGGGGCAAATGTTTCAAATAACAGGTGTTCGAGCGACCATTCCGAGGTTCCCTTGGGATAGGTTCCCGGCAGGCTTGGCCGCGTGCCGGCCGGCGTTCTAAGCTCCTGACATGTCCGAGGATTCTGCACCGGCTACCCAAAAACGAGATCACGAGCCGGACCGTCCCGCCACCAGCGCCGTTCCGCCGGGCTTGCTCGCGCTGTTCCTGGCCTTCGGCCGGATGTCGCTGGCGGGCTTCGGCGGGGTTTTGGTCTTCGCCCGGCAGGCCATCGTCGAGCAGCACCGCTGGATGACGGCGGACGAATTCAACGAGACGTTTGCGCTCTGCCATTTTCTGCCCGGGCCCAACATCGTCAATCTGTCGATGGTGTTCGGCGCGCGGCTGCGCGGGATCGCCGGCGGCATTGCCGCCTTCGCGGGGCTGCTGCTGCCGCCCACGCTGATCATGACGGTGCTCGCGATCGTCTACGCCCGGTTCGGCGATGTGGAGGTGCTGCGCCGCATTCTCGCGGGCATCTCCTGTGCGGCCGTCGGTCTCTTGATCGCGGTGGTCTTCCGGATGATGACGCCGCTGCTCAAGCGGCTGGACGCCGTCGCGCTCATCCTGATGCTGGGCGTCTTCCTCGCCATCGGCGTCCTTCGCCTGCCGCTCCAGGCCGTGCTCTTGGTCGCGATCCCCGTCAGCGTCAGCGCCATTTTCCTGATGCGGCGGAAGGTAGCAGCATGAACGCGGAGAACCCGATCTGGGCGCTAATCTCGACCTTCGGTCTGATGTCGCTGTTCGCAGTCGGCGGCGCCGCAGCGGCGGTGCCCGAGATGCATCGCATCGCAGTCGATGTGCATCACTGGATGACCGACAAGCAGTTCGCCGACGCCTATGCGATCGCGCAGCTCTCGCCAGGTCCGAACGTCCTTATCGTCACGTTAATCGGCTATGCCGTCGCCGGCATCCCCGGCGCCCTGGCGGCGACCCTGGCCATGTGCCTGCCCACCGCGCTGCTTGCCTATTATGTCAGCCGGCTCCTCAACCGGCCAAGCCAATCGCGCTGGCCCGGGCTGATCCAGGCTGCACTGGTTCCGCTCTCGATCGGCTTGATGGCGGCGAGCGCCCTGATCCTCGCCGAGTCGACCGATCGCACGCTTGCTGCGCTGCTTCTGACCGCGACGGTTGCAGTGGTCGCATCCGTCTCGCGCATCAATCCACTTTGGATTTTGCTCGTCGGGGGCTTGTTGGGTTTTGCTGGCATTGTGTAATGAAAATGGCTAGGCAGGGATCCGGGCGGGGGCATCGATTTCCAGCCGATTAGAACAACAGTGCTCGTGGCTTACGGGTCGCGGAGGAGACATGCATGGCCGATACGATGGGCCACTCGGCGACAGCCAACCGAAACACCTCGGTGGTGATCAGCTTTTGTCTGCTGGCCATAGCGCCACAGATTTTCGAATTCATCTGGTCGTTCGGGACGATGTTTGGTTGGGGCGCCGGACGCGGCCCGGCCGCCGTGGTGATCAGCCACGCTACGGCGCTGCTCGCGGGGGCGCCCGGCGCCTTGCTCGGGGCGGTCGGCGGTGACACCAAGAAGGCGTCATCCGATGTGCTGCTGGCGCTGATCTATTCCTACCCGATCTTTGCGGTGGCGATTCTCACGATCTTCATGACGATCAGGTCGGCGCAGGATTATGTCGGCGGGATCGTGCTGATGGCGCTCGCCCTGTTCGCACTGTGGGCCTCCAGCGATTTGCAGGGGATGCGCGGCTTCTCCTTTGGCGCCGGCACGGCGCCGCGGATGTTTGGCGGACTGCTCGTCGCACTTGGCGCGGGCATTGCGTTGACGGGACTGCTGACCGACGGGCCGAGCATGGCGCACTATGCCTGGCGCGGGCCGCTCTTCGTGATGATCTCGATCGTCTTCTTCGCGCTGGCGATTCGTCCGCTTGGGGTCGTGGTTACGGCGTTCGTGAGCTTCCTGGTCTCGGCGATGGGCACGCATGAAACGCGCTGGGTCGAAGCGATTATCGTCGGTGCCTGCTTGACGCTCGGCTGCGCACTGCTCTTCCCCTACGTGCTCGGGCTGCCGATGCCGATGTTCCCGCGCTTCCTGGTTCAGTGAGGGTGTGATGTTCGATCTCTTCCACAATCTGGGCCTCGGTTTCGGTGTGGTGTTTCAGATCTCCTGGTGGTCACCCTGGTGGCTCTACGGACTGTCGCTGCCGATCTCGATCAACATTCTCATGTGCCTAATTGGCGCATTGGTCGGCACGCTGGTCGGCGTGCTGCCCGGTATCGGCACCGTCGCAACCGTGGCGATGCTCCTGCCCATCACGTTCGGATTGCCGCCGGTCGGCGCGCTGATCATGCTCGCCGGCATCTATTACGGCGCCCAGTACGGCGGCTCCACCACCTCGATCCTGGTCAATATTCCCGGTGAGGCGACGTCGGTCGTCACCGCCATCGACGGCCATCAGATGGCGAAGCAGGGCCGTGCCGGCCCGGCGCTGGCGATCGCGGCGATCGGCTCGTTTTTCGCCGGCTGCGTTGCGACAGTGCTCATCGCCGTGCTCGGCGCGCCTCTGACCAAGCTCGCGCTGGCGTTCGGTCCGGCCGAATATTTCTCGCTGATGGTGCTCGGCCTGATCTTCGCGGTGGTGCTGGCCAAGGGCTCGGTGCTGAAGGCGATCGCCATGATCGTGTTCGGCCTGATGCTGTCGATGGTCGGCTCCGACATCGAGACCGGCGCCTCGCGCATGGCGTTCAACATTCCGGAACTCGCCGACGGTCTCGGCTTTGCGACGGTGGCGATGGGCGTGTTCGGTTTCGCCGAGATCATCCGCAACCTCGACGCCGGCGCCGAGATGAACCGCGACCTCGTGCAGCAGAAGATCACCGGCCTGATGCCGACCAGGAAAGACCTGATCGACTCGGCGCCTGCGATCCTGCGCGGCACCGTGCTCGGCTCGATCCTCGGCATCCTGCCGGGTGGTGGCGCTGTCATCGCGTCCTTTGCGTCCTATACGCTCGAGAAGAAGATCGCCAAGAACCCGTCGCGGTTCGGCCGTGGCGCGATCGAGGGCGTGGCGGCACCGGAAAGCGCGAACAACGCCGCGGCACAGACCTCCTTCATTCCGCTGCTGACGCTCGGCATCCCACCCAACGCCGTGATGGCGCTGATGGTGGGCGCGATGACCATCCACGGCATCGTGCCGGGTCCGCAGGTGATGCAGAAGCAGCCGGAGCTGGTCTGGGGCATGATCGCCTCGATGTGGATCGGCAATCTGATGCTGATCATCATCAACCTGCCGCTGGTTGGAATCTGGGTGCGGCTGCTGCGAGTCCCCTACCGGCTGATGTTCCCCTCGATCGTGATCTTCTGCGCGATCGGCATCTACTCGGTGAACAACGCGCCGGTCGACGTCATCCTCGCAGGCGTGTTCGGTCTGGTTGGCTACTGGCTGATCAAGCACGACTTCGAGCCGGCGCCGCTGCTGCTCGGCATGGTGCTCGGACCGCTGATGGAAGAGAACCTGCGCCGTGCACTGCTGATCTCGCGCGGCGACTGGAGCGTGTTCCTGACGCGTCCGCTGTCGGCCGTGCTGCTCGCGATCGCGGCTTTCCTCCTGGTGCTCACGGTGCTGCCCGCGTTGCGTGCCAAGCGCGACGAGGTGTTCACCGAATCCGAGAACTAAGGGCGCCGCGCCTGCGTCGGCGCGCCGTGGCTCGAATCCAAGCAGGCAAGTTGGCCAGCAGGATCAATCTGATAGACGAGGGGCGGGACGTGAGTTCCGTCCCTTGTCGTTTGCATCGGGAACGCTCACTTTTCCGGGTATAATGCGTTTGGATGGCGAATCGCCGCTGTCGCAGCGCGGGGGCGGCCGCTAAATTCGCCGCCTCCCCAAAGGCTTACGCACATGCACCAGTATCAGGACCTGCTCGAGCGGATTCTTTCAGACGGCGCCGAAAAGACCGACCGGACCGGCACCGGCACGCTGTCGGTGTTCGGCCATCAGATGCGCTTCAACCTGTCCGCCGGTTTTCCGATGCTGACCACCAAGCGCCTGCCGCTGAAGGCGATCGTGCATGAGCTGTTGTGGTTCCTGAAGGGCGATACCAACATCAAATATCTGCGCGACAACGGCGTCACCATCTGGGACGAGTGGGCCGATGCCAACGGCGATCTCGGCCCCGTCTACGGCCATCAGTGGCGCTCCTGGCCCGCGCCGGACGGACGCAGCATCGATCAGATTGCGAACGTGATCGACATGATCAAGCGCAATCCGGACTCGCGCCGCCTGATCGTCTCGGCCTGGAATCCGGCCGAGGTCGACAAGATGGCGTTGCCACCGTGCCACTGCCTGTTCCAGTTCTATGTCGCCAATGACAAGCTGTCGTGCCAGCTCTATCAGCGTTCGGCTGACGTGTTCCTCGGCGTGCCCTTCAACATTGCCTCCTACGCGCTGCTCACCATGATGGTGGCGCAGGTTACGGGCCTCAAGCCCGGCGACTTCGTGCATTCGTTCGGTGACACCCATCTCTATTCCAATCATCTGGAGCAGGCGAAGCTCCAGCTCACGCGCGCGCCGCGCGCGCTGCCGGTGATGCGGATCAACCCCGACGTGAAGGACATCTTCTCCTTCCGCTACGAGGACTTTGAGCTCGTCGGCTACGATCCGCATCCGCACATCAAGGCCGCGGTCGCGGTCTGACGCCGATGTCGCTCAACATCCGCCGTGTGCGTCCCGGCGAAGCCGGGCTGGTTCTTGCTTTCATCCGCGAACTCGCCGAGTACGAAAAGCTTTCGCACGAGGTCGAGGCGACCGAGACTGACATCGCCGACGCACTGTTCGGCGAGCGACCGCAAGTCCATTCCGCCCTCGCCGAGTGGAACGGTGAGCCGGTCGGCTTCGCGGTGTGGTTTGCGAATTTCTCGACGTTCAGCGGCCGCCCCGGCATCTATCTCGAAGATTTGTATGTGCGGCCGTCGCATCGGGGCAGGGGCCTCGGAAAAGCCCTGCTCGTGTACCTTGCCAGGGAATGCGTCGAGAACGGCTGGTCGCGGCTGCAATGGGCGGTGCTCGACTGGAACGCGCCGTCGATCGCGTTCTACAAATCGCTCGGTGCCGTCATGCTGGACGACTGGACGCTGTGTCGCGTCACCGGGCCTGCGCTGACACGGCTTGCCGGGAGCGCGTCCTGATGGAGATCGTCTTCGTCGTCGCGATCGCGGAGAACGGCGTCATCGGCGCCGGCAACGCCATGCCGTGGCGAATGAAATCCGACATGGCGCGCTTCAAGGCGCTCACGATCGGCAAGCCCGTGATCATGGGCCGCAGGACCTTCGAATCCCTGCCCCGGCCGCTTCCCGGCCGCACCAACATCGTCGTCACGCGCGATGCGGATTATCGCGCCGCCGGCGCCATCGTGACGACATCGACTGCTGAGGCAGACGCCATCGCGCGCGGCGATGCCCTGCGGCGTTCGGTCACCGAGATCGCCGTGATTGGCGGCGCCGAAATCTTCCGGCAATGGCTCGATCGCGCCGATCGCCTCGAAATCACGGAAGTGCATGCCCGCCCCGAGGGCGACACGCATTTCGGCATCGACAGGGCCGAGTGGGATGAGGTGGAGCGCATCCGTCATCCTGCCGGACCCCACGACAGCGCCGACTACTCCTATGTGACATATCGTCGGCGGGCGGGCCATTAACCGCATTTGCCAATGTTAACATTGACTTTTCTGCCCCCAAGCTTAGCTCGGAGGGCGGCGATGGCTGCGTTGTAAGGGACCTGCCTGTCCCCTATAAAGCCGGACCGGACAAAGCGGGCGGGGGGCAATTTCACCCTGCCGAGGAGAGATTCGAATGCCGTGGAAGAATCAGGGCGGTGGCCCATGGGGCTCGGGTCCGAAGGGACCATGGGGCAACGGCCCGCAACCGGTCGGGCCAAGGCCGCCGGATCTGGAAGACCTTCTGCGGCGCGGCCAGGATCGGCTGCAGCAGATCATGCCGGGTGGTTATTTCTCCGGCATCGGCATCACGCTGATCGTGCTGCTCATCGTCGCGTTCTGGCTGCTGTCGGGCTTCTTCCGGGTGCAGTCCGAAGAGCTCGGCGTCGTGCTGCGCTTCGGCAAGCATGTCCGCACCGTAGAGCCCGGCCTGAACTACCATCTGCCCTATCCGATCGAGACCGTGCTGCTGCCAAAGGCCTTGCGCGTTTCCACCATCTCGATCGGCATGACGCTGATCGACGATCCGGCGCGGCGCGGCCGCTCCATTCGTGACGTGCCGGAAGAGAGCCTGATGTTGACCGGGGACGAGAACATCGTCGACGTCGACTTCACCGTGCTCTGGCGCATCAAGCCCAACGGCGTCGGCGATTTCCTCTTCAACATCCAGAATCCCGAAGGCACCGTGAAGGCGGTCGCCGAGAGCGCGATGCGCGAGGTGATCGGCCGCTCGCAGATCCAGCCGATCCTGACCGGCGCGCGCAACGTCACCGAACAGGGCGTGCAGGAACTGATCCAGAAGACCCTGGACAGCTACGGCGCCGGCATTCAGATCAGCCAGGTGCAGATGCAGAAGGTCGACCCGCCGGCGCAGGTGATCGACGCCTTCCGCGACGTCCAGGCGGCGCGCGCCAATCTCGAGCAGCTGCAGAACGAGGCGCAGACCTATGCCAACCAGGTCGTGCCGCAGGCACGCGGACGCGCGGCGCAGATCATGCAGGCCGCCGAAGGCTACAGGGAGCAGACGGTCGCCGAGGCCAAGGGCCAGAGCTCGCGCTTCCTGAAGGTTTACGAGGAATACAAGAAGGCGCCCGACGTGACGCGTGAACGGATTTATCTGGAGACGATGGAGCGCGTGCTCGGCGGCTCGGAAAAGCTCATCTATGACGGCGGCCAGTCGGGCCAGGGCGTCGTGCCTTATCTGCCGCTCAGCGAACTGACGACCAAGCGGCCACCTGCAACCGGCCAGCAGACGACCGGAGGCAACCGATGAGATCTCCGGTCACAGGCATCGTCACGCTGCTCGGCCTCCTGCTCGTCGTGATCGTGGGCTATATGTCCCTGTTCACGGTGGCGCAGACCGAGCAGACCATCGTGCTGCAGTTCGGCAAGCCCGTCGACGTCGTCACCGCTCCCGGCCTGCACTTCAAGGCGCCGTGGAATTCGGTGATCAACATCGACAAGCGCATCCTCGATCTGGAGAACCCGTCGCAGGAAGCGATCGCGTCCGACCAAAAGCGGCTTGTGGTCGACGCCTTCGCACGTTACCGCATCAAGGACGCGCTTCGCTTCTATCAGAGCATCGGCTCGATCCAGGCCGCCAACATCCAGCTCACCACGCTCTTGAACGCGGCGCTACGCCGCGTGCTCGGCGAGGTCACCTTCATCAACGTGGTCCGCGACGACCGCGAGAAGCTGATGCAGCGCATCCGCGATCAGCTCGACCACGAGGCCGACGGCTACGGCATCCAGGTCGTCGACGTCCGGATCCGCCGCGCCGATTTGCCGGAGCAGAACAGCCAGGCGGTCTATCAGCGCATGAAGACGGAACGCGAGCGCGAAGCCGCCGAGTTCCGCGCGCAGGGCGGCCAGAAAGCACAGGAGATCCGCTCCAAGGCCGACCGCGAGGCGACCGTGATCGAGGCGGATGCAAGGTCGCTGGCCGAGCAGACGCGCGGCGTCGGCGATGCCGAGCGCAACCGTCTGTTCGCCGAAGCCTACGGCCAGGACGCGGATTTCTTCGCCTTCTACCGCTCGATGGCGGCCTATGAAACCGGGCTGCGCGCGAACGACACCCGCTTCCTACTGCGCCCGGACTCGGATTTCTTCCGGTTCTTTGGTAACCCGTCCGGCAAGACGGCGACCACGACGCCAGCGAAGCCGTAAGTGAGACAAGGGCGGCAGGTCTGGCCGCCCTTCGTCCAGACAAGAACAGCACAACGGGAGGTTCCAATCCGATGAGGTCCATTGCGTTCACCGACTTCCTCATCGGTTTGGGCATCCTGTTCGTGCTGGAAGGCTTGATGTTCGCGGCAAGCCCGGCCTGGATGCGCAAGGCCATGAAAAGCGCGATGGCCACGCCGGACAATGTCCTGCGGGCGGTTGGCATCGGTTCGGCCGTGGCCGGCCTGGTCCTGATCTGGGTTATGCGACGTCCAATTTAGCCGTCGCACCAACGCCAAAGTGAAGGCGAGGGACCGGTTTTCGCCTTATTATCCGGGTCTTGAGGCCCGTTAAGGTCCGCGCTTGCGCCATCCCCCCGTTCGAGCGCAGTCTTGACGTCGAATCCTGATTTCCTGGAGATCACAATGACCGCTGCCACCATTGCCCCGACCCGTTTGCGCTTAGGGCTGGCCGCGCTCGCCGTCGGCGTTTTCAGCGCACTCGGCACACCGGCCTATGCGCGCGGACCGGATGGCATCGCCGACGTCGCCGAGAAGGTGATCGACGCGGTCGTCAACATCTCGACCTCGCAGACCGTCGAAGCCAAGGGCGGGGGCGGCGGCAATGCCATGCCGCAACTGCCGCCCGGTTCGCCCTTCGAGGAGTTCTTCGACGACTTCTTCAAGAATCGCAAGGGTCCCGGCGGCGGCAGCAAGGGCGGCGAGAATAGCCCGGCGCCGCGCAAGACCAACTCGCTCGGAAGTGGCTTCATCATCGACACATCAGGCGTCGTCGTCACCAATAACCACGTCATCGCGGACGCCGACGAGATCAACGTCATCCTCAACGACGGGACCAAGATCAAGGCCGAGCTGGTCGGAGTCGACAAGAAGACCGACCTTGCCGTGCTCAAGTTCAAGCCGTCGAAACCGCTGGTGTCGGTGAAGTTCGGCGATTCCGACAAGCTGCGCCTCGGCGATTGGGTCGTCGCGATCGGCAATCCATTCAGCCTCGGCGGCACCGTGACGGCCGGAATCGTCTCGGCGAAGAACCGTGACATCTCCTCAGGTCCCTACGACAGCTACATTCAGACCGACGCCTCCATCAACCGCGGCAATTCCGGCGGTCCGCTGTTCAACCTCGATGGCGACGTCATCGGCGTCAACACGCTGATCATCTCGCCGTCCGGCGGCTCGATCGGCATCGGCTTCGCCGTACCGTCGAAGACAGTGGCGGGTGTCGTCGACCAGCTCCGCCAGTTCGGCGAATTGCGCCGCGGCTGGCTGGGCGTGCGCATCCAGAGCGTCACCGACGAGATCGCCGAGAGCCTCAACATCAAGCCGCCGCGGGGCGCGCTGGTTGCCGGCGTCGACGACAAGGGCCCTGCCAAACCGGCCGGCATCGAGCCCGGCGACGTCGTCGTCAAGTTCGACGGCAAGGACGTCAAGGACCCCAAGGATCTCTCTCGCGTGGTCGCCGACACCGCGGTCGGCAAGGAGGTCGATGTCGTCATCATCCGCAAGGGTCAGGAGGAGACCAAGAAGGTCATGCTCGGCCGGCTGCAGGATCCCGACAAGGTGCAGGCCGCAGTGAAGACCGACGAGCCCGCACCTGAAAAGACCGTGACACAGAAGGCGCTCGGCCTCGATCTCGCGGCGCTGAGCAAGGATCTGCGTACGCGCTACAAGATCAAGGACAGCGTCAAGGGCGTGGTCGTCACCAATGTCGACGCTAATTCGGATGCCGCCGAGAAGCGCCTCTCCGCCGGCGACGTCATCGTCGAGGTGGCGCAGGAGAGCGTCTCCAGCGGCGCCGACATCCAGAAGCGGATCGACCAGCTCAAGAAGGACGGCAAGAAGTCGGTGCTGCTGCTGGTCTCGAACGCCGACGGTGAGCTGCGCTTCGTGGCGTTGAGCGTGCAGTAAGCACGGCGCAGTTCTGTAGGGTGGGCAAAGCGAAAGCGTGCCCACCACTTTTCCACCACTGCTGCAAGAGTGGTGGGCACGGCGCAAATGCGCGTTTGCCCACCCTACAGCAGTTGGGCGTGCGGTAAGACTTACGCCTCCACGAACTCCTCGCGTCGATACCCCTGCGCGTACAGCAGCGCGGTGAGATCGCCATGATCGATCCGCGCCGCCGCAGCGGCGGCCACCGCGGGCTTGGCGTGATACGCCACGCCCAGCCCCGCCGCCTGGATCATCGCGAGATCATTGGCGCCGTCGCCGACCGCCAGCGAGTCGATGTCGTCGAGATCGAACGACTCCATTAGATCCACCAGCGTCGCGAGCTTTGCCGCGCGCCCCAAAATCGGCTCCTTCACCTCGCCGGTGAACTTGCCGTCGCGGACGACGAGCTCGTTGGCGCGGTTCTCCTGGAAGCCGATCCTGGTGGCGACCGCGCTGGTGAACAGCGTGAAGCCGCCGGAGACGAGGCAGGCATAGGCGCCATGGGCGCGCATGGTCGCGACCAGTTCGCGACCACCCGGCGTCAGCGTAATGCGCTTGGCCAGCACCTCGTCGACGGCACTGGCGGGGAGGTCCTTCAGCAGCGCAACGCGCTCGCGCAGCGCCGGCTCGAACTCGACCTCGCCGCGCATTGCGCGTTCGGTAATGGCTGCCACATGGGCCTTCACCCCGACGAAATCGGCGAGCTCGTCGATGCATTCCTGGCCGATCATGGTGGAATCCATGTCGGCGAGAAAAAGCTTCTTGCGCCGGAAGCCGACTGGCTGCACCACGATGTCGATGGGCAGGTCGCCGCGAAGCTCGCGGAGCCGCTGTTCGATGGCGTGACGGTCGCCTTCGAGGTTACTGTCGGCGCCGAAGGGGATATCGACTGCAACCCCGTCGAACAGCCAGTGCGCGGGAGCTGCCTGAGGCAGCACGGCGCGGGCGCCGTCGACGATGGTGGAGTCGAGCGCGGGGTTATTCGGGTTGCAGATCAGCGTGGCAACGAGGGACATTTGAGGTTTTCGTGAGCGAGGGGCAAGTCGGCAGAAGGCATGTTGGCAAGGCGGTGCTTATCGCAGGCCCGACCGCCAGCGGCAAGTCGGCGCTGGCGCTCGAGCTTGCGCTCGCTGCGGGCGGGGTCGTGATCAATGCCGATTCCATGCAGGTCTATCGCGACCTCCGCATCATCACCGCGCGCCCCACAGATGGCGACGAGGCGCGGGCGCCTCATCGCCTGTACGGCCATGTCGATGCGGCCGTGAATTTTTCGGCTGGCGCCTGGGTGGGCGACGCGGCCAAGGCGCTCGAAGTGGCGAAAGCCGAAGGCCGCCTGCCGATCTTCATCGGCGGGACCGGGCTGTACTTCAAGGCGCTGACGGCGGGCCTTTCCGTGGTGCCGCCGATCCCTGTCGAGGTGCGCGAGGACGTCCGGTCGCGGCTGGAGCGGAACGGCGTGGAGGCGCTGCACGCAGAACTTGCGGCCTCCGATCCGCGGGCGGCCGAGCGATTGAACCTTCGCGACCGCACGCGCATTGCGCGCGCGCTCGAAGTGGTCGAAGCCACCGGCCGTTCGCTGCTGGACTGGCACGATGAGGGCCAGCCGCCGCTCTTGCCCAAGGACAGTTTTCGCGCGGTGTTCCTCGCGCCCGAGCGCGACGAGCTCTATGCGCGCATCGACGCCCGCTTCGATGCCATGTTGGGTGCCGGCGCGCTGGAGGAGGTCGAGCGTCTCGCTGCCCGAAACCTCGATCCGCTGCTGCCGGCGATGAAAGCTCATGGCGTGCCGGCCCTGGTCCGGCATCTGCGCGGTGAGCTCAGCCTGGAGCAGGCGGCCACCATCGGCCGCGCCGACACCCGCCACTACGCCAAGCGGCAGTTCACCTGGTTCCGGCATCAATTGCCCGAATTCGAGTGGGTGAAGCCGGAGGAGATTCGGGGCTGGCTGGCGGCGATCGTGAACGCGGCACAGGACCAAGGCTGACACGCTTTTGTGCCTCCGCTCCCGAATTTACCTCTCGCCCAACCCCGGGAACACCGCTACACTGCCAAAATCGCGCGGGAACGGCTGCATTGCCTTGACATCGGGGCGCCGGCCGTTATGTTTCGCGCAACCTTTGGGAAGCTGGGCACCTGCCATGCGTAACATTATTACCAAACTCCTTATCGCCGTCGTACCCAGGCACACCGCCGGGGGTGGCTAGCTGCCATCCACATGACAGGCGGTGTGCATGGGCCCTCTTCGGGGCCTTTTTTATTTCCGAAAGCCCGACACGAACGAAGCCGCTGACAACAGCGCATCCGGAGCAAGCCAATGAGCGACAAGAGCCACGATCCGAACCAGATGACCGGCGCCGCGATGATCGTCCGCGCGCTCATCGATCATGGCGTGACCGACATTTTCGGCTACCCCGGCGGCGCGGTGCTCCCGATCTACGACGAGATTTTCCAGCAGAGCGAAGTCCAGCACATCCTGGTCCGCCACGAGCAGGGTGCGGGTCACGCCGCCGAGGGCTATGCGCGTTCGACCGGCCGGCCCGGCGTTGCCCTGGTGACCTCCGGTCCCGGCGCCACCAACATGGTGACGCCGCTCACCGACGCGCTGATGGACTCGATCCCGCTGGTCTGCATCTCCGGCCAGGTGCCGACGCATCTGATCGGCAACGACGCGTTCCAGGAATGCGACACCGTCGGCATCACGCGCCCCTGCACCAAGCACAATTGGCTGGTGCGCGACGTCAACGATCTCGCAAAGGTGCTGCACGAGGCCTTCTACGTTGCGACCACGGGGCGACCGGGCCCGGTGCTCGTCGACGTGCCCAAGGACGTGCAGTTCGCGACCGGCACCTATCATCCGCCGCGCAAGTCCGACGTGCATCGCTCCTACGCGCCGCGGGTGAAGGGCGATGCGACGCAGATCCGCAAGGCCGTGGCGCTGCTCGCGGGCGCCAAGCGCCCCGTGATCTACAGCGGCGGCGGCGTGATCAATTCCGGCCCTGAAGCCACCAGGCTGCTGCGCGAGCTGGTCGAGGTCACCGGCTTTCCGATCACCTCCACGCTGATGGGCCTCGGCGCATATCCCGCCTCGGGCAAGAGCTGGCTCGGCATGCTCGGCATGCACGGCACCTACGAAGCCAACATGACCATGCATGATTGCGACGTCATGCTGTGCGTCGGCGCGCGCTTCGACGACCGCATCACCGGCCGCGTTGATGCGTTCTCACCGGGCTCGAAGAAGATCCACATCGACATCGACCCGTCCTCGATCAACAAGAACATCCGCGTCGACGTGCCGATCATCGGCGACTGCGGCAACATCCTCGGCGACATTCTCCAGGTGTTCAAGGCGGAGGCGAAGAAGCCCGACATCAAGGCGTGGTGGCAGCAGATCGCGCAGTGGCGGGCCCGCAACTCGCTGTATTACAGGAAGAGCAACGACGTCATCCTGCCGCAGCACGCGATCCAGAGCCTGTTCGAGGCGACGCGCGGCAAGGACACCTACATCACCACCGAGGTCGGCCAGCATCAGATGTGGGCTGCGCAGTTCTACGGCTTCGAGGAGCCGCATCGCTGGATGACCTCGGGCGGTCTCGGCACCATGGGCTACGGCTTGCCGGCCGCGGTCGGCGTGCAGGTTGCCCATCCCGACAGCCTCGTCATCGACATCGCGGGCGATGCCTCGGTGCAGATGACGATGCAGGAGATGTCGACGGCGGTGCAGTACGAGCTGCCGATCAAGATATTCATCCTGAACAACCAGTACATGGGCATGGTGCGGCAGTGGCAGCAGCTGCTCCATGGCAACCGCCTGTCGCATTCCTACTCGGAGGCGATGCCGGATTTCGTCAAGCTCGCGGAAGCCTATGGCGGCGTCGGCATCCAGGTGCACAAGCCCGGCGATCTCGACGGCGCCATCCAGGAGATGATCTCGGTCAAGCGCCCGGTGCTGTTCGACTGCCGCGTCGCGTCGCTGGAAAACTGCTTCCCGATGATCCCCTCCGGCAAGGCGCACAACGAGATGCTGTTGCCGGAGCAGGCGAACGACGAAGCGACCGCAAAGGCGTTCGCCGGCGGCAAGGCGCTGGTGTGATGTTATGTTCGACCTGAACGAGCTCGAACGCGCGCATGCGATCGTGGGGCAGGCGGTGCCGCCGACGCCGGCGCACGCCTGGCCGCTGCTTAGCCAGCGGCTCGGCACGCGGATCGTGGTCAAGCACGAGAATCATACGCCGACGGGCGCCTTCAAGGTGCGCGGCGGGTTGGTCTATCTCGATCGGCTGAAGCGCGAACGGCCGAACATTCCGGGCATCATCTCGGCGACGCGCGGCAATCATGGTCAGAGCCTCGCCTTTGCGGCGAGCCGCCATGGTGTGCCTGCCGTGATCTATGTGCCGCGCGGCAATTCGGTCGAGAAGAACCGCGCGATGAAGGCGTTCGGCGCCGAGCTCGTTGAGCATGGCGAGGACTTTCAGGCCGCACGCGAGGAAGCCGGGCGCCACGCGCAGTTCGCCGGGCTGCACATGGTGCCGTCGTTCCATACGGACCTGGTGCTGGGCGTGGCGACCTATGCGCTTGAATTGCTCCGGGCCGCGCCCGATCTCGACATCCTCTATGTGCCGATCGGGCAGGGCTCGGGGATCTGCGGCTGTATCATGGCGCGCGATCTGCTCGGCCTGAAGACCGAGGTCGTCGGCGTGCAATCGACCGAGGCGCCGTCCTACGCGCTGTCGTTCGCGGCCGGTCATATCGTGACGACCGAGACCAGCAATACGCTCGCGGACGGCATGGCGACGCGGATTCCCGATCCTGAAGCGCTCGCGGTCATCCTCAAGGGCGCCTCGCGTATCGTCCAGGTGACGGACGATGAGATCGCGCTCGCGATCCGTGCGCTCTGGACCGACACGCACAATCTCGCCGAAGGCGCCGGCGCCGCCGCGCTCGCCGCAGCGCTTCAGGAAAAGACCAAGCTACAGGGCAAGCGCGTCGGTCTCGTGCTGTCCGGCGGCAATATCGATTTCGATCTGTTCCGCGGTTGGGTCGGCACGGAAGCGCCGGTCGCTCGTCGGGCGACGGCGTAACGACGAGAATGAAGGGGACGACAATGAACCAGCCCGCATCCGCCTATTTCATCGAGGAACGCCACGACCCGAACGAGACGCACACGCTTTCGGTGCTCGTGCAGAACGAGCCCGGCGTGCTCGCGCGCGTCATCGGCCTGTTCTCGGGGCGCGGCTACAACATCGAGAGCCTCACGGTCTCGGAGACCGAGAGCCAGAAGCATCTCTCGCGCATCACCATCGTCACGACGGGCACGCCGATGGTGATCGAGCAGATCAAGCATCAGCTCGACCGCATGATCCCTGTGTATCGCGTCGTCGACATGACGCTGACGAAACGCTCGATCGAGCGCGAGCTTGCAATGGTCAAGGTTCGCGGAGAGGGCGAGCATCGCGTCGAGGCGTTGCGGCTGGCGGACGCGTTTCGCGCCCGCGTGATCGACGCCACCACCGAGAGCTTTGTGTTCGAGATCACAGGCAACACCGACAAGATCAATCAGTTTATTGACCTGATGCGTCCGCTTGGCCTCGTCGAAGTGTCGCGCACCGGTGTTGCCGCGATTGGTCGCGGGCCTGAAGGAATGTGAGCGATGCTGGCGCGCGACTGGTATTACAACGAGCGGAACCGGATGGGGATCGGGCCTGCAGTGGCCTCGATCTACGACAGTCACGACGATGCCGATCTACGGGCGCGCGCGGCGCTGAAAATGCTTGGGGTCCAACGCGGCTGGCGCATCGCCGACATCGGTTGCGGCAACGGCGTGCTCGCGACCGAGGCCGCGCTGATGGGCGCCGAGGTCGACGCCATCGACATCTCGCCCGCGATGCTGGCCCTCGCCGAGATCTACGCGCGCGACCGCAAGGCGCCCGTGCGCACGCAGTCCGCCGGCCTGCTCAGCTTCGCCTACCGGCCGGAATCCTATGACCTGATCGTCAGCGAGTTCACGCTGCACCATCTGCCGGATTTCTGGAAAGCGGTGGCGATGTCGCGGATCTGTCGCGCGCTCAAGCCCGGTGCCACTTTCTATTTGCGCGACATCGTCTACGCGTCGATGCCCGATGCGCTCGAACGCGACGTCGAGCAATGGGCCGACTTCGAGATCAAGAACCACGATGTCCCGCGTGAAAGCGTCGTCACTCACATGCGCGACGAATATTCCACTTTTGGCTGGGTCATGGAACGGATGCTGACCGACGTCGGCTTCACGCTGGTCTCGGCCGATTACCACGCCCCGATGCACGGCACTTATCTGCTGCGGAAACCCAATTCTTCCATCTAAAGGCCGGCGAGTAAGGCTCGACCAGAACAACAAACAGGGCTGCACGACAGGGCAGAACCGGGAACGACAATGAAGCCGGCCGACATCCTCATCGCCATCCTGGTGGCGGTCATCTGGGGGCTTGCCTTCGTGGCGAGCCGGATCGCGCTCGACGAATTTTCGCCGGAGCTGATGACGGCGATGCGCTTCACCATTGCCGCGGTGCCGTGCCTGTTCATTCGCAAGCCGAAGGTCGCCTGGTCGCTCCTGATCGCGATCAGCTTCACGCTCTTTCTCGGCCAGTTTCTGAGCCAGGCCTATGGCATCGCCCATGGCGTGCCGGTGGGGCTGACCAGCGTCGTCGTCCAGAGCCAGGCGCTGTTCACGATCGGCTTTGCCGCGATCGCATTCGGCGAGCGGCCGACGCCGGTGCAGACGCTGGGCATCGCCATCGCAGCCCTCGGCCTTTTGATGATCTGCGGCACGGTCGGCTATGATTTCAGCGTCGGTGCCTTCGCCGTGCTGATGATCGCGCCGGTCAGCTTTGCGGTCGGCAATATCCTGCTGCGCGGCGCCCGCGGCGTGCCGATGTTCGATCTGTTCGCCTGGTTGTGCCTCGCCACCGCGGTCCCGCTGTTCGCGCTCACGCTGATCGTCAACGGACCGACGCCGACCTGGCAGTCGCTGATCCACATGTCGCTCACCGGCCTCATTTGCCTGCTGTTGATCGGCGGCATCTCCACCAGCATCGCCTATTGGCTGTGGGGCCGGCTGCTGCGTGACTATCCCCCTGCGCAGGTGGTGCCGTTCGCGCTGCTGGTGCCGTTCGTCGGCTCCGCCGCGTCCAGCATCGTGTTCGGGGAGCGGTTCGGCCCGCTGCGCCTCGCCGGCATGCTCACCGTGATCGGCGGTATCGCGGTGATGGTGCTGGCGAAGCGCCCCGAGGCGGTACCCCAGAAAACCGCAGCCGAAGGCCGCGTGAGGTGAGCATGTCCCAGTCGCTGCTGTATGCCTTCCTCGCCTTCATGGCCGTGATGTATTTCACGCCTGGGCCGAACAACATCATGTTGCTGTCCTCAGGGCTGACCTATGGCTTCCGGCGCACGATTCCCCACATCGCCGGCGTGGTCATCGGCTTCGCCTTCATGATTGCAGCGGTCGGCCTTGGGCTTGGCACCGTCTTCCTGGCCTATCCGATCCTGCAGACCATTTTGAAATATGCCGGCGCCGCCTACTTGCTCTACCTGGCCGCCGTGATCGCTTTCTCGGGCCCGGCCAAGCCGGACGAGGGGGATGGCCGCGGCCCGATGACTTTCCTGGGCGCCGCCATGTTCCAATGGATCAACGCCAAAGGCTGGGTGATCGTGATCGGCACCATCACCGCCTATGCGGCGATCGCCCAATTCCCGCTCAACATCGCGATCCAGACCTTGATCAGTCTGCTCGTGGGCACGGTCTCGACGGTGGTCTGGGCCTTCTTCGGCACCGCACTGCGGCCCGTCCTGACCTCCGTGCGGCTGGTCCGCGCCTTCAACATCCTGATGGCGATCCTGCTGCTGGCGTCGCTCTATCCCGTCGTCATGGATGCATGATGCCCCGGCTTTCCATGCAGAAACGGGTTTCCCAGGGGGCCGAAAATGCTCTAGACAGCCCCCGAAATCCGCAAATTTCACCGTCCGAGACCTGACTAACAAGACCTGACCAACGGCCGATTCCGGCCCCTGAACGAGGAAACGACCATGCGTGTTTATTATGATCGCGACGCCGACCTGAACCTGATCAAGGGCAAGAAGGTCGTCATCGTCGGCTATGGCAGCCAGGGCCACGCCCATGCGCTGAACCTGAAGGATTCCGGCGTCAAGGACGTGGCGATTGCGCTTCGCAAAGGTTCGGCCTCGGCCAAGAAGGCGGAAGCTGCCGGCTTCAAGGTGATGGAAGTTGCCGAGGCCGCCAAATGGGCCGACCTCGTCATGATGCTGACCCCGGACGAGCTCCAGGGCGACATCTACCGCGAGCACCTGCACGACAACATGAAGAAGGGCGCAGCGCTCGTCTTCGCGCACGGTCTCAATGTCCACTTCAACCTGCTCGACCCGCGCGCGGACCTCGACGTGCTGATGATCGCGCCGAAGGGCCCCGGCCACACCGTGCGTTCGGAATACCAGCGCGGCGGCGGCGTGCCCTGCCTGATCGCGATCGCCAAGGATGTCTCGGGCAACGCCCACGACCTCGGCCTGTCCTACGCCTCTGCCGTCGGCGGCGGCCGTGCCGGCATCATCGAGACCACCTTCAAGGAAGAGTGCGAGACCGACCTGTTCGGCGAGCAAGTGGTGCTCTGCGGCGGCCTGGTCGAGCTGATCAAGGGCGGCTACGAGACCCTGGTCGAAGCCGGCTACGCCCCGGAGATGGCCTATTTCGAGTGCCTGCATGAGGTGAAGCTGATCGTCGACCTGATCTATGAAGGCGGCATCGCCAACATGAACTACTCGATCTCCAACACCGCCGAGTACGGCGAGTACGTCACCGGTCCGCGCATCGTCACCGACGAGACCAAGAAGGAGATGAAGCGGGTTCTGAACGACATCCAGTCCGGCAAGTTCGCCCGCGACTGGATGCTCGAGAACAAGGTCAACCAGACCTCGTTCAAGGCGACCCGCGCCAAGCTCGCCGGGCACCCGATCGAGGAAGTCGGCGCCAAGCTGCGCGACATGATGCCCTGGATCAAGAAGGGCGCGCTGGTCGACAAGTCGAAGAACTAAGTCGCGGCCTTCGGATACGGCGTATCGGTTACGCCGCAGCCGGACACGCGAGCGAAAACACAAGCTTCGTTCGCCGAACCAATTCTTAAATCTTTCGCGGCTATATTCGAGCGAGATCGCAACCAGCGGTCTCGCTCTTTTCGTCTCGCGCGAAGCATTGCTGCTTCATTCAAATTCTTCGCGAGCTGAAGTGCTCCCTGAGCACGAAGAACTGACGCTTAAACCACATTCTTGGTCTCGCGTTGTTTTTCGGAATTTCTCAGAAGCTCCCGATTCTCAAAAACCGAGCGTCTTCAGAGTCAAAGATTCGGCTCTTCATCCATATCTTCACGGTGCAATCGATCTCACGTCGCGACGTTCGCGCCTCGCTTCAACTTAAGAATTGACATCGGCGGCGTTTCCTTGAGCGGTGGACGGCATTGCGCCGCGGCACCTTTCCACTGCATGATCGCGGGAGCTCTTCGGGGGGAAAAGACC
Organism: Bradyrhizobium sp. 134; assembly: GCF_023074155.1. Classification (NCBI taxonomy): domain Bacteria; kingdom Pseudomonadati; phylum Pseudomonadota; class Alphaproteobacteria; order Hyphomicrobiales; family Nitrobacteraceae; genus Bradyrhizobium; species Bradyrhizobium sp. 134. Next base: position 211,346 of record NZ_JADPKX010000074.1, on the reverse strand, counting down.
ATGCGATCCGTCGTCGTCACCGGCGCGTCCACCGGGATTGGCTGGGCCATTGCTAAATTTCTGATCGGGCGCGGCTATCGTGTTTTCGGTAGTGTCCGCAAGCAGGCCGATGCGGACCGGCTCACGGGTGAGTTCGGTGCGAACTTCACGCCGCTGCTGTTCGACGTCACCGACGAGGCGGCGGTCCTCGCGGCTGCGCGAAAAGTCCGCGAGGCGCTGGGCGGCGAGACGCTGGCCGGTCTCGTCAACAATGCCGGCGTCGCGGTCGCCGGTCCCGTGCTCGAATTGCCGGTCGACGACTTCCGCCGGCAGATGGAGATCAACGTCATTGGCCCGGTCATCGCGACGCAGGCCTTTGGGCCGCTACTCGGCGCCGATCCGTCGCTGAAGGGGCCGAAGGGCCGGATCGTGATGATCAGCTCGGTCGCGGGCAAGAACGGCAATCCCTTGTCGGCGCCTTACAGCACCTCCAAGCACGCCATCGAAGGCCTGTCGGAGAGCTTGCGCCGCGAGTTGATGCTGTTCGGCATCGACGTCATCATCGTCGCCCCCGGCGCAGTGAAGACGCCGATCTGGAGCAAGGCCGAGCAGATCGATCTCTCGGTCTACCAGAACTCGCCTTATCTGCCGGCGCTGAACAAGGTCATGGCGTTCATGATGAAGCTCGGCGAGACGGGGCTGCCGGCCGAGCGGATCGCCGAGGTCGTTTTCGAGGCGCTCACCGCCGGGAGGCCCAAGGTTCGCTACCAGATCACGCCGGACCGGATGCGACATTTGATGACGGCCGCGCTGCCCAAGCGTGTGGTCGACCGTATCATCGCCAAGCGGCTTGGGCTGCTGCCGCAGGGCTGAGCCTCCGAGGCGAGACCATTGCCAGACAGGTGATCGATTTCCGATCGTGGGAGCGTCTTGAGATGCCGGCTTATGTGATTTTCGACGTCGAGATCAGGGATTTGCAGCAGTACCAAAGCTTCATGTTGGGCGTGAAGCCCGCGCTGGAGGCCGCTGGAGCCAGATATCTGGCGCGAGGGGGCGCCCACAAGGTCTACGAGGGAGACTGGCAGCCCCGCAGGATCGTTCTGCTGGAATTCCCATCCGTCGCAGCCTGGGAGGCGTTCTACGGAGGCGCGAGCTACCAGGGACTCAAAGCGGTCCGGGACGCTTGCAGTTCTGCCCGCCTGGTCAGCGTCGAGGGCCTCGACTAGACGGCAAGTCGGTTCTGCACTGCGGGATTTGCCCTGGGGACGGATTGGATGCGGAGACCAATCGGCTTCCGCTAACATTAAGCGAAGGTCGGATCGCGACGCGCGTTGCTTGTCCGTGACCGTTCAATTACAGTTTTGTGACACGGTGCAGGCCTTCCGGCTGCGCCGAACGCCGCAGGCCCGGTCAGCCGGCTCGGCATCACCGTGCCGGACCAGCAGTTGCGTGTCGTCGATGGCGTCCGCGCCCAATCCAGGTCCTTCTGCCACGACCGCCGTGCTGGCGAGCGTCGCCGCGCTCGGTATCTGGCGGCTGCTCGCGGTTGCGGCGCCGCATCTCGCGGCGCTCGTGCTGATGTACGAGACCGAGACGGATTTCGGCGCACGGCTCTCCTTCGTGCTGGCCTGGGGCATCCTCAACTTCTTCTGGATCACGCTGCTGCGGCGGCCGGCGCTCTCGGGTGCGCTGTCGCTGACCATGGTCGTGGTGCTGGTGCTGCTGTCGCGGCTGAAGCACGACGTCGTGCAGATGACGGTCAACTTCATCGACCTGATGATGATCGACCGCGACACGGTCGCGTTCCTGTTCACGATCTTCCCGAATTTGCGCTGGTCGGTGATCGGGGCCGGCCTCGTCACGCTGCCGCTGATGTATGCGCTGTGGTGGCTCGACCCGTTCCGCATCCGTAGGCTACCGGCACTCGCCTGCAAGCTCGCCTGCCTCGCCGCGCTGGTCGGCTATTCGCTCTATCATCCGGACGAGGCCTGGCGCGGCTATTACGACGACGGCTATCTCTCGAAGTTCTTCCGCTCCGGCGTCAGCGCGGTCTCCGACTTCGCGCAATACGGCTTCATGGAGTCGGCCGCTTCGACCAACGAACGGCTCAACATGCCGCTGGTCGATGCCTGCCATCCCGCCGGCCGGCGGCCGAACATCATCATGGTCCATGATGAATCGAGCTTCGACATCCGCGCCGCGCAGGGCATCAAGGTGCCGACCGGCTACGGTAGCCATTTCAAATCCTGGGACGGCAAGGAGCGCGCGTTTCTGGCCGAGAGCAATGGCGGGCCGAGCTGGTTCACCGAATACAATGTGCTCGCGGGGTTGTCGTCGCGCTCGTTCGGCCGCTTCGCCTATTTCGTGACGCGCATTGCAACAGGCCGTGTCGAGCGCGGCCTGCCGCTGGCGCTGCGCCGCTGCGGCTACGACACGATGTCGCTCTACCCCGCCAATGGCGGCTTCATGGCCGCGCGCAGCTTTCAGGTGACGACCGGCATCGAACGCTTCCTCGACTCCAAGGATCTCGGCGCCAAGGATGTCGAGCCGGATAGCTTCTTCTACGACAAGGCGCTCCGGCTGATGGGTGAGCGATCGCCGAACAAGCCGCTGTTCACCTTCATCTATCTCGGCGCCAATCATTTCCCCTGGGAGACGCGCTTCCGCCCGGATCTGCTGCCGAACTGGCGCGCACCGGGCAATGTGCCGTCCATCGACGAATATCTGCGTCGGCAGGCGATGAGCGCCGAGCAGTACAAGGCTTTCCTCGCGAGCTTGAAGAAGAATTTTCCCGGCGAGCCTTTCCTGATCGTGCGCTATGGCGACCATCAGCCCGAGTTCGCGCCCGGTATCCTCGAGCCCGGGCTCGACGAGGGTGCAATCGGCAAGAAGCTCGACGCCTACGACCCACGTCTCTACGCGACCTATTACGCGATCGACGCCGTCAATTTCGAGCCGGTGAAGAGCGAGGCCGTGATGGACACGGTCGATGGTCCGTATCTGCCACTGGTCATCCAGGAAGCCGCCGGCATCCCGCTCGATCCGTCCTTCGCCGAGCAGAAGGAGATCATGCTGCGCTGCAAGGGCATCTTCTACGGCTGCAAGGACGGCGCCGAGGCGCGCCGGCTGAATCGGCTGCTGATCGATGCGGGGTTGATCCGGGGGCTGTAGCCGGCCTACCGCCCACCCACCTTCTCCCACAGCCATTTCGCCACGGCATCCGGCGACGAATTCGCATCATTGCCGGCGGCGCGTAAATTGGCTTCGCGCATGGTCGCGATGTCGATCTTGCCGAGCAGCGGTTTCAGCGCGGCCTGCAGCCGCTCGTCGCCGGCCCGTTTCGGGGCCAGCAGCAGGATGGCGTCGTAGGGCGGGATCGCGTGCCTGGGATCGTCGAGCGCAACGAGATCGTATTTTGCGATCAGCCCGTCGCTGGTGTAGCCCGCGATGACATCGACCTCGCCGCTGGCGACCGCCGCATACATGAAGTCCGGCTGCATCTGGCGCTGGGCGCGGAACGAGAGCCCATAGGCCTTTTGCAGCGCCGCCCATTCGGGTCGCGAGAAGAACTCATAGTCGCCGGCGATCGACAGGGTCGAAGCATGCGCGGCGAGATCGGTGATGGTACGGATGCCAAGCGCCTCGGCGCGTTTCTTAGGGATCACCAGCGCATAGGCGTTCTCGAATCCGAGCTCGCCGAGCAGGGTGATGTTCTCCTTCGCAAGCGTCGTCTGCAGCTCCGCCAGCAGCTCCGCCCGCGGTTGGATGTCCGTGCGGTGAAGCTGATTGGCCCAGAGCGTGCCGGAATAATCGACATAGAGATCGATATCGCCGGCCTTCAATGCCTCGAAGATCACGCTCGAGCCGAGACCGGATCGTGCGACGGCGGAAAGGCCGGAGGCCTGCAGCCGGTCGCGCATCAGCGCCGACAGCACATACTGCTCGGCAAACGTCTTGGCGCCGACGACATAGCTGTTCGGTGAGCGCTCTATCGTCGGCACCAATGTTGCGGCGACCAGTGCCGCGATCCCGGCCGCGCCAAGCGCTGTACGCGCGCGGCTGCGCCGGCGCAGGCCGCTCTCGATCAGGCCGAGCAGTTGATCGACCGCGAGCGCAAGCAGGGCCGAGGCAAAGCAGCCGAACAGCACGAACACCCAATTCTGGGTCTGCAGCCCGGCAAAGATGTAATTGCCGAGGCTGGTCTGCCCGATCGGGGTCGACAGCGTCGCGGTGCCGATCACCCACACGGCGGCGGTACGGATGCCAGCCATCATCACCGGGAGAGCCAGCGGCAGTTCGACCATCACCAGCGACTGCCGTGCGGTCATTCCGACGCCTTTGGCAGCCTCGATCAGCGCGGGATCGATGCCGTTGAGGCCGGTGATGCCATTGCGCAGCACCGGCAGCATCGAATAGAGCGCCAGCGCCAGCATCGCCGGCAGGAAGCCGAAAGCGGAGAAGGAGACGCCGAACCAGGCCAGCGCCACGGAGGCCGCGAGCAGCAGGAGCGGATAGAACAGCGCGAGCAGCGCCAGCCCGGGCACCGTCTGCACGATGCTGGCTAGCGCGAGCAGGACGGCGCGCGGCGTTGGGCGGTTGCGCGTCAGGATCGCCAGCGGCAGGCTGACGATCAGGCCGAGCGCAAGTGCGGCGAGACTGACCCGTACGTGGTTGCCGAGATAGTCGGGCAAATGCCCCAGCGCCTCGCCCCAGCGCGGATCGGTGAAAAGGCTCATGCCGCCCCGCTCTGTGGCAGTAGCGCGTTCAATCGCTCGACCTGGCGTCGCGGCGTCCGTAGCAGCTCCAGCACGTAGGCGTCGCTGCTTTTCGAGAGCTCCATTGGCGTGCCCTGCGCCAGCAGCTTCCCGCTGCGCATCACCGCGATGCGGTCGGCCAGCAGGATCGCTTCCGTCATGTCGTGGGTGATCATCACGGTGGTCAGGCCGAGCTTGCGGTGCAGCTCGCGAAAATCGTCGCCGAGCGCATCGCGGGTGAGGGGATCGAGCGCGCCGAAGGGCTCGTCCATCAGCACGATGCGGGGCCGTGCCGCAAGCGCCCGCGCCACGCCGACGCGCTGGCGCTGGCCGCCCGAGAGCGCATCCGGCAACCGCTCGCGATGAGCGGCCCGGTCGAGCTGCACGAGCTCGAGCAACTCATCAACCCGCGTTGCGATATCCGCCGCCGGCACGCCGAGCAGTTTTGGCGTGATCCCGATATTGTCCGCGACGCTCAGATGCGGGAACAGCCCGCCGCTCTGGAAGACGTAGCCGATGCGGCGCCGCAGCGCGACCGGATCGACGGATTGCACGTCGTCGCCCTCGACCGTGATCGTGCCGCCATCCGCCTCGATCAGGCGGTTGGCGAGCCGCAGCAGCGTCGTCTTGCCCGAACCCGAGCCGCCGACGACGGCCACAAACTCGCCTTCGGCGATGTCGAGTGACACATCGTCCACGGCCTTGAGCGCGCCGAAGCTCTTGGTGACGTGGGCATAGCCAATCATCGGCCTGGATGGCATCGGGCGGGGCTCACTACGCTAACCCGCCCGTGGGGCAGGGGATGACGAGGCCCATGCGTACCACGCTTGGCGGCTTGATTGAACTTGGCCGCGCGAGCGGCTAAGGCATCGGGCCAAGTTCGGAGGGAACACATGATAACGCCTACGGCAGTGGCGCTGGAAGATGCCAAGGTCGCGTTCCAGCTGGGGGACGGGCGGGTCTATACGGCGGTGGAGAAGGCGCATCTGACGGTGGCGCAGGGCGAGTTCGTCGCCATCGTCGGCCCGACCGGCTGCGGGAAATCAACACTGCTCAACGTCGCGGCCGGGCTGCTGAAGCCGGCTGCCGGGAGCGTCAGGATATTCGACCAGCCGCTCGCCGGGCTGAATCGGGATGCCGGCTATCTGTTCCAGGCCGATGCGCTGTTCCCCTGGAAGACCGCGCTGGACAACGTCGCGATCGGGCTCGAAGTCAGCGGCACGCCGCGCGGCGAGGCGCTGCCGCGGGCGCAGACATGGCTGACCTCGGTCGGCCTGGGTGCCTTCGCCAACCGCTATCCGCACATGCTCTCGGGCGGCCAGCGCAAGCGCGTGGCGCTGGCGCAGGTGCTGATCCGCGATCCAAAGATCCTGCTGATGGACGAGCCGTTCGGGCCGCTGGATGCACAGACCCGGCAGGTCATGGGCAACCTGCTGCTCGACCTCTGGAACGCCGATCGCAAGGCCGTGCTGTTCGTCACCCATGATCTGGAGGAGGCGATCGCGCTCGCCGACCGCGTTGTGATCATGTCGGCGGGGCCGTCCTCGCGCATCATCGGCGACTGGCGCGTGAGCCTGCCGCGCCCGCGCGACATTTTTGAAGTGCGGCTGGACAAGGAATTCCATGCGCTTCATCGCGAGATCTGGAGCGTGCTCAAGGACGAGGTCATGAAGGGCTACGCGCAATCCACGCAAGCGGCGGAGGCGGTGTGATGTCGCGCGTGACGCTGCTCCTGCTGCAAGTGCTGGTCGCGGTGGTCTGCCTCGCGCTGTGGCAATTGCTGTCGACCGTGCCCGTGTTCGGCAAGATCCTGCTGCCGCCGTTCTTCTTCTCCAATCCGGTCGATGTCTTCGCCCAGATCGTCAAATGGTTCTCGTCCGGCGTGATCTGGAAGCATCTCGGCATCACGCTGACGGAATCGATCCTGGCCTTCGTCATCGGATCGGCCGGCGGCGTGCTGATCGGCTTCTGGTTCGCGCGCCAGCCGTTGGTCGCCGCGGTGTTCGATCCCTACGTGAAGATGGTCAACGCACTGCCGCGTGTGGTGCTGGCGCCGATCTTCGCGCTGTGGCTGGGGCTGGGCATCTGGTCCAAGGTCGCGCTCGGCGTGACGCTGGTGTTCTTCATCGTGTTCTTCAACGTCTATCAGGGCGTCAAGGAGGTCAGCCGCACCGTGCTCGACAATGGCCGCATGCTCGGCATGAGCGAGCGGCAGCTGATGCAGCACGTCTATTGGCCCTCCGCGCTGTCGTGGATGTTCTCCTCGCTGCACACGTCAGTGGGCTTTGCCGTGGTCGGTGCGGTCGTCGGCGAATATCTGGGATCGGCGGCGGGGCTCGGCTATCTCATCCAGCAGGCCGAAGGCATATTCGACGTCGCCGGCGTGTTCGCCGGCATGTTCGTGCTGTCGGCCTTCGTCATCCTGATCGACTTTGGCGTGACGTTGGTGGAGCGGAGACTGCTGGTCTGGCGCCCGACCGTGGACGGACGGGGCTAGGCCGCGAGGGGCCCGCGCACCGCGCGAGCCCCGGATCGATCAGTCCAGCAGTTTGGTGTCGTCGGGGGCCTGCGGCGGCGTCTTGATCGCGATCGCCTTGACCTGTCCGCTGATCGGCTTGGTGCCGCCATGCGGCGTCCCCTTCGGGATGATGACGAGGTCGCCCGGCTTCACCGTGACTTCCTTGTCGCCGAACCAGATCGTGCCGGTGCCCTCTAAAATGTACTGGATCTCGTTGGTGTTGGGATGCATGTGCTTGGGCACATTGCCGACCTGGATCGAGATGGTGGCGCCGTCGGCGCTCGCGAACATCTTGGAACGGAAGCCGACGGCGTTCGCGTTCCCGAGCGCGTCACCCTCCATCTCGCCGGTGTGGATGATCTGCGGCGTGATGTTCTCCGCGGCCAGCGCCGGCCGAAGCAGGTGGGTTGCGCCGCATCCGGCGGCAAAAGCGGTGGCGATCGACAGTCCGATTGCAAGGCGATTCATGGATGATCCTCCCCATCAAGAATTGTTCTTGTGGGCGCATGCTATTGCGCCGAAAGGCCGATGGCCAGCGCCTTCGGTCCTGCTTCTCAAGCCAGTCCGGCTGCTCTATGGTGCCGCCAGCCGAACGGAGGAAACCAATGAAGAACACGATAGCCAGGCTCGCGGGCGCGTTGATCGCGCTGACGCTCACCACCGGTCTTGCCGCGGCGCAAAGCAAGGTCACCATCGCGATCGGCGGCGGCTCCTGCCTGTGCTATTTGCCGACGGTGCTGGCAAAACAGCTTGGCGAATACGACAAGGCCGGCCTCAATGTCGAACTCGTGGACCTCAAGGGCGGCTCGGACGCGCTCAAGGCCGTGCTCGGCGGCAGCGCCGACGTGGTCTCCGGCTATTTTGACCATTGCGTCAACCTCGCAGCCAAGAAGCAAGAGCTTCAGGCGTTCGTCGTCTATGACCGCTATCCCGGCCTCGTGCTGGTGGTTTCGCCCTCGCACACCAACGAGATCAAGTCGATCAAGGACCTCGCCGGCAAGAAGGTCGGTGTCAGCGCGCCCGGCTCTTCTACGGACTTCTTCCTCAAATATATGCTCAAGAAAAATGGCGTCGATCCCGCCAGCACCGCCGTGATCGGCGTCGGCCTCGGCGCCACTGCGGTCGCCGCCATGGAGCAGGGCCAGATCGACGCGGCCGTAATGCTCGATCCCTCCGTGACCGTGCTCCAGGGCAGCCACAAGGATCTGCGCATCCTCTCGGACACCCGTACGCAAAAGGATACGCTCGAGACGTTCGGGGGCGAATATCCGGGCGGCGCGCTGTACTCGACCGCTGCCTGGGTGGCCGGCCACGAGAAGGAGACGCAGGCGCTGACCAATGCGATCCTGGGCACGCTCGCCTGGATCCACTCGCACTCGCCCGAGGAGATCATGGCGAAGATGCCGGAGGAGACGGTCGGCAAGAACAAGGACCTCTATCTCGCGGCGCTGAAGAACACGATCCCGATGTTCTCCGAAACCGGCAAGATGGACCCGAAGGGCGCCGACGCAGTGCTCGCGGTTTTCAGCGTCGGCTCCCCCGACGTGGCGAACGCCAAGATCGACGTCAGCAAGACCTTCACCAACAAATATGTCGAGCAGGCCAAGAAGACCACGGGGAGCGCCAAATAACTGACGCCAAGGCTCGGTAACCAAGCGTCATGACGTCACTGACAATCCATCGGGTCACGACGCTTGATCTTGCCGTCCGGCCGATCGTCTGGCCGTTCGCGGTGGAGCGGCGTGACGAGATCGCCACGCATTTCGCCGAGAAGCAGCGCGAGCGGCCAAAGATCTGGAACGGTCGCGTCCTGATCGGGCGGGATGCCGTGTTTACCGACGGCCATCTCGCCGCGACCTATTTCGAGACCGATTTCGCGAGCTTCCTCGCCTGGCGCGACTGGGGCTTTCCCGACAAGGCCGTGTTCAACGGTTTTGGCATGGGCGCGCTGCGTAGCTCCGACGGCGCATTCGTGATGGGCGAGATGGCGCAGCATACCGCCAATGCAGGCCGGATCTATTTCCCATCGGGCACGCCCGATCTCGACGACGTCAGGGGCGACACGCTGGACATTCCCGGCAGCGTGATCCGCGAACTCGAGGAAGAGACCGGCCTCACCGCGGCCGACTATCGGGTCGAACCGGACTGGCACTGCGTCGTCACCGGCCCCACGATTGGGATGTTGCAAATTATCAACCTGGACATGCCGGGTGATGTGGCGCGTGCGCGGATCGAAGCCAATCTGGCGCGCGAGGCCGAGCCGGAGCTGTCGGCTATCCATCTCGTGCGCGGAATGAGCGATCTCACGCCGTCCATGCCGCGATTTGTCACGGCCTTCGTCGAGCAGCAGTTCGCGTTGCGCTGACGCGCGAGGCTTGACATCGCTGCGCCCAGCCCATGTGATGGGCAAAAATACAAAAGCAAAAAGAATGCAATGCACAATCGGCCAGGGAGGTTTTGATGCGCGTGCGCATGGCTGCCCGTTTGGTACGTGGGCTGTTGGTCGCGATATCAGCGACGGGCTTGGCGCTGTCCGCCCAGGCCCAGGATCAAGGCAAAGAGAAGAAGATCAAGATCGGCGTCGTTTTCGATTTGACCGGGCCTCTCGCCGGCGGCGGCTCTGAACTCGGTTATATCGGCGCAAAGATCGTCCTCGACCATTTCGCCAAGACCGGCGTCGAGGGTTACAAGATCGAAGCGGTCTATGCCGATGCGCAAAGCAAGCCCGACATCGCGATCAACGAATCCGTCCGCCTGCTCGAGCAGGAAAAGGTCGACATGGTGCTCGGCTTCTTCTCCTCGGCGCAATGCGTGCCGGTCGCAGCCCGCGTCGAGCAGCTCAAGAAGTTCATGTGGATGACGACCTGCATCTCGTCGGCGGTGTTCAACGAGAAGGGCTACAAATACGTCTTCCGCCCGCAAGCGAGCGGCGACCAGTTCGGCATGATGACGATGGATTTCATCGCGCAGAACGCCAAGGCGAAGTTCGACAAGGAGCCGAAGGATCTGCGCGTCGCGATCATTCACGAGGACGGCGCCTATGGCGTCGACGTGTCCCGGGGCAACGAGGCCGGCGCGAAAAAGGCGGGCTTCAACGTCGTGATGAAGGAAGGCTATTCGGCCACCGCGCCTGACCTCTCCGCGCTGGTGACCAAGTTGAAGCGCGCCAAGCCCGACGTCATTTTCCACACCGGCTACAACCCCGATATCACGCTGTTGCTGCGTCAGGCGCGCGAGCAGGGGCTGAAATTCGGCGCGCTGATGGGGCATGGTGCGGGTTACGGGGTCTATGAAAAACTGAAGGAAGGCATGGGGGCCGATGCCACCTACATCTTCAACACCGACCCGATCTCGATCTGGCTTGCCAACCAGAAGACCATGGATCCCAAGCTCCCGCCTGTGATCAAGATGGTCGGCGAGGAATTCGACAAGATCCGGCCCGGCGTCGCCATCCGCTCGGCGCATGTCGGCATCGGTGCGTCCAACACTTATGTGTTCATGAATGACGTGCTGCCGCGTGCGATCAAGAAGTACGGTGGCGTCGATCCAGATGCGCTGCGCAAAGCTGCGCTCGACACTGATATTCCCGAGGGCGGCACCATGCTCGGCTTCGGCGTCAAGTTTTACGGCGAGGGCACGCCGATGGCCGGACAGAACGAGCGCTCGTTCCCGGTCGTGATCCAGTACATCGACGACAAGTCCTCGGTGGTGTGGCCCAAGAGCCAGGCGCAGCGCGAGGCCGTGCTGCCGCTGCCGAAGGGCACCACCTACAGCAACCAGTAGCGCAAATGCGCGCAGAGAGGAGAGCGGGACGGTGCTGGAAGTCAGCGGGCTGGTGAAGCGGTTTGGCGGCTTCACCGCCGTCAACAATGTGTCGTTCAAGGTCAGCCAGGGCGAGATCCTCGGCCTGATCGGCCCCAACGGCTCGGGCAAGAGCACGATCTTCAATATGCTCTCGGGCACGCTGGCGCCGACGTCCGGTTCGATCCTGTTCGACGGCTCCGAGATCGCAGGCCTTCCGCCGCACCGGATCATCAACAGCGGCATCGGCCGCACCTTCCAGATCCCGCGGCCATTCCGCCGCCTGACGATCTTCGAGAACGTCGCGCTGGCCGGCTTCTACGGTCAGGGCCGCCATAGCCGCGTCAAGGCGGAGGAGGCGGCCGAAAGATCGCTGGCGATGGTCGGCCTGCCGACCGATCGGCATGCCAGCGTGGATGGCCTCGGCGCAGCCGGCCTGAAGAAGCTCGAGCTGGCGAAAGCGCTCGCCACCGCGCCAAAACTCCTGCTGGCCGACGAGAGCCTCGGCGGCCTCGACGAGGCCGAGATGGGGCAGGCGGCCGACATGTTGCGCAACATCCGCGACGAACTCGGCATCACCATCATCTGGGTCGAGCACATTATGGGCGTGCTGATGCGCGTCGTCGATCGCGTCATGGTGCTCGATCACGGCGAGAAGATCTCGGAAGGATTGCCAAGCGCCGTTGCCGGCGATCCCCGTGTCATCGAGGTCTATCTCGGCACCGATGCCGAGACCACGCAGGCCGCGGCCGCCGCAGCGCGCCGCCGCGCGGGGGTTCAGTGATGCTTGAGCTCCGCGGCGTCAATGCCGGCTATGGCACCTTCCAGGCACTGTTCGACGTCGATCTCGACGTGAAGGCGGGCGAGGCTGTCGGCGTCATCGGGCCCAACGGGGCCGGCAAGACCACCCTGATGCGCGTCATCTCCGGGCTGATCCGTCCCTCGCGTGGCTCGATCAGAATGGAAGCCGTCGACGTCGTGGCCACGCCGCCGCACAAGATTGTCAGCCTCGGGATCGCGCATGTGCCGGAGAACCGGCGGCTGTTTCCGCAGCTCTCGGTCGACGACAATCTCAAGATGGGTGCCTTCATGCAGGAGGCGCGCGGCCACTATGCCGAGCGGCTGGACGTGGTGTTCGAGCTGTTTCCGCGCCTGAAGGAGCGCCGCCACCAGATGGCCGGCACCATGTCCGGCGGCGAGCAGCAGATGTGCGCGATCGGCCGCGCGCTGATGTCGAATCCAAAGCTGCTGCTGCTCGACGAGCCGTCGGCGGGGCTCGCGCCGGTCGTGGTGCAACAGGTGTTCGAGCTGGTGAAGCGGATCCGCGCCAGCGGGCTGACCGTGCTGATCGTCGAGCAGAATGTGCAGCAGGTGCTGAAGGTGGTCGATCGCGCCTATCTGATCGAGGCGGGCACGATCAGGTCCTCAGGCACCTCGGCCGAGATGCTGGCGAGCGACACGGTCAAGGAAGCTTATCTCGGGGTGTGAGGTTCATGCGGGCATGCAAGCATTTCTGGACATTTTCGACATCTATCTGCTGGAGGCCGTGATCAACGGCATCCTGCTCGGCGGCGTGCTGGCGCTGCTCGCGCTCGGGCTCAATTTGATCTTCGGCGTCATCGACGTGACCTGGATCTGCTATGCCGAGCTGGTGATGATCGGCATGTACGCCATGTACTTCCTGGTGCAGTATTACGGCATCAGCTATTTCCTCGCCGCGCCGCTCACCATCCTTCTGGTCGCCTTGCTCGGCGCGGCGCTGCACTACCTCGTGATCGCGCCGCTGCTCACCGCGCCGCCGATCAACCAGTTGCTGGCGACCGGCGGGGTGCTGTTCGTGCTGCAGAGCTTTGCCACCGTCGCCTTCGGCATCGACTTCCGCAACCTCGGCATTCGCCTGCCGGTGCTCGCCTTCGGCGACATGAATTTCAGCTACGCACGACTTCTGTCCTTCCTGGCCGCGCTGGTCGGCATGGTCGCGGTCTATCTGTTCATGACGCGGACCTTCACCGGCACCGCGATCCGCGCAATCTCGCAGGACCGGCAGATCATGGCGCTGATGGGCGTCGATACCAAGCGCATCTATCTCATCACCTCGGCAATCGGCGGGGGGCTGGCCGGGCTCGCCGCCTGCCTCCTTGTGCTGCAATATGACGTGCATCCCTTCGTCGGCCTGTCGTTCGGACCGATCACGTTCCTGATCTGCGTGCTCGGGGGCCTCGGCAATTTCATCGGCGGCTTCATCGCCGCCTTCGTGTTCGCCGAGATCATCTCGCTCGGCGGCCTGTTCTCCGATCTCGAATGGGGCTATGTGCTCGCCTTCGCCTTCTTCATCGTCATGATGTTCATCCGGCCCGCGGGCCTGCTCGCGAGGCGCCGATGATGGAGCGGGGACGGCTTGCTGCCTGGGCGGTGGGATTGGCGGCGCTGGTCGCGCTGCCTTTCGTCTATCGCGATCCCTATCATCTGCACATCCTGGTGCTGATCCTGATCTGGTCGTTCGCCTATACGTCCTGGTCGATGATGGGGCGGTTCGGCCTCGTCTCGCTCGGCCATGGCGGGTTCATGGGAATAGGCGCCTATGTCACCGCGCTACTCTGGAATCACCTGGGATGGTCGCCCTGGATCGGCATCCCCATCGGCATGGTCGCGGCCGGCGCGCTGGCGCTGATCGTCGGCTATCCCTGTTTTCGCTTCCGCATCACCGGGCACTATTTCGTGCTGGTGACGCTCGCGCTCTCCGGCATTGTGCTCCAGGTCATCACGGCGACACGCGACTACACCGGCGGCTCGCTCGGCTACACGCCGAACCGGGCGGCGGGCAACAAGCTCTGGTCGCTGCAATTCGACGACAAGATCACCTGGTACCTGATCGCGCTCGGGGTCTGGCTGTTCGGCATCGTGGTCTGGCACTGGGTCGACCGCAGCATGGCCCGCTATGCGCTGGAGGCGATCTCGGAGGACGAGGACGCCGCGGCTGCCGCCGGCGTCGACGTCACCGCGGAGAAGCTGAAGATCACGCTGCTCAGCGCGCTGATGACGGCGCTCGCCGGCGCGATCTACTGCCAGTACCAGATGTTCATCACGCCCGACACCGTCAGCGGCATCGCGGTGTCGCTCCAGATGGTGTTCGCGGCCATCGTCGGCGGCCTGTTCGTCTCGCTCGGCCCGACCTTCGGCGCCGTCATCACGATTATGCTGGCCGAGACCCTGCGCATCGGCTTCGGTACCAAGGCGGTCGGCTGGGACAATCTGGTCTACGGCGTGCTGCTCGTGCTTTTCATCATATTCCTTCCGAAGGGCATCCTTGGTAGCTTGCTCGATCGATTGAAGCCGCAACGCAAGGTGCCCCGCGCTCATGAGCAAGAAGTCGTCCAAATCGCTCGCCCAGGAGCTTGACCGCTACATCACGCCATTCCGCTACGATGGGTCGGGCAAGTTTCATCTCAAGGACCACAAGACCGACGAGAAGGGCGACCTCGACAAGGAGAAGGCCCAGGAGATTCTCGATGCCAACATGAAGCGGCTGATCGCGTTTCAGGAGAAGCTCTACGCCCAGGACCGCTGGTCGGTGCTGATCGTGTTCCAGGCGATGGACGCCGGCGGCAAGGATTCTGCGATCAAGGCGATCTTCGAGGGCATCAATCCGCAGGGCTGCGCAGTCAGTGCCTTCAAGGCGCCGAGCAGCAAGGAGCTCGATCACGATTTCCTCTGGCGCCACGCGATCGCGCTGCCGGAGCGGGGCCATATCGGCATCTTCAACCGCTCCCACTACGAGGAATGCCTGGTGACGCGCGTGCACCCGGAGATCCTCGCCAAGGAGAAGCTGCCGCAAAAGCTCCTCACCAAGAACATCTGGAAAGAGCGATTCGAGGACATCTCTGCGTGGGAGCGCTATCTCTCGCGCAACGGCACCGTGGTGCTGAAATTCTTCCTCAACCTGTCCAAGGACGAGCAGCGCGAGCGCTTCCTCGATCGGCTGGAGGATCCGTCCAAGCAGTGGAAGTTCTCCATGGACGACATCAAGGAACGCGCGCTGTGGCCGCGCTACCAGGCGGTCTATCAGGACATCGTCCGGCACACGGCAACGTCTCATGCGCCGTGGTATGTCGTGCCGGCCGACCACAAATGGTTCGCCCGCGTCGTGATCGGGTCGGCCATCGTCGCGGCGCTCGAAAAGCTCGATCTGCGCTTCCCCCGCGCCGACAAGGCCTCGCTGGGCGAGTTCGACGAGGTGCGCAAGGCGCTGGAGAAAGAGGAGAAGGCGGACAAGAAACTAAAAACGCGAAAACAACCCCATGCACAGTAGACGGGGATAACGAAATCAATGACTTGAAGGTCTGCGCGAGGCTTGCGGATTCATTGCGGATTTAACGAAATCGTTTGACCTGTCGGGCAAAACAGGGGCATGATGTCATCATCCCAAATTCCTCAGGACCCGCGCGCCCACCAGTGGCAGAAGCGCTCCACATTGACGGGAAGGGCAGTCTCGTAACTCGCCCACTTTTCGTATTTCGCTGCAGCGAATCCGTCGCAGTGAGATGGAACGCACCCTCAAATGTGATTTGTGCGCCATTGATCTTGCTTGACAGTCCTGCGTCACGGGAGGACCATCGCAATGGTCGCAAACAAGCGACGCGCAACGTCCACATCAAGAGCAAGGGGAGGTCTATGACACCACCTCCGCAGATCCAGCCGCGGTAAGTGCGATGGAGCTCGTTCGGACTATCGCATAGCGGCAGAAAACCGCGAACGGCACGCCGGGCCAAGGTTTAGAGGGCTGCATCAGTGTGGCATAGCCCCTACCTGCCCGGCGCTGTATTCTGCAGCACATCGATTGCATCACACCGAATTATGTCGGATGGCCGTGACGCGGCCGCCGCGCTTTTGACATCCTGATTCTCTCCTCCTCCTCGTCGCGTCATTCCGGGCCGACTCCCGGAATGACGCAGGGCTATTGCATATCGGGGCGATCGCAGATGACGTCTCGGCGGCCCCCGAGCGAGCGCCTTGTCCTTCGAGACGTCCGCTTCGCGGCCTCCTCAGGATGAGGCTTAACTGCATCCATCTGCATTGAAATGCTGCCGCATACGCATCGCTCGCCTTGAGACCGCGGTTCCGGCTTCCTGCACCGCGGCAAATGCCAAGAGAATGTCGCCTCATTGGCCAACTTCCGACACAGCGCCCGGGCGAATAGCGTCAATCCGACATGATGCATGTGCTTCGGCGGTGACGGTCCCGACGTCGCCGTCGCATTCATTTTCCCAGGGAATCCCTCGTGTCGCATAAGCTTGCCTCCGCGCTTCTCGCCGCGCTCTTGATCGCGATCTCATCTCTCTCCAGCACCCGCGCCGCGCCGCCTGCACCTGCGGCAAACAGCGCTGCCGCGTTGTCGCGCGACGAGGCCAAGCGCGCGCTGGAGACGCTGCAGGACGACAAGAAGCGCGCGCAGATGATCGACACGCTGCGCGTGATCGCCAATGCGTCCGGTCCACAGCAGTCCGCGCCCGAGCCAAAATCGCCGATCCCGCTCGCGGCCGACGGCCTCGGTGCGCAGCTCATGCTCACCGTGTCCGAGGAGATCGGCGAAATTTCGCGAGACGTCGCCGATATGGCCAGGACGCTCACCCACTTCCCGGCGTTCTACTACTGGATCGTGCGGACCGCGAACGATCCCGCGGCCTACAATCTCCTGATCGAGATTGGTTGGAAGCTCGCGCTGGTGTTCGGCTGCGCCTTCTGCGCCGAATGGGTGATCTTCCATCTGATCCGCCGCCCCGTCGCGTTCCTGGAAGGGCGCATGCCGCAAACGGCGCGCCTGCCGGTGCAGGTGTTGCCCATTGCCGATCCGCCGTCATCGGTCGCCGATGTCACCCCGGCGCCCGAACTGCAAATGCGCCGCCACAGCCTGGCGCGGGCCTGGCAAATCATGCTGCGGCTGCCGCTCGTGCTGGGACGCTTCCTGCTCGAGCTGCTACCCGTGTTGGTCTTTGTCGGAGTCGCCACGGCGCTGCTCGGCACCGAGATCGGCGAGCCCACCACCGTCCGCCTCGTGATCCTCGCCGTCGTCAACGCCTATGCGTTCTCGCGCGGGCTCATCTGTGTGGTCTGTGTGCTGGCGGGACCGTTCGGCTTGTTTCCGGTCAAGGCCGAAACCGCCGCTTATATCGAGATCTGGGCGCGCCGTATCGTCGGCGTGGGCGTCTCCGGCATCGCCTTTGCCAATGTGGCGCTGCTGCTCGGCCTGCATCGCGCCGGCTATGCCGCGCTCTTGCGCATGGTGATGCTGGTCGTGCATCTCTTCATTGTCGTCATCATCCTGCAATGCCGCCGCCAGGTCGCCGAAGCCATCCGCGCGCCGGCCGACCGGCAGGGGATCGCGGCGCGACTGCGCAACCGTATCGCGGGCGGCTGGCACTATCTTGCCATCGCCCTCGACCTCGCGCTGTGGGCGGTGTGGGCGCTGAACATCCGCAACGGCTATTCGTTGCTGCTGCAATATTTCGTCGGCACCATCACGGTGGCGCTGATCACGCGTGTCGCCATCATGCTGACGCTGGGCCTGATCGACCGCGGCTTCCGCATCAAGCCGGAAATCCTCCAGCGGTTTCCGGGCCTCGAGATCCGCGCCAACCGCTACCTGCCGCTGCTGCGCAAGATCGTATCTGGCGTGATCGCCTTCATCGGCCTGGTGGCCGTGCTCGAAGTCTGGGGCGTCGACGCCATCGTCTGGTTCTATGGCGGCCAGATCGGCAGCCGGCTGATCTCGGCGGTGGTGACGATCGGACTTGCTGTGTTCATCGCAGCTGCGATCTGGGAAGCCAGCAACGCGCTGCTGGACCGCCAGATCAATACGCTATCGCGCGATGGGCACTATGCCCGCGCCGCGCGGCTGCGGACCTTTCAGCCGATGCTGCGCACGGCGTTGCTGTGCGTGATCGCGACCGTCGTCGGCCTCACGGCGCTCAGCGAGATCGGCGTCAACGTCGCGCCGCTGCTGGCGGGCGCCGGCATCGTCGGCATCGCCATCGGCTTCGGCTCGCAGAAGCTGGTGCAGGATCTCATCACCGGGCTGTTCCTGCTGCTGGAGAACACCGTCCAGGTCGGCGACAGCGTCAGCGTGTCCGGGCTATCGGGCGTGGTCGAGAACGTCTCGATCCGCACGATCAGGCTGCGGGCCGGCGACGGTGCCGTGCACATCGTGCCGTTCAGCGCGGTCACGACCATCACCAATGCCAGCCGTGGCGCCGGCAACGCGTCCGTCAGCGTCAACGTCGCCTACAAGGAGGATACCGACCGCGCCGGCCAGATCCTCAAGGACATCGTCGACGAGATGCGCCGCGAGGTGGAATTCCGCAGCCTGATCCGCGGCGATCTCGAGCTCTGGGGCATCGACAAGGTCGACGGCGCCATGGTGTCGATCGTCGGCCAGATCCGCTGCACCGAGGCCGGCCGCTGGCCGGTGCAACGCGAATTCAACCGTCGCATGAAGCAGCGCTTCCAGCACAACGGCATCGAGGTCGCATCGGCCACCCAGACCATCCTGATGCACATCGCGCCGCCGGCTGACAACGCCGCTCATCTGACGCCGCGTCGAGCCGCAGGATAGTGGCGCGGTAAACTTACCGCTTGCCTTGGTCGAACCGGCAGCGTTCACTTCGCCCCAGCCCGCTGACGACATGCGGGCGGCAAAAAAGGGTGGATGGAATGCAGGGGCGGTGGGCTGGACTGCGCGGTCATGTGATCGTCATTTGTGCGTTGTTCGGATGTGCGGCGTGGACCGCTCCTGCGAGCGCGCAGCCGTTTCCGTCGCGGCCGATCACCCTCGTGGTGCCGTTCGCGGCGGGCGGTCCGACCGATACGCTGGCGCGCATCCTGTCCGAACGCATCGCCGCCGAATTGCACGCGACGATCGTGGTCGAAAACGTAGCGGGCGCCTCCGGCAGCATCGCCGGCGCCCGGGTCGCGCGCGCAACGCCTGATGGTACCACGATCACGATCGGTCATTGGGGCACGCATGTGCTCAACGGCGCGATCTTCAAGCTACCCTATGACGTGATCGCCGATTTCGAGCCGGTCGCGACGATCGCGATGGGCACGCAGCTCATCGTCGGCCGGAAGTCGCTCGAGGCCAACACTCTGAAAGAGATGATCGCGTGGCTGAAGGCCAACCCCGGCAAGGTGACTGCCGGCACGGCCGGTGCGGGCACAGGTGCCCACGTCGCCGGTGTCTTCTTCAAGGAGAGAACCGGCACCGACTTCCAGTTCGTGCCCTATCGCGGCGCGGGGCCCGCCATGATCGACCTCGTGGCCGGGCAGATCGACATCATGTTCGATCAGGCCTCGAACTCGCTGCCGCATTACAAGAACGGTGCGATCAAGGCGTTCGCGGTGACGTCGCCGACGCGGCTCGCCTCCGCGCCCGATATCCCGACGGTCGACGAGGCGGGGCTGCCCGGTCTCTACATTTCCTACTGGCACGGCATCTGGGCGCCGAGAAATACGCCGAAGGAGATCGTCACGAAGCTCAACGCGGCCATCGTCACCGTGCTTGCCGACGCTTCCGTCAAGCAGCGGTTTGGCGAATTGGGACAGGAGATTCCTCCGCCCGATCAGCAAACACCCGCAGCGCTTCGAGCCTTCCAGAAGGCCGAGACCGAGAAATGGTGGCCGATCGTGAAGGCCGCCGACATCAAGGCTGAGTAACGCTGTCGCCCATACCACTGACTCATCCTGAGGAGCCCGCGGAGCGGGCGTCTCGAAGGATGCGCCGCGGAGAGCAGGGCCTGCATGATTCGCCCGGCGATGCAAAGCATCGTCCGGAGACGCGCGTTCCGCGCTCCTCACCATGAGGGGCGAGAGCCTCGCGGCGTTAACCTTTTTCGTGCGCACGACGAGCGGTCTGTCACCAAAACCTCGCTGCGGTGCGGGATCACAATGCTTGCCGCAGTTTTCTGCGTCCTTGATCTCAGGTGAGTGCTGGCCGACAATGCTCGCCCTTCAATAAGAAACTCCCTGGGGGAATTCGTGAATAGACCTGCTCGGGTCAGCGCCCATTCGACATCGTCCGATTCCGTGCACGGCATGGCGCTGCTGCGCGATCCCCTGCTCAACAAGGGCACCGCCTTCACAGCGCAGGAGCGCGATGCGCTCGGCCTGCGCGGACTGCTGCCGCCGTGCGTGCTGACGATGGAGACCCAGGTCGAGCGCGTGCTCGTCAACCTGCGCACGCTGCCGACCGATCTCGAAAAATATGTTGCGCTGAATGCGTTGCATGACCGCAACGAGGCGCTGTTCTTCCGCGTCGTCGTCGACAATATCGACGAGATCCAGCCGATCATCTACACGCCGACGGTCGGGCTCGCCTGCCAGAAATACGGCCTGATTTTCCAGCGGCCACGCGGCATGTTCATCTCCTCGCGCGATCGCGGCCAGATCGCCGAGATCCTGAAGAACTGGCCCTATCCGGCCAAGCTGATCGTCGTCACCGATGGCGAGCGCATCCTGGGCCTCGGCGATCTCGGCGCCAACGGCATGGGCATTCCGGTCGGTAAACTCTCGCTCTATTCGGCCTGCGCCGGCGTGCATCCCGAAACATGCCTGCCGATCGTGCTCGACGTCGGCACCAACAACGAAGAGCTCCTGAAAGACCCGTATTATCTCGGCCTGCGCGAGCGGCGGCTCACGGGCGAGGCCTATGACAGCTTCGTCGACGAGTTCATGGTCGCCGCGCGCAAGACCTTTCCGGGAGTGCTGATCCAGTTCGAGGATTTCGCCAACCACTCGGCGTTCAAGCTGCTGCACAAATACCGCGATGAGGCCTGCGTCTTCAACGACGACATCCAGGGCACGGCCGCGGTTGCGCTCGCCGGCCTGTTCTCGGCCTTGCGCGTCAACGGCGGCAAGCTGAAGGATCAGCGCATCCTGTTCCTCGGCGCGGGCGAGGCCGCGACCGGCATCGCCGATCTCGTGACGTCCGCCATGATGGCGGAGGGCGCCTCCGAGGCCGAAGCGCTCCGCCGCAACTGGCTGGTGGATTCCCGCGGCCTGGTCGTTGGCGGCCGTGAAGGCCTGTCCGGTCACAAGCTCCGTTATGCCCATGCCGACCAGGCGCCGATCGCCGACTTCCTCACCGCGATCAGGACGCTGAAGCCGACGGCGATCATCGGCGTTGCCGCGGTCGGCGGCGCCTTCACGCCCGAGGTGCTCAAGGCAATGGCCGAGCTCAACGAACAGCCGATCGTGTTCGCGCTCTCCAACCCGACCTCGAAGGCCGAATGTTCGGCGGAGGACGCCTACCGCTACACCGGGGGCCGCGCGCTGTTTGCCTGCGGCAGCCCGTATGATCCTGTGAAGCTGAACGGCCGCACCTTCGTGCCGCGCCAGGGCAACAACTCCTACATTTTCCCGGGCGTCGGCCTCGGCGTCATCGCCAGCCGCTCGCGGCTGGTGACGGACGAGATGTTCATGGCGGCCGCCCATACGCTGGCCGATTGCGTCGGCAAGGACGATCTTGCGCAAGGCAGCCTCTACCCGGCGCTGCCGCGCATCCGCGAGGTCTCGGTCCGCATCGCTGCCGCCGTCGCCGATGTCGCCTATCAGCGCGGACTCGCGGACGGACCCGCGCCCAACGACGTGAAGGGATTGGTTCAGTCCCAGATGTACGAGCCGAAGTACTGAAGCCTCCGCATCGTCATGCCCGGGACAAGCCCGGGCATGACGACCGCCTAAAGCAAGCCCCGTTCGGTCAGCATCCGATACCATTTCAGGTAGAAACCCCGTTGCGCGGCGCGGCGGTATATGCGACGCTCTGTAGCGCTACAAGAAAATTCGAAAACCAAGGTAAGCCGCCATGGACGATCGTTTGCCCGACCTGGGCGACCTCGAGCACGAGGTCATGCAACTGGTTTGGGCCCATGGTCCTGTCACGGCCGAAATTGTGCGCGAAAAGCTGTCGCGTCGGCTGAAGGAATCCACCGTGCGCACGGTGCTGCGCCGGCTGGAAGAAAAGGGCTATGCTCGGCACACGGTGGACGGACGCACCTATGTCTACCACGCAGCCGAAGCGCGCGCGCGGGTTGCGGCCAAGGCGGTGCAGCGCATCGTCGACTGGTTCTGCAACGGCTCGATGGAGGAGGTCCTCGTCGGCATGGTCGACAATGCAATGCTCGACCAGCAGCAGCTGCGCACACTGGCCGACCAGGTCGCCAAGGCGAAGAAGGCGAGGGGAGTGAAGAAAGAATGATCGCAACTCTGGCGGAGGCGGCGCTGCGCTCCCTTGTGCTGGGAGGCGTCGTCTGGTTCGGCCTCAACCTGTTTCGCGTGCGCAATCCGCACGCTCACATGACGGCGTGGGTCGTCGTGCTGCTGGCATCGCTGGCGATGCCCGTGGTGATGCATTGGCCGACGGTCACGATCACCCGGCTGCCATTGTCGGTATCGGTGCCGGCTGATGTCCTGCCGGCTGACATCTCGATGTTCGAGATGCCGCAGCCCATGCAGCCGATCGCGCCCGGCGCGGCGATTGCTTCCCCGGCGCAGAGCGGCGTCTCGATCAATTGGTGGCTTGTCGCCACAATCGTCCATGTCGCCGTCGCCAGCCTGTTGCTGCTGCGGCTGGCCATCGGCCTCTATCTGACCTGGCGCCTGGCGCGCGCGGCAAGGCCGATCAATGGTCCGCACCTGGTCGACGCCGATGTGCGCGTCAGTCGCGACGTCGGCGGTCCCGTCACGTTTGGCTCGACCATTCTGGTGCCGCCGCAATTTGCCGGCTGGGACGCCAAGAAGCGGCTCGCGGTGCTCGCGCATGAGGGCGCGCATGTCGCCAACCGCGATTTCTATATCCTCCTGCTCGCCTCTCTCAATCGCGCGGTGTTCTGGTTCAGCCCGTTCGCCTGGTGGCAGCTCGCGCGTCTTGCCGAACTTGCCGAGATCATCAGCGACGCCGAGGCCATCGAGGTGATCGACGACCGGCTGTCCTATGCGGAAATCCTGCTTGATTTCGCAAGCACGGTAAACCCGCGGCCGCTCGAGCTCGCGATGGCGCGGGCCTCGACCGTGCGCGCCCGCGTCGAGCGCATCATCGCGACTGCCGCGATGCCCGTCGCGGTCGGCTGGCGCAAGCGAGCGTGGATCGCGGCCGCGATCGTCCCGGCCGTGGTCGTGTCCGCCGGCATGATCGCCTATCGTACCCCGGAGCCTGCGCCGCTCGCCGCGGAAAGCGGCGAGGTGCCGGCCCAGCATTACCGCCCCTTCGTCAATTTCTACGCCATGGGTCCGGCCTCGGTGTTCGCCATCTTCCGCGAAGGTGACGATCTCTCCGGCCAGCTCACCGGGCAGCGCCGGCTGCGCCTGACGGTCGACAGCGACGGCACCGCGTCCTACATGGCTTCGTCGAGCGAGATCACGTTCCCGCTCGATGCGGAACGTCGCTCCTCCGAACTGATGCTGCGGATCAACGGCCGCGACGTGCGCGCGGTGCGTGTCGCCGAGATGCCGGCGCCGACGACTGAACCTGCCTCGCTCGATCAATATGTCGGCTGGTACAGGATTGCGCCGAACCGCGTGCTCACCGTGCGCCGCGATGGCGACCGTCTCTGGTTGCAGGAAACCGGGCAGGGCACGACGCAAATCCTTGCCGAGGGCACTGATGCCTTCTCCTTCCGCGGCGACCATCTCGTGATCTTCCTGCGCGACGAGCAGTCGAGGGTCTCGCGCGTGTTGCTACAAAGTGCGGTTTTCGGCGCCCGTCTTGCGGCCCGCGTCGATGCGGCGGTGGCTCAGGCGGTCGAAGCGGATTTCGCGCGCCGCCTTGCCGAAGTCCCCGATCGCTTCAGGGAGCAGGTCCCGGCCGTCGGCGGCAAGGAGATGATTGTGCGCGGGATCGAGGATCTGCGCGCCGGCACGCCGAACTACGACCGCATGAGCGCGCCGCTCGCCGCCAAGCTCCACCGCCAGCTCAATGAAATGCACGCGACGTTCGTTGCGCTCGGCGGGCTGGAATCGATCTTCTTCCGCGGCGTCGGACCCGGCGGCTACGACATCTACGGCGCGAAGTTCGAGAACGGGACGGCCGAATTCCGCCTGCTGCTCGAGCCCGACGGCAAGGCCGGCGATGTCATCTTCAGAGCCGACGGCAACGACGAGCTCGGTGGCATCGTGCCTTGCTCTGAGGAGGCGAACGTGCGCGGTCGCGCCGGCACCTCGCCGATCAGGATCATGGTCTATAACGAGATGGGCGACGACATCCAGGTCTTCAATCTCGATGCCGACGGCAATCGGAGGACGCAGAGCGTCGTCAGGCCCAACATGACCTGGGCCTCCACCACCACCGTGAACAATCCGTGGGTGATTGCCGACAAGTCGGGACGGTGTATGGAGATCCTGGTGCCGGGTCGGCAAACGCGCTTCCACAATGTCGAGGCCTCAAACCTCGGCGCGCGTCCGGGTCGCGCGGCACGGCGCGCCGTTCCGATCGCCAATGGTGAGGAGATGCTGCGTCGCTACATCGAGGGCGTCGGCAGGGGACAGCCCGACTACGAGCGCATGACGTCCGAGGTCGCCGATATCACACGCGCGCAGCTTCCGTTCGATCAGGCGATTCTAACGCGGCTGGGTGCGCTGCGTGCGGTCTCCTTCCGCGGCGTCACCGCGCTCGACAGCGACATCTATGTCGCCCAGTTCGCCAACGGTTCGGCGGAATGGCGCATCGGCGTCAGAAACGGCACGATCACGAAGATCGCGCTCGGGCCCAATTTCTAGAAGGATCGCCGCCGCTGATCTGCAGGACCGGCGGCTCCCGAGTTGTTGACGGCGCTCTCTCAATCTCCGCTTGCCGGTCTTTGTCGTGAATGCTACAGTATGTAGCATTACGCTTCGTAACTTCCCGCCGACACCGTCGGCAGGCTCGCAAGAATTGGGCATTCGCCATGAGCAGTTCTGCAAAGGCCGAGGCCGTGCTGGCACTTCATCGCTTCGGGATGGGGCCGCGTCCGGGATCGATTGCGGCTCTCGGAACCGACCCGCGCGGCGCGCTGATAGCCGAGCTCGACCGCCCGCTCGTCCTGAACGCCGCCGCGAGCCTTCCCTCCAGCGCAAAGGCCTATCGCACCGTGGCCGATGCCAATGCGCGGCGCGCCGCGCGCGCCAAGCAGGCCCAGCAGCAAGCTAAAAAGCAGCAGGTGGCGGCGACGCCGACCACGTCGGAAGACCAGACGCAAGGCCAGGGAGCGGACAAGGATGCCGCCGAGATGGCGGCCAAGCAGGCGGCCGAGGCCGTTCCGGATCCCGGACGTCCGATCTATTTGCAGGAAGCCAAGCTGCGTACGGAAGCTGCGCTTGCCGCCGACATCGGCTTTGCCGAGCGGCTGGTGTGGTTCTGGTCGAACCATTTCTGCATCTCAGCCAACAAGATCCAGAGCATGTCCGGCGCCTATGAGCGCGAAGCCGTTCGCGCCAATACGCTCGGCCGCTTCGTCGATCTCCTGTTGGCCGTCGAGGGCCATCCGGCGATGCTGTTCTATCTCGACAATCTCGGCTCGATGGGCGCGAACTCGATCGCCGGCATCAACCGCAGCCGCGGCCTCAACGAGAACATCGCGCGCGAGATTATGGAGCTGCATACGCTCGGCGTGCGCGCCGGCTACACCCAGGACGACGTCATCAGCTTCGCCAATGTGTTGACGGGATGGACGCTGGTGCCGCCCGGCGACAATCCCGAGCACGGCGGCGAATTCACCTTCAATCCGCGGCTGCACGAGCCCGGCGGACAGATTGTGCTCGGCAAGCGCTACGAGCAGGAGGACGTTGAGCAGGGCCGCGCGGTGCTGCGCGATCTCGCCGCGCATCCGGCGACCGCGACCCATGTCGCGACCAAACTCGCACGACATTTCGTGGCCGACGAGCCGCCGCCTGTGCTGATCGAGCAGATGGCGAAGATTTTTCGCGACGCCGAGGGCGATCTCAAGCAGGTCGCGATCGCGATGGTGTCGTCGGACGAGGCGTGGCGCGGGCCGCCGTCGAAACTCAAGCGTCCCAGCGAGTGGGGCGTCGGCATGGTGCGCGCGACCGGCATCACGACCGTCGATCCCGTCCGCTTCACCGGCGGCCAGGAGCTGCTCGGTGAAGGGCTGTGGCGGCCATCGGCGCCCAAGGGTTATCCGGAGGACGAGGCAAGCTGGATCGACGGCATTGGCCGGCGGCTCGACATCGCCAACAATTTCGCCGAACGCATCGCGACCACGGCCGATCCGCAAGTGATCATCGAGGACGTCTTCGCATCGGAGATATCAGCCGAGGTGAAGCAGGCGGTCGGCCGCGCCGAGAGCCGGCAGCAGGCGTTGGCGCTCTTGTTCATGTCGGCGGATTTTCAGAGGAGGTGAGCATGGGCGTCGTCAATCATTTGCCCACGCGGCGCGAGCTTCTGGTCGGGTCCGGCGCGCTGTTCGCGTGGAGCCAGATGCCGCGGATCGCGCGCGCCGAAGGGCGCGATCCGCGCCTGCTGGTCATCGTGCTGCGCGGCGCGCTCGACGGCCTTGGCGCGGTTGCGCCGGTGGGCGATCCCGACTGGATCTCCTTGCGCGGCGATCGCGCGCTGGTGCTGGACGGCAAGCCGCCCGCGCTGCCGCTCGATGCTTTCTTCGCGCTCAATCCGGCGATGCCGAACCTGCATCGGCTCTACAAAAGCGGCAAGGCTGCGATCGTCCATGCCACCGCGACGCCCTATCGCGAGCGTTCGCATTTCGACGGCCAGGACGTGCTGGAGAGCGGGCTCATCAAGCCGGGTATGACCAGCTCGGGATGGCTCAACCGCGCACTGCTCGCGCTGGAATCCGGCGGGCGTGTCGACCCGCGCGGCAGCCGCGCACTCGGCATTGGCTCTGTGACGCCGCTGGTGGTGCGCGGTTCGGCGCCTGTAATGACATGGGTGCCGCAGCGATTGTTGCCGGCGAGCGAGGACACGCAGAGCCGCTTGCTCGATCTCTACCAGCACACCGACCCGAAGCTTGCGACCGTGCTCCAGGCCCGCATGAGGCTCGCGTCGCTCGGCGGCGCATCGGGCGCGGGCGATCCGATGTCCGACGATCCAACCTTGGCGCCGCCCGGCATCGCGCGCGTCCGCGCCTATTTCGCCGAAGCCGCCGGCACGGCCGCGCGCTATCTCGCAAAGCCTGATGGTCCGCGTGTCGGCGCCATGGGCTTCGTCGGCTGGGACACGCACATCGCCGAAGGCGCGGCCTCGGGCCAGCTCTACAATCTGCTGGGCGCGCTCGACGGCGCCTTTGCCGCGATCGAGAGCAACATGGGAGAGGCGTGGCGAGAGACGGTCGTGGCCGTCGTCACCGAGTTCGGGCGAACCGCGCGCATCAATGGGACGCAGGGCACCGACCACGGCACGGGCACGGTCGCTTTCTTGATGGGTGGCGGGCTTACCGGTGGCCGCGTCATCGCGGACTGGCCGGGTCTGAAGCCGGCGCAACTCTTCGAGGATCGCGATCTCAAGCCGACCACGGATTTGCGCGCAGTGTTGAAGGGCCTGCTGAGGGATCATCTGCGTGTCGAGGAGAAGGTGCTCGCAGAAGCCGTCTTCCCCGGCAGCGCCGACGTCAAACCGATGGGAGGCCTCGTCGGCTGACGACGGGCTCTCGCAACCGGATCGGGTTCATGATGTGCACGCTGACACAACGGGAGCTCGACTTTCTCGCCGGCCTGAGGACCGGCTGGCGGCAACTCTATCGGCGCGAACTCGCACGGCTCTTGAAGGGCGACGCCGAGCCTGGCGAGGTTCCTCCGGAGACGCGCCCGATCTGGCGCGTCGTATCGGGCTTATCCCAGGAGTCTGTCTCGATTCAGGACAAGCCAGTGTGGTGGAATCGCCACAGCTAAACCTGAAACGGCTGCGGCCGCAGGCGCGCTTTCGTTCCGACAAGGTTCTGCCCTCATTGCCCACCGAAACTCGGGGTCGTTCGGAGGGCGCATCATGTCTCGATTTGCACGTGCCGAAACTGCCCGGATTTCGCCGGCAACCCTGTGCCGGATACTGCTCGCCATCATCGGCGCGGCGTCGCTTGCGGCGTGTGCGCAATCGCCGGTCGGCCGCCAGAAGGCCGATCTCGGCACCCACCGCCAAGCCGCTGTCGAACGACCGCACAGGGTGGCGGCGCTGCATCCACGTCCGATCAGCCGGGCGCGCGTCCCCGACGGTGATGCAAAGCAAAGCGTCTCGCATGGCGTCGCCAGCTTCTATTCGGACACGGAGACGGCGAGCGGCGAGCGGTTCGACAAGAACGAATTGACCGCGGCCCATCCCAGCCTGCCGTTCGGCACAAAGCTGCGCGTCACTGACGTTTCATCCGGTCGCTTCGTGACCGTCAGGATCAACGATCGCGGGCCGTATGTTCGCGGACGCGTGGTTGACATCTCGCCCTCCGCGGCGGAGGCGCTCGGCATGGTCGACAAGGGTGTCACCAATGTCAGGCTCGACGTGGTGCAATAATTTGCAGTGACATCGATCCGAAGCGCTGTGCTTAACCGGCTGTTAGCCGCCTCCAGCCACCATGGATACCCAATCATTCGGGACTCCAGATTGAAGCTCTTGGGAGGCGGCGTTTGACCACGATCCAGTATCTCGAAGATCAGGCCGCACGCGCCGAGCGGCTGGCCAAACGGATCACGGATACATTGACGATCGAAAAGCTCCTGACCTTCGCGGACGAACGCCGCCGCGAGATCGAGGTCATCGCCGGCAAGTACCGGCGCGCCTGATTTTCATCATCCAACGCGCGCTCAGCTGTGGCTCTCGACGAAGTCGCTGAGATAGTCGGGCAGCGTCATGCCATCAATGTCGCAGCGCGCCCGGATCTCACCGGCGACGTCGGTCGAGATGTCCTTCATCCAGTGCTCGAGCGTGTTGAACGAGATGACCTTGACGGGGTCGTTGAAGCAGCCGGCGACGAGCTCGCCAATCGTGGCGTCGAGATCGCTTCGCTCGACACGGATTTCGGTCGCCTTGTCGAGGCGGTCGATCACCACGAACAGGGTCTGGTCCGCGCCATAGGGCACGACAGGGGCTGGCACGCCGGTTTCAAGCATCTGAGGCACTCACGCCTTCGCTCCGATCACCATCAACGGGAAAAACCGGTAGAAG
The DNA here is from genome assembly GCF_023074155.1 of Bradyrhizobium sp. 134. NCBI lineage: Bacteria > Pseudomonadati > Pseudomonadota > Alphaproteobacteria > Hyphomicrobiales > Nitrobacteraceae > Bradyrhizobium > Bradyrhizobium sp. 134. The sequence continues at coordinate 182,149 of NZ_JADPKX010000074.1, read as the reverse complement.
GTTCCCGCGCTCAGCCGGTGCTTCTGCGAGGATCAGAGAAATTCGCGCAGCCGCGCCAGCTCGGTGATGTGCTCAGGCGAGAGGATGTCCGTGACCAGCGGTGGTTGCGCGATGGTGCGGATCTCATAGAGATGCCTGGTCGCCGCCGGCTTCGCCATGAACGCCGAGATGCATTCGTCGAGCGTGCCCTCGATCACCTGATAGGACGCTCTGTCCGATCGCCTCTGGTTCGCAAGCGACGGCCATTTATGCAGCACCGCAAGGACACCAAAATCGACCTTTGAATCCCCAACCACGTCCCCCATCGTTCCGCCTCACGCAAAAAGAACCCCGGCACACGATCGTGCGTACCGGGGCCTACACCCATTACTGCATCTCAATGCCACAGCACAAAACGCGATGACCGGGAAATTGTTCCCGGCCGATGTTTGCTTTCAGCTCGCGGCCGCCGCGATCTTATGCCCCGGGCTGGTATGAACCTGACTGCGATCGTCGCCGCGGCTGACCTCCGGTGGCAACCCTGCGAAGCGCCGCAAGGCCTCGGCCATCTGCACCCGGCCCGGCGCGCCGGTGATGATCACGTCCACCATCGTGAAGGACGAGTGGAAATGACCGCGGGCCTTGAGTTGCTCGACCGGGACACCGGCGGCCGCCATGGCCTCGGCATAGGCGATGCCTTCGTCGCGCAGCGGATCGAATTCGCAGGTGACGACGAAGGCCGGCGGCAGGCCTGCGACCTTGCCGCGGAGCGGCGAGGCGCGGGGATCGGTGCGGTCGGCCGGCGAGCAATAGAGGTCCCAGAACCAGTACATCAGCGAACGGGTCAGGAAATAGCCGGTCGCATTGTCGTTGTAGGAGGGGCGGTCGAAGGTGCAGTCGGTGACCGGGCAGATCAGGAGCTGGCCCGCGATCTCCGGCCCGCCGCGATCGCGTGCAAGCTGACAGGTGACGGCGGCGATGTTGCCGCCGGCACTCCAGCCCGCGACCAGCACCGGGCCCGGCCTGCCGCCGAGCTCAGCTGCGTGCTCGGCGATCCAGCGCGTCGCCGCATAGCCGTCTTCGGCCGCAGTCGGGAAACGATGCTCGGGCGCATGACGATAGCCGACGCTGACGAGCATCATGCCGGTCCGCCGCACCATGTCGCGGCAGAACGGCTCGTCCGACTGCTCGTCGCCGAGCACCCAGCCGCCGCCGTGGAAATAGACCACGACCGGATGCGGCCCTGATGTTGCCGGTTTGTAGACCCGATAAGGCAAGGGACCGTCGGCGCCGGGCAGCGTGCCGTCGACGATCTCGCCGATCGGCCGTCCAGCGGGACGGCCCTTGTTGAACTCATTGACGAAGGCGCAGGCGCCTTGCGCGCCCATCGACTCGATCGGCGGCAGGTTGAGCGAGGCAAGCAGGTTAAGCACCAGCCGCACTTCGGGCTGCAGGCGCACCACCTCGCCGTCATTGCATTGCGCGGCGACGTTGGGACCGGTCAGCTTGAAGCCGAGCATGCCGCGGCTGACCACCTCGTCGCAGATGCTGCGATAGGGACCGACGCCGCCGGTATAAGGCATCAGGCCCTGCACCTTGCCGGGCACGTTGGCGCCCGTGTACCAGGTGTTGGCGAGCCGGTGCAGCGTCACCATCGAGCAATCGGCCATGTGCCTGTTCCAGCCGGCCTGCGCCGACTCCGTCGGCTCGATCGTGGTGAACCCGGCGTCGCGCAACGCCTTGAGCCGATCGACGACCCAGTCGACATGCTGCTCGATCGACACCGCCATGTTCGACAGCACCGACGGGCTGCCGGGTCCGGTGATCATGAAGAAGTTCGGAAAGCCCTCGACCGTGAGCCCGAGATAGGTCTGCGGCCCCTGCGCCCAGACATCGGTGAGCGATCTGCCGCCACGGCCGGTGATCGGATGCACGGCGCGGATCGCGCCGGTCATGGCGTCGAAGCCGGTCGCGAACACGATCACGTCGACATCAACGCTGCGCCTTGCCGTCGTGATGCCGCTTGCGGTGATCGCCTTGATCGGCTCCTGACGCAGATTGACCAGCGTGACGTTCGGCCGGTTGTAGGTCGCGTAATAGTTGGTATCGAGGCAGGGCCGTTTGGCGCCGAACGGATGATCGTCCGGCATCAGCGCCGCGGCGGTCTCGGGGTCTTTGACGGCGGCGCGGATCTTCTCGCGGATCAGGTCCTGGACGATCTTGTTGCCGTCGATGTCCACCGCCTGGTCGGCCCAGAGCTGGGTCAGGATGTGGACGAGGTCGCCGGCCGCCCACGCGCGTTCGAACCGCTCACGACGCTCGACATCGCTTAATTGCCAGCTCACGACCGTCTGCTGCGGATAGGGTACGCCGGCCATCGACTGGCGCGCCTGCTCGCGATAGGCCGCGCGATCGCCTTGCAGCAGGCTCATGCGATCGGAAGGCGCTGGGCCGTTATGCGCCGGCAGCGCGAAGTTCGGCGTACGCTGGAACACGGTCAGATGTGCGGCCTGTTGTGCGATCAGCGGGATCGACTGAATGGCCGACGATCCCGTGCCGATCACCGCGACGCGTTTTCCGGCGAGATTGACGCCGTCATGCGGCCAGCGTCCGGTGAAATAAACCTCGCCCTTGAAGTCCTTGACGCCGTCGATCTCCGGCGGCTTCGGCGCCGAGAGGCAGCCGGTGGCCATGATGTAATGGCGGCAGGAGACCGGCGCGCCATTGTCGGTGGTGAGCTGCCAGCTTCCGGTGGCCTCGTCCCATTTCGCTTCCGTGACCTTGGTCTTGAAGCGAATGTCGCGCCTGAGACCGTAACGGTCGGCGACGAAGCCGAGATAGCGCAGGATCTCGGGCTGGGTCGCGTATTTCTCCGACCAGGTCCAGGCGGTCTCGAGGTCCGGATCGAAGGTGTAGCTGTAATCGATGGTCTGGATATCGCAGCGCGCACCGGGATATCGGTTCCAGTACCAGGTGCCGCCGACGTCGCCGGCTTCTTCGAGGCCGACCGCCGTCAGGCCGGCTTTGCGCAGCCGATGCAGAAGATAGAGGCCGGCAAATCCGGCACCGACCACGGCAACATCGACCTGCTGGCTGGTTCCGCGCCCCGCGTCAGAGGCACGCGCAGCAACCATTGCATCAGGCATGGCATTTCCTCCCGTGTGTTTTGTTTTGCCGGCAGGCTATCGCTGCAGGTTCGGCTTGTCATCACGGCATGTGCAATCTTCGGTAGCCATTTGCGGCGTCATCATGGCCGCGTGAATGTTGCGGCAGCACACGCATCGCGATGCACAATGGCCGTGATTTCCCGGGCTAATCAGGGTCGATCCACCTGTGTATGCTCTTGTTTTGCCACGCGTGCCGACGGGCGTCATGACAGAGTTGAGTGAGCGGACCAAAGCGAACATGGACGTTGTCCTGGAGGAGACGTGCCGCCAACTGCCGCACGGCGGCGATCACGACAGCCGCAGGTTCATCGCCGAGCGGCTGATCGAGGCGGCGCGGTCCGGTCACACCACGCTCGGTGAGCTCGGCATCATCGCACGCCACGCACTGGCGGAGCTTGCCGCCAAGCGGAGCTAGGCGCGGCCGCGGCGCTTGCCTCGCAGCGGGCCACGGACATAACCTGCTCAAATCCTTCCGCGCATCGAGATGCTCCGAAGATGCGGTCCGTGTTCGCGCTTTTTGCGACGTCTCTCGTCCTCTGTTGCGCCGGCTCGGCCGCGGCCCAGCCGGTTGGCCAGTTTCCGTTTGCGCTGACGCGCGAAGGACAGATGCTCGGCGCCGTCGAAGGCGAGGTAGCCTCGTTCAAGGGGCTGGCCTATGCGGCCGCGCCGATCGGGCCGCTGCGCTGGCGTCCGCCGCAGGCTGCACCAGAGAGTTCGGAGATGCGCACCGCCTATGCGTATGGCGCGCCGTGTCTTCAGCCGTCGCTGCCGGGATCGAGCGAGGATTGCCTCACGCTGAACGTGTTCCGTCCGTTCGGGGTCGATGGCCCGCTGCCGGTGATGATGTTCATCCACGACGGCGCTTTCGTCAGCGGCACTGCGAATGATCCGCTGTTCGATGGTGCCAGGCTCGCGCAAGCCGGTCTCATCGTGGTGACCGTGAATTTTCGCCTCGGCGTGCTCGGCTGGCTCACCGATCCCGCGCTGTCGGAAGACGGTTCCGGCAATTACGGCCTGATGGACCAGATCGCGGCGCTGCATTGGGTGCATGATAACATCGCGGCCTTCGGCGGCGATCCCACCAACGTCACCTTGTTCGGCAGTGGCGCGGGCGCGACCTCGATCGCGCTGCTCATGCTGTCTGAGCAATCGCGTGATCTCTTCCAGAAAGCCATTCTGCAATCGATTCCTGGCCGTGCGCGCCTGCGTTCGGCACAAGAGGCCGAGATTGTGGGGCGGCAATTCATGGCGGCGCTGGGGCGACAGGCCGATTTGCGCGCCGCCGACCCGCGACGCCTGCTTGCCGTCGAAACGCATCTGCTGGAAAAATCGCCGCGCAGCTTCGGGCCGACGATCGATGGACGTCTGGTCAGCGAGGAGGTCGCCGCAGGCTTCGCGGCCGGACGTGAGAGCCGCATCCCCCTGATCATAGGCTCGAACGACGACGAGACCGGTTTCGACGGCGAGCTGGATGTCCGGGAAGAGCTGGCATCGTCAGGCGCCACCAGCGATGAGCTGCGCAGGCTCTATCCCGACCTCGCCAAACCTTCCAGCCGCGCGGCAAGGTTCTACACCGACAAGGTCTTCTCCGAGCCGGTGAGACTGCTGGCGCGCCTGCATGCCGCCAGCGGTGCGCCGACCTTTCGCTATCGCTTCGCCTATGTGCCGGAGGCACGGCGCGCAAACCCCGAGGGCGGTCACGGGCGGGAATTGCAGTTCATCTTCGGCGTGGAAGGCATGCCCGGTGCAGGTATCCTGTCACGAGGCGATCGCGAGGTCGCACACCGCATGCGCGCCTACTGGATCAATTTTGCCAAGAGCGGCGATCCCAACGGTGCGGACCTGCCGCGTTGGGATGCGGCCGCAGGCAGCGATCGCCTGCTGCTGATCACGAACGATCGCATCGCGAGCGGAGACGACTCCTGGTCGGAGCGCCTGGACCGGTTCGGGCGTTAGGGCATGTTGAGTTGGACTTAAGCCGCGAGCTCGACACGCGGCGCGGGGCTCAGCCGGTCTTCCTCCAGATAATCCATCGCGCCGTCTTTCTCGACGGCGTAGAACTGCTGGCCTTCCTTCGACTTGTAGGCGGCGCGAACGACGCCGCGGCGGCGCTTGTCACTGTTGACGACGTCCCCCAACGCAAACTTCTTCATTTCACGTCCCTGGCTGCTGGCCGACCCCTTCGGCTACGCCGGATTCTGGGCGGAAAATCGTTAACGTCTTGCTAACCATACGGGTTTGCCTATGCTCGCGGCCGATCGCGCGGGCAGCTCGCACGCGCATGTTGGCAATGAAACGAGCCTTCGCCCATGGTGCGACTTCCGACTTTCTTCCTGTCACATGGTGGCGGTCCCTGGCCGTTCATGGAAGACAGGCGGGTGCAATATGCGAAGACCGCCGAGGCGTTCGGCCGGCTGCCGCAGCTCTTGCCGGGGAAGCCCAAGGCCGTGCTCGTCATCACAGGACATTGGGAGGCTGACGCCTTCACCGTGTCGACCTCGGCGCATCCGCCGATGGTGTACGATTATCACGGTTTCCCCGAGCACACCTATCACCTCAAATATCCGGCGCCGGGGCGGCCCGAGCTCGCCGCGGAGGTGAAGGCGCTGCTCATTCGCGCGGGCGTCGATTGCCGGGAGGATCCCAACCAGGGCTTCGATCACGGCACCTTCGTGCCGCTCGGGCTGATGTATCCGAACGCCGACATGCCCATCGTGCTGCTGTCGCTGAGATCGAGTTACGATCCGGCCGAGCACATCAAGGTCGGGCAGGCGATTGCCTCGCTGCGGGACGAAGGCATTCTGATCGTCGGCAGCGGGCTCACCTATCACAACATGCGCGGGTTCGGCCGCGCGGAGTCGAAGCCGATCTCGTATGATTTCGAGGCGTATCTGAACGAGGCGATTAGCCACAAGGACGCAGCGCGCCGCAACGCGATGCTGGTTGACTGGGAGAACGCACCGAGCGCGCGCCTGGCCCATCCGCGCGAAGATCATCTGCTGCCGCTGATGGTGGCCGCCGGCGCCGCCGGCAGCGACGCGGGCCAGCGCGTATTCGTCGACGAGGTCGCGAATGTCGCGATGGCTTCGTATGTGTTCGGGGGGTGATCTTCTCCTCTTCTCGCAAGCGAGGAGAGGTGAAGAAGAGTGGCTCACCCGTATTTCAGCTTCATGAACAGGATGCCGCCGGCGAGCACGATGGTGATGGCGTTTGCGGCGACGAGGGGCGCATCGCCCGACAGCAGGCCGTAGACGAGCCAGAGCGCCAGGCCCAGCACCATGACCAGGAACATGCCGAGCGAAATATCACCGGTGGAGCGGGTCTTCCACACTTTGATGGCTTGCGGCGCGTAGGCCACGGTGGTGCAGGTCGCGGCGGCAAAGCCGATCAGCTTGATCAAGAACGGGTCCATGGCGGCTCTATAGCATTGATTCGACGATGTCGGGCCTCAGGCGCGCGCGGTGATGAGGCTGCGATAGAGCGCGGCATAGTCGCCGGCGCGGTTGCGCCAGGACACGTCGGTCGCAAGGCCGCTCAGTTGCAGGCGGCGCCAGGTCAGCTTGTCGTGAAAGGCGATGTTGGCCTTGCGCAGCGTGCCGGCGAGGGCATCCGCGGTGACGGGTGCGAACTTGAAGCCGGTGGCATCGTGACCCGATTTATCGGCCTCGCCGATATCGACGATGGTATCCTCGAGGCCGCCGACCCGCGAGACGATGGGCACGGCGCCGTAGCGCAGCGCGCAGAGCTGGGTCAGGCCGCACGGCTCGAACCGTGATGGCACGATGAGCGCGTCCGAGCCGGCCTGGATCAGATGCGCCATGATCTCGTCATAGCCGATCACGACGCCGATGCGGCCGGGGTTCGCGCGCGCAACGGCCTGATAGCGATCCTGCAGATCGCGGTCGCCGCTGCCGAGCAGCGCGAGCTGCATGCCTTCGCGCAAAATGGTCGGAACGGCTTCGAGCAGGAGATCGAGCCCCTTCTGCCAGGACAGGCGGCTGATGACGCCGAGCAATGGCGTTTCGTCCGAGGAATCCAGATTGAACTGTTGCTGCAGCACCGCCTTGTTCGCGGCCCGGTACGTGAGGTCCTCCGCGCCGAAGCGGTAGGCGATGTGCGGATCTTCTTGCGGATTCCAAACGGAGACATCGATGCCGTTGAGGATTCCGCTCAGCACGTTCGCGCGGGCGCGAAGCAGGCCGCCGAACCCCATGCCGCCTTCGTCGCTCTGGATCTCCTGCGCATAGGTCGGCGAGACCGTGGTGATGCGATCGGCGAATTGCAGGCCCGCCTTCAAAAAACTAATGCCGCCGAAATATTCGAGGTCGTTGACGCCATAGGCGCGCCAGGGCAGGCCAATCGAACCGATCAGCTCGGGTGCGAACTTGCCCTGATAGGCCATGTTGTGGATGGTCATCACGGTGGCGGGCCGCGGCCGGTTGTCGTAGTGCAGATAGGCTGGCGCGAGCCCGGCCTGCCAATCGTGGGCGTGCACGACGTCGGGGACGAAGGCGGGAACGAGGCCGTGGCCGATGTCGGCCGCGATGCGCGAGAGCGCGGCGAACCGCATGCCATTGTCCGCCCAGTCGACACCTTCGGCCGTCACGTAGGGGTTGCCAGGCCGTGCGTAGAGATGCGGCACGTCGAGCACGAACAGATCGAGGCCGTCATGCGAGGCGGCGAGCAGACGACCGTGTCCGCCGAAATAATCCGGCCAGCGCCGGATTTCGTCGGCTCCCCCCAGCACCCGCATCACGTCGGGATAGCCCGGCATCAACGTGCGCATCTCGACGCCATGCGCCTTCAGCGCGATCGGCAGCGCGCCCGCGACATCGGCGAGGCCGCCGGTCTTGACGATGGGATAGACCTCAGAGGCGACCGCGAGGACGCGAACAGGCGTCATGTATTGAGCCTGTCGAGCATCGGCTGGGTGATGAGCGAAATGCCCTGCTCGGTGGTGCGGAAGCGCTTTGCGTCCAACTCGGGATCCTCGCCGACGACGAGCCCTTCCGGGATCTCGACGCCGCGATCGATCACGACGTTCTTCAAACGCGCGCCGCGGCCGATGTTCACGTACGGCATGATCACGGCGTTCTCGACCTGAGCATAGGAGTTGACGCGCACGCCGGTGAACAGCAGCGAGCGCCGCAGCGAGGCGCCGGAAATGATGCAACCGCCCGAGACCAGCGAGCTCACGGCTTGGCCGCGCCGGCTCTCCTCGTCGTGGACGAATTTTGCCGGTGGCGTGATTTCCGAATAGGACCAGATCGGCCAGGCGCTGTCGAACAAATCGAGCTCGGGGACCACGTCGGTGAGGTCGATATTGGCGGCCCAATAGGCGTCGACCGTGCCGACATCGCGCCAATAGGCGCGCGGGTCGCTGCCGGAGCGGACGCAGGAGGTCGAGTACTGGTGCGCCATGGCGCGGCCGTTCTTGACGAGGTAGGGGATGATGTCCTTGCCGAAATCGTGGTTGGAATTCGGATCCTCGGCGTCGCGCTTGAGCTCCTCGAACAGGAATTTCGCGTCGAACACGTAGATGCCCATGCTGGCGAGCGAGACGTCCGGCTTGCCGGGCATCGGCGGCGGATCTTTCGGCTTTTCAAGGAACTCTTTGATCCAGCCGTTCTCGTCGATATGCATGATGCCGAAGCCCGAGGATTCTGTCCGCGGCATCTCCAGGCAGCCGACGGTGACGTCGGCGCCGCTCTCGACATGCTGGCGCAGCATCACCTCGTAATCCATTTTATAGATATGGTCGCCGGCGAGAACCACGATGAAGCGGCAGGCGTGGGATTCGATGATGTCGATGTTCTGGTAGACTGCATCGGCCGTGCCGACATACCACATGTTTTCGGAGACGCGCTGGCTCGCCGGGAGGATGTCGAAGCTCTCGTTGCGCTCGGGACGGAAGAAGTTCCAGCCCATCTGAAGGTGCCGGATCAGGCTGTGCGCCTTGTACTGGGTGGCGACCGCGATGCGACGGATGCCCGAGTTCACCGCGTTCGACAGCGCGAAATCGATGATGCGGGATTTTCCGCCGAAATAGACCGCGGGCTTGGCGCGCCGGTCGGTCAGCTCCAGCAGCCGGCTGCCGCGTCCGCCGGCCAGGACGAACGCCAGGGCCTGACGGGCAAGCGGCTCGGGTCTCGCGGCACTCATGTCATTCTCCCACAACTCTGGCGCTCGCGAGAAGCCTCCCGGCCGCGCACATTGGAACCGATAGTAACGGCACGAATAGTCAATCGGGAAGGTGGTTGTTGGTTGCGAATGCGCCGGAAGCTTAATGCTTTGCCGCGGTGATCGGGCCCCAGCACCGTCCTCCCGGTGTCACACGCGGCGAGGTCGTCGAGCCCGTCGGTACCGGTTGATCAGAATGGAGGCATGCGTCTTGTGCGGTGCACGCAAACTCGAGGCCGAATTTCTGGCTTTGACCTTGCGCCAGGATGCCCGATCATGGGCTGCGTCCATGTCCAAGCGAAACGTCAGACAGGGAGTAAGACGATGAGGATCTGGAAAACGGCAATTGCCTGTTCGCTGGCCGGCGCGGTCATGGCCGGCCAAATCGAGCCGGCCGCTGCGGGCCCGATGCCCACGAATGTCGCGACCATGAAGGCCGCGGCCGGCGATGATGTCACGCAGGTGTATTGGCGCGGCCGAGGTTTTGGATGGGGCATTGGCGGCCTCGCAGCCGGTGCGATCATCGGTAGCGCCATCGCCAGCAGCTCGCCTTACGGCTACGGCTACTATGGCGGCGGGCCTTATTATGGCGGCTACGGATACCCGGGGCCGGCTTACGGCTATGCTCCTGCCTATTATGGTGGCTATGGACCGGGTTACGGTTATGGCGGCTACTACGCGCGTCCCCGCTATTACGGCTATCGCGCCTATCGTCCATATTACGGTCCGCGCTACGGCTACTACCGGCCGTACCGGGCCTATCACCGCGGATATTGGTGATCGATCAAACGGGCGGACCGCCTCGCCGCAGCGCCACGATGCCGAAGAGGTTTGTGGGCCGCTGCAGGCAAGCGGCCCGATCGGCTTGCGCGCGTTGAACCCGGTGATGCGGCACGACGAGCCGGCCATGCCCGCCCGCGACAATCCCGATGCAGATCGCGACGATGATCGCGATCTCGATGCACCATTCGAGCGGTCCCGAGCTCATGGCAGCGCGATGGTGTTGGCGAGATCGAACTCGGACAGGCCCGGGCCGCCGCAGGCAAGGTAGATTGCGAGGAGGAAGACGCGGCTGAGGACGGTGATGCCCAATATCACCCTGACGTCGTAATGGCGAATGGCAAAAGCGAGAGGCGGGATCGCCAAATGTCTTAAAATGCTCATGGCCAACTCCTTGCCAAAATTCAGGCATCGACTGCCTGTCGACTGAAATGACAGCGTGATGAAAAGGCCGTCCGACGCCTTGCCGGCGTCTCTGAAATGGACAGGCTAATGCTAGTGCCGGCGCAGGGCGCAGGTCTTTATCGTGTCCTTACATTTGGCTGAGCTTTCCCTTAAGGTGGGGGAGCATCCGGGGGTCGGAGCCGTGCGTACAGACGCGCTTGCCTTTGGTGAATTCCGCCTCGACCGTGCCAACGCGCTATTGTGGCGAGGCGGGGAGCGGATCGCGCTGGCGCCGAAGCCGTTCGAGGTTCTTTGCCATCTTGTCGGTCGGCCCGGTGAGCTCGTCACCAAGGAAGAGTTGCTCGACGCGGTCTGGTCCGATCTGCACGTCAGCGAGTCGAGCCTCGCCGTTGCCGTGAACGCGCTACGCTCGGTGCTCGGCGACGACAGGCAGTCCCCCAATTACATCGAGACAGTCACGCGGCGCGGCTATCGCTTCATTGCGGCGGTCGCGACCGTCGAATTGCCTGCGATCGAGCGAGCGCGCGAACAGGAGGCGGCGTCCGCCACGGAGCAGGCCGTCGATCGACGCCGGCACTGGAGGGTCGGGCGCACTGGGGCACTCGATACGCTGGACAAGGCGTTGCAACTCGCCCGTACCGGACAGCGTCAGGTCGTCTTCATCACCGGCGAGGCCGGGATCGGCAAGACCACCCTCTTGCAAATGACGCTCGAGAGGATGAACCAGCAGGGACTGGGCGTGCTGCATTGTAGCTGCAACGAATTGTTCGGCACCCATGAGGCCTTTCTTCCGCTGATCGGCGCGCTGAACGAGTGCTGCCGTCGAACCGATGGAGCATCGCTGCTGACGTCGATCCGCGAGCACGCCCCGACCTGGCTCGCGCAAATGCCCGGTTTCCTCGGCGAAGCAGACCGGGCCGCATTCCAGCACGAGGTCTTCGGCGCAACCCGGGAGCGCATGCTGCGCGAATTTGCCGATCTCATGGAACATCTCGCCGTCACGCGACCATGGGTGATCATCCTGGAAGATCTGCATTGGAGCGACTTTGCCACCGTGGATGTGCTCTCCCGGCTTGCGCGCCGGGATCGGAGGGCTTCTATCCTCGTGCTCGCCACGTATCGGCCGATGGAAGTCGCCGTCGGCGGACATCCTATCCGTGCCGTTCACCAGGACTTGCGCATTCACGGCCACGCCACCGAGCTCGCGCTCGACCGACTGACCGGGACCGACGTCGAACGCTATCTTTCCCTGCGCTTCAGCTCGGCCGATTTTGCCAAAGAGCTGGTCGAGCGCATCTTCGCGCGGACCGGCGGGCATCCTCTGTTCGTGTCGTCTCTGCTCGATCATCTCGTGGCCCAAGGCGCGCTGGTCGAGCACGAATTGGGCTGGCGGCTGGTCAGTGAAGACGCGGCCTCGCAGGACAGCATGCCGCGCGATCTGGAAGGAATGATCAAGCAGCAGATCGATCACCTCACCGCGGACGAGCGCTGCCTGCTCGAGGTCGCCAGTGCGGCGGGAGCGGAGTTTTCCGCGCTCCATATCGCCGGTGCGCTGGACCGTCCCGTGCTGGATGTCGAGCAGATGTGCGAGGACCTGGCGCGGACTGATCGCGTCATCGTCGTTGCCGGCATGACCGAGTGGCCGAACGGAGGCGTCTCCGGTCGCTATGCGTTCCAGCACGCGCTTTACCAGGAGATCCTCTACCAGCGGCTCGCGCCGGCGCGCCGCACGAAAACCCATGCGCTGCTTGGGGCGGGGATCGAGCAGGGCTACGGGCCGCAGGCTGTGGAGCTCGCCGCCGTCGTCGCGCGCCATTTCGAACTGGGCCGCGATTTCCCGAAAGCGATGCATTATCTGGGCGCGGCGGCCGAGGGCTCGGCGCGAAGGTTCAGCACGCGCGAGGCCGCCAATTACCTGTCCCGCGCTTTGGACCTGGTGCCGCATCTGCCGCCGGAGTTTCGAGTGACGACACGTCTGAAGTTGCTGCTTCAGCGCGCCTGGGCCTGGCGGGCCAGTGGAGATTTCCTGAATTCGCTGCAAGATCTCAGCGCAGTCGTCGCGCACGCGGCGGAGAACGGGCACGTGCGCGAAGAGGTGAACGCGCTGGTCGATCTCAGCAGATTTTGTCTCTACGTCGATCGCCGCCAGAGCCTGCCTGTTGCGGAACAGGCGCTTGTCAAGAGCCGGGCGATCGACGACGCGGCGTTCAGCGCTCTGGTCCAGGGCAACGTCGCCAATTTGAAGCTGATGCTCCGCGGCTGGGATCGCGAGAATGCGGAGCTCGCCGAGCGTGCGTCAGCACTGATCACCGGAGAGCAGGATCTGAGCATGCGGCTGCGACGCTGCTCGATGGAGATGGTGCTGGAATTCCTGCGCGCGAATTATCCGGCCTGCTGCGATGCGACGACCAGGGGAAAGGAGCTCGCCCGCCTGGTCGGTGACGTCTATCTGTTCGTGCTCTATGAATCGGTCGAGGCCTTTGCCCAGATTTATCTCGGTGAATGGGGACGGGCGCAACGAAACGTCGTCTCCGCGTTGGCTATCTCGGAGCGGAATGCAAATCCGCAGGCCGTCGCGCTGTGTCATCTCACGATCGGATGGCTGTATTCCGAGGCGGAGGAATATGGCAGCGCGTCACGGCGTGCGGAGGATGCGCTCGGCCCAATGATCGAGGCCAATCCGTTCACCTTCTTCGTTGGCAGGAACCTGCTGGCGCGAGCTTATGTCCGGATGGGCGACCTGCCTCGGGCGCGGCAGCATCTCGATGCGATGGAGCGGCGGATGGAGGTCGACCGGGTGCCGATGGAGTCGCTGGTTATCCCGCATTATCTGCTGACCTGCTGCGACTATTGGATCGCGACCGGCGATCTGGACCGCGCGCAAACATGGGCCAGCCAGTTTCACGAGGTGACGAGCGCGGCACCCGACCGGCCGTTTCTCGCGCTGTGCTACGAGGCCATGGCGAGAATTGCGATCCTGAAGCAGGATACGCAAGTCGCTGGCGAGCATTTGTCGACGGCCATTTCGATCCTCCGCCATGCCAGGCTGCCGCATGCCAGCTGGCGGGTTTATCGCACGACCGCGGTGCTCTATGAGAGCCTCGGACAAGCGCAAAGGGCTGCCAAGTGGCAGGACCGCTCCAGCCAGGTGATCGCATCGCTGGCAGAGACGCTCGATCCCGGCGATCCGCTGCGATCGGCGTCATTTTTCGACGCAGGCCGGGACAACGGGTCCAATCATGAGGGACGGTGACCAGTTTAATCCGGCAGGTCCGCGATCTCCCGTGGTTCGCCGGGCCGTTGCTTGACCTTGAATTGATTTTGCTGCTGCCGCCGCGTGCGGGAGGCACGGTAGGCATCCCTGCGCAACCGCATGATCGAGCCGAGCGGCTGATGCGCGGCGAGACATCGCCATGGGTCGAACGAAAGCACCTCGTCGGAATAGACGCGACGCGCGGGGCTGTCGGCGGTCTGGCGCGGAAGCGTGATCTTGCCGAGTGCTTGCGGCGGCGCGACGTCTTCGGGCCAGTCGATCGAGGCATCTTCGATCGGTGTTCGCTCCAGGTCGGTGCAGAGCTGGGCAAACAGTTCGTACTCGGCCGCATTGTCCTTGAAGAACGCAACGACGCTGTTCAGCACGGCATCATCGGCATCGTGGCAGGGCTGGCCGGTGAGTTGGCGAACCGACGCCGAGATCGGTATCAGGCGAAGCCTTGCGATATAATCGCCAAACCGCAATGCTCCCTCCGTATGAAAGGTTTCTCCGAGGATATTGCTGCCGGCATCACCGAGCGCTTTCAAGACGATCGGGATCGGAATGCCTGTTCTGTCCGATGCGGCGACCAGGACGCGCGCCAAAAAGCCTATGGGTCCGTACGCCAGATCAGGCAGGAACAGGGTGTGCTCGACCTTTTGCTGTGCGCGCATATAGGCCATCGCATCCGCGAAATAGCTGGGGTGATTGACGAGCAGGAGATCCTGGTTCGTCGTATCGTCGTCGCCGAGCGCCTTAGCCCCAGTCACGCCCAGGACCTTGATGGCAAATCCCCGTGGCGAGCGTACGCGATCGCTCCTGTTGAATGCGGTGGAGAGGCGGACGATGATCGGGAAGTGGCCAGCCTGCTTGAACAGGCCCTGGCGCAGATGATCCGGCAAATCGTCGTAGACGATCAGTTCGCCCCGGAGATAGCCGGCGCCCTTGGCGTGCTGCTGTCGGGTCCCGTGCTTGTCTTTGTGAAAAGTGCGATCGCTCGTTCGCGAAATCGAAGCAACGATCGCCTCGACGGCCGCCGCTTCCTCCGGCCGGATGTGTTCGACGGACGGGTCGTAACGAAGGTACTGATCGGCTGACATGGCGCTGATCTCCAGCCCGAAGGTCGCCTTCCCATTGCAAGCGTCGACGGCCGCAGGGCGGATCACTGTAAGCCCGTCCAGTCGGGATCGGCAACCCGAGAGCGAGTTGTGATTGCCTGGACAAGCCGTGGGATGAGGCATCCTGTTACCGACGCGATCACACGGTCGATGCTAGGCCAACGGCGTCTCGTAAGTCCTTATGGGCTCCTTATGTTGTCCTGATCTTTTCCTTAAGGCCGGGCCGGCGAACGGCGGCCCTGGCTGGCGTCTAAAGCGATAGCCACACGATCAGGCCCATGCAGGCCAAATGCGCGAGCACGATCGCGGCGAGATGCAGCGGGCCCGCCTTGAGACGAAGCGCGCGCATCCCGCCGACTCTGCTCTAGTTCGATCCCGCGGCCGCAGCGGTGAAGCTGCGGTCGACGGCTTTGCTCACGTCGAGCTTCTTCGGCAGGATGCCGTAGCGCGTCGAGCGGTCCGAGGCTTCCTGCACCTCCTTCACGACGTTCTCATCAATCGGAATCGGGCTGGTGCGCTGCGCGGTGTAGGCCGAGAACAGCACGTCCTCCGGTAGCTTGGTCAACTCGGCCGTGCTCTTGGCATATTCGCCGAGATGATCCAGCGACCACAGCCGCGCCTTGTTTAGCCGCTGCACGAGGTCCTGCACCGCCGCGCGCTTGGTGGTGATGGCGCTGTCGGAGGCGACGATGAAGGTGATGGTCGGCGTCAGGCCTTCGCCGTTGGCGATCACGCGGGCTTTGTCCTTGAGCGTCGCGAAAGAGACGTAGGGCTCCCACACCGCCCAGGCGTCGATAGAACCCGCGACCAGCGCGATCTTGGCGTCGACCGGGCCGAGCGGCGCGAAGGTCGCGTCCTCCAGCTTGATGTCGGCCTTCTCCAGCGTGGCGTCGATCAGGAACTGGCCCCAGCCGCCGCGCGTGCCGGCGAGGCGTTTTCCCTTGAGGTCGGCGGCCGATTTGATCGGCGAATCCTGACGTACGAGAATGGCTTGCGTCTTCGCATCCGACCTGGTGCCGCCGATCGCCTTGATCGGCGCGCCGGCCGCGTAGACCGAAAGGAATGAAAGGTCGCCGGTGTAGCCGACGTCGAGCGCGCCGGCGTTGAGCGCCTCCAGGATTGGAGCTGCCGCGGGGAATTCCGACCACTCGATCTTGTAGGGCAGATCCTTGGCGTAGCCCGAGATCTCGAGCAGCGAACGGTTGCCGCCCTTCTGGTCGCCGACGCGCAGCACGATTGCGTCGGCCGCGAACGAGGCGGCGGCCGTCGACAGGGTGATGGCGGCGGCAAGCAGCGATGCTGCGAGCCGGCGCGTGATGGAATGATCGAGGGAGTTGATGCTCATGTGGCCTGTCTTGTTGCTTTGCCCACGACGCGTGAGCGAACGATGCAGCGAGACGATCAAGTCTATGATCGCGCGATGCGCGGTCAATGAAATGGCTAACCGTATTGCGCGCGCGATCAGCAAGGACGTTTCAACGAAGCTCTGCTTTCGAGAACGTGCGGGATGTACGGCCGAAGCTGCGCAAAAATGAAGCAGCAGAGGGAGTCGCGCCGGTCTCCGCCAACCGATGCATCGGCGGAAATCCTTTCATCGTCCTTGCACGCGCAGATGGAGAGAATGACTTCGCTTCGTGCCACATTCGAAATTCCATTTCATTGACGATACGGCGAACGCGCCGCATGATTTGCGCATCGCATCAAGGCACCGAGCAGGCGCTGGCGAAAAGAATTTCTCTTGACGCAGCTCCGCACGGAACAGGCGCAACGCAAGCCGTTGTGCCGATGGCGGAGCCGTGCCAGCGCAGGAGTGGAGACGGATGAACGACGATGACAAGCGCGACGGATCGAGGCTCGACCGGCGCCATTTGCTCCAGGCGGGATTAGCTGCGGCATTCGCTGCGCCGCTCGGTGCCTTCGGTGCGGCACAGGCCTTTGCGCCGCGGGCCATCGCGCCCGGCGTCGATCTCTCGGAGTTTCCGCTGTGCCGGACGGCGTCGGATGTGCCCGCGCTCACCGGGGCGCCGCGCAAGCTCAAGCTGTCCTGGAACGCCGGCGCGGTCTGTCTCGCCCCGGTGCCGGTCGCCATCGAGCACGGCTTCTTCCAGAAGCACAATCTCGACATCGAACTCATCAATTATTCCGGTTCGACCGACCAGCTGCTCGAGGCCATTGCGACCGGCAAGAGCGATGCCGGGCTCGGCATGGCGCTCCGCTGGCTGAAGCCGCTGGAGCAGGGCTTTGACGTCAAGATTGCCGCCGGCACCCATGGTGGCTGCATGCGGGTGCTGACGCGCGCCGATTCCAGCGTGAGCAAGCTTGCCGATCTCAAGGGCAAGATCGTCGCGGTCGGCGATCTCGGCGGCCCCGACAAGAATTTCTTCTCCATTCAGCTCGCCAAGCTCGGTATCGATCCGAACAAGGATGTCGACTGGCGCGCCTATCCCGGCAACCTTCTCAACGTCGCCGTCGAGAAGGGCGAGGTGCAGGCCTTCCTGTCGTCCGACCCGCTGGGTTATCTCTGGCTCAAGGACAGCCAGTACAAGGAGGTCGCCTCCAATCTCGATGGCGAATATCGCGACAAGAGCTGCTGTATCCTTGGCCTGCGCGGCAGCCTGGTGCGCGAGGAGCCGCTGGTCGCGCGCGCCCTGACGCAGGCGCTGCTCGATGCCGCGATGTTCACTGCGCAAAATCCGTCAGTGACGGCGAAATCGTTCCAGCCTTACGCGCCGAAGACGGCGTCGCTCACGGATATCGAGGGTATGGTGCGCTACCACACTCATCACCATCACCCCGTCGGCGAAGTCCTGAAGCGCGAGCTCAAGGCCTATGCCGACGATCTCAAGAGCGTGCAGGTGTTCAAGCAGAGCACGGATACGGCCAGATTTGCGGAGCGCATCTATGTCGACGTATTCGCTGTCTGACGGCCTTGCCTCCGGCGCGCCGCGCCTCTCGCGCGCACCGTGGCTGACGAGCTGGGTCCGGGACTCCGGTGTCGGCATTCTCGCCAGCGTGGCGTGGATTGCCTTCGGACTGTCCTGCCTGTGGTGGGAGGACGTCGGCGACTGGTCGCGGACCCATTCGCTCGGCATTGCCGCACTTGTCATCGCAGCGATCGCGCTGTTCGGGACGGTCGGCGCCGATTACCTCGGTTCGACGGGCCGGGCCTTGCGCCAGCGCGCGCCGTGGCTCGTCGTGCTCGGCGTCGTCCTGACCCTGTGGGAAGTCGCGACGGCGAAATTCGCCTGGCTGCCATTGCCGTTCTTCCCGCCGCCGCAGTCGATCATCGAGGTCTACACCGACGATCTGCCGAAACTGCTCGACAGCGTGTTCGCCTCGGTCAAGCTCCAGCTGGGCGGTTATCTGATCGGCGCGACGGTCGGCTTCCTGACCGGCGTCTCGATCGGCTGGTCGCGCGCGGTCGGCTATTGGGTGCACCCGGTGCTGCGCTTCATCGGCCCGCTGCCGGCGACCGCGTGGCTGCCGATCGCCTTCTTCACGTTCCCGTCAAGCTGGAGCGCGTCTACCTTTCTGATCGCGCTGGCAACGGGGTTCCCGGTCACCGTGTTGACCTGGTCGGGTGTCGCGAGCGTGAGCAACGCCTACTATGACGTCGCGCGGACGCTGGGGGCAAAGCCGTCCTTCCTGGTGTTGAAGGTCGCAATCCCCGCGGCCTTGCCGCACGTTTTCGTCGGCCTGTTCATGGGGCTCGGCTCGTCCTTTGCCGTGCTCGTCGTCGCCGAGATGATCGGTGTCAAGGCCGGCCTCGGCTGGTACCTGCAATGGGCGCAGGGCTGGGCCGCCTACGCCAATATGTATGCGGCGCTGATCGTGATGTCATTGCTCTGCTCCGGCGCGATCACGCTGCTGTTTGCGATCCGCGATCGCCTGCTGGTCTGGCAGAAGGGGACCGTGAAATGGTAGCCGCAACTGCACTGGCTGAAATCGACGCTCACTCGGCCGCGGGCGCCGCGCTCGACATCGAGCAGGTCAGCTACGCCTTCGACATCGACGGCGCCGAGCTGCCGGTGCTCAGCGACGTCAGCATCTCCGTCGAGCCGGGCGAGTTCGTTGCGCTGCTCGGTCCCTCCGGCTGCGGCAAGTCCACGCTGCTGCGCCTCGTCGCAGGCCTCGACAAGCCCCGATCCGGAACGCTGCGCGAGGACGAGGCGCGCATCACGAGACCGCACCCGTCGCGCGTTGTCGTGTTCCAGGATCCGACCTTGTTTCCCTGGCGCACAGTCTGGGACAATGTCGCGCTCGGGCTGGAGGCGCAGGGCATCTTGAAGAGCCAGCGTCACCGCGTCGATGCCGCCCTCGATCTCGTGGGGCTATCGTCCTTCCGCAATGCCTATCCGCACCAGCTCTCGGGCGGCATGGCGCAACGCGTCGCACTGGCCCGCGCGCTGGTCAACGATCCGAAAATCCTCATCCTCGACGAGCCGCTGGGCAAGCTCGATTCGTTGACCCGCATCACCATGCAAGCCGAGCTGGTCTCGCTGTGGCAGCGCAAGGGCTTTACCACGCTGCTGGTGACGCATGACGCCGAGGAGGCGCTGGTGCTCGCCAACCGCGTCATCGTGTTCAGCGACCGCCCGGCGCGCGTGAAGGCCGATATCCGTGTCGACCGGCCCTATCCGCGCCATCGCGGTGATCCGTATCTGGCCGATTTGCGCCGCCAGATTCTTGGCCTGCTCGGATTGGACGCCACATGGTAACTCCGATCGCCAAGGGGCGCGCGGCGCATCACGAACCCGACTACATCGCACGTGCCGAAGCGCTGGCCGAGGCTTTCGCTGCCCGTGCGGCCGAGTACGATCGGACCGGAAGCTTCCCGTTCGAGAATTTTCGCGAGCTGTCCGAGGCAGGCCTGCTGTCGCTGACGGTGCCTGCCGCCCATGGCGGCGCCGGGGCCGGCGCACGATACGCCGCACGCGTCCTCGGCATCATCGGCAAGGCCGATCCGTCGACCGCGCTGGTGCTGTCAATGCACTACATCAACCATCTGGTGATGGCACGGAGCCCGACCTGGCCGGCGCGGCTGTCGCGCAAGCTCGCGCGCGAGAGTGTCGAAGACCTTGCGCTCGTCAACGCACTCCGCGTCGAGCCCGAACTGGGTTCGCCTGCGCGCGGCGGCCTGCCCGCGACCATTGCACGCCGGACCGAGACCGGCTGGCGGCTCTCGGGGCACAAGATCTATTCGACGGGATCGCCGATCCTGAAATGGTATCTGGTCTGGGCGCGGACGGACGAAGCCGAGCCGCGCGTCGGACAGTTCCTGGTGCCGGCGGGCCTGCCGGGCACGCGTATCGTCGAGACCTGGGATCACCACGGCCTGCGGGCCAGCGGCAGCCACGACGTCATCTTCGACGACGTCGTGATACCTCTCGATGCCGAGATCGACGTGCGCAAGCCGGCGGACTGGCGCGCACCCGATGTCGCGCAGGCGACCGTCCACACGATCTTTGTCGCCGCGATCTATGACGGCGTTGCGCGGGCTGCACGCGACTGGCTGGTCGGGTTCCTGAAGCAGCGCGTGCCGGCCAGCCTGGGAGCGCCGCTTGCGACCTTGCCGCGCGCGCAGGAGATTCTTGGCGCGATCGAGGCGCGGCTCGCCGTCAATGCACGGCTGATCGCATCCTTCGCCGCTGATTTCGACGACGGTGTCGCGCTTTCGGCGGCCGAGTCCAACGTCATCAAGCTGACCGTGACCAACAACGCCGTCGCCGCGGTCGAGGAGGCCTTGTCGCTGACCGGCAATCACGGCCTGTCCCGCGCCAATCCGCTGGAGCGGCACTATCGCGACGTCCTGTGCGGTCGCGTGCACACGCCGCAGGACGATTCCACGCGCACCGGCCTCGGCCGTGCCGCATTGGGCCTCTAGCCTGCCGCCAAACATTCAGGGAGAACATCATGTCGATCGAGTTCATCGGCTTTATCGCCAACAGTAATGCGTCCGAGACCATCGTGCGTCAGGGTCCGGTGCTCGATCCGGTTTATATCGAGACCGTCGCGAAGGCGCATGAGCTCGCGGGTTTCGACCGCGCGCTGCTGGCGTTCCATTCGACCACGCCGGATGCGCTCCAGGTCGCCCAGCATGTGCTGACCATCACCAAGTCGTTAAAAGTGATGATCGCGCAGCGGCCGGGCTTTACCGCGCCGACGCTGCTCGCGCGGCAGCTGGCGACGCTTGACCAGCTCTATGGAGGCCGCGTCTCGCTGCACGTCATCACCGGCGGCAATGCAGCCGAGCTCAGACAGGACGGCAACACGCTCGACGACAAGGACGAGCGTTACGCCCGCACCAGCGAGTTTCTCGATGTGGTGAAGCTGGAATGGACCAGCGAGAAGCCGTTCAACTACAGCGGCAAGTACTACAACGTCGAGAATGGTTTTTCGCAGGTGAAGCCGCTGCAGAAGGCCGGCATCTACACCTTCGTCGGCGGTGGCTCCGACGCTGCGATCGACGTCGCGGGCAAGCATGCCGACACTTTTGCGCTGTGGGGCGAATCCTACGCGCAGGTGCGCGACGTCACCGCGCGCGTTCACAATGCGGCCGTCAGGCAGGGCCGTCCGACGCCGCGATTCAGCCTCTCGGTGCGGCCGATCATCGCCCCGACCGAGAAGCAGGCCTGGGACAAGGCGGAAGAGATTCTTGCGCGCGCCACCGCGCTCCAGGACAAGACCGGCTATCGCAAGCCCGCTGACGGCCATGCCACCGCCGGCGCGCGGCGCCTGCTCTCGCTCGCCGACCAGGGCAGCCGCATCGACAAGCGGCTGTGGACCGAGATCGCAAAGCTCACCGGCGCCAACAGCAACACCACCGCGCTGGTCGGCACGCCCGAGCAGGTCGCCGAGGTCTTCGGCGACTATTACGACCTCGGCGTCAGCCATTTCCTGATCCGCGGCTTCGACCCCCTGATCGACGCCATCGAATACGGCCGCGACCTGATCCCGCTGACGCGCGAGGTGATCGCCAAGCGGCAGGCCGTTCGCGGCGAGGCGGCGGAATGATCCGCCTCATGCTGGCCGGCGCGCTGCTGTTCGGCTCGTTCGACCTGGCAGCGGCGCAAACCACCTTGCGCGTCGGCGACCAGAAGGGCAATTCGCAGGCCGTGATGGAAGCGGCGGGCGTGCTCAAGGACGTGCCGTACAAGATCGAGTGGAAGGAATTTCCCGCGGCTGCGCCGCTGCTCGAAGCGCTCAGCGCCGGCGCGATCGAGACCGGGCTCGTTGGCGACGCACCCTTCACCTTCGCCGCCGCCTCAGGCGCGCCGGTGAAGGCGATCGCCGCGATCCGGCAGACGCGCGAGGGGCTTGCCATCCTCGTGCCCGAGAATTCGCCGATCAAGAGCTTTGCGGATTTGCGCGGCAAGAAGATCGCGACTGGCCGTGGCTCGATCGGGCACCAGTTGATCCTTGCCGCGCTCGAGAAGAACGGTTGGGCTGCGGCTGACGTGCAGATTGCGTTCCTGGCGCCGTCCGATGCCAAGATCGCCTACACGCAAGGCTCCGTCGACGCGTGGTCGACCTGGGAGCCTTATGTCAGCCAGGAGGAGGTGTTGTTCAAGTCGCGCCGCGTCATCACCTCAGAGGGCCTGACGCCGGGGCTGAGCTTTCAGGTGGCGCGGCCCGATGCCATCCGCGACAAGCGCGCGGAGCTGACCGACTTCATCCGGCGCCTCACCGCGGCGCGGGCGTGGTCGCTGAACAATGTCGACAGCTATGCCGCGACCTGGGGCAGGCTGATGAACATCCCGACCGCCGTGCCGCAAAACTGGCTGTCGCGCGCAAAAATCCGGATCGCGCCGATCGATGACGGCGTGGTCGCGGACGAGCAGAGCACGATCGATCTCTATTTTCGCTGGAGCCTTATCAAGCAGAAGCTCGATGCGGCCGAGGTCGTAGATCGCTCGTTCTCGGATGCGATTGCGAAGGCAGGGCTGTAGGGCACCCGGGTGTCCCGGACGCGACGCTTACCCCTCTCCCCTTGCGGGAGAGGGTGGCTCGCCGCGTAGCGGCGAGACGGGTGAGGGGTTCTCTCCGCGAGTAGTCTCTCACATTGAAGTGAGCCGATAGAACCCCTCATCCGGCGCTTCGCGCCACCTTCTCCCGCAAGGGGAGAAGGAGTGCGGCGAGCGTTGGTCTTCCCTCGAAACGATCCTTCTGCATTCCGCGCTCATGACAACACCCGCGTTGCTATTTGCACGACCTCCCTTGCGCCGCGCTACATCCCGGCAAAAATCATAACGACGACCGCATCGGGAGACCGGCCATGGGCCTGCAAGAAACAAAAATCGAATCGCTTCCCTTCGTCACCGCCGAACTCAACTATCTCGCGCCGGTTTCCGGCAAGCCGCGTACCTACGCCTTCGATCCGCCGCCTGGCGAGCCCAAGAGCACGTCGTTGCCGGAGCCGCATCAGGTCCCGATCTTCGATGCGCGACTGATCGCGCAGAATTTCTCGCTCGACCGCGAAGGTTTTGCGCTGGTGCGGCATCCAACCCAGGTCAAGGACTTCAGCAACGACGACGAGGTGAGGGCGGTCTACTATCCCGCCGTCGAGGCCTTCCTGCGCGCAACGCTGAAAGCCGACCGCGTCGTCATCTTCGACCATACCGTGCGCAGGCGCGTCGAGGGCGCCGCGGATATTCGCGACGGTGGCCCGCGTCAGCCGGCAACACGCGTCCACGTCGACCAGACCGCCGTCTCGGGCGCCAACCGCGTGCGCGAGCATCTGCCCGATGAGGCCGAGGAGCTGCTGAAAGGCCGCGTCCAGGTGATCAATCTGTGGCGGCCGATCCGTGGTCCATTGCGCGACTCACCGCTGGCGATGGCCGACGGTACGACGGTTAGGCCTGACGATCTCGTCGCCTCCGACCTGATCTATCCCAACCGTCGCGGCGAAACCTATTCGGTGAAATACAATCCAAACCATCGCTGGTTCTATTTCCCGGAGATGACGTCGGACGAAGCGCTGCTACTCAAGTGCTACGATTCCGCGACGGACGGCCGCACCCGCTTCGGGCCCCACACCAAGTTCGTCGATCCCACTACGCCGGCCGATGCGGCACCGCGCGAAAGTATCGAGGTTCGGACGCTCGTGTTTCACAAACAGTAACAATGTGTGATGGCACCGCCGGGCGCGACCCGGCGGCGCCTGAGGAACCCACGGGAACCAACAAACGTTGCTGGGCGGGGCAGGGCCAACCGGGAGCGGTGCCGTGCGAGCGCAGACCACGCTATTTTCTTGCCTTGCCACTTTTTCGCTTTCTGCAGTTTCCTTTGCCCAGGCCGAGAGCGGGCTTGCCTCCTATTACGGATACGGAAAAGCCGGAAAAGGCGAGCTGACCTGCGCGCACCGGACGCGCCCCTTCGGAAGCGTGCTGAGGGTGTCGTACGGGAGCCGCTCGATTCAATGCCGGGTCAACGATCGCGGCCCCTTCATCCGCGGCCGGATCGTCGATCTCTCGGTGCCGGCCGCCAAGGCGCTGGGCATGATGAGCGCCGGCGTGGTGCGGGTCTCGGTGGAATAGGTCCGCCGGCGCGCTATAGTGCCGCCCAAAGCATGGGTCAGGGGGCGCTATGGCCAGGATCAGGGTGGGACTCGTCGGCTGCGGCTTCGTGTCGGAGCTGCATATGTATGCGTTCCGGCGCGTCTACGGCGTGGATGTCGAGGTCGCGGCGGTCGCTGCGCGCGGCGACCACGTCGTCGAATTCGCCGGGCGCCACCAGATCCCACGGGTCTATCGCGGCTTCGCCGAATTGATCGCGGACCGCGAGCTCGACGTCATCGACATCTGCACGCCGCCCAATCTGCATGCCGAAATGATCGTCACCGCCATGCAGGCCGGCAAGCACGTGATCTGCGAAAAGCCGTTCGCCGGCTATTTCGGCCGCGACGGCGACCGGCAGCCGATCGGCAAGCATGTGCTGAAGGCGCTGATGTATGAGCGCGTGCTGGAAGAGATGGACGCCACGCGTGCCGCGATCGAGCGCACCGGAAAGCTCTTCATGTATGCCGAGGACTGGATCTACGCCCCCGCGGTGACCAAGACCGCGGAGATTCTAAGAGCGACCAAAGACAAAATCCTGTTCATGAAGGGCGAGGAGAGCCATTCCGGCTCGCACGCGGCCCATGCCGCGCAATGGGCGATGACCGGCGGCGGCTCGCTGATCCGGATGGGCTGCCATCCGCTCTCCGCCGTGCTGTATCTCAAGCAGGTTGAGGCCAAGGCGCGCGGCGAGACCATCCGCGTCGCCAGCGTCACCGGCGATGTCGGCAACGTCACGGCCGTCCTCAAGCCGGAGGAGCGTACCTACATCAAGGCAAATCCTGTTGACGTTGAGGATTGGGGCACGCTGACCGCGACGTTTTCGGACGGCACCAAGGCTACCGTGTTCTCCGGCGACATGATCATGGGCGGCGTGCGCAATCTGATCGAGACCTACACGTCGGGCGGCTCGCTGTTCGCCAACATCACGCCGAACAATCATTTGATGAGCTACCAGACCTCCGAGGAGAAGCTCGCCTCCGTCTACATCACCGAGAAGGTCGACCGCAAAACCGGCTGGCAATATGTCTGCCTCGAAGAGGAGTGGACGCGCGGCTATCTCCAGGAGATCCAGGACTTCATGGAATGCGCCGCGACGGGACGGCAGCCGCTGTCGGACCTCGCGCTGGCGTATGAGACGATCAAGGTGAACTACGCGGGCTACTGGGCGGCGGAGGAGGGACGGCGGGTGGTGTTATAGGGCGTGACAACGCCGATCTAGCTGAACCCGGTGCGTCCGTATTCAGCGCCTCCCGAGTGTCGTCAATGAGAAGCGCTGTGCGTCGCCTGGTCTCGCCCGCGACCTTGCCGCGACAAGGGCGCGAGCCTGATCGAGCGAATAGGCGCAGACTGTGAACAGCGGCTTCGGGCTCTGGCCGGGGATCGGCTGAAGGACTGTGAAGGACTTCGGGTTTCGCATGGCTTGCTCCGGGCTTGCGGACGACGATGCCGTCCTGTCCCGGTTCAGCCACCAGTGGGCGATGCAGTAAAACCAAGCCTTCGCCCCGAAATTCATTGTCCGACACTGATTGCGGGGCCTCATAGCCGCCGCCGATGTCGCGGCTGAAGCCGCCCCGTTGTGCCAAGGACCCCACCATCCCATCGTAGCGCTTGACGAGGGGACATGACTGGCAAATCTTTGTCGCGTTATTGGCATGGTCTGTTTGGATATGGATTAAATCATTGTGGAAAGTTCAGCTCAAACTACGCTTGGAAATACACTCGTCTCGCTCCTGATCTGGGCCTGCATGGCGAGCGCTGCGTTGGCTCAATCTGGCAGTGCAGGCGGGAGTATCTCGAATGATGAGAAATCCCTTTCCGGCTTGCGGCAGGCACCGCGCACGGTGGAGCCTGAGAAGCCCGCACGACGCAGCAAGCCCGAAGCCGCCCGGAAAAGCGGTGGTGGTGGTAGCGGTGTTAGCAGGTTCGA
Organism: Bradyrhizobium sp. 134; assembly: GCF_023074155.1. Lineage (NCBI taxonomy): Bacteria > Pseudomonadati > Pseudomonadota > Alphaproteobacteria > Hyphomicrobiales > Nitrobacteraceae > Bradyrhizobium > Bradyrhizobium sp. 134. Next base: position 155,783 of record NZ_JADPKX010000074.1, on the reverse strand, counting down.
CGGCGCGTGGCTCGTTACTGCAGTGGGCTGCGGTACCACCACCACGTCGACAGTCGTCGTCTCCGGCGGAAGGGTCAGTGGCGGGGGTGCCACCGGAACGATCAACGCCAACGGGGTCGGCCACTCCGTCGGCATCTACGATGGGGTCACCGTCACCGGTACCAGCTTTACTTCGGGCAATCGAGGCACCGGAACGTTCAGAGCATCGACTGGCTGTACAGGCACAGTCACCTCAATCAAACAGTAAAACGATTGCCTAATTGGGGAGGTGCGACCTACTCACCCGTCTCACCGCTTCGCGGCGAGCCACCCTCTCCCGCAAGGGGAGAGGGTGCACCGTCGTCGCGGCGCGTAGGCTCACGTCCCGTAGGTCGATCCCTTCGGCAGCGGAAACACCGGGTCTTGCGTCCTGATGTTGGTCGGCCACACCACCGAGATGTGCTCGCCGGCATTCTGCATCACGACGGGGGTCGAGCGTTCGTTCTGGCCGGAGAGCGGCGTGCCCGGTGGGAAGAACTTTACGCCATAGCCCTGGATGGTGCCGCCGGCGGGAATGTCGACGTCGAGCGCGGCCTTGCGGATGGCCTCGGGCTCGAAGCTGCCGTACTTTTCCTTGGCGACCGGCAGCACGCTGTTGAGCAGAATCCAGGTCTGGTTGAAACCCATCGAGCAGTGCGGCGGCACGTCGGTCGCGCCGGTCTTGGCCTGGTAGCGCGAAACCATGGTCTTGGTCAGGTCGCCGATTCCAGGCGCAAGCTTGGAGGCATCGAGCAGTTGCGCCGGCACCGGATCGATGTTGCAGAAATTGTCGATGTCGGGGCCGAAGGTCGCGCGCAGCTTGTCGAGCTGGCTGTAGCCGGCGCCCGCGCCGAACAGCATCTTGAAGCGCAGGCCGCTCTCGCGGGCTTGACGGAGGAACAGGGTGATGTCGGGGTTGTAGCCGGCATGCGAGATCACATCGACCTTGGCGCGCTTGAGCTTGGTCACAAGCACCGAGAGATCGGGCGCGGACGCCGAATAGCCTTCGCGCATCACCACCTGGATGCCCGCCTGCTTGGCATAGGCCTCGTCGGCCGCCGCGACGCCGACGCCGTAAGGCCCGTCCTCGTGGATCAGCGCAACCTTGACGTCCTTCGGGTCCATGCCGAGCTTGCCTTGCGCGTGCTCGGCGACGAAGCCCGCGAAGGCCTGGCCGTACTGATCGGAATGGATCTGCGCGCGAAACACATATTGCAGATTCTTGTCCTTGAACACGGCGGTCGAGACCGCGGTCGTGATCCAGAGGATCTTCTTCTGCTGCTCGACCTTCGCCGCCATCGGCACCGCATGCGCGCTGGAATAGACGCCGTTGATGATGTCGATCTTTTCCTGGCTGATCAGCCGCTCGGCTTCGTTGATCGCCACGTCCGCCTTGCTCTGCGAGTCCGCCGCGACCGGCACGATCTTGGTCTTGCCGCCGATGCCGCCCTTTTCGTTGACGAGGTCGATGGCGATCTGCGCGCCGACCGAGGAGGCGACCGAGCCGCCAGCGGCGAACGGACCGGTGAGGTCGTAGATCAGGCCGATGCGTAAATTTTCGGCTTGCGCCTGGGCCCGTGTCCAATCGAGGCTGAGTGCGGCGGCGGCAGCCGCCGAGCTCTTCAGCAGCTGCCTGCGTGAAGTCGGCATCCTATCCTCCCTCAAAAACCGTTTTATGATTTGGTCTTGTTATTCTTTTTCGAAGTATGGGGAGCGGGGCGGCGGAAAGTCAACATGGCGAAAGTCGGGGTCCCGCCTCCGCGGCGCAGAACGCAATTGCGAAATGGGCGGCGACGAGACCCGCGCTATTGTTTCAAGCGACGGGCGAGATAGCCGGCGGTCTTCCCGCCGGCCTTGGCCACCTCGCGCGGTGTCCCTGACGCAACAATGCGGCCGCCTTCATCGCCGGCGCCGGGGCCGAGGTCGATAATCCAGTCGCTGTGAGAGACGACATCCATGTCATGCTCGACCACGACCACGCTGTTTCCGGCGTCCACGATGCGCTCGAGCTGGGCGATCAGTCGCTCGACATCCTTGGGATGCAGACCGGTGGTCGGCTCGTCCAGGACATAGAGCGTGTGACCGCGTTGCGGCCGCATGAGCTCGGTCGCGAGCTTGATGCGCTGGGCTTCGCCACCCGACAGTTCGGTGGCGGACTGACCGAGGCGGATATAACCGAGCCCGACCTCGCGGACGACCGACAGCGACCGGTTCAGTGTTGAATCTTCGCGGAAGAATTCGAAGGCCTCGTCGACGCGCATCGCCAGCACATCCGCGATGGATTTTTCGCGGATCTTCACCTCCAGCGTCTTGTCATTGTAGCGCGCGCCCTTGCAGGTCGGGCAGGGTGCGTAGACGCTGGGCAGGAACAGCAGCTCGACGCAGACAAATCCCTCGCCTTCGCAGGTGCTGCATCGGCCTTTCGCGACATTGAAAGAGAAGCGCCCGGCATCGTAGCGGCGGGACTTTGCCTGCGGCGTCGCGGCGAACAGCCGCCGGACGTGGTCAAACAGGCCGGTATAGGTCGCAAGGTTCGATCGTGGCGTGCGGCCGATCGGCTTCTGGTCCACCACCACGAGGCGATCGATCTGGTCGAGGCCGGCGACAATCTTGCCGCCCAATGTCTCGACCGTGGGTGCTGCCAGGCTGTCGTCGTCCGCGTCCGCGGCCCGTGTATGGCCGAGATGCTCCGCCACGGCATCGACGAGGAATTGACTGATCAGGCTCGATTTGCCCGAGCCCGACACGCCGGTCACGCTGGCGAGAATCCCGAGCGGGATATCGACGTCGAGGCCGCGCAGATTGTTGCGGGTCACACCCCGGATATTCAGATGGCCCTTCGGCTCGCGGCGGACCGTCGGCAGCGGCTTTCGTGGATGCGCGAGATAATGGGCGGTTCGCGATTGCGCGACCTGCCCGAGCCCTGCGGGCGGGCCGCTATAGAGAATGTTTCCCCCGCCCTCGCCAGCATCCGGCCCGACGTCGACCAGCCAGTCGGCATGCCTGATTACCTCGATCTCGTGTTCGACCACAAAGATCGAATTGCCCGCATGCTTCAGCCGGTCCAGCGCCCGCAGCAGCGCCTCGGTGTCGGCGGGATGCAGACCTGCCGACGGTTCGTCGAGCACGTAGACGACGCCGAACAGGTTGGAGCGGACCTGTGTCGCAAGTCGTAGCCGCTGCAACTCGCCCGGCGACAGCGTCGGCGTGCTGCGCTCGCAAGCGAGATAGCCGAGGCCGAGATCGAGCAGGACGGCCAGCCGCGCCGACAGGTCCTCGCAGATGCGCCTGGCGACGATGGTCTTCTCCGATGCCCCATCCGTCGAAGCCTTCGCGAATGGCTTCATCACCTCCTGCAGCTTCTTGAGCGGTAGATGAGACATCTCGGCGATATCAAGACCGGCGAACTTGACCTTGAGCGCCTCGGGCTTCAATCGCGTGCCGTGGCAGGTCGGGCAGTCCTGGGTGATCATGAATTGCGCGACGCGGCGCTTCATCATCGCACTCTCGGACTTGGCATAAGTCTGCATCACGTAGCGCTTGGCGCCGGTGAACGTGCCCTGATAGCTCGGCTCCTCCTTGCGGCGGAGGGCTCGTTTGACTTCTGCCGCAGTGTAACCGGCATAGACCGGAACGGTCGGCTGCTCCTCCGTGAACAGGATCCAGTCGCGGTCCTTCCTGGGCAGCTCACGCCAGGGCTTGTCCACATCGTAGCCCAGCGTGGTCAGGATGTCCCGAAGGTTCTGCCCCTGCCAGGCACTCGGCCACGCCGCGACGGCGCGCTCGCGAATGCTTAGGGTGTCGTCGGGCACCATGGACTTTTCGGTGACGTCGAGCATCCGGCCGATGCCGTGGCAGGTCGGGCAGGCGCCTTCCGGCGTGTTCGGCGAGAACGACTCCGAATAGAGCATCGGCTGTCCGCGCGGGTAATCGCCGGCACGGGAATAGAGCATCCTGAGCAAGTTCGAGATGGTGGTCACGCTGCCGACGGACGACCTCGTCGTCGGTGCGCCGCGCTGCTGCTGGAGCGCGACGGCGGGCGGCAGGCCTTCGATGTCGTCGACCTCAGGGATCTGCATCTGGTGGAAGAGGCGGCGCGCGTAAGGCGACACCGATTCCAGATATCGCCGTTGCGCCTCGGCGTAGATCGTCCCGAAGGCGAGCGAGGATTTTCCGGAGCCCGACACGCCCGTGAACACGACGAGGGCGTTGCGCGGAATACTGACGTCGACGTTCCTGAGATTGTGCTCACGCGCGCCGCGCACGCGAACGAAGCCGTCGTCCTGCATCAGGCCATCGGGTCGTCTTGGTCGGTCGTCCATCTGGCTGCTCCGGCCCACGCATGGGAGGTTAACGGCAGGATCGCAGGATGGGTCCACCGATGACAGCGTACCGGTGGCGTTCTGCACAAAACAAAGGCCCGTCGCGGCTGGAGCGACGGGCCTTGCAAAGGCGATGGGGCGCTCGGGACCGAGCCCGGTGCCCAGTCCGGCGTATTACTGCGACAGCTTCACGAAGCTCGGAAATTTCAGCTTGCCTTCCGCGATCTTCTCGGGCCAGACCACGACCTGCTTGGAGTCCTGCCACTGGAAGACCAGACCGGATACGGTCGTCGGACCGGACTTGATGCCGTGGGTGAACTCGTCGTCCTTGCCGTAGAATTGGATGCGGCCGATCGTGCCCTCGTAGTCGGTCTTTTCGAGTTCGGCGACCATCTTGTCGGGATCGGTCGAGCCCGCGCGCGTGATCGCCTCCGTGATGAAGTAGACCTCGTCATACGCGGTGTAGCCGGTATAGGCCGGCGGCGAGCCGAACTTGGCCTTGAACGCGGCCGCGAACGGTTTCGTCTTGGAGGTCACGGCAACGTCAGGCGTTGCGACCGCCAGCGACGGGACGCCGTCGGCGGCGCCATTGGTGTCCTTCCAGAAGGTCGGGCTCAGCGCCTGCGCGCTGATGCCGAACATCGGGATTGGTACCTGCTGGTTCTTCCACTGCACCGTCGGCTGCACGCCGACATGCGAGATGCCGGTGACGATCACGTCCGGCTTCTTGCCCTCGATATTGTTGAAGATCGGCGTGAAGTCGGTGGTGTCAGGCGAGAACCGCACGTGCTCGACCACCTTGAGGCCTGCTTTCGGAAGACAGGCCTCGTAGCCGACGTCGAGCGGCTTGGTCCAGGCGGCGTCCTCGCTCATGATCGCGACCGTCTTGAACTTGAGCTTGTCGACCAGGAGATCCTTGGCGGCGTCGCAGACGAGCTGCGCTTGCGCGGCCGAAGTCAGATAGCCGTGGAAGGTGTACTTGTTCTTCTCGTAGTCGTTATGGATCGCCTTGGTGATCTCGTTCGAGGCGGCGCCGGGGGTGATCAGCGGCATCTTCAGCCGCGCCGCCCAGGGTTCGAGCGCGAGGACGACCTCGCTGATATAGCTTGCGATCACGGCGGAGACCTTGTCCTCGCTCACCGCGCGCTGGAACGCACGCACCGAGTCCGCCGAGGAGCTTTTGTTGTCGTAGGTCACGATCTCGATCTTGCGGCCGAGAATGCCGCCCTTGGCGTTGATTTCGTCGGCGGCGATCTGCGCGCCGCCAGGCGTCGCGGCACCCGCGATCGACTGCACTTCGGCGATGACGCCGATCTTGATGGGCTCGTTCGACTGCGCGTAGGCGGGAGCAGCGAGGCACAGCGCCAGCGCGGAGGCGAGGAGAAAGCTGCCGCTCAAATTCGTCGATGGTCGCATGGTCGTTTCCCTTTTGCTTGTTTGTTGTTGATATGCGCGAACTAGAGAAAATCGGCGCCAGCCTCCGCGGCGAAGCGGCCAGGATCGCCCTCCCAGACGATCCTTGCATGTTCGAGCACATAGACGCGGTCGGCATGCGGAAGCGCGAAGGTCACGTTCTGCTCGCCGAGCAGCACCGTGATCGACGTCGTCTGCCGCAGCCTCGTTAGGGCCTTGGACAGGAGTTCGAGAATGACGGGGGCGAGGCCCAGCGTCGGCTCGTCCAGGATCAGGATCTGCGGCTGCATCATCAGCGCGCGGCCGATCGCAAGCATCTGCTGCTCGCCACCGGAGAGCGTTTGCGCCATCTGGCCCTGGCGCTCTTTCAGGATCGGGAACAGCTCGAACAGCCAGGCAAGCTGTGCCGCGCGCTTGTCGTCGGCGAGGTGTTGCCCGCCGAGATCGAGGTTTTCGCGCACGCTCATCTCGCCGAACAGCTCGCGCGATTCCGGGCACTGCACGAGGCCGCTGCGGGCGATTTTCGCTGGGCTCGTGCCGCGCAGATTCTCGCCGTTGCGTACGATCTCGCCGGTATAAGGCAGGAAGCCGGAGATGGTGTTGAACAACGTGGTCTTGCCGGCGCCGTTGAGGCCGACAATGGAGACGAACTCGCCCTCGTGGACGTGGATCGAGACGTTCTCCAGCGCCTGCGCCTTGCCGTAGAACACGCTGACGTTCTCGACCTGGAGCAGCGGCACCTTGTCCTTGAAGCTGGTCTCGGGCCGCGCATGGGTCTCGATGGCGCCGCCGAGATAGACCCGCCGCACCGTCTCGTTCTTCATGACGTCCTCGGCTTTGCCGGTGACGATCTCCTCGCCGAGATACATCGCGAGCACGCGGTCGACCAGCGCCGCGACGCTCTTGACGTTGTGGTCGACCAGCATCACCGCGCGGCCCTCGTCGCGAAAACTGCGGATCAGGTCGGAGAAGATTTCGACTTCCGCCCGCGTCAGCCCGGCAAAGGGCTCGTCCACCAGCACGACTTTGGGGTCGCGCGCGATCGCCTTGGCCAGCTCGAGCCGGCGCAGGTCGGCGAAGGGCAGCGTTGGCGGGCGGCGGTTCATCACGTTGCCGAGGCCCACGCGGTCGGCAATCCATTTGGCGCGCTCGACCAGCGCCTTGTCGGGAAACAGCATGAACAGGCTGTCCGGCAGCAGCGCGACCATGATGTTCTCCAGCACGGTCTGCCGGTTCAGCGGCCGCGAATGCTGGAACACCATGCCAAAGCCTTTGCGCGCGATCTTGTGCGCGGGAAGGCCGGCGACGTCCTCGCCCTCGAAGATCACTTCGCCGGCGGTCGGGCGCTCGATGCCCATCACGCTCTTCATCGCGGTCGACTTGCCCGAGCCGTTCGGCCCGATCAGGCCAAAGATCTCGCCGCTATTGACCTCGAAGCCGAGGTTCTTCACCGCCGTCAATCCGCCGAAGCGCTTGGTCAGGCCACGGACTTCGAGCACGGCCCTGTTTGAAGTTCGCATATCCATCACGAGCGCGCCTCACGCGAGAGGGCCGCTCCGAGGAAGCCGCCGGGGAAGAACAGCACGACGAGCAGCGCGACGGCCGAAACGATGAAGGTCGCAAGCTCGCCGGTCGGGCGCAGGAACTCGCCGGCGACGATCAGGAAGATCGCGCCCAGCGCCGCGCCAAGCACGGTGCGCCGGCCGCCGAGCACGGCTGAGACGATCACGTTGACGCCGACCGCGACGTCGACGACAGTGCCGACCGAGGCGGTGCCGAAATAGAATACCAGCAGCGCCCCCGATAGCCCCGAGAAGAACGCGCTGACGATGAAGGCGGCGAGCTTGTGCTTGACGATGTTGAAGCCGAGCGCGCCGGCCTGCACCGGATCCTGGCCGCTGGCTTGCAGAACCAGGCCGATCGGCGACTGCGACAGGCCATAAAGAATGGCCGCCGAGATCGTCATGAAGCCGAGCGCGATCCAGTAATTGGCGCCGGCGTTGATGGTGATGACGTCGGGGATGGTCAGGCCGATCTCGCCGCCGGTGAGGTCGGCAAACACCACGATGAAATTCTGCAGCATCAGCACCGCGACCAGCGTGGTCAGGCCGAAATACGGTCCGCGCACCCGGAGCGCCGGCAGCGCCAGCACGAGGCCGGCGATGACGGAGGCGAGCGCGCCGAGCACGATGCAAGCGTAAACCGACCAGCCGAATTGGGCATTGAGGATGCCGGCGGTGTAGGCGCCCACGCCGATCAGGAAGGTCGGCCCGAAATTGACCTCGCCGGCGAAGCCGAACAGCAGGTCCCAGGCCATTGCGAACACGCCGAAATAGAAGGCGACAGTGAGAAGCCCGAGCACGTAGCCGGAGACATAGAGCGGCAGCGTCGCCGCAATGACGACCAACGCAAGCGAGATGAAGAACAGGCGGGTCGTAAAGAAGCTGGCCATCTCAGCGCCTCCCCAGAAGGCCCTGGGGCCGGATGTACATCACGAACACGAGCAGCAGCAGCGCCGGAATGGTGCGGTAGGCCGGCGAGATCAGGTAGGCCGTGAGCGTTTCGAGATAGCCGACCACGAAGGCCGCGATCAGCGAGCCGGAGACGCTGCCGAGGCCGCCGAGCACGACGATCGAGAACGCGCTCGCGGTCAGCGGTCCGACGCTGTAGGAGCTGACGCCGAGGAACATCCCGAGCAGCACGCCGGCGATGCCGGCGAGGATGCCGTAGATCGCCCATACCACGACGTAGATGTTGGTGAGCTCGAGGCCGAGCAGCGTGACGCCACGTGGGTTCATCGAGGCGGCCAGCACCGCCTTGCCGGTGCGGGTGCGGTTCACCAGGAGCCACAACAGCGCGATGACGAAGCAGCACACGATCGCGGTAAAGATCTCGTTCCTGGGCGTGCGTACGCCGAGGATCTCGACGACGCCCTCGACGATCGGCAGCACGGTCTTGGCGTTGTTGGTGAAGAAATAAGCGATCACCTCCTGGATCATGATCCCCCACAGCAGCGTGCCGGTGAGGACGAAGATCTCCTTCTCTTCATTCGGGATGCGCCGGGAGTCCTGGATCGGCTTCACTACCGCGAAATAGGTCGCAAAGGATGTCAGGAGGGCGACACCGACCCCGATCAGCGCGCCGGCATAGGTGCCGACATTCAGGATGCTGGCGGCGGCCCAAGCCGCCACCGCTGCCGCCACCATGATGGCCCCGTGGGAGAGGTTGAGGACGCCGGACACGCCGAAGATCAGCGTGAAGCCGGTGGCACCGAGAGCATAGAGAGCGCTGATGGCAAAGCCATCGATCAGAATCTGGAAAGCACGCATCTAGGGTTAGCAATCTGATTTATGAGAGACGATGTTGCTGGAGCAACGTGCTGCGGGGCCGCATGTGGAAGCTCCCGGGAGCTGGTCCCGGGAGCGTGTCCTGCTAGTTCGAGAGCTTGATGAAGCTCGGGAACTTGATGTCGACCTTGGCGACTTCCTTGGGCCAGACCGCGCTCTGCTTGCCGCCCTGCCATTGCAGCATCAGCCCGGTGATCAGGCCCTTGCCGTATTTGATCGAGTGCGTGAACGGATCGTCCTTGCCGTAGAACTGGACGCGGCCGATCGTGCCTTCCCAGTCCGTCGTCTCCAGCGCGGCGACCAGCTTGTCGGCGTCGGTCGAGCCCGCGCGCTTCACGGCGTCGGCGATGTAGTAGACCTCGTCATAGGCGGTGTAGCCGGCATAGGAAGGATAGTTGCCGAACTTCTTCTTGAACGCTTCGGCGAACGGCACCGATTTCGGCGTCACCGCGACGCCTGGCCCGGAGACGCCCTGATAGAGCACGCCTTCCGCCGCCTGATTGGTGTCCTTGCCAAAAGTCTCGTTGGTGGCCTGCGAGGCGATGCCGAACATCGGGATCGGCACCTGCTGGTTCTTCCACTGCACCGTCGGCTGCACGCCGACGTGCGAGATGCCGGTGATGATCACGTCGGGCTTGGAGCCCTCGATCTTGTTGAAGATCGGTGTGAAGTCGGTGGTATCAGGCGAGAAGCGGATGTGGTCGAGCACCTTCAGCCCGATCTTGGGCAGGCATTCCTCGTAGCCGATGTCGAGCGGCTTGGTCCAGGCGGCGTCCTCGCTCATGATGACGGCGGTCTTCATGTGCATCTTGTCGACCAGCAGGTCCTTGGCGCCGTCGCAGACAGAAAGCGCCAGCGCGGCGGAGGTCAGATAGCCGTGGAAGGTGTATTTGTTCTTCTCGTAGTCGGCATGCACGCTCTTGCTGATCTCGTTGGACGCGGCACCGGGCGTGACGAACGGCGTCTTCAGCCGCGAGGCCCAGGGCTCCAGCGCCAGCACGACTTCGCTGATGTAGCTGGCGATGACCGCATTGACCTTGTCCTCGTTTACCGCGCGCTGAAATGCGCGCACCGAATCTGCCGAGGACGAGTGATTGTCGTAAGAGACGATCTCGATCTTGCGGCCGTCGACGCCGCCATTGGCGTTGATCTCGTCGGCGGCGAGCTGTGCCGCCTGAGGGATGGAGGCGCCGGCAATCGCCTGCGCTTCCGCGATCACGCCGATCTTGATCGGATCGGCTGCAAGTGCCGCGCCTGACGTCATCAACACAGCGGCCGCGGCGGTACCGAGTGCTATTCGCAACGCAACAGAGAGCGGTTTCTTCATCTTGTTCTCTCCCTTAACAGGCCTCTTATGAGCCATTATGCCGCGACTATACCGGCGGAGACATTCTCGGCAAGTGAAACCGCGTCCCGGATCGTGAGGCACGGACTAAAGTCTAGCGCTGCGCAAATAGCGGGCAGGAAAGCTGTCGGACCCGTTTCACGCGTAGGCATGCAGATTTCGTTGGTAGGCATGCGCAGCTATCGCGGGCGCACAGCAACGCGATCGATGAATGCGATGCCGTCGCGTCGGCTCAGCGCGCTCGCAGCAGCGATGGTTCGAGCGGCGCGAGCCGGGCCGGATCAAATGGCGAGATGTCGACGCTGCGCGTCGCACCCTCCGCGATCAGTTGCGCCATGGCCTCGCCTGTAGCGGGCGCATTCAGGATGCCCCACACATTGTGCCCCGTCGCAACATAAAGACCTTCACTTCGCGGCACCTTGCCGATCAGGGGCAGGCCGTCCTGTGTCACCGGCCGGAAGCAAGCCTGCCGCGCGATGATCCTCTCGGAGCGGAACTGCGGCGACAGCCGCTCGGACATGGTTTGCAGGCGCGCGATCGCGTCGTGGTCGGGCGTCACGGCGGCCGGATCGAGCGGAAGCGGCGCGATGTCGGAGAGAGCGGTGATATGCGTGCTGCCGTCGGCGCGAGGAAAGACCTCGATCGACACGGCACTGCCATTCTCTTCAGACTCCAGGAACAGCGCATCGGCCGGCGCATCCGTGCCGGTGTCGTACACGATGCTTGGGCTGCGCTGGCCGTAGATGGCGGGCAGGCTCATCCATTGCGCGGCGAGCAGCGACCATGGTCCCATCGCGATTACGACGGCGTCCGCCTCGACGATGCGGCCGTCGACCTCGACGCCCGTCGCGGTCGTGCCGTCCGCATCGCGCATGATACCGGTCACCTGGCCGATGCGAAGCTCGGCGCCTTGCGCGAGCGCCGCGTTCATCACGGCCGAGGTGAATTTTTTGGGGTGAACGATCGCGGTGGTCTCCGTCGTGCCGATGCGCTGCGTGATGATGACGCCGTTGCTGAGCCAGCCAAGCGCGGACGGTGTATCCCGGCGTGGATGGCCGTCGGCGGCAACGGAGCCGCTATAGGCACTCATCGGGCGATAACCCCAATCGCCTGCGATCTCGTCCGGCAGCTGCGCATGGATCGCAAAGCTCCGTCGCGCCAGCGCGTCGAGCGGCGAGCCCTCGCACCAGTCGCGCGCGAGGAAGCCGCCCGCCTTACCTGACGCTGCGGCCGCGACGTCCGTCCGCTCCACGACGATGACATCGATGCCGTTCCGGCGGAGAAACCAGGCGGTGCAGGCGCCGATGACGCCGCCGCCGCAGATCACAACGCGCACGAATGCTCTCTCATACAATGAAATCCTTTGCATGGAGATCCGCGGTATGGACCCCCTCCAGCGTAATCGTATCGGTCGCCGTCAGATGGATCACCGCGTTTCCTGTGCTGTCATCGCTGATCAGGCTTTTCAGCGCCGCCCAGTCTGCGAAGCCGTAATCGTGCAAATTGATCAAATCATGCTCTCGCGCCGTGCTGCCGACAGCCTTGTTGCCCTGGTCGAAATCGTTGATCACGTCCAGGCCCGAGCCCTTGTCGAAGACGAATCTGTCGTCGTTCGGTCCGCCCCAGAGTTGGTCATTTCCGCCACCGCCGTTCAGCATGTCCTTGCCGCCCGTGATCGAGCCGGCCGTGAACGGGGCGTAGGACTGTGCGTCGCCATACAGCAAATCGTCGCGGCTGCTGCCGAGAAGAATATCATCTCCGCCATGCGCGTTGCCTGACATGTTCGAGGCATCTCCGACGAGCACGATGGACGTGGAGTCCGGGTTGCCGTTGACAGCCGCGATCAGGATATCGTTGCCGCCGCGGCTATCGTCGCTCATGTAGCCGGCGTCTCCAACCAGAGACGCGCCTCCCGATCGGGCGGTGGCGCCGACGGTGTAGCTGAGGATATCGTTGCCGCCGCGCGCATCGCCGCTCATGGACACGAGGGCGTCGCCCGATATCGAAGCGCCGCCGTAACTGCCGACCTGGGTCACGCTGAGGATATCGTTGCCGCCATGTGCATGATCGCTCATGGAACTGCCGGAGTCTCCGCTGAACGCGCCGGACGATCTGTTTCCCATCGATGCAATGACGACGTCATTGCCGCCGCTCGTGTCGGCCGACATGGCGGTTTCGGCATCGCCAAAAACACCGAGGGTCGCGTAGATCGATGTCGATGCATCGACATGAAGCACATCGTTGCCGCCACGGGCGTGGCCGGACATCGCCTGCGCATCGCCGTCGACGAACACGTAATCGCCGAAGCCGGTGACGGTCGCAGCGAGATGGTCGTTTCCGCCGTGAGAATATTCTTGCAGGGTCTGGTCGTCGCCAACGAATATCAGGACCGCGTTGCCCCCGTCGACGGTCGCGATCATCTTGTCGCTGCCGCCGCGGCCGTCGTTCGGCAGGCCCGGGTCCCCGAACTCGGTCACGAATTGCTGGGACCCAACGCTGACGATGATGGTGTCGTTTGGCATACGGCGCATCGCGCAACTCCCCGTTCAAGTCGGGCGCGGGAACGAAGGGCATCATGCCTTCGCACCGCGCTGCGGCCCTGCCGCGCGATACAATCTTCGTTGGATTGATGGCGGAGATTTGCCCGGGGCGTAGCTTGATTGCGATCAGGGAACCGAGGGCGCCGGCGGTCCATGCCGACGCCCGTGCTTGTGGTCTCTCGCGCGGGCTTAGCCCGGGCCTGCGCCTTGCGTGGCCGTGTACACCGCATAGAGCGACTGGCTCGCGGCCATGAACAGGCGGTTGCGCTTGGGGCCGCCGAAGCAGATGTTGCCGCACACTTCGGGCAGCCGGATGCGGCCGAGGAGCTTGCCGTCCGGCGACCACGTCGTCACGCCGCTATAGCCGACGGCGCGGCCCGCATTGCTGGAGGCCCAGACATTGCCGTTGACGTCGCAGCGCACACCGTCTGGCCCGCACTTCACACCGTCGATCACGCACTCGCTGAACCGCTTCTGGTTGGTGAGCTTGTTGTCGCCGCCGACGTCGAACACGAAAATCTCGCCCTTGCCGCCGGGCCCGGTGTCGCCGGGTCCCTTGCCGGTTGAGACGACGTAGAGCTTCTTGAAGTCCGGCGAGAAGCACAACCCGTTTGGATCTGGCACCTGCTCCTCGGTGACGACGAGGTCGACACGGCCGCTAGGATCGATGCGATAGCAATTGGTCGGCAGCTCGCGCCTGCCCGGTGCGAAGCCGGCCGGCTGTCCAATCCGTGGATTGAGCTTGCCGCTGGAATTGCTCGGACCGCCCGCGGCGTCGGGCTCACCTTCGTAGAGCTGGCCGCCATAGGGCGGATCGGTGAACCAGTAGCTGCCGTCAGGATGCGCGACGACGTCGTTCGGCGAGTTCAGCTTCTTGCCGTTGTAATTGTCGCAAAGCACGGTCGCGGTGCCGTCATGTTCATAACGCGTCACCCGCCGGGTCAAATGTTCGCAGGAGAGTTGACGGCCCTGGAAATCGAACGAGTTGCCGTTGGAATTGTTGGACGGCGAGCGGAACACGCTGACGCGACCGTCGTCTTCGCTCCAGCGCATCTGCCTGTTGTTGGGAATGTCGCTCCATAGCAGATAGCGGCCCTGTGCACTCCACGCCGGGCCTTCAGCCCACAGCACGCCCGTATAGAGACGCTTGATCGCCGTGTTGGGCTGCGCGAGATCGTTGAAGGACGGATCGACCGCGATGACGTCGGGGTCCCAGAAATAAGTGGTCGGCGCGCCGTTGGGACCGAAATCGCGTGGTGGGGTGGTAATCGTCGTCGGCGGCGCGGCAGGTCCGGTCTGGGCCAGCGCGGAGCCGGCGCCAGCAAAAGTGGCGGCGCCGAGCGCAAGCCCCTGAACGAGCGTTCGTCGTGAAAGCGCAGCATCATGGTCACGCTGCTTTTGGCGTATCATCGCGTCCTCCCGGTCATGTTCGGCTAGCCGGTTGATCCGGCCGAGCAGGGCGAGGTTAGTCCGGTCCGATGACGGTTGCGAGGGGGAGGTACGCATCCTCAGCGAGATATCGGGGCGGCAAAAGCGCTGCAACATCGAACACGGAAACGACAAATTCGTCCGGCGCGACGGAGTTTACCGAAACTGCGTTCGGGACATTGCCAAGCTGTGGAGCATGTCAAGCCTTGACCTCCTGCGCGAGGCTGGCAGAACGTCATTGGGGGCGTAAGTCGGAGTTTACTGTGGTCGCTGTCGTCGTACTGGTTTTGCTGCTCGGGATTGCATTTGCGGCCGGCTATTTCACCCGCGACTACGTGTCCCGCAAAAGGCGGGCCGAGGCGCGCCGCTGGCGTGAGTACAGCGAGCCGGATTGGCTGAGTGCCAACGCACCGGCCAATACCAACGAGATCGCGATCGCCGGCAAGGCTGCGCCGGTTGCCACCGGCGAGCTCGGTCAGATGCTGAACCGCTGGGAGAGCAGGGCTCGCGCTCGCCGCACGGCGTAACTCGACGGTCTTGCCGACGCTCGGTCGGTCACACACCCGGCACCGGGTCCTTCCACGCATCCGGCGCTGCGATCATGTCAGCCCTTCTGTCCATCTTTTGGCGTTGCGGTTGCTGCCATTTCTCGTCTAGAAACGGTAGATCGAGCCTCCCGGCAACCAACCGTCAACGGTTTTGACCGAGGATTGAGGGCTCAAAGGGTCTGGCAATGCTGATTCGCGGCCAAATCGATGGGATTTCGGGGGAGGTGGCTCTGGCCGCCGCCACGATCCCGGCCGCGCTGCTGCCCACCCTCCTGATTGGCGGGCTTCTTCTTACTTGCCCCTGAGGGCCGGCTGGGCGCCATGCGCCTGGGCGCTCAGGGGTTGGTCGAGATCACCGGACACCTCAAGCGCCTAGAAGACTGACGGCGCAAAAGCTCAAAAGGAAATTCAAATGGCCCCCGTGAACAAGTCCGATAAGGACCGCGTCATCATTTTCGACACCACCCTGCGCGACGGCGAGCAGTGCCCCGGCGCCACCATGACCTTCGAGGAGAAGCTCGAGGTCGCCGAGATGCTGGACGATATGGGCGTCGACGTCATCGAGGCCGGCTTCCCCATCACCTCGGAAGGCGACTTCCAGGCGGTCAGCGAGATCGCTCGCCGCTCCAAGAACGCCGTCATCGCCGGTCTGTCGCGCGCCCATCCGGCCGACATCGACCGCTGTGCCGAAGCGGTGAAATTTGCCAAGCGCGGCCGCGTCCACACCGTGATCGCGACGTCGCCGCTGCATATGCGGGTGAAGCTGAACAAGACCCCGGAACAGGTGCTCGAGACCTCGGTTGCCATGGTCGCGCGCGCCCGCAACCAGATCGACGACGTCGAATGGTCGGCCGAAGACGGCACCCGCAGCGAGATGGACTATCTGTGCCGCATCGTCGAAGCCGTCATCAAGGCCGGCGCCACCACGGTGAACATTCCTGATACCGTCGGTTACACCACGCCCGACGAATACACCCACTTCATGAAGACGCTGATCGAGCGCGTGCCGAACTCGGACAAGGCGGTGTTCTCCGTGCACTGCCATAACGATCTCGGCATGGCGGTGGCGAATTCGCTGGCCGGCGTCGTCGGCGGCGCGCGCCAGGTCGAGTGCACCATCAACGGCATCGGCGAGCGCGCGGGCAACGCCGCGCTGGAAGAGATCGTGATGGCGATCAACGTGCGCAACGACAAATTCCCCTACTGGAACAAGATCGACACCACGCAGCTGACCCGCGCCTCGAAGGTGGTGTCGGCGGCGACCTCGTTCCCGGTGCAGTACAACAAGGCCATCGTCGGCCGCAACGCGTTCGCGCATGAGAGCGGCATCCATCAGGACGGCGTGCTGAAGGACGCTTCCACCTACGAGATCATGCGGCCCGAGATGGTCGGCCTGAAGCAGTCCTCGCTGGTGCTGGGCAAGCATTCCGGACGCCATGCCTTCGTGCACAAGCTGGAGGAGATGGGCTACAAGCTCGGCCCGAACCAGCTGGAAGATGCGTTCACGCGGATGAAGGCGCTGGCCGACCGCAAGAAGGACATCTACGACGAGGACATCGAGGCGCTGGTCGACGAGGAGATGGCGGCTTCGCACGACCGCATCAAGCTGACCTCGCTGACCGTGATCGCCGGCACCCATGGCCCGCAGCGCGCGACCATGAAGCTCGATGTCGACGGCCAGATCAAGATCGAGGAGGCCGAGGGCAACGGTCCGGTCGACGCGGTTTTCAACTGCATCAAGCGCCTGGTGCCGCACGAAGCCAAGCTCGAGCTGTACCAGGTCCACGCAGTGACTCAGGGCACCGATGCGCAGGCCGAAGTCTCGGTGCGGCTGTCGCATGAGGGACGTGCGATGACCGCGCGCGCGGCGGATCCGGATACGCTGGTGGCCTCGGCAAAGGCCTATCTCGGCGCGCTCAACAAAATCGTCATGAAGCGCCAGCGCGACACCGTGACGACCGCCGCCGCGAGCTGAGGTTGCTACCACCGCCTCTTCCGGAAGCGGAGAGGCGGTGATTGCGGCGTTCACCATGAATGGCTGCCCTGCTAACGGCCAATAGCAGCTTGTGATGTCGACCTGTATTGATGCTAACGGCATAGGCCACCCGTGCGCCGGGTGGCCCAAATAACAACAGGGAGAGATTATGCGCACCTTCGCGATCGCTGCGTCCATCGCGGTCTTGGCTCTTGGCTTGACCGGGCCGGCATCGGCCCAAGCGCCCATCATCATCAAGTTCAGCCACGTTGTGGCCACCGACACGCCGAAGGGCAAGGCGTCGGAGAAATTCAAGGAGCTCGCCGAGAAGTACACCGGCGGCAAGGTCAAGGTCGAGATCTATCCGAACTCGACGCTCTACAAGGACAAGGAAGAGCTCGAGGCGCTCCAGCTCGGCAGCGTGCAGATGCTGGCGCCGTCCAACTCCAAGTTCGGCCCGCTCGGCATCCGCGAGTTCGAGGTGTTTGATCTGCCCTACATCCTCCCCGATCTGAAGACGCTGCGGAAGGTGACGGAAGGTCCGCTCGGCGCCAGGCTGCTCAAGCTGCTCGAACCAAAGGGTATCACCGGCCTTGCCTATTGGGACAACGGCTTCAAGGAGATGAGCGCCAACAAGAAGCTGGTGACACCGGCCGACTATCAGGGCGTCAAGTTCCGCATCCAGTCCTCGCGCGTGCTCCAGGCGCAATTCAAGTCGCTCAGCTCGCTGCCGCAGGTGATGGCGTTCTCGGAAGTCTACCAGGCGCTGCAGACCGGCGTGGTCGACGGGCAGGAGAACACATGGTCGAACATCTATACCCAGAAGATGCATGAGGTGCAGAAGTACATCACCGAGACCAACCACGGCTATATCGGCTACGTCGTGATCGTGAACAAGAAGTTCTGGGACGATCTGCCGGCCGACATTCGCGACCAGCTGACCAAAGCGATGAAGGAAGCGACCGACTTCAACAATACGCAATCGCAGAAAGAAAATGAGGACGCGCTCGCCGAGATCAGGAAGAGCGGCAAGAGCGAGATCATCAAGCTCACTCCGGAGCAGGATGAGGCGATGCGCAAGGCCATGGAGCCGGTCTACAAGGACGCGGCAAGCCGTATCGGGCAACCGTTGATCGACGAATTCCAGAAGGAAGCGAAGAGCACGACGAACTGATTTGAACGGATGATGAATGGGGGCTTCCGTGCCGGGCGCGGAAGCCCCTTTTTGTTGCGAATGATTTCCGATTGCGACTGAATAAAGGTTCAGGAGCGTTACATCTTCGAAAGAACCCGCTCCCTGTCCAAGTTGTAAGTTGCGCGTAAGCCGCGCTGCGCTCATCCTCATGACATCCTTCCAGAGGAGAGTTCGCATGAGGAAGTTCACCATCGCCGCCATCGCCGTGCTCAGCATCGCCGGCTCGGGCGCGGTCTATGCCCACTATCATCGCCCGTGGATGCACGAGCACATGCGCCACATCCGCATGAATCCGGAAGACCGCGCCGCCATGGTCGACGCGCGGATCGCCGCCGTCCATGCCGGGCTGAAGCTCAACGCCGACCAGGAAAAGCTGTGGCCGCCGGTCGAGGCCGCCGTGCGCGACTTCGCCAAGCTGCGCATCGATCGCGCCAATGCGCGGATGAATGCCGGTCCCGGCGATGCCGGCAAGGACGCGAATAAGGACGCCAACAAGGATGCCGACAGGCCGGAGGATCCGGTCGCCCGCCTGCGCCAGCGCGCCGAGGACATGGGGGCGACGTCGGCGGCCCTGAAGAAGATCGCCGATGCCGCCGATCCGCTCTACAAGACCCTGGACGAGGGCCAGAAGCGGCGCCTCGCCGTGCTGACCCGCCACCGCGGCCCGTTCGGCGGTGACGAAGACGGCCCGCGCCGCCACTTCATGGAGCGTGGCATGGACCGCATGATGGAGCGCGGTATGGACCACTTCCACCGTGACCGTTTCGACCGCGACGGCGGCCCGGACCGGGACCGCGAGGGCCGGCTCTGAGCTGCAAGGGTTGCCGCGATCAACCTTGGCGAAGCCGCTGGAATCCAGCGGCTTTTCGCTTTTTTGGGGGATGTGGGCATACCCTTGGAAAACTTACGTACCATCGCTTGCCAGACCCGGATCGCTTTGCTAAACGACCGGCCTCGCAAGGCATTGACCGCCTTTCGGGCGCATAGCTCAGTTGGTAGAGCAGCTGACTCTTAATCAGCGGGTCCCAGGTTCGAGCCCTGGTGCGCCCACCATATAAATCAAGCACTTAGTATCAGACGTGACGTGGTAAGGTGGCTTATTTTACAGGTCATTTTACAGTTTTGTTCTCGCTTCGAGCTTCAGTACCGCAGCTTCAGCGAGCTGAATGTCGCGACCGAGGTAGTGCGCGTCGAGGATGGCCTCGACGTCCTTGAGCGAGTGGCCAGTCACAGCAGCGATCTGCGGCACGGTCGCGCCGGCGATGGCGAGCCTTACCACGGCGGTGCCTCTCAAATCGTGAAAGGTAAGGCCGCTCACACCGGCGCGCTCGCAGGCCTTCCCCCACGATGTACGAAATCCATCTGACGTCCACGGCCGGCCCAGCGTGTTCGTCAGAATCAGTGGTCCACGACGCTCAGTGGCTTCAAGGAGAACCCGCAGCGGCGTACCCGCCGGCATCGCCACGCGCCGACCGCCCTTGGACTGCCGTAGGCGAATGTACGGGCTCTCGTAGGCGGACCAGGGCAACCGCAACAGGTCGCCCTGTCGTTGGCCGCTCCACAGAGCCAGTATGAGGGCGAGTTGGATCTCGCCGGACGCGACCGAGAGAACGGCGGCAATGTCCTGTTCCGACCAAATCTTGTCTTTGCGGTCAGCCACATAGAGGCGGCCGCCACGCTCGCATGGGTTGGTGGCGATAATGCCGCGGTCTTTCGCGAACGACATCAGTCGGGCTAACGTCGTCCACGCGTAGTCGGCCTTGCGCGGCGTGTTCGCGAACTTGTCACGCCAGCTCTTGAATTCGCCGCGAACTCTTCGGTCGGTCAGTGCGGCGATCGGCAAGTCACCGAATTCGTCTTCGACCAGCTTGATATAGGCTAGGTATGCGCGCATCGTCGATTGAGCGAGGCCCGTGAATTCCGGCGCCGCCTTGTATTGGGCGACGATCGACATGAACGTGCCAGCACGCGGCTGTCGAATGCTGGCATGCGCGTCATTGAATTCGCGGATGAATTCTGGCGTGCCCGACTTGGCCTTGATTTGCGGCCCGCCTCGCCAAGCATAGTAGTAGATCTTGACTTCGCCCGCAGCGAGGCGGGCCTTGACCTTATGAATTCCTTTCAGAACGACGCGCACGTTTGGCTCTCCATTCATCTAACGCAGACGATTCTTGTTCTGGCTGCTGCAGACCACTCAATGCGTCCAATGCGAGATCGATAGCTTTTAGATCCCAGCGGGTCGTGCCGGGAAGGGGCGAGGGCAGCTTGCCAGACCGCACCCAGACGGAAAAAGCACTCGGCGATAGATTGCAGTAGGCAGCTGCTTGCTGCCTGCTCAACAACCGCGGCGTGAGCTGTCGGCAGGGCGCCGGGTCGACGTCCTGGGTCGTGGTTGAATTTGAGATAGCCGCACTGGTGCTTCCACGAGATGTGCGGCGATCAGAAGCGGAAGAATGTTCGTCCTTGAGACGCGCGTTGGTCGCGCGACCAGCAGATTTCGACTCCATTTTGACGTGCCAGTCGCCGATACCAACGGCGATTGTTTCACGTGACTCGTCCGAAGACTGAGTGGGAGGAGAACTAGCTTGACACCGGATAACCGTGTGTAAGCGGCAAATTATCTCAAAACCGCAGCAAAGTCAAAGGCGAGATTGGAGAGGGAGCTGCCAACGATCTGCCCGACTTAGTGTCATGCGCTACTCGTTCGGCGACCCCAGTTGATTTCGAGTGACCGCCTTCGAACACCGTCAGGCCAAATGAATTGTCCCTGGTTTTCATTCGACCTTGATCGAGTGATCCAGTTTCGTCGCGCCAGTTCGTCCAGCACGAGCTTGCGCTCCAGGGCATTGACGAAGATGCGATTGAACTTGTCCGTTTTCATGACGCAGCGATATCGATCACGTTGCCGTTCGACATATCCGTCGATCATGTCATACTCATTGCGCGTGATCGCCGAAGCTCTAGGTAAGCTCATCAGTCGCACCTTGAGCGATTTCCAGCCAGCGTCGAGGATCCGCTGCTCGGTTGAGAGCGTATCGAGAGCGGCGTTGCAGCATTTCGTAGTTGCATCCAAAAGCTCCGCCTTTTTCCAGGGGAGGTGTACACCTTCGATGGCAAGTGCGCCGCCCGCGTAGACAAGGCCGAATTTTCGGATGATGTCGGCGTACACGATCCCATCGGCCCTGCCGGCGGCATTCGCTCGAAACCGGTTCACGTGCCTGGTGATCTTGTCCCGAAGCACTGTCCGAGACCTGATCAGGAATCGAACATACTGTGCGAAGACCTGGCCGTGATCTTTGGCGCACGCGGTGTGAACCGACGCGAACAGTTGCTGCAATTCTGATTGGCCGAGCTGGCCAGCGTCTGGCACTCGATCAAAGATATGATCAAGACCGTCCAAGTAAATGGGCACATCGATTAGGCGACGAGCATCCCCGCCTCTTTGCTCACCGCACTTGGCCGCAAGCTCAGCTATGGTGGTCTCGGCGGACGTCAGCGAGATCACTCGGTACTGCTCGCCGTTGTCCGAGGTTTCATCAAACGTGGGGCTGCGTAGCTTGGTCGAGCCGGTGCCAAGGTTGTGCGCAAAGTTGCTTGTGCTGCGGTGCTTCTCTCTGTCCGATGCGGCCTGCATCTTGTTGAGATCGTCGACGACCATCAGGCAGTCGTTATGTGAGCGCAGGGCGGGCTCGAGGCCAGCTAGCGTGGCATTCCAGGTGAGCAGCTGGTCGATTTGACCTGCTCCGCAAACTGAAGAGCCGACCAAGGTAGCGGTCGTTTTTCCTCCTCCGGTCTTCCCTGCTAGACAAACTCCAAATGATTGCTCGCCCACAATGCGTAAGAGGGGCGCTGCAAATGAGCAGGCTGTGGTCAGCATCATGCCCGACGATTTCGCGGCAAGCGACCCCACAGATTTCAGCCAATTCTTAGACGAGCCCCGCGGTCGCGGTCTATGGGCCTCAGGCGGCAGGCCGCAGATCTTCTTCGTGTTGGCTCCAATAACCCGATTGGGCAGCACAAAAGTCTTACGGCCGGGGCGCCAACCTGCAGCGGCGGCATAAGCGAACCGTGTGTGTGGTGCTGATGCCGCAGCCGCTTCGACCGTCGACTTAGTCAGCAGGGAAGGATGAGCATTCCTATTGCGCAGCCGGTCACGAAACGACCGCCAGTTGTCAGCTTCGGCAGGGCGCACTTCCATAAATCCCTCGCCTTTATCCTCCCTCGTGAATGCATATCGCTGAAAGAACTGACCGTCGGACAGATCCTCAATCAATGCGGTCTTCTTCAAAATGGGCAAACGAGTCTCCTGCTCTGAGCCTGCACGCGATGCACGGCCGATTTCCAAGGCTCGAGACTACTGATTTGAGAGAAGAAGCGTAATAAGCCGGAGGTTTGCTGGTCTAGGCCACCAGTTTACTGGCCTACTTTGGAGGTCTGTAGTCCTTGTCAATCAATTTTGGAGGTCTGTAATCTTTCAGAATCGCCGCTTGCGCGGAGTCTAGTTCTGAAAGCCCGACGTCCACTGCCGCTACGTTCGGTGGAAATTTGAGAAAGCGAAAGCGAGCTCGGCTCCTCTCGTCCAAACGAGGAATCAGCCTGTCCTGACAGAAGCGAGCCAGCTCAAAGAATTCCATGACCTCGTCCTTTCTTGCTAGAAACTTGTCGACCCTGTTGATCGTCGATTTAAGATCCGGGGAAAGACGGGTGATGAACTCGTACTTGGATTGCATCGCGGACCAGATGAACGGGCCAGCTATGGCGTAGTTCACCCAGCTGACCTTCAGTGTAGATCGAGACCGTGTGTGCGCGTGTCGATCGGTCTCTTTAACATCGTCCGGTACAAAACCTCCCTGCTCAATGAAATGCAGTGCCTTCAGCAAGGATGGCCTTTGCTCAATTGGGCAGATCATAAAGAATTCGATCAACTCGGTTATGTTAGCGAGCTCATTGAAGGCAGATTCAAACTCCATTCTGAACGTGTCACCCAAAGGAAACTTCAGCAGGGTTTTTGCAAACACGTCCTGCGCAAAATAGGGATTCGTGCGAGCGAGAGTGGCTCGACGTGATTTCGGAAGTTGAAGAAAGTAATTCGCCGCACCAATAATCTGTGCTGTTTGAACGGTCTGAGCCTTCGTCGGAAACAACATCCACGTGACGAAGCCCAAGAAAGCCAACTCGCGCTCCAAGGGAAATCGTTGTCGTCGATAGCCTGTTATGACAGCGATGGCGTCGGATGGATCGAATTTGTGAGCCGAGATTTGAATTACCATGGGCGGATTGAGACCGTGCATTCCGTGCAGTGATTCGAGTTCTCAATCAGATTGCGTGGCTAGGGTCGAACGTGCAATGACGACTTTTAGCTTTGCACGGATTGCACATCCGCTGGCGAAGCGGGCATGGGGTCCAGCACGATTGCGACGCACTGCACGACTTTCCTTGGTCTATGATACGAAGCAGTTGAGGCTGGGTTGGCATTCTTCGGCTTCATAACTGTTCATTGCGGCTGCTTGCTTGCTGCTTGCTTGAACACACCAATGAACCAATAGACGTTCTACAGCACCTAGATGGGCTGTTTGAGCCGCCTACGATCGAATCTGCGTGACGCGACAACCTTGTAAAGCATCTCCAGTATAGGACTGGAGATGGACATGACATTCTATCGAAAAACGCGGATTGAGTATTGGCAGTCGCGAGAGCATTCCGCGCTGCAAAGGGCATTCGAGAAATCGAAGAAACGTCACACCTTATCGCGTGGTGATCGAGAGCTGCCGAAGGGTAGATTTCGACATGATCTGCTGGCCGTAAATTCTTTTTCACGTCGGATCTGGGGGCAAGCTGTTAGCAACGAACTGTCGAGCTTCTTCTGTGACGGAGGGGATGGTTCAACGCACAACCAGGATGTATTTTTTGTTTCCCTCATGGACGTGCGGTGCGCGAGACCGCCCGAAGATCGCATGACTATTGGGGACCTGGAGTTCATCAAGAACCGGCTGAGGTATGGCTTACGGGGGTTCTCGTATTTTGGCGTGGTCGAGCCAGCCTATTACGTCAATTTGCAGCACGGAGTGCGATATGCGGGCAAGCTTTGCATGTTCTGGCACCTGCATGCTCTGGTCTGGGGCGTTGCGCGTAAGGAGCTGAAGAAGCAGCTCCGAAAGCTTGTGCGCTCGGGCCACTATAGCGCAATCGCCGATGGTCTGCGCGCTACTCACATCCGAAAAATCAAACAGGGTAGATTACCCAAGCATGTAGCCTATCTACTGAAATCGCCATGCAAAGGCTATCGACTCTCGGTGCGAGATCGAGAAGATGAGTTGGGGCGGCCGATCACCGACGTTGATGGTGTGGTATTGCGGCAATTCAAACAGGGTAAGGAGGATCTTCGACATGGAGAGAGGATCGCAATCTTCCACGCCGTGAAGCACCTCCACCTTGACAAGCTCGCTGTCGCTGGCGGCGACGGTGCAAAGCTTCTGAAGACTGCCAAGCGCATCGCTTTGAGGGGCGATACTACGACGCTCAGAAGCCGCATTCCCGGTCCGATCCGAAGGAGGCACAGGCAAATCACAATGGCGCGGCCCTGAATTGACCCCTACTTCTCGGCACGGATACCGCCCTTGTACCCTCGCTGGGTCTCCATTTCCGGATCGTGATTTTCACTGAGTGGCGGGGCGATTAGAGCACTACGACAGAGGCGCTCAGGCGAACTTGTAAAAGATCCTTGTCCAGCCGCGACGTTGCGGCCAACAAGGAGAAATTCAATGGACGTTAAGCTTGACGCTATCATCGCCGAGATCGCCCGAACTCTCGATTTTAGTCTACTAATGCATGATCCCCGAGTTCGCGGCCTTGCCGAAACCTCAAAGGATGCACTTTGTCACGAGGTGCCTAGCAGGTCATGGCATTACAAGAGGCGAAAAGTACGGCGGGAGAAAGGTTCGGCGCTGGCGACAGTCGCGGCATTTCGAAAGAAACTTCGGTGTGAAGGATCATGGAATACCGGACGAGATCGAGCGGATCGAGGCACCAATAGCAATCTCGACGCTTGTCGATGAATTTTCCAAACTTCTGGATTTCAATGATGAACCGATCAACACGGTGATAAACTACGCTTGTTGGAGCATCAACGGTTTGATCTGGGAGATCCCGCCGACGGAATGGTAGCCAAACCGACGTATCCTATAGGCTGACCACGTACTGCTGATCTGTCGGGCAACATCCAATGAGCTGAGTGGCGGTGCGCGGATGAAGGCTACGAGCTCTGCTGAGCCGACGGGGCTCGTAGCTTTTGATACCGGCGTGAAAAGGGCCGATGCGTCAATTTTTCGGCTCAATCGCCCCAATCGCCCTCTGGAAAATCGCGAAGCGACCGCCTCCGCTTCCTTTTAATCTCCACGGCTGCCCGCGCGCATCCGGCCAATCCATCGTGTAGTCGTGCGAACTGCCGTAGCCTAGTGGCCGGGACATCTTGTGAGTAGATGTATTCCAGGGCTCTTACCCAGCGGCTCTTTTGCTTGTGGTTCGCCTCAGGCAAGACTGCCTCGATCAAAATGCGGATCGAGGTCATGTCTTTGCGCTCTGCAATTCCTAGCTGGCCGGCAAGGGCGCGAGCTGACCGCTTCGCGATTTTGCGATGCTTCCAATCCATGTAGACGGAGTAGACCGCTTCCATGACGTTGTAGATTTCGAACCGGCCGCCACGCAGCCTCAGTCTGGTTGCTGCTTCCATTGCAGGGCGAATGGCCGCTGCGAGTTCGGGTGACAAGCGCGACGCCCGCCTTTTGCCCTGTTGGGTGGTCTGCATGATGATTTTTCCCATTTTTCTCAGGCGATATGTCTGAGAAATTAGGGTCACCTGAGGCGATCATTCGTGCGGAAAGCGGGTGCTATCTCACCCAGAAAAGATTGCCGATTCAGATCGGCTAAATTTCGCGAAAACACTCGAGAACGCGTTGTTGAGCGGCATTCTGGACGACTGCAAAGATATGCGGCCACCGGGCACGCTCAATGAATCGTACAAAGAAGCGCTCCCGCGATCCGGAGGTTGTCTTGCTGGGCAGCAAGTCGTTCCGTCTTCAATATCGCAGTATAAAGTTCGCGCCGGATATCGGGCAGAAATAACCTCACCACTTTGCCCGAGCCCAAAACGTGTCCCACCGGCAGTTTGCTGGCCAATGCGCACACCTCGGCGGGCTGCCGGATTAGAACCCGGCAGTTCATGTCCATGGCCGCGGAAACGATGCTGTCCCTCAGAATAGTGAACCGAGCGCCCCGCGGTCTTCCATTGGCGTCGAGACCTAAGACATAGACTTGGTAGGCCCCTGGCGGTTCCGATTTCTGGCCCATAACAAGGTCCTTGTACAAGGAGTCATCGGAGCTCGATGCCTTTGACGAACTTCTTTGTTTTGACCGTGGAGACAATGGTCTGCATCATGTCCTTTTCCGCGGTCGGTTCGTAGCTGAGGTGCCAGCCCATGAATTCGTGTGCAGGTGCATTCACCGGGAAGCCGTGGTTGGCACCGTGGTACTCGATCATCCGCACGGGAACCGACCGTTTCCTCTTCACGAGTTCTTCGCACCATTTTGGATTGTTCGCGTCATCCTGGTCCCCCATGAAGAGGATGATGGGACCCGTATAGAGCGCGGAATGCTGCAATGACGGACTACAACCCGGCGCAATCGCGAACGCTGCTGCAAAGTGGTGTGAATGATCTGCTTCCTGCGTTGTCATTGACACCAACGTCGTTGTGCCGCCGTTACTATAGCCCATGAGGTAGACTTCATCGGCCTTTGCGAGCTTCTTCTCAATCAGGTAGTCGAGAGCAGAGTAGGCGTCGTCGGCGCGACGGCGGCCCCAATGCAGATCGGCGAGGCCGCACGACTTGTCCACATACCGCGTGGTGAAGCTGTCGAGCACCAGCACACCGACGCCTTCCTTGTTGAGAAGATCGGCAACGTGCGCCGCCCACTCTTTGGCCTCGGTGCCTAGACCGCCGCAACCATGCAACAGAATGACGAATGGTGTCGGTCCCTTCGCGGCCTTGGGAGAGTAGATAAAAGCGTTTAACTCGCCGTCCTTCTCTACTTCGCCGAACTCCTCCGGCGTGCCGTTCTTGAAATTCTTCGAGAACCCGGAATCGTAGGGGTTTTCCTTCGTCCAGTGCTTCCCCGAGTTGTGAGCGTAGTCACCTTTCCACGGAATTCTCACCTGTTCGGCCGAAGCTGCCGTGGACAACAGCACGAAGATCAGAAGGAATATGGGTTTCATTTCTTTTGGCTCGTTTCGCTTGCCGTCTCAGATGAGCATAAGCGGAAACGCACGCTGAGCGTCGGGGG
The DNA here is from genome assembly GCF_023074155.1 of Bradyrhizobium sp. 134. NCBI lineage: Bacteria > Pseudomonadati > Pseudomonadota > Alphaproteobacteria > Hyphomicrobiales > Nitrobacteraceae > Bradyrhizobium > Bradyrhizobium sp. 134. The sequence goes on along the minus strand of NZ_JADPKX010000074.1, from coordinate 128,316 downwards.
GAAGCCGCTGCACGCGGGGAGGGAAAGACCGGGCTCGGGATGGAGCCCGGCATATAGTTGAGTCTGGCCTTCGACAGATGCGTATATCAGGAAACCGACTATAAAGCTGATGATCCAGGCGACCGCGTAGTATGGGCGCTGCTTAAGGTGTTTCGCCCTCAGAAACATATACACTGGCGCAAACAGCACGGCTGTGACGCGAGTTAGCCGAGAACCATATCCCGCCTGTTTCAACCGGCGATCATCGAGCCAGCCGAGCAAGGCGTTGATGACGACGGGTACCTGGAACGGCAGTCCCCTGCTTGGGTGATACGGAAACCCCGGTACTAGAGAACGAGCCGCGGCTTCCTGGTTGGTCGCGCTCACTGCTGCCTCGATCACCCCGAAAACGAGTGGCAAGAGAGCCAGCGTCCAGACGTAACCGTTGCCAATGTGCTGGGACGAAATCGCAGGTGGCTCGGCAGCCACCAAGTCAGCAAGGTCGCTTTCCCGGAGAGGCTTCCATTCGGGCATGCCCTTCCGCCAGACCTCCGTATCCGTTTCGAGTTCTTTTTTGCTCAGTAGATTCCTGATGGTCGTAGCTGTCGTCGGACCTTGCCGAGCGCCGTTCGCGACATTGTACCACCGTTGGCGTGGTTGCTTGCCTCTCCGAGATTTGGAAGTGGGGGTGGTGCAGAGAGTTCTTCAGTCACTTTGGTTTTCCGATTTCTAGAGCAGGTTTTTGGAGGTGCCCTCGCTTCGACCCAAAATCTTACCAATAGGGAATATAGTCCCTAGAGACTATATGCGCCCGATGGTGCTCCATCCCGGAATGCAGGATTGGCGCGTCATTGTTGGCAAGAACGTCCGGCGTATTCGTCAGCAGCGTCGAATGACCCAAGAGAAATTGGCGTTCGAGGCTGACCTGGATTTGACCTACATCGGCGGGATCGAGCGAGGGCGGCGTAACCCCAGCCTATTGGCTATGGCTCGAATTGCTGAGGCCTTGTCGGTACCGCTCGTCAAACTCTTGAACGAGCAGTGAATATAGATGTTTAGTCGATTCCGAGGGCGCTAATATTCGTCCGCCCTCATAATCGTGATGATCCGCTCGGTGACGGCGGGGTCTGCTGGATTGGGCGAATGAAAGTTGAGGGATTTGTCGTAGTAGTCAATTTTGAACATGACGGCAGTCCCTTCGAAATTAAAGACGCCGGCGTCGTGTTCTTCGTGGGGATCGTTGGCGTGGCAAAAGTCGTCGAAAATTGCGATGGTTTTGACCAAGCGCTCGACGGCCTCGGGGCCTAGTTCTGCGATGCCAGCTGTGATGACGGCCCCGCCGCCGAGAAGGTGCTGCCGAAGCTCGTCATTGAGCGTGCGGATGCGATCCGCGTCCGTGTGCATGGACATGGTTGTTCTCCAAAGTGTGTTGTTTGATGTGCCTGGCTCGCGTCCGCTCAGCATCAGGCATGGTCAGGTTGCAAAAGCCCGGGCCACGGCCCGGGCTTGGGAGCTAGCCGCGAGGTTACTCTGGACCGGGATTTACGAGCCCCACCTGAGCGATGTGCCGGACGTAGGTGCCTTTGTCCGGGTAATCGCGAAGCCGAAGCGTCAAGACCTGGTCCTCGCGCTTGGTCACAAGGCACGGCCACCAGCCAAATCCGGGGTCATCGTCCTCAACGAGCACCATTTGGCCGACATCGATGCTCTCCCACGTTCGTGGCAGGCCAGCAGCAACAACGTCGCCCGTCGCCTTGGCCCTTTCGGGAGATGGCGCTGGCGCGGGTTGCTGAACGTGGCTTTTGTCGCCAGGCACCTCTAGCGCTGCTTTGAGCTTGCCCAGGAGATCCCGTCGGATCGGTGGCACAAATGCCTTGCCGCTCGCGTACAGCCTTCCCACGGGCAGCTTCATCGCGATCTCGGTGACTGCTGGCGAGGCCGCGTGCACGGAGGCCAACATCATTTGGCTCGCGGCGCTTACGACTTTCTCGTTGAACTCCGGAAACCGGGCGCCTCGTGGCTTTCCATCCTCATCAAGTCCGAAGACAAAGAGCTTGTCTGTAGCGTTGGCCGTCTTCTTGTCTGGCTGCTTTCCCATGTTTCTCCTCCTCATAAGCAGACGGGGCCCAATAGGGCCCCGTGTTCTGCGGTTCTAGCGATGTCATGGCTTGGCCATGGTGGCGGGCCCGGCGCCCGCCGGGGCAAATCAATCACAGATGTCTCTCCACTATAAATTGCAAAGTCGTTATAGACCTTGTAGAGCGAGTATAGGCTAGCCGTGGTGCTGTCTCAAGCGAAATCTGTGCCAAAACGCGTTCTAACTAATTGTTTTTACGCCGATTTTAGCCATTTTTCAGCGGTATTCGGCCGCACCTTTGGTGCAGGTGGCAGTAGCCGATTTGGCAGGCTTGCCGGTCGTCAATTCGGTTACCATTACACAGGTTGAGGCCGTCCAGAGAGCACAGCCTCCAAATGGCATTTTGCACGTACCTGGCGAACCTCTTCGGGAATACAGGGTTCAACGTGCGCGTATCGATACGGCCGGCCACGGTCCTGATGATCTCGGCACAGCCACCCGGGCCGTAACAAGCGGCGCCATAAGCGTGAGAGCTACCGCAGTCTTGTAAAATGCCCGTGCGATGCAGAAAATTATGAACCAGCGTGTCCACCGCGATCATCGCGGTACCGGTTTTAAGCCAGAGCGGCCGGTGCTCGCGTACGCCGATCAGCAGCGTCGAAAGCGTCATCATCAATATCTTGTCGGAGACGCCGTAGACGTTTCGGAGGGGGCCGATCAATGCCTCCTGACGTGCCGCTTCCAACTCGGCGATTGTAGCGCCTTTCGCGCCGTCGAGTTGGCCGTCGATCCAGCCCACCAGATCGCCGTTGGCGAGGTCGCGGACGAACAAGAAGAGCGAGTACGCGGTTTGGTTCAATCGGCCATTGCGAAGGCGCGGCCGGGGAAGGGCGCACGCATCGATGTGATCGGGCTCCGCGCAGGTAAAGCTGGTCTTGTCGTATCGGCAGCCTTCGAAATGCCAGTAGCTGCGCAGCTTGGGGCAAGAGGGCGCATTCTTCTGGCTCGCTGCCATTGCTGACCAGGATGCGGTGCCATGCTTGTGGATGTAGTCGCGCGCGACGCGGTCGGAGATGCCTTGGAAGCTAAACGTCGTGACGAGCCAATCAAAAATCGGCGGCGTGTCAGCGAGGGCGACAGCTCGAATTAGGCCGGCGTCCCGAGCCTCGTCGTCGATCTCGTCAAGGAACGACATCGAACCAGCGACCGCACAGACCGTCCGGATCAAGCTCTCGGCGCGGCTCAGCGGATCGGAGGTTCTTGCCGCGACCGATTTCCTGCTGGTCGGGTTCTTTGCCGAGCGTTGACCCGGAACGCTGGTTACTAGATGAGGGATACCAGCCTCCGTTGAGCGTCACTATCGCCGTCGATGTAGCGTTGCGTTGTCTGAATGGATCGATGGCCGGCCAGCAGTTGAACGTCGCGCAGCGAGCCGCCTGCCTTGTGAACCGAGCGCGCCGCTCGCGTGATAAAAGTCCGACGCCCCGAGTGCGACGAGCATCCCTTGAACCCGAGCTCTTCGTAAGCGCGGTTGAACCAGACAACGATGCTCATTGGCGTCATTGCGCCGCCGCGCTCGGATCGAATAAGTGGGCCATCCCCCTCACACTGCCGACGCGCCTCGACGAGGATCTCTCGGAGCTCAGGATGAATCGGAATTGAGCGGCCGCCGCGTTTCTTGGCGATCTCGTCGCGAACCTCAAGCGTACTACCAACCTCGCCGCTTGGGTCGAGCAGCATGGCCCACCTCAACTTGGCGATCTCGGCAGCGCGAAGACCTGCCTTGACCGAGAGCAAGACGATGAGACGGTTGCGAAGTGGGTGGCGAGAGTGCGCGGCGAAAAACAAGAGATCGTCGATATGATCAGTTGAGAGTGTCTTGGCTTGCTTGCCGGCCATCGTGCTTAAACCAGTTACAGCAAGATTCTAGACGATCAGGCTCTGCGTGCAAGGGAAAATCGCGCATGTCTCTGAGTGGTAAGGTTTCAATATTTCCTTATCAGTCCGCATCTGCTGTGCGTTCGGCCTGCCTAAGATTTGTCATGTGCAATGTGTGCAGCACGGTGTGCACAGACTGCACGCCGCTACGTAGTCGCGCATGGCGAATGCAAATTGCAGTTCAGTCACGTTCAGAAAGACGGGAGATTTTCTGCCGCAAAGGCGGAAATTGAACTTGTAAAGGATGGGCCGTGACCGTTGCCTCGGGCAGAGCGACGCTCTGAACTAGTGGTTCGCGATAGTGTCGTTCTCCAATCTTGTAAATCAGGAAGGACGCAGCGGACGGCTGCGTCGCGATGAAAAACAAGCGTAAGGAGCGTGCACGATGAAGAAGAGACTAGTGAAAGTAGACCTCGACGAAGGTAGTTCTCGCATATGGAATGGAGAGTCATTCGCCGGGACCACGGTTCTGTACGGTGCTAAGGATGACGACGCGTTCGGAATGCAGTGCGATTATGAGCTGTCGACGTTGACGGAGGTAAGTCCGGAGGAAGTTCGGGCCTTCCGTGAGAGCCGCAGGCGTGGCGGTGGTAAAGTAAAGAAGCTACCAAATAATCGGATTCGAGATGAATTGGTCGTCATTTTCGGCCCGGACATGAGCGCCAAAAGTGCAGTCACGACGTTGAAGCACCTCGTCAAGAAAATAGAAGAGGAGGGCCTTCTGATAGGAAGAGACCAGGCAGACGAATATGTCGTTGAATCTGTCGGTGGTGCGCTCTCCTCATAGATTGGCAATCTAACAAGCTGCGCTCGATGTTCGGTCGAGCGCAGCGGACTGATAAGGAAATCAGAATTTTCTTATCAGTCCATTTTCGGCGCCTCCCCACGGCTTCATTTCGCAATCTGTAAATAGAATCGTGCGGCGAGAACGCCGGTGCGTTCGATGCGCGTTCTATGAAAATGAAGAACTGAGACGAAGCCCCGGAATCGATCTTGTAAATGACGTCGTGATCGCAATCGGCGGTTCACTCAATGTAACGGGAGAGAAGTCGTGAAAGATGTATTCGTTCAGCTGCAAACTTTCGAGGTCGTCAAAGCTCTCGAGAAAGACTTGTCCAGAAAAATTGGATTGGGGTTTCCTTCAAATAAGATGCAACATCGGTTGGTGGTAATACTCCTTGCTCTAAAAGATCTCGATTTTGTCAGTTCGTCTGATCGCGGTCGCGAAAGATGGTTTTTCTTTGATCTGAGAGAAAATCTGTCCGACCATGTGATCCGGTTCAACCTTAGCGAACCGGAGGTGGTACGTTCGATCGAGCTATCTAAGCGGATCGCTCCGGCCTTGAAAGAGTTGTGGTCGACCTTGGTGAAAAGCACCAGTTTGGAAGCGGGGGAGCGTCAAAGCAAAAATTTCGAACTGGATCCATTTGTTTCCCAGTTGGCGCTTGGGATCGATAAAGAAGTCGTAGGAGAGCGACCTCAGTTTGAGGTCCTTGACCTTGCCGAGAGAATGGCTCGGATTTGCCTGGAACTGCAAGCAAAGGGCGTTGTGATCAAGGAAGGTACCAGAGACGCCACGCTTTGGCTTACAGCGCCGAAGATCGATCAAAGGATCGGCGGGGCTAAGGTTTCGCGGAATGCGCGGTTCGCGCTATCAAGCGGCGGAAATGCTGCGTTGCTTGGTCAATTCCACCTAGCCATCAGAGTTCATCTTAAACGGCGATTGACTTCGATACTCGAAACCGTGGAGGCATTCTTTCAACTCCACAACACGGGCATGATGACAATTGCAGCAATCGATTCGGCTGGTCATTACTACTGGGACGTTACGGATGAAGGGCGCCGTGTCTTTGGCGAAGGGGCACTAGAATAAGTCAGAGCACACGTTGGCCGAATTATAGATAGCCGAAGTTTCGTGTCGAAGTGCCGGTCGTTTGACTGATAAGGTTTCCGCAGAAACCTTATCAGTCTCGGACTGGGTATATTTTGAGAGAAAGCTTATCAGTTGCACTTGTGGCAACGTCTATCATGCCAAAGCGAAAATTCGTGCTGCGACTGATATCCGGGAGCCTCAGCGTGAAGGTATCGCCGTTGCCAAGCGCAAAGGCGTCTACAAGGGACGCCGCCGCTCCTTAAATGAGGAGCAGGTCGCCCAGATTATCGCAGACGTGCGGGGGGCGTGAAGAAGGCGGGTTTGGCGCGGAAGCTCGGGGTCAGCCGGGAGACCATTCATCGCTATCTTCGGGCTGCCAATGCTTTCCCGCTGGTTCAACAAAAAGAAAAGGAGGAAATGGCATGACCGCAATCGTGCTTACTCGGATCGACAATCGCCGCAATATGGCACGGTTCTACAAGCTGGACCTTCAGCCGACCCTGTTTGACGAATGGTCTATCGTAAGAGAGTGGGGAAGAATCGGCCGGGCCGCCGACGCGAGGTAAAGACGATGTAGCCATGGCGCTTAACTGGGTGCGGAAGCTCAAAAAAGGCTGTCGCTAAATCGCACAATCGTATTTGCGATTTTGCGGCGATGCCATTGGTCAGTCTGGCGCGGGACCCTTCGGCCAAACCCAGTCGTGGCCGGTCTTCGCCTTCAGTTTAGCCAGCAGCTTCTCCATCCTATCAACGGTCATTAAGTCAAGAAATTTGGCTAATTCCTGCCACTCTGGGGCGCCTCCAATCTGAAATTCGAGAGTGAGATTGAAGCCGACAATAAAGCGATCACCTTCAAAACCGATCTCCATCGCGTTCGACACAGAGCGATGACCATCGTTATGAGCAAACCTCTTGTTTCTCATATCGATGATTTGATCATGGGCCTGCCGGAGTTTCTCCGGAAGGATGTCGCGGGCGAACCCGCTGCCGATTCCGCCCTGATGCAGGCGCACATACGTCACGACGAATGCCGTCGTGAGCATGTCGAGCTCCAGAAAGGCCTTCATATCAGCGGCGAATTTATACTTCGACAGACGTGCTGCCGCGTACTTCAGCGCCACCAAAGAGGTGAACGAGTTCGATATCCTGATCAGCTGCGACAATTCCTTGTCGACGGATTCCAGAACGGCGCGACCGTTGTCGGCCATGGCCTGGAAGTGATTTCGCCACTCCTCGGGAAGGAACTGAATCGCTTCTTCTGGTAAGGAATAATATTCGTGCTCTTCCTCGCGTTCAGTTGTTTTGCTTTCCACGGCTCATTCCTTTGCTCAAACACACGAGCGGTGCACCGACACTCATTGGGCCTCCTGTCCCTACTTGCCGAACAGCTTGCGCAGGGTCCGCACTAGCCACTGCCAGAGCTGGTTGAGGATACCGGGCGGCTGCTTCGAAGCGTAGTAGGCCTCGCGGCGCTGCTGTTCAGCGCGGCGGCCCGACAGCACCTGGGCCTCGGTCCAGGCGCCGGCCCAATCTATACGCCCTTGGTTGATGACGTAGTGGGACCGGCAGGGCAGCTGCCAGTTGCCGATCGACGGCCAGAGAGACGGCAGGCCGTTGTGTTCAGTAAAGGACCACTCCGCGGGCCTGAGAGGGGTGATGACCTTGTTGCCGCAGCCGCAGGCGCAGAGATGCCCGGCGACGGCATATTTCTCCGACACGTAGAGGACGCCGGGGGAGAGCTGCTTCGGCATGTACTGCACGCGCTCAAGCCTAATCTTGTTCACGGCCCCTCCTGCCCGAACAGCTTAAGCCCGGCGGTGTCAAAGAGCATGTGGATTGACGCCTGCTTGTTCAGGTAAAAGCCGCGCAGCTGCTTATAGCGCATTACGGCGAGGCAGGCGTTCATGGCGTTCAACTCGGAGATCTGGACCTGGGCTCGGTAGACGTCGTCGGGATGGTCCGCCAGTTCGGCGAGCTGCATATCGCGCACGGCCGCGGCCTTGTCGGCCGGGAAGTACGTGGCGCGCAACGCGCCGGCGAGCGGTCCCTCCTTGCGGTTCAGGCCCATGCCGACGTCGATGAATGGAATGCCCAGTTTGATCAGCAGGTCGAAGATCTCGGCGCGCGCCGAGCCCTTGTCGACGCAGACGAAGGCGAAGGTCACGCCTTCCAGGTCGGCGGCCGATGACCCGTCAATGTATTTCCGCTCAAGCTTGAGATTATGACGAAAGTTATCATAACGCCGGGCATAAACCGCCGCCTTGGCCTGACCGAGGTCCTGCTCGTCGAGATGGCCGGGCGAGCGGTAGGCGTTGTGGACGAAGTAGAAGTCACCGTCGAAGCCGCGGATCTCCTTGACCGGCGTCTTCACCATGAAGTCGAGGATGTAGCAGCCGGTGCCGCCGAGGCCGATGATCGCGATGACCTCGCTCTTGAGCAGGGCCGCAAGATCGCCAATCTCGGCGCGGCTGGTCAGCGTGTCGCGGAACTTGAACACCGAGTCGCCAACGACGTCGTGGTCGACGCGGAAGGTGTAGGGGTTGAACCCGTGCAGGCTCATCGCCGGCCCGCCGATCAGGTTCAGGTAGTGCTCGATCTTGGCGAAGAAGTCGGGAAAGCCGCCGGACGAGGGCTTGTTCGAGAAGCTGCGCTCGACGATGACGTCCGGCTTCGCCAGCGTCAGTGACGCGGCGCCGCCGCCGAGGTTCGGCACCGGCTTGCCGTCGAGCCCGTGCGGAACGGACCCGGCGAAGAAGACCTGGTGGTCCTGCTGCTGGACGCGGACCTTGTCCACGAACACGAGTTTGGCGACGATGGCTCCTACCTGGAGCGCCTTGTTGGCGTCCAGGTAGGGGATGTCGCGAACGACCAGGTACTCGCTGTCGTACCTCAGGGCGAAGCCCTTATCGAGGAGACGGCGGATACAGGGGATGTCGATCCCGAGCTGATCTGGAGCATTACGCAGGATAATCTGCCAGCTCTGCTGCAAGCGCTACGCCAGCTCGCAATGAGCCTTCGTGGAGGCGCGCCAACCCCAGCTTAAAACTTGTCGACCAATCGTATTTGCGGTTCAAGGCGACCAACGCCGTCGCTGGTCGGATCGTCGAACGCCTGATAACGCCGGGGACGTGGCCGGCGCCTTGGAAAGTGGGGGATTGCCCCAGCCAAATGCGCAAAACCGCTGCTTCCGGCTTGACCCTCCAAACGGGCTTGTTCTAATTTTGTTCTCGTGGCGGGTGGAGGCCGATTCCACCAGCCCCGTAGCCATTTTGATGACAACAGCGGCCCCACCGATCGGACAGCAACTATGCACGAGATCATCTGTCCACACTGTGACAAGGCCTTCAAGGTCGATGAGACCGGCTACGCCGAGATCCTGAAGCAGGTCCGTGACGCCGATTTCGCAGAACAACTCCACGAACGGCTGGAATTGGCTGAGCGTGACAAGCAGAGCGCTGTTGAATTGGCCAAGGCCCAGGTCAGTAACGATCTTCAAAAGGCCGCGGCGGCCAAGGACGCCGAAATCTTGGAGTTGAAGTCCAAGCTTGAGGGGAGTGAGGTCGTCCAGAAGCTTGCTGTCAGCGAAGCGCTCAGCGCCGTGGAGAAGGAGCGTGACCGGCTCGCAAACGCGCTGGCCGAGTCTGAGCGCGAAAAACAAGCGGCCTCGGAGCTTGCTGAAGCGCTCCTTGCCACTGAGCAGCACAAAATCACTGCTGCTAAGGAAAAAGAAATCCAAGAGCTGAAGGCCAAGCTCCACGCCATTGAGCTTGAGAAGAAGCTCGCCGTGGCCGAAGCGGTCGGCGCCATCGAGAAGGAGCGCGATGAGCTGAAGAACGGCATCAAACAGGTGCAGCTTGAAAAGCAGCTTTGCCAGCAGTCGCTCAAGGACAAGTACGAAACCCAGATCAAGGATCGCGACGACGCGATCGAGCGCCTGAAGGACATGAAGGCCCGCCTGTCGACCAAGATGGTTGGCGAGACTCTGGAGCAGCACTGCGAGACCGAGTTTAACCGGGTGCGCTCGATGGCCTTCCCGCGGGCGTATTTCGAGAAGGACAACGACGCGCGGACCGGCAGCAAGGGCGACTACATCTTTCGAGACTCGGACGAGGCCGGCACCGAGATGATCTCGATCATGTTCGAGATGAAGAACGAGAGCGATAAAACCGCGACTAAAAGCAAAAACGAGGATTTCCTCAAGGAACTCGACCGGGATCGCACCGAAAAGGGCTGCGAGTACGCCATCCTGGTCTCATTGCTTGAACCCGACAATGAACTCTACAACGCGGGCATCGTCGACGTCTTCCACCGCTATCCGAAGATGTACGTCATCCGGCCGCAGTTCTTCCTGCCGATGATTACGCTTTTGCGGAACGCCTCTCTCAACTCATTAAAGTACAGGACGGAGCTGGCGCTCGTTAAAGCGCAGAATATCGACATCACGCAGTTCGAAAGCCAGCTTGAGACTTTCAAGAACGGTTTTGCCAAGAATTATGACCTCGCCTCCAGAAATTTCCAGACGGCAATCGCCGAGATCGACAAGTCCATCGATCATTTGCAGAAGACCAAGGATGCTTTGATGGGTACGGATCGCAACCTGCGCCTGGCCAACGACAAGGCGCAGGACGTGACGATCAAGAAGTTGACTCGATCTAATCCCACGATGGCGACGAAATTTGCAGAGCTTAAAAGCTCCGTCGCTGAAGCCGCAGAGTGAGGCAGCCGAAGGACAGGCAGAAATGGCCTTTTAGCGGTTGTGTCGGCTTTGTCGCCTTGAAGCAGACTGCCGAGTTGAGGAGCGATTTTCAGGTTATTTTCCTTCAACGTCAGCCTCATTGGATGACACGGAAGCCGGAGAATCGAAAAAAGAGTTCTCAGAAAGGTCGAATCGGCCTCGGACATTTTCCCTTACCTTCACGCATGCATTCCAGGACCTCTGGCGGGTTGGGTGCAAGAGAGCAACAACACATGGAATCATCGTCTGGGAGGGGCGCGCTAAAAACCGGCGGCACTAGCGACTATATACGTTCTGCAAATCCGACGGCCGCCGCGTGATCCTTCGCCCGTGCGGACCCGTTGCGATGCCTACGGTAATCTTCAATCGGGATGCGCAATCATCTCCGGATGCGAGTTAGGGGCGATCAGTGAGGCGATGTCTTCGAGCGGACGCCGGCTGAAGTCCTTTGCGAGTTCCCCTAAGATCTTGTCTGTCGCCCTCGAACGGTACCGTCAAGGTGAGTTGCAGGGCGGGCACCGAGATAGCGCGCCCATAGTCAATCACCTGCTGCATGATTTCACGAGGTTCGCTAAGTATCTCCTGGTCTCGGCGCAGTTTGGGAATCTCTACCCGGTAATGCGCCTCAATGATATCGGCAAGGTCGTCTGCCGGCTTCTGCAGATGTCCTCAGGTCCATGCCGGCGATGGCGTTGCTGGCGTCGCGACCCCTCTGATGCATGTGTCGCTCAGGCGATGGTCTGAAAACAGATAGTCCGACATAAACGTCCTTCCAATCAAACGCTCTGGAGGAAAGGCACAAGGTAGATCGGTCGGTTTGCCGGTCAATCCTTAGGTGGTTCCAGGCGTTGTTTCCCACCAGAGCATGTGGCCTCGAGATTTTCTGTTTTACGAACAATGGCTTGGTGTTGATTTCGCAAAAAAAAGAAATTCGGCTTGCGCCGACTGCGGACGGGCACGGAATGGATTTTAGTTAATCGGCCTCACTTAACACCGTGCGGGCCAATGCAGAATCAGCTCCGGGATTCGCCTCCCGGGGAAGGAGATCGGCTGTGTCTGACAAAGACGTGCGGAACGAAAACCTGGTTGAGGTCCTGAAACGGAGCAGCGCCATCCGTAAGGACTGGGGACTGTTATTCGGGAGCTTTATCATGCAACGGTCCCTGAATGCGGCAGCTGGTCGTAGACCCTTTCTGTGGAGCTGGCTGGTTGCTGCTGGGGTCGGAGCGGTTACAGCCTGGCTGCAAGGAAAGGGTTGGCTCTCAGTGCTACCGTGGGGGCGATGATGCAGAGACGCCCGAACTTTAGTGTAAGAACGCGCCGGGTTTGATCCGCGGCCATTGTCAACTATCGGTTGATCTCCTAGCATCCGCGCCTTTCCGTTAGTGCGATTAACTGCATGGCAAAGCTCGTAAATCCAAAGGTTTTCAGTCAGCAATTTGGAATCCCATCCGCCGCACTGGATGCTGAAGGTCTACTGGACCCGGTGCTCAATGCTGACACCAAGCTCTTCGTGGACCCGTTGCTCCTGAAGAAGAGCATCCATCCAGTGATGGCCAGCTTCGGTGTGCAGGCATTCGAGAAGCGAATGTCGGATATCATCGAGCTGTTGGCGGAGTCGAAAGGGCCGGTTGACGCGCCTTGGACGGCTGCCATGAAGTGGCTGGCGCTGCATGAGCGCAGCGAGACCTGCCTGGGGTACGGAGGAGCGGGGACTTCAGGACGGGACCGCCCGGACAGCCTGAAAGAGAAGATCCTCACGACGGCCAAGCAGATCGTGGACGTGGGGGTGCGAAACCCCGAGCTGATTATTCTGATGGGCATGTTCGAGAGCGGAGTCGGCCCGGACAGCATCAGCGACCTGACGACCAACTCCATCTTGCGGGTGTTGGAGCAGATAACGAAGGATTTTTGCAACCGTCATGCCATTCCGCTCACAAAGTTCTTTCTTGAGTTCGAGGAGTACGAGCTGCCGGCCAACCAGACCCGGCCCGGGAGCGGTATCTTCCTGGTGCCCAAGGATATCCTCAGGGAATTGCCAGTTGCCACTGACTGGGCCGATATCGATCGCGTGGTCAGCTTCAACTCGCAGCTGCGCCACATGGTCAACCAGATGATTGGCAACATCACCAAGGCGACCGTCACGCAGAAGAAGTCCGCCCTCAAGCACATCGCGCTCAGCAACCCGCACAACTTCCAAATGTTGATCCGTGACCTGCTAGCGAATGATCCAGCAGGCTATGACTTCGAGAAGGACAAGAAGGGCTTCGAGGCGCTTCGTCAGGCGCTGCTCACGGCTGCTCAGCAATACCCGCTGACCATAGCCCCGCCTTCGTCGCCCACGCTGCCTGAGCTTATGCGCGTGGTCGGAGAGATAACGGGCCAGTTCAAGCAGCTCATCGAGAACAACAACCTTTCACATCTTCTGTGGGACGGGAGCAAGCCTCGGTCCGAGAAGTCGGCGCAGCTGGTTTATTTCGGCGTTGCTGATTCTTACTGCAAGGCGAACAACCTGGATATCTCGCCTGAGGTGCATTCCGGAGGTGGTCCCGTCGATTTCAAATTCTCGACCGGATACGCCTTCCGTGTTCTGGTCGAAATCAAGCTCTCCACTGGAACCGTCGTCCACGGCTATGAGACGCAGCTTGAGATCTACAAGGCGGCCTCTCAAACGGACGAGGGCTTGTTTCTGATCATCAACGTCGGCGGCATGGGCAGTAAGTTGTCTCGCGTGCAAATGATTCAGCAAGATCGGATTAAGGCTGGCAAGAAGGCAAGCCCCATTGTAGTCGTGGACGCGACCAGGAAGGCGTCCGCAAGCAAGCGGTAAGGGGCGTTAGTCTATGGCGCTCCCATCATTGTCGATGTGGGAGTTGGAGCTGAAGAAGCTCGACGCACCCGGGTTGACCTGTCCTTGATGGAATGCACCGGTCAGGGCGCCCACGACAATTACGGCGCCTGCAATGAATGCTACCATTTCTCTATCTTCTCGTTGGTTTATGTCCGATCTTTCGACGTGCGCGCATGATGACGCAATTGTGGATTGCTGTGAAGCCGGTCGAAGTAACTGAAGTAAACCAGAACTGCTTGTCATGATGAGGCGAATATGGATGAGTTTGGTGATTTCCCGGAATCGGATGAGGAGTGGAATGAGGAGATGTTTAGAGCCATCGGCTCATTCATCTACTCGTTCTCTCAGCTGGAGATAACCATCCGCCTCAGGCTGTCCGATGCGCTGCAACTTCGCGAAGGGCTCTTTGAAGTTGTCGTCGGCCCTTATGACTTCGCTACTCTTTGCAACGTGACCCGCGAGGTGTTGGCGCGGACGAGGTCGGACCTGGACGCTGGTGTCATCAAGACATTGTTCAATCGCTGCCTGGCTTTGAACCAGAAAGCGCGCATCGTCGTCGCTCATGGGACCTGGTATCCGGAGGGTGGAGGGGCCAGTCATCTCAGCAAGAACACGTTCCAGAGCACGAATCACTTCAAGGACTTATCTGAGCTTCACAAGTTCGTCGCTGAGGCGAAGCACCTGATGTTGCACGTCATCGCCTCGACGGGCTGGAAGCATAAGCTCCCGGAAGGGATGCCGGTTCGGCCGCTGTAGGTGTTGCCAACAGAATCGCAGCTGTGTGCGCATAATGGGGCGTGGCCAGCCAACTGTCGTGCAGGTAGTTTGGCGGGAACAGCCTGGCATTGCTTCGGCTGGCGCGTGGCCTGCAATGCGCAGGTGATCAAGGACATGGCGTGCAGACTGATCGCGGATCGTCCCATCTCAAATCGCCGGTCGACAGGGTCTCACTAGCTCCTCAGAAACGACCTGCTCGGCCCAAGTATCCAAGGACGCGTCCGCCTTGCGCATAGGCGACGATTTGCCGAGCGCGAACCGTTGCTCGAACGAAAAGTGCACGTATATGGTGCGGTTTCTGGTGCGGCGATGGCGCCGCACGCTACGAGAACGAGGTAAGCTATTGATCACGTTGGTGGGCCCGGCAGGACTCGAACCTGCAACCAGACGGTTATGAGCGCGCGGCTCGAAGGTACGATAGCCGCCACGAGCAATATAGCTTGTTCGGCGCGCCTTTGCATTTCTCGGTGCGATCACTACGACCGAATGGGTCGCTGCAAACGGACGGGCGATTAACTGATAAGAGTCGGTCGCAAAGCTTATCAGTCTGCAAGATTCCATAACGTCTCATATACGACGGACGGAGGGAGCGACGCTTTGGCCAAACCTCGGCGTCGTGTAGCCGAAAATGTCTTCAAGGCTCCCGATGGAAAGCGGCGACTGCCCACCCGGGAATGCGGAGGAATCGGCCACTGCAACAACGGTTTCTTGACAGAAATCCATCCCTGCTGCCGGGGCCTGGCAGATTTAGACTAAAATAGTGTGCCTGGGCGCAATGGAGCTGTGGACTAAGTGCCCTCAGAAGTTGTAGTAGTGCATATTGATTAGGCAAAATTTGAGGGGGGTCGATATGGCTGAGAAATCAAAAATTGTGCTTTCGCTTGGCGCAGCGCTCGCATCTCTAACCGGAATGTCGGTTCAGGGGGCCGAGGCCAAAGCAGTAGCCAACGACGCGAGCGCGGCTGCGGCCGAAAACACCGCCATCAAGCCTGAGCCGAACGCTCACTATCAGGTTGGCAAAGACCTTCTTGGGTTCGTAATGACGAAGCAGGCCGACGGCACCATTGTCGCCCAGCATTCCTCCCACGCGTCGCATGCTTCACATGCGTCCCATGCCTCAAGCCGCTAAACTTCCTCTGGCGTCTCCCGTCGAGGTAGCTGTCGATTTTGATTCAAGCGTCCAAAGCCTCAGTGCTTTGGACGCGGCAGCCTATCGTCTGATCGGAACGGCGACCTGTCGGATTGACCGGGCTGGAGACCGTTACGTCTGCCGCCTAACTCCTTCCGTCAGCCCACAAAGGCGCGCTGTGCTGAGTTCGGACGATCTGAAGGAACGATTCCTGAATGTGGTCGCCGATGAAAATCTGCGGGCTCGTGTCGCTGAGAAAACGGATGGCGTTCGGAACGTCATTCTTGCTCTTGCTTTTGGAAGTCTGGCCGCCACCCAGAATGATGCTGAATAAAGTCCGGCCGGAGTATCATGGCGCGCTTTTTACCTCCTGAAGCCTTCAGTGCGGCAACAGAAACTATTTCGTTGCTGCCGTTCAATCTTGAGCGCACCGGAACAAGCCAGTATCTCGTCGCTAACATGGTGGGTGATTTCATTCGCCTATCGGAAGATGAGCTAAATAGGCTGGTCGACCTTCGGCTACGGCCCGGCGACGGCCTTTACGAAAAGGCCTATGCCGCTCATCTGGTCACCGGGATCGACCAGAAAGGTCAACGGCAACTTTTGGCGGCTCGGCTGAGAAGCCGGATGTCGTTCTTGCAGCAGACAACGCCACTCCATATTTTTGTCGTAACGTTGCGGTGCGAGCACTCTTGCCCCTATTGCCAGGTCTCGCGTCAGAGTACCGACCGCTCGCGCTTCGACATGAGCGAAGCAACGGCGATGCATGCGCTGGACATAGCCTTCGCTAGCCCGGCGGCACGAATCAAGATTGAATTTCAGGGCGGTGAGCCCCTTCTTAATTTTCCGATGATCCAGACGATTGTCGCCGCCGCGAAGGCGCGGTCCAGCAAGAAGGTCGATTTCGTCATCGCGTCAAATCTGGCGCTTTTGGACGATGCCGTTCTCGCATTTTGCAAGGCGAACAACATCTTGCTTTCGACCTCCCTCGATGGTCCTGCGGATCTACACAATAAGAACCGCCCGAGATCCGGTGCAAATAGCCACGAACTAGCCGTGGCGGGAATCAAGCGGGCGAAGGAAATCTTAGGCCAAGACAGGGTTGGAGCCTTGATGACCACCACCGAGGCGAGCCTCGACCGCGTCGACGATATCATCGGGGAATATCTGCAGTTGGGGCTGGACGGGATTTTCCTGCGGCCGCTGTCGCCGTTTGGTTTTGCCATTAAGACAAAGCAGTTCGCCAAGTACGACGCGCAAAAGTGGCTTGCCTTCTACGAGCGCGGGTTACGCCGAGTTCTAGAGATCAACCGACAGGGCACCCCGTTCCGGGAGTTCTATGCGGCGCTCCTCCTCACACGAATGCTCTCGGACCGCCCCATTGGCTACGTTGACCTGCGCAGCCCGGCGGGCGCCGGGCTTGGTGCACTGGTCTACAATTACGACGGCAGCGTTTTCGCGTCGGATGAAGGCAGGATGCTCGCCGAAACGGGAGACGACGCGTTCCGACTCGGTCACGTCGATCACGACAGCTACAAGTCTCTCATCATGTCGGACAAACTGATTGCCGCAATATCGTCATCGCTCACGCAGTGCGCACCAGAATGCTCGACCTGTGTGTATGAGAGCCACTGTGGGGCGGATCCCGTTTACCACCATGCCACACAGGGAGACGCCCTGGGTATCAAGCCCCTGTCGGCCTTTTGCGCTCGGCAGAAAGGTATCATGGGCCTGCTGCTCGAAATTCTGGAAAACTCTCCGGAAGATGCGGCCATCTTGCGACGGTGGGCCACCGCATGACCCTTCCTCTCTATGGCACAGCTTCGCTGAGCGCTGGGTTTTGCTCAGATAGAGCCGCTCGCTCGGTCATTAGGCTTCGATCAATCGATAGCACCGCCGAACGCTGCGTGGCTGATTTCGCACTCGCCAGAACGCGAGACGAAATTTGTCACGCGATAGAAGCGGACTGGGCGTCAATTGTTGTCATTTCCGATGGCTCGATCGATTTCTCCGACACGTTTAAAGGACGACTAGTCGCAGTGTCGTCAAAATACGATTATCTCGCGGACGGCGACGTCATCGGGTTCGATCATGTGTCGAAGAAATTTCGTACGATGTACCGGCGTAATTCGGCGCACAATTCGTTTTTGGTCACGGAGCGATGCAACAACTACTGCTTAATGTGCTCGCAACCGCCGAAAGACGTCGATGACCGGTGGATCCTCAAAGAAATCAAAGAAAGCCTGCCTCTCATCGACCCAGAAACTCGCGCCCTGACTTTCACTGGCGGAGAGACGCTGTCGGACTGGAAGGATTTCATCGCTATCCTGAAGGAGTGTCGCGACCGGCTTCCGGCGACCGCTATCCAGGTATTGACGAATGGCCGGGCGTTCGCCAACTCAGAGATTGTAGACGCCTGGAAAGACGTCGGGCACCCTAATCTGATGGCCGCCATCCCAGTCTATGCCTCGGTCGATCGTATCCACGATCACGTTGTGCAGGCCACGGGCGCTTTCGACGAAACCGTGCTAGGAATTCTCAAGCTCAAAGACCGGGGCCAGCGCGTCGAAATACGTGTCGTGCTGCATGCGCTGACCGCGCCGATCATCGAGGACACGGGCCGGTGGATTGCCCGCAATCTGCCGTTTGTCGATCACGTCGCATTGATGGGCCTCGAAAACACAGGCTTTGCCGTTGCAAACGATGCGATGCTTTGGATGGATCCTATGGACTACGGCGACGGCCTCGCCCTGGCCGTTGATCACCTGAGTGCCGCTGGCGTCAACGTGTCGGTTTATAACCTGCCGAAATGCGTCCTTCCGAAGTCAGTATGGCCCCATGCACTCCAGTCGATCTCGGACTGGAAGAACGGCTTTGTCGACGAATGCGATCGGTGTGACGAGAAAAGTACGTGCAGCGGATTCTTTACGACCGGACGTCCGCGGTTCAGCCGCGGCGTACGCGCAATTATTTCACGAAGGCATAAATTGAGCCCCGCAGCGGATTAGCAGGCACGGAATCAGGAGAATTGACATGAAGATTCGCAATGGTCTGCTTATCGCCGTTGCTGCTGCATGCAGCATCTCCGTAACGCCGGCCCTCGCCAAGACCGCAAAAGAGTGTACTGCCGAATGGCGTGCCGATAAGGCCGGGATGCAAGCCCGCGGCGTAACGGAAAAAGCGTACGTTGAACAATGCAAGGGCGGGGCGGAGCCAGCCGCGCCAGCGGCCAAACCGGCGGAGACCGCGCCGCCACTGGTACCCAGACAAACGACGGCCGGCTCGAAAACTGCGAAAGACTGCACGGCCGAATGGCGCGCTGATAAAGGCAGCATGCAGGCCCGCGGCGTGACCGAAAAGGCGTACGTTGAACAATGCAAGGCAGGTGCGGCGCCAGCGGCTTCCGCCCCTCCGCCAAAGCCTACCGCTGCAACCCCTCCGACCCCGGCGGCGTCGCCACCGTCGACCAGCACCTCGTCTTCCTCAAAAATTGCCAAGGAGTGCATCGCCGAATGGCGGGCCGACAAGGCGGGCATGCAAGCCCGTGGCGTCACCGAAAAGGCCTATGTCGAGCAGTGCAGGGCTGGCGGCGCTATGCCGGGCGCGACCGCTCCCGAACCAAAGCCAACCGCCGCTGCGCCCTCGCCGCCGGCGAGCCGCCCCGCACCAACCGCGACGCAGGCTGCGCCAGCCCAAGCGCCGCAAAAGCCGGCGCCCACGACGACTGCAGCACCGGTTCCGTCTCCGGCACAGCAACCATCTCCATCCAGAGACAACGCAACGCTGGAGGCGGGACAGTTTGCCGACGAGGCGTCTGCCAAGGCCCGCTGCCCGGCCGACACAGTCGTGTGGGTCAATCTGCCGTCAAAGGTCTATCACTTCGCCGGAACCAAGAGCTACGGCGCCACCAAGCGCGGCGCCTATATGTGCGAAAAGGAAGCGATCGCCGCTGAAGATCGGGCCTCGAAGACCGAGAAACATCCCTGAGGTGAAATCCAAAAGGGGTTGCACAGGGAGACATCCTGCATGTTTCGGTTTGCTGTTCTCGTTAGCGCATGTCTCGCTAGCGCAAGCTGGGCCGCTGCGGAGACGATCGACGTAAAATATTATGGCAAGCTGGATCTAGCGCCCTTCGCCTGCGCCGATATCTCGCGGAGCAGCTTCATCAACCGAGCATGCTACGACAAAACCCAGCAGTTTATGGTCGTGCAACCAAGATCGATCTATTACCCCTATTGCGAGATGCGCGCAGCGACCTTTGAGGCCTTTCTGACGGCCCCATCGATGGGGCAATACTACAATGCCAACGTCAAAGGCTCTGGCTCAGACGGTCCTTTTGATTGTCGGACGCATCGCGTTCCAAAATATTAGATGCTCTCTGGAGGTCCAGAGGCCGACTCTTTCCATACCAACGCATACGCGAATGCTGCTCGTCAAAAATGCTTGGCAGCAAGAAGCCCGAGCAGAACCAGTAGGGGGCCTTCCTTGCCAAGGAATAAACCAAAGGTTTAATCGGGCATCTTTAGTACTTGACGTGCCGCACAAGTGCTGCAATTTGCTTTAGTTTTCTTCTTTGATGAGTTTGGGTGAACGAAATGCGCAGAAGTCTCCGCGCCTTCGGGTTTTGTCTTGTTTCCTGTCTTGGGTATGCGGCTGCAATTTCGTCGTGTCACGCCCAAGGGGCTCGAGACATGATCAATGTTTTCGGTGCGATCATGCAGTCTGCGATTGTCGAGGCTACGCAAGCAGAGTGGCGTAAGATTGGATCAGCGAGCCAAGCGTGCGTGGATGGTACTCTTCGACAACGAGGCCTCAACCTTCAGACACTCGTTAGCAACGGCGTAACGCCTTCGGATAGCCGGATCGCGAACATTGTCACGAATTGCCGATCTCAGGCAGACGCGCAGCAATTTGCCAACGCTAGACTTCAGCCGCCCAACGATGCCGTTCGGACTGATGCGCCACGATCCATGCAGCCTTCCAAATACCGCGTCGACAAAGTTGCCCTGGGTAGCATTGTAGAATTCGAGTCGGCAAACTATCGAGAGTATCAGTGTAAGCCGAGTGACCAATTTTCGGGATTTACGTGGTGTCAGAAGCAACGAAACGAACGAGCACCGCGAGGGGATTACTTGTCGTCCTACAGCCTCTTGCATAGCCAAGATGGGCGCCTTTCATATCTAAATCGATATCTTGAGCCGGCTTTCTTCGACCCTGGCGAGGTCAGTGGGGACATTGAGCGGTTGACGCGCGCGTTCGGAGAGCAACCACGAACCATCGAGATGCCGCGAAACATCCCCAATGTATCGGGCGTCATCGCGTATTGGGGCGCAGCCTCGCTTGAACCGTTGGATGCGAGTGCTATCGCTGCGTTGGCAGGCGGCCGCAGCCCGGGTGGAATTCTGATAGACTTCGTCGGCGACTTCCAGCAATCAATCCGTCAGAAGCTTCCGATCTATCGCGTGTCCGGCGGCGCGGGCTTTGTTTGGGCCGAAAGCCACGATTCCGACGGGCGCGGCCGGCTGCGATTCTTTGCGATAGACGCGTCAAGCCTTTCGAATAGCCCAACTTCAGAGGCCACGCAGGAGGCATCAACAGCGACGCCAACCGATCCGTGGAAGGATTGTCAGTCTTCAAGACCTGAAATGCGGCTTACAGGCTGTACTAAGGTAATTGGGGCGAAAGGCCTTGACCGCGTCCGACTAGCTGATGCTTTCGACGGCCGCTGTTCCGCCTACAATCAGACACAGCAGTATCAGTCTGCGCTAGCGGACTGCAAAGCCGCGATTGATTCGAATCCGAGGTATTCGTACGCGTATGCCAACCTCGGCGCCAGCTATCTAGGTCTCAATGACACGGCGAATGCCCTGACGTCGCTGGACAAGGCCATCGCCCTCAAGAGCAACTTTGTGTGGTCTCGTCTTAGCCGTGCTAAAGCTCGCGCTGCCGCGGGTTCAACTCAAGAGGCACTCCAAGACTACCAATACGCCCTGCTAATAGAACCATCTAACCAAGCCGCTAAAGACGGCCTGCTGAGCTTAGTGGCGCCGGATACTGCGACACAGACGGCCGAACCGTGCCTTTCGGCACCAATAGACGGCAACTTGGCCGCCACGGGATCTGATGTCTCGCCACTTCGAAAGTTCGACGTGACGATCAGAGAAATATCATCGGTCGTCCAAAATTATCGAGAGCAATTGACTCGCTCGCAGGCCAAGGTCGATCGGTTGTCGCGGGACAAGGACGCCGGCGAACGAAAGCAGCAAGCTCTCGCGGGTTCGGCAGAAGATCGCAAGAAGTTGCTCAACGATGTCCAGCGAATGACGGAGGCCGTAGCAGAGAGCCAATCGAGATTCGACGATGTTGCACAGCGGTTTTCCGAACAGGAAGACAAGTTGCATCGGCTCGAGGCAACCGGGGGCAATAGGCCGCTATTGAAGGAACTTCAGCAATCATTCGCAAAGTTGCGCGCGGCCCGCGCAGATGCCGAGCGAGAGCTCCACCGGAAAATCGGCGACCGCGATGAAGCGGTTTCGAACGCTCAGCGACGAGCAGCGGAGATGGCGGCGCCGTTGGCCGACATCAGGAAGATCGACGTCGCCAAGGACGATGCTGAAAGCTGCATAAGACAAATCAAAGCCGGTATTGACGCCCTCGATCAGAAGGCCGACGACCTTCGGCAGAAGGAGCGGGGTCAGGCCGCTGCAGCATTGCGGCTGAACGGGGAACATCTAGTCACCGACCTGACTGAATTCGCGCAGAAAAATTCGAGCCTTGTTCCGCTGGAGATCGGTCCGCTTGTTGCCACGTTGAAAGGGGCGTTGTCCGGTCAGGACAACGACAAAATATCGAGTGCGTTTGACAATCTCCAAAAGCGCCTCGATGAAGTTCCAGAGTTCAAGCGGTACCGCACGTCCAGGGAGGAGGCTAGACAGCAGGCCGCCAAATCCGAGCTGGACCAACTTCAAGACGCCGCTCGGACCATATCGGAGTTCATCGCGAGCTACGTGCGAGCAAATATAACGTCGGATGCCGCACAGGATTTGCTCAAAGTCCGTTCGCGAATGCTTGATGCGCTCGCTGAACCTGACGCTGAGTCGTTGAAGGCCGCCATTGCACAAGCCGAAAAGGATCTCGAGAGGCTTCACGTCGAAGTAGCATATCGCGAATATCGCGGAAAACATCCAATACAAAGCCGCAAGGAGTTGCCTGCCGCGACGGACCGAAATCGCTATCTTGTGCTGGGCCCGCTCGATGAAACGCTCGTCCTGGTCAACGAGAGTGGACGCGCAGGGGTCGTTCGCAACCTGCGGGGTGACCTTGTGTTTGACAACGGTAAGGCAGCGATGTGCTTTGCACACGACGACAATCTTGACGCTTTCGCCACTTTAGAGCTGAAAAAGAAGATTACTGACCAGGGTGCGCGAACACTTAACGTACTCGCCGGAGTTTGCCAGCCGGCTGATCTCGACAAGTATGATCTGATTGGGGTTAACCGGGGCCTCCTCGCTACGGCCTCTCCCGAAATCGCTGCTTCGATCCTCGCCGCATCCGATAAGGGCGACTTTACCTTGCTCACGAGTATTAGCGAACGAGAGCTTCAAGTCGCCCGAAACGGCGATAGCATTAGAAGCTTGCAGTTAGAAAATGACTTGTTGAACAAGGCTATTGACGGCTTCGGCGTGGTCGTCGTGAAGAACAGCAACTCCGTGGTCTGCCAAACGGTTGCAAGTCAGCAAAAGGCTCATGAATCATTACTGTCACGCAACGCGGACCGCTTTCAATTGGAGTTTGGTGCGCCAGCGTCGACGATTTCGACCTCGATCGACAGTGCATTCGTGGCTGCGAAGAGAGGTCAGTGCGGTGCGATCTATGGAGCAGCTAAAGACCTACGAGAGCTAATTACGAGTTTGCAACGAGACAAACTCAGCTATCATGTCGTGCCGATTTGGTTTTCAGCCGGAGACGTTGACACCGAGCAGACTAAGATTGCGGATCGCGTGGCCGGCGAGATGCGCGCGCAGGCGGCGCTAGAGCAAAAGAAGCGCGATGATCAGGTGCGCCGCGAGGCCGAAAGGAAGCAAACTGACTCTGAGAAAACTGAGCGCGAGGCGCAGCTGAGGCAACAAAATGGGTCTCTCGCTCGCGGCATGACCGACTCAATCCTCTCAAGGATAAAGACGTTTTCGTCAGGTACCGGCGATGGAACGCGGGTCGCGCAAGAGTGGCCTACCTTGGCAAGGTGGTTTGGTGATCAGAGACGCCAAGAGTGGGAGCTTGAATCCGTTAGTGGAGATCTCCTGGACTTTGGCGTCGTTGAATGGAAGAATCGGGTGCTGGAGGCAGGATTTGTTGCTGTGCGCTTCAAGATGAAGCAGCGAGGGCTGGGAGAGTACCAGGAGAAGTGCTTTTCCGTTGGCTATACAGCCGACCATGAGTTTGATGTTGAGCGCGACCCGATAGCAGTCCCTTGCGAGGACGAGAGCTCTGTGAACAGGTATAAGGTAGCACACAGTTTCACGAGCAAATGGTTTGCGCACTAAGACGGTTGGCAACCGGCAAGCAATTGATCGGGGAGTCAGTTGGGGCTGACAAAGTTTGCCCGCGAATGGCATCAGTTCGCGGACTGATAAGGAAACTAACAAAAGCTTATCAGTGCTGCGCTGGTCCAAGCGGAGTGTCGGCGAATACGTCTCTCGACTGACTGGAGGATCACCGCTCCTCCATACAACGTTGCTAAGAAGCTAGACTTATTGCAAAATTCCATGATTCGCCCAAAGCTCGCGTGAAAAGCTACAGTGATCTGCTACAAGTGTCCGCGCAACTCAACGTCACGTGGAGTGGGCGGGCAGGGACGTCGTCCCGACCGCCCCCAGACTTGCCGTGATGGGCCCGCGATCATTGCCTGCCGTGCCGCAGGGCGAAGATGTTTCGTCCAAAAACCGATAAGAGTCGCCCGGCCAATGTTTCTGTGCTCAGACCAGTGGTAAAGAGACAGAACGAGGCTGAACGGAAGGTCGTTTTTAACAAGATGGCAGCGTCAGGAACGTCCCTTGAGCGTCTCCCAACTCACGAAGCGCGTTCGGCGCGAACTGACTTACTTGGACTATCCGGCTCGGGAGTGGACCGTCCCGCGTCTTATAGACGGCGTACCGGTTCTAGACGTGCTGATTGTCGGGGCTGGACAGAGCGGATTAGGAGTCGGATTCGGTTTGCGGCTTGAGCGTATAGCAAACGTCAGGATCATCGATCGTCGCCAACGGGGCTTTGAGGGGCCTTGGCGTGGTTTCGCTAGGATGAAACATTTGCGCACGCCGAAAGAGGTGACTGGCATCGATTTTGGCATTCCGAGTCTAACGGTGCGGGCGTGGTACGAGGAAAAATTTGGCCGGTCAGCATGGGATCGCATAGATACCCTCCCGCAGGAGGTATGGCGATCGTATCTGGATTGGTACCGAGACGTTTTGGATCTCCCGGTCGAAAACGATGTCGAGCTGATGTTGATTGAGCCAGCGGATAATAATTTTCTGGTCCATCTCCGTCGTTCCGGGGGCATTGAGCGGGTACATACACGAAAGATCGTCCTCGCAACGGGCTTTGAGGGAAGCGGGAGCTGGCGGACTCCTAAATCGCTGGTCGGTTGCTTGTCTGCAGATCTTTACGCGCATTCGGCAGATGACATCGATTTTCGCAAGCTTAAGGCAAAACGTATTGGGATCCTTGGTACCGGAGCATCGGCCTTTGACAACGCAGCTCGCGCTCTTGAGGCCGGCGCCGCGCGAGTAGACCTTTGCTTCCGTCGTTCAGAGATGCCTCGGGTCAACCCACTCACCTGGATGAATTTCGTTGGCATGTTGGGCCACTTTGGCGAACTGACGGACTTGGACCGCTGGAGATTCATGCGCCACATTCTTGAGGAGCTTCCGGTCCCGCCCACACAGGACGCTTATTGGAGATGCCGCAAGTTTGAGAATTTCGACTGGCACCCTAACTGCAATTGGAGCGTGGTAGACGAAGCGTGCGGCGTCGTGAATGTCCGAAGCAGCGATTGCAGTTTCGAATTTGACTTTATCATCTTCGCGACCGGAGTCGAAACGGACCTCTCGGCGCGTCCGGAGCTCGTCCTATTTTTCGAACAAATTGCCCTTTGGCGCGACCGCTTCACGCCTCCGCCCTGCGAGGAAAGCGAGTTACTCGCGCGCTATCCCTATCTAGGTCAAGCATTTGAATTCACAGAGCGGCGCCCGGGCACCGCTCCGTTCTTGCGAGGGATACACAACTTCACGTTCGGGGCATTCCTCAGCCATGGCATATCGGGGGCGGCGATCACGGGTATAAAGTATGGAGTGCGGAGGCTGGTAAACGGAATCGCGCGTGATTTGTTTCTCGAGGACTCGGCCAATTACTACCGCGATCTGCTGTCATATCAGACGCCCGAGCTGCAAACCTTAGACAGTGCATTTGTTTGGCTGAGCCAGCTTGGCAGTGACGCTGCTAATTTCGACAGCTTCGCCAATCAGCTGGATCAGCACCAATCTGCTGCGCTGCGTGGCTTGTTGCTGCGATCAACGCCAAGGCATGACTCTCCGGCTGCAAAGTCCGCCCGAGCCGCCCGAACGAAGCGCACACTGCGAACGACACAGCTCAAGAAGAAGGGGAGGTGATATAACGACTTATGCTAACGAAATGTGCGGCGCGACAATTTACTCTACGCTCGAACTAGGCTCCGCGGAGAGGAAGGGTGATTGAGTATTATGGAAATGCCGTTTGACTAAAGCTCGTATTGGAGAATATTGTAGTTTGTTGCCTTCCACGTACTGATCTCCGCCTGACGACCACCACCATCGTGAGGTTAGCAATGGCCTTCATCGCATTTACGAAAGTGATCGATTTTACGACTTTGACCGCCGAGCAGCGGAGAAAACTCAAAAGCATTCTCGGAAAGCGTGAGAAGCAGCTCAAGAAGGCGATTGAGGATGTCGAGCGCGCCCTTGGCAACCTTGAAAGAACCGGTAGGAAATCTCGAAAGAAGTCGAAGGGCAGGCGTTGATCGGGCGCTAATCAATTTACGTCCCGGCCTGATGTTCAGCGGTGTTGGCTAGGAATTGCCTCCACCTGACTTCTCTGTCAGTTTGCTGAAGCTGAGCTTAGTTCGTCCACTAGTTTCCTGGCTTCTTCCAGGTCGGGTGTAGCACGCCCCTCGGTGAACCAACTGAATATTGGGTTTACGAGGGACCTCGCCTCGAAATATCTGCCTTCGTTACTCCAATGTCGCGCGAGACAGATCGAGGCACGCAGCTCCCACCAGCGGGCTTGCTGTTTCCGTGCAATCGTCAGGGCACGCTGCAGTTCGACCTCGGCCTGCTCACAGTTGCCGAGTTTTAGGTTGATGCTGCCTCGAAGACGGTACAACTCGGCTTCAAAAAACGTTTCGCCCGTTGCTTCGGCCAGTTGAATCCCTTCGTCGAGCAGACGTAGTCCAACTTCCGGCTCGCCAAGCTGAGTATGGGCAAAGGCGAGATGGCCCAAGTAGAGAGTGCGGCGGCACCGTTCAGAGTTTCGGTAAGTTGCCGCCAAGGCGTTGCGCATCAGCTCGATCCCTTCTTGAAGCTCTCCTGCTTGGGCCAACAGTGCTCCACGAAAAAAACGTGCTCTTCGTTCAATTGCCGCAAATTCATGCTCGATGCTGAGCGATAGTGCCTCGTCGGCGTGAGCAAAGGCGCGCTTTGCGTCGCCGCCGATTGTGCCCAAGACAACTATGTTCCCGAGAGCCAAGGCAGTCGTAAAGCTTTGTTGTCTCGTTCGCGCAAGAGTTTCAGCGCGCTCAACGAGTGTTGCAGATTGGTCAGGATAACCCAGTACAAATAAGGTCGACGAGAGCCACGCCAGGCTGTTCACCGCGTCATCGACTCCGAAGTGACGATAGGTCGAGATCGCGGCTGGATTGGTTGCGCACAGCGCGAGGGCGCGCTCTAAGTGTTCGCGTGCGTCGGCGAAGGCACCAGTGAAGTGCAATGACTGCCCAATGAAGCGTGTGGCGAGGACAGACAGGCCCGTATGTTCATATTCTGCGGCCAACGCGAGGCAGTGCCGGGCATCCTCCAGAGCTGCGCTATACTCTGCGCGCATGAAGTGAGCGAGGTAGTTGCCCCACAGGATCGTCATCCGTTCTTCTAGGCTGGCGCTTCCGCCGAGGAGCGCGCGAGCTCTTGAGAAGACCCGGGACGTTTCTGGAGCAGCATCGCCCTCAGTGGCGGCGAGTGCAGGCCCAAGGGCCAAATAGAAGTCAAGCTCCTTGCGATCGCGATGCGGAGAGCTTGGTAGCTGCTCGGAGAGCTCCATTCCTCGCGCGAGATGTTTTACTGCCTCGGCATTGGATGAGCGGCTCAGCGCGCGCTTTCCAGCCTTTAGCCAGTAGTCCGTGGCCCGCTCCAGCATACCGGCCTCGGTGAAATGGTGCGCAACGATTTCTGGATCGTTCACGACGGCATCTTTGAACTCTTCCTCTAGAACGCGCCCTATTTGAGCGTGAAGTTGCCGCCGCCGTCTCTTCAGCAAGCTTTGATAAGCCGCATCCCGTATCAATGCATGCTTGAAGCTGTAAATGGCATCCGGAAGGTCACCTTGACGGAAAATCAGTCCGGTTTCCTCGAGTTCAGCGAGGGAATGCTGCAACCGTGTTTCGTCTTGAGCGACAACAGCTCGCATCAGTGAATAGGAGAAGTCGCGACCGATTGTGGCGCCGATCTGGGCGATCTCTTTTACTGAGTGCAGACGGTCGAGCCGCGCCATAAGAGAGTCATGGAGGGTCTCCGGGATAGCGAAAGGTGGTAACTGTCCCTCCAGCTGATAGCTATCCGGATGTTTAATCAGAATGCCTGCTTCCAGGACTGCCTTTGTGAGCTCCTCCACGAAGAGCGGATTTCCGTCCGTCTTTGTTACGATCTGGTTCATCACGTCGGCCGGAAGCGCGCGGCCATTGGCCACCTGGGTGGCTACACCTTTTACATTATCTGGGTTAAGCCGTCCCAGAGTCAGGCTTCCGACATTCGCAAGACCGGTCCAGGGAGGCTCGAACTCTGGTCGAAAGGTAACCAGCGCAAGGATAGGCAACTGTCGGGCTCGCTCTACGATCAGATTGAGCAATTCGATCGTAGTGTCGTCGGCCCACTGAACATCCTCGATGATCAAGAGGATCGGCTGTTTGCGGGAACCGCTCTCAAATTGATCGAGCAGGGCAGCAAGCGTGCGGCGTCGCTGCTGAGCGGGACTCAGCTGCATTTTCGGATAACGGTCCCCCGATGGAATCGATAGCAGCGCAGCAAAGAGTGGTGCAACCCTCTGAACTTGCGGCGCGTTCAGAGCGAGCAGAGCTTCCAGCTTTTCAAGACGCATCTCGGCTGTATCGTCCGCTTTAAAGCCGGCGCTCCTTTCTAATTGCTCGACGACGGGATGAAGGGCGCTGTTGGCGTGATAAGGCGAGCACTGATAACGGAACTGTGTGTGTGGTTGTTGCTGAGTTGCACGTTCAGCCAGAGCGGCTGCTAGCCGCGACTTCCCAATACCCGGTTCGCCGGAGATGAGAACGATCTGGCCTTCGCCCATACGAGCTAAACGTTGACGTTCCAGCAGAAACTCCAACTCGGAATCGCGGCCGATGAGATGGGCGAAATCTGCCGGACGCACCGCCTCGAAGCGGCTCCCAGAGGCCGAAAGGCCCTGAACGACCCAGGCTCTAACGGGCTCGCTGATGCCCTTGAGTTGGTGGGCGCCAAGGTCGCGAAGATTAAAGAGCCCCCCAAGTAGCCGACGGGTCGAGTCGGCAACAACCACCGTATTCGGCTCGACCAAGGCTTGCACGCGAGCCGCGATGTTAGGAGCGCCCCCAACGACGGAATGTTCCCGAAGCTTTCCCTCTCCGCCTAAATCGCCGACTACGACAATCCCGGTAGCGATGCCGATACGCACGGCAAGAGGTTCCCCTGCGCGGGTTTCAAGCCGCGTTACCGCAGTAGTGATGTCTAGTGCAGCTCTCACCGTTCGTTCGGGATCGTCCTCGTGCGCAATGGGATAACCGAAATACGCAAGGATGCCGTCTCCGCGAAAGTCGGCCAGAAAGCCGTCAAATGAGCGCGTGATACGAGCGCAAGCAGCGTGATAGGCGTCGATGACGGCACCCATGTCTTCCGGATCAAGCCGTGCCGCCAACGCGGTCGAATCGACTAAGTCACAGATCATCACCGTAAGGTGGCGGCGTTCCGCTGACTGCGGGACCGCAGCCTTCCCGGCAGCCGACTGAGAGCTTGAGGAAAGCGCACTAATCGCGTTCAAAAGGCGCTTCCGGTCGCCGAGTGGTATGCCGATCTTTTCGAAATCGACCTCTGTTAATTGCGGCAACACATCGCAATCTATGGCGTTCGCGATGAAAACGGACTCATGTTGTCCCAGTCCTAGACTTCTCAGCCAAGTCCTGATTTCCATAGCAGGATCCTGGTGTGTACGTGGAGCTTCTCTGAAGGCTAATGTCGTTCGGGCTACTTCATCTTGTTCGAAGATCCCCCAAACAAGCAGTAGCGCCTTAGTGCACCGACCATAGCATGCTGTCGGGTCTCAATATGTGAATAGTCTCGCAATTCGTCACATCTAAATACCTGCGGAACCGTCCGGGACTGGCTCGGCTTCCTTCCCAGCATCGTTCCCGAAAAACTGCTTGCCTTCAGAAGCCAACACGGACGATGTTTCGGCTCAAAGCGCGACGGGCACAATTTCTGATATCAAATCCCAATCACCTCGACCACTTAGAGGATATCCACTCCTCCTGAACATCGGTCGCAAGATACTGTGAAGGCAACACTGTCAATCGGCGTTCAAATTTGGCTCTGACGCAATTTTGGTGCAGCACTGGTCATGTGGCACCGATTAGTCGAGCCTGCAGCAAGTCGAGCTTGGCGCGTCCGTACATTTGGCGCTTCACCAGTTTAAGCTTGGTGATCTGGCCCTCGGTCTGTCCGTTGGACCAGGACGTTGTGATCGCTGCGCTGACGGCGGCCTTGTCCTTGATGACGCCGTTGGCGAAAGACATGACGAGGCTTGCGCGTGCCCGTTCCAACCATGGTTCAAGCTCCATGTGAGCCTTCTTGCGGATCATCGCATGGAAAGCGGCTATGATCTCTCGAGCTTCCACCAGAAGAGGAACGCCTTGCTCGATCGCCGCAATGGTGACGGTCTCTGACCTTGATAGTGTATCGCGGCCATTGGTCATCAGGCGGGCGATAGTTCTCGCGGACGGTACGCGCTGCAGGCTCTGAGCATCGGGCATTTCGGCACGCCGACGGCGTGTCGCCCATTCGGTAACGACTCGCACCGAGCCTCTAAATCCCTGCGCCTTGAGGCAACGCCACAGGTCGGCGCCATTACAATGACCAGCGGCCCACTGAACATCGAGCCATGGCAGGTAGTGCTCGAGCGAGCTCTCGCGCACCCTGAACACGTCGGATCGCTGACCTCGCAATGCCCTGCGGATGAGGCCCCGGCTATGGCCGGTGAGCCGTACGATCTCCTTTATGGAGACGCCCGTCTCAGCCTGTTTGAGGATTGCCGCGTTGGTGTCTTCTCGCCGAAGATAACCCTCATATTGAATGCGCTCGGCGGCGGTCAATAAGTTGGGATTTATGGTGGCGGAGCCGACCGCGATGCGGACCTGGCGCATGGATTTGCGAACCGCATCCAGGAAGGCGTGGCTGGCGTTCTCCATGAGGTGCCAACGGTCGGCGACCTGGGTGGCGTGCGGGAGTGCCTTGGCCGCAGCAAGGGCGTAACCGCCGCCGCGGTCGCGCGCGACCACAGCGATCTGTGGTTGCCCCGCGAGCCAGGCCTGCGCAGTGGCTGGCTCTCTGTCGGGTAAGAGAGTGATCGGTCGTCGCCGCTCGAGGTCGCAGATGATAGTTCCATACCGCTGATTGCGCCGCCAGGCCCAATCGTCGATGCCGATAACGCTCGGCGCAGCAAAGGGTGGACACCCGCGCCTTCTAACCACCCGAAGCAACGTGTCGTTGCTCACGGGCAGCATAAGTCGACGGGCAAAACTCGCCGCTGGGCGGCCACCCAAGGCGAGGCCAAGGTGATGGACGATCAGATCGAGCCGGGTCGTTCGCCGCGCCCACGGTGCTAGAGCGCCGTCATCGAAGCGCTCGGTGAAAATACGCCGACCGCAGAGAGCAGTAACGCAGCGGAAGCGGCGCGCCACGACCACCAAGCGAACCTGCCGCCCCGCAAGCGGCAGATCGGTTAGGCGCCGCTGATATCGGCTATGGATCCGCCCAGAACTGGTCCCGCAGCCGGGACAGAGACTGGTCCCGCTCGTGGGACGCACGGTGATCAGGGTCGTAGCGCCATCACAAAAGGCGCTCTTCACGTCAAACCCGTGAGGGACCAGAGCCGACGGACGTAGGGCTCGCTGCATCATATTGATTCCTTTGTGAAACCAACACGAGCCGGCGCTTGAACTTCATCAAAAGTGAGTCAGAGCCAATTTTGGACGCCGATCCCCCGGCTTAGGGGGTCAATATTGCAGGCCGAATGACAGAAATGGCGAAGTCGCCCAACGCGCGTGTGATGTTGTGAACGGCATCGCGTCGCCCGATCGGTGCGGAGAACATCGTCTCTATCAGCGCGGCCAGGCTCATGCCGCCGACCAGCATGGCTCGTGCAGCTTCGTCGCCGTGAGAAAGCCGGAGGGCGGTCACGATGACGGCAATAGCGTCCGGGTTCTTCAGAGCCAAGGCAGGTTCGCTTCGCCAGCAAAAACATGATGCCGGATGCTACCCCTTTCATGCAAGCGACATCGAGCCGACCCAACATATCTCAAGCGACAAATGCCGGAATGCAGGCGGCGCCTTCAGGGTCTAGCCGAGAGGGTCGTTCCCTTTCGGCTCTTGCAAGAATTTTGGCATGTGTCCACGCGCTTCGCGGTCACGCGGGGCGGGGCGTTCGGACGGGTCGCGGCCGAGCTTGGACTGCAGCTCGACGAGGTCGGTGAAGACGTCGGCCTGCCGGCGCAGCTCGTCGGCGATCATCGGCGGCTGGCTCGCGATCGTGGAAATCACGGTGACCCGCACGCCGCGGCGCTGAACGGCCTCGACCAGGGAGCGGAAGTCGCCGTCACCCGAGAACAGCACCATCTGGTCGATGTGCTCGGCGAGCTCCATCGCGTTCACGGCGAGCTCGATGTCCATGTTGCCCTTGACCTTGCGGCGGCCGGAGGCGTCGATGAACTCCTTGGTCGCCTTGGTGACGACCGTGTAGCCGTTGTAGTCGAGCCAATCGATCAGGGGGCGGATCGAGGAGTACTCCTGATCCTCAATGATCGCGGTGTAGTAGAACGCCCGCGTCAGTGTCCCGCGGCTCTGAAACTCCTTCAGCAGGCCCTTGTAATCATTGTCGAAGCCGAGAGTTTTCGCCGTCGCATAGAGATTGGCTCCGTCGATGAAGAGCGCGATCTTGTCGGTAGAGGAAGGTGACATTCAAGTTCACGCTTTCGGTGAAGCAGCGCGGATTAAGTTGAAAGCATCGCGGGCGCGCGACGCGGCGGCGGTCGAAATGTATATAGATCGCTACCGAAGATCGTCGAGGACGAGGATGCTTTAAGCCTCAACTATTTCCAAATGGTATTACGCCTTGGAAATCTGACATTAGCCGAAAGTTGGTCTGTCAGATTTGTAATGTGTCCTGTCTATTTCCAGGTGCTTGTTGCAGGGTGCTCGCGCGGTGACCGTTGGCGATTTTGCTCTGTTTGATCTCTTGATCCACCGGCGCGGTCGCGGCTGGCGGTGGTCTGTCTCAGCTTCAGGCAGAGCCGTTCTCCTGGTCGGAACCGAGAGAAGCCGACCCGCAGCTCAATACATGTGGCTGCTCGAGCCGTGTTCCGGTTGCCACTGACGGCTCCTTACCGCAATCAAATGAGATCCTCGGCACGTGGCCTCGACCTGAATCTGAGGAGGCTTTCGGCGGCGGATCGCTTAGACCCACAAGTAGGTCGGGGCCATTAGAGGCGGGTCGGCAGTCCGGAGCGGGGCGCCACCCGATGTGTTCGAAGGACTGGTGCACCGAGCAGACCGGCGCCCGTGGACGGCCCCCATCTCCACGATTTGAGCCGCTGTTCACTTGGCCCTTCGTACCTGCGCCGCAGTGCTAGAGGGAACGTGGCCCCATGTGCTAAATTGGAACCTCTTCCACAATTGGCGTGTTCATCGACAAACGACCCACAGGAGTTTGCCTTGAACAGAATGCTTTTGTCGCTCGGGACAGCAACCTTGATGGCGCTCTCAATTGCCAACGCATCTGCGAAAGATAAGCAAAGCGAGACGTTCCTCAAGAAAGCAATCGAGGGCAATTTCGCTGAAGTGAGCATGGGAGAGCTGGCCCAGCAGAACGGTCAAAGCGATGCCGTCAAGTCATTTGGCAGAATGCTTTCCACGGACCACGCTGCCGCCAACCAGAAGGCTTTAGATGCCGCCCAAGGACTTGGAATGAACTCACCAAGCGGACCGAATCCGAAGCAAAAAGCCGACCATGACAAGATGTCGAAACTGTCCGGCGCGGGCTTCGATAAGATGTTCGCGACTCACATGGTCGCAGACCACCAAAAGGATATCGCCGAGTACAAGAAGGCATCAAAAAGTAAGGATGCTGCCGGAGAATATGCTTCCGGCCAGATAGACACGTTGCAAAAGCATCTGGATGCTGCAAAATCGTTGAAAAGCGGTCATTAATCCGACGCCGGAACTGGATCGGCAAGATCGCGGCAAGACAAGTTCACGATTGCGGGCCTTCATGGAGCAGCGCGACGACTATTTGCTCCGGCTGGCGAGAGTTTTGGATGATATCGGGGCGGACCAGCAGGTGCTAATTCGGGAGCGGTATATCGAACACGCGTTCGGCGGGAATGGTGCCCTCGCACTTGCAGAGGCCGAAGTCTTCGCCCGTGCTCATGGCTGCACCTTTCGTTACGATCGGATTGAGCAACGAGGCGCGTTCACCCGGTCGTATCCCGCCGGTGGACGGGCTTAACCTGCCTTTGGGTTCGGTCTTCTGATGGAAGTTGGGCACTCGCCGCCCGCTCGACGGCCAGTTGATCAGTTTCGGGTGCCGCGGATTCTCGCACTTCGGCCGCTTGTCGGTTTCTTTGAAACGCCCATCCGAGCAATCCCGCCAGCACGAGGACAGCTCCTGCGAGCATCAGCCAGTGTGGGTATTCGATCTTGGAGAGCATCGCTGTTCCCGCTAGTGCCCGGCGTTGACCTTCGTACCGCAGCGGCTAGGTACGCAACCATTCTTCGGGGCAATGGTTTCGGCGACAGTTTGGTTGTTGGGCCGAAAGTGCGTTGCCGTCAACCATAAGACTCCAACGATGCAGAGAGTCGTCAAAGCGGCGCCTCCCACGCTCACCGAACCTCGCAACTGCCCTAACGCGCGCGACATGGTATCCGCTAGCCGGAAATGCTTAACGAAAATGCTGTGCGCGATGCCGCGGTGATTAGCCTGCGCCGCATCGCGCGACATCCCTATCAGATCACGGTTCTGTGGAAGCGAGGGGTGTCGGACGACGTAGCAGGTGCCCGCTATTGTGTGCTTAGCGACAAGCCAAGAACAAATGCCTTAGCCGCCGTCGCGCCCGGCGTTCGCTTCAATTTCTTTGCGATCTTCGTGACACCAGTCTTTTGCTTCGCAAGCAACTTCAGCGTCTTCAGGTCGTCTTTCGTCCACTCGCGACGAACACTTTTTTTCTTCTTGGCCAACTTGGGCTCCTTCGTTGATAGGAGCGCGCTCTAACACGTGTCGCGCAGTTCGCAAATGCCTCGTGAATGGCGCTGTTTGACGGACCCTGTCCTTTTCGACAGGTGCGCGCCGTCGCGAGCGTGGGCATGATCGCGGCTAAAGGACGGAGGCATTGCTATGCTGCGCTACTATTTTCCGATCATCCACAATGATCAAATACAGGCGGACGATGTGGGGGAGCTGTTCGGCTCTGCTGAACTAGCGGTCGAATACGGCGCCTTTATCGCTCGGGATATCGCCAGCGATCCCGATTGCGACCGTGATGCGGGCACGGTGGTAATCGTGGTTGACACCTCTGGTGCTGAGATCGCGCGGCATGTGGTGGGGGCGGCGCGAGCGGTGGAGGTGAGGGGCCGGCAAGGCGTGCCCCCAACCCGGCAAGCGCAACCGGCACCGATTGATTCGGCCGCATGGGGCGGCGACGCGGCTGGCAAGTGAGTGCGCTTTTCGCACCGCTTCCCTGTTCTGCGGGAGGCGTTTTCGACAGCAAGCTGGCCGCATTCGCTTGCGCTCCCTGCACTATCTCTTGGGAGATAGAGGAGTAGTTCCAACAGATCTCACTCAGCTCCATCTGATTGAACTCAACAAATTCGTTCAGACGAAACACTTTTGTTCGCTCGACAAGCCTGACCGAGACATCCGTCTCTGTGGGACGGGGCACGTTGAAGTCGGAATCATTGGCGACGCTTCCATTGAAGAGCATGTCTACCGCACGCCACGCGATCTTCAGTTCGCCATTCCGCAAATGTCGCTCACCGACTCGTCCTAAATTGTGCGTGAGGGCATTTCGTGCAATGCTAAAACCGGCCATGTACTTCGATCCTTCGGCCGAAACGCCGAAGTCACTAGATATGATCGATAGTTTTTTTGCCACATTGGTTTCGCTCTCAAAACTCGCCACTCTCTTTCGCGCCTCGCTCGTTAACGGTGGACGGTGAAAACGCGCAAGAGTAAGGGCTTTGACTATTTGATCGCAGAAGACTGAACAGTGTTGATCAAGCTCTTTGAGGGCGCAACCGATGATCCAGTGACCGAAGTCGAGCCTCGTCTGACGAACAACTTCGGGGGGCGTTGGCACAGGAAAAAAAATGCCAAGTAAGTGGGCCGGCAGATAGCAACGTTATATCAGATATGCTTTCGTCCCCGGCAGTTCGCAATCCTAGTTTCATGAATGCGGATGCGCGACGAACGCCCATTTGCATAACTTGGTCGAGTTGATTGAAGTCGATAAGTTCGCTGCTGCTCCACGGGTACAGTCATGGGGCGTGATCACCGGCACTGCTAAACTGCGCCCGCACTGCAGTTAGCGACCGCCGTATTCGTCGCTTCTGATCTGAGGTAAGGTGAACGTTTGGACGTTCCTGGGTTTCTGTCAGATGCTCGAACACATCTGCAGCCACCGGCATGATGTTTAACAGGTACTGCGCTTCGATGCCCCATCCTGTCGGATTATAATGAGAAAATTGTCGTCGCAACTCGTTAAGTCGCTCGAGGTTTCGACAGTCTTCTGCGGATAATAGCAGGACAGGCCCCCGCAAAAGTTCGGCTCGCCGAATCCAAGCGAGTAACGTGTTATAATCGGCCATGGCCCGGCGCGGCCGCTCTGGCGTCGGGTTCCGCAACCATTCACGGTTCTGCTTTTGTGACTTCGGGTAAAGCGCACCGCACCCATCTGTCCCAGTGAGAGCAAGTACCATCGCGCCCTGCACCGCGTTTTGCATAGCGATTATCACCCATTTCCACATCGTGGGACTAGTTTGAACCTCAGAGAATTTTTCGGCCGCCAATTCGATAGACAGCACCGCATCTTCGAACTCATCGAAATGGCAAAATGTCATTTTCCTTCAACCCTCATCCTCAGCCGGCGAATCGCCTGCGAGTGGTGGCGGCTTTCCATGCGATACAAACAGCTCAGAGGGAATCGGCTAACCACAGCGGATAGCTGGCAGCGCGTCTCCCTTCGTCAGATCGAAGTCATAGAAGGCTTGCCCGAGCGTGACCCGCAGGCGCTTGGCTTTGCGCAGAGACGCCACGGCTTCCCCAGCGGCGCCGCTCCACAGGTACAGCGTCGTCCCGTCCTGACTGAATAGCGCCCCGGTGGTCATTTGCATCAGCCCGTTGTCGTAGCGCCAGGACACGCCGATTCTAGACCCCCAGCCCTTTCGTTCACTCCACACCAACCGGCCTGCACCGAGCCGTTCAGACAGCCCACAAGCAGCGTTGAGTCGCCACTCTGCGACGACGCCCATGTGAGCGCCTTATCGGTCATGCGATCCTTTTCGGTGGTGAGGCCCGCAGCTGTTGCGCTATAATCGCGCGAGACAACACTGAATCGCCGGCCGCTCATTGCAAGGCGTCCCCTTGCCCGCCTCAGCAATGGGGCGGGCTTTTGTCCTTTCCCGTAGGAGGGACACGAATGGACCTGGCCGCCAATCGCAGGGTGGTCGGTGCTGGGGTTTTGGGGTAAAAACCTATCGGCGGCGTGATGTTGCCCCCAAGTTTCACTGCGCCGCTGAGGCCCGCTCTAGCGCAAGTTGGGGCGGGCTTTTACTTCGAGTTGGCGTTTCCCAATCGTGCTATGCGCCGTCACGGCCTTGCTCCGGTCACCCACGGTCGTTAACGCTGAGCCCTAAGACCGCGTAGGGGAATACGGTGAGCAAGGTTCGCGAGTTCATGGACTTCTGGACCGAGAACAGCATCCACGCTGCCGAGCAGTACCGGACTGCCGGCGCGTCGCAGGATGTAGCGGAACTCACGCGGCGGCTAATCGAGGCTGCCAAGGGGCAGGGCATTTCGGAAGCCGCCCTGCAGGCGGAGATCGGCGAAATCTCCGAGTACATTAGGGACCGGCTCAAGGCAGCGAATAGGGCTGAAAGCGAACGGCGGAAACGCACTTAAGCGGTCCAAAGCTCAGGGCGTGTCTCGCCACCCGCAAGAAGATCTCCAGCATCTGGCAGCAAAAAGGCCCGCCGGTTCACACTGGCGGGCCTGTGGCACTCCTGGCGCTCTAATCCGCAATTGGATCGGTTGCCGGGAGCATTGGGGGCTGGAAGCCGAGCCGTGCCATGTTCGTGCTTAAACGACAATGGGCAGAACGGCGTACGCCGGTAGTTGTACCGACTCCATTTTCGCGACGGGGTGTTCTACTGTGAGAACACCGGCGCGATTTAAGTACTCATCAATTTGCAGTTGTCCCGGATGGCCGCAGTGGGGGCTGGAACCACCCTGCGGCCTTTCCCATAGGCTGACCTTCATTTCGAGGCTCTTTTTGGCAGCCTTCTTATCCAAACTCGCTGAGGTAGTGGCTGGAAATGCGCCGATTCTGAGCGCATGGTAGGCAGATGCAGGTGCAATGCCCAAAATGCAAAGTGATCGTCGCCATTGGCAAAGCCAAGTGGTTCTTCGATGGCGGCGAGTGCAGGGAGCTTCGCGGTACTGTTGCGGGCGATGCTAAGGAATATGAAGAGTGCCCGGTCCTCATCGAAGCTGTTTCGACCGTCATGAAGAATGTCGCCACCTAGGCGAGCGCCTCGCTTCCCGGGGTGCCCGTGAGCGAGAGCGAACCTTGCAAAAACCAGCTAAAGCGGACGCTCCCAGCTGCGTGGTCGCCAACCGAGATACGGCCCCGGCTTGGGGGCCTGAGGGTTGATGCCGGGGCCGCTCCGCCAGCTCGAAGAAGAAGCCGGGCAGTGAATCTAGGTTCCACGGCTGTCAGCAGATCTCGCCGAGTGTTAGCAGCCGGACGTAGGTACCGCTCTCGTGCAGATCGAGCCAGCCGCGCTCGACTGCATACCAAATCAGGCGGCGGACTGAACAGGAGTCTTCTTTTCATTCATTCTAGCAGCGCGTAAAACGGTCCGCCGACTGAGACGGGATTTTTGGCTACATTTCGTCATTGAGCTACTTAACTTTCTAATCGACTAACACTTACTTATTTCCAAATCATAGGAGCGCGAATGTCCTCTCAAGAAGAAGACGATCGACGCAAATTTTTAGAATCCTGCGGCAGGTTCGCCGCCGTAACACCTCCGACCATTATAGCGTTGCTTTCGACCTCACTGTGCAGCAACGCAATTGCCAGCTCCGATGGCCGGGGTCGTGTATGCCTGATAACTATCGCTGAGCGTGGAAGGTCGAACGACGGGCGGCCTTAGACTGTCGCCCGTGCTTGGCCTGACTTGCCCGCGATTGTCATGCCAGTTCGGGACGATATGCACAGATCCTGCGGCGCCGCATGCCGAGCAGACGAGGCGCAAGCCGACGCGCGACCGTGGCTGATCCTGCGGGAGTGCGTCGAGCCGCACGTCGATCCTGCGATCACAGAGGCCGTTCAGGCACTGGATGCTGCAGGTCACATGGCCGTCAGCCAGCCATTTACCAGGAGAGCGGGGCGGATAATGGCCGGCCCATTTGTGTACGTTGCGCTTTCCATGCTGATGTGGTCTGCCTGTTGCGCAATTGAGATACATGGATACTTGTAAGTGACCAAATGCCCAAATATTCGACTGCCGCAGCGCTTGTTTTTCTAGTTTACCTTGCGCCGTGCTTTGCTCAATCTCCTCAGAAGGAAGAATCCTTGAGCTCCTCGTTCGGTGCCGGACCGAACGCTTTTATCGATCTGTTGGCGCTGATGTCCGGGCACTGCAAGACGCTGAAGGTCGACGGGCGCAGCTTCGGATGCAAGACGGTGGCTTACGCCCATGGCGACAAAGGGCGGGTGAATTTTGCGGTGGCCGTCGACGATCCCGACGATGAGAGCCACGTGGTGTCGTTCTCCGGCGAGAACGGCAAACGGGCCGACGACAATTCCTACCAGCTGCCGATTGATCGCATGCTGCTCAATTCCAAGGATCGGCCTAGGGTCGACGGACTGCCGGTGCCGGCCGAGCAGCCATCAACCGGTACCTGCCGCCAGACTGGCAATTTCGCTGCGAGGAAGGTGACTGATATCACCTGCTCGGCCACCGACAGTGAAGGCCGCCGATACGAGCTGCTGTTCGTCTCCGACGGCTCGCCGGTGAGCGTGCGCCGCATTAGGCAGTCGGCGCCATCGATCCAGGATCCGTTCAACTGAGACGAGGGACGCAGCGCCAAGGGCTCAGGAGTAAACCTGCCGTCATGTTATCGCAACACGATTAGCCATGCGGATTGGTGACGAGTACCGAGACACACACGACATAGAGAACCCGCTGGCCGACAAAGTCGGCGGGGCTTTTTCGAGAACGCGTGGCTACAGCGCTGTATCCCGACTCCGGCAGCAGCCAGGCGAACAACGGCTCATTGTGAGAACGCCAACGTGCATAAAGTTCCCAATTACTTAACTGTTATAAAGAGTTCCGGCCTGCCTTCGATCGCGAGTGTGGCAGGCCAGCTACAGCAAAACACCCACGAGCGAGTACTGTTGAAACGCAGGTGGGCGAACTAGCGACTCTTAAAACTGATTATCTCTGGGGAGACTCGAATGAAGAAACTTATTGCGGTTGCGGCCGGAACACTGGCTCTCGGTCTATCGGCTCCGGCAAGCGCGGCGGATATGGCAGCGCGACCCTACACCAAGGCGCCTCCGATGGTCGCCGCGATTTATGACTGGAGTGGCTTCTACATCGGCGCCAACGGCGGTTGGGGCTCAAGCCGCAATAGCTGGGACTCGGTTGCCCCGTTCCTGGTGGGCCCCGAAGGCTCGCACGATGCGACTGGCGGAGTTGCGGGCGGTCAGGTTGGTTATCGCTGGCAGACTGGGACCTGGGTGTTCGGCCTCGAAGCGCAGGGCGACTGGGCCGACTTGCGAGGCAGCAACCTGAGCACCCTGTTTGGTCCGGGCTTCCGCAACGATTCACGGATCAATGCGTTCGGTCTGTTCACGGGTCAGCTCGGCTGGGCCACCAACAACGTCCTGTTCTACGTCAAGGGCGGTGCTGCCGTGACCGATAATCGCAACCGGATCTATTCGACTGCAACTGGCGCTGTGCTTGCCACCACCGGCGATGACACCCGTTGGGGCGGTACCGTCGGGGTAGGCCTGGAATACGGCTTTGCTCCCGGCTGGTCGGCTGGTGTCGAATACGATCATCTGTTTATGCAGGATCGTACGCTCGCATTCACGGGTCCCGCGGGCGTAGCATTCGGTGCGGATCGCATCCGTCAGGACGTCGATCTCGTCACGGTTCGCGTGAACTACAAGTTCGGCGGCCCGAGCATCGGCCGGTACTGAGCAGCATCACTGAAAAAAATAGGGGCCGGCTCTTTGAGCCGGCCTTTCTTTTTTGGGGAGATTGGAATGACGAAAACTTACCGACCGGTCACCCCTTCGAAATTAGCCGACGAGCTAAACAGCGCATTTGCTTCAGCTGAACCCAAGATAATTTGTAAGGCTATCGGCGAGGCACTTGGCGCTTTTTGATATCGCCGAGATGGCAAGACAGACGGGTTTAGGCCGGCAGAGTATTTATCGAGCTTTCAAAACCAACACACAGCTTCCGAATTTTTCCACGGTTCTTGCAGTCCTCTCGGCCATGGGTTTGCAGCTACAAGTAACGCCCAAGCGCGAGCGTTCCGCAGCTGCCGCGGCTCGCCTAACGAAGAAGTAGTCAACACTCAGGGGGGCGAGAGCTACCGCGCGTCGTAGGCGGGAAAAGTCCCTTGAAGCTCCGCCGGTTCACGCCGTCAGGTGCTCGCGAGAGCCGACAGTATGTGATCGCCTGCATGCACGGAGGCAGAGCTGAGGGGCGATCTCGGACGGGCCCCGGTTCCCGCTGGCGCGCCATTCTTCTTACAGAGACAAGCGACGGCAACGAGGCACCTGGTGTACTTGTGGTCGCCTCCCGCATGGCATAGGTCGGATCCGAACCCTAATGGGTCGGAGTGTGACGTGGGCACTTTGCTACTCTTGATCGCATCGTGCGTTGTTGTTCTTCTACTCGCATTCCGCCGATAGGACCGAACCCGGACGCAAGAGTTGCCTTGAATCCTCAGCCCAGCGCCGAGGTTAAGCTTTTCCGCCGGTTGCTTTTGACTGTGCGCGATTGCGCGCGTTCACTCCATGGCGTGGATGGAGACGAACGTGATCACTTGGCTGCTAGTCATCATCATCGCGGTCAGCGTCGCGATCCTGATCGCCCACGCGATTGACGCCATACGTTCCTAAGGCCCAGCCAAGCGGGAAACAGCGCCGCGCGTAGTCAAGTGCTAGGTGCATGTAGCGTGGCGAAGATGTCTTCGCCTCGGAGCTCTCCCTGAGGCCGCCTAAATGCCAAGACGGATTTTCGGCGGTTAATCGCTCAGATTGATGAGGAGATCGCGACCATGGAGGCCGGGCTGCTGACACTTCCGAGTGCCTGAGCGGTAAGTTGACTCGAATCAGGAAGCAAGTGGCCCCGCTGAACGGCTCAACAAACCAGACACGTGGCGGGTCGCCTCTGACTTGAACTCAGATTTTCTGCTCAAATCGTTCACAACTCCCACAATTTGACAGACAGCCATCACCCGTGGCGGGCTTCCTCAGTCACGAGGTGCCGCCATGGCAGATCCGCCGCTCTATCAAGAATACGAGGTGCTGAAGCGCCTAAAGCTGAGGCCGTCGGAGCTCGAAGCCGTTCTCAACGTCGCATCATTGCGCCGGTTGCCCGCCGGTGGAGCGCGCCGATGTATTGCGCGGCGACGATCGAGGCTCTCGCGACCAACTATCATCAATTGCGAATGGGCTGCGCGATCTGGTGGGACTTCGATGTGCGCCGGCCAAGCTTCCTTCCTGCGCATGCCGAGTGGTCGCCGCCAGACGTTCCCTTCTACCCTTTCGAGAACGAGGAGCAGCAAGCCTGGGCCCGTCGGGTCTGTAGGCTCAAGAAGGCCTGCGCGCCGGGACCGTATCCCTATCCCGACCGCCTGGCGCGCTACCGCTCACGCATGGAGTACAAGGCAACCAAAGCCTTCCAGCGAAAGCACGGTATTAGGCCCCCCGGAAGAGCAGAAAACTATCGGTCGGCAGAGGTCTCCTCCGTAGGAACATGAGCCGCGCCGAGCTACGTGACCTCGTCTGGAGCAAGACGATGATCCGGCCAGGTGCCGACCTAGGGATCTCAGAGTTCGGCCTTCGGCAGCTGTGCAAGCGTCTCCTGATTCCGCTGCCGACCCGCGGGCACTTCAACCACCAGGATCCGAAGGAGCGGCCGTGTACTGGAAGCCCCCGGCCGCGATTGAGCGCTATCACTGCGGGATCTTTTGAAGGCGAAACTCGCTTTTTCTTCATGTGCGCTCCTCCACGACGCAATGAGTCTATCTAAGTTGCTGACGTTGCTCAAATGTTGGAGTCGCAAAAATGCCTGCGGCACAGCGCTTTCTTGTATGGAGATGCGAGATTTAAAAACCCGACAAAAGCGTGCAAATCGAGCGAACCGACGAGCGGTGGTATGAGGCGGAGCTATCTCGGCTCATGGCCGAGGCGCTGATCACCAAGTCGGATGGACGCGATGCCGAAGGCTGGCTGCGCCGCGCATTTGAAACAGCGCAGAAACAGGGCGCGAGGCTTTGGGAATTGCGCGCCGCCAGTAGCCTGGCCCGTCTCTGGCGCAATCAAGGCAAGCGCACCGACGCCCGCGACCTGCTCGCGCCGATCTACCGCTGCTTCACTGAAGGCTTCGATACGCCCGACCTCAAAGAATCCGCCGCGCTACTTGCTGAGTTGGCCTAATAAAGCAATGTCAATCGACGGATCGACGTTTATTGGTGCGGTGTCCGCAAGGCAGGCTGGTGTCCGTCCAGAGGTCCCGACCGTGTTCCTCTGCGACTTCTGTTCCGGGTCAAAAGCAGCGGTGGACACCAAGTTGGAACCGCGTCCGGATTGCCCCTGACAGCCGACATTACACGCGCTCAACCGACCTTCGGCTTCGGGCCATAAGGGTCCTCATACCTAAGGCACGCACGACGCCGGCAGCTTCTGTTCTGCAACTACCCGCACGGGTGGGAAAACGACGCAGTCCGCAACGTCAAACAACACCCAGATACTTCGGTTGAACGAGGGCATAGGACCCATCGATGGAGAGGAGTAGATCCACGTTCCTGCGAGCGAGTTCGCGGCCGATCTCAGTCTTAGAGGGAACGACGTCGGAAACCAGGGCGAGAGATGAGCGCATGATGTTTTGCCTTTAGAGCAAGACGGCAGTCCAGGGGCGAAATGACCGACATCAGACGGCCCCGCGCACCTTTGGCGTGCGCCTTGGACATACGCGCGCGGCCCCTGGACAAAATTTGTGATCGCCGCTGACCGGATTGGCTATCGGCTGATGTTTGGGCTTTCGACCCGCGATCAGGATGCGCTCTGTTGAAAATTCAGCAACAAATATTTTGTCTGGAAACGTCTAACACGTAAA
This sequence comes from Bradyrhizobium sp. 134, assembly GCF_023074155.1. Classification (NCBI taxonomy): domain Bacteria; kingdom Pseudomonadati; phylum Pseudomonadota; class Alphaproteobacteria; order Hyphomicrobiales; family Nitrobacteraceae; genus Bradyrhizobium; species Bradyrhizobium sp. 134. Next base: position 83,756 of record NZ_JADPKX010000074.1, on the reverse strand, counting down.
ACCCGACACCTTTGACGTTGATGTTTTTGCGTGTTTGTCGGAAGACCGGGAGCATTCCGACGTTCTCGAAGGTCAAGGCGCTCGGCATCGATATCCCTGCCACGCCGCTCGGCCGCGCCAACGAGTTGATTGAATAACGATCCTTCTGCGCTGCACGAGTCTGCAGTTCGCCCATCAGCGAAGTAACGCGGCGCCTCATTGAGGTCTGCTTATTGAGGCATGGCGGTCAAGATTTGCTCAAGTCGAGTTCTTCGCATTGCCCCGGAACGGAAGGTCGCAGACCAAGACCGTCCGAACCTCTGGCACGGACACCACCCGACGAATCCGGCGGTGGCGCAAATGCGAAGTGCGGCGGCGTCTCCTAGGGCGACCTTCGCATAGACCAGAGGATAGCGTTCGTGAGGATTCGCTGGTAGCGGGCGTCCTGCCAAACTGACGGCTCGTGGCCTAGCGCCGAATAGAATACTCGTCCCTCGCCATAGAATCGGGTCCAGGTGAGAGGCCAGCCATAGAATCGTTGATGCACGCCGGTCTTGCCAAGGTCCACCGAGCTTGGGTCGAGCCGCAGGAGCACGCGTGAACCACGATAGTCGAAGTCGCTGATTTGGTAGATCTCGTCCTCGACTTGCAACGAATTCCCGAGAAAAGCCACCAGGGGATCGCCAGGATCAACCACCTCGATCTTCACGGCCTGATGCCAAGGATGACCATTGAAGTAGCCGCCGACCAGATCGAGATAGTCCGGCCAAGTGTAGAATGTGTCCGTCGCCGAATGAACGCCGAGGAATCCGCGGCCCGCGCGCACAAAGTTGAGAAGAGCTCTCTTTTGCGCGGCGCTCATCGGAAGTTCTCCGGTTGTGTAGAACATCACCGCCGCGTAGCGCTCGAGGTTTTCGGTAGAAAAGTCGGACGTGTCTTCCGTTGCAATGACTTCAAAGACACCCGAATTGCTTCCGAGCTGGGTCAGGATTACCTTGGAAAGCGGTATGACATCATGCCGGTAGCCGGCGGAGTATGTGAAATAGAGGATGCGCTCTGGCGGACGCTCCGCATGCGCGCCGAGTGGTCGGATTGCCGCCGCGCCGCCCAGGAGCGCGATGAACTCACGTCGCCTCACAATCGCCTCCGCCAAAGCCAACCAACCATGTTTTGAAGAAGCCTAGCACAGATCAGCCCAGCACCGGCCTTGGGGCATCGCCCCCTGGCGTCCTATGCAACGCTGCTGGCCTATCAGCGAAGTGGCGAATCGTCTCATTGAGGTCAGCTTCGTGGGTGGAAGCGGACTGGTTTTGCTCAGGCCGGGTTCTTCGCACTTTGACCCAACCCGGACATTATGTTGCACGGGGGACAAGTAGCCCTTCTGGGTGTCCGATGCGGACATCGCGGATCCTGCAAGTGCTGCTCCTGTCGCCTTCCGAGTATGACCTTGGATTATGGTGCCTGGGAGCGGACATGAAGTAGCGCGCGTTCATGGCTCTTGATGGCCGTGCAGCTGATGGCGGTGCGGGTCCGTGAATGTGATCGGCGCAACCATGGGAGCGCCTCTGGAAAACGCCAATCCGCCGGGACGCGACGAAGGCGTCGGCGGCTCTCAGAGGATCAGATCGTGTTGGAAGGGTAGGTGTCCGCCCTGGCCAGCAGCCTCCTGGTCGAAACGCCAACCCTCCGGCGCCGCATCGGCCGGATGGGGCCATGCGGCCGCGGCGGAATCGTGCTCCGGATTGAGCGCGGCGACGGGGACCGAGGAAGCGACTGCCGGGGCCGTCGAGCTGGCATGCTGCTGTTCCGCACCCGCCTCGAAATGGAACGCGGGCTCGGCCCGGTTGTGAAAGCCTTGGTCGTCGGCGCCCTGAATGACCACGGTCACGATCTGCGGCGTGCCGTCGATCGTGGTCACGGTGAAGGTGTCGCTCAGCGCGTCGCAAGGCCTCAAGGCCTGGACCTCCGGGTCGTCGGGGTCGAGCACGTATGTCCACGTGCCGCAGGTCGTCATCGTGAAACTGCCGTAGCCGTGGTCGCTCGCCTGCGGACATGTCGTCGCCGTGAATGTGTCGTCGGGATTATCGACGTCCTTGTCGGACAAGGTGCCGCTCGCGCGTGGGGGGGCGTCGCAGGGATTGCTTGGCTCGGTCACGCGTCCGCAAATATCGCCGCAGACGACCGCGGCGTCGTTGCTGCCCTCGATGGTGACGGTCACCGTCTGTGCCGTACCGTCCGCGGCCCTCACCGTGAAATCGTCAGTCAGCGATTGACCTGCGTTCAGCGCCTGCACCGCGCAGTTGCCGTTGTCGAGCGCGAAGGTCCAGTGCCCATCCGCGGTCATGGTGAAGCTGCCGTAACCGTGGTCGCTCGGCTCCGGACATTTGACGGGATCGAACGCGTTCGAGGGGCCGTCGACGTCAGTGGCGGTCAGAAGGCCGCACGCCGTTGGGATGCCCTGCAACGAATTGTGGACCCCGCCCGCTTCGACCACGCGACCATGCGTGTCCCCAGAGATGACGGCCGGATCGTCGGCGCCCTGGATGGTCACCGTGACGACCTGCGGCGTGCCGCCGATGGTGGTCACGGTGAAGGTGTCTGTCAGGTTCTGGCACGTCGTAAGCGCCAGCACCGCGGCGCTGGCGGGATCCAGTGCGTAAGTCCAGTGCCCGTCGGACGTTATCGTGAAGCTGCCGTAGCCTTTGTCGCTGGTATGCGGAGAGCTCACCGCCGTGAACGTGTTGGCCGGATCGTCGACATCGGTGTCGGCGAGCTTGCCGGTCGCGGTTGGGACGTCGTCCGCCATGGACGCCGCCGCAATCGCGGCGGCGTCCATGGCAATCGCGGCGACGGATCCACCGGTCCCGCCGCTTATCGCCGCCGCGTCGTCGGTGCCGGCGATGTCGATCGTGAAGGTTTGGCTCGCCGAGGCGAAGCCGTCGGACGCCGTGATGGTGAAGCTGTCGGCGCTCGGCGCCTTCAGCGCGTTGATGGCATCGTTGTTCGGTACGTAGGCGTAGGCGCCGGTCGCGCTGTTCAAGTAAAGGATTCCGAAGGAACCGACCTTCTCGACGTCGTAGCTTGCGCCCGCGACGGTGAAAGGGCCGATCGCGCCGCCCGCGATGCCAAAGGTCGGGGTCGTGCCGGAGCCGAAGCTCGTGGCCGAGAAGCTGCCGCTGCTCGCCGAGAACTCATCGAAAGCGACTGTGTCGATCTCGACGGGGCCCGACCCGAGCGTCAGTGTCGGTGGCGAATGGATCAACGGCCCATCCGGCACGAAGCTGGCCGGCACCACCACCCCGGGGAGGGCATGTTGTGGATTGGGCCCGTCCGGCGCCTGGAAATCGATCGGCTGCAGCGTCTGATCGACCGCTTCGCCCGGAGGCGTGCCGGATCCGGACGGCCCATGATCCTTCGAGTAGTTGTCGAGCACGTCCTGCTGCCGACTCTGCAGGTCCTCCATCCGCGAAGCGTTGTTGGCGACCTGCGCGAAGCTGACGGATGATCCGGTCTTGCTGAGGATGACCGTCTGCCCGGGATCGTCCACGATGATGTGGCGCGGCACCGCCTCCTTCGTGATGAGTTCGAAGGTGCCATGCTCGAAGCCCTTGTAGGTGATGGAGGCCTCGTCGAACAACGCGAGATCGGGATCGGCGGCCCACGCTTCTTTCAGAGCCGAAAGGATCAACGCGACGAAGGACAGCCCTCCGGCCCATCCGAGTCTCGCGACAACCGCCGACTCTACAGCGCGCCCGCCGCTAACGGACGGCGGACTGCGTTGGTTCTGCGCCGGCCAAAGACCGGTGAAGACACGTGCGAGCGACATCTTGAACGCCTCGCATGCTGCCCGCTTCCGCCGAAGCGGCCGGACCGATCAATCGCGTGTGTGTCCACCCGCCGAGGTCCGGTTCTGCGCACCAGACTACGCTTTGTCGTCCCGAGACCCCTTCACGAAATGTTGACTGGGTGCGCGCAAATGCGCTCTTTTGTTGGCGCTGAGCGGTCGGGACCATCGTCCGTTGCCACTAAAGAGTGGCGGTCGCAACGTGCGGTATGATGCGCCGGGCGCGCTCTGCCATCATTCCGCCGAAGCGGGCTCTTCACGGACGGGAGCGGACGCATGCACGGACTAAGGACGGTCGCAGGGCTTCTCTGCCTTTTGCTCATTGCAGTGGCGTATCCGCCTGCGCCGCTTCGGGCGCAGGACGTCAAGCCAATCGGCAAGGTCGTGACCGTCGCTGGCACGGCAGTGATCGAGCATATCGATGCCGCGGTTGTGCAGGCGAGACTGTCCGAGGACGCGGCCAGCGCGAAGGTCGGCGATCCAGTCTATCGGGGCGACGTCGTCAGGACGGGCGCCGACGGGCGCCTCGGTATCAATTTCGCCGACGGCAGCTCCTTCAGCCTGTCGAGTAACGCCAGCATGGAAATGAGCGAGTTCGTCTACGATCCGGACGGCAAGGACAATTCAACCCTGATCAGCCTGACCAGAGGCACGTTCACCTTCGTCGCCGGCAGCGTCGCCAAGACCGGGAGCATGAAGGTGGACACGCCGGTGGCGACGTTGGGGATCCGGGGCACCACGCCCCACATCGAGATTTCGGACGACGGCACGGTCGAGTTCGCCACCCTGATCGAGGAGGGCAAGGATGCCGTCATGAAGCGGAAGGCCGGTCCGACCGTTGCGCCTCCCCGGCAGCGGAGGGCCGACCGCGCTCTCGGCATCTGCCGGGGATGCTGAAGGTCTTCGGGACGGCGCCAGTTATGATCCTGCTGCTGGCCGCCCCCGCGTCGGCGCAGAAGCCGGAAGGTCAATTCCGGAACGTCGAGCTCTGCAACGCCGCCTCGTCCCCCGACCGGAGGATCGAGGCCTGCTCTGCCTTCATCGCAGCCGGCCGTGGCGGGCCACAGGCCCTGGCCATGGCCCACAACAACCGCGGCATCGCCTACGCGGCGAAGGTCGACTACGACCGCGCTGTCGCCGACTTCGACGCGGCCATAGGCATCGATCCGACCTTCGCCAAGCCCGTCAACAACCGCGGCGCGGCGAGACTGAGGACGGGCGACTTCGACGCCGCGATGGAGGATTTCGACCGAGCCATCGCCCTCCAGCCGGCATACCCCGGCGCCTTCGTCAACCGCGCCGAGGCCTGGCTGAAGAAGGGCGATCTCGTACGCGCCGAAAGCGACTACACCGCCGCGACTCGTCTGAACGCCGACATGGAAGTGGCTTGGAGCGGCCTTTGCTGGATCCGGGCGAGCACGGGCGACCCGCAAGGCGCGGTGGAAGCCTGCGACAAGGCGATCGGGTCGGGCGCGCATACGGCTGCGACCTACGATTCCCGCGCGCTCGCCCACCTCAAGGCTGGACGGACCGATGCGGCCATCGCCGACTACGACGCCGCGCTGCGCATCGACCCCACGCTCGCCGCCGCGCTGTACGGTCGCGGCCGGGCAAAGATCCGCCGCGGCGAGACGGCTTCGGGAGAAGCCGATGTCGCGGCCGCGAAAGCTGTCCGGGGCGACATCGCCGAGGAATTCGCGCGCTACGGCGTACCGTAGTCCGTCCTCAACGCGTGCCCGTCGGAGAATGCCATCTCTCCCCTACCGAGAGAACCTGAGCTGCAGCGTTCGAGCAAGTTTTTTTATAGATTCTTTCCCTCCAGCGAGCGATACCCGAAAAATGCTAAACGGTTCTGCTTCCTACAAAACTGATAAGCAGACGTACGAAACAGAGCCAGATGGCGAACTCATCAGCTTTCGAGTCAAAACGGGGTCAGTTGATCGACTGATAAGCTTTCATACAAAGCGGAGCCAGTTGGCCAACTGATAAGGTAATACGCAAAAGCTTATCAGTTCGGCGCTGGACAGAAGGTGGATGCCTGATTGGCCCGAATAGCAGACCGCAGCTAAAACCGCTGGGATGTCAACTATGGGACCAGAAGCGAAAACCAGAGAGTGCCCGATGGTGCCAATCAGTTGAGAGCTTAATCAAGCGCTATGCGATGCGCGTGCTACGGCTCACCTTCTTGATGTGACGATGCAAACAGCAAAGAGTCCAGCGGGCACAGGAGATTGCGGCCTGCAACGCCCGCCCGCAGAAGGCGATCTAACCTGTTGCGCGCGGGAGCATGCCCGTTGCCGCAATCTCTGCCGAAAGCTCTTCGATCGTCTTGCGTTGCTCCATGGCGGCTTTTCGGATCAGCGCAAAGGCGGCAGGTTCGGCAAGCGCATGCGAATGCATCACGTGGAGAACGGCGGCAAATACGACACGTCGTGACCGCAGGCGCTGCTCGAGTTTGACGATCTGTTGCTTCAATTCGCTTGTGCGTTCGTTTCGCTCGAACGCCATGACGAGCGCTGCATAGATGCCGGCCGATCGCAGCGGCTTGATGAGGAACGAAGCTGGGTCGAGCTCGAACACCAACTTCAGGCGGCTTGGGGTCTCGGTGCCGACCAGTGCGATGACAGGTGACCGCGCCAGGTACGCGCGTTGCGCCGGCTGCAGCAAGGGTAGGAACTCGTCATCGATCAGCGACAGGTCCGGTGCGAAGCCGACGGGCTCACCCGGCGTCCATGCGACACCCGCGATCCCGAGACGCTCGAACTGGCGTCGCACGATGGTTGCATCGCGTTCGTCCTTGATGGCAACGAGCGCCTTGCGTCCGCGCAGCGAAAACGAAGACGGTCTGCTCATTTCACAACCCGCAAATGCGGCGCGTTCGGCAATGCGCCGCCCACCGAGATCTCCCTCGAAGGGCTGACCGCAACGTCGAGCTGCGTCAGGTAAGGATCAGGCTTAACAGGCGCGTCGGCTTCCCAGAGGATATCAAATTGTCCGTGCGGATTGGATACGGCCAACCGCGGTGTAAGGACGCAATGATTGTTGCCGCCGTCGATCCAGACCGGCCCTTGCGGCGAATTGTAGCGATAGCCTGCCGCGGCGCGCCGCACCTCGGCGATGTCGGATGTGCCCGCGCGCTGCAGCGCGCGCGCCAGCAAATAGACCGCAACATAGGCGGATTGCCCGTCGACGGAGGGGCTGCTGTCGTCACCATAGCGCGCCTTCCAGCGCGCGACGAACGCGCGGTTCTCCGGCAGGCGGATGCTCTCGAAATAGGCCGACGACGTGATGCAGCCGGCCGATGCCGGTCCGATGATCGCGAGTTCCGGCTCGCAGAGGCTGCAGCTCAACATGGGAATCTCCAGACCCGCGGCCTTGGTGCCGGCGTGAAAGGCGCGGATGAAGTCGTAGCTCGAGCTTCCGACCAACGTATTGAACACGACTGGCGGTTTGCGACGAACGATCTCGTCGACAATGTGATCGACGGCACTTTCGCCGAGTTCGAGCAGCCGTTCGGCGAGGATTTGGCCATCTGCCGCGCTGACCAGTTCACGGGTGACGCGATTTGTCTCCCAAGTCCAAACGTAGTTGGAGCCGACGCAGAAGATCTCCCGTGACAGATTGTCGAGCACGTATTGGACGAGCGGCAAGACGTTGTGATTTGGAGAAGCGCCGACATAAATCACGTTGTCGGAGCACTCGAAGCCTTCATAGCGCGCGGGATACCAGAGTAGGCGATCGGTGCGCTCCACGATGGGCAGCACTTGTTTGCGCGATGCTGACGTGTAGCAGCCGATGATGTGCTCGACGCGGACATTGCGGATGAGGTCGTCGCAGACCGTATGATACTCCGAGATGACGCCGTGGGGATCGCGTATGTGGGGAGCGATGGAGAAATCAAACTCCGCCTGGTTGTTGATCTCGTCGACCGCCATTATGGCGCTCTTGAGGATCTCGCGGCCCATGGCCTGATAGGGCCCGGACTGCGAGCAGATGATGCCAACGGGAACAGACGGTTTTGTCATTGCCGACTTTCGGTGGTGCAACGTGACGATGAAATCATCATCGGGGATAGCAGTGCAAGTAGCCTGCCGTTTTGCTGCGCAGCACTATCGAAATTTAGGCAGAGAGCATCGTTGACAATGCGATGGGCAGTTACTTAGACTTTTCTCCTAGGGGTTACCTGCCGAACCTTGCGTGCGCCGATCTGGCCGATGACGTCCAGCTCTTTGCATTAAGTGCTTCGTTCGATTGTGGACCCCAAGCGATAGATCATAGCCGCGGCATTTGAGCCATTCGTCGCCTCATTCGGGAGGGACGGGTGGCTTTTTTCGTTTGCCGCCGGGGAAGCTGGCGATGCGTCCGCGTCGCCAGTGAGGATAGCGCATGCGTGACGACGACCGTGTGTCACATCGAGTGGGAGGATGATAGGCGATGGCGACAACAGATCTCCACTATCTAGGACTCGTTGACGTCGGGCGGAAGATCCAGGCGAAGGAGCTATCGCCGGTCGAAGCGACCAAAGCGATGCTCGGGCGGATCGAGCAGCTCGACGGCAAGCTCAAGAGCTTTGCTTATGTAATGGCCGACTCGGCGCTCGCCGAAGCGGCGGCGGCCGAGAAGGAAGTCGCTTCCGGCAAGATCAGGGGGCCGCTGCACGGCGTGCCGGTGGCGGTGAAGGACCTCTGCTGGGCAAAGGGCGCGCCCGCCGCGCACGGCATGACCATCCATCGCGACTTTCGTCCAACCGAGGACGCAACTGTCGTGGCGCGGTTGAAGGGAGCCGGCGCAATCATTCTCGGGAAACTGCAGCAGACCGAAGGCGCTTACGCCGATCATCACCCGAAGATCGACCCGCCGAAAAATCCGTGGAACGCGGATCTCTGGCCCGGCGCGTCCTCGAGCGGCTCCGGCGTCGCCACCGCGGCAGGGCTCTGCTTCGGCTCGCTCGGTACCGATACCGGCGGATCGATCCGTTTTCCGTCCGCGGCCAACGGCATCACCGGGCTCAAGCCGACCTGGGGACGAGTCAGTCGCTACGGCGCGTTCGAGCTTGCGGCGACGCTGGATCATATCGGCCCGATGGCAAGGAGCGCGGTCGACTGCGGCGCGATCCTCGGCGTGATCGCGGGTCAGGACCCCAAGGACACGACGTCGGTCCCGCTGCCCGTGCCCGACTATCTCGCTGGTCTCTCCGGCGACCTGCGTGGCGTGACGATCGGCGTCGACCGGCGCTGGACCAGCGAAGGCGCCGACGGCGATGCGGCCATGGTGTTGGCTGAGGGGTTGCGTGTGGCGGCCGACCTCGGCGCGAAGATCAAGGAGGTCACGTTTCCCGATCCGAAGGCGGTGATCGACGACTGGTTCCCGCTCTGCGGCATCGAGGTGGCCGTCGCGCACGAGGACACTTATCCTGCGCGCAAGGACGAGTACGGCTCGGCGCTCGCGGGTCTGCTCGATCTCGGCCGGCAGCAGTCCGGCATGGACTATCAGAAGATCGTGCTTCGCCGCGAGGCGTTTCGTGGGGCCGTCCGCCTTCTGTTCGAGTCGGTCGATCTCCTCGCGGTGCCGGCGCAGGCATTCGCGGCGCCAACCCTCGCCAAGATGGCGGCCCTCGGCGAGGACGCCTCCCTCATCTCTGGATTGCTCCGCTTTACGTGTCCGTTCGACATGACGGGAAGCCCGACCGTGACGCTGCCCGGGGGCTTCACCGCAAATGGCGGTCCGGTCGGCTTCCAGTTCGTCGGCCGTCACTTCGATGAGGCCGGCCTCGTTCGCGCAGGCGATGCGTTCCAGCGCGGTACCGACTGGCACAAGCGTCATCCCCCGATCTGAGCTGAGGAGCCGATCACATGTCCGAAGACTGGTTGAAGACATCCATCATGGCTGAACGCGCAGTCGCCAAGGGTGCGATCGGCGCGACGCATAGTCTGACCATCGAGCAACAAGGTAGCTTCCACTACGTCTACGGTCCCTATGCCAAGCCGACCTTGTCCATCGATCCGGGCGGAGTGGTCGTCGTCGAGACGGAAGACGCCTTCGGCGGCGTGCTCACCAAGGAGAGCGACAGCCCCACGGCCAAACTGAACTTCCCCTATCTCAACCCGCAATGCGGACCGATCGCCGTCAAAGGCGCCAAGAAGGGCGATTGCCTTGCAATCTATATCCGCGATGTCGAGACGCGGGGTGAACAGCCGGCCGGAACGACCTGCATTATTCCGGAGTTCGGGGGGTTGGTTGGAACAAGCTCGACGGCGCTGCTCAATCCGCCGCTGCCGGAGCGTGTGAAGAAGCTGCATGTCGACAGGAACGGCGTGCGCTGGAACGATAAGATCACGCTGCCCTACGAGCCGTTCATCGGCACAATCGGCGTCTCTCCGGAGATCGAGGCGATCTCGTCGCTGCAACCCGACTACCACGGCGGCAACATGGATCTGCCCGATGTCGCTCCCGGAGCGATCATCTATTTCCCGGTGCATACCGAGGGCGGGATGCTTTACGTCGGCGACTGCCATGCGACGCAGGGCGACGGTGAGCTCTCGGGCGTGGCGCTGGAGCAGCGCGCAACCGTCACGTTGCAGGTCGACCTGATCAAGAACTGGAGCTTCGCCTGGCCGCGGCTCGAGACGAAGGACTTCATCATGACGATCGGCAGCGCGCGTCCGCTTGAGGACGCGGCGCGTATCGCCTATCGCGAACTCGTGCGGTGGATGGCGGCCGATTACGGCTTCGACGAGATCGACGCCTACATGCTGCTCAGCCAAGCCGGCCGCATGCGGCTCGGCAACATGGTCGATCCAAAATACACGATGGGGGCATCGATCCTGAAGAATTACCTCAAGCCATGACGTCCAGACGCTTTCAGAACAGGAGATATCACGATGAATTCGGGACGTAAGCTCAGAATGGTCTTGCTTGGCGCCATGCTCGGTACAGTGGCAGGCGCGTGTGTTGGTCGGGCGGCGGAACCGCCGTTGAAGGTAGGTCTGCTCGAGGATGTGTCCGGGGACCTCGCCTTCATGGGAATGCCAAAGCTGCATGGATCGCAGCTGGCAGTCGAGGAGATCAACAAAAGCGGTGGCATCCTGGGGCGACAGATCGAGCTGATTCACCTTGATCCGCAGGGCGACAACGCGCGCTATCAGGAGTTCGGCCGTCGACTGCTCAACCGCGACAAGGTCGACGTTCTGATCGGGGGCATCACCTCGGCTTCTCGCGAGGCGCTACGTCCCATCGTCGATCGCACCTCGACACCGTACTTCTACACCAATCAGTATGAAGGCGGCGTCTGTGACGCCAACATGATTAGCATGGGCGCAGTGCCGGAGCAGCAATTCTCAACGTTGATTCCATGGATGGTCGAGAAATTCGGAAAGAAGGTCTATGTCATCGCCGCTGATTACAATTTCGGTCAAATCTCGGCCGAGTGGAACCGCAAGATCATGAAGGATCTCGGCGGCGAGGTCGTAGGCGAGGAGTTCATTCCGCTCGGCGTGTCGCAGTTCGCGCAGACCATCCAGAACATCCAGAAAGCGAAGCCGGATTGGCTACTCACGATCAATGTCGGCGCTGCGCAGGATTCATTCTTCGAGCAGGCGGCTGCGGCCAACCTCAATCTGCCGATGGGATCGTCGATCAAGGTCATGCTCGGCTTCGAGCACAAGCGGTTCAAGCCGCCTGCGCTTAACAACATGCATGCGACTGCGAATTGGTTTGAGGAGATCGACACGCCGGAAGCGACCGAGTTCAAGAAGCGCTGGCATGCGAAATTCCCTGACGAACTCTACATCAACGACATGGGCTACAATGCCTATAATGCGCTCTATATGTACAAGGCGCTGGTCGAGAAAGCGAAGTCGATCAAGCTCGACGACATGCGCAAGGTGATCGCGACCGGCGATGCATGCATCGACGCTCCCGAAGGCAAGGTGTGCATCGATCCGAAGAGCCAGCACACATCGCACCGCATGCGTCTGATCTCGGTCGGGCCGAAGCATGAGGTGAAGGTCGAGAAGGACTATGGGACGATCCAGCCGTACTGGCTTAGCGAAATCGGTTGCGATCTCACCAAGAAGAACGACAAGGACCAATACACGCCAAGCCATCTCCCGAAGAAATCGTGATACCTGACGGGCACGGATTTTGCTCGTATTGAGAGTCGCTTTCTGTACAAGGCCGGCGCCGCAACGATGCGGCGCCGGGATCGACAGAGGGACCAAGATGTCGGCTGAAGTATTCTCAGTATTCTATCAGTTCGCCGACGTGTTCGCGTTCCTCATTCTCTCGGCTGCAGGTCTTGCCATCGTGTTCGGTATGATGGGCGTCATCAACATGGCGCATGGCGAGTTCATCATGTGCGGCGCTTATGTCACCGTCGGCCTTGTGAATCTGGGCGTTCCGCTCGCAATTGCGCAGATCCTGGCAGCGCTCACGGCGGGGCTCATCGGTGTCCTCGTCGAGTTCCTGGTCGTGCGGCGCTTCTACAAGCGGCCGCTGGACTCTCTGCTCGCGACCTGGGGACTTAGTCTGATCGTAACGCAATCGATGCTTCTGATCGTAGGCTCCGCGGTGCGGGGCATCGGAACGCCCGAGGGAAGTTTTGCGATCGGTGGCTATACGTTTTCGACCTATCGTCTGGTGCTGTTCGCGTGCGCGGTAGCGGTGCTGGCCGGTCTTTACATCATCTTCATGAAGACGCGATTCGGCGTGATCTCGCGCGCCACGATGCAGAATGCGGCCATGGCGAAGGCGCTGGGCGCGCGCACTGGCCGCATCTATGCGATCAGTTTCGGAATCGGCACGGGTCTCGCCGGGCTTTGCGGGGCCCTCTACGCACCAACCATGACGCTGATCCCGACCATGGGAGCGACCTTCGTGGTCGAAAGCTTTGTCACAGTCGTGATCGGAGGGGCGAACGTGCTGCTCGGAACAGCGCCAGCGGCCGTGTTGCTGGCCATGATCCGGATGGCGCTGAACGCGAGCTACGGCCAGATCATCGGGCAGATTGGCATGCTGGTCGCTGTTATTTTGATCATTCGGGTTCTGCCCGAGGGACTCTCCAGTGTTCTAGTTCGTCGTGGGCGCTAAAGGGAATCGTGATGTTGAAGCTGCTGGAAGGTCCGCAGACCCTCGGACGTGGCAAGGTCTTCTGGTCCAGCTTCCTTGTCGTGCTCGCGGGCGCGCTGACATATCCGCTGTTCGCTGATTCCTACGACGTTGGCAATTTCGCCTACTTTCTGATCTGGATCTTCATGGCGCTCGGCCTATGCTTGATGTGGGGTTATGGCGGCATGCTATCGTTCGGCCAGACCTTGTTCTTCGGCATCGCCGGCTACGGGTACGGCGTGCTCGCGATCAACATGGGCGGCGGCACAGCAACGATCGTCGCGCTGATGCTCGCCGTTGTCCTAGCGATGGTGGCGGCGGGCATCCTCGGCTATTTCATGATTTGGGGCGGTATCAGCGGCATCTTCTTCGGTATCGTGACGTTGTCCGCGACCCTCGTGCTCGCCTTCTTCCTTGGCCAAACTGCAGGGCCGGAGTGGCACATAGGCTCGGCTCGGCTCAACGGCTTCAACGGCATGAAGGGCATGGACCCGCTGACCGTGGGCGACTTGTTTATCGAAGGATCGACGCTGTACTACGTCATGATCGCGTTGATCGTGATCGTCTACCTCGCGCTGCGCATGCTGGTGAATTCGGGCATAGGCAACGTCATCGTGGCAACGCGGGAAAACCCGCAGCGTGCCGAGATGCTAGGTTACGATGTCCGAAAATATCAGCTGCTGACTTTTGTGATTGGCAGCGGCCTGGCGGGCCTCAGCGGCGCGTTGTACACGTCATGGGGGCAGTTCATCACGCCGTCCAGCATCGGTCTGCCTGCTGCGGCGATGCCTATCATATGGGTGGCTTTCTCCGGACGGAGCGATCTGACCGCGACGCTGGTCGGATCGTTCCTGCTGCTGTTCGGCTTTCAGACCATCACGGTCTACAGCCAGCAGGCAGCACTCGTGTTGATGGGGGCGCTGCTGCTCGCCACGGTGATGCTGGCGCCGCAGGGTTTTGTGCTCGGCATCGGCAAGCTTGCTGCTGACTGGTGGAGCGGGCGTCGGCGGCGCAAAGGGAACCCCGTCATGGCGGAGGCTGGTCGCTTGCAATCGGAAGAGACCTGATCATGGCGCTGGTTGAAGTCAAAGGCGTATCCAAGCGTTTTGGCGGATTGACCGCAGTCTCCGACGTCGACCTCACGGTCAACGCCGGCGAGGTCCACTGCCTGATCGGACCCAATGGCGCCGGTAAGAGCACATTGTTCAAGCTGATCGTGGGTCTTTACCCGCCGAGCCAAGGCAGCATCCTGTTCGATACCGTCGACATCACGGCTGAACGTCCATATGCGCGCGTGCAGCGGGGCATGAGCATCAAGATGCAGGCTCCAAGCGTGTTCAAGGAGCTGCCGGTCCAGCAAAACATCCGGATTGCGCTCCAGGAGCGATTATCCGGTGCGGAGCGCATCGCCGAGGAGGATCGCCTGCTGACTCTGCTCAACCTCGGGCCGGACAGCGAGAAGCTCGCGGGTGCGCTGTCGCATGGCCAGCAGCAATGGCTCGAGATCGGGATGGCGCTGGCGCTGAAGCCTCAGCTCCTGCTGCTGGACGAGCCGACCGCCGGCATGTCTCCGGATGAAACGTTCAAGACCGGCGAGTTGATCAAGTCGTTCAATGCCGAAGGCATGACGGTGCTTGTCGTCGAGCATGACATGGCCTTCGTGCGTCAGGTTGCCCAGCGCGTCACGGTGTTGCATCTCGGCAAGATTTTCGCGCGCGGTGATCTCAAAGGCATTTTGCAGGACGAAAAGGTCGCGCAGATCTATCTCGGTAAGACCCATGCTCACTAAACCCAATCCCACTGACCAGATTCTCGACGTATCGGAATTGTGGGCGGGATACGGTGCGACGCCGATCCTGCAGGGCGTCACCATGTCGGTCTCGCGCCGCGAGATCGTCGGCGTGATCGGCCGTAACGGTGTAGGCAAATCGACTCTGATGCGGTGCCTGATCGGTTTGCTGCAGACCTGGCGTGGCACGATCAGTTTCATGGGGCAGGACATCACAAAGCTCGAAGCCGACGCGCGGGCGAGGGCAGGCTTTGGCTACATCCCGCAGGGACGCGATGTCTTTCCGCAGATGACTGTCGAGGAAAACCTGCAGGTAGGAGAGTTGATTGGCGGTCCCGGTGGCAAGAAGCTGCCTGAACTCGTCTATGAGTATTTTCCGCGACTGAAAGAACGCCGGCGGCAGGCCGCAGGCACCATGTCGGGCGGCGAGCAGCAACAGCTCGCCATAGGCCGTGCGCTGATCGGCAATCCGTCCTTGATGATCCTGGACGAGCCGTCCGAGGGAATCCAGCCCTCGATCGTCCAGCACATCTGCGAGGCGCTAAGGTCGTTTCGGAACGAGCTCGGCACCACGATTATCTTCGTGGAGCAAAATCTCGACACGATCCTGGCGATCGCCGAGCGTTGTTACATCATGGAGAAGGGCAAGATCACGCAATCGCTGGCAGGTGGCGAGGTCAACGAGGACAATGTTCGCGAGCAGCTCCTACTCTGATCGCCACATGGCATGTTTTCAAGTCGTCAATAGGGAGGGAATGGACATGGATCTGGGACTCAAGGGAGCGAAGGTTCTCGTCACCGGCAGCACCAAGGGGATCGGCAGGGCGATCGCTGATACATTCGCGGCGGAGGGCGCGGATGTCGGAATCTGCGCGCGCAACCAGGCAGACGTCGATACCGCAGTCACCGCGATCAAGGCCAAGGGCATCGCCGCGTATGGTAGCTCGGTCGATGTCTCGAACGGTCCGGCGCTCAAGGCCTGGGTCGAGGACATGGCCTCCAAGCTCGGCGGCATTGACATCGTCGTTGCCAACGTTAGTGCGCTGTCGATCGGACAGGACGAGGAGAGCTGGGAGAAGGAATTTTCGACCGACATGATGGGTACGGTGCGGCTGGTCAATGCAGCGATGCCGTATCTGGAGAAGAGCAAGGCCGGCGCGATCGTCACCATCTCCAGCGTGTCAGGCCGCGAGGTCGATTTCGCCAGCGGTCCCTACGGCACGTTCAAGGCCGCAATCATTCACTACACGCAAGGACTTGCCTTCCAGCTTGCCGGCAAAGGCATCCGCGCCAATTCGGTGTCGCCGGGCAACACCTATTTCGAGGGCGGTGTCTGGAATCAGATTAAGGACGGCAATCCCGAGCTGTACAAGAGCGCATTGGCGCTGAACCCTACCGGCCGCATGGGCACGCCACAGGAGATGGCGAACGGCGCGGTGTTCCTCGCCAGCAAGGCGGCGAGCTTCATCACGGGAACCAACCTCGTGGTCGATGGGGCCCTCACGCGCGGCGTGCAGTTCTAAGCATCGAGAGCCGCATGGTCACCGCACCGGGTCGGTTGCGGGAGTAGGTGGCCGAAGCCGCTTTCGACAACAAGAAGGCTGTCAAATGTCAGCAGAGCCAATTCACTACAAATCGATTATCGAACTCTCCGATCTGTTCCGCCGGGGCAAGCTGCTGCCCTCGAAGGTAACCGAGGCCATAGTGAGCCGGATCGACAAGCTCGATGGAAAGTTCCACAGCTACGCACTCGTTCTCGCTGAGCGCGCCATGGCGCAAGCGAAGCTATGTGACGCCGAGCTAGCGAAAGGCATCTGGCGCGGACCGCTGCACGGCGTGCCGATCGGATTGAAGGATCTCTGCTACACGACCTTTGCGCCGACTGCGGGCGGCACGACGATGCACGCCAAATTTATCCCGCCCTTCAACGCGACCATCGTGGACCGGCTCGAGCATGCCGGCGCCATCATGCTCGGCAAGCTGAAGATGACTGAGGGCGCCTACACCAGTCATCATCCGAGCGACGAGGCACCTCTCAATCCCTGGGGCGTCGACTACTGGGTCGGCTCTTCCTCAAGCGGATCGGGCGCGGCAACCTCGGCGGGCCTATGCTTCGGTTCGATTGGCACTGATACTGGCGGCTCGATCCGGTTTCCGTCCGCAACCTGCGGACTGACAGGAATCAAGCCTACCTGGGGACGCGTCAGCCGTCACGGCGTGTTTCCGCTAGCGGACTCGCTCGACCATGTCGGGCCGATGTGCCGGAGCGCGGCCGATGCCGCCGCTATACTTAGCGTCATCGCGGGCGCCGATGTGAATGATCGCACGGCCCTGCAGGCGCCGGTGCCGAACTATCTGGCCGGTATCGGTGACGGCATCCGAGGCGTACGGATCGGCGTGGACCGCAGCTACATTCAGGACGGGGTCGATCCCCAGGTGGTCGCTGCGTTGCTGGAAGCCGAACGCACGCTGGCAGCGCTCGGTGCCGATATCCGCGAGGTCAAGTTCCCGGCCTACCAGAAGCTTGTCAGCATGTGGATCCCGATGTGCTCGATCGAAACGGCGGAGGCGCACCTGGAGACCTATCCGTCGCGAAAATCGGAATACGGCCCCGATATGGCGCAGCTGATCGAGCAGGGCAGGTCGATGAGCGGTGTCGAAATCGCGCAGATCCATCATGAGCGACTGAAGTTTTGCGGCAGTCTCGCCGCCTTGTTCGGCGATATCGACCTGCTGCTGATCCCGACAATGCCTGTGCCGATCCCAGCGCTAACCAAGATGGGCGAATACGGTGCTGATCCGAACGTGCTGCTCAGTATCCTGCGCTTCACCGCAGTGTTCGACTTCTCGGGCAGCCCCACTATCACGCTGCCGAACGGGATGGCGTCGGACGGCCTGCCGCTCAGCATGCAGTTGGTGGGTCCGCATTTGTCCGAGGATGTGCTTGCCCGCGCTGGTCATGCCTTCCAGTCGGTGACGGACTGGCACACCCGGCGCGCGCCCATCGAATGAACGGTGTCACGGACTATCAAGACGCGCGCGCAATCTCCTAGCCTGCGAAGGCGCCTGGAAGATAGGCTCATTTAGCGAGTCCGAGACGAAGTGGGGTTGGTGAGCGCAGCGGTCAGTCGGCAACCGATATGACTTGGTCGCAAATGGAGCAGTTTCGCGAACTGATAAGGAAATTGTACAAAGCTTATCAGTCTAGCGCGAAGCTCGCATCCGCCTGTCGACCGCAAGCCATTAACCGAACGACGGTCCTGGCGAGAGCCTAGCCCATCCGTCCTACATGGCTGGGAGGCGGAATGGCCTCGTATCTCAGGAAATCGGTTTACTGTCTCCCGACCGATCGTCGCTCACTGTGTCTACGGCCCGGGCGTGGTCCGTCCATGCTGCCCGTGGGCGGTACGACCTCTATTCGAGATACACTGGCTCGTTATCGCTCGTCAGGTCGACGATTCGCAGTGCTTCTGAGGCCCGGTTTAGACTGCTGGAGTCTTGAATTGCGTACGCTGAACCCTCCATTCAACGGCTCGACTAGTCGTTCCGATCCACTTCCTGTTGCGCCTCCTATAGCCCATTCGGCAAATCAAGTCTCATCTGCGCCACATCCGACACTGGATCGAAGCGCTCGCAATGATGTTTCAGGCAATGGTTCGTCCATTCGGGTGGATAGGTCGAGATCAGTTCTGCGGAGCCGATTGTTCGTTCACGTCTTCTGTCCAAGGACTGCGACAGTCGGTTCAACCCGCACATCCGGACACGGCCTTCGTTCTGCGCGGGCCGGTTCTGAGCGAAGCCGCAGCTGTCCATCAAATCCAGCATCAATGTGCTGCCCCTTTCGACTCAGGTAAGGCGCGCGGAACATCGCCGACATCGTCAAGGTCCGGCGCCTGACCGTATCCCATGCGTTTCATCTGCTCATGTACCTGCGCCATGTCAGCGTCACTGAGGCGCGGCGGCTCGCCGATAGCCAACGCATGAACATACATTTTCGCCAGCGTCTCCACTTCCACTGCAAGCCAAAGAGCCTTTTCAAACGTCTCGGCCGCCACGAGCAAGCCGTGATGGCCAAGCAGGCAAGCGTTGCGATCTTCGAGTGCCCTGAAGGCGTAGTCTGATAGTGCCTGCGTGCCGAAACAAGCATAGGGCGCACAACGGACATCGTTGCCACCCGCAACTGCGACCATATAGTGGAAGCAGGGGATGCCACGCTCGTGAACGGCGAGAGTTGTGCTGAAGGTCGAATGCGTATGGAGCACGACGTTGACGTCTTCGCGCGCTCGCAGAATATCGCGGTGAAAGCGCCATTCGGATGAAGGCCGATGGTTGCCCTGGTAATTCGCGGCAAAATCCATCGCAACAATATCTTCTGGCTGCATCCGATCATAGGGCAGACTGGTAGGCGTGATCAGCATGCCGCTTGGGATCCGGTGCGAAAGATTGCCGGATGTGCCCTGATTCAGTCCGTTTCGATTCATCTGCCTGCAGGTATCGACAATGCCTTGCCGGAGATCAGCATGAGTGTGGTCTGTCATAAGGCGGGCTCCGAGAAAGCGATCCAGGACTGATAGGCGGTGGAAAGGCCGCGCGGGTCGAACCCGTCGTTGCTAAGCGATGTGACAGCTTCAAGTACTACGCTCGAAACCGGCTGCGTACGCGAGAATCGCCGCCACAGCAGCGCAGCGCCAAGCGCCGTTCCGTGCGGTGATTGACTCACCCTGACGCTCTGCGAGGGTCGTAAGGTCGCAAGGCAACGGGCGAAGGGCAAATTCGCCGCAAAGCCACCATCGATGACTATGCATTTTGAGCTCTCGAGTGCATCAAGGCAGCGGTTTGCGCTGAACACTGCGTAGAGAAGTGCCAATGCCTGCCATTCGGCAGGCGTCTCGGGAGACGGTCCGATGACCCGTCCGCGGCGAGCCGCGCCCGGAAATAATCCGTCGTCGCCAATGAAGGAGGGGAGCGCCAGGGTCCCCTTCGACAGCAGGGCCGACAATGCGGCAAGGACGGCTGCATCAGAAGCACGATGTTCCCCGCGGATCAGGTCGTATTCGCGGCCGGTCGCGATCAATGTCGAAGGTGCATTCTCGCCATCGACATCGATATTGAGCACCATCGCGCGCGCGCGATCGAGTTTGTCCAGGGAGAGGTCGCGCTGAAATCCGATCATCCAGGTTCCGGTCGATAGGATCGAGGCATCGGCCATGCCGGCAGCCTTGTACCGAAACAGGTTGGCGTTGGAATCATGCACGCCACAGAGGATCTCGGTCGATTGCGTCAGGCCAGTGCGCCTGGCTACGGATTCCGAAACCGTCCCTAGCACCGCGCCGGCAGCGACGCGTTCGGGCAGCAGATGGCTCCAACCGCGCTTGCGCATAAGAGAAGAAGGCTGATGGTGGATGAGGTCCCAGATATGGCTCTGAGCCGCAAGCTGCGAGATTTCACTGGCCGCACGTCCGCCAAGCCGCAAGGCGAAAAATTGCGCGGTGGTCAGATAGGCTTTTGCGCGGGCGAATTCCACGGGATATGCGCTTTCCTGCCACAGCAGCTGCTTTCCGAGCCGCATCGCGCCTCCGATTCCGCAGAACACCTCATCGTAACCGGGCGCGATCCGGGCATATGCTTCATCAATTGCCGGCGGAGAGACAGCATCATAGTCCATCATCGGCAGCACCGGCGTATCACCGTCGACAAGAACTGCGCCGCATCCATGCGCAGCCACGATCACGGCGCCAATGGCATGGCCTCGAGACACCACGGCAAGGGTATCGAGAAGCCAATCTTCTAGCCCGGCAAGATCATAGGCGAGGTACGAGCCCTGAGTCATCGACACATTCGGAATCTCATGTGTTTCGAGCGGCCAGCCGTCATCGCTCGCCACTAGCAGCTTGATATTGGTCTTGCCAATGTCGAGAACCGCGATGGGGGGCGAGCCGATCGAACTCATCATCGCTGGCTACCGCGGCGCCTTGCCGGCGAAATGAGGAACCGCCGCGACGGCAATCAAGATTCCACCCCAGATCGCCAGCGTGAGGAATTGGCTTAGGTTCAAAAGGTTGAATGCCGAGGAGATCACTTGAAGGATGATCAGCGCAAGCAATAGCCCGCCGACTTTTCCGAAGCCACCAAACGGATCGATGCCGCCGAGGACGGCCGCGAGAATGGTGACCAGCAGATAGCTCTCGCCGTATGCCGCGTTGGCCGAATTGAAACGTGCCAACATGACCACCGCTGCTGCGCCCGCGAGCAGGCTGGAAAGCACATAGAGTTTGAGGAGAACGGCGCGGGTATCGACCCCGGAGTAGCGGGTTGCTTTCTCGTTCGAGCCGATCATGTAAACCTTTGCTCCGAACGGCGTCGCGTTCAGCATCAGCGCGACGGGCAAGGCGCAGAGCGCAAGTACGATCAGAGCAAAGGGCACCCCAAAAACCGTTCCATTGCCGATAAACACAATGGGTTCCGGAAATCCGGAGATGACGTTACCGCGCGACAGGCCGATCGCGACGCCCTTGCATAGTGTCATCGTGCCGAGCGTGGCGAGGATCGGCGAAACGCCGAGATAGGCGATGACGAAACCGTTGAGGAGGCCTACCAATGCGGCCACTGCAAACCCTGCAGCGATCGCCAGCACTTGAATGCCGACCCAGGCAAAGCCCTGACTCCCTGGGATGTAGTGCGTCAGCAGGAAGGCGATGGTCAGTCCGGACAGATTGGCGGTCGCGATGATGGAGAGGTTGAGCCCACCGGATAGCAAGGCCAGCATCATTGCAAGCGAGAGGATGCCGAGTTCTGGCATCTGGAAAGCCATCGATTGCAGCGTGTTGACCGAGAAGAACCGGTCGCCGATCATGATCGCGAACGCCACCCAGAGCGCGACCAACAGCAGGGTGAGGGTGGCGACAGTGCCGCTGCCAGCGAGGCCTACCATGCGCCGGCGAAGTGAGAGGGCGGGCGCATTGCTCATCGGCGCGCGCTCCGGGTTCGCCGCTCTCGCTGCGACCAGGCGGTTGCTGAGACCGAAATTAGGATAACCAAACCGACGAAGAACGGCGACCAGTAGGACGAAACGCCCAGCAAAATGATTCCATTTTGGAGCACCGCGAGCAGTGTCAGGCCCAAAAACGTGCCGAGGACGGTGCCGACGCCCCCCATCAGGCTGGCGCCGCCCAGCACGACGGCGGCGACCACATCGAGTTCCTTGCCCACCAGCACAGTCGGAGCCACGGACTGCGCGAGTTGTGCCTGGATCAGGGAAGCGATTCCAGCCATGACACCCATGTAGCAATACACCAGTATGTTAAGGCCGAAAATGTGGAAGCCGAGTCGCTGCGCGGCATCGGCATTGCCTCCCATGGCATAGATTTGCCGGCCGATATTGGTTCGGTTAAGCAGGAGCCAGGTGACGAGAAATGCCAGCGCGACCGCTAGGATCTGCAGGTTGACACCGTACGAGCTATCCTTGCCCCATTCGAATTCGAACCAGAAGATGCCGGTCGCAAACCAGTCAGGCAGCGAATAGATGTATTTGCCGCCAGTGAAGAAGATCAGAAGCCCATAAAAAATGTTCAGCGTTGCGACCGAAACGATGATCGATGGTATTCGAAGCTTCTGGATGAAGATTGCGTTGAGGGCACCGAGCGCACCGCCAATCCCAATTGCGATGGCGAAGACGCTGATCCAGTTCGCGCCGTAAGCATTGGCAAGCGAGAGTGTGACATATTGTGCCACCGACGCGGTCGCGGTGAATGAGATGTCGATTCCGCCGGCGATCAGCACGACCAGTAGTCCGAGCGCAAGGATGCCGACGAATGCGTAGGAGGTCAGCAGGTCGAACAGATTCTGCATGGTCAAGAATTGGGCATTCGCGAAGCCCAAGCTGGCGCAGAGCCCCAAGATTACCATCAGCAGCCAGAACTCATGGCTGCGACGAAACCTGCCGAATGATGCAATGGCCGATTCAGGCATTGACGGCCTGCCGAAGCGCGTCTTCTGAGGTGGCTGCGGCAGCCACGTCGGTTGTCAAACGGCCTTCCCGCATCACCAGCACGCGATGACTGTGATAAAGGACCTCGGGGATTTCGTCCGATATCATTAGCACCGCGACGCCGTCGCGGGCCAACCGCCGGATGATTTCATAAATTCCATCCTTGGCGCTGATGTCGACGCCCACCGTGGGACTATCGAGGATAAGCACCCGCGGGTTGGTCGCCATCCATTTGGCGAGCACGATCCGCTGCTGATTGCCCCCGGAGAGGGTCTTCACCGCGTTGGCGGGGTTGGAGACCTTGATCCCGAGTTCAGCAACCCACCGAGCAACATGGCTCTGTCGCGCGCGTGCGGCAATCAGGCCGAATGCGCCAGCCAGCCGTTCCAGCACCGTGAGCGTGACGTTCGCGGTGACAGACTGATGCAGGATGAGACCAAGCGTAAGCCTATCTTCGGATACATAGGCGATCCCTCGATCGATCGCCTCTGCATTTGTACGAAGGGCGATGGGCCGCCCGTCAAGTGCGATGGTGCCGCGATCGGGCGGCTTCATGCCGAACAGCGATAGCGCGAGTTCGGTTCGCCCCGAGCCGAGCAGACCGGTGAGACCCACTACTTCGCCCGCGCGCAACTGCAAACTTACATCCTCGTACTCACCCTCGCGGCCCAGGCCCTTAACTTCCAGCACAACCGGCCCAGCGGCAAGCTCAGGCGCCTGTATCTGATACTCGAAGGACTTGCCGGTCATCAGCTGGCTGAGCTTCCGCCCGTCGATTGTGTCTGCAGCAAAAGTACCGACTTTGGCGCCATCCCGCAGTACCGTTACGCGTTCGGCGATTTCAAGCACCTCGTCGAGGCGGTGGCTGACGAAAACGACGCAGATGCCAGTACGCTTCAGCTCGCTCACGAGCTCGATCAGGGCGTTCACCTCGTGGCGGGTCAACGATGCCGTAGGCTCATCCATGATCAGGAGCTTAGCATCCGCAGCCAAGGCCCGGCAGATCGCGACCAGCTGGCGTCCGGCAATGCTGAGCTCTGAGACTTTTGCGTCCGGGTCGAACTCAACGCCGATTTTCGCCATTGTGGCCTTCGCGGTGGCGCGCATTGAGGCCCAGTTCACCGAATGAATGCCGCCAAGATGGTGCGCCATCGCGATATTCTCGGCGACGGTGAGGTTGGGAAATAGCGAAAGATCCTGGTAGATGACCTGAATGCCGCAATGCGTGGAGTAGACCGGGTTTAGTTTGGGATATTCCTTGCCGGAAATTACGATCCGGCCGCCGGGCTCCGCTGCCTCTACGCCCGAAATGATCTTGATCAGGGTCGACTTGCCGGAGCCGTTTTCACCCACCAGGCAGTGCACCTCGCCGACTTCCAGAGCGAGATCGACGCCGCGGAGCGCGTGCACGCCGCCGAAGCGCTTCGATATGCCGGACATCTCCAGGAAAGTCGCCAAAGGTTCGCCTGCAATGGACCGTTGGATCGTGCGATCACTCGAGTGGTACCGCATTCCCGACCGGAAGGCCGGGAATGCACCGCGATGAGGCGGCTGAACCGGCTTCGGGCTAGAGCCCTCCGGCGATCAGTCCGTCGATGGTTTCCTTGTTGATGCGCATGATCTTGTCCACTTTGATCTGCTTTCCTGCAACGTCGACGGCCGCCTTGCCAAGGCCGGGTACATCGACGCCATCCGTGATGGGCTTGCCATCGAGCACGAGTTTGGCCACCGCGACCATCGCGTAACCCGCATCGGTGGGATTCCACAGAAATCCTTCGCGGATCGTATCATCCGCGATAAGCGACTTCGCCTGGCTTGGCAGCACGGTGCCGACAACGGCGATCTTCTTGCCAAGACGTTGCTGACGCACAGCATTTCCAGCCCCGATTGGTCCATTCGAACCGAAGCCGAGAATACCACGCAGGTTGGGATAGGCCTTGATCACGTCGAGCGTCGTGCGCTGGCTGGTGTCGATCTCGTCGGCCCCTGGGAAGCGGTCAGCGACGAGCTTCATTTTCGGAAAATTCTTCTGCTGGTAGGCAATCGCGGCATCGGCCCATTTGTTGTGAAGCGGCGTCGTAAGAGTCCCGACATAGACTACATAATCACCTTCGCCGCCCATGTCCTTGGCGAGACGTTCCATCTGCACCTCGCCGAAGCGAACGGAGTCGATCAATTCCACATTCCAGTCACGGCCTTCCTGTTCCGGACCCTC
Organism: Bradyrhizobium sp. 134; assembly: GCF_023074155.1. NCBI lineage: Bacteria > Pseudomonadati > Pseudomonadota > Alphaproteobacteria > Hyphomicrobiales > Nitrobacteraceae > Bradyrhizobium > Bradyrhizobium sp. 134. The sequence continues at coordinate 58,837 of NZ_JADPKX010000074.1, read as the reverse complement.
ATGCGTAATGACCTTGATTCCGGCGGCTTGGGCACGCTTCAGCACGGGCTCGCAGACTTTTACATCAAGCGGCACCAAGCCGATCACGTTGACCTTCTTGGCAATCAGATCCTCAAGGAGCTTTACTTGCTGTGCCGGATCGACGTTCGCCGGGCCCACCATAGTGGCATTAATGCTGAAATCCTTCGCACCCTTCTGGATTCCCTTTTCAAGTGCGTTGAACCACGGAATTCCCGCGATCTTCACGACCGTGACCATTTCCTTTTGGGCTTGCGCAAAGGCAAAGCCCGGAATACCGGCACTGGCCAACGCGGCCGTGCCGCCGATCAGCTTGAGCGTCTGGCGTCTGTCCATTGTTCCCTCCCAGGAAATTATCTTGGATTCCGCACCCCTGACCTGGCAGTCGCCGGGTGGGGCCGTCGACCCTGTTCTTGCTGGAGGCAGAAAGTTATTGCCTGTCCAACCGCAGGACCTTGAAGCAGATTAGAGACTGGCGCTCCAGAACGTGTCAAGCAAGTGACATGCTCGCCAGCCACCATCGCAGTGCGATACCTAGTCTGGTCTTCAAGCTGCTGAGTGAGCTGCAGCGATCGATCAGCATCCCTACAGCCATCACGTCAGCGAAGGAACGCCCACGCCATCCCGCCGGACGAAAGCAAACAGTCCCGGCCCTGGCTTCAGAACCCACCAGGTCGGCTGCGCACAGCGATTCACACTTTTCTCTGATCTCTGAGTGTCATTTTTTCGTCACCGTGTGGGTGCGCGCGCGAAGGGCCGGCATGGCGAGCTTCGCCGTTGCACAATCCCTTGCCGGCCACGACTATCTGACTGTCATCGTTACGTTTTTAGCTTCCCGTAATCGTCATCGTCCGACCGTTCGTTCACATCATTTTTCGCGCTCGGGCGCCTGCCCTCCGCTTGTCAGCATCGCGGGTCGCATGCCATCCTAACCCCGCGCGCGCAGCGGAAGGGCAATTCCCGCCATTGGCTATGCGCCGCGTTAGGGCGACGTCCATGAGGCTTGATCAGATAAGGTCAAGAAAGCACTGCCGCGAAGAAGACTTCGACATGACGCAGCATTTCGAATCCGCTGCTTGGCGGATACTCCGATCGAGTTCTGCTGAGAACATCGCGGCTCGCATTGGGGAAGCCCTCGCACCTTTGCGGTCAGCCAATGAGCTTGCTGACGCGGCAGGGTGCAGCAGACGCAATGTTCGAAAGGCTGTCCGAAAGCTCGTCGGTGCCGAATTGGTATCTTACCACGACAAGACAGGCTGAAGCAGCTGATAGATGAGAACGGGCTTGACGCCCCATCTTATACAGTGAGCACCATGAAGGCGACGGGCAGGCGCTGTTCGAGGCGGCCAGCAAGTTGAATTGCGAGGGCAACGTCTCCAAGCGGGTTGATGCGCCGTACCGGTCGGAGCGCGTCGAGGCGTGGCAGAAGATCAAGACGGTGCAGCGCGAAAAGTTCGCAGTGGTTGCGCTCGTCAAGGACCCCACCGGCGTCGCCGCGCTCTACCTTGGCAAGCAGGAAGGGAACGAGCTGCGCTACATGGGCAAGGTCTGGGCTGAAGCCGGACGAAATCGCCGGAGATCCGCAAGGCGCTTGATACGGTCGTGCCCCGAAGCAAAAAATCAAGAATCGCATAAAGAAGCCGAGGGCCACCTGGGTCGAGCCGAAGTTTTACCCCGACATTGCAGAACTGTATGAACGAGGAAACCATCGCACACGTTGCCGGGTGGGGCAAAACGCTCGGCTGCATCCCCAGCTGCATCACCGTCAATCTGCCTGCTCCAGGGCACATCCACCGCGGCACTGGCAAGCACGGCGCCAAGCACACGGTGTTCGCACCGGCGAGCTGCACGGCCGCATCACGCCACGTGCAAAGGAAGTATCCCGCCTGGTCGCCTATGCCGACAACGCCAAGGTGACCACATCTTTGGGGCGAGCGCTGGTCCAAGCTCGTGGCCAACGTCATGGGAAATGGACGCTCTACCTGCACTGGCCTGCCTGGGCGAGCCATGCTGCAGAGCGATTCGATCCGCCGCTTCTCGACCCGCCTCGGGAGCGAGGCAATTCGTGAGGGCCAGGCGCAGGGCTATCAGCTGGAGGAGGTCCTGCATTTGCCGGCCGAGACCATCGCGGGCCTGGCGAGGGCGACGCAACGTGATGCACGTCCGCGACCAGCAGCGCTTTTCGGATTCCAAATACACTTCCTCCGAGCGGCGCCCCTCGATGTCCCAAGACATGCAGAAAAGCCGTCGCACCGAAATCGAACCCCTCAATGGCTTCGTCGTGGATGACCGAAGCACATCACGGAGCTGCGATTGAATCGAGCGGCACCCTTACAGTCTCTCCCGCTACTTCCTGGAAGACGCCGCGTTTACTTGCGAGCGCAGGCCGGGTTGCCGCGCCAACAAGATGACGCATGTCTGCGGCCAAAGTCGCGGTCGCTGCAATTAGACATCGACCGGAAAATTGAATCTTGCGGCCGCTGCAATTCTTCTCCTGGTACGTCGAAACGGCAGGTCCGAGAAATGGAGTCCCCGCAAATCGACGTTGATTGCTTCTGGACCGGCTCGGTCTTTGAAGGTGTGCATTCCAGATTTGAAGGCGACCCCCAGCAGTGAGCTGCATTGAGCAGAGAAGGCGAGCTTGAGGGCACTGACCGGGACGGTTATATTAATCCCAATTCACTTTGACGCAGCGCACTTTCACCTTTACGGCGCTGACGGTATACCTAGCCTTATGTTTGTGGGGTGGGCGTAATGAGCGAGTGCGGCAATGTCCAATGAACCGGTTGAGCTAGACGCGCTGGTTGTTGGTGCGGGCTTTGCGGGCCTCTACCAGCTGTTTCGGCTTCGGGATAACCTTGGCTTGAAAGTCAAGGCCGTAGAAGCGGCTCAGGGTGTTGGGGGCACGTGGTTCTGGAATCGCTACCCTGGAGCTCGGTGCGACTCTGAAAGCCATGTCTATTGGTATACGTTTTCCCTGGATTTGATGCGACAATGGGAGTGGTCTGAACGCTATCCGGGCCAAGCAGAAATTCTGCGTTATCTGAATTTCGTTGCCGACAAGCTCGACCTGAAACGCGACATTCAATTTGGAACCCGGGTTGCGTCGGCGCATTACGACGAAGCGACCAATCGCTGGCACATCCGTGCAGAAACGGGCGAGACCTTAATCGCGAAGTTTCTCATTACCGCGGTCGGCTGCCTCTCCACTGCCAACGTGCCCGATATTCTGGGACTGAAAACCTTCAAGGGTGAGTGGTACCATACAGGGCAGTGGCCGCACGAAGGCGTCGAGTTTGCGGGCAAGCGAGTGGGGATGATCGGCACCGGATCGACCGCTATCCAGGCGGCGCCGGTGATCGCCGATCAAGCCAAGCATCTCACCGTATTTCAGCGTACCGCGAACTATTCAGTACCAGCACGCAACGTCCCATTGACGGCGGAATTCAAGCAATATGTCAAAAACAGCGCCAGCGAAATACGCGCGACTACGCATCAAACCTACAATGGCATGGGCTTCAAGGTTTCGGAACGCAAAGCGGTCGACACGCCGCCAGAGGAGCGCGAGAGGATTTATGACGAGGCCTGGGAGCGTGGCGGGCTGCAGTTCCGCGCATCCTTTGAGGACATGCTCGTTTCTAAGGAAGCAAACGACACCGCTGCCGACTTCATAAAAAGGAAGATCCGTTCGATTGTGAAGGATCCCAAGACCGCGGCGGTTCTCGCTGACATTGATCATCCGTATGCGGCCAAGCGCCCGCCGATCGATACCGACTATTTTGAGACCTACAATCGGCCGAATGTCACGCTCGTGGACGTCAAAGCTGCGCCAATCCGGCAGATCTCCGAGATTGGAATTCGTACGGATCAGGCCGAGTACCCCCTCGACATCATAGTTTTTGCGACAGGGTTCGATGCGTTGACGGGACCGCTGCTCAAGATGGATATCCGCGGGCGGGGCGGGATCGCACTCAAGGATGTCTGGGAGGCAGGACCACGCAATTATCTAGGTTTGCAGGTCGCTGGTTTTCCAAACCTCTTCACCATCACGGGGCCCGGCAGTCCATCGGTTCTGTGCAACATGCCCGTAGCCATAGAGCAACATGTCGACTGGATCACCGATTGCATCGCTCATATGCGGACTAACGGGCTGGAACGGATCGAGGCACGGGCCGACGCCGTCGAGAAATGGGTAAGCGAAGTCAACGAGGCTGCTGCCCGAACACTACTGCCGCAGGCAAAGCATTCCTGGTATCTCGGGGCGAATATTCCAGGCAAGCCGCAGGTGTTCATGCCATATGCGGGCGGCTTGGTCCGTTATCGCGAGATTTGTCAGAAGGTCGTCACCCGCGGCTACGAAGGTTTCGCTCTGTCATAGTCGTCTACAACGAGTTCGGCTCGTCTTCCTCGGCGATGGTCCGGTCGTTGACCTGAATCGTGCCCAGCGGAACTGGGAGCGCCTATCCTTCCGAGGCCACCGCCCCTCACGTCCGAAGCGCGCCCCAGACAGTCGCCAGTTGCAGGTGGAAAATCCTGGGAGATGCGGTGGACAAGGTTGACGCCCAAGCCGGTGTTCTCCTAAGTCGGGGATGTGCGGAGCACAAGCCTGCGCAGGTAGAGCTTCAGCATCTCTGCGAGGACCATTATCGGGCGTCGTGAATTTCGCTAACACGTCCGAGTCTGACCCGAAGGCCACATCGCAGTCCGACACCGTTCTCGTCAGAGACAAGGCGCAAAAAATGCCCCGTCAAGTCCGGGGCTAGAGTTTGCTTTGGAGGTCGTCTCTTTCGTCTGCGCTCGGAATTTAGAGATTCAAGCTCATCGCTTCCGGGTAATAGTGGAATCCCTCCGATGTCTTGGCGATATGGCCGTAACCTGGCCAAGCAAAATGATAGGACATCACAGGAATCTTATTTCCAGCAATCATATCCAGCAATTTGACCCGGCTCTCAGCTGCCTGCTGCGGATCGGTGTCGTACGAGAACTGCATCCGTGGTTTTTCAAGCAGCAGTATCGGATGGTGAGTAAGATCACCGAGGAAGGCGAACGATTTCCCTGCCGACGAAACCATGAGCCCAAAGGCTGGCAAGGGGCGTCCGCCTTGTGCGAGCGAGCCGTCCGTATATCTCGCTCGTCGGCTCGAAATGACCCGCGTACTGCCGTAGATCGCTCCTGGTGAGCGGAGCTGCGTCAGACATCATTTGCGTCTGAGTTCCTCCGGGTCGCCATCTGTCCGCAGTTAAGGTTGGACGGGAAGTGACCGGCGCTGGATGAGCTCGACGGAGGGACCGCGAGTAGACGTCCTTCCTTCGCGCTAAACACCTCGAGCGACAGGCGGCCGTGCGCTCATCTTGCGATCGCTACGTGCGTGTTCATTCGCGAAGCGGATCCGCTTCGCGCAAGTCCATGCGATGACCGGAATGGGCAGGGTGGATAGCGCGGCACCAGCGTATCGCGGTACGATCCCGTGACTATATTGAGCAGCAAGGCGGCGCCCAACTCTACCGGAAGGTACAATGCCCATTAGCGAGGCTCCGGCCTCGCTCCACCTTTATGTCTCTTGATCAGCATGGCCTCGCCGATCTACAATCGGGGCACAACACGACTGGTTGATTCAACAGCCGGATCACAGGGAGGTGCAGTCGATGAGCGGACCCGTCACGCGTCGCACGCTTTTGGCCGGTGGCACGGCTACTTTGCTGGCCGCCCCATGGGTAGCGAGGGCACAGGCAAATACTCTCCGCATAGGCATGCAAAGCATCCTATCGGGACCCATCGCGCTGCTCGGCACCTCTTCGCGCAACTCGCTCGTCATCGAGCAGGATCGCATCAATGCCGCTGGCGGCTTCCTGGGCCGGCAAATCGAGTTCGTATTCCGGGATTCCAAAGGCCAGCCGCAGGAAGCGGCGCGGGTCGCACGTGAACTGGTGAACACTGCAGGCTGCGAGCTGCTGGTCGATGCGGAAGCGTCGTCCGCCTCATTCGCGGTGCAGGAGGTTATGCGCGACCTCAATGTGGCCTGCATTCACACCAACAGCGAGACGTCATCGCTGACCGCAGATCCGAAGATCCGGGTGCCCACCGCATTTCGCGTAGCGCGTCAGGGCGTGCACGATGCTGTCGCCGGCAGCCTCTACCTCGCCGACTTCGCCAATGCCAAGAAAATCAACAAATGGGCGACTTGCTCACCGGACTACGCCTATGGGCGCGACACGACGGCGCAGTATCTGCAGTTCTTCAAAAAGTTCAAACCGGATGTCGAGGTCGTAACCGAGGCCTGGCCCAAGCTCGGCCAGCCGGACTTCACCGAAGTGATTACCAAACTGATCCAGGCCAAGCCGCAGGCGCTGTTCACGCTGCTGTATGCCGGCGATCTCTCGGCGTTCGTGAACCAGGGGAATGTCTATGCTCTGTTCGGGCAGATGACCGTCGCAACTCCGAACGTCGACTATCCAGTACTGGCCGCGATCAAGAATCTGCCCGCGGGCATCCAGTCGGCCACCCGCTATCTTGAGACATTCCCGGATACGCCGGCGAACAAGGAATGGGGTCAGGCGTACTTCAAAAGGTGGAACGAACGGCCGACTAATTGGTCCTGGCAGAATTCGGTCGCCATGCACTTCTATGAGGCAGCCATCAAGAAGGCCAATTCTCTGGACGGCAAGGCGATAGCGGCTGCCCTGACGGGACTGAAGATTAATTCGCCCTTTGGCGCCGACGGCACCATCACCATGCGGGACGATCACACGACAATCGGCTATGCGATCGGGTGGGGACAGACCATTCCGAAGGATCCTTTCATCAGCGACATCAAACCCGCCGATTGGGGCAAGATTATCGAACTTGAGACGGAGTGGAAGAAGCAGCAGAATTACAGCTGACGATCGATGGACTTCAACGCGCTGGGCGCATGTTTTACGACCCCCGCCTGTGTGGTGACGCAGGCCACCAGCGGCCTGATCGTGGGCATGCTGTTATTCCTGGTGGCTGCCGGCTTGACGCTGATCTTCGGCGTTCTCAAGATCGTCAACTTCGCCCACGGCACCTTCTACATGCTGGGCGGCTATGTAGCTTACAGCGCATATGCCGCGACGGATAGTTACGCGCTCGCCGTGTTGGCGGGTGCGGTGGCCATGGCCTTGTTCGGCGTGCTCTTCGAACGCGTGCTGATGAGCCGGGTCTACGGCAGCAACGTGCTTATGCAGCTTCTGGTGTGCTACGCCGTGGTGCTGATCTTCGACGACGTCGTCAAGATTGTCTGGGGTCCCGAGTTCCGCGCCATGGGAATGCCGGCTGCCTTTCAGGTCCCGCCGCTGTTCATTGCAGGCGGCGTCGTGCCCCCGTTTTACGCCGTGCTGATCGGAATAGCAGCGCTGATAGCCATGGTGCTCAGCCTCGGGCTGTCCAGAACGCGCCTCGGCAAGACAGTTCGGGCCGCGGCGGTCAATCCGCAGATGGTCTCGGCACTCGGGGTCAATACGACGGTGCTATTCGCGATCGTCTTTGCGATCGGCGGTGGGCTCGCTGGCCTCGCAGGCGCGCTCGCGGGTCCCGTTCGCTCGCTTTCGCCCGGCATGGGCTTCTCGATCCTGATCGAGGGATTCATCGTCACCGTGATCGGCGGTATGGGCTCGATCGCTGGTGCGATGGTTGCGGCGCTCGTCATCGGGCTCGTTCGAGGCTTCGGCACGATCGGCTTCCCCGGCTTCACAGATGGGCTTATCTACATCGTGATGATTGGTATATTGGTCCTGCGCCCGCAGGGACTGTTCGGCCGCCCTCTATGAATCGCAATCCTGCCTTGCGCGATGCCCTGTTCGCCGCGATCGTGCTGATCTTGGTGCTCGCGATTCCAATGTTGCATCGTAGCCCCGCCTTCGAGGATTTCATTATCCGTCTCAGCGCGATGGCGCTGTTCGCGACCTCGCTCAATCTGCTGGTCGGCAATACAGGAATGGTCTCATTCGGCCACGGAATGTTCTATGGCTTCGCCGCCTATGCATTTGGCCTCACGATGCAGTTGACGGAATTGCCTCTGCCGGTCGCGGCGCTATTCGCGGTGGCTCTGACGACCATCGCCGCTCTCCTGGTTGGCGCAATCTGCGTCCGACTAAGCACGGACTATTTCGCTTTCATCACCCTCGCGGTGCAGATGCTCTTCTTCAGCGTTATTGTTTCATGGCAGAGCCTGACGGGAGGTGATCAGGGGTTGCGCGGTGGTATTCCTCGCCGTCACATCTTTGGTTTCGACCTGGGCTCGCAGCTTCATCTATACCAGTTCTGCGCCATCGTAGCCGTGCTCGGATTGTTGGCGCTCCGCCATGTCTCGATGAGTCCGTTGGGGAATACGTTGCGCATGGTCCGCGACAATGCGGAACGCGCCAGCTTTGTCGGCATCGTCCTGTGGCGCGCCCGGCTGCTGGCATTCACGATCGCGGGCGGCTTCGCCGGGATTGGAGGCGTGCTGGCAGCCCTGTTCGTATCAGGCGCCTATCCCGAGCTGGCCGATTGGCCCAACTCGGGCCAAGCGATTTTTGCGGTCATGCTGGGAGGCATCAACAGCTTCCTCGGGCCCGTGCTGGGCGCGATGATCCTGCTCGCGCTGAACGACCTGGTACAGCGTTTTACGGAGTATCACGGACTTGTCCTGGGCGTCGTGATCCTCGCATTCGCGCTTGGCCTGCGCCGTGGCGTACTCGATTTCATCCACCTCGTCTGGAGCAAGCGCGCGCGATGAACGTTGAGATCAATCATCTCACGAAGTCATTCGGCGGCGTGCGCGCGATCGACGACGTGTCGCTTGCCTTTCCCTCCGGCAGCTTATCAGCAATTATCGGACCGAACGGGGCCGGCAAGACGACCTTCTTCAACCTGATCAGTGGCGCGTTCATCGCCGATTCTGGCGAGGTGCTGCTTGACGGTGAGGACATTCTCCAGCTCTCCAAAACGGAACGCATGCGGCGGGGCATTGGTCGTGCCTTCCAAGTCGCGAGTTGTTTTCCGACCATGACTGTGCGCGCGAACTTGATGGCTGCGGTCACGGCCCACGCCGGCCGCTGGGCCAGCCTGTCTCATCGCTTTCCGTCCCCTGGCATGCGCGAGCGTGCGGACGATGTGATGGAGTTCGTCGGGTTGACCGATGTTGCCAATGTCGAGGCGAACATCCTCTCGCATGGCGATCAGAAGCTGCTTGATATCGCTATTGCGCTCGCGTTGGAGCCCAAAGTGCTGTTGCTCGATGAACCTACGGCTGGCATGGGCCCGGACGAACGCTGGCGCATGATTGAGCGCGTTCGCGCTCTTTGGGAACGCCGAAAGCTAACCCTTATTTTCATCGAGCACGACATGGATATCGTCTTCAAGGTTGCCAGCAGCATTCGCGTGCTCTGCTACGGCAAGGTGCTGGCCGAGGGCACCCCAGACCAGATCCGCAACAACCAGGCTGTCATCGACGCCTATCTTGGGGCAGAGGAGAACGCGACTTGACCGAGCTCTTGCGTGCGGAGGGCGTAAGCGTGTTCTACGGCGCGAGCCAGATCCTATTCGGCGTCGATGCTGAGCTCCAGGAAAAGTGTACACTAGCGCTGCTCGGCCGAAATGGCGCGGGCAAGAGCACGACAATGAAGGCGCTCGCTGGCATTGTCCCGGTGCGCAGCGGCCACATCTTCTTCGCTGGCCGCGACATCACGCACGCACCACCTCACGCGCGCGCGCAACTGGGAATGGCTTATGTGCCGGAAGACCGGCAAGTATTCCCCGAGCACAGTGTGGAGGACAACCTCCTGATCGCGGCCAAGAGCGGCCCTGGCGGCCGGCGTGACTGGACGCTGCCGCGGATCTGGGAAACGTTCCCGCTTCTTACAAGGCTTCGATCCCGCCAGGCAGGCCGCCTTTCCGGCGGCGAGCAACAGCTGCTGGTGATCGCTCGTGCGCTGATGGGAAACCCGCTGGTCTTGCTGCTTGACGAGCCTAGCGAAGGGCTGGCGCCGATCATTGTCGCCGACATCAGCAGGGTCTTGCGAGAATTGGGTGCGGGTGGCGCCACGATTTTGCTGGCTGAACAGAACATGCATTTCTGCCTGCGGATTGCACAGGAGGCGCTCGTCATCGATAAGGGCAAAGTCGTACATCGTGAAAGCACGACAGGCCTTTCAGGAAATGATGATATTCGAAGGCGCTATCTGGCGATGTAGACCCTGCGGAGCAGACATCACGCCGCCGATAGTTGTTCCCGAAAACCGACCTCTGCCTCAGTCACGTGTCAGGCGGTTGTCGCGACCACCCGCTTCGCGGTCACCGATGCTGCTGCATAATCAGCGAGCTATGAAATGAACGCATGGGCCCCGCAGATCTCTGCGCTTAGGCCGGCCTTCGAGGGAAGCCTCTGACGCGAAGGAGATGAGAGAACGGTTGATCCGAACAACGCTGGCGGCGACAATAAGGCCGTGGCGGCTGTCATGGTTGTCTTTCAACTACCCGACACGCGCTATGCAGAGTGGAGTGTCAGTATCGCCTACCAGGCGATGGGCGCCCAGCCGATCGACATCATCGTTGTCCCCGATTCCGGTAGTTGTGCGGTGTTCATTTTCGGAACGGGGCGTGCCGCCAGCTCGAAGGAGAGAGCTAGCGAGACAGCAAGCCCGGCAAAGATGCATGGTTCCTTACCGGAGCGCCAGGAGATTCTAGCCGGGCGTTAGGAGCCGCGGATAGGTGCCGCTCTCATGCAGCCCTAGCCAGCCCTTCTCGACAGCACACCTGATGCCGGCACCGAACTCCGCGCCGCTTGCCTGGAGCGTGTAGAGGATGGGGTAGTTTGATCTTCTCGATGTGGATTCGACCGTCCTGGACCGGCTCTATGCTGGCGGCGAGCTCGAGCAGCTTGCGGGCTGCGGCTTGTGGATCGACAAAAGGGCGTTCGGTAACGTGCTTCATCGCTGGGTTCAAGACCTCAAGGGCATACGCTTGGCCTGACTTGCCCGCGGCTGTCATGCCAGTTCGGGCGATATGAACACATCGTGCGACGCCTCCTGAAGACGAGCGCAGTGGCGGAAAGTGGGGCCTAATCTGATGACAATTCAAAGGACAGCGCATCAGTCGGCTTGCTTGTAACGATCCGAAGTGGAGATACCGCTTCAGACCGATAAGGATTGGTCGCAAACCTTATCAGTTATCGTCTGACAAGGATTTCGTGTGCTCAATTGGGTCTGAGGGCAGGGTGGATCACGACTGTGAGCAACTGTCCAGGTGACTGCGCGAATCGTGACGATGATCACGGCCGGTTCCCGATCTGATGAGTGAAATCGCCGCGCGGCGATCGATTTCAACTGTGGTCACCAGGGACTGGCGGCGAAGGTGCGGAGAATGCTTCGTCTCGACCCGTTCAGTGGAGCAGCCTTCGTGTTTCGATCGAAACGAGCGGACTGGATCAAGATTTTGGTCTGGATCGAACGGACCTGGAGTTAGGTAGACTGGCCGTTGTAGGGGAAAAAATTACGGTGCAAAAATACCGCAGCTTCCCGTCGGCGACGACCCACTGCAGGATCCGGCGGCCCGCAGGTGGGCTGCGCCCGCCTGCGAAATAGGAGATTTCCCTGCGACCCGGCCTTCTGGTTATGATGCGTCGATTGCATCACAGCCGGGATCGGCTCCCATGCGAATATCGACAGCTGCTGTTTTCGCCACCTGCCTGTTCACCTCGCCGGCCTCCGCAGCGACGTGCTCAGAAGCCATCGCGCATTGCAAACAAGACGGATCCAGGCATCCAGACGCGGATTCGCAGTGTGCCGCTGCGGGGCAGGCCTGCATGAAGACCGGAATTTTCATTGGCCCCTACACGCGCAAGGCCTGGCGCGGCCTCGTCAGGCAATAGAACAGAAGCCGGACCGGCCGCGAAAAAGACAGGCGTTTTCGCTGTGTCGAGAAGCCGCTTCGTTAATCCCACGAAGTCATTTTGAAACAAACGACTGCTCTTGTGGTGGGCCTTGGGCTCTGCCGCCCTCAAGGGAGAGTGACATGAATGCTGCAATTGCATGGCTGCTGCCCCGCGCGTCCGCGGAATCAATCGAAGACATCGACACCGCCGTTTGGGTGGCGATGTTTAGTGGTTTGGGCCTGCTGCTGTCCCTCTCTGTTCTCATCATCGACAAATACACGCCGGGCGAATGGTTCTGAGCTGAGCGGCTCGGACTGCAGCGTCTGACCGCGTCTGTGCCTTGGCGCCCGACAAGGCGCTTGGCCTCCGGCAGTGCTGTTAGGCGTGCGGAATACCTCGCTTAGGGTTTTCGCAACCTCCTTGTGGAGCTGCTCTTTCGCAGGGTTCCTTTCGACGTTCCGTGTGATGATGGAGCCGTCCGATGACAGTGGTTTACCGGCCCGCTCGCGCGGAGGACCTGGAGCTTGCCGATGCGCTGGTCGTCGCCAGCATAAACGATCTCACGGTCCGTCATGGCTTTGGGCCCATGGCCGCAACGAGTCCTCCAAATTTTCAGTTGTTCTCTCTGACGGACGATCCCGACGGTCTCTGGATCGCGGAAGACGAGAGCCGGATCCTCGGCTTCGCTTGGAGCTGGGTCTGTGGCGACATCTGGTTTCTGGCGCAGCTCTTCGTATCGCCTGACCGGCAGGGTGGAAGCGTCGGCAACGAGCTGATCGAAAGGACGTTGGATCACGCCAGGAAGTCCGGCGCTTCCAACTGGGTTCTGATCACCTTCTCCTTCAACGCCGTCTCGCAGGGGCTCTACATCCGACGTGGACTGTTCCCACGGTTTCCAATCTACACCGTGAGCGTGCCCCGAGAGCGGTTGGTCGATCGGCTGCATTGGCCGCAATTCAAATGCGCTCCGCTCGACGAAGACGCTTCGACGCTGGCTCGCCTCATGCAGGCGGACGAGCGGGTGCTTGGGGTATCCCGCCAGAAGCACCATCGCTATCTCATCAAGGACGGCCGAACGCGGGGCTTTAGCCTGTACGATGGGGATGATTGGGCCGGCTACGTTTACATCGACACCGGCGGCCATATTGGACCCGTCGCGGTCCTGCAGCCCGGCGCCGCAGCCACCGCCTTCAGGACGGCGCTGCGCCTGGCGCTCGAGAGTGGTGCGCCGCAAGTATCGGCATTTCTACCGGGCGCGAGCGAAGCCGTCCTAATGACGGCGCTGGAGCACGGCATGCGGATCAAATTCCCGATGCTGCTGATGTCATCCCGCAACTTCGGCAGTTGGGCCCAGTATCTGCCTCGGAATCCAGGCTTTATGTGAAGCGATCAGATCTGGCCGTGTGTTGATTAGCTCTCATGCGTGATGGCACTGCCTACCTACCAGCAGCAGCATCGAGCGATCATGATGGCAATCCACTTCCTGTCGTCCATGGAGACATCAATTCCCGCTCCGACACCTCCTTCCGAGCATGGCCGCGCCCCGCGTTGCAAATGATCGCGATGATCTCAGTCCCTCGACCTCGATCTCCTTGGCCGCCTGTATGCGAGAGGACCTTTACCGGTGTGCGGCCATCATCGACCCCTCCGGAAGCAGCGGGGGAGCCTAGGCCTCAAGGCTTCGGCGAGTGCGAACCAGCTTTCATGTCCGCTGGATATCAACCGGGCCGGTAGCTTGCCGGCTGGAGCGCGTCCCGCTCCGGGCAGAGGTCGTCGACCTTGGCCCGCATCCTCGAGAGCAGCAGCTCGGCCGAGGCGGTCGCGACGCCGGCGCGCTGCAGCATGTGGATGTTCGCGCTCCTCTCGCGGATCTGCCCACGCATGCGGGCGATCTCGTTCCGGATCCAGTGGAGTTTCACAAGGTACTGAGGTCGTCCGGAACGTCGCCGAACTTCCGGATCAGCTTGGCGTCGTTGAAAGTCGCCGCTTGACGGGTCCGCGGTCGGGGGCAACGCGATGGCGCCGGCATGGCCAAGCTTGCGGGAGAGCGCCTCCGCCCGCATGAGCGCGGCATTGACGCTCAGGCATTCCGCCGCCTCGCCGGCGGCCACGCCGTCATCGGAGAAAAGGAACGGTAGAGCGACATAGCAGGTCACTTCAGACATCTGGCTCGTCCTTGGGTTTGCGCGCTCCTGTGAGCCGTCCCCGGGCGTAGCCGGTTGACCTGGAAATTTGAAGCGGAAGGTGCATGCGCCGTAGACCGCGACCCAGCAGGTGCGCAAGGTGGACGCGGACAGAAAGCAGCCACCGTCACGGCAAGTCAGCCTGACCTGCAACTACCCAACGACGGAGGCATTGATAGTGAGAACCACATTTGCGGCAGCGTTCCTGCTCTTCATCTCTCTGGGACTCGGCGCCCAAGAGAACCTATCGGCCGAGAGTGCGAGCGCCATTCTTCAGAAGAATTTTGCATCCGCGTACAATCGGCGCGACCTCGAGGCAATGGCGGCAGCATTCGACGAGAACGCAATCAGAGTTACTCCTGGCGGGATCTTCCAAGGCGCGATGCCATACGGCAAAGTTTTCAAGAAGCCCTAAAGATAGGACTGCACGACTACTCAGTCAGGCGTGTCATATCTCGCGGCGAAGGTTCGCTTATACTCAACGTCGGAGAGTGGCAGGCCAAAGTGGGCGATCAGCCCTTCCATGGCTACTACAGCGCAATACTGGCGGGCGAGGGCGACGAAACGAGGATCATTGAAGAGACGGTCAGCATCGCGGCTCCATAAGCCCGCGTTGCAGGGTAGCTCATTGTTTTCCTTTTGGCACCATTCGACCTTCATGCACCTCATGCGTTACGGCCCGGCTGTGCTCTGAAGCAAGCAAACGCTTCACCAGTCGCTCACTACACCAGAGTTCGACGGAATTACCGTGCAGCATCTGCCTCGCCCAGACGACGGCGTCTTCGTCGTTGGCGCAGACGAAGGTGCGGGAGTTCTCGTGACCATTCGCATCAACGATGCAGGCTCGATATTGCATACCAGTTCTCTCGATTCGGCGTTCAGTTCGACCGAACTGTAAGCACTGGCTCGCAAAAATCGAACTACTTTCGCTCGCGTAGACCTAGCCGCGTGCGGGAATGAGCACGATTGCTGAATTGGGATCGTCGCGTGGTCTTGCACACGTGATGCCGATGTGCAGGCAAGTCATCGCATCCCCCCTGCACACGCTGCGGTGGCACCCGAAGCACCTACTAATGGTGGATTGACTGTCGTCAGAAGATTCAGGATAGCGTCACCAGTATTTGTCGCTTGCGGTTCCGCGACCAGCAGCGCCCCATCTGGGCAAGTGAACGGTTTGCCTCTGGTTACGTTGTGGCTGGCAGCCCCAGCGTCGTGTCTGGGGTGCTCTGAAAATGAGAGATGCGCGAGGATGCACCTGAGCAACTCCCAAGACATCGGAGCGAGATCGATCATTCTCTTGGTCGAGGATGAAGATCTTCTTCGCGAAATGCTCGAGGAGACATTGCTGGAGGCCGGTTTCGGCGTCCTCAGCGCCGCATCCGGCGAGGAGGCTGCCGACCTGCTCAGCGGGAGTTCTCTGCCCCGAGCCCTAATCACCGATATCAATCTGGGCCGCGCCAGAATGGACGGGTGGGCGCTGGCCCGTCGCGTACGGGAGCACGATCCAAGCTGCGCAATCGTCTACGTCTCCGGCGATAGCGCCCATCGCTGGGTATCGAACGGTGTGCCGCGTAGCGTGATCCTGCCCAAGCCCTTCGCGCCGGCGCAGTTGGTCGAGGCTCTGTCCGAACTCCTCATCCGAACGTCATAGCTGCCCGGCGCGCGAAGGGGATGCGCAGCGATTCAGTTCACCCTAGGTTCGCCGAACCGCAAGAACTGTCTCACGCTCAAGGGGTACCAAGTGTCGGTCGAGTTCCGTAACAACGTGCAAGTCCGTGGCCGCGGCGAGCGTGCGATGATGTTCGCTCATGGGTTCGGGTGCGATCAGAACATGTGGCGGTTCGTGGCGCCGGCCTTCGAGGCCGATTTCAGCACGGTGCTGTTCGACCACGTCGGAGCGGGCCGCTCGGACCTCACCGCTTACGATCGCCAGAAGTATTCCAAATTGTCCGGCTATGCCGACGATGTCGTCGAGATTGGCCAAGCGCTTGGGCTGAAAGGCGCGGTCTTCGTAGGACACTCCGTCAGCGCGATGATCGGAGTCCTGGCCGCGATCAAGGACCCCACATTGTTCGAAAGCCTCATCCTTGTGGGCCCTTCGGCCCGCTACATTGACGATGGCGACTATGTCGGCGGCTTCAGCGCCGAGCAAATCGAACAGCTTCTTTCCTTCCTGGAAGAGAACCACATGGGCTGGTCGGCGCAAATGGCGCCCGCCATCATGGGCAACCCCAATCGTCCCGAACTCGGCGAGGAGCTCACGAATAGCTTCTGCCGTACGGATCCTGCGATCGCCAAGGAGTTCGCCCGGGTCACGTTCCTGTCCGACAATCGCGCGGACCTGGACAAGGTCAACGCTCGCACGCTGATCCTCCAGTGCAGCGAAGACATCATCGCCGGGCAGCAGGTGGGTGCGTACGTGCAGCGCAACATCCCGAACAGCGAAATGGTCGTGCTGAAGGCGACCGGCCATTGTCCCAACCTGAGCGCGCCTGACGAGGTCGTCGCCGCAATCCGAGAATTCATCTGAGTGAACAACAATTATCCCGCCGATAGCGATTTCGAAGACCTCTACGAAAACGCGCCGTGCGGGTACCTCTCCGTTCGTCCGGATGGCCGCATCGATCGTGCCAATCGAACGTTGGCGGGCTGGATGGGCTACCAGCCGGACGACCTTCCTGGGATGCGACTGAGCGACCTGCTCAACATGGCAGGACGCATATTCCTGGAGACCCATGTGGCGCCGCTGCTGCGTATGCAAGGTTTCTTCGACGAGTTCGCCCTCGATCTCCTGACCAAAACCGGAACGCGACTGCCGGCGATTGCCAACGCACGTGAGCGGCGGACCGATGCTGATGCGCTCCTGTTCACGCGCCTGACGATCATGCGAGCCACAGACCGGCGCCGCTATGAGCGGGAGCTGATCGACGCTCGCAAGGAAAGCGACCAGCTCAAGACGGCTCTAGAGGAGCGTCTGCAGCAGGAGCGCGCGAACGCGGAGTTGCGTGAGCAGTTCATCGCCGTGCTCGGCCACGACCTGCGCAACCCCCTCGCATCCATTGCGGCCGGTGCACGGCTGATGCTCAAGGCCAAGACGCCGGAAGACGCGCTACGGCTCGAGTCCATGATGCAGAGCAGCGTCGGGCGGATGGCCAAGATGATCGAGAGCGTCATGGATTTGGCACGAGGCCGCCTTGGCGGTGGCATCTCGCTGTCCAAGTCAATCACGGCGATTGAACCCGTGCTAGACCAGGTCGTCGCCGAATTGACGGCGGCTCATCCGGAGCGCCGCATCGAAGCCAGCTTCGAGGTCGAGACACCGGTCTTCTGCGATCCGGCCCGTATCGCCCAGTTGTTCTCGAACCTGCTCGGGAACGCAATCGGCCACGGCGCGCCGGATCTGCCCGTGCGGGTCGAAGCTACCGCCAAAGCAGAGATGTTCGAGCTCTCGGTGGCCAATGGAGGTGCGGCTATTCCGGAGGAGGCGCGGACGCGCCTGTTTCAGCCATTCTACCGAGGAAAGACGCACGGTCCTTCGCAAGGACTGGGACTTGGTTTGTACATCGCCGCGGAAATTGCCAAGGCGCATGGCGGCTCGATTGAGGTCGCGTCGTCCGAGACAGAGACCAGGTTCACGATGCAAATGCCCCTGGAAGGCGATGGGTCGCTCCGGCCGCATTCCGCTCCATAGTGCAAGCAGCGCGGAGCGGATATTGCCCATACATCAAGGCATGACGGCGAGTCCTCGGGCGACAATCCGCGTGCTCGAGCGCTAGGAACGTATGCTGGCTTCTCGGCATCCTACTCTGGAATTCGTATGCTGCCTTTCAAATGAACGAGTGATTGTCGTGGCTGGTTTTCATTACCTCAAGATCTTTCGGCGTCGGGCGTGCGGCGCTTTCTATCGAAGCTGCCAGGAGGAGAGACGGAAAAAAGGGGTGCGCCTGCTCCAGGGCTGGCTCACCCCACAGCAGCGATTGCAGTTTGATCGGAAAGGTTATTTCGAAGTGCTCGGGTCCGATACCGGAACGCGGTACCGCATCCGTCGGGGCACGTCGGCCAATGTCCGCGAGGTCGATGCATCCGGTCAACTAGGAATGGGATGGTGCTTTGTTCCGGCTGGTGAGCTGGTCGACGGGGATGTGATGCTGGTTCAAAAGATTGCTTTAGAGACGAGCGAACTTGAGACACTGGCCATCGCCAAGAACTTCTACGGATGGTGATGTCGGAAGTCTAAGGGCCTCCGTTCGCTCGCGTATCGCCAATTCGTGGAGCGACCAGGTTGCATTCCATCAGCGTTGTCGTGCTGGGGAGCGGATCATGCACGTCTACGCTGGAGGCCACGGGCGACGATCCGGAGTAAGCCGTCCGCAATCGGCGCTGCAGCAGCAAGGCCTCCTCACAGGTGCGGTCATCCAGGTAGATCTCTTCCGGCGTCGTCAGGATCACCGGCGTGGCTTTGGGGTGGATGGCGCCCCGAAGCCTGCGGCGTCAGCGCCTGGATTTCCACGAATGTCGAGGCGACGGCGCAACTTACCGAGGGGACAGGAACAAGGGAGAGTTGGCTCGGCTTTTAGGACGCCCAGCAAGAATCGTTTGGGAGATCCCTTAGCGCCGGTTACTCATGGAGCCCAAGCGGACTCGCGGAAATAATGGGATGGCGGTCAGGCGCGGTGGAGGCCGGTCACCCTTACGAATTGCCAGCTGCTATGTCGGAGCGATAGTGATCAACCATCGAACTGGGGTACAAGAGCTGTCTTCCTTGACCGATCTGACCATGCCTCTCACCGTCGCGCGGCCGAAGGTGAGGGTGGCAACTAGCCCTCGGTACTGGGCGTAGCGGCTACGTCGGGCCTCGATAGGGTCATTGGTTTCGATCTGCTGCACGTGTTCCGCCAATCCGTTCATGAACGACATGTCTTGACCATGTCTGCCGAACAATAAGAGCATACAGTTAACGAATGGCGGGGGCCTCAGCAGATTGGTTGATTTAGAGGTAGCCTATTCTCCTCCCCATTTGGAACTGACTGTCCAATGTGGGGCCTTCGGATCGCCGCCCGTTCCGTGGCTTTTATCGGCGACGGAGAGTCCTGCAAGCTCCCCGCCCCAATAACCGCGGTGAAGATGTCGGGCGCTGTTGGAGGGCAAAGCGGCGGTCCTGCGTTTGGCGCTTGCGAATTGATCTATTTGTCTGGAATTCCTGCGTCGCGCAATGCGCTAGCAAACAGTGAAAAGATCTCCGGCACAATCCCAACAGTCACGGACCAGTTCTGTATTGTAAAGTGGGATCGAGTTCCCTCGCGCGCTCTGCTTCTGCGATTGCTTCGGACCTACGATCGAGTCGCATCAACGCCGCGGTGTGCAGTACGCGGGGAATGCTGAAAGCCGAATTTGCTTCGACGGCCCGCTGTGCAGCTTCCTTCGATTTCTCATAATTTTCGATATGGAAGTATGCCACGGCCAATGCCAAATCGGAATTCGAGGTGTCGAACGGACTTAGCTTGATAGCGCGTTGCGCACGTTCTATCGCTAACTCGTAATTGCCCATCCAGGCAAGGACGAATGCGCTATTGCTGAGTGCTACGACATTCGAGTTGCTGGCTGCCAACGCGCGATCAAAGAGTTCAAAGGCCGTGGTGACATCGTGACCGTCGAACCAGATAACCATCGCGGCGATTGCGAGGGTTGTGGCGTCGTCCGAGCCAGCCGCCGTTGCGGCGCGCGCATGCTGAGTTGAAGTAAGGCGATCTGCTTCGCCCAGTCCGCCTCGGCTGAAGCGAAAGTGGAAGCATTGAGCGAGAAGAGCACGAGCCCAAGCATATTCTGGTTCGAGCTCCAACGCCCGTTTCAGCAGCGGGATAGCCGCGTTTGCGCCTTGTACCATTCCCGTACGTACAAAAGGTAGAGCGCGTAACACGAGATCATAAGCATCGAGATTATCAGGCCGTTTTCGCTTGACGCGCTCAATCTCGACTTTTCGGAGGTTCGGCTCGATGGCGCCGATGACCCTCATCGTAATCTCGTCTTGAACTGCAAAGATATCGTCCAACAAACGATCATAACGCTCGATCCAGAGATGGCCGCCCGTCTTCGCATCTATCAGTTGAACCGTAATCCGTACCCGATCCCCGGCCTTTCGCACGCTTCCTTCAACAAGGTAACGGACGCCCAGATCGTGCCCGATCTGCTTTAGGTCAACAGCTTTTCCCTTATGAACAAAACTTGAATTGCGGGCGATCACGAACAGCCACTTGATGCGTGACAGGCCCGTGATGATGTCTTCAACGATGCCATCCGCAAAATATTCTTGTTCGGGATCGCCACTCATGTTCTGAAACGGTAAGACCGCGATAGACGCGCCCGGTATGACGAGCCCTCCAGGGCCGCCCATTTCGGATTGGTCGGTTTCTGGTGGACGCTCTAGTCCGACGAGACGATAACCCCGGCCCGGCATAGTAATGATAAAACTCTCGCCATCGGTTCGCCTGTCCAGTTCTTTTCTCAATGCGGAGATGTGGACCTGGATATTGTTCTCCTCCACGGCCAGGCCAGGCCATACCGCGTCAAGGAGTCGATCCTTGGACACAACGTTGCCCTTCGCCAACGCGAGGACACGCAGAATATTCAACGCGCGGCTACTTAGGTCAATCGGCGCGCCCTGAAAGCTCAGTTTGCTGTCGCTCAGATCGAAATGGAAGGGTCCGAAGCTGACCTGATCTTGATCCATCGAGGCCGCCATTCTGCCAGCGGATTCAGGACAATTAAGTTTCTGAACCAAGGAGCTTAAGGGCTACGCGGGGTACAGTCCAGCAGTTACCGCGCAACTTCCTCAAAGAAGGGTGCGCATCAAAACGTGCCGAGGAGGGGTTGATTATGCACTCGACACTGGCAAGGACATTGAGCGTTTTGGTCTGTTTTGGAAGCTTCGACATTGCGCCGTCACCATCGGTGGCAGAGGTCTGGCCCGAGCGCGGCGTGAAGATCATCACTTCGTTCCCCGCGGGTACAGGCGGCGACCTTTCGGCGCGTCTTTACGCTGAGCGACTGGCGCTGCGTTGGGGCAAACCGGTCATTGTCGAGAACAAGCCGGGAGCGGACGGAATCCTGGCGGTCACGTCCGTCATCGGGATGCGTGACAATCACACCCTTCTCTATACCAATGGTGGTCCAGTCACGACCAACGCGTTCAATCATGATCATTTGCCCTATGATCCCGTGCGCGATCTCATTCCGATATCCTCGGGCGCCGATGTCTCGATCGCAGTATCGATTCCGGCATCATGAAGATCGATACACTTGCGGGCTTCATAGCGCTCGCTCGGGCGCAACCGGGTAAGCTCAACTGGGGCGCTACTCCCGGTGCCCTCGACTACGTCGTGCCAAGTTTTTTCAAACGCGCCAATCTCGATCTGACCCACGTCTCTTATCGGGAGATTGCACCAGCGCTGCAGGACTTGGCTGAGGGCAGAATTCACTTCTACGTTTCCGCCCTGGCAAGCCAACTTGGTATGGTCGGCAGCGGAAACATCAAAGTCATCGCGGTCACCAACCGAGAGAGAAGCCCATTGCTTGCCGAAGCTCAGACCACGGCTGAAGCGGGCTTCCCCGATCTATCGTTGGAGGGTTTCCTCGGATTCTTTAGCCCAGAGGGGATGCCGAAGGATCTGGCCGAGCGGATCGGCGCTGACATTCGCGCGGTTGGTGCTGATCCGGCAATCGGTGCTCGCCTGGCCAGCGGCGGGCTGATCGCTCGCACCAGCACGGCCGCGCAATTCGGCAAGATCATTGAAAATGAACGCGCCAAGGTCGCGGCCATCGCGCGTGCCGGCGATATCAAGGCAAAGCCCTGATCTGGCCGGAGGCAGAGCGTCATGCTGCATAGCGACATCACCCCCGATCGGTTGTTTTCACTGGGTCCCGGCTATCGATGTGCCAAAGTGTTACTTTGCGCGGTTGAACTGGACGTGTTCACAGCGCTTGGTGGGCAGCCGCGGGCGGCTGCAGATCTCGCGCGGATGGTCGGTGTCCATAGCCGCTCAGCATGCGATTTCTTCGACGCGCTGGTCGCACTCGGGTTGCTGGAGCGGGATACCGATGGACGATACGCGAATACGATGGAAGCCAGCCTCTATCTCGATCGAAATAAGCCCTCATATCTTGGCGGTATGTTTGACCAGTTCAATGCCCGTGAATACCAGATGTGGTCGAAGCTAGGTGATGCATTGCGAACCGGTGAGCCTCAGATTGGCAGCACGTCCGCGGAGCATTTCGCGACGATTTATGGTGAGCCGGCGCGCTTTCGGACGTTTGTAGACGCAATGACAGCAGGCAGTCTGACGGCGGCGAAAGCCATCGCGGAAAAGTTTCCCTGGTCGAACCACCGGACGCTGATGGATATCGGTACAGCACAAGGGTGTCTTCCAGTGCAGGTCGCTCGCATGCATCCCCACATCATAGGTGGCGGCTTCGATTTACCCGAGCTTGCGAAGGCTTTCGCAGATTATGTTAGCGATAACGAGCTTTCTGAACGCCTGCGATTCTACCCGGGGAGCTTCTTCCGTGATGATCTTCCGGCAGCGGATGTGCTGGTGTTCGGCCGCGTCCTGCACAATTGGGACCTGGCTACAAAGAAGATGCTCTTACGAAAGGCCTATCAGGCGATCCCAAAAGGCGGTGCGGTGGTTGTTTACGACATGCTGATTGACGATGAGCGACGCACCGCGGTGGGTGGATTGTTATCAAGCCTGAACATGTTGCTGTGGACCAACGCTGGGTTCGGTTACGGTGGGTCGGAGTGCGCCGATTGGATGCGCGAGGCGGGATTCAGTGAAACGCGCATCGAACCGCTTGTAGCCGGGCAATCGACGGTGATCGGCCAGAAATGACGAGAACGCGGCTTCGACGGCCAATGTTCGGTGCGAAAAAAGCGCTGGTCAGAATGGACTTTCTGGCCAATCTGTTCAACGCGCAGAGCAACCAGATCGAGTATTATTATCTGTCGCGGTTGCCCGACGCGCTGATCGGCGACGTGGCTGATCGCCATGTGCATCCCGCAGAGCCATTCGCGGTCCGGGTGACATTAGCAGGACGTTTTTGATGACGGTATGTTGCCTGTTGGCCTTAAGCCCAAGAGCGGTTCGGGCGCCGTAAAGTCCGCTGTCGGTATTGAATTGGACCCGAGCTGCACTTGCGTTGCGAGCCGCCTTTTGCGTTCAGGATGAACGGTGCAATTCGCTCAATCGCGCCCGGAGACGTACGTTATAGTTGCTTCGGTGTCCCGTAGCTGCAGGAATGAGCAGATATCTTTCCCGTTTGGCTCGTGGCGATACTTGCGAGTGAGTGCCGTTAGGCGACTGCGTTCATCTGACCGTTCATGTCATCGTGAGTGAACAGCAACCGCCTACGAATGGCCTCCTCGACCAATGCTAAGGCTTGCTTCGCGCTGTGCGCTTCTGCCTCAGCGGCTTGGGCACGGCACTCAAAGGCGGTGACCCGGTTCTGTAGGGCCTCAATGCGCTTCTGAGCTTCCTCGAGGGCCCTTGATGCATCTAGGAGTTTGCGGTCCGCATTTGTCAAAAGCTCCTGGTGAGCACGCTCAGCTGCCACAGCCCGCCTCTGGCTCTGACGTGCCTGCTCTTCGATACCGCTCAACACGTCTGCGGCTTGATGCACGAGGTTGAGGGCGTGAGCGCCTGCGTGCGTTTGCGCAGGCTTGTGAAAACCAACCACGTTCTCTGCTCTTCTTAAATGATGCTGCGACATTGCCAGATCCCATTCGAGAACCCAGTATCGGAGTAGGATGGGCCGTTATGGTGAACGAGAGGTTAATCCGGGCTGCCCTTAAGCGTACCTTGCTCCTTGGGCTCTTCGGACCTCCGCAACTAGGTCTCGGCGTCGTAAGACGTCCAGCAGGGTTTCGCAAAAGCCGGTCCTGTTAGGGCCTTGTTTTAGACCGGGACCGCCCATCCTAATCGAACGCCACCCCCATCCTAAATGAGGTTCGCCAGACTACGCGACAACCCAGCTTTAAATTGTCTTCTGGAATAATCAACGTGAAGCCCGAGGGGATTCTCTCGACCCAGTCAGAGAACTGGAGCGCTGCGCCCGTAGTGGAAATGTCACGTATTGTGCAGTTAGTTGTGTCGCCCCCACGCTCGATCAGTGCTGGCTTGCACACCATTGGCTCAGTCCGCCGCTCGGAAATTGGTGCCGAAATCATCAGTGCTCTGGTTGAGCCAGAGAAGCGCCTCACGGCAATCCAACCGAACAATTTGATCGTGGTCTCCTTCGCCGGGAGTGATGTGCAGTAGAAAAGACCGTTCGCCGAGTCGGAAAAGCGTATCCTGGCGCTCGATCAAAGTCTCGGCGTCGACAAATGAATACTTTCGACTAGCGATGAGTCTCATGCCGAGGTTCCTGCCATCGTCTAACGGGATCGCTAGGAAAAACTCAAAAAGTTGTGCGGAGCGGAGAGTGGGAATGGTCGCTTAGCGATACGCTTTCAGGTTCACTGACGGAGAACGGTTGCGCTACTTAGGCTCAATCCCAAATGATGAACCATTTGGCGAGCGCCCGCCACCGAATCCGCAAGCTCCCCCGCTCGCTCGATGAGCTTGTCGAAAGTGGGGTCATCGCGAAAGTCGGACAAAATAACTTGAATGCACCGGTTGGTGAGATCCAGAATCCACAGCGCGCGCTCCATGTCATCTTGGCTACGGAGGTTTGCTCCGGTCAGTCCAGACATCACGGTTGCGAGCCCTTGAAGCTTAAGAACCGCGGGATGCAGCCGGGATTGCGGTCCTCCTGCGCGAGGAAAATTGATACTTCCGGCATGGAATTCTCTTTTTCTTAAAAAATGCAATGTGGTATTATGATCATAATCTGACGCTTGAATAGCTACCACTTCAATAAGAAGTCTGTCGTTATTCAGCAGCCCTCGCTTTTTTGGCTATCGTTATTCGGCGAATTCCCCGATCTGCGTAGCGTCACAACGCTGCTGGTGCTTCGGGCACGCGAATACTGCGGCTTCAAATATGAGGCACGTATGGCGTTTGCTCCATTCGGAGCAAGCGACGCCACGGTATCCATGACGCGCGGGAGGGGCGAGGCTCGGGTTGCGCGCTACAGGAACAGCCATAATGTGGCGCCCCGGCTGGCGCATCCAATTGCAATCAGTTCGAGCATTGGAAAGTATTGAAATGCGCATCATTTCTGCTAAGGCGACTTTGCCGTAACCAAGCATGCCTTCGTCCAAATTTTTCCCTCCCCCTAGGGTGCGGGAAAAACGCTCCGTGGACTGCACGCGAGAGCGGCTCGCTCCGCGAGTGCGCGATAAACTGACGCTCGGCCGATCTTCAATATTTGTGCAAGCGCGAACGGCCCCACGCCATCGGCCTTCACCTTTCTGATCTTCGCGGCACCGACGCTCGCCTTACCTCGCCAGCAAGCGTGATTGTGATCGCTGCGCATTGAAGTCCCGGTGTTGCAGAGTGCTTTCGGCGGCCGCCGGTCATGATGCGGTTGCGATTGCAGATGCTCACGCCCGTCGCGGCCAGATGCAGCTGGCAGCAGCGGATGTCTTCGAGTTTGGCCGTGTCGAGGGACCGCTTCACACAAGGCGCGAAACGCTTGCAGCTGCCGATGTGCTCTCGTGCCCACACAGAGCTTGCGCGCATTCATGTCTTCGATCATGCGCTGGCGCAGCGGGCTGACAGCATCCGGATAAATAGGAAGCTCCTGTCTTGAATGAGGTTGACGGCACCTCGATCTTCAAGACAGGGCGACCCGCGCGCCAATGCCGATCTTTTACCGTGCTCGCGGTCGGGCTCCCCGCGCAGCGATTTAGTGCGCTGGCCCCTCTAAGACATGCCCGTCTATCCTGAGAATGTCCCTTCACTCGGTAGGCCGGAGGTTGAACCAGGTCCGGCCGAACACGAATGACTGCAGCGGACGTGGCCGACCAACGCGAAAGGGAACGCACCCGTGGTGATGGCTAATTCGCTCTCAGCGGCCAGCGTCGGGCTGCCCACCAGCCTGCCAGAGGTGCCCCAAATGCCAGGCACCATGTGAATTGTGCAACAGAGGGCGCGACTATGGCCAACACCGTTGCGAACACGCATGCAAAGACCGGAAAGATCGCGGTTGCCAGCAACTCGGGATTGCGGTGATCGCGCAGCGCCAAAATCCAGAGCAGCGCATTCAGGCCGGCAATGATAGTCAGATGGGAGCCGTAGCTTACTGCGACGACGCTGTCGAGCCGATACGCCCCGTAAAGTCCGTTCGTCACCGGAAGCATGACGATCGACAGCAGGAAGATGAGATTGAGGAAGACTTGGCCGCGGCTGCCTTCAGGCGCGAAAATGAGCCTCCGATGATGGCTCAGCCAAAACACGCCGGCGACGATAAAGCTGATCATCAGCGCGATGACAGGTTGGGCGTAGGCATTTGCAAGGTCTCTCCAGGCCGGCGCACTCGCGAACCTGCTGGCCTTCGGTAAATCATAGGCGAGCAGCGTCATCGCAACGCCGAAGATGGTGTTGCTCAACGCCTCTAATCGACGCATTTCAAAAAGACCGATCTGCTTCAAGCTCGTTCCCCTTCAATGCCGCCGAGCCGCTGGCTTGTCGGATTTAAGATTGCCGGTTCTGGGCAAAGTAACGCGTTCAACGCAGCACACTTCCTAGCTAATAGCAAAAGGCGACAACAGAGTTCGGCTCCGGCAAGGCACGGCTCGCGCGGTTGCGAAATTGAAAGCCAACAACGCGATTGGACTTCGCGAATGGTCCGGAGCCGGTTGTAACACAGGGAAGAGCACGTCTGCGTGCAGGTACTTTGATACGGTCCTAAGCGTCGTTCAGGTGATAAGAACATCCTCTCCTATGTCACGGTATGGCATGTAAAGGTATCTTAACAACGTCCGCGCGTAATACGTTTGATTTGACGTGACGATATCAAAATGAATTTGGGCCAGCCAATGATGGCAATTTCCGCGGCCGATCTCATTACTGAGTTGGATGCTACCATCGCGAGGAGCTCATCCGAACGTTGTGCGCGCATGCTCTGGCGCGCCACCGAGCTGCTCGTTGACGGTAATCACCGATTGCAAGAGCCGCAGGTCGGCCTGCTTGACGACGTTCTAATTCGCTTGGCCCGGCGGATTGCGCCGGGGACGCTCGCCGAGTTCAGCACGACGCTTGCCGAACTGGCTACTGCTCCGATGAAGACACTGCGACGTCTCGCCTCGTGCGACGATCCGGCGATTGCAGTCCCGATCCTTCTAAGGTCTTCCGCCCTATCGCCGGCTGATCTCGTGGCGATCGCGACGTGCGGCAGCGAGGATCACCGTCTCGCCATTGCTCGCCGGCGCAGGATCGAAAGACCCGTGACCGAGGCAATATTGCAGCGCGGCAGCAGCAAGACTTGTCTGGCCCTCTTTGGCAATCCGGGCGCGGAATTCTCAGGCGCCGCCTATGCCCTCCTGATCGGTAGGGCTATGCAGGACGACGAGATCACGAAAGCGCTGGCGCTAAGGTCGGACACCCCGGACATAGTGGTTCGGGAGTTGCTGTCGGCATCGCCACGACCGGCGGTCAGGGCGTCTAACACAAGCGCGTCCTCGCAAGTATTAGCGACAGCGAAGCGGCCTTGCGACATTGAGTACGCTGCCGCGAGGCCGGAAATAATATCGCTCAATCGAATCGGCAAGCTGAGTGACTCGACTGTCAATCGGTTCGCGATCCGGCGTGAGACAGCCAACTTGTTCACCGCGTTGTCGGTGCTGTCCGGAGCACCGATACAGGCCATCGAGCAGGTTATGGCAGAGGCCGGTCACGAAGGCCCGGTTATGGCGTGCCGGGCATCGCGCTTGAATTGGCAGACCACGCTGGCCGTCCTCAACACTCGCGGCGCGGTGCTTTCATCAGGCCAACGCGTACGAGCTCAGGAGCTGTTTGAAACGCTTCATCTCTCGACCAGCCAATGGTCCGTCCGTTGGGGTGAAATCTCTGCGGGCGCCGAGGGTCGCACCGCAGGATCGGCAGGAAGCCAATGAAATTCGACGGTCGCAAGGCGTCTCGGGTGCGCATGGACAACAGACAGCCCGTGAACCTGATGGGTTCCGACGGCACCTGGCGGCGAAGCTGCGTCTTGCTCGATATCTCGAACACCGGCGCCAAGATCGAAGTCGAAGGGTCGCTCGATGTTCTCGCGGCCAAGGAGTTCTTCATGCTGCTGTCGTCGACGGGATTGGCCTATCGACGCTGCGAGCTGGTCTGGATCGACGGAACCACGGCTGGCGTCCACTTTATCCAAGCAAATGGCAAGAAGGCCCAAACGACAGCGAGCGACAGGGGCGCGCACAAACCAAGTTGAGCCGAGCAGTCTCATCGAAGTGAGCCAATGAACTTGCACGACCGACGAGGCCCATTCAGCCCGGCACCCGACGAACGAAGGCACCAGTCATGCTCGTGCACGTATTGGCCGACACCTCCGAGAAGCTCTTCGGGCTTTGCTCGCTTTTTGGACAACAGTTCACCGTTGCCGGCGAGCGGCTCGATGTAGAAGCAAAGCTTCCGCACGATGCTGCTGCGATCATCGTTCGTGCCGACCTGCGGGCGATCGAAAACATTGCCGCACTGAAAAAGAGAGCTGCGCGGTTCGCCAAAGCAAAGAAGCGCATCTTCCTCGTCGAGCAAACCTCCCACTTTTGCATC
The DNA here is from genome assembly GCF_023074155.1 of Bradyrhizobium sp. 134. NCBI lineage: Bacteria > Pseudomonadati > Pseudomonadota > Alphaproteobacteria > Hyphomicrobiales > Nitrobacteraceae > Bradyrhizobium > Bradyrhizobium sp. 134. The sequence continues at coordinate 30,053 of NZ_JADPKX010000074.1, read as the reverse complement.
TCGCAAGCTTATGCGCTGGGCGCAACGTTGGTGTTGCCTGGCAAGATCGAGGCAGCCAAGCTCCTGGCCGCTTTGTTCGATCCAGCCGCCCACGGAACTGGGTCGACGAGCGGCATCTCGAAGTCTGACAATGCGGTAGAGGCCGCAGCAACCGCCATTGCCTCGATGTTCACTTCAATCACCCTCGGAGAGCGGGTCGACGTCGCCGGCCCCAAAGAGGCCGGCCGCAAGATCACCAACCGAATTTCCGAGCATGGGTTGACCGAATGGCTGGCCACGGTGCGGCGCCATCACGAGGGAACGTTCCAGCATTGCCTGCTCGTGACCGGCGTCGCCGTCGATTTCGGCCTTAGTCTCGGTTTTCGTAAAATTGACCTTGAACGGCTCTCCACCGCTGCCATGTTCCACGACATAGGAAAGGCGAGGGTGCCCTTGGCGATCCTGGATAAGCCAGGGCGCCTCGACGAGGACGAGCGAGCGTTGGTCGCAACCCACCCGGCGGCGGGTTACGATGTGCTGAAAGGGCACTTGGACATCTCACCCGAAGTCCTCGATGCGGTCCGGCACCATCACGAATATCTCGATGGCAGCGGCTATCCTGATGGCCTCTGCGCCGAGAACATCACCGACATTGTGCGCGTTCTAACAATTTCGGATATCTTTGCGGCGTTGATCGAGCACCGGCCGTACAAGCCGACAACGCCGCGCGCGGCAGCGTACGAGGTTCTCTGCGGGATGAAGGGAAAGCTGGACAGGGCGCTAGTCGCCTCCTTTAAGCATGTCGCGCTTACCAGATGAATTCTGGTGGACCCTATGAAGGAATTACAACTCTCCACCGACGGTGTGATAGAACGCGGTCTCCCTTCCATGCGCTTCCGCTTCTGGCCCGTTTGAGACATGCCGGCCCGATCTGACCACGTCCGGTTTTTCGGCTGGACCGAAAGTCATCGCCGCAAACCGAGGCGATTGACTCATAGCTGTCGTCGATCCGCGAATTTTCGGGAACACACCTCAGAAAGTCGAAGCGTCGCAACCTGGTAGGTTTTTAGCCAAAGCCCGCCCTTCTTGCGAGCGCGCTGCACGCTCGTGTGGCCGGCCACGTTATGAAGTACGGAAACCTCGTCCTTTGGCATTCCAATCGCATTAACGATGCCACTGGGAATAAGCGGCAATGTGCGGACTGCAAACTTCGGTTTCAGCAATCGCGTCCATTCTACTACCCGAACAGGACATTCAGGCCGTGCCGAAGTTTGTAAAGTCACCATTAACGATCATAGCGCTGCTGCTCGGCTTCACGCTTGCGAGCTTTTGGGCCATGATCACCTGGAAGGCCATGCAGGAAAGAGGGCTCGCCTTCGCCAAGGCCGGATCCGAGACCCAGGCGCTCACGCATTCTCTCGCACAGCACGCCTCAAAGAGTTTCAACGCGGTGGCGCTCGCGCTGTTCGGAGCGGGCCAGTACATCCGGCATTCCGACAAATCCGCGCGTGCGTCGGCCGGAATCAACGATCTGCTTGCTCAATACGCGAAGAACATTCCTCAGGCGCGCGAACTGGGAGTGCTGGGGGAGACCGGCGACTGGATGTTTTCTTCGTTTGAAACCGTGCCGGCGGTCAACAACGGCGATCGCGAGTATTTCCGCTACCATCAATCCAACCCTGAAGACGCGGCACCCCGCATCAGCGATCCGCTGATCTCCCGCGTCACGGGAAGGCCCACCCTCCTGATGACCCAGCGGCTTGCGAATGCCGACGGCTCGTTCGGAGGCGTCGTTTTCGCGGCGATCGATCTTGCCTATTTCAGATCTTTCTACCAAGGGTTCGAAGCAGATCAGGACCGCACCGTCACGCTCATGAAGACGAACGGCAAGGTTCTCGTCCATCGCCGCGACGACCAGGTCGGCAAGGACGTCGCGGGAAGCTCGTTGTTTGTAAGTCGCCTCAAGGAGGTCGGAACGGGGCTGTATTCCATCGTGTCGCCTTTTGACGGCCGCGTGAAGCAATTTGCCTATGAGAGGGCGTCTGATTTCCCAATCGTGATCAGCGTTGCCACTCCCGAGGACGCTGTCTTGGACGCCTGGCGCCGAGATAGGAATTTTGATCTCCTGCTAGGCGGCGCAGTCTCCACGATCCTGATCGCTCTGGGGCTGGTGCTGGCCACTCAGATCCGTAGGCGCACGGCGCTGGCTGGATTGTTGCGCGAGCGAGAGCGTGGATACCGGTTGCTCGCCGAAAACGTGGAGGACGTCGTCACCCGCTTCGATAAGACTGGTCACAGACTGTATATCTCCCCCTCGGTCGAGAAGCTGCTCGGCTGGACGCCCTCGGAAATTCTGCAGCAGCCGGCCTATTCCAACATCCACCCGGCCCACCTTCTTCTGGTGAAAAGTTTGATCGAGGAACTCGGGCCACGGAGGTCGACGGGGACCGCGGAGTATCTGACCCGCTGCCGCAACGGCAACTACGTCTGGGTCGAGACTCAGATGAACTATGTCGATGATCCGCACGAGCCCGGCCCGGAAATCGTCGGCGTGATCCGGGACATCTGCAAGCGCAAGGCCGCCGAGGAACAACTCGTTGCGGCAAACCAGCAACTGAAGGCGCTCTCCGAAACGGACCCGCTCAGTGAGATCGCGAACCGGAGAGGCTTTGACCGGGTGCTCGATGCTGAATTCAAACGGTGCCAGCGTTCGAGCTCGCCCCTTTCCGTGCTGTTCATCGATATCGACAAGTTCAAGTCTTTCAACGACACCTACGGTCATTCCGCGGGCGACTACTGCATCCGGCATGTTGCCAAGGCCATCGCGTGCTGCCTGAAAAGGCCGGCCGATCTGGTTGCGCGCTACGGTGGCGAGGAATTCGCAGTTCTTCTCCCCGAGACGGCATCCGGCAATGCCGAGTCAGTCGCCGAGACCATTCGTCAATCAGTCGCCGACCTCTGCATTGCGCATCAAGGAAGCCCAGACGGGTGCATTACGATCAGCGTCGGGGTGGCAGGGGGCAAGTGCGATGCGAGAACATCCCCGGCTTCAATGCTGGCTGCGGCCGACGGCGCATTGTATTTGGCCAAAGAGCAGGGGCGCAACCGGGTCTGTGCTGCAGCCGAAACACCCAGCATCAGGCTGGTGAGACCCGCCGGTTAGCGTCGGATTGGTCGAATTCGGCCCAATACTCACCGCGCGAGCTCAGGTGAGCAGCGCCTCCGTAGTTTCACGACCAGGATGCTCAATCGTTCCTCATCGCGCGACTGCAAATCAGTTCGATCAGCTTAATCCTGTACTATCTCGGTGGCTTCATGAGGTCAGATTCTGCCCATTGCGCACCTCCACTTACACAGCCACTATGTCTCAATTCAGGAGATAAGCCGACTCCAAGTCAAGTCGGCGACGGAAGTCAGCCTGTGACCCAAAGCGGACTCCAGCGCGTCGTGCTGCCGCCCCTGAGGGAGTGAACTACTGCCTCTCAGATTTCGGTTGTCGCCGGGTCTGGCGATCGATGCGCCTCAGCTTCTGCCTTAAGCCGCTCCATCTTGAGCCTGGCTCGGCGTCTGGATGAGCGATTGGTTTCGGTCAAGCCGGCAAGGCGCTCGATCATGTTGAGCGCGCTAGCAGCGTCTTGATTTCGCGACAGTTGTTCAGTTGTTGACCCATCGCCGTTTCCTGCCTCAAGCGCCTGAACGTTGGCTTTCAGGCTGAAAGCAGACTCTGTCCGAACAGTGCCCCCTTGTGAAACCCAAAGTGGAAATCCAGATCCACACCTAGCCGACCACTTACCTATCCAATGGGGCCAACGCGCTCAGCAACGGTTCGCTCGAGATTGCCATAAGACCGGTGAAGGGATGGCTCAACTCGACTATCAAAAAAATTGCCGTTGACGCTGACAGAGCACAGACGAGCAGCGTAGCCGCGATGATCATGTTCGGACGGGCAAACAACCCGAAGCTGATGAAGATGGACGTAAGCCAAAAAACAAGTGCGTTTTCGAACGGCCTCGGGATGGAATAAGATGATTGTGCAAATAAGACCCGTGTTTGGGCCAAATCGATACCGAGCTGAATGGCTTTGGTTTGCGTAATTCGTTCTGTGTCATTGTGCGGGGTGAGCTTGAGCAACCCATCGAAGAAGAGGTCGGCCTGGGCTGTGGCTTCGAAGGGCGCAGCTCCTGTCGAGCCGCCATCTTGTTTTCGCCAAATTCGATCCACGAGACTCTGCACGGCATTTCGTAGCGAAGCACGAACTTGCTGTGCATCGGCACCTGAACGCGCGAGCATGTTGTCGAGCAAGATGACGTTGGCTGTAATTTGTTTGATTTGATTGCTCTGCGTTTGCAGCGCGCTCTGCGCGGAGGCGATGAGAAGGCCAAGGACGAGCGCCGAGAGCGTCGCAATCAAACCGGTTCCTACCCTAACAACATCCCTTGTGTCAGAATTGAGATGGTGCTCGGGAAGGACTGTGCGCAGGAAAATTCCGAGCAATGCTCCACCGAAGATAAACACGAACGCGATCCCGGCAATAAACATGCTCCATGCAGCTCCTGCTCTTTGGCGACCATGGGACTATAGCTATTACTTCGTCACGATCCGCCGCGTGGGGGTGACGGCAGTGGTCGGTGCCATCGGCGAAAGCGAGAAAGTCAGCCACGTATTCCAGCCGGCTGGCCGGTTTTCTGCGGCAAATTCGCCATAACCTTTCAGGTTTAAATATCCCTGGAGGTCGCCGACCGGAAACAGGTATCCGATCTGAGGACCGAGTCCCACCACGCGCGAGCGGAATCCACCCAGGGTTGGAGGCTGACCAAAATCGTCTGTGATCTGCTGATAGTAGTATCCGACTAAGCCAACGAAGAGCTGCTTTGACAGAAACTGCGAAGCGCCCCAATCGATATGGAAATCGACGCCGTTTTGATATTGCGTATCAATATTCTTGAAATTGTAGGTGAGCCCAGCGACAGCCGAAAACTCGTGCCCCAACTTTTCGTTGAAGTAAGTATAGCCGCCGCCGCCGTCGATCGCTCCGTGACCAATGCCAAGATTAGCAAGCCGGGTCGCCGAATAGGCGCCAGCAGGGATGTCACCCGTCAAGTACGTCATGTAATTGTGGACACCGGCGTTCCACTTCAACGTGGCCTGCGGGTAAAGATCGCCAACCGAGGTGATTGAATCGGAGAGCGTACCCGTGCGGGTCGTCACAAATGGCCCGACCGCCGCCGTCAGCGTTCCGTCCAGGGTTGCGGCGGATCGGCCAAACAGGCCAGTGATGCCGATTGCCAATTGTCCGCCGAGTACTGGCGTCGCAAACGTGTAGGTGGGGTTGAGCAGGATGAGGTCCGCCTGTGCGTTCAAACGCAGATTTAAATCGACATTGACATTAGCGGGGATACGGCCGACGCGAATTTCCCGCGCCGCGGCTGCGTTACCGAAGGCGGACACGCTAGTGTGATAATAGACCTCGGCCATCGACCAGCCCGGCATCGAAGGGACTGCCGCAAGACTGCCGAAACGCCCCGGGAGCCAGTACGAGACGCCGTCCTCGTCGGCATAAGCAGCGTGGGACAACGAGCCGGCCAACGTCACCGCTAGGCCCATCGTTGCGCAAACAAAACCAAAAGACCTGCACTTGGATACGTACTGCGCCATCGAGCCGTCCCCCCGCTTATGGAATGACAGTGTATCGACGGACTGTTCAATGTCTCGCTCAAAGGTGGCAATTTCGTCAGATTCGCGTCTGCATGTTGCGCTAAAGTCACGCCCACTCGCCGCTACTTCGGCGTCCTGACTCGGTTGCTATCCTCAAAGCAAGCTTGCTCAGGATCAATGATAACGACGATGTCGCGGCGGCGAGAAAGGTCGGTGAAAGTTGAAATCAGCGGAGCGGCTGGCGCTGCCTGCCAAACAGTCTCGCGCTCACACAGTTTGTCTAGCATTTCAACGATAAATGTTACGACTCCCTAAACCGTGAAGCGCTAGAGAGGCGGGTGCTAATTGCGCACTGCATAAAGCGGCGTTCTGAGCGTTAGCTGGAAGGCGGGCTTCGGCACCCACATGATTTCTGCGGTAACTCCGAAAAGGCGGTTGTCATTGTCGTCCATGCGATCGAGATCCAGCCGCACAATCGGCTGCGTCAACGGCTGGATCGGCGCAAGGTTCAGAAGCTGTGCGCCCTCAAACGACTGGACGCCAATACGTCCGGTGAACTTCCAATTGTTCGGCCATTGATAGTATCCGCCGACATAGCCGACCGTGTTGGGTCTGACATTGACCACCGCACTACTGAGATCGACGCGCGTGTGCTGGATACCCGCGAGCAACCCCCTGGTCTCGTCGGCATTCAGCGCATAGTCGAACTCGAGGATGTTGTTGAACGATATCGCGGTCAGCGGTCCATTGGGGATCGATTGGCTGATGGTCGATTGCAGTGTCACCGTTGGAAAATTACCGCCGTTCTGCTGATAAAGGTCCGCTTGGAAACCGATGTTCCAGCTCGTAGTGTCAAATGACGACCATCCTCCGCCTCCAAACTGCGTTGAACTCCCGGAGACGCCGCCGTAAAGCGAGACGTTATCGGTGACGTCGACAGTGAATGGAAGATCAACGTTGACCGATTTCGCCGCTGGCAAGCTGGCCGGCAACGCCGCGCCGTTCGGCCCAGAGAGCGTCTGCACTGCATTGAAGAATGAGGGGTGGCCAAAACCAAACGCTAGGGATCCCGCAGGAATTTGCCCGTAATAGGATCTAAGGTCGAGGTACATCGTCGGCAGAGCCGGCTTTGCCTCGCCATCGTCGCCGGCATCTGCAGCCAACGAGCTGGCCACCGGACAGATCAGCACGGCGGCGAGTGCAGCCCCTACGGCAGTTTGAAGATCAAACATGCAGGCTCCGCGTTTGACACAAACCTCGCTTTACCGCATGGCTGCTTCAGATGACGAAACATTTGGCCATGGACCAGGTCGCTTTGTGGCAATGTTACTCGACGACTCTATGTCAACGCCAGCAAGCGGGCTCGGTACCGCAGTTTGCAAGCCAAGGTTAAGCAATTGAGCAGGCTGCATCGAGCATCCGGCCGGCTTGCGCCAGAAGCAGCATTAGACGAAAGCGCGTTGCATGTCTCGACAGGACCAGGAGCTTACGTCCAAGACCCACGAAAGCCAAGCGCCGCACTGCACCCTTGTCCCCCATACCCGGCCATACAACGAACGGCGCGCCATCACTCTGGGCGGCCCCATTTCGACTACTATTTTACAAGTACGCCGTATACGAACTGACCTACACCAGGATCGAGGCAAGCAGACCGATCAAGCCGGCGTTGCCGGCAAAGGCGGTAGCGCTTCCCGACCTCCCCAAACGAAGCGAGTCCCGGTTCATTTCGTTGGGGATGGAGATGATCGCCGGGTAAACCGTCGCTCCACCGAGCGCGTTCGTGCGCGCCAACATGCCGGACGCCGCGATCTGGCCTTGGCCGATCCCCCTCGGGATTCCGATGATCCTTGCATGATAGATGCGGCCTGGAACGTTGTCGAAAACTAAATCAACTGGCGCGCCTTCCTTGACGGCCTGGAAACCATTCTGCGCGAACATGCCGACCAGCGTGATCTCATCTTCCACGATGAACGACATCGCCGAGCGCGCCTGCAGCGCCCGGTCCCCCACGGACAATGCGACAACGGTGACATAACCGTCCGCGGGCGCACGCACCGCCGGTCTGTGACAACTCCCAATTGGCATTATCGAGCTGCGCCTGAAGTTGCGCGACGGACGTGTTGACGCCTCCAATCTCGGAGTCGATGGCTAGCTTGGCGCTCTGCTGCGCCGCTTTCGCGGATTCTAATTGTGCCGAGACCGTCTCATACTGGACCTGCTTGTCTCGCGCCTGAAATTGCGAGTTCGCATCGTCTGACGCAAGCGTCTGTATGTCAGCGAGGCGCTTCGCGTTGTACGCCACCTGCGCCGTGAGTCCCGCGACATTCGCCGTCGCCTGCTCGTAATTCGCCTTTAGAATATTGGTCTGCTGTTTTGCCGCGGCGAGCGAAGCCTGCAATTGCGTGACCTTGTACTGGAATGGGGCTGGGTCGATCTGAAACAACACGTCGTCCCTCTTGACCGGGACGTTTGGCTTGACCGGCATTGCGACAATTTGTCCCGTCACATTCGGCGTCACTTCCACGACGCGGCCGGTCACCGTCACGACGGAGTGAGATAATTAAAAAGCGCGAGATATGTTGCGAGGATAAACGCGCCGATCAGCAGCGAGATTGTCCCGGACAGCCGGCCCCATTTCACAAGTCGAAATTTCGAAAACAGCAACCAAAGCGCCGCAAAGTATAGGCACACAATTATGACCATGACTCTCTCTTATAGTTCGTGCTAAGATTATTCCCGCGGAGGTAGTTGATGCATCACATCATAATCGCCGCTCAACGTTAAGCTCTACGAGCCCCTAAATTACGGCGCCTCGTATTCGAGTCCTGCAGACGCATTTTGGCGTTTAATGCAGCCTATGTTGCATGTTCTTTGAACGCGACCTCCCGCGCCCGCGCGAGAGTGTTTCCGGACAGACCGAAGTTCTACAAAGAAAAAGGAATTCGGCGTCATGCGCACTAATGGATTGAATCGGATTTTTGGAATGCTGGCTGTGTCCGCTATGTTGTGCGGTCCCCAAGCAGCGCTCGCTCAGAACGCTGCAGCGCCGCCCTCCCTGAAAACAATCGGTACTCCATCTGCTTCGGCCAAACCCGAGATCGTGCCCTCGCTATTCGTGCTCAACTCGCGCGGTGCGACGTTGAAGGGCGACACGCTCACCGTGACCGGCGTAGCACCCAGCTCGATCATTTTCGCCGATCGACCGGTACGCTCCGCGGGTCACCAGCCCACCGCCGACGTAATCGCCGAGTGGGGATCGGGCGAGGACAGTTTTGCCAAAAATCCGCCGAACGCGACCTTGTCCGTGTTCAGCAAGGATGGTTCGGTGAAGGACGCTGTCGTCGTGCTGAAAACTCCGAAGCTCGAAGGCGACAGGCTCACATTCAACGTTCAGACCCTGGAGGGAGATATCGCCGACGCCGACGGTGGAGCTGCCCTTTTCATCGACATTATCGGCCGGCCATTCACGCCGATGTCGTTTGCAGGCGTCGCGCGCCGTTCGGCGTTTCGCGGCGCCATGTATGCCGGCGCGGTAGGCGCGGCGGCGTACGGAGCGGCTGCTTACTACCACCCATACGCCCGCCCGGCCTGCGGCTATTACCCCTATCCCCCCTGTTATTGAAAACGGGAAAGACACAGGGGTGCTTGCCACGCCGGCTGGCCAAAGGCCGCGAAGGCACGATGCCCATGAGCTAACCAACGAAAACTTCCGGCCAACCATCAGGTGTGGCGGGAAGAGTCTTGGACAAAGGGAATTGAACGAAGCCGTCAATCATAAATCAACGATTCAGAAAAGGAGGCTCAACATGTTCCGAGGATTCCTGCCGCTAGCGTTGTCTCTTTGGCTTGGCGCCGCGACAGCGCCCGTAGCGCTGGCCCAGTCGGCAGCGCCCATCACCGAACAGGAGGCGCACGCAATCGCGGTAGATGCCTATGTTTATTTTTACTCCATCATGTCGATGGACGTTTCCCGCAAGCAATTCACTAACGGCATGGGGGATTTCAAAGGGCCGATGAACACGTTCGTCAATGTGGGTGAATACCCTCCGGCGGATTTCAAAGGCGTGGTGCGCTCCAACTTCGATACGCTGTATTCCGCTTCATGGCTGGACATGACCAAGGAGCCAGTCGTCATCTCGGCACCAGATACCAATGGCCGATACTACCTGCTGCCAATGCTCGACATGTGGACCGACGTCTTCGCGTCCCCGGGCTGGCGCACGACGGGCACTAGGGCCGGGACGTTCCTGGTGGCACCCGCGAACTGGAGGCCGGATCTACGCGAGAAGTTTGCAGAGGAGTTCAAGCTCCCAAAGGACACTCAACGCATCGACGCGCCAACCCCCTATGTCTGGCTGATCGGCCGGACGAAGACCGACGGCCCGTCGGATTATGATGCGGTTCACAAGATCCAAGCCGGCTACAAGGTCACGCTTCTTTCCGAGTATGGCAAAATACCAAAGCCCGCCGAATTCAAGCCAGACTCAAGCATCGACATGAAGACACCGCCAAAGACTCAGGTCGATACGATGTCGGCGGGCGTGTATTTCGCTAATGCTGCCGAGTTGCTCAAGCTGCATCCGCCTCATGTCACGGACGAGCCGATCCTCGCGCAGATGAAGAAGATCGGCATTGAGCCTGGAAAAAGCTTCGACATCGGCAAGCTCGATCCAATCCTGCAGCGAGCGCTCGAAACCGCACCGCAGGACGCGCAAAAACTGATGGCCTGGAAGCTGCCGACGCTGGCACGCGTTGTCAACGGATGGGCGATGAACACCGACACGGTGGGCGTATATGGAAACTATTACCTGAAGCGCGCCATTCTCGCGCAGCAGGGTCTCGGCGCGAACGTGGTTGAGGATGCTATCTATCCGCTCAATCTCGCGGACGATGGCGGCAAGCCGCTTGATGGCGCAAACAAATACATGGTCACCTTCGAGAAGGGCGCCACGCCGCCTGTCAATGCGTTCTGGTCCATCACGCTCTACGACCATGATGGTTTCCAGGTCGGCAATACGCTGAACCGTTTTGCCGTCAGCAGCTGGATGCCGTTCAAGTACAACGCAGATGGATCGCTCGACCTCTATTTCCAGAACGCGAGTCCCGGCAAGGACCTCGAAGCCAATTGGCTTCCGGCGCCGAAGGGTGCTTTCAATCTGACGATGCGGCTGTACGCTCCGAAGTCGGAAGCACTGACCGGCAAGTGGAATCCGCCCCCGGTCGTGAAGTCGCAAACAACGGTAAGCATTTCGGCCCAATGAAGTGACAGAACGGCGGGCGCTTCGGCGCAGGCTACTGACCGCGTGAAGAACAACATTCCCACACAGGAGCTGACATCATGTTGACGAAACGCGAGCTTCTTCGTTCCGCGGCGTTTGCCGCGATGACAGTGACGACGATGCCCGCCCCAGCGGGCGCGCAGGCGAAGGCAGAATGGCCTGACATCCGCGAGGCAAAGGCCATCGCCGAGGAAGGCTTCATCTACGGGCTTCCGATCGTAATGAACTACGTGGTTATGTACGAGTATTCCGTCGACAAGAACTCGGGGCAGTACAAGGCGCCTTTCAATCAAATCAACAACGAGGCGCGCGTCTTCACCTACAAGGACACTGCTGTCATTACTCCCAACAGCGACACGCCATATTCAATTCTTTGGCTCGACCTGCGCGCCGAACCAATCGTTCTTTCCGTGCCGGCAGTGGAAAAGAATCGCTATTTTTCCGTGATGCTGTGCGACGGGAACACTTTCAACTACGGATATATCGGTAGCCGCGCGACCGGCAGTGATCCCGGAGATTATTTGGTTGTTGGGCCCGACTGGCAGGGCGCCACGCCGCCCGGCATCAAGAAGGTCTTTCAATCCTCAACGCAATTTTCAGCCGTTGCCTATCGCACACAGCTCTTTGACGCCAACGATATGCCGCATGTCGAGAAGGTCCAGGCCGGCTACAAGTCGCAACCCCTGTCGACTTATCTCAAGCAGCCTTCACCTCCTGCGGCTCCTGCCATCGACTTTCCGAAGCTAATGCGGAACTGGCGAAGAAGAACTTTTTCGAATATCTCGACTTCGCGCTGCAATTCGCGCCCCCCGGACCGGAGGAAAAGGAAATCCGCGCCAAGCTCGCCCGCATCGGGGTCGGCGCCGGCAAAACCTTCAGTTTCAAGGATCTTCCGCTGACACACAAAATTGAAGTCGGGCTAGGGATGAAGGACGGCGAGGAGAAGGTTGAAAAGTATCTTGCCAGCGGACAGAAGGACGTCAATGGCTGGAAAATCGGATCGCTGTTCGGCGACCGGCAGTTTTACAGCGGCGACTGGCTGAAGCGCGCCGCGGCCGCCAAGGGCGGCATCTATGGCAACGACGCGGTCGAAGCCGTCTATCCGATGGCGAAGACGCTTGCCAATGGCGAGATCCTCGACGGCTCCAAGCACGAATATACGCTCACCTTCCCCGCGGGACAATCCCCTCCAGTGAACGCGTTCTGGTCGGTGACGATGTACGACGGCAAGAGCCAGTTGCTAATTGAAAATCCGATCGACCGGTACCTGATCAATTCGCCGATGCTGCCGGCCATGAAAACGAACCCGGACGGTTCGTTGACGCTGTACATCCAGAATAAATCGCCGGGTGCCGATAAGGAAGCCAACTGGTTGCCGGCGCCAAACGGACCGATCTATCTGGTGATGCGGCTTTACTGGCCAAAGGCCGAAGCGCCGTCGATCCTGCCGCCGGGCACCGGCAGCTGGCAGCCGCCCAGTATTAAGAAGGCTTGATAGATCCGTTACGGAAGTCAGGCACGTTCGTCACAAATGAAATGAAAGATCCTGCTAATGAAACCCATCACACGAAGAAGTTTTGTCGGCGGGGTTGCTGTGCTCCCGGCCCTTCATTTCTCGGCAGCCCACGCCCAAGCTGGCCTCGGTCCGGCGGAAGCCCGTGCCATCGCCAAGGAGGCCTATATCTATGGCTTCCCAATCGTGGACAATTACCGCGTCCAGCACGCATACTGGGTTGATAAGACCACGCCGGAATACAAGGGGCCTTGGAACCAAATATGGAACAGCGCGCGCGTTTTCACGCCCGCCGACACGGCGATCCAGACGCCCAACTCGGACACGCCTTATTCGTTCGCCGGCGCAGACCTACGTTCCGAGCCAATTGTGCTCACCGTGCCAGCAATGGAAAAGGAGCGCTATTTCAGCGTCCAGCTTATTGACTACTACACGTTCAACTTCGACTACATCGGCACGCGCACGACCGGCAACGAGGGCGGCAGCTTCCTGCTCGCTGGGCCCGACTGGAAAGGCGAAACGCCCAAGGGTATCAAGAAGGTGTTTCACTGCGAGACCGAACTGGCGTTCCCGACGTTTCGAACGCAGCTCTTCGATCCGGCCGATATCGACAACGTCAAAAAGGTCCAGGCCGGCTACAAAGTACAGCCGCTCTCGGCGTTTCTCGGCGAGCCCGCACCCGAGGCCGCCCCGCCCATCGATTTCATCAAGCCACTGACACCAGCGGAAGAGAAGACCTCCCCGCAGTTCTTCAATATCCTAAGCTTCGTGCTGCAATTCTGCCCAACAGTCCCGTCCGAGACGGCGCTGATGGAGCGTTTCGCCAAACTGGGCATTGGCGCGGGCAAACTGTTCGCTGCCAACAAGCTCTCGCCCGAGGTGAAAACAGCTGTTGAGCAAGGCATGGCCGACGCTTGGGTCGCCTTCGCCGGCCTCAAGAAAGATTTTGAGGAGGGGAGACTGTCTTCGGGCGACGTGTTCGGTTCTCGGCAGTATTTGAAGGACAATTACCTCTACCGCATGGGTGCCGCCGTGCTTGGCATTTATGGGAATTCCAAGCAGGAAGCGATGTATCCGGCGTATTATGTGGATGCAGCGAAGCAAAGGCTGGACGGTGCCAATCGCTACAGCTTGCGGTTTGCCCCAGACCAGTTGCCACCCGTAAACGCGTTCTGGTCGCTGACCATGTATGATGAGCCGCAGAGCCTGCTCGTCGCCAATCCGCTCAATCGTTATCTTATCAATTCACCGATGCTGCCGCAGCTGAAGCGCGATGCCGACGGCGGGGTGACGCTGATCATTCAGAATGAATCCCCCGGCAAGGACAAGGAAGCCAACTGGCTGCCCGCGCCAAAGGGGCCTTTCTCCATGATCATGCGCCTCTACTGGCCGAAAGAAGCGGCCACCGAGGGCAAATGGAAGCAACCGCCACTGCAGCGCGCGACTTAGGTGATGCATGCTACAACGCGCAGGCCGATCTCGTTCTCCTGGACCGACCTGCACGTACGGCAGAGCAGTGCCATCGAAGGAGGCCGTCAAAATGACAAAGGTGTTTCTGCTCACCATTTTTTGCGGCTGCGAGGTGGTGTTCGCCACGGCCGCCTTCGGCGAAACAGCGCGCACGAAGGTCGTGTCGGCCGCCCGGTCTGGTCAGCCTGCACCTCGGGTGGATAGCTGCAGGAGCACTTTCGCCTGCAGGCAGGACTTGTTTGATCGTGACAATAGGAACAACCTGCGCTTCGACTGGCCCAGTCCTCCGGCTCAAGCAGGCCAGTTCTAACGCGATACTCTGGTTGCAATTAAGTTTAGTGCTTGGAGAACCAAGATGAAGATAGCAACATTATCTGCAGCGCTCCTCGGAGGGCATTTTTTTGTTACGCCCGTCTCGGATCGCGTCCCGGAACTGAAGGCAGAGGCGCTGTGCAGAGCCACTACCGCTGACGACAAGGCCATGGGGCTCGCCTTGGCGCAGAGCTTTACCGACTGCATGCGCGATGAGTCGGCCGCACAAAAGCAGCTCAGCACGGCTTGGGCCACTGCATCGGGGCCCCTTCGCGATAGGTGCGAAGGTGAAGCCACAATCGTGGAGCAGAGCTATGTCGATCTTCTTACCTGCATCCAAATGGCAGATTGGCTGAAATCGCCGTCAACTGCGATACGGTTGAGGGGAGCAAGTAAGGATCGAAATTCCCAGTGATCCGCTCGAGAACGGGCTGCGTTGTTCGAGCGCGCCTTGGCGGGAGCTTTCAGCCGCAATGAACTACCGGGGTCGATAGCTCGATTTCTCGGCGACGACACTCTACAAGTGCAGGCTGGGCGTGACGCAGGCAGCAGCCGGCAATAGAGGGATTTCCTCCGACCTAGCAAACTGTAGTCGGCACGTTGAGCAGGGACCTGTCGAATTGCACGGAGGCGGCAGGTACTTCATCGGAGAACAATTGCTCGTGGGCAGGAAATCTGATCCTATTCTTGCGATGAAGCTTCCTAGCCAACAATTTGAATCAAGGAGACAATGATGCGCTCGATCCTCCTCGCCGCGCTCGGCATTACCGCCTTATCCGCAACCATGGTTATCGAGACACCTAAGGCAAATGCTGTTGTCTATTGTGCAGCCGGTGTCTACCGCGCCGGCTGCGTCGTCCGACCTGTTGGCGGGGCCGTTGTCGCACCAGTAGTCGGTGTGCGAGGTGTTGCACGGCGGACCACCCGTCGTGTCGTCCGGCGATCCGACATGATGCTCAAGCACGACATCTTCCTTATCGGCCACCTCCAAAATGGCATTGGCTTCTATCGCTTCGCTTACAACGGCAGCAACAAAGCCTATGTCGGTGTGATGGCGCAGGAAGTGCAAACAATTATCCCCGCCGCGGTGCTGCGCGGCAGCGACGGCTACCTGCGAGTCTCTTACGACATGCTCGACGTGAAGTTCCAGACCTACGACCAGTGGCCGCTGCTTCCGTGTGCGGCTCCTGGAGCGAGCCTAGTCACTTAAAGGCCGACTTCTTCCATCACATTGGAATCCGGACGATCGTGCGGCTTGGGAACGCAGACACGCTGATGCCTGCTGGCGTCGTCCCCCCGGGATATACAGGAAAGCACTGCAGCAGCGCGAAATTGGCGCGTAACCCGGCAGCCGACAATCGGTCTGGCGCTGCGCAGGACGCGCGCGGTCGTTTATCTCTGCGCCGGAGGAATTTTGATCCGATGTATTTCCATCTTCTGGCCGATGCCCTTCAAGTTTTGGTAGTCGCGTGACGCCGGATATCCTTTGAGGATGTCACTGACTCCGGGAGCCTCCATCACCGCTTCTGTCAGGCAAATTTCGTTGACACCAGCCAGACTTTGCACGCGGGCGGCGATATTCACGTCCTGTCCGAAGTAGTCGATCCGGTCATTGAGCCTTACGGCTATGGCCCTGCCTCTGTGCACCCCGACCTTTAGGCCGAGCGGTCGCGATGCGGTTTGGTTGAATCGCGACAGCTCCTCGATCATCTCGACGGATGCAAGAACGGCGTCCTGTGAATGCTCGAAGCCAGCCATGACTGCATCACCGATCGTCTTCACGATCGTACCAGATCGCTTCCTAATGATCGTATTCAAGATGTCGAAATGCTGACGAACGAGAAAGTAGGCGTTCACATCGCCAATGCTTTCGTACAGCGGAGTCGATTCCTTTAGATCAGTAAACAGATAGGTGATGTCGGAGACTGCCAGACTATCGCGCTCGTCCACCAGTTGGGTCTTGTAGAGTTCGCCGAAGCAGGGCGTGAGCAACAATCGCTTACCGGAAAGAAAGGGCTCATACTCGACCAGATGGGGCTGGAACTGGGAAGGGTACTGCAGAAACCAGAAGCGGCCTCGATCCTTAGTGCGGTTCTCAATGTGGATGGTGTGTTTGCCTGGGCTAAGATCGGCCGTCTGTCGAAACGCAAAGCGTCCGTCGCCAAGGATCATGTTTCTCGGCGCAGTGGGTCGATCCGCAACTACGAACCGGCCCGATTCGAGCTGGACCAGCGTTTCCTGGCGTTCCGCCGGTTCACCGTTCGCGAAGAAAACCAGAAGAAGCTTATGGTTGAGATCGAGCACCTCGAAACGGCCGGCTGTTACGTCGAATTCGAAGTTCAACCGCTGACCCGCCTCGATATCGGCAAATCCCCGCGAGAGTGCCGCAACGAGTTGCTCGTGTGTCATTCCGTGCGGGGGCTTGAAGTCCTTGGAGAAGTTGTAACGCAGATAGTAGTCCTGGACGGACAGCATGTCCGGATGACGATATATGATGTCGCGAACCGAACTCGAGACGGTAAAGGTGACCTGGATGTAGTCGTCAAGGGCCGCCTCATTGAGGGCGTTGCAGAATTCGCATTGGAAACGTGGATGAACCTGGTCTAGCTCACGAAAAGTGCCTGCGACCTGCGGGCAATAGGCGCAGATGAGCAGCCACTGCATCTCGAATAGGCCAACCTTCGCGGCGTGCACAAACAGCTCGATTCCTTCGGCTTCACTTAGGCGGTTGGCAGTCGCGTATTGGATAGGATTGACGCGAAAGAGATCATAGTCGCCGGAGGCGTGAATAAAACTTTCGAGATCCGGAAGCATCCGCGGCGCCCAGGTCGCTGCCGACCCGAGCTCTAGGAGGCGCTGATTCAGGAGGCCTTCGTTGACTGGTGATGACCCTTGCATATCAGTATGATACCTCGCTCCATGCCGGCAATACTGGTTGGTCGGCCATTCGATTAGCCACACGACGATCGACGCGGACGCTCTTTTGCCCAATTGTTTTAGCCGAACCGAGCCGGATAAGAAAAGTCAGCTCTATTGGCCTGTATCAGTCGGCAGCGCGACACTTTGATCGAATAGGCAATCGTCCAGCATGTCCCTGAGAGCGGTGCAGCGCGGTTCTGGAATTGAAGTCTAGAGCGGGCCGTCGGCGCTACGCTATGAAATAAGCTCAAGGCCCGGGCAGATGCACCTCCCGCCCATTTCCGTCAACGTTGATCGCCATATGAGCTAGATAGTCATTAGCTTAGCTCGGAGGGTCATGCGTCAATGGGTCAAATAAAGCCATTTGAAGGACGCGGATGAAAAGCGTGACGCTCTTGGCCTTGGCATCGTGTCTGCTGGCGTCTGGTTGCTGGGCAGCGCCAGAGGCCGGACCTTAGTCGCTCCCCCGCCTTCGCTTGCTCCGCCCTCTCCTGAACAGGAGCCGGCGCCTCCGGCCACCCCTAAGAACGCTTGGCCGACAACGGCGGCGGGCCAAAGTGTCGCCGCTACGAGCGCCCGCCAAAAATTTGGGGCCTTCGGCAAAGACCAATGGCGGGCCGTCATCGCGGACGGACGCTCTCCTGCCGGCAGCGTCGGACAAGGCTCTGTCTACACCAGTGATCGGTGCGCCTTCGTCGGTCCTCAGCCCAGCCGTGGACTACGATGGCTTTAGCGTCGGCACGGTTCGACGATATTGACATGTCGGGGTATGCGGCGCGAAGACATGAAGTCTCGCGCAGCAAGAGGTTCCAAGCCCAATTCGAGGGCGGATAGCATCGTGGCTCAGCACCTGGTCGAACAAGAAGATGAGGCATTGAAACGCAAGCTTACGATCTGCCGCGGCTGCAAGTAGGCAGTCGGCAATGACGGCAGGCGCTGTTGATCCATAGCAAGCGCATTTTGATTCTCGCGCAGGCCTATTGTCGGATGAAGACCTTGGCATGTGGAGGTTGCGGAGCAACGTAAAACCGTGCCTCACAGGCGAGGCACTCCAAGTGCTCCGCAATGTCAACCCGCAATCCAGATGACATTCTTCTGGACCAGCAATCCGGGCATTCTCTCTTGTTCAATGCGTCAAGAGTAACTGCGTCAGTCATTTCGAGCTCGTGGAAACTGGCTGCATCAGACACCGAAAGAGCGACCGATGTGCTTCGCCATCACGATGGCAACATCCGTATAGCGGCCGTTTGACCAGAACTGATCGCAAATCAGCAAAAAGAATAGCGCAATAAGCGAAATCAGAATTCCCTTGCACATAGCGGACTTGTCCCTTGATGAGACTGCCAACCGAGCAGGTATGAACTGAGAGAGACGATATGCTTCTGAAGTCGCTGCTGCGACGATCTGCAATGGTTATAGGCTGGCAAGAAGCCGTTACTAATCCGTTAACTGACCGATCCGACCAATCTCTGCCGAAGATTGGCCTCCGGTCCGAAGCTGCTGATCCCGAATGTCCGCTATTCGATGGTTATCGTATCGAACCTCCGCGTGCTCTCCTTGGCGCCAACAACTATACATTCTTGAGTCGGCCGACCGTGAACTCTGAACTAAGAGCAAAGTGTGAATGTCTCAGGCGACTTGGTCAAACTAGGATACAGTTCGCCCCGGGGTCCTCAAGGTGTAACAGTCACGCTCTTGAAGACGGTGCCGCCATTGTTGGACCGGCCGCTGAAGCGGACGGTCTGCGGACCTCGCGAGGTGGCACTGAATTTCCAGATGGCAGAGCGCGTATCAGCCTCCGTTACCGTGCCAAGTGTGAGGCTGGCCGCATTTGGAAAATCCATCGCCACCCCATCCTCGCGAGTGGTCGAGACCCCGAGCAGGCTTAGACCGCTAGACGCTGCCGCCGCTGATACCTGAACCCCATATGCCTCGTAACTCGGGTTGGAAATGGTTGTCTTGATTGTGAAGGTCGAGCCGATCGAGGGGGACGTTGTGCTCGGAGTAGCCGTCATCGAAATCGCAGGCGTTGGATCGCCGCGAATGATCTTAGCAGCAATTGCCACCGGCAAGCCAAATGACGGAGCTCTCCAGTTGATTGCTTTGAGCCGAAGAACGCCAGGAGGCGGATTGTCGATGATAAGATATTCGACGTTGTCGATGTTAGACTGCGAGGCCCAGGCACCACATTGTCCAACCGCATCCGGCGTGCAACTCGCGCCGGGATCGGCCCACAGGTCAACATCGTATGTCACTGCCTGTGACGCTCCTGCGCTCGCTTCGGGCTCGTCCCAAGTAAGCACGGCGACGACCCGCTTGGTACCCCGAGGCACGTTGATGTCGAAGAAGCCCCAGGATTTGTCGGTGATTGTCATCCACGCCCAATGGCCGCTCCAGCCGTTGGGGTCGAGCCGCGCCCAGTGCGATTGATAATCGGAGACCCGTCCTAGCCCGAAATCATTGCGACCGCCGCCCGTGTTGTTCGCCGGACTGACCTCGTCCGAATGCAGCGTAGCCGACGCCATGAGATGGGCGCGCAGCAGGTGCGGTCGATCTCTGAAATCAGGATAGTGCTCCAGCAACGTCGCCGCGATGCCACTGACATGTGGCGTCGCCATACTGCATCCGCTCTTATCCACATAGCCATCCGTCGTTCCCGCCTGCGCGGAGGTAACGACAGCGCCCGTTGCAACGAGGTCTGGCTTCATCCGATTATCGCCGGTCGGGCCGCGGCTGCTTGTGCCGGACAGTTCGCCAACTAAGCTCGATCCCGAGTCCTGCACGTTTCCGACCGTAAGCGCATTCTTGGCCACACCGGGAGACCAGATCGATTGCGCGCCCGGGCCGTTGTTGCCGGAGCACACGATGTAGGCCTGGCGTGTTTCCCAGACGCGAGCGTCGAGCTTGCGCGATTCGGAATCGGTCCCAGTCTGTCCCGATCCGCTCGCGCCACCGCTCAGATTGATGACCGAGGGGCGTGGCGCGTCGCAGCTGGTCGCGTCCGCCATGTAGTCGATCGCGTCCCGCAGCCAAGAGTTTTGTCCAGTGTTGGTCGATTTCCAGATCTTTCCAACACGGATGCGCTCACGCGAACCGACCGCAGTTGCGACGCCGCGGAACCGCGCTTTCGCAGTGCCAGTTCCGGAAATGGTTGCGAGGACGTGAGTTCCGTGGCCATTCTGATCATTCCAAACGCCCGCGGTGTCGCTCGTGAAATTGATCCCGCAACCGTTTTTGTTGAGGTCTTGGTGCATGGTTGCGGCCGCGCTTCCCAACATGGCGCCGGTGTCGAGTAAGCCCAATACAGTTCCCGCACCGAGGAAGCCGGACGCACGGATGTAATCGACACCATTCGTAGCCATGCTCTGATCGTGTCCGCCGCCGCTCCGGCGCTCGATTTCGATGAACAGGATAAAGTCCAAACCGGAAAGAATGCGAATCTGTTCGGGTGTCGCGAGAGCCTCATAGCTCCGCAACACCGGGTCGTAGCGACCTACCTCCGTGCCCGTAGCTTGGACCCGTTCAGCGAACGCAGCTTTGGAATCGGTTTCGAACAGGCTGATGATAATCGGGAATCGAGCCACCTCGGCGCCGAGGCGCTCGATGGCAAATTTCAGCTCCGGCGCTAATTTTTGGTCGGGTGAGGGGTAAGCGAGTGATCTAAACCCGGGCAATCTGGCAATACCCTCCAACGCCTGTGCTTGCAGGGGGACGCGGACCTTGAGTGCTGTCCCATGCAGCCCAAGCGATGCGACCCCGAATTCGCTCATCAGCGCGCGCTCCGTGGCCGCGTCCGGCAGCGATTCCATCAGCAGAAAGGCATAGGTCTCGGTCCGCTCCCCTGCGGCTAAATCCGATCGTATGCGCGGGTCGATCCCGGTGGCCGGCGTCGTCGTCCCTCCCGAGAACCCAAGCCGATAAGCCTCAAACGGCCGGACATCCGACGCGCCGCGCGAAGGATAGTCGGCTGGAGGCTTTGGGCGATCCTTTGCCGCCGACAGCGGCCTGTTGGGTGCCTCCGTTTGGACTGTTGTCGCCTCGGTGCTCCGATGCGGAAGTGCATCGCGCGGCGGCTTGCGATCGACAGGGAGAACCAACCGATCCGCCCCCGATTCGTCAGACTTCGTCGGCCCGAAGCCGCGACGTTTGATGCCATCCGCGCTGATGGCATTAGGTGGCCCGATGTCAGCCTGGCGCAGTTCGAAATTGTTGACCCCGTCCTGGACGGCTTCGAGCGAGATGGGGTCACCCTCGTTGTCCGGATTGATGTGCACAGCGCTATTCTGGCCGGCTGACGCGCCTTCCGCGGGAGCAACGGTCTGTGCAGACGCAAGCGCGAGAGGCGCAGCAACCAATAAGGTTGCAACGAGTAATCTCAACGGCACTGAACGACAGGAATAAGCGAAATGCTTGGGTAAGAAGGTTTCGTTCATTGGCTTCCTCCAAATGAACTTTCTTACGACGCTACTTTGATCCACTCCTGAATTGTCGGACTGCACACAAGCCAGCAGGATCAAATTTGCCTTCACCGCCCAATATCGTGACGCGGTCGCCCGACCGTTTGCGTTGAGCATCCTAGCAAATCAATAAATGAACTCTAACAGGACAAGTAGGGATTACGCAGTGATTTAGTTCACAAGGCTGCTAGTTCGATTCAAAAAAGACAGGCTCGTGACCAAATCGGCCTATCGTTCCATAACCACGCATACGCGAACGGGACGGCAGGCCAGCACCGCCGTGGGCCCAGGTCGCCTAAAAGAGGAGCGCCCGATACTGCGGCACTGCCGCCCTTCAAAGGGTCTTGGTAGTGGCGGCACAAGCCTGGATGGCATCGTCGGGTCGTGTCTCAGTCAGGTGTCGGTTTGCGCGAGCGCAGGAGTCCTCTAATTGTCTATGAATGCTTCGAAGCGAGTTGATGTCCGGACGAGCCCCTCCACCGCAATCGCCTTTAGTGCGTCAACTCAGCGAGTAAAGCTTTCGCCTGTTTCAAATCAAGTGTATCGAAGCCTTCAGTGAACCACTCATAGACCGGAGCGAGAAGTTCTTGCGCCTCATCCGATCTCCCTTCCTCGCGCCATAGCCGTGCGATGCTCATTGCTGCGCGCAGCTCCCAAGACTTTGCCTGCTGCGCCCGGGCAACAGCCAACGCACGGTCGAAGAAGCCTTGTGCTTCTGTGGCATCCCCATCCGCTGACATCATTTCTATTTCTCCGGCTGTTCGATGGATCTCGGATGCGGACCAAGTTTCTTTCGTCGCTTCCATTGTGGTCAGTGCTTCAGCAATGCTGTGCCGGGCTTCATCAAAGCGGCCCAGCTCCGCGTAGGCCCTCGCTAAAGTCGATAAATACCATGGTGTCCATACAGTTGTTCCAGTGGCCCGTAGTGCGGAGATTCCGGCGGTGCTTATGTGAACCGCATCCAAGGCGTTGTCGTTTGCGGCAAGAAGGCAGCCATGCACCGACATTCCGAAAGCTCCCCAGTATGGGACTCCGCTTTCGTCCGTCATGATGGCGAGTTCGTCTAGCTCTGCGGCTGCCTGCACATAATTTCTGCATAGTACATGAACCGTCGATGCCATATGCAGCGCAAACATTAAAGTTGCAGCGTGGCGGATTTGGCGCGCCTCTGTGAGCCCACGGGTTAAGGCAGCATTTGCGGCGTCAGGACAGCCAAGACACCAGAGCGCTTGCGCTTGATAGAACAAACTTGAGATCGCGGGATCGACGCTAAAACGCGGCGCCAGCTGACGATGCTCTGCAGGAACGTGCAAAGAGATAGCGCGATCCAGATTCGCGCATCCCTCCTTTATGTGCCCTGTAAACAATAAGGCCATACCCATGATACGGTGACCGATCATGAGCGGCGCAGACTCTCCTCGGCGTTCAGCAAGGGTCAGGAACTCCGCCGCGAGTTCATACACCAGATCACCATCAAACGCGACGAAATGGGCGATCCAAGATCCGTATAGGACTGAAAACAACAGGAGTGGGTCTTCTAATGGTTCGCCAAGCACTTCAGCTTCTTCTATGAGCAGGCGTGCTCGCTCCACCGCTGTCCTGGCTTCCGGAGCGGCGTGTCCCTTTATGTGCATGAGTGGGTTTATGAGCGCGATCTGTAGATTGATCCGCTCGCGGCGTGTTGCTGTCGTGAAGGGTAGATGCGCAAGCTGGTCGAGAGCTCGCGTAAAGTGCTTGGCGGCTTCGACCAGCGCCGATCGCTCCAAGGACCGGAAGCCCGCCTTTCCGCGCCACTCCACCGCTTGCTGAGTAAGACCCGCTTGTGTGAAGTGATGCGCCAGCACTTCGGGTTCGGACAACGCAGTTTCGGGGAGGCAGTCGCACAAGATTTCGGTCACCCGACGATGCAGAACTTGCCGCCGGCTCTTGAGAAGATTTTCGTACGCCGCATCTTGAATAAGCGCGTGTTTGAAGCGATAGTCGGAGTCGGGCGGGAGACCCTGAACGAGCAATATGTCAGCTTCTGCAAGCCGCTCCAGCGCGGCCTGCAGCGCTGTATCGTCCATCCCAGTGAGCATACGAAGAAGATCGTAAGAGAAGCCGCGTCCAATCACCGAGCCGATCTGCGCCACTTCGCGGGCCGGGCCGAGTCGGTCAAGTCGCGCCATAAGCGATTGTTGCAGCGATGGCGGGATCACATGGGCGTCATCTTTCCCACCCCGATCCAACAAAAGCCTCGTCACTTCCTCAACGAAAAGCGGCACGCCACCGGTGCGCGCTACTACGTCGTCCACTACTTTGGGCGGCAGAGCATGGCGCGCCGAAAGCTCAGTCACCATGTTACGAGCCTGAGCTCGATCAAGCGGTACCAGCGAGATCGTGCTGTGATGTGAACGCACCCCCCAGGGTAGCTGTAATTCGGGTCTGGTTGTTCCGACGACGAAAAGAGGTGCAAGCGCGCCACGCTCGGCCAGTCCTTTTAACACGTCGAGCGTCGTGGGGTCAGCCCAGTGCAAGTCCTCTACCACGAGCACCACGGGCTGCGACTTAGCCCCTGCGATCACCCAGCTCGTGAGTGCCGCCAATTGTGCACGTCGCAATTCGTCCGGCGTCAACACCGCTTCACGCTCCTTTGGCAAGGGAACATCCACGAGCGGGGCGAGCAAAGGGACGTTTTTGGCTGGATCGAGGTGGACCATCTTCAACGTATTTTCGAGGTCGTGCAATCGGCGGTCAGCGGCGATCTCTGAACCCCCGAACCGCTGGCGACCCCATTCATTGATTGGATGCAGCGCGGTATTTTGCAGGAGCTGCGAGCAATTCCACTCGACCCAGGAATGCGGCGTTTCGCGCAAGTGCGCGTGCATCTCCTGGATCAGTCGCGATTTGCCGAGACCCGGCTCGCCGACAATCAAGGCGAGCTGTCCATCGCCATGCCGCGCACGATCCCAACGCCGCATTAGCGCAGCGAGTTCTTCGTCGCGTCCAATAAGCGGCGTCAGCTGGCGCTGTCCTGCACGTCGTCCGCCGCCGCTCGCCCTCACCAGCCGGTACAGCGTCTGCGGTTCGGCTATGCCTTTCAAGTTGTAATTCCCGAGCTCTTCCGCGACAAAGAGGCCCGCGACCTGTCGCTGCACTCGAGATGTAACCAATACCGAACCCGGCTCGGCGAGCGCCTGCACTCGCGCAGCTATATTGGGCGCATCTCCGTAGATCTCGCCGGCGGTTTCGACAACGACTGGGCCTGCCTCTAAGCCAATGCGGGCTCTTAGCACGGGCATGCCCGCGTCCGTGATCTTGCGATTCAACTCGATAAGCGCCGCATGAATAGCGAGCGCCGCGCGGGCCGCGCGTTCAGTGTCGTTCTCCCGCGCAACCGGAAAGCCGAATAGCGCCATCAGCCCGTCACCCAGCTTCCTGGCCACCCGGCCGCCCATCTCTGTCACCGCGATGGTCGCGGCATCGAGATAAGCATTCACGAGATCGCGCCATTCCTCGGCATCGAGCCGAGACGCAATGTTGGTCGAATCTACTAGATCGCAAAACATAACTGTCAGGTAGCGGCGTTCGCCGGCTGCTTGCGAGGTCGGCGGGAGTAGCAGAGCGACTGCCGCGGGGATAGGGGGCGGCTCCGACCCTGTAGCTGTGCCCATAGCAGGCGCACCTGCGGCGACATTGCTGCTTAACTCACCAATTGCTGCGAGCAGCTTGCGCCGATGCCCAAGCAGAACACCCATTTTCTTAAGATCTTGGTCAGTCAGGTGCCGTAGCACCGAGATATCGATGCCGTTCTTGCGAAAGCATTCGGCGTACTCGGATAGACCGAGCTTATTGAGCCAATCCGCAAGCTGCTGCATCAGCGGCCACCACGAGATTGATGCTATCGGATCTGGACCGGAAAAGCAAAAATCACCCCGCGCAACAATAAAAGCCGGCGCGGGAAGAAAGCTCTCACCGGGTTGCCTAGTCGCTTGTTCGGGACGCTCCAGGGAAGGCCAGTATGCTGCGCGACACAGTTTGTGATTTCTACCCGGCCGAGCCCGGCATCCTGCCTTCAAGAGCGCTAACGCATTCCTAGCACGTTTTCGAAGGCGAAGGGAGTCGATTGCAAGCGCGGGTTGGAAGCCGCAGTACTGGCAACAATGGTGGTGTGTTTTATGATCGAATGCTGCGGCTTTCTAAGCACTACCGTCTATTGACCTATGCGCAGCAGTCCGGAGAGCTGGCGCCTCGATTCCCACCATCGTCTTCCATGGCGATCGCGATACCACCGTGCATCCGAGCAATGCTGAACTGATTCTCCGTGGGCCGGGCGAAGCTGCAGCAAGCCCGAGGACGAAAACTCTTCGCGGGCGAGTACCTGAGGGACATGCGTATACCCGCACCGTCCTCACCGATGAAGGTGGCTTGGGCACGTCCGAGCACTGGAGCGTCCACGGGGCCGGCCATGCCTGGTCTGGAGGCAGTCCTGCCGGGTCCTACACCGATCCCCGCGGGCCGGACGCGACCAGGGAGATGCTGCGTTTCTTCCTCGAGCATTACTGGCCAGGGGCTGAATACGCTTGAACAGAGTCTCTTCGCTCTGGGCTCTTTTGCGAGAAGCATTGCAAGTAGAGCCCTTCGAGTCCGTCGCGGTCATGAAGGGTTCAAGGCGTGAAACGCGCCCCGGAACAACGCGGCGTTCGGAGCTCTTGCAGGCTGCACAAGGTAACATGATCATCACGGTCGGGCGAGGCGTTACGCCTCGCCCGTGTGATCGGTACAATTAGCCGCGCAGTTCGAGAGCTTGTCCACTGCTGAGTGGCGGCACCTCGCGATCTAGGCCGGATAAAATCCATCACCGTATCCACAGACCTGCACCGGACGGAATCCTCGCCGGGACAGATCGTCGAAGGCTTGTTGATATGCCGCGCCATCGAGACCGTGCCGTGCTTGCCATTCGCCCGGCTGGTCCTTGTGCCAAATTGCAGCGTAGCGAGCGATCCCTGTGTCACTGTACCCGCTCACAGAAACCAGACGGAAACCTGCGGCGTTCTGGTCATCAAAAGCCTTTTGGTATTCACTCGCCGTCAACCCGTGCCGACCAATCCATTCGAGGCCAGGGCGCCGTTCCCAGATCGCTGCGAAGCGTACATCAACATTGACCCGGAAACCGCAAACTTGCACGGGCGCGAAGCCGTCGGCGGCCATCTGGTCGAAGGTCTGCTGGTATTGGCTCCGCGACATCCCGTGCCGCGCTTGCCAATCAGAAGATGTCCGCTGTTCCCAGATCGCGGCGTACCGGGCCTGTCCATTCTCGGCGTAACCGCTGACGCAAACGAGTTGGTAGCCTTTTGCCACGAGATCATCGAATGTCGATTGGTACTGGTCGTTAGTCAGGCCGTGGCGCGCCTGCCATGCGGGGCCATCGCGCAGTTGCCAGACAGCATTGAGCCGGGAGCCCGTCCCCTCGCTGTATCCGCATACATTGGTCAGCCGGTACCCTTCTCTGACCAGCAAATCAAAAATCGATTGATGGGCCTCTGGGGTGATCCCGTGCCGTGCTTGCCATGCCGATCCGTCACCCTTGTCGAACAGAGCTGCGAAGCGTGTGTTGAAGCGGGAGAGTGCGGCGGACTCTTGTCCGGCCTGCCCAGCCGCGTTGTAGATGTCGGAAAAGTTCAGGTCGGCGTCGATCTGCCAGCCGCTCAGTGTTCCAATGGGAACTGGGGCGGTTGTCGGCGCAATGAACATACGCAGATGAGCGCCCCCGTTTAGAAATAGTCCGTTCACGTCGTGAGGCCCATCGCTCAAGTACGCCGTCCCAAGCTTCGTCGGCGTCCCCGGATTGGCAAAATCCTCAGACCTCCGCAGGATAAGCCGAAACGAGGAGTTCCCCACGTTTGCATGCCAGTTGCCAAGCCAACAAGCCTCGCTCTGCACAAACGTTGGAT
This sequence comes from Bradyrhizobium sp. 134, assembly GCF_023074155.1. Lineage (NCBI taxonomy): Bacteria > Pseudomonadati > Pseudomonadota > Alphaproteobacteria > Hyphomicrobiales > Nitrobacteraceae > Bradyrhizobium > Bradyrhizobium sp. 134. The sequence goes on along the minus strand of NZ_JADPKX010000074.1, from coordinate 2,536 downwards.
CGACGACGTCCGTGATGTACCAGCCCGAATTAATCTGCCAGTTCGGATCGTTGTTGTAGGCGATCTCGATGAATTTGCCTTCGCCCCAGTGGTTCTTAGCGAAGAACACCTGCCGATTGCGATCGAAGCCGATCAGCAAAAGCACGTGACCTCCGATGTTCGGGGTCTTGTGGAAGACATCGCAGATTACTTCGCGGTCCGCGAGGATGGTATTCTCCAGCGCGGTGATGCTCGGGTTGTTGCCAAGAGACCCCCAACCCGCCGCTCTGTAGCGAGCGTTCACCCGCGCCAGGAGCGGAATGTGTTGTTCACAAAATTCAACGGCGTCGTAGTCCTCTTGGCTCGCCACTGCTTCCACGCCGGCAAATCCCAGCACGGGCAAGATGTCCAACAGTGTCTGTTGGGTTTGCAAGTATGGCGCCGCGTCCTCTGGAGGCGCGGCGTTCTCTGAGATCTTCTTCGCGATATCGCCACTGCCTTGGAAACCGGTCAGCGAGGAGTTGTTCTCTACCGGACGCGCTGCCGCCCCCGCGCTGTCTCGGTTCAAAGCAAACGCTTTGCCCATATGGAAGATGTATTCTTCGGACACATCGATGAGCAGACCATACTTGCGTCGATATGCTGCCTCCAACGCCGCGGCGCCCGCAAAAGCCCAGCACGTACCGCGGTCATTCTGGAGCTTGAATCCAGATTGCCATTGCGCCAACGAATAGACGCCGCTGACGGGCTCCCGGAGCGCTCGGCGTCCAAGCACATCCACGCGTCCAAACTTCGTGGAGACTCGCAAGCCTTCGGCCAACGCCTTAGCGTAGGCATGTTTGTCCAAAACCGGTGACGGAGTGACCCTGACGTGCTTCGGTTTTGCGGTCGAGTGCGGGTCATAATGTTCTCTAAGAAGCGCTGCTGTCTCGGATGAATAGTGAAGCATGATACCTCCGACGGTGTTGTCGATGTGGTCGTTTCATCTATCCTTTGTCCCCCAAAGTTGAATACGCCCGCACGCGCGGAGCGCGTGTGAACTCGCTCACATCGGCAAATGAATATACGAGTTGGTTTGCACCTAGAGATTGGCGCTTGGCCGATTGTCATTAGTGCTGCCCAAGCCTGGTTTCAGCGAGCGTCTCGGATCTAAATCGATAAGTCCGCTGGAAAGCGTGGATGCTCCAGGTCGATCAGCTTCTGCGGACACTTGGCCAAGAGCGCTGTTCTCACGATGAGCACACCGCCGATGACACTGACGTATGCGACAGACCGTTATTTGGGTGGGACGTTTCAAGATCAGGAGTGGGGTTGGTGCGGCTAGTAAGCCGTAGAACGAATCAAGCTTGCTCGCGGTGCCGCTTGGAAAAATGCGTTGATGCGGCGCGCAAAAGCGAAAACCCCGCCTGGGGGAAGCGGGGCTTTCTGGTGGGGGGGGGAAAGCTTAGGGAAGCTTCAATTATAAGACGCTCGCATCGCGAAAAAGGTTCAAAGGTCTAAAAAGCGAACCACGCCAATATCGCAATGATCGGGATGACTGCCAGACCGAAAAGCACCAAGAGGTGCAGGTTCATTGCCAGTCCTGTCGCTCGAAGCTGATATCCGCAAAAATATACGCATCGCAGCAGCGGCGGCCATTGGCGGCAACGGTGGAATGGACACCTTAGACCCTGCTAGCGATTTACTTCGCCGTCGCGGGCTGCCTGACCCGTATGGTGATCTTCTCCGACACGATGGGCGGCTCGAACGGATAGTGCTTGGCATCGCCGAGCACGAGTTGAAGCGTGTGCGTCCCGGGCGGAAGCTCGAGCAGCGTTTCGGTCTGTCCTGCCCCGAAATGCAGATGCGACTTGTCCTGCAGGATCGGCTCCTTGGGATCGACGGGGTCGTTGACGTCGATCAGCAGATGATGGTGGCCGGCGTTCTGGTACTCGTCGCCGGCATGGGTCACTCCCATGTTGCGCAAGCCGAACCGGACCCAGAATCCGCCGCGAACCTTCTGCCCGTCACGCGGGGTGATGAAATAGAGCTTTGCGTCCTTGGGAGCCGTCTTGCCTTGCGAAAAGGCTGCCCCCGGGAGCAATGCCAGCGCCGCCGCCAGCGCGACGCAACGAAGGATCTGCATCAAACCAACTCCTCCACTCAAGGACTGAGAGCCACGCGGAATCCGTGGGTGGGATAACGAACATTGGTGTCGTAGCCGTCGCGGTTGGACGGCCGCACATATCTCGAATCGTTCTTCCAGGAGCCCGAGCGCAGGACGTGAGCGCTGCAGTCGCCGCTGCTCCAGGCCGAGCCGTCGCCGGGCGCGCCCTGATAGGTCTTGTGCCAGCAGTCCTCGACCCACTGATCCACACCGCCGCCCATGTCGTGGAGCCCGAACGGATTTGGCTTGAAGCTGCCGACCTTCGCCGGTTGCTCGGCCGCGAGATCACCGCAATCCTTGCAACCGGCCATACCCGGCTGCAGCTTGTCGCCCCACCAATATTTGGTCTGCGTTCCGCCCCGCGCGGCATATTCCCATTCGGCTTCGCTCGGAAGCCGATAAGTCTTCTTT
>NZ_JADPKX010000068.1:0-1044 GCF_023074155.1 Bradyrhizobium sp. 134 | reverse complement strand
GGCTCCGGGTTGGCAAGGAGAATCTTCACTTGCGGCGTTGGTCGGAGCAGCCATGTGTTCGGCCTTCTTGTGCGGTACTCATGACCGCTGGCCATAATGCCCTCCGCGGATCAGGTCCCGATCAAAAGCACGCATTCGAAGATGCCGTGGCCCATGTGGGTTGTCCTGATCGCCGGATCGACCGGCGCTGCATTAGTGCTGTTCGCCCTTCCAACCGTTACGTCACAGCCGGATGACCGGCTGTGATCTCGTTCACGCCGTAAGGCCGGCGGGTTCCTTGTAGGGTTCGTTCCTGGCCATCATCGCCCATGCCATCCTGGCGAGCTTATTGGCGAGTGCGATGGCTGCGACCTTGGTAGGGCGCCGTGCCAACAACGCAGTGAGCCAAGGCCGATGGCTTGTGCCATGGATCTTGGCATAGCGGATCACGGCGAGTGCGCCCGCTGTGAATAGGCTGCGTAAATAGCGATCGCCTTGCTTGCTGATCCGGCCAAGCTTGTCCTTGCCCCCACTCGAGTTCTGCTTCGGCACGAGCCCGACCCAAGCCGAGAAGTCCCGCCCCGATCGGAAGGTCTTGGCATCGGCAACGCTCGCGACTAGCGCCGTTGCCAGTGCTGGACCGACGCCAGGGATCGCATCCAGTCGCTTGCTCGTCGCGTTTGATCGATGCCAGGCAATAATGCGCCTATCGAACTCCAGGATTTGAGCCTTCAGTGCCCGCAACTGGCCGCCGAGAGCCGCAAGACACGCGCGGGCCACCTCCGGAACTCGGCGGTCGGCTGGATCGGCGACGACTTCTAACAGCTGTTCGACACCCCTGCGCCCGACGGGGGCAACAATCCCGAACTCGGCCAGATATGCGCGGATCGAGTTGATGACGGCAGTCTGCTGGCGAATGAAGAGATGGCGCACGCGATGAAGCATCAGACAGCTCTGTTGTTCGATGGTCTTGGTCGGCACGAACCGCATGTTGGGCCTTGTGACCGCCTCGCAAATAGCCTCCGCGTCGGTGCTGTCGTTCTTCTGCCGCTTAACGTAGGGCTT
>NZ_JADPKX010000078.1:0-1045 GCF_023074155.1 Bradyrhizobium sp. 134 | reverse complement strand
TCGCTTTGCGGGGGCGGGCCGGCGCCGCCCGGCTTTCCTTCCTTGAACATCACGCGGCGCCCTGCAGCGGCAGCGCGAGCTGGACGTCGAAGCGCCGCGTGGCGTTGGCGGCGATAAAGTCCTGCAGGGCTTCCGGGAATCTCGTCATCGCGGTCGGCTGCGCGCTGGGCCAGCGCGTCGGCGACATCGGAGGTTGCGTCTCGCCCCCATCCTTCGCCGGCATTGAAACACACGATGCGGACCGGATAGGCATACTGGCCGGAGAGGAGGCCTTGCAGCACGGTTTCGAGATCGGGGTCCGACTCGTCAGTCTCGCGCCAGGCACAGCCGGCGCGGGCGCCGAAGTCTTCGAGGACGATGTAGATATCCCGGTCGAGCCGATCGGCCGGAATGATCGAAGGCGACGCCATACCAACTACTCCACTGACTGCCCAGAGCTAAGATCAGCGAGTCAGGAAAGCGCGTCGGTCGACTAAGATTCCGTGGGAAGAGCGGCCCCGGCTTGCAGGGGCTTTGGTGGTGGCGGCCTTAATTCATCTTCTTGCGGAGCTTATCCGCGACCTGCCGTTGGTCCTCGGCGCACTCTTGGACAACCTGCCGGGCTTGGTCGGTGCGGTCCTGGTGTTCTAAGGCGCGAAGCTCTTCAAGAATGTCCGCTTCCATGTCGCGGATCATGTCTGCCGTGGGGCCGGTGGGAAACTCCTGCGCAAGCTCGCGGCACCTAGCTAGCTTGGCTTCGACTTCTTCTTTTTCCCGATCAGGTTCCATTACTCATAGTATGTCCGGAACCGCCAAAAGTTCACGAACCAAATCAGGCCACTGCGAAATTCAAATTAAGCCACTAGGGATGGAAACAGGCCAGTACCTATCGTCGGGTGCCGCAACTCATCCCTGGTCCTTCCAAACGAGCCGACTACAATTCGAGCACTGGTAGACCGAAACCCTGCGCCCCTCGCGAGGGTCGAGAATGGTCGATCTCAGGGAGGCAGCGATGTGGCAATCTTCGCACCGGGGGCGCAAATCGATCGCATCCGCCGGGCTATCA
>NZ_JADPKX010000019.1:0-30881 GCF_023074155.1 Bradyrhizobium sp. 134 | reverse complement strand
GACGATATCGCGCAGGACATCAGCGTCCCAATCTCCACGACCCAGAATTGCCTGCTGACGCCATGGGCCAGGATCGCCAGCCGCCTCCGCGCGCATCCAGCCGGTCTTGCGCTGCTCATCTCCGAGCAGACCTTCCAGGAACAGGCCTGCATTCGTCGCCACACGCTCTTGCGTGAACAACGGACGTATCCGTTGCTTGATCTCTCGAAGCGACGCCGCCCACAACGCAAGCGTCTCCTCAACCGACGCGGCCCGCGTCCACGACATTCGAATCATGGTTGCCCATGGATTCAGAAGCCCGCAAACAAAGCAACTGTAATGCTAGTTAGTGGAGCAATTCTTTGCCTGCCGCTCAAGCTCGCGTGGATCTCAATTTTCAGTAAACCTGCTCATATAAGTTGCAGATATCCTGTTGGGGTTTTCCCTCAAGGAAAGCCATCTCACCCTTCTTATGCTTGGCGTACGTGTCCGCGAACCCTGCAGGAAACCATCCAGTTACCGTCCGATTCGCCAAGAAACGATCGAGCGCTTCAGACAACGATTTTGGCAGCCGAACATGACCACGCGCTGCCAAGGTCGATGGATCCAGAAGCGAGAGGTCCTCGGCTGTTGCGTCTGGCGTCGGCAGTTCTTCCTCAATCCCTTGAACTCCAGCGTGTACGAGAGCGGCGAGTTGCAGATGTGGGCTAGCGGTAGCGTCGGCAGCGCGGAACTCGAAATTGAACTGAGCGGCTTTAGAAATATCGCTCAAATCAGATACCGGGCAGATGCGCACTGAAGCCTCGCGATCACGGAAGCCGAGATTGTTGAAAGCCGCGCTCCAGCGATGCGGTGTCAAGCGTAGATAAGATACGACGCTGGGTGCTGTGATCGCGACAATGGCATCAAGATATTTGAGAATACCAGCAATAAACTGGCCGGCGGTCTTTCCAAGCTCGTGTTTCCCATTCGGATCCCAGGTTGCCGGCTTGCCTCCATCCAGGAAGCTAAGATGGATGTGCACGCCGTTGCCCACACCAGCTGGATCGCAGATGGGTGTGAACGTAACTTCCTTCCCCGAAGCATGCGCGACTAGGCGGATCAACTCGCGCAAGATCGTCGACTGATCCGCTATGGCAATCCCCCGCGATGGACCCATTGTCACTTCATACTGCCCGGCGCCAAACTCTTTCATGAAAGTGTCTGGCTCCAGGCCTGCCGCGCGCATGGCGGCCACGAGCGTCTCGGCCAAACGTCGCTCGAGACGGAAGCCATTGACGCTGTATGCCTCTCCCATCGGCGTCGAGACGTTCCGGAATTGAAATTCGTGCTCGAAAGCGCCGAACAGCGTCAGGCCTGAAACGTTGTTGAGACGGTCAAGAGCGTTCCTGAGAATTGAACGGGTGCAGAATTCCCATGGTCTTCCATCGGTGTGGCGAATGTCACCGAGCGCGAAATGCTCTGTCGGTACGTCGTCGCCAAGCTGTACTCGGACTCTCGCCGCTTCGTCGGGAATGAGCACGAGATCGCCGAGTGAGCCGAATGGACTTTCAGCTATCGTATCGAAACAGGTGATCTGGACGTTGGTTGGTGTCCAGCCAATCCCCCGTTTCATCCGCTTGTCGAACTGTGAAGCTGGGAAAGCCTTCCCGCGAACCTTGCCTGCAAGATCGGTGCAGCAGGCAACAACCATTTCTTCAGCGATCATCCATTTCCTCCAAAGGCTGGCCTGGCCTCACCAGGCGAAGTTTATCCCAGGCCTCCAGCCGCTCTCTCGCGGTGGGCCAATTCAGTTCGGACACTTTGACGATCAACGCTTCGGCGAAGGTGATCGTGCAGACGAGCGTGTCCCACGCCGTTTCAATTTCGATCGGCAGGGCAACGACGTGGTCACTGTGACGCGCGATAGGCGACATCCATTTGTCCGTGATCAGCACAATGGATGGTCGACACTGGTTTGCGACAATCTCGGCAAGAGACTCCAGGTCTCGCTGGTAACGGCGAAAGTCGAACAGCACTAAAACATCTTGCCTGCGCATGGTGAGCAGCAAGTCTGGCCAGTGCTCCCGGTTCGGTGGAAGGTGATGGACCTTGGGCCGAATCTGCTTGAGGTGAACCGCTAGAAAGGCTGCAATATTGTCACTGGCGCGTCCGCCAAGCAGGAAAATGGCGCGAGCTGGATCCGCGAGGAGCGCCAACACGCGATCGAATTGTTCCTGCGAAACGCTTCTGCTCATTTCGTGCAGGCGTTCTGCGGCGCGCCGCGTGTAGTCGACCAGGAAGGCATCCGCGCTACCGAGCTTTTCGGTAGCCTTAAGCTGTAGCGGGGAGCTTCGGCTTTCTCGCAATTCCGCAATTAGCTGGCGTTGGAATTCTTGATAGCCAGCAAAACCTATCTTGCCGACGAAGCGCGTAATCGATGGCGCGCTCACGCCTGTGCGCTCGGCCAGATCCTGGATGGTTTGGAGAGCGCCGAATGGATAATCCGCCAGGACCGCATCGCCTATCTTGCGCTCACTGACAGTTAGATTGGCACTTTCGCGCCTTATGGTCTCTCGCACCGTAGCCATGCCACCTGACCTTTTTGGGCAATACATATCCGTCATGAAAAGCGTGGTTTGGAAATATGGCTAATGAAAAAAATATGTCAAATATGAAAAAATATTTGACATTGATCGAGAAATTTCGTCGAGTATGGGCATGCAGTTTGGCGAGGGTGCCATGCAGCAACCGAGGGCTGACGTCTTGCAAAATCCGGCTCGCGCGCGTGTGCTTTGGTCGTCCGACCCAGCCCCCGTCGAAGTTGTCAACGCGGAAGGCCATGCGGATTTTGTTTTGGTTTGCGAGCATGCGGGAACTGCGATTCCGAAGCACCTCGCTGACCTCGGCCTGCCCGCGGCCGAAATGCGCAGGCACATAGCGTATGATATCGGTGCCGAGGGGGTTGCGCGTGTACTTGCGGCACAAATCGATGCGCCGCTGTTCCTGCAGCCCTATAGCCGGCTCGTTGTTGACTGCAATCGTCCCTATAATGCGCCTGATTGCATCCCGGAGGTGAGTGACGGGACAACCGTGCCGGGCAATCTCCGGCTTTCGGAGCCTGACCGTCGTCAACGCTACGCCGAGATACACGAGCCATTCCATCGGGAAGTGGCGTTCCTTCTGGATCGCCGCGCGGCAGAGGGGATACCGACGACTCTGGTCGCGGTGCATAGCTTCACGCCACAGCTAGCCGGAGGATCTAAGCGAGCTTGGCAACTGGGTGTGCTGTCAAACCGTGACGCGAGCTTTGCCGAACGTTTCCTGGCCACCTTCCAGAGGCGAAATCCGACGATAATATCGGCGCATAACGAGCCTTATCTCGTTGACGATATAGGCGACTACACGATCCCGGTGCATGGCGAAGCGCGCGGCTTGCCGCACCAGCTGCTTGAAATCCGCAATGATCTGATCGGCGATGCCGAGGGGCAGTGCAGGTGGGCCGCTTTGATCGCCGAAACATTGATCGATACCAAAGCGAAAGACCCTATCAATGGCTGATCTCCTGACAACGCGTGAGATACCGCTCAAGCCGAAAGAGTCGGCGCTGCTGTTTATCGATGTGCAGAACTTTTGCGGACGACGAGATGGCGGCGAGTTCAAGGATGTCTCTGAGGCCGATATCACGTGCAAGTACGGCTATTACTTCAATCGTTTGAAATTCGTAGCGATCCCCAACATGCAACGGCTGCAGGCGGCGTTCCGCGCGGCCGGCACTGAGGTGCTCTACACCACAATCGAAAGTCTCACCACAGACGGTCGTGATCGAAGCCTCGACTACAAAATCACGGGGTTCAATGTGCCGAAAGGTTCGAGGGATGGAAAGGTGATCGACGAAATCGCGCCGGCCGAGGACGAGATCGTGCTGCCGAAGTCGTCTTCGAGCGTCTTCGTGTCGACACATATCGATTACCTGCTGCGCAACCTCGGAATCAGGCAACTCGTGCTGTGCGGGCTCGTAACCGACCAGTGCGTCGAATCTGCAGTCCGTGACGCCTGCGACCTCGGCTACCTCGTGACGCTCGTGCCGGATGCCTGCGTCACCTATAGCCAGGAGCGCCATGACAACAGCCTGCGTGCGATCAAAGGTTATTGCCGTCAGGTCTGCACGGACGCGCTGATCGAAGAGATCGGTGGGGCTCGGCCGCCGGCATAAGCGAAACCGAAGGGGAGGGGACCGAAGTGGCTGATTTTGAAGCTGAAGTGAAAGCCGCCTGGAAGGCGATCGACAAGGAGCGGAGTTACACGACTGAGCTTACCCAGAAGCTTGTTCGGATTCCCTCCGTTAACGCAAGGTTTGTCAAGGACCCCCTCCAGAACCGCGAGCAGTCCAAGACATGGTCGAATCTGAGCTGACCTCGATCGGCATGACGATGGAACGGTGGGATGTATTTCCGGGCAGGCCAAACGTCATCGGTCAGATCACCGGTTCGGAAGAGCGCAGCCTGCTGTTGTGCGGCCACATCGACGTCGTACCAGTCGGCGTCCGCGGCGCCTGGGCGGTCGACCCCTTCGGTGGCGAGATCAGGGACGGTAAGCTCTACGGCCGCGGCGCCGTCGATATAAAAAGCGGCGTCGCAGCGGCCATTGGCGCCATCCGAGGCATCCGCGCCGCGGGCATCGAAGTCCAAGGCCGTGTCGCCATACATTTCGTCGTCGATGAGGAAGCCGGCGGCTGCGGCGCGATCGACGCTGTCAAGCGCGGCTACCTCGCCAGGGCAGCCGCTATCACGGAACCACGCTCGGGCGAGATCCAAGTCTGTGAAGGTGGCCTGGAATGGATACGCGTCACCATCACGGGCCGGGCGGGTCATTCGGCTACCCGCTACAACGAGATTTGGCCGCAGCGCGACGGGCCTGATCGGATGCGGCGAGCTGTAAATGCGATCGATGTCGCAGCACGCTTCCTGGACCCTCTCAGGAATTTTGAAAGTTCGCGTTGCCGCAATCGCCAGCATCCGCTGCTGCCTCCCGGTATGAACACGATCAATGTCGGCGCAATACGTGGCGGCGCAGGTCTTGGGATGGATCAATTGCCGGTCATAATGACCAATCCCGCCATCATCCCGAACGTGGTGGTCATCGACCTCGACTACAAATTCCTGCCTAACCAGACGAAGGAAGACATCGGTCTGAGTTCGAAGCTTTCGTCTATCACTTCTGCCAGCAGGACCTTGGGCTGCAGGAGAATACTATCAAGGTCGAATGGGAACTCGGCGGCCTGCATTTCCCACCTATGGATATCCGCCCTGATCATCCGATTGCGCAGTCGCTTTTCAACCGCCGGACACAGCTCGGCGGAAAACGCAAGATGTCGGCGATGATTGCCGTCACCGACGCCGCGCACTACGCCGGTGGGGGGGCGACGCGGTGATCTGCGGTGCATCCGGCGACGGCGCCTACGGCGCCGACGAGTACGTGGACATCGCCTCTCTGGAGGAGACGACCAAAACTTTGGCGGCCGCCATAATCGACTGGTGCGGCGTCGACTAACTTATCGAGTGTTATGAAGAGGAGGGGAAATATGACAATGAAACGTTCTATACTGTGGACAAGTCTGGCTTTTACCGCTCTGGTCGCGGCGACGCCTGCTCTTTCTGCCGACAAGGTCGCCAAGATCGGCGTGCTCGCGCCGTTAACCGGAAGCACCGCGGCAGACGGCAAGGAAATGGTCGACGGCGCCAAGCTTGCCGTTGATGAGATCAATGCGGGCGGCGGCGTGGCCGGCTACAAGCTCCAAGCCGTCGTGGGCGATACACAGGCCGGGTCCGCGGATCAGGTGACGAGCGCCATCGAGCGTCTTACCGGCGACCGCGACCTGAATGCTATAGTCACCGGTTTTACTAGCTCCAGCAATTTCGAAATCAATATCATGGCTGAACAGGATATGCCGTACCTGCTTTATGGCAGTGCCAACCAGACGCGCGACATCATCGCGCCCCATCCGGACAAATTCCCGACCGTCTATTCGTTGAGCCCCTCTTTTGACGCTTACGAAACGGAAATGATCCCGGTGCTGCACGGCCTGGAAAAGAGCGGTAAGCTGAAGCTGCTCAATAAGAAGGTGGCCCTGCTCTCATCAGACATACCCTATTCGAAGTCGATCATGAACGGCTTAATAAAAAGCTTCAAGGAGGTCGGCTGGACGGTCACTTCCGCCGACCTTGTGCCGTGGGGACAAATCGACGACTGGCGGACGTTCCTTGCCAAGATTCGCCAGGACAATCCCGCAGTCGTCATCAATACCGACCCGCAACCGGGCAACGCCGCGAGGTTCATCACCCAGTTCCTGGAGCAGCCGACCGACAGTATCGTCTTCATCCAGTACGCGCCCCACATACCGGAATTCCTTGAGCTGACGGGCAAGAAGTCGACCGGAGTCATCTATAACCTTATCGGGGGTACGATCCCGGGAGCTCGGACCGCTGAGATCGTCAAGAAAATCAAGGACAAGTATGGCTACGAGCCGGGTTCAACGGCACCGGCGGTCTACGAAGAAGTCATGCTTTATGCCGACGCCCTGAAGAAGGTCGGCGATCCGACCAAGCGGCTCGAGATCGGAAAGGCCATCGGCGAGACCCGCAAGTCGATTGCGGAAGGCATGCTCTCCTTCGATCCGAAGACGCATCTTGCCGTCCAAGGCAACGATGCACTTCCCATACTGTTCTTTCAGATCCGAGATGGTAAGCGGGTTCTGTTCTCACCGGCGAATCTTGCTGACGGGGAGTTCCGTGCGCCTCCGTGGATGAAGCAGTAGTTTTGCTTAGGTAGCCACCCCGACGAACGGGGGTGGCTACCGTCTTTTTCGAGTTGCAAAGACAACCGCGATGGTAGAACCAAACAATAACGAGCCGCTGCTCGAAGTCCGCGAGGTCACCCGACGCTACGGCTCGCTGGTCGCCGTCGACCACGTTTCGTTCTCGATACGCAAGGGCGAGATATTCGGCATCGCCGGCCCGAACGGCAGCGGCAAGAGCACGCTTTTCAACGTCATCACCGGCATTCCGTTTGGGCCGAGCGGCGGCGAGGTGCTCCTCTCCGGCGAGCCGATCCACCGGTTGAAGCCGCATCAGATCAGTCGCGCCGGCGTGCTGCGCACGTTCCAGAAGGACGCCGAGTTCGCCACGTTGAGCGCGCGCGAAAACGTCTATGCAAGCGCAGTGTACTGCGGACAGATGACCTCGGTCGCGGCAAGGGACGCCGTCGAGCAGGCACTCGACGATGTGTCGCTGGCGGAGGAACGGCGGACGAAAGCCGCGTCCGATCTTGCGGTGTTCGAGCGCAAGCAGTTGATGATCGCTTCGGCAATCGCCGGCCGGCCCAAGGTGCTTCTCCTCGACGAGCCTGCCGCCGGACTCACTAAGCCCGAGATATCCGGACTTTCCGATCTCATAAGAACGGTGCATGCGCGCGGGATAACGATTGTCCTCATCGAACACGTCCTCCCGCTTCTGCTGAAAGTGTCCGAACACTTGATGGTCCTCAACCACGGCGCGGTCATCGCAGCGGGCAAACCGCAAGACGTGGTGCGCAACCCAGAGGTCGTCGAAGCCTATCTCGGCAAGCGGGAGGCGGGACTGTGAACGATGACGCAAACGCCCTCGAAGTCCTCGACCTTCACGCCGGGTATGACGCCTCCGACGTGCTGCTCGGCATGAGCCTGCATGTCGGACCGAAAGAACGCGTCGGGCTCTTCGGGCCCAACGGGCATGGCAAGACGACGCTTCTCAATGCGATCTCGCGTGTGATCCGCCCACGGCAGGGTAAAGTGCGGTTCATGGGTGAGGCGATCGAGGTACTCGCGCCGCAGAAGATCGTGGCGCGCGGTCTCGTCCACGTGCCGCAAGCGAACTGGCTCTTTCCCGACATGCAGATCATGGAGATACTCGAGCTCGCGGCCTTCACCGACCGCGCACAGGAGAAGTTGAAGACGAACCTAGACTATGTGCTCAACCTTTTTCCCAGGCTCGCTGAGCGCCGTCAGCAGCAGTGCAAAACGCTGTCGGGCGGCGAGCGGCAGATGCTGTCAATTGGCGTCGGGCTCATGTGCGCGCCGCGGATGCTGATGCTCGATGAACCGACGTTCGGGCTGTCTCCCAAGCTCAAGGACGAGCTGGCCGAAGCAATCGCAGAAATATCGTCGCGCGGCATTCCGCTCCTTCTCGTCGAACAGGACATCGCATTCATCCTGTCGTTGGTCGACCGCATGTACCTCGTCGACCACGGCGAGATCAGCCGCGAGATCACTCGGGGCGGCGAGGTCGACCATGAGGAGATCATGGACATGTATTTCGGGTCGGAGAGCGCGTCATGACGGCCGACATGCTTAGCGCCATTCTTGTCAGTGGTATCGTGCTTGGCTCGGGCTATGCCCTGATGGCGAGCGGACTGTCGCTGGTCTGGTCGACACTCGGCATCTTCAATTTCGCTCACGGGGTACTGATGACGCTCGGCGCCTATGTCGCATGGACGGTTTCGAACGCCGCCGGTCTCGATCTCGGGCTCGCTGCGGGCGCTGCCCTAGCGGTAGCCGCCCTGATCGGCGCCGGCATTCTGATCGAACGGATGGTCGTTCGTCCGTTCTACGGTCATCGTGATATCTTGCTCATCAGCGTGATGACGACGCTCGCCGCGATGATCTTCTTGCAGAAGGGGATTCAACTCCTGTGGGGGGCGAGGCTCAAGCAACTCACCCCGATCCTGCCGGGCAACTTGCAGCTCTGGCGCACCACGATCTCGGCGCAGGAAGCGCTTATTATGGTGGTCGCACCGCTGTTGCTCGGCGGACTTTGGCTCTTCCTCAGTCGTTCGCGGATCGGACGCGGAATAAGGGCAGTCGGGCAGAACCCGGATAGCGCCCGGCTCATTGGGATCGACGTCTCACGTCTCTTCATCATTACTTTCGCCCTGTCGGCCGTTCTTGCGGGCTTGACTGGCGTACTCCTCGGCTCGGTCCGTCTGCTGACCCCGGAATTCGGCGCCGATCCCCTGGTCAAGGCATTGATCATCGTGATCTTCGGCGGGCTCGGCTCGCTCGGAGGAACGATCGCCGCGGCATACCTCATCGGCATCGTCGAGGCGGCGCTGACCTTTTACGTTGGCATCTACTGGACGCCCTCCATGATCTTCCTCCTCTTGATCGTCGTCCTCCTCTTCAGGCCGCAGGGACTGTCAGGAAAGGTGGTGCGCTGATGGCGAGCCTCCGCAACGGTAAGGCCTGGCTGCTCGGCGTCCTGCTCGTCGCAGGACTTGTCGTGCCGATCTTCGTCGAAGACACCTATTTGCGACATCTCTTCATCATCTCGTTCGTTTATGGGATCGTCGCCGCGAGCTGGGACCTCACGCTCGGCTATGCCGGCATCTTCAATTTTGCTCATATCGCATTCTTCGGGGTCGGGATCTACGCGACGGCGCTGGCGGCGAAGCTTCTTGGGATCGACCCGTGGATCGCGATCCTGATTGGCGGGATCGCCGCGTCGGCCGCCGCCGCCATTGTCGCCTTGCCGATCGTGCGCCTACAGGGCGTCTATGTGGTGCTCGTCACTTTCGCCTTCAGCCAGCTCGTGTTCCAGCTCGTCATAAGCCAATCGCAGGTTACCGGCGGCACGAATGGCATGGTCCGCATACCCACGATCTCGCTACCAGGCCACAATTTTCTACGCGACTACAAGCTCGGCTACTATTACGTCGCCTTTGCGTTGCTAGTCGCCGCGACCGTCTGTCTGCGCTTACTGGTGCGCTCGGATTTCGGCCTTTCGATCAAGGCCCTGCGCGACAATGAGGACTATGGTGTGTCGCGCGGCATCCCGATCGCGCGGCAGCGGCTGAAGGCGCTTGTCGCAAGCGCCTTCTTCACCGGGGTGGCCGGCGGCTTCTACGTCATCTACCTGCGGGTGGCGTCGCCGGAGATCTTCGACTTTTCGACCGCCTCGCTCGTCCTCAGCATGGTGCTCGTCGGAGGTACGTCGAGCATCTACGGTCCGATCGTCGCCGCGCTCGTGCTGACGTTCATCTCGGAAGGCCTCGCCAACATCAATAACTTCGCCGAAGGTCGCTTCATGCTGGTCTCCGTGGCCATGATCGTCGTCCTCCTGTTCTTTCCGAAGGGGCTTGCCTCGGTACTGCCAGCGGCTTCGGCGCGACGACGCAAGAAGCGCGATCGTAGTGAGAGCAGAAACTGGAAGGGAACACGGGTGGTGCCGAACGACGAAAGAACGGGACTGCGCTACCTCCTATTTCGTTGGATCGTTCGACCTAAGCCCTGACTCTCATCCGCCTCGCAGATCCCGCGTGTTGTTCCCGCCTGTTGCTCCGGAGAGGCGATCACGGCTGGGAGCCCTCTTCGAAAGGAGATCCCAATGTTGACCCAACTCTACAAAGATAGCGACGCCGTCGGGTTGTCGGAACGCGTACGGAAAAAAGACGTGACAGCGCTCGAACTAGTGGAGCAGGCGATCCACGAAATCGAACGGCTCAACCCGAGGCTAAACGCGGTGACTGCCAGGCTGTACGATCAGGCCCGCAAGAGCGCGGCCCGGCCGCTTCCGGACGGCCCGCTCTCGGGCGTTCCGTTCCTGCTCAAGGACCTTTCCATCGAGTGGAAGGATTTCCCCGTCACGAATGGCTGCCGCTACTTCAAGGATTATGTGGCGACGACCGACTGGGACGTCGCGAAGCGCGTGCGAAACGCGGGCCTGATCCCGCTCGGCAAGACCAATGTTCCGGAGAATGGCTGGTGCATTGCCACGGAGCCAAAGCTCTTCGGCCCGACGATCAATCCGTGGAATCCAAGCGTGAGCGCCGGCGGTTCGAGCGGTGGCTCCGCGGTTGCAGTCGCATGCGGAATGGTTCTGTTAGCGGAAGCGAGTGAGGGTGGCGGATCGATCCGCGTACCGGCCGCAAACAATGGACTCGTAGGACTCAAGCCTCTCGGGGGCGCCTGACGTTTGGGCCGGATGTGGTGGAATATTGGTATGGCGCGGTGGCCTTCCTCTGTGTCTCGCGCACTGTCCGCGACACCACCGGCTATCTGGACGCTGTCGCGGGAGCGCATTCCGGCGATCCCTACGCGCTGCCGCTTCCGGATAAGCCGTCTCCACACTTTCGGAGGCGCCGCGCCGTCTGCTCATCGGCCTAACCACGCGTTCTCCCAACGGATCGCCGATTCATCCAGATGTCGCGAATGCAGTCAAAACGGCCGCCAAAATCTGCGCGGATCGCGGCCATGATGTCGAGGAGCACGACCTGATCTACAACGTCGAAACGTTTAAGCAGACCTTCGCCCGGATCACCGGCGTCCAGTCGGCGGCCTTCTTCAATGGCTGCGCTGAACGCTTTGGCAGGCCAGTGACGCCAGAGGACGTGGAGCCCGCGACTTGGGGAATTATCGAGCTCGGCAAGACTGTGTCGGGCATCCAGCATTCAGACGACATCGAAGCGATGCGCAAAATGTCGCGCAAAATTGTCGAAGAGCTCACACCATTCGACGTCTATCTTGCGCCCGTCCTTCCGGTCCCGCCACGGCCGGCCGGATGGTACGACATGTCTGAACCTGACCTTTACGTGTACAACGAACGGCTCATCAGTGACATCTTATTCACCGCGCTCTTCAATTGCACTGGGCAACCTGCGATCACCATTCCCGTGTACTACAGCGCCGACGATGTCCCGATAGGCGTGCAGTTCGTTGGCGGCATTGGCGACGAGGCCACACTTCTGAGACTCGCCGCACAGGTCGAGACCGCTTATCCGTGGAAGGACCGGCATCCGTCCGGTTTTGAGAATTAGGAGAGCCTTTCGTCTTGCGCAGGATCGTTGGCTATTGTCGGTTCGAGCGCTTGGAGGCGGCGGTGTCGCTGTTCCAGGTCATTCTGGCTTGGGACGGTGCTATTCCGCGAATTCCTTCAATGTGGCTGCGACATCGCCAGTCCTGCTTCCGGTTCGGAATTTCGGGCCTGCGACTACCACGGACAGGCGACGGTCGCCGATCGGAAGCGGAATCGCTAGGCACGCAAGATCGCGGCCGTAATCGGCGAAGCTTGGTAGTAGTTGCGATCGTTCTAGGCGCGGAAGCCGGCTTCAACCGCGTCGATGCTCAGACGAGTATTGGCGCTGCAACGACTATCAATTCGGAGCATAATATGAGCATCAAGGATCTCTATGTTTGCAGCGATGCGCTCGGTCTCGCCGCGAGTGTTAGGAAGGGCGATGTTTCCGCGCGTGAGCTCGTTGAGGTCGCGATCGAATGCATCGAGGATATCAATCCTCAGCTCAATGCCGTCGTCTCCAAGCGGTACGACTATGCTCGAGCACTTGCGGATCGCACGGTTCTTAATGCGCCGTTCGCAGGCGTTCCCTTTCTGTTGAAGGATCTGGCACTTGAGTGGGAGGGATTTCCAGTCACTAACGGTAGCGCCTATTTCAAGGATTGCATTGCGACATCAAACTGGGAGCTCGCAACGCGGATGAAGGCGGCCGGCCTGATTCCCCTGGGCAAGACCAACACCCCAGAGATGGGCCGTTCCTCTTCAACTGAGCCGCGCCTGTTCGGCGCAACCAGGAATCCCTGGCATCCGGATATCGTGGCTGGCGGATCGAGCGGCGGGGCAGGGGCGGCGGTAGCTTCGCGCATGGTTCCCATCGCGGACGCGAGCGATGGCGGCGGCTCCATCCGTATGCCGGCCTCGCTAAACGGCCTCGTCGGTTTGAAACCGTCGCGAGGACGCATAACCTTCGGGCCGGATGTGGTCGAGCTCGTGTATGGCGGAGTGGTGTACCTGTGCTTGTCGCGAACGGTCCGCGACACCGCCGCTTATCTCGACGCAGTCGCCGGCGCTATGCCTGGCGACCCATATGCGCTGCCACTTCCCGAGCGCTCCTATCTTTCTTTGCTGTCCGAGCCAAAACCACAGCAGCTCAAGATCGGCTTCTCTATGACACAGCCCGACGGGCGACCACTGGGCGTCGAACAGCGTCGGGCGGTCGAAAACGCGGTCAAAGCGTGCGGAGCGCTGGGGCATGAACTGACGGAGGCCAACTTCAGATATGATTTCGAGCACAT
This sequence comes from Bradyrhizobium sp. 134, assembly GCF_023074155.1. Classification (NCBI taxonomy): domain Bacteria; kingdom Pseudomonadati; phylum Pseudomonadota; class Alphaproteobacteria; order Hyphomicrobiales; family Nitrobacteraceae; genus Bradyrhizobium; species Bradyrhizobium sp. 134. The sequence continues at coordinate 17,803 of NZ_JADPKX010000019.1, read as the reverse complement.
GATGACGATTTCTGTCCGGATACACGCGGCGAAGACGGCCTCACACTTTGACAGCTCAGCATTGAAGATCGGCCGTCAAGTAACCAAGGAGGACGTCGAGAATGTCACCTGGGAAGACATCGAGCTCGGCCGCGCGCTGACCGCCGTGCAGCACGCTGAGGACATCGAAGCCATGCGCCTGTTTGCGCGCAATTTCGTGAGGCAGTTCCATGCGTTCGACGTGGTGATCTCGCCGGTTCTTGCCGACGCGCCGCATCCGCGGGGATGGTTGGACATGTCGCTCGACCTTGAGAGCTTCGATCAGCGTCTGATCGGCGATCTCAAGTTTACCGCGCCCCTCAATCAAACTGGACAGCCAGCGATCTCGCTTCCGCTTCATCAGACGAATGATGGCAAACCGATCGGCGTGCAATTCGCCGGTCGGATCGGCGATGAGGCGACGCTCATCTCGCTTGCTGGCCAGCTCGAGCAGCTGCTGTCTTGGAAGGACAGGAAGCCGAAAGTTATCGCTGGCTGACCTCCAGCAGCGGCGCTCCGTTGGCTCGATTTGGAGCGCAGAGAGTCAGACAGAGAGTCTGGTGTGAATACTTCTGCCGAGCGTCAGAAACGGCCAATTTTCGCGAAACGAGGAGTTGAAGCAAAAAGCCAATTGTTGCTGTCACTAACTCTTCAAGCAGTCCTTCCGTGAAGAATTTCCGAGTCATTGATTTGGAATTTGGAAACGGCGCGATTGGCGTAATCGGGTTTGCCGAGAATCGGGTCTTCGGAAGCGGATTGAACGAAGCCGCTACCGCGGCGTGAGGGGCAAGGTGGCGTAGATCGCCTCCTGACTGAGAGGATGTGGGTGTTGGAGCCCACCCCCTCAGACAGGAGTATCGAGATGGCCGATTTGAGCCCTCTTCGCCGCCGCATGATCGAAGACATGACCGTCCGCAATCTGTCGCCGGCGACGCAGCGATCCTACGTCAGCGGTTTCGAAGTTCAGCCGTCATTTTGGCAAATCGCCGGATCGATTGGAACTGGAAGTTCGCGCCTTTCAGGTGCATCTGGTCTCGACCGGCATATCATGGCCGGCGCTGAACCAGATCGTCTGTGCGCTGCGGTTTTCTACGGCGTTACTCTCGGCGAGGCGCTGATCCCGGAACGCATTCCCTATGCGCGAGAACCGCGCAAGCTGCCGGTCGTTCTCAGCGCCGACGAAGTGGTCCAGTTCCTCGAAGCAGTGTCAAGCCTGAAGAGCCGCGCCGCACTGAGCACTGCCTATGCGGCCGGACTGAGGGCCTCCGAGGTCACGGGACTGCGGATCGAGGACATCGACAGTGCCCGCGGCGTCATCCAGGTGCGCCACGGCAAGGCGGCCAAGGATCGCAACGTGATGCTGTCGCCCCAACTACTCGGCATCCTGCGCACCTACTGGCGGTTCGCTCGGCCGCGCCTTCACCTGTTCCCGGGACGCGACGAAGACCATCCAATCGATCAGACCGTGTTGCATGCCGCCTGCTGGTCGGCGGTGAAGGCTGCGGGTGCGGGCCTGACAAAGCGCGCCACGCTGCACACGCTGCGCCACAGCTTCGCGACACATCTCTCGAGAACGGAACCGACGTCCGGATCATCCAGGTTCTGCTCGGAAGGGCGACATACTGCCCGCGAACAACAGGCTGAAGCACGCATCACTTACCGATTTCATCCTCGCTTCGGGGAGACGGTAGGTGTCAGGCGGCGGCTTGAGCGAGGTGGCGCCGCGTTTCTCGTTGTTCACCAACTTGACGGCACCTTTGCCTGCCTTCCGGCGTGGATGACTGACGAGGCTGCGTCCCGATTCGAGATCAGCGTTGAGCCGCATTTTCCCCTGAATGTTCTTCGCTCCCTACGCAACGAGGTCGATGCGCTTCTAGGCTTTCTGGCGTCCGAATCAAAAACGGAGCGACTAGAGAATGACGCAGCGATCCGAGAATTTCCAGCCAAGCCTGTTCGAGGCCGAGCGACCGTGCGTCGAACTGCGTGCAGCTCAAAAGAGCGAGCTCGCGATGGTCATCGAGGTGCTGCTGCGCGAGATCGCGGCGGCGCTGGCAAAGGCGGCAAGCGGGGGGAGCGGCGATGACACCAAAATCACGACTGAGCATCTCGCCCGCAACGCCTGCGTCTACATCCGGCAATCGACAGCAGACCAGCTCGCGCATAATCATGAGAGCCGACGGCGCCAATACGGCCTCGTCGATCGCGCCAAGCAGCTTGGCTGGAGCAACGTCGAAGTCATCGACGACGACCTCGGCCGGTCCGGCGGCGGCATCGCGCGTCCCGGCTTCGAGCGGCTGCTTGCAACGATCTGCGACGGCCGTGTCGGCGCTGTGCTCGCGATCGAGGCGTCGCGTCTTGCCCGTAATGGCCGCGACTGGCATACGCTGATCGAGTTCTGTGGATTGGTCGGCACGCTCATCGTCGACGAGGACGGAATCTACGATCCTCGCCATCCCAACGATCGGCTGCTGCTTGGCATGAAGGGCACGATGAGCGAGCTTGAACTCTCGATGTTCCGCCACCGCTCGCAGGAAGCGCTGAAGCAGAAGGCGCGCCGCGGCGCGCTGGTCCTCGGTGTCGCCGCCGGCTATGTGAAGATCGGTCGCGATCGCATAGAGAAGAATCCGGACAAACGCGTGCAGGACGCCCTGCAGCTGGTCTTCACCAAGTTCGCCGAGCTGCAAAGTGCTAGACAGGTGCACATCTGGCTGAGAGAGGAGGGCATCGAGCTGCCGGTCAAGTCGCGCCAAGGAGAGGCGCACGGCGTCGTGTGGCGACTGCCGGCCTACAACATCGTGCACAACATCCTGACCAATCCGATCTATGCAGGTGCCTACGCGTTCGGGCGCACGACGAGCCGTGTGAGTGTCAAAGGTGGACGCAAGCATGTCCGGCGTGGTGTGCAAAAGCCCATGGCGGAATGGGATGTCTTGATCAAGGATCACCACGCGGCCTACATCACCTGGGACGAGTTCGAGCACGACCTCGAGGTGATCGCCAACAATGCGACCGGCATGAGCAGCGCACTCGCTCGCGGAGCAGCTCGTAAAGGCGAGTTGCTGCTGCCCGGACTGCTGCGATGCGGCCACTGCGGCCGCAAGCTCCATGTGCACTACAGCGGCAAGATCGGCCGCTACAATTGCTACGGTGCGCGTACGAACCACGGTGCCGCGCGCTGCATTTCGATCAGCGGCTTGAGCATCGACGCAGCGATCAGTAACGAGGTCCTGCGCGTGCTGAAGCCGCTCGGCGCCGAGGCAGCACTCAAAGCGATCAAGGCGCAATCGAGCACGACGACCGCGGCCGAGCGCCAGCTGGAGCTGTCGCTGCAGCAGGCGCGCTACGAAGCCGCGCACGCGCGCCGACAGTACGACGCCGTCGACCCGGCAAACCGGCTGGTCGCCGGGGAGCTGGAGCGCCGCTGGAACGAGGCATTGCAGGCTGTCGCAAAGCTTGAAGGAGAGGCCGCCGCCCTGATTGCGCGCCGTCCGCCGCCGTTCGGTGAGCCGGAGCGCCAGCAATTGGTGGCGCTCGGTGCTGATCTGGAGCGCGCCTGGTTGCATCCCGCTGCAACCGCCGCAACGCGCAAGCGTATCCTTCGCGCGGCACTCACGGAGATCGTCGTGCGCAGGGACGGCGCAATCATCCATGCGGTCCTGCACTGGCAAGGCGGCGATCATACCCAACTGCAAGTCAAACAGCGACTGAATGCGGCCGGCCGGCACAATCCACGCATCCCCGACGACACGATCGCACTCGTGCGTGAGCTGGCGCGGCTGATGCCCGATCGGCAGATCGCGCGCCTGCTCAATCGCGCTGGCGTGGAGACCGGGCACGGCAATGCCTGGACGCAAGAGCGCGTGTGCGGCTTCCGCAATCACCACGACATCGCCGTCTTCCGCGACGGCGAGTGGGCGGAGCGCGGCGAAATTACGCTCGAAGCGGCAGCAAAACTCATCGGCGTCTGCAACATGACGGCCTTGCGTATGCTCCGCCGCGGCGACATCAAAGGCCGACAAGCTTGCGCGGGCGCGCCTTGGGTGATCAGGGCCGAGGACTTGGCAGGTTTCGCCAAGGGAAAGCGTCGGAAGCCTCCGCTAACACAAAATACCACGCAGCGGGTCCTTGACTTTCAATGAGTTAGCCGAGGTGCATTATGAATCGTGACTACTCGGGCACAATAACCTGTCGTCGACGGCGCGCTACACGCAGGTCGCCACCGATACGATCCGGGCGACGCAGAGCCCGCTCGACCGCCTGTCGCTGGAGGTGACGCCAACCGGGATGACGACGCGTCCGGGATGCGGGTTATGGCCCACCCCGACGTCCGTCCGCACAGACCCGCCATCCAGATTGCCGATATCTTGCGCCCGCATGGCGACGCCTATCGCCGTTTGCATGTCGGTCATCTCGGTCGGGTCGAGCGGCGCGTGATGAGTGCGATCGTTGCGACGAACCGAGGCGCTCGGCGGCCACATGGAGGCTTGCGACGACTGCGGCACGACACGCGTCGCCTATAATTCTGTCCGAAGTGTCAGGGGCCAGCCCGAGCCGCGTGGCTCGCCGCGCGAGAAGCCGACCTGCTGCCGGTTCCCTATTTCCGCGTCGTCTTCACACTGCCGGCTCCGATCGCCGCGATCGCCTTTCAGAACAAGGCCATCGTTTATGCGATCCTGTTCAAAGCCGCCGCCGAGGCAATGTCGACGCTCGCCGCCAATCCACGCCGGCTCGGCGCCGGCATCAGCGTCGTCGCCGTCCTCCACACCTGGGGGGCAGGCGCTGACGCACCATCCCCACGTCCACTGCGTCGTGCCGGGCGGCGGCCTCTCGCCCGATGGCGCGCGCTGGATCGCCAGCCGACCAAACTTCTTCCTGGCCGTCAAGCCGCTCGCCCGGCTGTTCACACGCCTGTTCCTCGAACGTCTGACCGCCGCCTTCGACGCCGGCACCCTGAACTTCTTCGGCGATCTCGCATCCCTGGCCGAGCCTGCCGCCTTCGCAGCGCACCTCGTCGCCATGCGGCGCATCAGCTGGGTCGTCTACGCCAAACGGCCGTTCGGCGGCCCCGCGCAGGTGCTGGCCTATCTCGGCCGCTATACCCATCGCGTTGCAATCGCCAACAGCTGGTTCGCAGCCCTCGCCGAAGATCACGTCGCCTTTACCTGGAAGGACTCCCGCCATACCGGCGCGACGAAGATCATGAAGCTCAAGCCCGACGAGTTCATCCGCCGCTTCCTGCTTCACACGCTGCCCGATGGCTTCCATCGCATCCGCCACTTCGGCATCATGGCCAACGGCCGCCGCGCTGCCAAACTCGCCCTCTGCCGCAAACTTCTCGATCGTGAGCGGACCGCGCCAAACAATGGCGAGCCGCCGCCTGTGGAGGAGATGTCCCGATCGCTGTTGAACTACGTTGGGCCGACATTGCCGGAATGAATGTTACGCGGCCCTCGTGACGTGGGCAACGGATTTGATTGTCATGCGATCGTGGTGAGCTTGAAGGGCCGCACGCAGAATCGACAATTGTTTATGCGCCTTCAATTGTCGTAAGCCCTTGTTGGCCTCGATCATGCCGGCCGCGACCCATCGCAAGCCCATGCCGGCATCCCGCCAGCGTTTGACGTTGCGCGTGACGCGGCGAATGGTGCCCATCATGTTCTCGGCGATGTTGGTACAGGCGAGCGATCGACGCAGCTCCGTCGGGAGCTTCAACCGGACGACAGTCAGGATTTCGTTGAGGCCTTCGAGCATGCTGGCCGCTACGCCGGGCCATTGCTGGTCGAGTCGACGCGCGAGATTGCGGATCAATTTTTCAGCCTTGTCGGCATCATCGAGCTCCCAAGCCTGGCGCAGCACCCGACGGGTGGCCGCATGATGCTCTTTCGGCAGGCGTTCCATGATGTTGCGCGCCTTGTGGATCTGGCAGCGCTGGATCGCGGCGGCCGAACCGAAGGTGCGGCGGATCGCCTTCGACAACGCTCAACAGTCTTGGCACCGTCGGGGCGAGCCCGCGCGAGACCAGGTTGTCCAGCAGGGCCTGAACCGTTGCGGCGTTCTCGGTCGCCCCTTCCACCAGCGCCACCGGATGCTTGTTGCCTTCACCGTCGACACCGATCGCGGCGACCAGCACGAGATCGTCGCCGAGATGCAGCCCGTCGATTTGGACCACCAGAAGGTCGAGCGCGGACAGATCGGCAGCCATGAAGTCGGCCAGCCGCGCCGCCGACAGCGCGACGAACCTCCGCGAGGCCGCCGACTTCGAAACCCCCGATCCGGGCGGTGCCGGCACGTCACCCTCGGGCAGCCGGACAGCGCGGCCGAACCGGCGCGTCGACACGTTGATCAGCATCAGGTTCATGGCCCAGCGACCGAGCCAGTCCTCCTGCGCCGCCGTTTCCCAGCTCGGAATCGTGACCTCGCGGCCGTCCACGCCACGAACCTGCGGCCGCTCGACCTCGATCTTGCCGCCGTGGAAGCCGATGCGTCCCCCGCGTTCGGCCCAACAGTGCGCCCGCGGGGCCGTATCACGACCGTGGCGCGGCCCGCAGGCCGCCGTGACATCCGCCTCCATAATCGTGCCGAGCGCCTCGGTCCCTGCCGTAAGGCAGAACCGATCGAAGCTCGCCCGCACTTCTGCATACGCTTCGTCCACAGCCCCGGTCGCCGGCGAATCAGCCGGTGTGATATCTCTCGTCATGGCGTTGCTCTCCTTCGTTGAATCAGCACCCCGAGCCTACCGGCTCAAGGTGGGCAACGCCGCCCCCTTCAGAAATTCAACAGAACCCGGGACATCCCCCCTGTGGATTCGGACGCTCTGACGTGGCCCAAGATTCCCGCCTGCCCTGATTGTGGTGGCGTCATGCGCATCATCGAGCGCTTTCGACGCAGCTTCAGTCATTCCGGCGCTTCATCCCAATCGCTCCGGTGCGACACATCGTGAGCCAATTCATTCCGTGCAGGAAGATCGTCACCGTCATTATGATCCCGTCGTCTCGATCATCGCAGACGCTGCCGAATCCGTGCGGCCAAACAGCGCGCGGGAAACTATTCGATGCAGCCGGCCATCGATCGCGACCGCCGGTAAAATGCTCTCTGTCTCAAGTTGCCGCCATTGCGCAACCAAAACGTCGCCGCGTCAGCTCCGCAGTCTTGCCGATAGCAACCTGCGATCTCAAACTATCCCAATAGCCGCACCACCGTGCATATTCTCCCGCGCCTTCGTTCAATCCGGCTCAATGAGGTCGCGTGATAAGCGCTTGCCGCGCCCTCGCGTGAGCGCGACCTCACAGAATCCTCCAGATTCCTTGCAAACTTGATTTGTGATTCTCTGGCCCGGGAGCGATTTGGCGAGCGATCAGATGCGGCCACCGGAACGACGGGAAACGGGAGAGCAGGATCTGTTCCGCTCTCGGCTCGACCAGATCATTGACATGAAGCATCCGCTGGTGGCGCTTGGGCGCACGGTGGATTGGAGCTTCCTGGAGGAGTGGTTCGGCGAGGTGTACACCGATGATCCGGGCCGCCGCCCACCACTGCTGACGCGGTTGATGGCGGGGCTGGCGATCCTCAAGCACACCTATGATCTCTCCGACGAGGTGCTGTGCGAGCGTTGGTCGAGAACCCCTATTACCGTGTGTCTCGTAGCTGGTGCGTATCTGCCAGCACAACTGTGTTGAAGATGGGAGTTGGCCTCCCGGAGCCGGCCTGCAGGGGCAGGCTTCAAACCACTCCAGGCTGCTGCGTTTAAGAGACGTGGTGGTGAGCGCTGGAGAAAAGGCGGCGAGCTACGCCGTCAGGTGAGTGATGAGAAGATGAGCGCAAGCGAACCGCCGATGACGCATCGAAATGGGTCCAGACGCCGTCAAAACGGGCATGGGGTTAATGATGCTTGGAAGGGTGTGGACGATACCTGCTTACGGTCCACGCGGCAGCCGGTGTATAGGCGGCATGATCTCATCACAGGCTTCAATCCGGAACGAGGCAACCTGGCTCGGGGTGTTAAGGGAAATCCGCAAGTGGCGAACACCACGAGGGAGAATACCAATACCCGAGACAGGGGCGGAGCAGCCTGTAGTAGCGTTGAAGTGGCTGTAATGGCCATGGAGCGAAGGGGCTGCGTTACCCTGTCCGACATCGGACGCCAACCTGCTTTGTCGGGAGGAGCGTCATGACGTCGGACAAACCGTTGCCCATCACCAAGCGTATGGTCTGGGAGGCCTACCAGCTGGTGGCAGGAAATGGAAAGGCGGCGGGCGTCGATGGTCAGAGTCTGGATGAATTTGCGCAGGACCTTGGAAACAACCTCTACAAGCTCTGGAATCGCTTGGCGTCGGGAAGCTACTTCCCGCCAGCGGTAAGGCGCGTGGAGATTCCCAAGGCCAACGGCGGCATCCGTCCTCTGGGCATTCCGACGGTCGCGGACCGCGTCGCACAGATGGTGGTCAAGCAGTATCTGGAACCGGGGTTGGATCAAGTGTTTGACCCCGACTCCTATGGCTATCGGCCTGGAAAATCAGCGCATCAGGCGATCGAGCAAACGCGCAAGCGATGCTGGGACTATGACTGGGCTTTGGACCTCGACATCAAAGGCTTTTTCGACACGATCGATCATGCCCTTCTGGTAAGAGCGCTTCGGAAGCACTGTCAGGAGCCCTGGGTTTTGCTCTACGTCGAACGATGGCTGAGGGCTCCGGTAGAGATGCCCGATGGGACTATCCAGAAACGGGAAACCGGAACACCGCAAGGTGGAGTGATGGCTCCCTGAACGCAAAAGATAACTTTGCGGTGGAGGAGCGGTCACGGAACTATCGGCGACGCCGGGCGCCTTTCCACCCGGAGGGGTGAATGGGAGGGGAATTGAGTGCCGGATGACGATCTTGTCGTCGCCAACGAGGACTTCCTTCACGAGAAGGCGCAGCACGCGTTGGCGTTCGATTATATCGAGCGCGCCGACGGACGAGCGCAGGCGGTCGAGGAAGCTCGTCACGGATTCGGCGAGACGCAGACAAACTTCCCGTTCCTTCGATTGGTCTTCGATCGCTTGCAGCTCCAACAGGCAAGCCTGTTCGCGGCTGCGCAAATCGGGCATGCGACCGCGCAGCTCTTCAAGTGAGAGAAGGCTCTCCTGATAGGCCGTGAGGAGACGCTCGATGCTTTTCCGGGCGCGCGCAAGATCGCGGCGAAGCGTTTCCTCCCGGCGCTGTGTGGGATCGGCGTTGCGTGCCGCCTTGAGCCGGCGCTCAAGTTCGTCTTCGATGAGGTGTCGGTCTTCAAGTAACCGCGCGATCTCTTTCCATACCACCTCGTCCAGCAAATCCTGGCGCATCGGGCGATTGTCGCAGACCGGCCCGCCGAGCCGGCGCCAGCCATCCGAGCCCAAGCAGCGGTAGTAATGGATGGTTCGAGCGCTCGACCTGGTGGAGGTGCGATAGAGCCCATAGCCGCATTTGGCACAGCTCAACAATCCTTGCAGGGCGCTCGGCGTGATCGTGCGTCGCGGGGCATGCTTCTTGTTGGCTTCCAAAAGCTCGTTCGCCAATGCGAAGGTCTCTTCGCTGATGATGGTCGGCACAGGAATTTCGATCCACTCTGTGCGAGGAAGTTCATGATTGGCGCTGTTGCGAGGCGCGGCGCCGCCGCGCATCGCAACGGCCGCGTCACACGCATGCGCGGCGCGATCCGCGTCTTGCCAAAGCAGGCCATTCCTTTATACGCGGGATTGCGCAGCAACAGTATCGCGAAGCGCAATCCCTCATTCTTCGTCCATTGGGCGCGCCTTGGTCACGCAACGGTTGGGTAACAAGAGCCGGATGATGCGAGAGTATCACGTCCGGTTCTGTGAGGGGCTGAGGGTGAAACTCCCTCGGCCCACTCGACAATACTTCTGCGGCGAGGAGTTCTTCCAGCACCACCTGGTGTTCGATCGCTCGTCGCTGACGCGCTGGCGCAACCGCATGGGCGAGGAGCGACTGGCTGCGCTGATTCAGGAGAGCCTGTCGGTTGCCGCCAGGACCAAGGCGATCAAGCCGTCTGACTTGTCTCGGGTGATCGTCGATACCACGGTTCAGCCCAAGAACGTGACGTTCCCCACCGATGCGAAGCTTCTGAACCGGGCGCGCGAGAAGCTGGTGCGGCTGGCGCAGCGCCATGGGGTGAGCTTGCGTCAATCCTATGCGCGGGTGGGCAAGTTCGCCCTGATCCAGCATCAGCGCTATGCCCACGCCAAGCAGTTCAAGCGCGCCAACCGGGCGCTCAAGACGCTGCGCACCTATCTGGGCCGCGTCATCCGTGATATCGGCCGCAAGATCGAGGGCAATGGAGGGCTCGAAGCTGCCTTCGCCAAGCTGCTATTGCTGGCGCGCCGCGTCCACGAGCAGCAGCAGCGTCAACGCGGGCCGAAGGTCTATTCCCTGCACGCGCCGGAGGTCAAATGCATCGGCAAAAGGCAAGGCCCATCGGCCTTACGAGTTAATGGCATGGACCACGCCCGCTCTTAGCGGCAACGTTAAGCCCCGGCAAGAGAAGCAGCACAAGCCATGTCCCATACGAACATTGTCACGATCGGTATCGACGTAGGCAAGAACACATTCCATGTGGTGGGATTCGGGAGGCGACGCAGCGCCCGAACATGCGCTTTGTCCCGTTGAAGTCAGCCGAGCAACTTGACTTGCAGGCACTGCACAGAGTTCGCAGTCGATTGGTGACGCAAAGAACCGCGGTCATCAATCAAATCCGAGGCTTTTTGCTTGAGCGGGGGCTGCCAGTCCGGCAGGGAGCGGCAGCGCTCCGACTGGCACTTCCTCAGATTCTCTCAGCGCCAAAGGACAACTTATCGCCTCGAGTGATCCAGCTCATTCAAGACTTGGCCGACGACTGGCGCCATCTCGACCGACGGGTCGCGTCAATGACGAAAGAAATCGACGAACTCGTTGATCAAGATCCACACTGTCGCCGCCTAATGAGTGCGCCTGGTGTCGGGCCAATCATCTCAAGCGCGATGGTCGCCGTCATCGGAACCGGTGATGCCTTCCATAAGGGCCGGGACTTTGCAGCATGGCTTGGTCCGGTACCGAAGCAAATCTCGACCGGCGATCGAACCATTCTCGGGCGCATATCGAGGCGCGGTAATCGGTACCTGCGAACGCTGTTCATTCAGGGCGCCAGAGCCGTACTTCTGCAGCGTCAGAGTTGGCCTCGGCATGGCTTCGGAGCCTGGTTGGAGGCAGCGTCCAAGCGGCTCCACCTTGTTGCCATGGCCGCAAAACTTGCTCGCATGGCCTGGAGCATGCTCGCAAAGGGCCGTGACTACGACGCCAACCTCTTGGGCCGCCCCGCATAAGAAACAGGGCCGGAAAGGAAGATCCAAGGTCCGATCAGAAGGCACAATAACCCGCCGAGGTTTGCGAGACGGAAAGGATGAATGGAGAAACGGTTCCACCGACACTTCTGAAGCCTGATTCGACTCTACGGCCCTTCTTGAGGCCGGCGAGTTCTTGAGGACAGAAGTGGGCGGATATCCATGATGGCTCGGGGCAACAGCCCCAAATTGAAGCCAGATAGATTGGCGCAAACCGCTTCATCCCCTTGTCGATTCCTCTTGCAACGCGGGCTTGGCAAAGTCTCCGTCGCCACCACGATCGGCCGCGGAAGGGCGGCCAGTTCGTCACCCATGTAAAGGCGTTGCCCGGCAATCCATATGATGGCCACACCCTGGAAACCGTCATCCCCGACATGGAGGCGCTGGTCGGCAACACCTCGCACGCATCCTCGCCGACAAGGGATATCGCGGCCGCAATGCGCCGCCCGATCACAAGTTCAGGGTCTTTCTCTCGGGGCAGAAGCGAGGCGTGACGTCGCAGATCAAGCGTGAGCTGCGCCGCAGGGCGGCCGTGGAGCCCGTCATCGGCCATCTCAAGGCCGAGCATCGCATGGGCCGAAACTATCTCTGGTTCCGGCACGGTGATGCGGCCAATGCCGTCCCTCGCCGCCGCCGCCGGCTACAACTTCCGCCGCTTGATCCGCTGGCTCAGGATTTTGTTGTGGCAGATCCTGGCCGCTCTCTTCACGGAACCGGCGATCAATCCAGCGTGAAATCAACGTTCTTCACGGACGATCAAGCATCGCGGCCTTGCTTTAAAGCGCTCGCATCAAATTCTCGGCTCGTCCTCAGCAGCACTTCTGACGCGACGGAAACACCTACGTCTTTTGCTGTCGCATAGCAGACTGCGCGTGTCCTACACTTCTAAGGTGTTCGCGGACATTTTTCCGCGACTAGGAGCTCGGTGCATCACAGCTGTACGACCGAGTACCGTGTCGCGATCACCAGCCGGCAAAGACGCTCGCCAGCGAAGGCTCCACTTTGCCTTGTTCGACATCTGTAAGAGCCATGTCGAGCATCTCCACACCGCGGTCCGCTTCCCCGCGGGTCAGGGTCAAGGGTGGTGTGAGCTCCAGCACGTTCGAGTTAATGCCGACATAAAACAACACCAATCCGTGTTCAAAGGCGCGATAAGCCGTCATTGCCGTTTCTCTCTTGGCTGGCTTCCTCGTAGCACGGTCGCTCACCAGCTCGACTCCGATTGCCAAGCCCTTGCCGCGGACGTCACCAATCAACTGATGGCTCTGCTTCAGGTCTCGGAGGCGCGAAAGCAAATGCCCGCCCACTGAGGCGGCATTCTCCGCCAAGCGATCAGCTTCGATTGCCTCGAGCACGGCCAATGCCGCCGCGGCGCACACCGGATTTCCATGCAAAGTCTGAAACGAGAAGGCAGGTGCAAAGTTCATGATAGCTTCCGGTCCGGCGACCGCTGAGATCGGCAAGCCGCCGCCAAGACCCTTGCCGAATACGACGATGTCCGGCTCGATGCCATAGTGCGAAAATGCATGCAGCTGCCCAGTTCTGCCCAGTCCGACCTTCACTTCGTCGCTGACGAGCAGGATTTTGTGCTTGCGGCATCGCCGCTCGATAGCCTCAAAGAAGCCAGCCGGAGGAACCAACATCCCACCATCGGATTGGATTGGCTCGATAAAGAAGGCTGCCACCTCCTGCGGAGGCACAGGTCCTTCAAGAAGGCGATCGAGCTCAGCAAGCGCTTTTTCCGACGCTTTCTCTCCCTCAGAATAGCTGTTCGGGTAAGGTACCAAAGTCAAGCCGGCTGCCTTCGGTATGACTTGCGAGGGATGCCCAGAGACCGCGGCGGATCCGGTCGTGCCGCCGTGATACGCACCTGAGAACGAAATGATGCGGGGCCGACCTGTGGCCGCGACAACAGCGCGTGCGACAGTTTCGTTGGCATCCGAACCGGAGTGGCCGAACCAGATTCTGCCTGCAGCCCGCGAAGGCACTAGTGAAAGGAGCTTTTCTGCCAGTTGCACTGTCGCTGCATTGGCGCTTGAAAGATAGCTTGCTCCAGCCTGGCTAGAGAGCGCGCGGTCAACCGCCGCCCGTATGCGAGGATCGGAATGGCCTAGGCTAGCCGCCCCCCAGGAGGCCGCAAAATCCAGAAGCTCGTTGCCATCGTCTGCTATCAACCTTGCCCCCGTCCCTCCTGTCAGGGCTAGCGGATAGAAGCGGAGATGAGCGAGCGTCGAGATCGATTGTGCTTCACGCCTATATAAGCAGGTCATATGTCCTTCCTCGCTTCAAAACCGGTAGCCTGCGGTTTTCGCCAAGGAGCGCACGGCGGCTGGCAGGGCCGACTTCACGATGGGCGAAACGATGTCGAATTTTGCTCATCAAAGTCAACAAAAAATCGTCTTTTGGTATTCTGTTTTCATTCACGCGTCAGCTTTTTTGACAACAGAGTTGTTTGGGTCTCGTTGGAGATGGTCACAACACGAGGAGCGTCTTTGACGATAGATCAAGCGTTTCCTTTGACAGTCACGACCAGCGTGGAATCCGAGACGCTGGACTGTTGGGGTTAGTGATAGCGGCACTTTGCTCGAGCGTTACATCCAATAGTTGACATACCTGCGGCCTTGCGCCTCGGTGCCCCGGTTGCGCGTGAGAGGGTCGATCTACACGATGAATATCTGCGTCAGAGCCAGAATTTAGCGTTATATCTGCGTGCCGTCGCTCAAACATGCTCAATTTCCTTCTTCACGACACGATAATTTCTGCTGGAAGGCAACGACGTTCGACCCTTCCCCGCACAGAGCCATCTCCTGTGCCGCCTTCGCGTGCTCATCTGGTTCTGAAGCTGTTAATGACGAACAGGGCGTCGACATAGAAACTTGGGTGGAGGATAGAGATGAAAAATGAAAAGACGTTGACTGCGAACTGGCGCGCCTCCGCAGGAACGACATTTGCCTGTGAGAAGACTTCGGTCACCGCCAGCAAGGGTATGGTCGTGACGAATCATCCGCTCGCTTCCGCCGCTGCTGTTGAGATCTTGACGATGGGAGGCAACGCAATCGACGCAACGATCGCAGCGCTGTTCACGCTGAACGTAGTCGAGCCGATGATGGTCGGCTTGTTTGGTGGCGGCACGGCACTGATCCGGCTAGCCAGCGGGCAAATCGTCGTGCTGGATGCCCTTTCTACGGCGCCTGCAGCCGCGCGAGATGACAGTTACAAACCCATATCGGACACCTGGCCGGGCTATATGGATGCCGAGGGCCGGGCCAACGCCGTCGGCGCAAGCTCGGTCGCCGTCCCCGGTGCGCTGCTCGGATGGTGCGAAGCGCTCGAACGTTTCGGCAAACTAGATCTGGACACGGTGCTGCAGCCCGGGATCCGTCATGCGGCCCGCGGTTTTGCGGCAACAAGTTATCTCTGTACGAGCACCGAGCTAGTCGCGTCCGATTTGGCAAAGGATCCGGCGATCTCGCGAATTTTCCAGCCGGGTGGCATGCCGCTGAAAGTCGGCGACCGCATCCGCCAACCTGAATTGGCAGAAACATTGCGTATCATTGCGCGCGATGGGGCACGGGCGCTGCATGGCGGAGAGCTCGGCCGGCACTGCGCCGAATACTTGGCGGGCAAGGGGTCTTTTTTGTCTGCGGTAGACCTGGAGAGATACAAGACGATCGAACGGAAACCGGTTCGGGGTGACTACCGCGGCCTGGAGATCATTGGACCGCCGCCGCCTTGCTCGGGCGGTGTGCACGTCGTGCAGATGCTCAATCTCATTGAGGCGTTCGATGTTGCAAAAATGGGCTTCGGTACGTCAGAAGGCATCCACTTGCTCGCAGAGGTAATAAAGATCGCCGCGTCCGACCGCCGTGCGAGTACCGCAGACCCCGATTTCTTCGACGTCCCAATGGAGCGACTGACCTCGAAGGCCTATGCGGGAGAGCGACGAGCCGAAATTAGTATGGACAAAGCTCGTACTTATAAACCTAAGGCAGTCGGTAACGATTCCGTGAACACGACCCACGTCACGATCTCGGACGCGGACGGGAACATCGTTTCGTCGACACAGACTATAAACAGTCTTTTCGGCGCTCGGCTGATCATTCCAGAAACCGGCATCATCCCCAACAACTACATGTATCTGTTCGATCCACATCCGGGCCTGCCGCTCTCGCTCGAACCTGGAAAACGCATCACCAGCACACAATCGCCCTTGATTGTTTTGAAGAACAGCAAACCCCGGTACGCGCTCGGCTTGCCAGGCGGTCCGAGGCTATACGCTTCAGCGTTTCAAGCGGTGGTCAATCTCATCGATCATGGGATGACCCTGCAGGAAACAGTCGAGGCGCCGCGCATCTGGACGCAGGGGCAGGATCTCGAACTTGAGCTCGCCTTCGGTGAGGCCGTGCTCGCAGATCTGCGCGCCAAGGGGCATCCCGCCACACAGATCCCACATGTGGCCGGCGGAATGTGCGCTATCGAATTCAACGGGGATGGTTCGGCGACGGGTGCTGCCTGTTGGCGCGCTGACGGCACGCCGGTGGGCGTTGGCGGTGGGCATGCCCGCTCGCGCACCGCATTCTGGGCCGACTACGAACGCAAGCTGCCCGTCGGTGTTGACCACTCCAATCCGTAATCTCGGTGCTGTTTAGGTGACCTTCGCAATACGGGAGGAACTCCTCGCATGACCCGAGTTAGCGAATTTTTTATGACGCGCTCGGTCCGTCGGCGCTCATGCGCAAAGGAGAGCTCCACCGACGGAGTTGACGAGGAAAGCGGTCGCGCGAGTCGATGCAATCAATCCGAACCGACGCCGTGCCGACGATCTTGCTTCCCGGCAGGTGCAGACGGGACTACGGACAGGTCGTCCTGCAGTTCTCTTTCTTACCCATCCATTCGATGCACTCTGGTCGCGCAGGGTTTGGGCCGCACTGTACAGACGGATTGCCGCCGAAACGCAATGGCACCGAGCGGGATTCGACCAATTGGCTAAGTCGCAAACCACACGCCGACGGATCGGGGCTTCCAGAAACATGGGGACTCGTCTTCCGATGTGCGGGCAAGCGCCTCTTGGATCTTTCCCTATTCACGATGAAAGGATTGACGCCTGATCATGAAAAACTTCGCGTTTTCTCAGCAGAATGCGGAACTTTAGCGAGGTTTAGCCAACAATTGATGAAATCAGGCGTTCCGAGCGCCGTACCGTCTTTGTGACGGCGATTTCCTTTGGCGCTATGTTGACTTGACCAAATCAGTCGAAATATGGTGGAGCTGAGCCCATCAAATCGGCAAAATAACTTGAGCCAGAGCGTGCGAGGGGTCCCCGCAGTGACATCAGGGATCACTCGGCGGCAATCGATGTCCCCGTCGCGAATGCAGTATAGTCTCTTCTCGAGCGAGCCGCCATCGCCCTCAAGATCTTTCCAGTGTCACGTCCCCACCGACAGCGCGATAAGGTGCGGGCGCCGATCAAAACTGGGCCCGGCTGAGCGGCGCGCCGACCAGGACGATGAGACGCGAGTCTTGCTCGGAACTGCCCGTACAGCCGCCTACCTCGTCGAATGGCGCGTGAAAAATGACCAACCGAATGGAAAATGAAATGCAATTGACCCGTGAAGCGATTTGGTCTGGTATCCGTATCGATCCAAAAAAAACTGCAGTACTGGTGATCGATCTGCAGAACGCCGAAGTTTCTGAGGAAGTGCAGCTCAAATATCCGGACTACGTCGATCGCATCAGGCGTGTCGTAGTGCCGAACGTGCAGCGGTTACTCGATGCCGCTCGTTCAAACGGTGTGGAGGTGATCTATACGACAATTGAAAGCCTCACCGTTGATGGACGCGACCGCTCGGTTCTGCACAAGCTTGTGAATCTTCACCTGCCGAAGGGCTCATGGGGCGCAAGGGTCTTGGCCGAAATCGCTCCGGTGGGTGACGAAATTGTTCTTCCAAAGACCGGCTCGGGCGTGTTCAACACGACCATTCTCGAATATGTGCTTCGAAACATAGGAATCGAAGCCATTATAGTCGTCGGTGTTCTCACTGACCAGTGCATTGACATGGCGCTCCGCGACGGCTCGGACCGAGGCTTCTTAATGGTTTGTGCAAGCGATGCATGCACGTCCTATACGGAAGCCCGACATGAAAGCGCGCTTCGAGCGCAGTATCGGCCCGTAAAGATCGCAAAAACGGCAGATCTGGCGCTGGAGCTGTCTACTAGTGGTTCATCACAGTGATTTTGACTCTTTGGGGGTGGCTGGATAGGCGCGGCCGAGTTTGGCGCGGACTTTATCTGTTGTGAACATCCATTTGATGCGGGCTCGGGTTTTATTCCGCCTCTTTTGCCATGCTGCGATCTCGTTTCGGAGCCTTTTGGGATCGTCGATGCGGCGGCCGAGACACTGGCGCTGTAGCACGCTGATCTCGCACTCGA
>NZ_JADPKX010000066.1:0-1057 GCF_023074155.1 Bradyrhizobium sp. 134 | reverse complement strand
TCGGAGCCGAAAACTGGGCCTTGCTCGCCTCGATCGTCGCCACCTGCAAGCTCAACGACGTCAACCCGGCCGCCTACATCGCCGAAACACTCGAGACGATCATCGACGGCCATCCCCATAGCCGCATCGAAGACCTCATGCCGTGGCGATTCCGCAAAACGTCAAGCCAGCCTCAATAGGGTTGCGGCTAAGCGCTTACGCTGCTCGCCTCTGCCGGATTGATGCTGCTCTTGCCGCTGCTAGCATTACAGTTGCCGTTTTGCTTTGAGATGCGCGCGCTGAGCGGCAGCCTGGTGAGCTCTGCGCCAGAATGACCATGCGATGACATGCGCGGGTTGGATCCGCTTTCGAGCAAGCCTGATGGCGATGCGGCGGATTTCCTGGATTGACCAACGGATCAGCGGCGGCGTGGGTGTGCTTTGGCTTTTGCCGGGGGGCGGCGTTTGGTTTTTTTGGGCGGTGGCGGATTGGCGCGATGGCGGATCGCCGCCATCATGGCGAAGGCGAGCATCACCAGGGACACGTGGCGATGCCAGCCATGCCAGGACCTGCTCTCGTTGTGATCGAGCCCGAACTCGTTTTTCGCGGTTTCAAAGCTGTCCTCGATCGCCCATCGATGGCCTTCGACCGCGACCAGCGTTTCAATGGATGTTCCCGCTGGGCACCAGGTGGTGAAGAAGGCGAGATCGCCATCGGCGATATGGCGACGGATCAGCAGACCGCGCGTCCATAAACCATCATTTGCGCTGTTGAACTGCTCGACCTCGAGATCGGCCAGTTCGAGATAACACCAGTCATGCAGCCTCGGTCCTTTGGTTCCGGCTCCCGCCGACAAGCGCTTCCAGTCGGACGGGCGCCGCGTCCGGGCGATGTCTTCGGCCTTGCCGGCGACCGGCTGTCGCTTGCCCCAGGATCGGACGACATGAGAGCTGCTGACCCCGAGCACATAGCCTTTGCCTGCCCGCCGTAGCTGCTGTTCGATATCGCCAACACCGTAGACCGTGTCACCGGCAACCCACTTGAATGGTACAGACGCGGCTATCGCACGTGCGATCAT
>NZ_JADPKX010000022.1:0-31024 GCF_023074155.1 Bradyrhizobium sp. 134 | reverse complement strand
GAAACGGCGCTTGAGCTGACGGCGTATGATCACCTGGCCGGCTGCATCGACCCCATGCACTTGAAAGACCGACTTCGCGATATCCAGACCAATCGTTGACTACATAGGCTGCTCCTCCGAATCGTGGGAGCCTTAAACGGCGCCCATTGTTTGGCACTCTCGTGCCCGGGGAGGAGCCGTCCACAGCATCACAAGCGGAGATATGGCCGAGTCCTTTGGCAGCCTTCAGCGGTGCTCCCTCCGCAAGATAGATCTAGACCATTCAACTGCAGGCCGCACCAGCTGCCATCCTCGCGACCCAAGAACCTTCTTGCAGGCGAGAAACCACCAAGGACGCGATCTTTGAACGCTCGGATCAATACTCACTGCAAGTTTAGACAGGCGTGCTGAGCTTTCTATCGCGCCTTCGTTGAAGGCAGCGCTTGCGCAGCGGATCGCTTCAAGTGCCAACATCTGATTCATCCAGGCACGGAGATCAGCAGCGTTGGTCAACCTGGCCGCGCTACTATCCAGGAAATGTTCTATCGCGGCCTTGCGTTGGAGCAGGTCTTGCTCCCACGAAGGCTCACTTGACATATTGGCCGAGTGCGCTCGATACACGGCTTGGTCAGCGGCAATGACCCCGACATCCCCGTGTGCGGCGAGCCGTAACCACATTTCCATATCAGAGGCGTACGGTAGGTCAGCTAAATACCCGCCCAAGCCTTTCTGCAGGCTTGTGCGAACCACGACGGTTGGTGACAGCACAATGTTTTTTGCGCTGCCAAGTGCAATGAAATCAGGGCCGGACAAGATGTGGGTTCTGGATCCCACGCCTGTTCTACGCCGCGAACGCTTCCCCCGTTGATCAAGAACAACCGCGCCGCCGAAGGCGAAAGCGACAGAAGGATGATGGTCCATCAGTTCGACTGATCTCGAAAGGGCACCCGGCAACAGGTAATCGTCCGCAGACAGCAGAAGCATATAGTCGGCTCTCGCCCAGGCGATGCCTTCATTCGCTGTAGCGATGAGACCTTGATTCGAGGTGTGCCTGCGGTAATCGACGCGGGGATCGGAGCACACTAATTGTTGCGCAACTTCCGCTGTATTGTCCGGCGACGCATCATCGATAATGAGCACGCGCAAGTCGGGGCCCGATTGCGTCAAAACGCTCTCGACGCACTCTCGTAGGAAGTGCCCGTACCGGAAGCAGGGAACAACCACGTCTACGGAACTCATTTCGCAACAGATTATCACAAAGAGGGCTGGGTCTGCCTGTCTGAGGAAATCAAATATGATTAGAAGGGTTCCTAGGCCTGCTTTGGGTCACAAGCGGCGGTAGGCTGCAAGCTGGATCGCTGTCCGGTTTGCCTCTGCCAGCCGACATGACACGCTCCAAGCGACTTTCGGGTATTGGCCCATGCAGCGCAGCCGAGCCTTATTCGATCACTTCGTCGGCCCGTATCAGCAACGAGGTCGGCACGGTGAGACCCAGCGCTTTGGCTGTCTTTACGTTGATTATAAGGACGAACTTCGTTGGCCTTTGTACCGGGAGGTCCACAGGTTTGGCACCCCTGAGGATTTTGTCTACATGGTCGCCCGCCTGACGGAATAAATCGGCAGTATCGGCCCCGTATACCGATAATCCCCATCGGCATAATGCCGGAACAAGTAGTTTGCTGGCAGGTGATACTTAGCCGCCAGCGCGATAATCTGCTGCGCCTGGGCATAAGTGAGCGCATCGCCGAAATCAATGATCGCATCGGCGTGTTGGGCGGCGGCCAAGGCAAAGGCAATGTCGAGTTCTTCTGGCTTGGTCGCCGGAACGAGAGGCAGAGGCACGCCGAGGTGCCGGGCTATGCGGGGGATCTCTTCCGCGAAGTACAGCCTTTGCAGTGGATTGTCTGGATTGATCAAAACTGCGATTTTAGATGCGCCTGGAACAAGTTCTCGAAGGATTTCTAGACGTTTTGCGAAGAAGTCGTCGGGGACGTTGGTCGTCACGCCTGTCATGTTGCCACCTGGTCGCGACAGGCTTTGTATGAGGCCGAGGTGCACGGGATCAGCGACACCCACGAATACGATGGGAATCGTGCCGGTCGCCGATTTGAGCGCTACTGCTGCTTGCGATCCTGGAGCGATCAGGATGTCGGGGCGGAGGGCCATCAGGTCGGCGACGGAATCTGTCAGTCGATCTGCGGGTTGAGAAAAGCGATACTCTATGGTGAGGTTCTTTCCCTGTATCCAACCTAGGCTTCGCAGCGCATCAATGAACGCAAACTCGGCTTAATTAAGGGCCTTGCCGCTTCAATCGCCTATGGCGAGAAAGCCGAGCCGACGACGCTTACCTTGCCCCTGCGAAGAACGTGGCGAAATGAGCAGCGCCGCAGTTCCGCAATGAACTCTCGTCGCTTCATTGCAATCCTCGCAGAAGCCTGAAGACAACGACCAAACACGTGATACCACGCCTCAACGCCTCAACGATCGGTGCGGATCACTTTCTGATCTCGGCCATAAACGTCCTCACGTCGGCTTTAGGCTGGCGTCGGCTTCTGTCATGACGCTGTTCGGCTCCCATCCCGAGAGTGTTCAACTCTTGTTTGAATACCTCAAGCAGCTTGAGGTCGGGGCCACCTATGAAGCCTGGCACTAGGTACCCAATTCGCCAAGTTTGCCGCCTTGTGGCCATCCTGCCAACCGCCATGCAACGGCGGCACTTGCCAGGGCCGCAACGAAAACTCGTCGCCTCATCAGCACTGTCTCAGCCGCCGATGGATCACGCACTGCGCCATGCTGGGTGATATAACTCGCATCGTTCAAGTACGTAGCTGTTGGCACCTGGTTGGCTCAGTTCGTCTTGGTGAACTTGTACGTCCCCTTCTTGTGACCAATGACCTGGCTGATGCCATCGAAGTTACTCTTGAGCGGGTCGATGGTGACGACGAGCGCAGCCTGGAGACCTTCAAATTTCCCCGTTCTCCCAGTGATCTTGCAATTGTTGGGAGATCCCGGCATCCGGTCACACTGTTCGAACACTTGATCGCCGTCCTTGTCGATGTAAGTACAGAACCCGTGAATCTCCGCGGTCTTTGCGGACGAATCCGTAAGGCGGCTCAACTGACAGCGTCCACCTATGTTGTTGAGTACAGGGTTTCCAGCCTCGTTCCAGGCTGCCATGGCTTGGTTCATAAAAACAAACTCTCTGCCGCTGCCGATCGACATTGGCTTGGGCGCTGGAATAGGCGTGGCGGTGAATATGACCGAGACCGAGCCTTCCGGCGGCACGCCCTGTGCAACGGCGCTAAAACTGGTCAGAATGGCAACGACCGAAAACAATGCGATGAGTACACGATTAAAAGCCATCGTTCCCTCCCTTTGTGATGGCGCAGAGAACTAACGCGAGCGAGCAGGCTATGCCCTGAGGAAGACTCCTGCAAGAGTTGCAGATCAGCAAACAGTAACCCAGTGTCGCAGGCGGAGCTCAGCAAGCGAGGGTACGTCAGTAGAGCTGATCCACTTGACTGTTTGGGCGAGAAGCTGCCTTCGAGGCAATTTCAGCTACGCGATCGGTTTACCAGCAACAGCGGACATCACGGTGTCTGAGGCGCTCTTCGGCTTAGGGCCGATTTTGTTGCAAAAGTCGGCTGCAATGGATTTAGCCGTTGGGCCTTTCGTTGAGCCGCGCTCTGAAGCACTGGCCCTGACGCATTTTACGCAACTTCGACGCCACGCTACGCGGTGCGCAGAGCCTGAGCCGGTGGCGGTCGTGCGACCAGCGATGCAAACCGCCTCAGATTCTGGGCGATGGCGGCTAGAACAAACTCATCCTGGGCACCTTGCGGGCCGCGCAATCGGAGTCGACCAAGCTTCAGGATGCGCTTCAAGTGTGCGAACCTCATCTCGATCTTTTTGCGCTGACGCCGAGAGAGCTCGAAGCCCTCGGTGCCAGCGAACGACCGGGCAGCGTCTCAACCCGACGAAGGGCTACGGGTTTATTCAACCTGACAACGGTGGCAAGGGTGCAGACCGCTGCATCCGTTAAGGCCGCCGGAGAGTTTCGCGGCTTCTCCGCCAAATCTAACTCGCGAAAAGGCGTACGCGCGAGCCCATACCCTCTAAAGGAGACGACAGAGTAGGCGCGAGCCGATCGGCCCCGGGAAGTTATTGGCGACGCTCAACGCGAGGCTCTCCTCGGTTTCGAGAGCAATTTCTGGGCAAGCGTGACGTCGCCCTGGGCCAAGCCACCTAATGGGACGAAGCAGCGCCGCGGTCGGCCCGGCAGCCGACGGAGTTTGGCCGGTAGACCGAGATCCGGACAGACCGCGAGGCTTTGTCGCATGAAGACCGCCAGCTGTGAACGAGGGGCCGCGAGTTGAGGCGGTAGCCCAAAATGGGAAGCGGGATCGGTCAGCGACGATCTGGACGCACGTGGAGGGGCACGACTTTATCCATGTCGCTGTGACCGGAGCGCCGGCTTTGCAGCTTCACCACCTGCTCGAGTTCGAGAGCCTCTATGGCGAGCTCATCTGCCAAGCGTTCGAAAAGTGCGCGCTTTTGCGGGTCGCTCGATCGCCTGCTCATAAGGGCCAAATCCGCGGCATCCGCACGGAGTTTGTCCAATTTTTCCGTTAGGTCCGCCATGGTATCGGCCCGTCCTAGACCCACCTCGTTATGCGTGACGGGATGCAGGTCAACGGCGGAACACGCTAGGGGTTCTTCGTTAACCGATTGTAAGGCCGACATTCGTGAAGGCCGAGATGTGTGAGCGAGCGCCCGCTAGCTTTGCCGAGCGCGTCTGCGGCTATCCGATCAATGCTTCAGTGCGCACACGTGGTTACGAGCAGCATGGTCCGGCTGCATTGCCAATCGGACCCCAACATTGGTTCATGGACTCCACGAGGAGTACCGACGGCCATAGTAGTACCAGCCGCGACCAGAACAGCGGCCGTCAGCGCGAGCATTCGATACGTTGCCAAGTTCCACTTCATTGCGCTTCCCTCCAGTGGAAGCGCGCAGACTAGGCTCAGGGATACCTCCCGCTCGTGAACTACTTCACAGGGCGCTTCGTAACGGTCATCACAGTCGCGTGCAGCAAGCCTGCTGCGTGAAGCGGCGGCCCTCGATGCGCTAGGCCCCAGAGGCGCAGTCATACGTGATGCTGCAGTGCCCAGAAGGCGATCAGCAGAAGGGCTGCGGCCCCAATTCCCAGCAATAGGAGAATGGCTTCCAGCATGACGAATCAAGCCCGCCCAAGGGAATCATACACATGGGTGAAACTTAGTCATCGTGGACTGGCCTGCCCCGGTCCGATCTGATCAAAGAAAAACCCGCCGGCCTCCCCACCTGTCGTGAGCACCGCATCATCAACCGGCAGTTAAGGGATTTGGAACTATCTTACACGTAAGTTCTTCCGTTCTGAATGGCCACTGGAGGCTAACAGATGACGGATGAACAGCTAGCTCGTCAGGCTGTTAGCGACGCCCAGCGCATTCTGGAAGAATACTTAGAACCGAGGCCCCGGAATAACGAGCGCATCATCTCGGACAAGCTGGTGGAAGTGCTCGAGCGGCCAGATCTTCTGGTCGCTATTCATCGGATGCAGCGCGGCTCGTAGGCGCTCCGTTGCTGGTCGGCTCGTGCGAATTCGAGCCAGTCCTCAGCAAGCTTTAGCCACGGCTCCGCGTCGGCGGACTGACGGGCTTGCGCCGCCCGTTCCCTGCACACCTCAGCAAACTGGTAGAAGCGAAGTACATCTTCCGACATGCAAAATGACGCGACTAGGCCCATCATCCCACATCAAGAGTATCGCCTCTTCCGACACTGTCTGTCGAGTATCTCACATATCATCCCTGATTGGGGTGAATCCTCGCCAATGTGCTAAATGGGCAACCCCACCGGCCCGCAGACGCTTTCAGGTGTCGGCTTTGCCGGTTGCCAGCACCATAGAGGCAGACGCCGCGTCACAACTCAGCAGGTGGCGTACCAGCCATCAGGGAACGGCAGCAGAGGCCATTCGCCCGCGATGTCATTCGCGGCTTCCGGCTCGGCGTCGATTGGCCCACTTGCCGAAGGACGCCACGCAGGAGGCGCACCCGGCTCGCGATCATAGGGGTACTGGTCGGAAGGCCCTGTGCTGCTGAAGTGCATAGACTCTATCGAGGGCATAAGTGCACCCCGCTCTTAATATCTCACAATTAAACGGTTAATTTACCTATTAAATATATTAAATATTTGACTTGTTCAATTACGAAATGGTTGAATAGGTTTGTCCTACCGGCGCCCGTGAGCGCGGTATTTTGAGGCCAGCGACCATGTCCTTGGCATTCCCGCACTGGCTGATGATCGCAGGGGCCCTACTGGTGGGTGACGGCTATATTGGTGTCCTCGTCAGCGGAAAGAAAGCGAACAGGGTTGATCGACCTCCAGGCGAGCCGATCGATGTGCCGGCTTTACCGCTCGTCAACTCGCATGACCCGCAGTAGCTCGCGCGCGTTCCCCCAAGAGCGAGGTTAGCAATGGCTGTCAGAATTGAATGGGGTCCGCTTGCGGCGATAACGAACGTCCGCAACGAAGCGTGCAAGGCCCGAGACTTCATCATCCAATCCCATGATGGACACGTGCAGGGGCAGATTGTCGTGCCTGACGACGCCGATCAGTTCGTGATGGGGGCATGTGAAATCCGGCTTCTCGAACTGCTAAAGGATGCCGTCAAGGAACTGGAGCGGTGAAAGCGCCGAAGATCGCAGCACCAAAGCGTGTACTCAATTTCGGTACACGTGATCAAAGCGCCCGGCCCGCCGGCGCGAATCGGCGGGCCCTGTCCAGCCACGCCTACACTCTCAGATTACCTGCGGACTGCTTGTCCGATCGCTCACGATCAAGCGCGCGAGGAGGTTTTCAGCGATCTCCATGCAAGCGGAATGGTCTCTCAGCAGCGTGTGAAGAAAGTCTTCGGGCTTTGCTCCGCTCATGAAAGGCAGTTCACTGTCGCGGGCGAGCGGCTCGACGTAGAAGCAAAGCTACCGCACGCGCCTGCCGCCGTCGTCATCCGTGCCGACCTAGCGTCCTCGATGCCGAGCTTGCAAAACCAGCGATAGGCGAGGTTCGCCTGCACTTCACGGCAGATCAGCCCTTCAGAGCGGATCGCAACGACATACCCCACGACCAGCATCCGGATCACCAGTTCCGGATCAATCGACGGGCGCAGTGAGATGCAAGGTGACCGCGAAGCCAGGACAGATCGAGAGTAGCATCGATCTTGCGCACCAAATGATCTTCCAGAACCTCATCGACACGACGAAACTCGTAGAACAGTTGACCTTGGTTACCCTTCAGACGGCCATCATAGATCGACCTCGCCGCGATTCGCGTCAGCACAACGGAGTCCCGCCTCGCGCCCTGTCTCAACTGGCTTTTGCAGCAAAATCGGCCAATAACGGAAGTCACGTGGACTGCACCTACCCCATACTATCGCCAGCGATAAATGCCTAACGTGAACGGGTTCACAAATGGACGAGAAGGCCAAAATGTAACCGCGGACGATACGCGAGACCGGGCGCTTAGTGGATGTGCGCTAGTGCGATCGGCAGGTCAGGAGAAAAGCGTCGAGCATCGACGCCACCGCGCTTTCCAACGATCCCAAAAACGATTAATCTCCTCTTCACGCAACTAGGAAGCCTGATCGGAGAATAACCCACACGATAAATTAGATGGAGGGA
This sequence comes from Bradyrhizobium sp. 134, assembly GCF_023074155.1. Taxonomy (NCBI): domain Bacteria; kingdom Pseudomonadati; phylum Pseudomonadota; class Alphaproteobacteria; order Hyphomicrobiales; family Nitrobacteraceae; genus Bradyrhizobium; species Bradyrhizobium sp. 134. Next base: position 23,327 of record NZ_JADPKX010000022.1, on the reverse strand, counting down.
CCAATGGCGAAGAGAGCGACTACGCTCGGCGGTGGTGGACCAGTGAAGAGAGCGATTACGCTCGGCGGTGGTGGACCAGCAGCAGGGCTGCACATCGGGGCTCTGGAAGCTTTTGCCGCTGCCGGTATAACCTTTGATGTATGGGCGTTGTCCTGCATCGGCGCGTGGGTTGGAATCGTCTACAATCAATTCGATGACGACGAAGACAGGGCCAGACTAACCTATCAGTTCTTCAAGGATGGCGTATTTCGAGACGACGAAAGCTATGAGCGCTTTCCGATCAATACGGTGTTCGGGCCCGATTGGCGCGCTAACATGAAAGCTCTGAGTAAGTTCGTAACGGATTCCGATAATTACAAAGATTTTGTATGGGACCCGTACAGAATGGTGGATTCGTTTCAGGAATCCATGTCGCTCCTGCTCAATCGCATGAAGGACAGTGACGGGAGGAAGAAATACGACAAATTGGACGAGGGAGATATCAATGGATGGATTCTCAATCACGGGATGGCCCCGAATCCCTTCATTCGCTATCTAACATCCATGATGTACTTGTCCAACGTCACCGGACTTTCAAGGATCAACTATCCGAAAAGCGAATTTATGAAGCGCATCAAATTCGAAAACCTATTCGACAAGAAGAAGGGAGGGAAGGAAGGAGAGGAGAAAGAGAAGAAGAAGCCATTTATTTTTCACAATGCGTGGAATCTAGATGAGCAGGAACTCGCGTTGTTTTCAAATCGTCCTATGCGCGATAGGTTTTATCAGGGGCCGATCGACGCATCAACTTTGTGCGCATGTTCGGCTCTTCCCTTCGTCGAGGAAACTGTAAAGATCGATGGAGACACGTACTGCGAAGGAGCGCTGGTCGACACCGTCAATTTCGAAAGCTTGATAGACGAGGAAGATCCTGACGAGATTTGGGTGATGCGGATTGTCGATGCGAAGCAAGTCCGCAAGCCGGACAACCTTCATGATGCCCTAGCAAATCTCTGCCAGCTGTTTGCAGCAACCGTCGGTGAGGATGACGTTAAGTTGTTCAAATATCACGTCCAGTATGACAAGCCCGCCCCTGGGAAGAAGCCATGGACCGGTACGGTCGTTGAGATTCACGTGCCGGCGGGCATTAATTTCAAGTGGAATCATAGCAATCTGGATAAGGGGCGGACGCTGGGAAGAAAGGCGGCGGAGGAAGCAGTCGCCGCGTATCAGGCGAGGGATAAAACGCCTTTTGCCGAAAGCGAAAGAGTTCGGTTCATAAACGAGAGGAAAGACGACAAAAGGGGGCGGTATATCGAGAGGGAGCGGCTGGCAATCGCGATTGCCGAAGCGAAGGGCACGCGCGATCAAAAGCGTTGGTTAGAAAGAATGGAATCGTGGGTTGATGCTGCGTCGGGAAAAGAAGTCGAGTCGGACGAGACTGGCAAATATCCGATAGGCGCCATTCCTTTTCCCGACTTCGCACTACGCGTCCCCCAGGTGAAAGCGATCTACGACCGCCTTGGTGCGCCAGCCTCGCGTTTGGAGCAGTTGTAGTTCGTGTCACCGCAACCGGTCGAGCAAAGCCTTTGCCTGCTTTAGATCCTGTGTGTCGAAGCCCTCGGTGAACGAGGCGTAGATCGGCGCGAGGACGTTGAGCGCTTCATCGCGTCTGCCCTGATCGATCCACAGAGCGGCTAGATCCGTTGCGGCGCGGAGCTCAAGCGTCCTGGCGCGTTGGCTTCTTGCCGTGCTCAATGCCCGGTCGAGCAGCGCCTGCGCCTCGGCTTCAACGCCCGGTCCGCCGCGGGCGACCAGCACCCGTGCCTTCAGCCGATACAATTCGGCCTCCAAAATTCGTTCGCCGTTTCGGTTCGTTGTAGCGAGGCCGTGCTCGATCAATTCCAGCGCCGTCTCGTAGTCGTGACCAATTAGCAATGGCGGACACAAAAGCACGTACAGCGCGGTGATGGCCAGCTGATAACCTGCGCTACGATATTCGTCCAGCGCGGCACGGATCTCCCCGAGTGCGCTGGGTGAAGGTTCGAGCGACGCCGCGCATATGCCCCGAATAGCGCGCGCCAAGCGCCATTGCCGGAATCCATGCTCCTCCGACAGGGCGATACAGCGTGCGGCATGACCTTGCGCAGTCAGGAACTCGCCGCGAAGAGCGTGAAGAATGCATGCATAGTAACAAGCATACGCCTGCGAATGCGGATGACTGATGGCGTCGGCACGCTGAATGGCGAAGTTCACTCGCGTGAGTGCCGTATCAGCGTGGCCGAGCAGCCAGAGCGCCCACGACATCAACGCCAGGTCAGCAACGCCGGCGTCCTGGCCGGCCACACGTGCCGCCAGCCTATCCCCTTCGCTGCTCGCCTCAAACGCATCGTAGGCCCGTTCGATCGCTTCATGGGCACCAGTGAGACGTCCCATGAAAAGGCGGATCATCCCCTGCCCGCGCATCGCATTGAGCAACGTCGGTCGATCGTCGCGCGCTTCGGCGAGTTGCAACAGGGCGGCGATCGTTTCCTCAGCCACCGGCAACTCACCGCGCATTACGCTCGCGGTGGTCAACCAGAACATCACCTGGAGTTGCTCGGGAGGGTCTCCAAGGCGCTCGCACAGCCCACGCGCGCGGGCAAAGGTTGCCATCGCCTTGTTCGAGGCTGGTCCTTGAGTAGCGATCAGGCAAGGCCCGAGAGCGAATTGGAAGTCAAGTTCCAACCTGTCCTTTCGCTCGCTGTCGGGCAGATGGCCCGAGGCCTCGATACCTCGTTGCAAGTGCGCGATGGCCTCAAGGTTGGCCGAGCGCATGGCGGCCTTCTTGCCGGCGCGCAGCCAATATGCCTCCGCCCTTTGAAACAGCCCGGCCTCCTTCAGATGGTGCGCGAGAGTTTCGGGTTGAGTCTCCACAATTTCCGGGAATCGTTGCTCGAAGGCGTCTGCGATGGTGGCATGCAGCGCTGCGCGTCGGCTCTTCAGCAGCCCCGAGTAGGCAGCATCCCTGACAAGCGCGTGCTTGAAGGTATAGACCGCCTGGGGTATCTCGCCCCGGCAGAATATCAACTCCGACCGAACCAACTGGGCAAGCGCCTCCTCAAGTCTCTCTTTTGGCAACCCGGCTACGGTGCTCAGCAGTTCGTAGGAGAACTCGCGACCCACCACAGCGCCGATCTGAGCCACCTCCCTCACCGGAGCCAATCGATCAAGCCTCGCCATCAGCGATGCGTGCAAACTCGTCGGAATCGCCATCGGGGGCAGAGGACGGTTGAGGACGTAGTGATCGCCCTGCTCATGCAATAGCCCGGTTTCGAGCACAGTCTTGGTCAGTTCCTCGACGAACAGGGGCACGCCATCGGTCCGGGCAAGGATCTGGTCCATTACCTCTTCCGGGAGCGTCTTGCCGGCGGTGACGCGCTCGATCAACGCCGCCCCGTTGCCTCGGTTTAGCCGCGTGAGCGAGATCGTCGTTACATGCGCATGACCTGGCCACGGCGGCGTGAACTCTGGCCTCGCCGTGATGAGCAGCAGCACACGAAGGCGGGGTAGCTGTTCCAACGTCATCGTGAGCAGCTCCAGCGACGTCGGATCTGCCCAATGGACATCCTCCACAATGACGAACACGGGCTGTCGCGCCGCCAATAGATTGAGCTGAGTCAAAAACGCCGCCAGTGTCATCTCCTTGCGCTTCTGCGGGCTCAGCTCTGGAATGCGGTAGCGCTCACTGGTTGGTAGCGACAGAAGGTTAGCTAGAGGTAGCAACACGCGGTCGGCATCAGCCCGCACGAGCAGAGCCTCGAGCTTAGCGAACTTCTCTGCGGGCGGATCGCCTCGCTCGAACCGGGCAGCGCGTTCGAGCTGGCGGGTGAAAGGATACAGCGCACTGTTGGTGTGGTGCGCCGAGCAGAACTGGCGCACCGTGATATGCGGTCCGCCCTGGAGCCGCTCCTCAAGCGCCAGCGCAATGTGCGACTTGCCGATACCGGGCTCTCCGATGAGCATCACCCCGCAACCTTCGCCACGCCTGGCGTGCTGCCAGCGACGCAAGAGCATCTCGATTTCCTCGTCACGCCCAATTGGCGGTGCCAATCGGGTTTTGTGCTGTGCCTCGAACCGGCTTTCCACTTCGGTTGTTCCCAGAACCTGCCAGGCTGGCAGTGGCTCCGCCCATCCTTTAAGCGCGACAGGGCCGAGATTGCGGAATTCGAAATGCCCATCAGTGAGCCGGTGCGTACTTTCGGAAATCAGCACGGTACCGGGATTGGCGAAGGTCTGCAGGCGCGCAGCCAGGTTCGGCGTCTCGCCAATGACCGTCTGCTCTTGAGCTGAACCTTCGCCGGTCAAATCGCCCACGACCACCATACCGGTAGCGATGCCAACGCGAACCTGCAGCTCGGTGGCGGGGTCTGTCCGGAGGCTAGCTACGGCATCGACAAGCGCCAGCCCGGCGCGTGTCGCCTGTTCGGCATCATCCTCGTGCGCCTGGGGATAGCCGAAATAGGCGAGCACGCCGTCTCCCATGTACCGCGCGATAACGCCTTCATTCCTGGCAACAACCTCTGCGATGCAGCGGTGATAGGTGCCCATTACGGCCCGCAGGTCCTCCAGATCAAGGCGGGCCGAAAGTGCCGACGAGCCGACCAAATCGCAAAACATGACTGTAAGCTGACGCCGCCCGGCGTGATCCGCCGACGCCGGCTTAGCGCCGACTTGAGGCGTTCGCGGGACCTCTCCCTGAAGTTCTACGATCGCGCGCAGCATCTTGCGGCGATGCCCAAGCAGGACGCCCAAATCCTTTAGATCCTGCTCCGTGAGATCTCGAACCACCGAGAGGTCGATGGCGTTTTCGCGGAATCGATCGGCGTACTCGCCCAAACCGATCGATGCCAGCCACTCTGCAACACCGGTCATGTTATACCTATGGCTTATACAATTCAGAATAGCACATGGGAGAGCCTTGCGAAGGCACATCTGTCGACGAAGCGCCGATCGCCGGACTGCTCGCGCAATGTAACCAGTGGCCACTGCATAAAAGAGACGCTTCCAAGCGCGATGTCTGTTGGGGGGCAAAGGGTGAAGAACTCAACCTGAGCAAATCTAGTCCGCTGTGCCACTGAGCGGACTTAATGAAGTGCGCCGCTACTTCTCTAATGGGCCAGCAGGCGACGTTCGTTAGCTGGCATTGCGACCGCCAGAGAAAGGCCACTCTGCTGCCGGTCCCCGTAGGCCGTGTCGGGAGATGGCGAAGATTATTTCTACCTGCCCTGCCCTGCGGTAGCCTTAAGGCCTTCGTTGGATGTGTACTCGCCTCTTGCGCCCCGGACGATTTGTCAGCAGCTTTCAGCATCAAGTAGGTCCCGGCGAACGATGATTTCTGTTGTGGTCGGGTCACGACAGCATGCCTTTTGACCGACGATATCTACGTTGGAGGGTCAAACCATTTCGCTTCGTACGCCTCTGGCGCTTCTGATCATATCCCTAGGTGCGATCGCGGCGGCCTGGTGGTGGCTGGCCAAACCGATCAACTTGGCGCGCGCACCGATCGATCCGAATGCCAAACTGCATTGCATATCCTACGCGCCCTTCCGCAACAACCAAACGTCAGAGCCGCCGACACCAGTGCCGCGAGACCAGATCGCGGAAGATCTCGCCCAACTTGCCAAAATAACCGACTGTATCCGTACCTATGCGACTGATCTCGGTCTCAATCAGATCCCCGAACTTGCGTCCAAGGTGGGGCTGAAAGTCATTCAGGGAATTTGGCTCGACAGGGACCGACAGAAGAACGCGACGCAGATATCCACGGGCATACGCCTGGCCCAGCATTATCCGGAAACCATCACCGCGCTCGTGATCGGCAATGAGGTTCTGTTGCATCGGAAGATGACGCCTTCCGACCTTGCTGCCTTAATCCGCTCGGTCAAGGCACAAGTGCCGGTCCCCGTCACCTATTCCGACGTCTGGGAGTACTGGTTGCGCTATCGGGAACTCGGTGACGCGGTCGACTCCGTCACCGTGCATATCCTGCCATATTGGGAAAACGTCCCGGTCCCGGCGAAATCTGCCGCTGCTCACGTCGACGCCGTTCGAAAGCAGGTGGCGTCGGCGTTTCCGGGCAAGGAAATCCTGGTTGGAGAAACTGGTTGGCCGAGCGAAGGGCGGATGCGCGGTTCGGCGCTACCGTCGCGCACCAATCAGGCGCGGGTGGTCTCGGAGGTCCTCGATGTTGCCCGGCGCGAGAATTTCCGCGTCGACCTGTTCGAGGCGTATGATGAATTGTGGAAGCATGAGTTCGAGGGCACCGTCGGCGGATCGTGGGGCTTATTCGATTCCGCGCAGCGCACGCTGAAGTATCCGCCCGGCGTCCCCGTCAGGAATTATCCGCTCTGGAAGCTGCAAATGAGCGCCGGAATGGCGCTGGCGATCCTGGTGTTCGGCGCTGCATGGCTGACCTCGCGCCGGAAGCCCTCGCAGCCCCGGCTCGTCTCATGGTTTGCGGTCGGAATATTGGCAAGCACCGCCGGAGTCCTGTTTGGGGTGGCCGCTCAAAAGATGTTCTATGAAAGCCACCATGCGGGCAGCTGGCTTCTGTGGGGCGCACTTCTGGTGGCGGCAACTGGCTCGCCAGTGTTCGGCGTTAACGCCTTGATGTCGAGGCGCGCACCGCCCACATTTCTTGAACTGCTGGGCCCGAAGGACTACCGCACCCTATCGGTCCTGGCGATGATGCACGGATTGATCTTGATCGTAACCGTCGTGATCGGCGCGGAGACCGCGCTCGGCTTCATGTTTGACCCGCGCGAAAAGGATTTTCCTTTTGCGGCCCTCACTATGGCGGCGGTCCCTTTTGCGGCTATGACGCAGCTCAATGGCCCCAAGAAAGGAATCCGCCCTATGGCGGAAGCAATATTTGCCGGCGTGTTCTTGGTGGCAGCCCTCTATGCGGCGCTTAGCGAAGGGCCGGACAATTGGCAGTCGTTGTGGACTTGTGCTGCCTATATACTGCTTGCGGTTACGCTATGGCGGGCGCGCGCTTGAGAAAACCTGGCCTGCGGACTTCCGGTTTCGGTCATTCGCGTCGGTCCGCCCTGAGTCGAAGGCTTCCTGTTCTCCCCCACTCCAGACCTGCCGATGCGCTGCCTCAACAGGCGATGGGCCATCCACCGCCATGAGTACGAAGTCGTGAGGGTAATCTGGGCGGCCGGATACTGGGCGCAAAGATCGATGCCCCAAGTAGCCCGCGAGCGTGCCAAACAGGCAATGACGGACGGAGGCCGAAGCCTGGTCCGTTCGCATGAACGGCTACGGACGCTTTCCCTTCAAAATGGCCGGGGAGCGGATCTAAGGCGCGCACGGACGCCTGAGCACATGGCTTTCGATCAGGGGTCCTGGGTTCTAGCCCCAGCGCGCTCACCAGGCAAAATCAATGACCCAAGCCCAGCATTTCCCGCCTGAGAATCAAGCCAGGACACATCAGGGTAGCACCGGGGTAACTAACATGTGATCGGCAGAGACCGCGCCTCCGGCAACGCCTGTTTGCGCGCGGCGGAGCGCACAGGAAGAGACGGCTCTGGTGTATCCCAGCCTCGCGAGGTGGAGCCGTTCTCGTTTGCGGGTTTGGACTGGCCACTCCGCGCAGGTTCACGTGCCCTATTTCCAACGCCGTCATTCCGCGCCGCTGCCGCGCATGCTCCGCACTGGCACCGCTCTTGCTGATGAAACGGTAAACCGACCATTAGGCATTGAAATGTGTGACGCCATGAGATCGATGGTGTGTCAAAAGAATGCGGCCGGCATCGCTGTCAGATACGCACCCGTGTTCTTACTGGCCCGTCTGCAGCCACGGCGAAAAACCCTCCGGCTGCACCGAAAGCTGCCAGCCAACTCTAGGCAGATGCGCTCCATGCGCGAGAACTCGTCGGTGTCGTGCTGATGTCGCCCCATGCGGCCGCAGACTTCCGATCGCCGACGCGGTCCCCTCTTTCTCGCAGTTGTGAAGCCGGCACAGATTGTGAGGGAACAGTCGGAGCATCAGATAGGGGCAGTTGCGGAATTGGAGCTGACCCTATGCGCTCGGTTTTGGCGGTGAGTTTCTCGATGCTCCTGTGCACCTCGGCCGACGCTGCGAAGGTGCGTCACTCTCGGGCACGCCAACCCGCGGCGGAACGTCCGAGCCCAGATGTCAATTCTCGGGCACGCTTCGCGGTCCCCGGATGGAGTGACGATGCAACGCGGCGATGGCTGGATAACGCTTCGTCCAATGTCGGCCGCGGTGGCTAACGACCGCCTCAGCCTCTCGCGGCTGCGCGTAACCTCTTTCGTGATGGGGCTCGACGTCCTATCTCCGAGACATTCGTGACGCGCTCGAGTGGAAAGGGATCCAAATGCGCAACTCATAATTGCCGGCGTCACCCTTGCTTCGCTGGTTTCAGCCGAGGCGGCCGATGATTGCCGCAGACAAACAAAGAAGATGGACAGCTGCAGCTACATGCTTATGGGCGGGCAGTCGGTCGATCTACCAGTTGGCGCAGACGTCTGCGTCCGCTCACCCGCCCCATATACAAACGAATACGCGCTGCTTCACTGTTATCTGCCCCTTCAACAGGTCGATCTCGTATCGCGTGGCGATTCCCGCTGTAAGGAAAAGTATGGAGATCGCCAGCGGAAAAAGTAGCCATTCCTGGCCGACGCCTCTCGTTCCGGCTTATCCCGGTCAGGGCGCTGTTCCGGCTCAGCGACCCTGGCTTTTAATCGGTGCCAGAGACCGAAAAACCCGCCGGCTCCGGTAGCCGACGGGTCCTCTATGCCCATGCGTACCGCGGTACTCGTCACCAATCCGCGATGATAGATCCTAACGCGATACCTGTTTACGGTAGGTTACCGCTTTAACCGCCGGCGGTGCGTCAGTAGCCGCTGCCGGGCGCGCCGCTCGGCGCCGGCGCTTCATTGGTCACGCTCCCCTATGATTCGCTTGATCTCATCCTTCACGATCGCCTGATCCTCGGGCGAAGGTTGAGCATATCTCGCTGCGACCTGCTCGGCGGACGCAGCTGCGTCTCTCGACCGCGGCGCTCGTCGACCATCTTCTTGAGGTCCATCAGACAGCCGCCGAGCATCCAGTCGAAGCTGATGCGGTGACGTCGGCAGTACTCGGCAAGGTCCTCGGACGGGGTCCGGCCAACCATGGGCGGCGCATCGAGCTTCCACTCGACCTCTCGGAAAGCTCTGTGCTGAAGTGCGTAGACACTATGTAGGGCATAAATTGCAGTCCGCGCCCTGGGAGCGCTGAAATTGAAATTGAGGGAAAACGTCCGGCTCAGATCACGCCCACAATGATCAAAACTCCGACCTCGACCAGTAGGAGCGTACCCGTCGCTGCGGAGATGAAAAACCAATCACCTAATGACAGGAACTGCATGATCCGCCTCCCAATTTGCCAAAGAAGCGGCCCCTACATCCATTGGACCGCGTAAGCAGGGGCACGATGATGGGGCCGCTTCCAGGAGGTCCTTGACGCGTGCGTCCGGCGCCAAGCATTCGCATTCTAATCCAAATTTAAATCTCGTCTAGCATTTAATTCAGTTAATTGATATTTAATGGGGTGACATTTGAAAAGATTGCAAGCCGCCGATCTCCTAGTGGGGCGAGCGAGGGTCGCTTTTTTGGCGGCGAGCTATCCATCTGCTTGGTCGCGCCATTCGAGCGGCGAGCTCGGGCCTTACGTACATCGGGCCGCCGCCGCATCGGGTTTGTTGGTGTCGACGCCCACAAAGGGAAAGGGAATGGGTCAGCGACGATCTGGACGCACGTGGAGAGGCACGACTTTATCCATGTCGCTGTAACCGGAGCGCCGGCTTTGCAGCTTCACCACCTGCTCGAGTTCGAGAGCCTCTATGGCGAGCTCATCTGCCAAGCGTTCGAAAAGTGCGCGCTTTCGCGGGTCGCTCGATCGCCTGCTCATAAGGACCAAATCCGCGGCATCGGCACGGAGTCTGTTCAATTTTTCCGTTAGGTCCGCCATGGTACCGGCCCCGTCCTAGACCCACCTCGTTATGCGTGACGGGATGCAGGTCAACGGCGGAACACGCCTGGGGGCTTCGTTAACCGATTGTTAGCTCGACATTCGTAGGGCCGAGATGTGTGAACGAGCGCCCGCTAGCTTTGCCGAGCGCGCGTCTGCGGCTATCCGATCAATGCTTCAGTGCGCACACGTGGTCACGAGCAGCATGGTCCGGCATTGCCAATCGGATCCCAACATTGGTTCAGGGACTCCACGAGGAGTACCGATGGCCATAGTAGTACCAGCCGCAACCAGAACAGCGGCGGTCAGCGCGAGCATTCGATAGGTTGCCGAGTTCCACTTCATTGCGCTTCCCTCCAGTGGAAGCGCGCACGCTACGCTCGGTGATACTCTGCCAGTTGTGAACTACTTCACACAATGCGGATCACAGCCTTGTGCAGGAAGCCCGCCGGCATGAATTGGTGGGCATTGTTCGCCAACGTCGCGCCTGCCTAACCGTTGACGATTGACTCTGACGGCGACGCCGCTTGGCTAATCATCGTCGGGGTCGCTGGCGACGTCCCGAGCGACGCGCGCGCCGTATTGGACGGCTAGTTGAGCCGAGCCAAATAGCTCCCCCACATCGTCCGCACATGTCTCTCCCTTGTGAAAAATCGGGAGGTAGTAACGTCGCATAGCCGCGGCCCTCGTCCTTCTAGCGCGATCAGCCCACGGCTCAGGACGGCCTACACCTGTCGAAAAGGACAGGGTCCGTCAAACAGCGCCATTCACAAGGCATTTGCGAACCGCGCGACACGTGTTAGACCGCGCTCCCATCAACGAAGGAGCGCCAAGTTGGCCAAGAAGAAAAAAAGTGTTCGTCGCGAGTGGACGAAAGACGACCTGAAGACGCTGAAGTTACTTGCGAAGCAAAAGACTGGTGTCACGAAGATCGCAAAGAAATTGAAGCGAACGCCGGGCGCGACGGCGGCTAAGGCATTTGTTCTTGGCTTGTCGCTAAGCACGCAATAGCGGGCACCTACTCGGTCATCCGACAGCGCTCTCGCTCCACGCAACCTCGATCTGATAGGATGCCGCGCGATGCGACGTGCGTTTCTGGGCGCCGTTGATCGCGCGCAATATTTTCGTTAAGCATTTCCGAGTATGCGGATGTCATGTTTCGCGCGTTGGGGCAGTTGCTATTGCGAGGTCCGGTAAGCGTTGCTGGCGCCGCTCTGATGGCCCTCTGCGTCGCTGGTGTCCTGTCGTTGGTTGCGACGTACTTTCCGACCAAAGAGCAAACAGTCGTCGAAAACATCGCTCTCAAAAGCGGGTTGCGTACCCAGCCGTTGCGGCACGAGGGTGAGCGCTGAGCATTAGCGGGAACAGCGATGCTTTCCAGGATCGGATATCCCACTGGGTGACCGTCGCAGGAGCTGTCCTCGGACTGGCGGGATTGATCGGTGGGCGTTCCAAAGAAACCGCAAGCGGCAGAAGAAGTGCGAGAACCCGCCGTACTTATCAACCGGCCGTCGGACCGGAGGCGGTCCCAAATCGCCTTGAGAGGACCACTTTCAAGGGCGGGCTAGTTGGTCACCAACGTTGACGCATCGCTGTTTGGTTCTCTTGGTTGAAGATGTTCGCGGAAGGTTTTTCCTACTTTCGGAAAGAAATTTCCGGCACTGAACTTAGCGCGAACATCTATCGCTTTGTGCGTGAGTTCTGACGGGCAGTCGCAGCGCTCTCCGCATTCGCGGATGCCAGCCCATCAACGCGTGCGCCGAGTGCGCCTAGTTGATCTGACATTAGCTTGCGATTACTGCCTTCCGAGGCAAGTTTGCGCTGGACCTCCGCTATCCGGTCCACAAGGCTTTGCTGGCTTGACTGAATGTCTTTCATCGTCTGCTCAAGAGCTGCTACCGCCCTCTTTGTTTGTTCGACGCCAGAATCTCGACGAATAGCAGTCGCCGCCTGTAGGGCATCAATTCTGTTATTCATCCAAACGAACATGCCTCCAGCCAACACAACAATCAGCGCGACCACGAGCCAAGGCAACACCTGACGGTGCGTGCGGGCAGATTCTGTTGGTTCCATCACGGGCTCCTATGAGGAACGCAACCCCATCATACACCTTGAATCGGACTTAGTTACGACCGCCGCCCCAGAGTTGCCTGCAAGATGCCGTGCTCAAAGGAACAAGTCTGCGGCAGACAAGCGTGCAAAGCGAGAGGCATTGAAGGAAGAGCCGGCTGACCGGACTGAGGAAGCCGAGCAAGCAATCGCAGGTCTTGGGAAGGTACTGTGTCAATTGCCAACGCTCGTCCGGTCTTCGAAATCGCCGAACAGAAGATGCGGCGTCCTTTAGCGAGCGCCAACCGCAGGCTCCTAAGTACCTCTAATAACCCCCTCTGCCTCGAATCAAGCTGCCCGACAGCGCGTTCGGCACCCGCCTCGGCGTGGTCGTCGTGTTCGGCCTTGGCGATTGCCCCTCGAGCTCGGGCCGCTGCTCGTCCACTAAGACCAGCGCGAAGCACCGCTCGACGGGCCATTGGCGTCGGCGGGCGTATGGCCACCAACAACTCTGCCCCATTGTCAGTAGGCGGGTTGAAATTTCTCATTTTGGGGATACGCAACTTTTCCCATGGGCCGGTCGTATGTAGTGCGCGCTGGGAAGACTGGCCGATAGGCCCCCGGCCGGTTGCGCTAAATGGCGCGATGCATCGCAGCGAGATAATTGACTTGCTGCGGTGCTCCTACGCACATCCGGCCAACGTCGGTATGCAATCACCTATTCGCGAGACGCGAATACATGTTCAGGAACACTGGCGGATGGGTTGCATTGTTGACTTGTGCTTCAATTGTTTGATGAGGCCGAACAATGCGCCTTCTCCTCAGAATGGTTGCGATTGCGACACTCCCTGCTTGGATTGGATTGAATGCGAACACCGCTGCAGCAGAGGATTTCAATGAGCGGTGGTCCATCATTCCAAAGGCTCACGCTGAGCCGGCTCCTGAAGGACTCGATCAGACAAAAAAGGATGAGGCGCAACCGCAACTTCCGAACGGACAAGAGCCCTTGAATGCTCGTTCGGGCACTCAATCTTACAACCGGGTCTTTTCCGGAAAAGCCTCCTACTACTCCTACTCCAAAGGCAAGACCGCGAGCGGTTCATCATTTGACCGGAATCTACTAACCGCGGCGCACCGACGTCTGCCGTTCGGCACGAGGGTCCGGGTCATTGATCTTGAGACGAAGAAGTCGGTGGTGGTTCGTATCACCGACCGCGGACCATGGGTCCGTGGCCGCGTCCTCGACCTCTCGCTCGCCGCGGCGCGTACCTTAGGGATTACGGATCGTGGCGTGGCTCCGGTTCGTGCTGAGGTGTTGTAGCAGTCGTCCATCGCCTTGCGAGAATACGCAACCGCTGCCCCGCGCCCTTACATCAATGGTCCGGTTTTGGGTCTGAACGTGCCGCGGCTCTGAACAATCCCGACGCTATTGCGGTCATCGTGACCGCCCTCCGGCTTTCTCACGGCGACGAAGCTGCACGAGCCATGCTGGTCGGTGGCATGAGCCTAGCCGCGCTGATAGACGCGATGTTCTCCGCACCGATCGGCCGACGCGATGCCGTTCACAACATCACAAGCGCGTTGGACGACTTTGCCATTTCACCGGAACTCGGCCCGGTCTGGCACCTTCGCTACCTTTACGAAAGTCATGGCTCGCTTCGCGTCGTCGATATGGAGATTGCGACGCCAACCGGCACGCTGTCCAGTAAAGACGTCTGGCTTCGTCTGCCCGTCTAGCTTATCTCGCCACCTCTGCGATGTGGCCGGTGCTGTCGATGATTACCGAGCGCGTGGTGCCTTCCTTGACGGCCTTGTAGGTCTTGATCTTGCCGGCCGGTAATTCCTGGATCTGGGAGTAGCCCGCGGCACGAAGCTTGGCGATGACCTCCTCAGACGTCAGGCTGAGCGCGGACGGGCATGCCCAGACCACTGCGAGGGGAGCGATGACGAAAGATCGCAGCACTTGCCCTCCTTACGCGCTCGCCCTCACCAGGTTGGCGCGTTAGCCTACCCGGCGATCGGTCCCGACAGCATCTCCATCCCGGCCTCGATGGCCGCAATGTCTTGCTCGAGCTGGGCGATCGACGACCCGCAGTCGAAGCCAGTCATGGCTTTCAGATCGAGCGCCAAGCGCCCGCGGTGCATCCTCAACTCCTCGAGCGGCTGATGGTCGTTCAGTCTTGCGTAGCCGTCCACAATCAACTCAATCGCACTCGACATAACGCTACCCCACAATACGAGTTCGGATGTGCAATGCGTCTAGCCTACGACCGTCAGCCGCCCCGGGGAAGTATCTAAACGCTGATTGGTCACGGAACCCGACTTGGCACCCGCTTTGCTGCAGCGGCCGGCTGGCGGGGCGTCTCCCGGCTAACGAGGGCTTGACCGACACCTGGCGAGGCGGGTCAGCCGCCACAAAGTCTAACGGCTTGCCTCCGGAGGAATCCTCCGGATGAGCACCAAGTCGCGAGAGGTCATGCGGGGCGGTAGGGGTTATGGTGACCTTGCCCCCCGGGCTTAATCCAGTTTGGAGTTCGCTCTCGCCCAAGACGAGGACCAGAGCATGAAGCGCAGTCGTTTCACGGAAGAGCAGATCATCGGAATCTTGAAGAAGCACGAGGCCGGGGTTTCAGTGGCCGATCTGTGCCGCAAGCACGGCGTGAGCGACGCCAGTTAAAAATGGAAGACCAGGTTCGGCGGGATGGACGTCTCCGAGGCCAAGCGGCTGAGAACGCTGGAGGACGAGAACACCAGCCTGAAGCGGCTCCGGGCCGACGCCATGCTGAACAATGCGGCGCTCTGGTGGATGCCCATGGGATGAGCGAACGGCGGGCGTGTAAAGCCATCGGCTGCTGCCGCATGACCATGAGATATCGGACGACGCGGACTGACGATGCCAGCCTTCGCCAGCGCATGAGGGCGATTGCCCAGGAACGCCGCCGCTTCGGCTACCGGCGACTGCTGATCGAGGGTCAAAGCCGCACCGCTTGGGTACTGGGTCAGTTTGAAACTGGCAGGATAGAAGGGTGGCGTCAGGACGATTCAGGGCGCATACACATGGGCAATGGGCGAGCTTGCAAAAAGAGCGTGGTTACTTTCGATCGAGTACGGCGTCTCGCCGGACCTAGCCCCGACATATGGGTGGTTCTACGTCGGCTTCGCCAATGAAGAGGCAGCTAAAAACGCGCTTCGCGCCCACCTCGGCACACGCGTTGGCAAGAGGGTAATCAAGGGCGAGCGGCTGTTGGTCCCTGATGAGATAGCCAAAAACCGCTGGGAAACGGTCAAGTGGTCAAGTTCGGCGGCCCCAAACCTAGAGCACAGCAGAATGACCCAAGCGCCCTAGAAACCAGCTCGCTAAGTCGATTATCGACATTGCGACGGACGAAGCTCCTGGGCGAACGGACGTAGCTCCTGGTCGGTTGACCCTTGAACGAGGACAAATGCCGCCAGTGGCGGGCCAAAACCTCGGAGAAAACCCCAAAGCGAATTCGCACAGCGAAACGCCATCCGGGCCGTATTCTACAACGAACCGCGCGCGTGCCGCGCAGAAGTAGTAAAGAGGCACCGGGCCACACCCCCTGCTGGTTTGTGTGAGCGCGAAGCGCTCGCCGCACAGGAACGCCACCAGGCCTCACCTGCTGCACCCGATGGAACGGGTATTCCTGGGCGTCATTATCGCCGCTATCCTGCTCCTGCTCGTGGCCTTGGCAGCCACGGGGATGTCCCTGCTTTAGCGCGAAGCGCTCGCGGGCCGTTTGCATGCACCAAACGCGCCGCGGTTAGCGCCGGGTCCTGTGCCTGCCAACATCAGGATGAGACATGTATCTCAAGCTGAACATCTCCGATGCGGACCGCGCGGTCCTCCTGCATAACCTCTGGCGTATGCACGACATCTTCGTGGAAATGGGTGACACGGGCCCGCAGTTCTTCGCTGACTACAAGGATATGCTGGACTCGATTGAGCGGAGGAAGGATCTCGATCCGACATCGGTCGAGCTCGTCCTCCGAACGATGGAGCAAATCCGGGAGCACAATCTCCTCGGCCCCGAGAGGGCACACCAGGCCGACACGCTCAGCCGGATCGAGGCCGACATCAAGCGGGACGGCAGGACGATGTTCAAGAAGTTCCGGATGCCGTTCTGAGGGATGTCCCAGCCCTCAGCGTGGGGGACAGCGGGACACGGGACAACCGGCAATCAAGGCGGCAACGCCGCGCCGGCGCCCGCGCCAAGTCGAGCACGCTCCCAACGGCTTGCGGCTAGGGCCGCGCCACTACGCCCTGCCCAGCCTGCAACGATGCCGCCGGACGAGATGCCAGTGCCGCCGAAGGATTTCGACCCCAGCATCACCAGCATGGAGGTCATGCGCGCCGCTGGTGAGAAAGCCGCCCCGAAAGCGGCGCGGGAAGTCGCTGAACTAAGACCTATTCTCACAAACGTCGGCTTAGCAACGCAAGCGGAAGTCTCCCACTTTGACCGTGATCGGCGGTTGCAGAACGGACTCAAGAGAAAGCACGACGCTTACTCGTTGGCGGCCAGTCTATATGGATCAGGGACCGAAGACGGCGGAGACTCCAGCCAAAACGCGCCATGTGGGGGTCGCTTGAATCCCGTTGTAGTCGTTAAGGACCGGAATGCCGACCATCACGTAGCTCGACCAGTTCTCGACCGTAAGGCGCAGACCCGGCGAAATGAACACCGTGTTGCCACCTGAGTTTGGATCGGCGATGCCGAAGGTTCGCTGCTTCTCGTGCCACTCGCCGTTAATCTCAAGCAAAGCGTCGAGGGCAACATGACCGTGCGGAGCGGCCAGCATCGGGGTCTTGGTCACCATCCGTGAGCGATCATGACCGGCGTGTGCATAGGTAGCACGCGGGTCATGGGAATGCGGCTCGCTGGCCGTTTCGCCGAACAGTCGGTAGGCCAATGCGCCGTTATAGAGAAACCGGTTGCCGAGATTGGTGTCTTGAGTCCCAGTCCTGGTTGCAATCGCGAGTACGTTGGCGTGAAAGCTCAAGGCGGGATACAATTGCTGGCTGAAGGCGACACCGAACAAGCCATCCCAAGATCCCGATCCGGGTTGAAACTCTGCCTCGAAGGTTTCCCCAAATGGATCGACCAGGTTGGTCGCGCCGGTCGGGGCCTTGGCGCCGAACAGCACCGCCGCCTGCGTTCCGCTCACCCGATTGTTCAGAAAGCGATATTGGCCTAGCACGGTTACATCGCCAAAGCCCGATGTGTTGCCGCGGTCACGCACGGTGGCAGGATCCTCCTGCACGCCTTCGAGAATACCGGTGCGGCGCACCCATGGCAGGCGCACCGATACCGTGAAATCGTTGGTGATGCCAACAGCAAGGGCAAGGACGCGGCTCTCGACCGTTTGCAGGCCATGGACGTCGTTACCGACATTGGCGAGCAGAGTTAGATTGCTCAGTTGCTGCAGCCGGAGATAGTCAACGAACACGGAAAAGGCGGCCCTCAGCGAGGGTGCCAGCGCCGATCGTGAAAATGCCGCCGGCACCACCGATACCGCCGATGCCTTGGATGATGCGCCGATGCGGCGCTCGCGCTGATGGCCGTGGATGCAACCAGAGCTGCAGTGAGTAAGAATCGATTGGTCAACGTCCGCCCCCTTTGACGTCACGCGCGGCATCGATCGTACGTTAATTCTGTCGCTTCGGCTATTGGGCCGTTAGCTGCCCTATCGCAAGCGTCGAGGCGTGGACTGCTTTTGACCCTTTTGCGAGGTGGCTGCCGAACCGACTACGTGCGATTATCGGGGTAGACCGGAAGTGCGCGGCAAAACCAAAACCGCGCTTTGATCCGCGGCGGATTCCGCCGGCCCGTTCAGCCTTGTCGCGGCCACTGATTGCGGGCAGACTGGCAGTGGCATGAGAGGGCAAGAGCCATGCAACGCCGGCTTGCGGCCATTCTAGCGGCGGACGTGGTCGGCTACAGCCGGCTAATGGGCGCCGACGAGATGGGGACCCTCAATTCCCTCAAGTCGCACCGCCGAGAACTGGTCGACTGCGGCATTTCCGATCACCACGGCCGCATCGTCAAAACCACCGGCGATGGGATGCTGGTGGAATTCGCCAGCGTCGTGGATGCGGTCGCCTGTGCGGTCAAGATTCAGCGCAGCATGGTGGGGCGCAACGCAGGGGTCGCTGCGGAACGGCAGGTCGTGTTCCGGATTGGGATCAACGTCGGCGATATTATCATCGACGGCGACGATATCTTCGGCGACGGCGTCAACATCGCGGCGCGCTTGGAAACGCTCTGCGAGCCCGGCGGCGTATGCATATCCAGGGCGGCGAACGACCAGATCCGGGACAAGCTGTCGATGGCTTTTGCTGATTTGGGCGAGCAGGCTGTGAAGAACATCTCGCGCGCGGTCGGCGTGTTCGGGCTCACTGCCAAGGACATCGAGGCGATTCCAGACGCCGCGATTCCCTCGTCTGCGGAAGACACGGTCGCGGCGTCAACCGTCCAACACAAGCAGGAAATTCACTTCTGCCAGACCGCCGACGGCGTGCAGTTGGCCTACGCCAGGACCGGCCAAGGGCATCCGCTGGTGAAGACGGGGCACTGGATGACCCACATCGAATTCGACTTCGAAAGTCCAATCTGGCGGCATCTCTACCGGGAATTGTCCCGCGAGCACCTTTTCATCCGATATGACGCAAGGGGAAATGGGCTTTCGGATCGTGACGTCCCCGACGTAACATTCGAGCGGTTAGTCGATGACCTCGAAGCGGTGGTCGACGCCGCGGGCATCGAACGGTTCGCGCTGCTCGGCATATCCCAGGGGTGCGCAGTCTCGATTGCCTACGCGGTCCGGCATCCGGAGCGAGTGTCGCATCTGATTCTCTACGGAGGTTATGTTGTCGGCTGGAAGAAGCGCGCCAGGACCGAGGCGGAGAAGGCGGCCGGAGATGCGATGCTGACGCTGATGCGGCTGGGATGGGGACAGGAAAACCCGGCTTTCAGGCAGATGTTCACGTCGCTGTTTATTCCGGACGCTAACAAGGAGCAGGCCGACTGGTTTAACGAGCTACAGCGTATATCGAGCTCGGCCGAAGACGCAGCGCGCAATTTACTGGCAAATGGCGAAGTGGAGATCAGCTCACTACTGCCGCGGGTCAAGGTGCCGACCCTTGTCATGCATTGCCGCAACGACGCCAGAGTGCCGTTCGAGTCGGGCCGTCGGCTGGCCGCGGGGATTCCCGGCGCCCGATTTGTCCCGCTCGAAGGCCGGAATCATATCATGCTGGAGGGCGAGCCGGCTTTGGCACGCTTTCTCGACGAGCTACGATCATTTCTTGCCTCCGATACTCAACACTAAAGGTACTGGGTACGGCGGCTCCGTTTAGCCGCCAATATGCGCCACGGGTTGCCCGTTGATCTCTTTCTTGGGCCGGTTGGAGACGTGCCGGTCCGGCCTGACCACGTCCGTTTATCCGCTTCGAACGCTGGTCATCGCCTCACGGGCAAACCGACGCGATTGACCCGCAGCGGACGCGCACTTCAGTCATCAGCCACCGCCAAACTTGGATGGATCATCGTAGGCAGGAGGATCGTCGTGATCGGTCCGGAGACCTCCCGGAACGGAATCGTCGCGATAGATGCGCACGCCCCGTGGAGTGGTATAGCTCGGGATGACCGCCTGGCCAGGACGCATGATGGCTTGCCGCGAGTTGTGATGCCACCTTGGCGCGGCGTTCGCAGAAGCACACGACGCGATCCCAAGGCATAATCCGAAGATAAAACGCATTGCATTTTCTCCAAAGCAAGCCCTGTTGTATGTGGTGCGCGCGCCACTCCTTGCTTTCACATTCGAACGAGGCTTTAGGCCCGTTTACGAATTCAATCCGGCCGCTTGGATGTCCGGTCACCGAGATCATCGGTCCAGATTTGCCCAAGGGAGTTCTTCGCATTTTGACTCGAAGACGACTTTGGAGTTCGCGCAGCCCGCTTCCTGATCCGGTCTGGCTGCCGAGTTGCCCCCAAAGCCCCAGCGGATTGTGGGCTTAATTGGATAGACCGCAGGTTTGGGATGAGATTTGTCCGAGAGCATCAAACGTTAGAACTACACTGACGACGCCGTGCCTCGCGACATATGTGATTAGAGTTCCATCATCCGATGGATGCAGGTTGTCCAGCTCCGAAGCTGGAAATTGCCGAACCCGGTCCGTCCAATAAGCGTGGAGGCCCTCTCTGCCAGTGATGGGAGCTTTCATGCTACCACAGCCGCAATGGACTGTCGCATCGTCAGCATACATCTCCAGGATAGTTTCAATCTCGCCAGCGCGGTAGGCGTCGAGCCAATCAACCGCAGCGGCCATCGGGTCGAAGGACATTGTTCCTCACCTACATGCCGTGATCGACGGCAGATGTAGGATTGAGCTCATGAACGCAAGATCAAAATCCAGAGTTCCGCGTCTGTAGTTCTCCGGCTAATCAACGAATTTGGGCAGAGCAATATTGATGAGTGCCTCTCATCCCGTCGCACCAGCAACATCGCCTGTTGGCCCGTAGCTGACCTTAGCTCAGCATGCCGCGAGGTCTGCTTTTGGGAGGCAAGCTGAAGCACGCAATGCGAGCTGCCAAGGTAGCTTTTGACGCGATGCCGACCTGTGTTGGCGCAGCGGCCGGTCGGAAATCGGGTGGATCGATCTGAGTGAAATCCTATCGTGGGCGGGCGCACATAGGAGCACGACATGCACAAGTTTCACTCTATCGCAGCTCCTTGTGGAGATGGCCTCCGACCAGAACTGCGAGAGCTGTTCGAACGGCTGGCGATTGATCCTCAGTCTGGGCCGCACATCCGTCCCGACGGCATGGTCCAAGCCGGCCCCGATCCCGTCTCCAAGGCGTCCACTCGAACTGAAAACACAAACAGAGGAATTAGCTACATGTCGAAGGAAAGTGACAACAAGGCCATCGTGGGTCGCTGGTTTACAGACTTTTGGGGCGCGACCTGCAACCTGAACATAGTAGACGAACTCGCAGCGCCGGACATGCTGTTGCAGTATTCGCTTCACGAACCTCGTCGCGGCCGCGAGGACATTAAAGCCTTCATGACCGACTTTCGAAAGGCGTTTCCGGACCTCAACTTCTGGGGTGCCGCTGACCTGATTGCTGAAGGCGATTACGTCGTTGGACGCTGGGAAGGTGGTGGCACGCACACCGGGCCCGCCTTCGGCGACTTTTTGGCGGGATCGCTGCCTGCCAACACAGGGCGCAACATGAAGTTCACCGGTACGACCGTCCTGAAGCTCAAGGATCGCAAGATTGTCGAGGAGATTGGCCTCGACGATGGTGTGGCGGCCTTGACACAGCTTGGACTTATCAAGGCTGCCGCATAGGCCTATTTCTAATGTAACGAACGGCACGGTAGGCTCGACATCGACCAATAGCGCCGGCGCAACCATCAGCGGCGGTCTGGCCGGAATTCGGGGCGGCTTTGCCAATGTTATGAATTCGGGCAGCATCAGCGCAACTATGGCGCTGGGCGTCGGCACAGACTCGCTATCCGACCGACGGTGACAAACGTTCGTCTCCGCTCAAGCGAAGAACATACCCGCGGAAGCTAACGTTCCTTATCCACAAGAAAAGGCCTCCGCCAGTGGCGGAGGCAAGTCTAGGAGGGACACTATCGTCAGCATGGCGAACGGCATTGCCGCGCTGCCGTTCCTCCACCAGCCGCAGACCGCGGAAGAAATCACAAGAGTTTAAACCTGGGTTATTTCTTCGACAGGCCTTTGAACGAACTGGCCCGCAGCGGGCCTTGGGAGGTGATGTCCCGGTATTCGAGGTCGGCGTAGAACTTCGGCTCGACCCAGGTCGCCTTCGGTTTCCTGACAGGCTTGGTGAGCTTTTGTTTCGGACTGATGACGGTATCGAGAGCCTTGCGGATCTCCGCCGATTTCGTCCGGCTCCAGCCCGTCCCGACTTTCCCCATGTACCGCAGCTCTTTCCCTTCCTGCTTGCCGAGGTAGAGCGCGGCGACGCCGGACGGGTCCTTGACGAAGCCAACGACGGGAAATTTCTCGCGCTGGACGGTCTTGATCTTTTGCCAGGTCTCAACCCGCTCCGACCGGTACGGGGCATCAACCCGCTTCGAGACGATGCCTTCGTAGTTAAGCTTGCCGGCCGCCTCGAACAGCGCCTGCCCGTCACCTTCATGGTGCTCACTGTAGAAGATCGGTGCTTCCAGCCCGTTCTCGTCTATCAGCTGCTTCAGGAGCTCCTTGCGGGCAAGCTGAGCCATTCTGCGAAGGTCCTTGCCGTCCAACCATAGAAGATCGAAGGCGAAGTAAACCAGCCGGTCCTGGTCGCCTCGGCCGAGGTCCGCCTGGAGTTCGGAGAAGTTGGTTCGCTCTTTATGGATGACGACCACCTCGCCGTCGACGATCGCCTGACCCGGGATATCGAAGGCGCCGGCAATGACCGAGAACCTGTCGACCCAGTTATGGCCATTCCTGGTGAAGGCCTTCCGGCCGTCGCCGCCGATGTGCAGCTGGATGCGGTAGCCGTCGTATTTGACTTCGTGAATCCACTGAGCCCCCGAAGGAGCTTTCATCTTCAGGGTCGCAAGCTGGGGACTGATAAAGCCCGGCATGGAAGTTTGCGGCTTCTTGGCCGGTGCTCCGGTACGCTTTGCCACTCAAGCAACTCACAAAAACCCCGCCGCCGGTGTTGGGAGCCGACGGCGGGACAGTCTACCTTCTTAGTCACGGGACTCATAACTTCGGGGCTGCCAGCGTGTTCCCGCGGAGGGCAATACAACCGGTTCAGTGCTTTCTTGAGAACAAAGCCGAACAGTAAGCCAACGCGACGCGATAATCCGTTCTCGGTTACGCGGGCTGCGGTGCACCACACCTGACAAGAGATCGATGCCGATAACGCAGGCCGGCCTAGCGGCAGTTTGCTTGCACCACTGATTGACCGCGGAGATGACGCCGAACGTCAAAAGCCATGGAGTCGATTGTCGCAAGTGTGAAGGTCGGGGATCGGCGCGCTCTGGTCGGCGCGCCTTAAAGCCCATCCCTACGCACGAGGGGCATCGGCGGCGACCGCGTGATCTGGGATGGCATTTCGATCGGCAAGGCGATGCACGAGTGCTTCGATGTTGTCTGCGTTCATCGATGTGATATCGTCGCGGATGATCCTTTTGACGGGTTGTATGCTGGGTCGCCTTGCAGTTTTGTGGGTCCCGCTATGGGCGAAATTCGCAACTTCCGATCCGGGAACAACGGTGACCCCCCTTC